>NZ_JAFLJM010000001.1 GCF_017745675.1 Alkalihalobacillus sp. BA299
CACTCCATGTAAAGTTTAAGTGGAGAAAAATTAAGTAGCTTTTCTCCTATTAAGGTTGCCCAGATTTAGCTGAAATTAAAAAAATGGGGTACGTATTTGACAGTTTCGTTCATATCAGTCAACATCGGATCGCTAGCGCTTCTCCGTGTTTCCTTTATCTCATACGGGAGGGCTCCAGTCCATAAGCCGCTAAACGGGCGCTTGCGCTTTTCTTGTCTAGCTACAGGTGTCATCGGCTCGAGGTCGCTTCGGTATATCAAACGGGTCTAAAAGTCAAGACACTAATTGCTGGCCCTCCAGCGCTTGTCGCCGATAAGCAGACACCTTCCGCTTTCTTGTCTAGCTGCAGCGCCCAGCGTCTAGTGAGACTTCCCTCACCGCCGTACGATAAGTCAACATCGTTTCGCTAGCGCTTCTCCGTGTTTCCTTTATCTCCTGCGGCTCCTTCTTTAATACAATATTTGTCGAAGTATTTTATTATGCTTATGTAGTTTGAGTTTATTCAACCATTTATAAAAAGCAGTAAAAGAAGCTGTGAAAGGCAAAATACTAGAACTGGTTTTTAATAATGTATACTAATATTTAAGATAAGTATTAGCTTTCTAAGAGAATGAGGGGGAAGTAAAAGTGAGAAAAATTAAAGTGGCGCTATTGCATTTATTACCAATTACTGGAGATGTCGCTTATAATCAAGGCTTAATTGAAAAAGGGGTTAAAAAAGCTGCGGAAAAGAAGGTGGACTGGATCATTACACCTGAGTTAGCGGTGAGTGGGCTTCAATTTGAACATATCATCGGAACACAATGGATTAACGAACAGCCGGATGAATGGTTGACTCAATTTATGAAAATAGTTAAAACTTTAAAAATAACAGTCTTTCTTGGAAATGCTGAGCGGTCTAAAGATCAAAACTTTTATAATTCTGTATTTGTGATAAATCCAGAAGGGAAATTAATAGGTAGACAAAGAAAGTTTGCTAGAGTTGATCATTGGTCGACTTCAGGAAGTACCCTAAATCCGATTGATTTAGGCAATATACAAGTCGGTATTTTGATTTGTGCAGATGCTTATAAAAAAACTATTGCAGATACATTAAAAGACAATGGTGCAGATATTATTATTGCTCCTTCATCATGGGGACCTGGTTTACATGGACCAGAAGGAGAATGGGAGCAAAGGTCGATCGATACAGGTTTACCGTTATTTGTATGTAACCGTACAGGGGAAGATAAAAGTGTTTCCTTTTGGGAGGCAGAGAGTTCAGTAATTAAAAATGGGAGGAGACTCCTTACTCATTATTCTAAACAATCGTCACTTCTGACATTTGAATGGGATTTGGAAAACATGGAATTATTGTCGACTCATTTTAAAATAGAAAAAATATGAATTAAAGATGTCAGTAAAAATAACTGAAGAAGTAGTAGAAGTGTTTACTTGAAAATAAAACATTCAAAGTAAAAATTTCCCCTTCACTACAGTAAAGGGGGAGTTATATGAATTAGTATAAGAATGGCACTAATTAATGTTGTTGTGATATTGTTTCTATTTTGAGCTTAGAAATTAATAAGGATCGGAAGGGTGGCCCATTTGCTCTGCTTGATCTACAGCTACTTCCATTTTCGTGGCCATTTGTTCTCCTGCTGTTTTTAGCCCTTCAGCTATTCTTTTTCCATAGTCTTTATCACATTGAGTAAGCATGTCCACCATACGATCTTGAATTTCTCTACGACAAGTCGATAATGCCCCGACTAAATTTGTAATTAACTCATCTCGCTCCCAATCACTAAATCTTCGGTACGTTTCACCGGCTTGTCCAAAATTATTTTCACGAGAAATTTTTTCTCTTTTTATATTTCCTTCTACATAAGGTTCATGTTCTTTTCCAGGGTTTTGTGCCTCTTTTAGACCACCAATAAGTGAAGGTTCATAATTGACGTGTGGGTTTTGGTGTTTTCCAAACTCGGTTCTAAAATCCATTTGTCCGCCTTCTTGATTAGAAGCAACATGTTTCTTCGGTTTGTTAATTGGTAATTGCAAATAGTTTGAACCAACACGGTATCGTTGTGTATCTGAATAAGAGAACGTTCGTCCTTGGAGTAATTTATCATCTGAAAAATCAAGACCGTCAACGAGTACTCCTGTACCAAATGCAGCTTGCTCGACTTCAGCAAAGTAATTTTCAGGATTTTTATTTAATACCATTTTTCCAACTTTATGCCATGGGAAATCCTCTTTGTACCAAAGCTTAGTCGGATCAAGTGGATCGAAATCCAATTCTGGATGCTCTCCGTCTTCCATTATTTGTACATAGAGCTCCCATTCAGGATAATCTCCCTGCTCTATCGCTTCATACAAGTCTAGCGTAGCGTGGTTAAAGTCTTTCATTTGAATTTGGTCGGCTTCTTTTTGTGTGAGATTTTTTAAGCCTTGTACCGGTTCCCAATGGTATTTGACTAACACAGCTTTGCCTTCATCATTAACCCATTTATACGCATGTACACCCGAACCTTGCATATTTCGATAATTAGCTGGAATGCCCCATGGCGAAAATAAAAAGGTAATCATATGCATCGCTTCAGGAGTTTGACATAAAAAATCAAACATTCGTTCTGGATCTTGTACGTTCGTTACAGGGTCAGGCTTAAACGAGTGAACCATATCAGGGAACTTTAATGGATCACGAATAAAGAAAATTTTTAAGTTGTTGCCAACCAAATCCCAATTTCCATCCTCTGTGTAAAACTTAATCGCAAACCCTCGAGGATCTCGTAAAGTTTCAGGAGAGTGTCCACCGTGTACAACTGTTGAAAAGCGGACAAATACAGGCGTTTGTACTTCAGTGTTTGTAAACACCCTTGCTCTCGTGTATTTGGAAATCGGTTCACCATTCACTGTTCCATAAGACTGAAAATATCCATGGGCTCCTGCACCGCGAGCATGAACGACACGTTCAGGAATTCTTTCACGGTCAAAGTGCGTTATTTTTTCAAGAAAATCATAATTATCTAGCGTTGTCGGCCCTCGGTTTCCGACCGTTCGCACACTCTGATTATTAGTGACAGGATGGCCTTGTCTATTCGTTAAAGTATCATCGGCTTGTAGTTTATGATTTTGTTCCTCATTCATAAAATTACCTCCTTTGTATGTACAGCATAACTTTTACCAAAAATAGGTTGTGCATCCAAAATAATTTTATTCAGATTATTGGAGAGATGTGGATGTAAGTAATTTTTGATTGGGATTTTTACGGGAATGAAATATAGATTGGTTTGGAAAAGGATATTGCCAAAGGTATACAGAATAAATTTGATAACCATGAATCTAAAAAATAGAACAGTATGAATAAGTGTTCAGGGTGCTTGAATTGCTCATTTTTATAATCTCCTTTATAATTTGCTACATATTTTAGGAGTGGGCTATTTACCATTTAAGAAGGTTGATTTGAAGGAGGTACCCTCGTTTGGTCTATTTAAATTTGATCGCGATTGCCGTTGGTGGTGCATTAGGGACGATTTTACGATATTCATTAAATGTATACACGTTATTTGTCGGGTATCCGCTAGGTACAGTCATTGAAAATATCGTCGGAAGCTTATTACTTGGCTTGTTTACCGGTTGGATTATTAATAGAAAGACTCGTGAATGGGTTAAGTTAGGGGTAGGTGTTGGCTTTTGCGGCGGGTTTACAACGATGTCAACGTTAGCCGCAGATAGTTTGTTTTTATTTCAGCAAATGTCGATATTTGAATCAATGATTTATTTATTTGTATCGTTATTTGGTGGGTTAACGCTTGCATTTTGGGGCTTAATGTTCGGTATGAAGTGGAGTGCGAGCAAGGACAATGAAAACAAGGGGCAATGGTCATGAATTTGCTTATTTTAGGATTAGGAGGGGCACTTGGTGCAGTTTCACGATATTTACTTGGGTTAGCGATTATGAAAAGACACCCTCAACCACCGATCCCGATTGCGATGCTGACCGTAAATCTAATCGGATCTTTTGGATTAGGGTTATTTTTTGCGTTGGCTTATGGTGATATCCCAATAGCTTCATACGGTGAGCCGTTGTATTTATTTTTTGGGATCGGCTTTTTTGGTGCATTTACGACGTTTTCCACCTTCAGTATGGAAACGATTGAACTTATCAGGAAAAAACGGATGAAAAAAGCAACGGTGTACTTTATGTTCTCTATTACGGGAAGTATTTTAACGTTTGTGATTGGCATTTTATTAGGGATTTTTTTAAGTAATTGAAAGATAACCACATAAGAAGGAGACATAAACTACAAATCCCTAAAATAACCTACTTAAACTATTTTAAGTAGGTTCATTCAATACCTAATATATTCCTTTTTTATTGATCCATTAGTATAGTAGACTTAGATGTAAATATTAGCAATGTCAAGGGTGTGAAAAAGTGAAGCAAATTAAAAATAAACTAGCAACGTATTCGAAAAAATCAGTATCAATTCAAGAGCTAGAACAACTGATCATGCCATTTATAGATACATATGATCAGTTTGCCACAGAAGTGCTCGAGCTAGAACAGCAGTCGATTTTGCAAATGGTGAAATCCAAAGGGAGAACGAGTCGGAATCCTTCGTTAGCTTTGCAATATCGTATTAATAAAAGTTTACTAGTAGAAGGACTTCATAAAGAAATTCAAAAGTATCGCACGCAACTTGATCATGCCATTCAGTTAGATACATATTTTTCGAAGGATCCTTCCGTTTGGAAAGAAGACCTACCCTATCTTTTAAAAATAGATCAATACATAAAAAAGCATTCATTTTCATTAGAAGCCGTACCAGCTCCAGAAAGGAGTTTTGAACTTGTTGCTGATGAAAAGTGGATCGAAGAAAAGGGCGGAAAAGAACTGTTAGAACGAATTGGCCTTTGGGAACGCTTCAACATTATTCCCGTGGCAGACCCATTGATGTTCGCCATCAACCCTAAAACGATGAAAAGCCCTGACCAACTACATCTGATTGTTGAAAATAAAACAACATACCAAGGCTTACTACCTGTTTTAACAGAAACTATTTTTTCGACGTTAATCTATGGGAGTGGAAAGAAAATTATTAAAAGTATCGAACAATTTAATAGTCAATACCCAGTCGAGGCCAATCATTCATTTTATTATTTTGGTGATGTCGACAATGAAGGGGTTTCGATTTGGTATTCCCTTTCGAAAGTTCAACATGTGGAACTTGCCCTCCCGTTTTATCACGCTTGCTTACTGAAACAAGCCGCCACAGGAAAAGAGAATCAAAAAGGTCGAAAAGAGGCAATTGATGCCTTTCTTCATTATTTTTCACTTGAAATACAAAGCGAATTGAACGTTACACTAGGTGAAGGCAAATATTTTCCGCAAGAAATTTTGAAGGCGAAGGAGCTGCAACAAATATGGAAGGAAACGGATTGGACAACCTAGATGTTGCTGAGCTGACGAGTGGTTTTCGTGATCGGATGAGAAGGCTGGCTTTATTTGACCCGCTTTATGAACTTGATCGAAAGCGTGAAGTGGACGATGCGAACAATCCCATCGATATGAAAGGACTCGGTTTACTAACACTACTATTCTTTTTTGAGCAAAAATTAATGAGGCAATATAAAACGGGCGTAAAGCAATTAGCTCAATTTTTACAAGAAGTTACAAAATCACAATATATTATCGTAGATTCAGGCTATGAAAAAATTGCCCGGACGATCATTCAGACGTTTCGACCGACAACAGGGAAAAAAAGAAGTTATTCGTTTTATAATTGGGAACAAAATCACCAAGATGACATTGAGTATTCGATTTTAAAAGCCAATAATTTTGATGTGAAAACAAACACGCAATTTTATACATTAGATGAAGATGGACTAGAGCTTATCTTTGCTACAAAAGAGTTCTATAGTGAATTTCAATTGTCGATTAACCAGCTGATGCTTAGAAAACAGCTAGACAAAGGTGAATTTAAAGGAGCCCTTAGGCAAATTAACGAGATGCGTATTGATGTTGAAAGCTTAGACGAACGGATGGTCAAGTTAAAACACGAGATAAAGCGTAGCATCGTGTCTGAAGAAACGTTCGAACGGTATAAAAGCTTGCTCGACGATATATATCGGCGCTTGGAGCGAGAGGACGAAGAGTTTAGAGAGCTTCGTCAGTTTGTAAAAGAAACGCGGGAACGTCTTTATGCACAAGATACGCACCAGAAAGAACGGAAAAGCTATGAACTGGTTTTAAAAATTATTAGAGAACTAGAAATCGTCCACTATGAACATTCAAGATTGCTTGAGCAAACGTATTCATTAAAAAATACGACATTAATTACGGCCCAAGAATCTCTCTATTATATTGGTATTCAATCATTTAATTTTGATCAAGACCTCGTCTCGCGGATTACGTCGACACCGTTACCGTTTGAGGCGTTAAAAGGAACGCTTCACCCGTTTTTAAAGGTAGAAGAAAACAAGCAGTGGTCTCCATTTTCCGTATTAGCCGAACAAAATATTACCGAGGAACGAGAAGAAAAAGTCGAACAACATTTTATTGAAGCAAGTGAACAAGAAAATGATGAAAAATATCGAAAATGGTTGATGGTTCGGTATCGAGAATTAATGGAGTTATTTTTAAAAGCATGGGATAACGAGAGTGGAAAGACGCTATCACAATTGATTGCATTTCTAGAAGAAAATGATCAGGTAAACTTGCTTGAGCAACGGTACTTCTACGATTTCTGGCTTATTCTTCACCAACGTTCACCAATTATTCCAGGTATTGTTGACGAAGACGAAAGCAAAACGCTGCTTGGCGATGCGCTCGCTCTATTAGGTAATAGAACATTATCCATACAAGAAGGAAATGGGGTAATCCAACGTGTATCCCGTTATTCGATCCAAGAGATGAACATGAATGTGGAGGAAAATGATGAATTATCCTGAACAAAAGATTATGAAGGCTTTTCAAATATATACGAAACTTGCCCGTGACGGCAAAGCAGGTGCAGAAGAAGTACAGCAATACAAAGCTGATGATAATATTCGCTCACTACTTGATAATTTTACGAGAGAAGTTGACTGTGTCGTTATTATGACGAGTGAAGAAGTGTTCTTAGTTCCTCATACAAAATTGTCCCCATTTCATGTAAGCAACGATTGGTTGAAGAAAAATTATTTACGTTCAGGTGCAACGAATGGTGACATTTACCTTCTTTATTTTTCGACGATTGTTCTTTTTGGTAATTTTTATGACTCCTATCAAAGTCCAGAACCGACACGGCAATTTATTCGCCTTGATGAGTGGATCCAATTGATTGATGAGCGAATCGATCAATTGACAGCTCATAGTGAAGAAGATTTAAAGGAGCTGGAAAAAGAATTTTCGTATAATTGGACGATAATTACTGAAAAGTGGAAGGATATGGATGATATCAAAGAAACGGCAAAGAAGCAAACGGGTAACACGATTAGTCGGTTAAGCTTCATTGATACGGTCAAACGATTTTTAGTGGATCAAGAGTTAATCCAAGAGATCGGTAATGAAGAAATAACATTAACAGAAAAGGCGAAAACGATTATTCAACGTTATTTTATGGAAGTTGAATACAATAAAGGAATTTTTGAATTTATTTATGGATTTGAGAGGAGGGAAGAGTAATGCCTTCGATTAGTAAAATACGTTTGACGAACATTGTGTATGAGGAAGGAAATAAGCGTTATAACGATGAAACATTTTTGTTCGATGGTCACAATGGAGCGATCCTTCTTGAAAATGGTGGCGGTAAAACTGTCTTAATTCAAACCGCACTTCAAGCGATTATGCCTCATGCTGATTTAGCAGCGCGGAAAATCAAAAATACATTACAGCTTGAAAATGCTCCTGCACATATTGCAATCGAGTGGATCACAAGTGATAAAACGAGACGCTATGTAACAACGGCTGTTTCTTTATTTATGACAAAAAATGGACTAGATTCCTTACGATACGTCTATGAATATGACGCTAACGATCCTTATCGTATCGAGGAAATCCCATTTGTACGTGATGGTAAAGAAGGAAAGCGACCTGCAGAAAAAGGTGAAATGCAAGACTACTATAGTACGATGCGTGAAAAGTCTTTCCGAGCCAGAACATTTCCTACGATTAAAGAATATAAGGCTTTTCTAGAAGAACAGTATCATATCATCGAAAGCGAATGGGAAAATGTCATAAAAATTAATAGTACAGAAGGTGGTGTTGAAGCGTTTTTTGATGATTGTAAATCAACGAATCAATTGTTTGATCGATTATTAATCCCAACGGTTGAGCGATCGATTTCGGGACATGATGAAAACCTGTTTGCCGATATGTTTGAAAAGCAGCATGCAAGCTTCAAAAACTATAAAAAGCTGAAAGAAACGATTGAAGAAAATGAACGGATCCAAGCAAAGTTAGAGGGCTATGTGCAAATTTATGAGAAACTTCACCAAGCTGTACTAGACTATGGAAAAGCAAAAGAACGGGCTAAAGGAACGTGGAATGTCACATTAGCCGAAAAACAACGATCATCCGAAGAAAAACAGGAGCTATTGCAAAAGCTAGATCAGCTCAAAGAAGAGGAGCGTTTACACCAAATCAAAACCGCTTCATATGAAATTCATACCGAAGAGTCCATCTATAAACAACTAGCTGAAGAGTACAAACAATCACTAACTCTAAAAGAACAACTACAAGAAGATATCGATTACTTTGAAAAAGAATACTTTTCTTTAAAGTTTGCTGAATTAAAAGAACAACGTCAAGAACATCTTTACCTTTTACAGCAAATAGAAGGCGAGTTAGCGAAGCTTGAACGAAATGTAGATATTGAAGAAAGTAAGGAAGAACTTGCTGTTTCGAAGCAAACGCTGTTAGGGTATTTCCAAGCTGAAATAGAAAAGATAGAAGCGACGAAACGTGAAGTGAATTATGAATTGGAGCCGATAAAAAGGCAGATCGAAGAACTTTTAGAGCAAACCGAAGAGCTAACTAAAAAAGAGAGAGTAATTGTAAAGCAGTTGTCGGAAATCATTGGGAAAATGAACAGTCGTGAAGATGATCTCGCCACTTTAAAACAACAACTTTTAGCCAATCCCGACCAAGAAAAGGTTGCTGAGGAAATGGAAAAATGGATCGCTCGTGTGCAATTTTTAGATGAGGAAATCATTCGACTTCATCAAGAAGCAAACCAATTAAAGCTAGAAGGTAAAGCTGCTAGTGACCAAATTGACGCGTATCGCTCCGAAAAAGAAGAATTCGAAAGAACAAAACGGACACTGATGGATCAGCAAGCTGACGCTGAGCGTAATCAGCAACAAGTAATTGATCAATTAACAATGCTCCGCCCTCAATGGGCAACGATTGATAATTTATATTTAAAACAAGAAACCGTTGTGAAGCGGATTGAAGAGCAAATTAAGCAGCTAGAAGCTGAAAAAGAAGAACTTTTAATACGTGAGCGCATCGCTTTTCGATATGTGGATGATTATGAAAATCAAGAGAACTTTTTCGGTGATCCATATATAGAGCAACAGCTCCTGTCTTGGAAAAATCAATTGGATTACGTGATTACTGGTGTCGAGTATTTGCAGGATTTGGAAGAAGCTGAACGTGAAGCACTCGAGACTTTCCCGTTATGGCCGATCGCGTTAGTCACAACAAGAAAATCGAAACAAGAGCTCGAACGAAAAGTGGAGCATATTTCTGATCGACTGCAGCTACCAATCGTTGTGATGACGATGGAAGAGGCGCTAGCCATTCATGATCAGAGTGATCACTATTCTTGGATCGCCCCGAAACATTGGAGCGCTAATACCGAAACGGAACCGTTTACAGAATGGAAAATACAAATCGCTGAAATCGCTAAAGCACAAGCACAGCAACGAAAAGATAAAGAATCTGAAGTGACATTGTGGAAAAATGTTCAGGGTGCAGTGATGCAATTTTTTACAAGCTATCCATACGAGTTAGTGAAACAACGAAAAGAAGATATTGCAAAATTAACGATCCAAATCGATGAACGAATACATTTAATGAAAAAACAAAAACAGCGACAAGTAGAAATCGAAATCAAGCAAAATGAAAATCAGAAAAAAGCAATTGATGATCGTGAAGAAAAACAGTCACTTGAAGCACGGATCGATAAAGGGAACCTTTATCAACAATTAGACGCAGACTTAAAGGGATTAAAGAAACAAAAAATTATTATTGAAAAACAACTTGAAGAACTTGAAAAAAGCTTAAAAGCTAATAAAGTACAACTCGATGACAGGAACCAACATCAAGAAGAAATAAACGAACGAATTCAGCAGTTGGAATTAGAATTAATGGTTATTAAAAAAGATGATGATTATTTTGCTGTAAGACAACTCACACCAATTTTTACGAACGATAGCAAGGGGGTCATCAAAGATAAAATTCAACGTCTTGAGTTGGAAATACGGAAAATGAGTGAATCGTTAGTAGAACTCGAAACGAAACGAGACAGCCAACGTCAATTACTAGAAGATAAAGAAAAGAGAATGGAGGAACTTCGTAAAGAATTTGATCAGTTAAATGAAAACAAAGATTTCCCTGCAGATGGTCATGCTTTATTAGCAACACATCGAAATAAACTTCAATCCTCTCGTAAGCGGCTGCAACAACAATCCGACGATGTCCAGAAGAAATCAGCAAAAAAAGACGAGCAAAAAGGAAAGTGGATTTCAAAGGTTGAGCAATTTGAGAAGGATTATTCCGGTCATTCGATCGTTATCTTTGAGGAAGCTGCAACTGAAATCGTTGAACGATTGAAGGATGAAAAGCAAAAGTTAAAGAGTAAAAAAGACTATTTGCTACAAGAACGTACTAGAATAGAATTGCAATTTGAAGCGATTATAGAAGCAGAACGGCTATTAGAACGTTTTATTGAAGGGCATAAGTTTCAAGCACCACATATCGCAGCCTATAAGTTAACATCAGATGAACAACGTGATTTTCACTATAACAGAAAACAGTTTGTTATGGATGTTACGGAGCGACTAAAGATCAACAAAGAGAATGGTGATCAAGAAAAAAATGATGTTGATGTGGCAAAACGTACATTTAGGGAATTTTGCCAAGAACATATTTCAGACGTTAAAATGCGGAATATGGCATTAAATGGTATTGAACATAAAGTAACGTATGAAGATATTTTAGAGTTTAGAAAGAATATGCTAGTGAGTGTGGAACGCGCAACGAACTATGCGAATGAACATATCCGGCAAAAAGACGCAGAGCTTCAGGCGTTTATTAGTAACATCCACTCACACCTCGTGAATGTGGTTGAAGAAATGAGACAAATTCCAAAGAAGACGAAGGTGAAAGTACTAGACGATTGGAAGCAAATTTTCACGTTCTCCATTCCTGAGTGGAAAGAAGAAGAAGGGAAAGCTCGAATTCGTGATCATATTGAATGGATCCTAGAGCAACTAGAGAATGAACGGTTCTTAAATGAACAAGGGATACAAGATGATGGAAAGGTCCGTAAAGAGATTGAAATGTGGCTGCAGTCGAAGCAACTTCTGCAAATCGTCATGAACAACGAAGGCATGAAAGTAACCTGCCGTAAAGTGACGAATGACAAAAAAGTGACGACACGTTCTTACTCGTGGGAACAAAGTAATGTTTGGTCAGGCGGTGAAAAGTGGAGTAAAAACATGACGTTATTTTTAGGTATTCTTAACTATGTCGCTGAGAAAAAACAACATATCCAGCCGAAAATGAAGCGGCATCGCGTCGTCATATTAGACAACTCATTTGGAAAGGCATCAAGTGACCACGTTTTAAGTCCAGTATTTTTTGTTGCTGATCAATTAGGTTTTCAAATTATTGCACTCACAGCCCATGCTGAAGGGAAATTTTTACAAGATTACTTTCCGATTATTTACAGCTGCCGATTACGGCCAACATCAAATGGTACGAAAAAAGTGATGACGAAGTCAAAGATGTTACATCACGCTTACTTCCAAGATCACGAACCAACTGTTGTTGAAAGACTAGGTGAAACCGAACATATGAGTCTGTTTGATTAAAATATAGATGAAATTAGTGAAAAGTAAGGGGCAATATTCTTTTTCTGGTAATAGAGGAAATGATTACTATAAAAATTCCACTTTAACGGTACCCTACGTTTAAAGTATAGAAAACGGTATTAGGTGCAAGCTAATCATTGGGATTTTAGAGTACCTAATATTATTCATGCGGAGGAACGGAATATGGACCAACAACAGCAACAGGAGCAACAGGTGCAAAATCAACAAGTACACCAGCAGTTTCAGCAGGCACAGCTTGAGATGAATCAAGCGGAACAAACATTACTCAATGAAAAAAAGCAGCTCCAACAAGCGGAAATGCAGCTGTATCAAGCAAAAGAACAAGTAAAGATGGAGCAACAAGATGTACAAGCGGCTCAAGCCAAAGTACAACAAAGACAAGCTGCTGTTATGGCACAACGGGAAAAGCTTCATTAATTTCGGCTGGGTCATTAGAAGGAAGATAAACGAGTCGATGGCTGTATCAAAAAAAGAAATACAAATTTTTTAACCCGTTCGGTTATGAGGGTGAAAAATTATATTGCCGGTTAATATTCCAAATGAAGATAACAATTAGATGAACAGCAAAATCGCATGGGATCTTATCGTCCTATGCGATTTTTGTTGATTATTGTTAACTTGGCTTATAAACAATTAAATTTATAGTATTGTATAAATGCTAAAAGATCTAGCGTATCCTTTATCAGATTCTTCTATTAATTAAATAGAAAGTGTGTTATATTTCAATTGTTCTGTTAATTTACTCATTGTTCAAAGAAGTAGGACGATAATAATAGTAACCTAAATTTAAATGTAATCGAAATCGTATAAATTGAAAAGTTGGTTAGCTTAAGTCCCATGTTCCTTGATGCATTTATTAACTTTCATAAAAATATGGGTGTTGCAGCTATCGAATTAATGGAGGTAAATATGGTGACATATACTGAATTCCAACTTATTGTTGAGACAAAACGTAGTCATTTGAGTAATGTTGAACTTCTCGGTTATTTGGATGACGCACGCTATTGTTGGTATGAATATTGTATTGCAATAGGTGTTGAAGCACTTGTAGTCCATATAAGTACTGATTTTAAAAAAGAAGTATTTAACCAAGAAAAAATGATCATTCGTACTTGGATTGATAGAGTAGGAAATACAAGCTTTGTACTGCAGCAAAAAGTCGTAGGAGATCATAACGAACATATTGCATCTTCACAAGTCGTGCTTGCAACAGTAAATAAAGAAACAAGGATGAAAACAACTGTTCCACAAGAAGTTCGGGATCTGCTTATGCAAGAAGGAACTTTGGATTTCAAGCGCTTAGATAAACATAGTAGCTACTCTACTTTTTAGTTATGCTAGACAGTAATGGTAGATGTCATGCACACATGCACTAAAAAGGGGAAAATACAGCTTTAGTTCGATTACATATATTATAGAATACACACACAATGGTCAAGGAAAAAACCAAGTGCTTTACTTTCACTTGGGGCGTTAATAGACGAGTTAATAATTTTATTTTTTTAGCCACACTTTTCCTCTACGATTTATTGAAACTTATCCAACCGTGAGAAAAACTGTTTAACGAATTCATAAAATACCTTTTCAGTAGGAGCGAGATCACGGTTTTTTGGTGTAATAACACCTACTGTCCGCTTTACTTCTGGTGAAGAAATAGGGATTTTTACTGTTAAACGTGATTCTCTATCATAAAATGTTCCATCAGGTAGGAGGCTTACACCAATACCTGCTGAGACAAGTCCTTTGATCGCATCCATATCTTCCCCTTCTGCTGTTATAGTAGGTACAAAGCCTGCCCTTTTGCAGGCATCTACAGCAATTTCATGTAAAATATACCCTTTAGGATACAAGATGAAGTCGTCAGATTGTAGATCACTAAGATGAACATTTTTATGATCAGAAAGGGGATGATTAGCAGGTACGATTAAGGAAATCCCTTCAGAAAATAAAATATCAGAATAAAGGTCAGGATCATCGGTTGGGACTGGGCCAAGGAAAGCTAAATCGATTTCCCCATTTTTTACAGATTCAAGTAATAAAGCATAGGAGCCTTGTTTTAAATGATAAGAAACATCCGGATTATTTGCTTTAAAAGCAGAAATAACCGTTGGAAGTAAATGGTTCGCTAAACTTGTTGGATAACCGATTTTAATGGTCCCTTTTTCAGGGTCCAAATACTCATCAACTTTTTGCTTGGCATAATCGATTGCTTTAATGGCTTTTTTTGTATGGATTAAAAATGTTTTTCCAATCGGTGTTAATTTAATGTTTCGACCTGTTCGTTCAAATAACGTTACTCCTAATTCTCCTTCGAGTTTAGAAATTTGCAAACTAATGGCAGATTGGGCGACATGTAGGTGTTCTGCTGCCTCGGTGAAGTGCTCTCGCTCCGCAACTTCAATAAAATAACGCAATTGACGTAACTCCATCGATATCCTCTCCATCTATACATATTGATTCGAGATCGTTTCTATCTAAATCATATATTGTTTATATCGATTTGAAAACCTAAAATAATACTATACAAGAAATCTTTCGTGAAATAAACAAAAGGGGGAGAAAACATGACATATAATCAAATGCCAAAAGCACAAGGTCTTTATCGGCCAGAGTTTGAACATGACGCGTGCGGGATTGGCTTATACGCTCATATAAAAGGAATAGCTACACATGATATTGTAAAAAAAGGGCTAGGAATGTTATGCCAGTTAGATCATCGAGGAGGTCAAGGAAGTGACCCCCTAACAGGAGATGGCGCAGGTTTAATGGTACAGGTTCCAGATGCGTTTTTCAAGAAGGTATCCCCAGAAATGAACTTGCCTGAAAAAGGACGGTACGGGGTTGGGATGCTATTTTTCTCAAATGACGAAAATGAACGGAGCGAAATTGAAGCACGTTTAAATAAATTAATAGAAGAAGAGGGACAGACGCTGTTAGGGTGGAGAAATGTTCCTGTTGATAAAGAGCAACTTGGTGAAGGCGGCAAAGCAACCTGTCCAACAATTCGCCAAGTGTTTATTGGTGCAAATAACGATGTCCAAGATGACTTAGCTTTCGAAAGAAAATTATATGTTATTCGGAAACAAGCCGAACGTTTTGCAAAAGAACAAGATTCGCGTTTTTATTTTGCCAGTCTTTCAAGTCAAACGATTGTATACAAAGGCTTGTTAACACCTGAGCAAGTGGATGCATTTTATCTAGATCTACAAGATGAAGCATTTGTTTCTGCTTTTGCATTAGTACATTCACGCTTTAGTACGAATACATTTCCGAGCTGGGAAAGAGCGCATCCGAACAGATATCTTATTCACAATGGGGAGATCAATACATTACAGGGTAATGTAAACTGGATGAAAGCTCGTGAACAACAATTCATATCAGAAGCTTTTGGAGACGACTTACCGAAAGTACTTCCGATCTTGGATACAGATGGAAGTGACTCATCGATCCTTGACAATGCGCTTGAATTTTTTGTGCTGTCTGGGCGTAAACCAGCGCATGCAGCGATGATGCTAATTCCTGAACCATGGACAGAAAACCCTCATATGTCAAAAGAAAAGAAAGCTTTTTATGAGTATCATAGCTGTCTTATGGAACCGTGGGATGGTCCAACAGCGATCTCGTTTACAAATGGTAAGCAAATCGGAGCGATTTTAGATCGTAATGGTCTTCGTCCTGCTAGATATTATGTGACAAATGACGATTATATTATTTTCTCATCAGAAGTTGGTGTCATTGATGTTGAACCAGAAAATGTCGTATATAAAGATCGATTAAGTCCTGGAAAAATGCTTCTTATTGATCTAGAGGAAGGACGCATTATTTCAGATGAGGAAATCAAAGCGGAGATGGCCAATGCTGAACCATATCAAAAATGGTTGGATGAACAGCTTGTAAAATTAGAAGATAAGAGTGATTTGAATGAACATCCAGTCAATGACTTACTAGTGCGCCAAAAAGCATTTGGTTATACGTATGAAGATGTAGAAAAGTACTTAATTTCTATTATTAAAGAAGGAAAAGATCCAATCGGGTCAATGGGGAATGACAGTCCACTCGCAGTATTATCAGACCGTCCGCAATCATTATTTAATTATTTTAAACAAACGTTTGCGCAAGTAACGAATCCGCCTATTGACTCAATTCGTGAGCAACTCGTAACAGCGACGGTTTCTTATTTAGGAGCAGAAGGCAATATCCTTCATCCAAATCAAGAAAGCTGTCATCGTATTCAGCTAGAAACACCAGTTTTAACAAATGGACAACTAGCACTACTAAAAGAAAATATAGACACAAAATTCAAAAGTGCAACAATCGAAACACTATTCTCAACAGATTTAGAATGTGCACTTGAGGGGATTTTTAAAGAAGCAGAAAAGGCAATCCAAGATGGGATAAGTCTATTAATCTTATCTGACCGTGGTATGAATAAAGAGAAAATCGCTATGCCTACATTATTAGCAGGAAGTGCTTTACACCATTATCTTGTTCGTCAAGGACTACGTACAAAAGTGAGTTTAATCGTAGAATCTGGTGAGGTTAGAGAAGTTCATCATTTTGCGGCATTAATCGGTTATGGTGTTGATGCGATTAATCCTTACCTAACTTTTGCAACTTATAAAAAAGCTGTAGAAAATGGTAGCTTATCAGTAAGCTATGAAGAAGCAATAAGTAAGTACATTAAGGGCGTGACAGAAGGTGTCGTAAAAGTTATGTCCAAAATGGGGATTTCAACAGTTCAAAGTTACCGTGGAGCGCAAATTTTTGAAGCAGTTGGTATCGGAACGGATGTAATTAATCGTTACTTTACAGGGACAGCTTCACAAATCGGTGGTGTTGACTTAGAAACCATTGCTAAAGAAGCAGTTGTACGTCATGAAAAAGCATATGCTGATTCAATTGAACAAATATTAGAATCAGGAAGTGATTTCCAGTGGAGAAAAGATGGAGAGTTTCACGCGTTTAATCCACATACGATCCATACACTCCAGTGGGCTTGTCGTAAAGGCGATTACAGCTTATATAAAAAGTATTCTCATATGGCTAACGAAGAAAGAATCGGCTTCCTCCGTAATTTATTTGCTTTCGATCCAAACCGGAAATCTTTACCGATTGACGAAGTAGAATCGGTAGACTCGATTGTACGTCGTTTTAAAACAGGAGCAATGTCATTTGGTTCATTAAGTAAAGAAGCTCATGAAACGTTAGCGATTGCGATGAACCGGATTGGTGGAAAAAGTAATAGCGGTGAAGGTGGAGAAGATTCAAGCCGTTATACTGTCGATAAAAACGGTGAGAACCGTCGTAGTGCGATTAAACAAATTGCATCAGGTCGATTTGGTGTCAAAAGTCATTATTTAGTCAATGCTGATGAATTGCAAATTAAAATGGCACAAGGAGCGAAACCAGGTGAAGGTGGACAGCTACCAGGAAACAAGGTGTACCCATGGGTGGCTGAAGTTCGTGGCTCAACACCAGGTGTAGGGTTAATTTCACCTCCTCCACATCATGATATTTACTCAATTGAAGATTTAGCACAGTTAATTCACGACTTGAAAAATGCTAATCGTGATGCACGTATTAGCGTGAAGCTGGTATCTAAAGCAGGTGTCGGAACGATTGCAGCGGGTGTTGCCAAAGGTGCTGCAGACGTAATCGTCATTAGTGGATACGACGGTGGAACGGGTGCTTCTCCGAAAACGAGTATTAAGCACACAGGTTTACCTTGGGAGCTTGGACTTGCTGAAGCACATCAAACGTTAATGCTTAATGGATTACGCGATCGGGTGGTATTAGAAACTGACGGAAAGTTGATGACAGGTAAAGATGTAGTTATGGCAGCAATCCTTGGAGCAGAAGAATATGCTTTTGCAACTGCACCACTTGTTGTTTTAGGTTGTGTAATGATGCGTGCTTGTCACTTAGATACATGCCCAGTCGGTGTGGCTACACAAAATCCTGAGCTTCGAGATAAATTTACAGGTGATCCAGATCATATCGTGAACTATATGCGTTTTGTGGCTGAGGAAGTTCGTGAATTAATGGCTGAGCTTGGCTTTAAAACAATGGATGAAATGGTTGGTCGAACAGATGTATTAGAAGTAAGCGAACGTGCGAAAGCGCATTGGAAAGCGAAACACCTAGACTTATCAACGCTTTTATATCAACCAGAAGGCGTACGTATTCGTCAAAAAGCACAAAATCATAAAATTGATCAATCATTAGATATTCAAGAAATACTTCCAGCTGTTCAAGCAGCGATAGAAAATAAAAAGCCAGTTGATGTTACATTCCCGATTACAAATGTTCAGCGTGTTGTGGGTACAATTGTCGGAAGTGAAATTTCGAAGCTTTACGGTGAAGAAGGCCTGGCTGAAGATACAATCACTCTAAGGTTTACTGGATCTGCTGGTCAAAGTTTTGGTGCCTTCGTACCACGAGGAATGACAATGCACTTAACAGGTGACGTGAATGACTATATCGGCAAAGGTTTATCTGGCGGTAAGTTAATTGTAAAAGCTCCTGCACAATCGACATTTAAAGAATCGGACAATGTGATTGCGGGTAATGTCGCATTTATCGGTGGAACGAGTGGAGAAGCATATATTAACGGTCAAGCGGGAGAGCGTTTTGCAGTACGTAACAGTGGTGTACACGTTGTTGTTGAAGGTATTGGTGATCATGGCTGTGAATATATGACAGGTGGCCGCGTTGTCATCTTAGGTAATGTTGGTAAAAACTTTGGAGCGGGTATGTCAGGTGGAATTGCTTACGTTCTAGCTGATGATGCTGATATGTTTAAAACAGTATGTAACCAAGAAATGATTGAATTTGAGGGGTTAACTGCTGCAGAAGACGTGAATGAAGTCCGTGAAATGATTTCGAAGCATTTAGGATACACAGGAAGTAGTAAAGCGAATGAAATTCTTGAAAACTGGGATCAGTTCGTTAGAAAATTTGTCAAAGTCATTCCGAAAGACTACAAGCGAATGATGGACAGCATTGAGGAACAAAAACAAGCGGGCTTAACAGAAAATCAAGCAGTAATGTCTGCATTTCAGGAAAACGCCTCACAAGGGAAAAAAGAAAAAGCACCTGCAAAAAAATTAGAAGTAGTCGTTCAGTAGGAAAGGAGAGGGAGACATGGGAAAAGCAACAGGATTTATGGAATATTCACGCCAAAAACCGAAAGAAAAAAATCCAGTCACACGCTTAAATGATTGGAAAGAGTATTCCTCGATTTTTTCTGATGAAATGTTAAGTCAGCAAGGGGCGCGGTGCATGGACTGCGGAACTCCTTTCTGTCATATGGGAACGGAATTACAAGGGGTAACAACAGGTTGCCCCATCCATAACTTAATTCCAGAATGGAATGATTTAGTTTACCGCGGGCGATGGAAAGAAGCATTAGATCGATTATTAATGACAAACAACTTTCCTGAATTTACAGGGAGAGTGTGTCCAGCACCATGTGAAGGGTCCTGTACAGTGGCAATTTCTGATCCAGCCGTTTCAATTAAAAATATTGAGCGCACGATCATTGATAAAGGCTTTGAAAATGGGTGGATTACTCCGCGCATTCCAGAAAAACGTACAGGTAAAAAGATAGCTATTGTTGGCTCAGGTCCAGCAGGGTTAGCGGCTGCAGACATGCTAAATCAAAAAGGACACTCCGTCACTGTATATGAACGTGCGGATCGTCCAGGTGGATTACTCACTTATGGTATTCCAAATATGAAGCTTGAAAAAGAAGTTGTTGAGCGCCGTATTCAATTATTAACTCAAGAAGGCATCGACTTCATTACGAATACAGAAGTAGGAAAAGACATTACAGCAGAAGAGCTTCGTGCCCAAAACGATTCGGTCATTCTTTGTACAGGTGCGCAAAAACAACGTGACTTAGTCATTGAAGGCAGAGAAGCAAATGGTATTCACTTTGCAATGGACTACCTAACAGACGTAACAAAGAGCTTACTAGATTCGAATTTTACAGATGGTAAATTCATTGATACGAAAGATAAAGATGTTATCGTTATCGGGGGAGGGGACACAGGAGCAGACTGTGTTGCAACTGCACTTCGTCAAAATTGCCGCAGTGTTGTTCAATTTGGTAAGCATCCAAGGTTACCAGAGAAGCGTACATCAGACAATATGTGGCCTGCATACCCGAACGTATTTACTTTAGAGTATGCGTATGAGGAAGCAGCAGCTAAATTCGGTGATGATCCACGTCAGTATTCGATCCAAACGAAAAAAATTGTTGCTGATGAAAACGGTAATGTGAAAGAACTTCACACAATTCAAATGGAAAAACTAAAAGATGAAAACGGAAATTATTACTTTGAAGAAATTCCTGGCACAGAAAAAGTTTGGCCAGTACAGCATGTTTTCATTGCGATCGGATTTGAAGGAACCGAACAACCACTGTTAGAACAATTCGGTGTGGAAACAAAAAATAACAAAATCGATGCTGCTTACGGCGATTATAAAACAAATGTTGATGGCGTATTCGCCGCAGGAGATGCACGAAGAGGACAAAGTCTTATTGTTTGGGCGATTAACGAAGGCCGTGAAGTTGCAACTGCAGTTGATGAATATGTATCTGCAGCTGTAACGAAGTAAACCTAGCCTAATAAGAGTATAAAACGAAAAAAACTAGGGATTCGAATACGATTTTCCTAGTTTTTTGTTTTTTCAGAAATAAGATGCCGCTATGAAGTTCATTTCACTGGAATTTAATGCAGTTTTGAGCGAATGCAAACTAGTTTGCTAGGATATAAAGGGAGCTCATTTTAGGATATTGGTCTAATCGCAGAAATATCGGTCTAACTCTGAATATATCAGTCTAATCGCAGAAATATCGGTCTAACTCTGAATATATCAGTCTAATCGCAGAAATATCGGTCTAACTCTGAATATATCAGTCTAATCGCAGATATATCAGTCTATCCCTGATTTATATCTCGACTAAGCTTAGGTATAGATTATTATATTTTTACTTCTTGCAACATTTGGTCATTTTAGAAACGTAGTGTTACATATTATTGCAACTCCCAAAACATACAAAGAGCGTCTGGTCAGGACGCTCTATTAAAGGAGGAAATGTTATTTGTACTGGACCATAGAGGAGCTCGATTTTTTCATTACTTACAAAAAGCGGTACCTACAATGATGAGAAGGATGAACAAAACAACGATTAACGCAAAGCCAGTACCAGGACAGTAAGCACCAGCTACTGGACCATAGCCATAACCACAACCATATCCACCGTAGTAACTCATAGTAACACCACCTTCCTTGCACGGTTAATATATATTATGTAGCAAGGCCAAAAGTGAGCTAGACTTGTATGGAATGACGATTAAATGGGCGTTTACCACGGGTATATAGGAGTAGGTACAAAATATTTAGTTTAGACTTCCTTGAATTTCTTTAGTAAGGGAAAAATTATTGTAAAGTTGGTCCCGTGTTGTAGTTTACTAGAAACATTATAACTGTTCATTATAGTGTAATTTGGTATAATTTATTTACAGACATACTTCTGGAGGTGCTACGATGAAACCATTACAAATTTCAGCAGAAACTGCACAAAAATTAGCCGAAAAGTTAAATGTACCATTAGAACAAATTATGCATATGCCGCAACATATTTTAGTGGCAAAATTGGCAGAAGCTGAAGCTGCAGAAAAAAAGGATAGAGAAAAATAAGAGAAACGAATTAGGCTTACTTTAGATGCCAAGGTTCCAAGAAGGGACTTTGGTTTTTCCCCCAAAAAAAATTATTTCGATACTTGTTGAGAAATTGTGTTATTTTGAGCTTGCCACATTAAAAAATATTCGAAATTAATTGATGATTCATTTTATATTTTATAATCTGAAAATCGAAAGGTGATTCATGTTTCGAGTTAAGTAAGCAGGAACTACGTATTTTCATTCTAAGGAGGAGGTTTTTAGAGAATTAGTCAAGCATATGTTCTATGAAATTAGTGATGAATTCATTGATGAACTTATGTCTTTGAATAAACTAAGGATTGCTACTATTAAATCTGAGTAAATTATTAAAAGTGCATTCAAAAATTAATTGACAATTCAAACTATTTATAATAATATTTAATTGAAAACAGATTAATATTTCATTTTATTAAAAGGTTACCATTAAAACACAAGGAATTTTAGAGGATAAATGTTTAGAGATCAAGTTTGTATTCAAAGGAGGAAAAACGTGAATTCAAGAATGACTGAAGCACTTTATAATGAATACCTTCAACAAGAATACTGGAACGATGAAACATTAGGAAACTATTTTTTGAAAGCGGTTACGAGATTTCCGAACAAAACAGCGGTCGTAGATCCATATAAACAAGTAACATTTAGTGAATTAGCAGAATTAGTTACAAATATTGTTAATGGTTTTTTGTCACTAGGTATCCAATCAAATGATGTAGTTGCCTATCAATTACCGAATTGGGTAGAAGGACATGCAATTCATAATGCACTACGAATAATGGGGGCAGTCGCTTGTCCTGTCGTCCCTATTTACCGAGAAAAAGAGCTCACTTTTATTCTAAATGAAACACAGGCAACAGCGATTGTTATTCCAGAACAATTTAGAAATCATGATTATATGGTGATGTTAAATAATGTGAAAAAGGATGTACCAACATTACAGCATATTATTGTTGTTGGTGAAACAGCTACTGAGGGAATGATGACACTTCATGAAATAATAGAATTAGGTCAAAATTCCAGTGTCAAAAAAGCATTAAATGAATTTACAGTTAATCCAAATGAGGTTTGCTTAATTTGCTATACTTCAGGAACTACCTCTAATCCAAAAGGAGTTCAACATACGAACAACACTTTACTTCGCGAATATGAAATGTTTATAAAAAATTTCAATCTAACTTCTGACACAGCAGTATTTATGCCTTCACCTATTACACATATATCAGGATTATCTGCACTCGAACTCCCTGTTATTCTAGGGGCTAAAGTAGCATATATGGATTTCTGGGACGCCGAAAAAGCAGCCGAAATTATTAGTAGAGAACGTTGTAGCTTTATGGTTAGTGCCACACCGTTTTTACAGTGGTTAGTAGAATCGGATGTTTCACAAAGATATGACTTAACGTGTATGAAAAATTTTGTATGTGGGGGTGCTTATATTCCTCCAGAGCTGATAAAAAAAGCACCTAAGGCTGGTATCAGAGCTGTTAGAACATATGGTTCAACAGAATGTCCGACGATTTCATTAGGCAGTCCCAGTGATTCACCTGAAATGACAGCAGAAACAGACGGAAAAATTGTTCCAGGATATGACGTTAAAATTGTTGATTTTGATCGAAATGAAGTGTCATTTGGCCAAGAAGGAGAGATAGCTGTTAAAGGCCCAGAAGTATTTATCGGATATAAAGATCTTGAGTTGAATAAAGCTGCCTTTGATGAACAAGGTTACTTTTACACAGGAGACTTAGGACGTCTTGAAGAAGGTAGGTATTTAGTTATTACGGGTAGAAAAAAAGATATCATAATTCGTGGTGGTGAAAATATTTCTACAAAAGAAATTGAAGATCTTCTATATCAGCATGAAGCAGTAGAACAAGTAGCTATAGTTGCTATGCCTGACCCTGTACTTGGTGAGAAGGCTTGCGCTTATGTAAAAGTAGTAAAAAACAAGGATTTTTCATTTGAAGAAATGGTTGACTACTTAAAGGGGAAGCAATTAGCTAAGCAAAAACTTCCTGAGTATCTCGAATTACTAGATGATTTTCCTTCTACAAGTTCTGGAAAAATACTTAAAGTTGAGCTGAGAAAAATGATTGCTAAGAAGCTAGGTTTAGCACCAGTAAGAGTTTAAATTAGTATAAAATTATAAATGGAGGTAATTAAATGTCTTTAGCGACATCATTTGCAGCCAATACAAAGCGACCTTTTTTTACAGAAGAACATGCCCTGTTTCAAAAGTCATTACGGAAGTTTCTGCAAAAAGAAGCAGAACCGTATTTTGAAGAATGGGAAAAAGAGGGACGGGTACCAAGGGAATTTTGGAAAAAGGTTGGCGACAACGGATTTTTATGCCAGTGGTTTGATGAAGAATATGGAGGGCTTGGTGTAGATTTTGGCTTTTCTGCCATTTTAGCTGAGGAATTTGAACGAATTGGTTCTGGAATGACCGGTTTCCCGACACACTGTGATGTTATTGCTCCATATATTAGTTCGTTTGGTACAGAGCATCAAAAGAAAAAGTATCTACCGAAATTTTTAACCGCAGAAATGATTTCTGCGGTAGCGATGACAGAACCAGGAGCCGGCTCTGATCTATCTAGTATGAAAACAACAGCGATTAAACAAGATGACCATTATATTTTAAATGGATCAAAAACGTTTATTACAAATGGAACGCAAGCAGATGTTTTTATAGTAGCTTGTAAGACGGATCCACAAGCAGTCCCTGTACATAAAGGAGTTAGCTTACTTATCGTTGAGAAAAATAGTCCAGGTTTCTCAGTAGCAAGAAAACTAGATAAAGTTGGATTGCGATCATCGGATACGGCGGAACTATTCTTTGATAATGTTATTGTTCCTGCTGAGAATTTACTAGGAGAAGAGGGGAAAGGCTTTACTTACTTAATGCAAAAATTACAACAGGAGCGAATTTTAACAGCGATCACCGCCCAAGTAGCAGCTGAAGATATGCTACAATTAACGATTGATTATATAAAAGAACGTGAAGCATTTGGGAAAAAAATTAGTAAATTTCAAAATACCCAGTTTACAATTGCAGAAATTGCGACTGAAATTCAACTCGGACGTACATTTGTAGATCAATTGATTATGAGACATATTGCTGGGGAAGACATTGTCACCGAAGTATCGATGGCTAAATATTGGGTGACAGAAATGGCAAAAAGAACATCAGGAAAATGTATGCAACTTCATGGAGGATATGGGTATATGGAAGAGTATAAAATTGCTCGCCGCTATCGTGACATCCCTGTTTATTGTATTTTTGCCGGTGCGAATGAAATCATGAAAAAAATTATTGCTAAAAATATGGGCTTATAAAATTTAATCTAAAAGTCTTTTTTAGAGGATACAATGACGATATTTAAGTTGTAATTATGTGAGCGCATACATATAGTTAATTTTCTAGTTTAAATTTATGAAGCTTTGTTATAGTACTTTTTGTTGATTAAATTTGTCTATTATTTTCTGAAGCTTCTGTAAATAAAGCTAGTTTTTAATTATTGTGTGTACTTTCATTTTTATAAATAAAAATGATTAGGGGGAATTTTTGATGAAGCTTAAAAAACGAAGTGGCATTTTGATGGCATTACTTCTAGTCCTGATGTTGGTAATTGCTGGATGTGGTGGCACACCTGCTGACAGTGAAAACAACAATAATTCGAATGAGGATGCAAGTAATGAAACATCTAATAATGTAGAGACTGTAAAGCTTGGTGTTGTTTTAGCGACTACGGGTCCGATAGCGACAACAGGAACATGGACACTCGATGGACATCAAATGGCTGTTAAAGAAATTAATGAAAATGGAGGCTTCCAAGTAGGGGACAAAACGTATAATGTGGAAATCGTCCACTATGACTCTGAAGGAAGAGCAGAATCGGCTACAAGAGCTACTGAAAGATTAATCAACCAGGATAAAGTTGTTGCCGTGTTAGGTACATCAATTAGTTCAGAAACAGCAGCAATGATCCCAATTGCAGAGCGCGCACAAACTCCACTCGCTACTTTTGTTGCAGCTAGTGATGTGTTAACAGAGCAAGGAGCAAGCTACTTCTCGCATGCTGCTCCAGCTAATATTAACTATGTAGATGCAGGAACACAAACTGTTAAAGACATTGGTATGTCAAATATCGCGATCATTTATGTCGATGATGCTTGGGGCCAATCGTACGCTAGATTATACCCTGAAAAGTTAGAAGCAGCAGGAATCAATATTGCTACTACAGAAGCTTTCGCACCTGAGCAAAGTGAGTTTATTACTCTATTAAATAAAGTAAAATCAACAAACCCAGATGGTATTCTTTTAGCAGCTGAAACAGAATTAGCTGTCCCATTACTAGTACAAATTAGGGAAACAATGGGGGAAATTCCAATTATGGAAACAGGTGGAGTTATTCCTGAAGAAGTATTACGATTAGAGCCTGAGGTTGCTGAAGGACTTGTGACACTAAGCCGTTCTGGTGAAGAAACAGAAGAAATCCGCAATTTTAAAGAGATGTTTGAAGCTGATTATGACTATGAGGCAAACTCATTCGTATATTCTGGTTGGGATGGAATCCACTTAATTGTTGATGCACTAGAAAGAGCAGGAACGGTAACTGATAAACAAGCGATCAATGATGCGATTAGAGCATCAAATTATCCAGGATTAATTGGAACATACAGCTTTAATGAAAGAGGAGAAAATAAATTAACTGGAAATCGTGCCATCGTTAAAGATGGGGCAGTTATTTATCAATCAGTTGATACACCTCTTCCATAAAATAAGTAGTGAGGCGGTGGTAGTTACCACCGCCCATTTAACAAATGTTGAATCACTAGCCATGACCTTAAAGACGGTGATAGCTGAGGGTAAGTTTACATAAAATATCCTACTGTCAACGTCCGAGTAACGATAAAGTAACAGCTAATAAAAATCAAGTATCACTATAAAAGGGAGGTAGTTTAGTTGCTAGAACAGATCCTGCAAGCACTCATTAATGGATTAGTAAGCGGAAGTATTTACGGACTTATGGCGATAGGTTTTACTTTAGTATTTGGGATCATGCATGTTATTAATCTAGCGCATGGCGAACTGTATATGTTAGGTGCTTTTTCAACATTTATTATGGTGAGCTATTTTCAAATTAATTTCTTTGTAGCTTTAATCGGCGCAATGATCGTCGTTGGGGTATTTGGTTTCTTTATTGAAAGAATAATATTTAGGCCATTACGTAAGACATCTGTTTTAAATACACTGCTTGCATCTATAGGTCTATCAATCTTAATAAGTAATCTCGTATTGTATATTGCAGGTTCTGGTATGAGAAGTGTTTATTTTCCATTTTCCGGACAATCTGTACAAATTTTAGGTGTGAGCTTATCCATTCATCGTTTGACGGTATTGCTCATTACGTTCCTATTAGTAGGTCTATTGTTCTATATCATAAAGTTCACGAAGTTTGGTAAGGCGTTGAGAGCAACTTCTCAAAGTCCAGACGCTGCTGCACTAATGGGTGTAAATATAAACCTCACCTATGGAATTATTTTTGCGATAAGTGCCGGAATGGCAGCTGTTGCTGGTGGTTTAATTGGTTCACTTTACGTTGTTGATCCTTCCATGGGATTAACCCCTGGTTTAAAATCTTTTATTATTGTAATTCTCGGCGGAATGGGCAGTATTGTTGGAGCAATTGTAGGAGCTTTAGTTTTAGGTTATGCCGAGACATTTACTACCTTATTTGCTTCTTCATCTTACCAAGATTTAGTGGGTTATATTATTTTAGTTTTAGTTTTATTACTTAAGCCAAATGGATTATTTGGAGGAGGTGCCAATATTAAATGAGGAATAAATCCCCTGTTAAATTAACGTTGATCGCCGTAGTGGCACTTCTATTACTAATTTTACCGTTGATGGTGGATAATTACCTAATTCACGTGGTCAATCAAGTGGGAATTTTTATTATTTTAACTTCAGCACTTAATATTATGGTTGGATATACAGGGCAATTATCTTTTGTACACGTTGGCCTTTTTGCGATCGGGGCTTATACAAGTTCGATCTTATCTATTGATTTAGGTTTACCATTTTTAGTAGCACTTCCTATTGCAGCAGTTGCAGCAGCCATTATCGGTTTTTTAATTGGATTTCCTGCACTCCGCTTTAAAACGCATTTCTTTGCAATCGTAACTTTAGCGTTTGCTGAGATCATTCGCCTTCTAATCTATAATCTACGAGATTTAACTGGTGGGCCGAACGGAATTTATAGCATTCCTTTCCCAGAAAGTTTTCTATGGTTTGATTTTTCACAACGTAGTCACTTCTATTATATTACTTTGTTCTTCGTCGTCATTACTTTAGTCTTTGTTCGCTACTTAATTGGTACAAGAACAGGGAAAGCGATGTTAGCTGTAAGAGAGAATGAAACATTTGCAAAGTTTATTGGTATTAATACGTGGAAAGTGAAAATGACGGCGTTTACAATTAGTGCTTTTATTGCGGGGATTGCAGGTAGTTTATTTGCTCATTACAACTCTTACATCTCTCCTTATTCGTTTACGATTGCTGATTCAGTTACCTTCTTACTAATGGTTATCATTGGGGGAATGGGGACGATAGTTGGACCAATTGTAGGAACTGCATTCTTAACGTTTTTACCCGAAATGTTAAGAAGTGTCGCAGATTTGCGCATGGTTATCTATGGGTTACTGCTTATTCTTACGATTATGTTTTTACCAAGGGGAATAGTAGGATTGTTTAAAGATTTGTATGCCTATTTTCAAATAAAAAAATCACCGGAAAAACCAATTTTTAAAGACATGGAAGGTGGGAAGCAAGATGTTGGAAGTTAAAAATGTCAGCCGTTTTTTTAAAGGTCTAAAAGCATTGCAGGATGTTTCGTTTACAGTAAATGAAAATGAAATATTTGGTGTGATTGGACCTAATGGTGCTGGGAAAAGTACGATGTTTAATTGCATCACTTGTTATTTTCCGCCTTCGTTAGGAAATGTTTATTTTAATGGGAAAGAAATCACAGGGCTAGCCCCTCATGAAATTACCCAACTGGGCATTACGAGAACGTTTCAACATACTCAAGTATTTCCAGAGTTAACCGTACGAAATAATATTATTACCGGACAATACGTAATGAAGCATAAAGATCCTTCACGAACGCAAGAAGCATTAGATGCAAATGTCGAAGAAATCTTAGCGTTTGTTGGTTTAAGTGACTTACAAGAATCGTTAGCGAAGAACTTAAGCCTAGGACATCAAACTCGTTTAGCGATTGGTATTGCTTTAGCCACTGAGCCGAAACTATTGTTATTGGATGAGCCAGCGGCAGGGATGAATCCTGAAGAAACGAAGCAATTAACAATATTACTAAGGCAAATTCGTGATCGTGGTGTTACTGTTGTTTTAATTGAACACGATATGAAAGCAGTTATGGGATTATGTGAAAGAATTCTAGTTTTAGAATACGGGCAGAAAATTGCTGAAGGAACTCCACAAGAAATTAGAGAAAATCCAAAAGTAATTGAAGCTTATTTAGGGAGTGGTGACCTTGCTTAAAGTAAAGGACTTACAAGTGAATTATGATAAGGTCAATGTGTTAAAAGGAGTATCACTTGAGGTGAACGAAGGAGAGATCGTCACCTTAATTGGCTCAAATGGTGCTGGAAAAACAACCTTGCTTCGAACGATTTCTGGCATAAAAGAAAGCAATGGTGGCGAAATCACTCTATTAGGAGAGCCGATTCATAAGCAAAGCTCCCATAAAATAGTAGAAATGGGGATCGGGCATGTCCCAGAAGGACGACATGTCTTTGGGGACATGTCTGTTTTTGAAAACTTAGAGATGGGTGCTTATCGTAGAAAAGATAAGGAGAACATTAAGAAAGATTTAGATGATATTTTCGATATTTTTCCAAGATTGAAAGAAAGAACATCACAAATGGCAGGAACGTTAAGCGGCGGGGAACAGCAAATGTTAGCCATCGGAAGAGCGTATATGTCTAGACCGAAACTTTATTTGTTTGATGAACCATCTCTTGGAATTGCACCATTGATTATTGCTCAAATCGCTCAAATGATAAAACGATTGAATGAGAAAGGTTCAACCGTTTTATTGGTTGAACAAAATGCAAATCTAGCATTAAAAATCTCTCACCGAGCCTATATTTTAGAAACAGGTACAGTTGGTTTAAAAGGGAATTCTGCTGAGCTTGCAAATGATGACCGCGTGAAAAAAATCTATTTAGGATATTAATTTCTTATCTTTATATTTTGATAATCAGATATTTATGTAGGAGGTAGATTACCATTTATAACACCATTATCTATAAAGAGTTAGAGAATGAGGGTATAGTAGAGATCATTATGAATCGTCCGAAAAAACGAAATGCGATCAATAAAGAAATGATCGTCGAAATGTCGGATGCATTTAAACGAGCGGAAGAAAATGAAAATGTGAAAGTCATTATTTTTAGTGGTGCTGGGTCTTGTTTTTCGGCAGGTCATGATTTATCACCAGACGAAGAGTATCCTGATACGTGTGATGAGCGTATTCAATTTGAACGTAAATACTATTTCGATGAATCGATGTATATCCGTAATATAAGGAAACCGATTATATCAAAAGTTCATAGTCATTGTATTGCAGCAGGATTAGCGCTTGCATCGGTAACGGATATTGTCATAGCTTCAGAGGATGCGGTCTTTAGCGATCCTGTAGTTCGGATGGGTGCAAACAGCCAAGAATTAATGTTTTTACCATGGCTTATTGGTGAAAAGAAGACAAAAGAGTTACTATTCACAGGTGATGCTATTTTAGCGAATGATGCTTTTCAGTTAGGTTTAGTGAACAAGGTCGTACCTACTGATAAATTAGATCAAACTGTTATGGATATGGCGAGGAAAATTGCTCATATGCCACCTTTAGCGATTTCTCTTGTTAAGGAATCTGTTAATAATACGATGGATATAATGGGATATACGAATTCAATGAAAATGCATTTTGCATCGCATTTATTAAGTCATACAACAAATGAAGTTCAGGAAGGAATGGGTAAATCCAAAAGAGGTAATTTAAAAGAGTTTTTCGAACGCAGAGATCAAAACTTTATATAAATCCATCAAGCTACACTATTTTTAGGTAGCTTGGAGAAGTCTTTAATGAAATAGCTTGCCTTTATAAACAAGGATGAGGCATGTTATGACACTCCTTATTCATTTTTCTGCATCATAAGAAAATGAAACCATTTTTAAATTAATACGTCTAATAGAGTATACAATCAAAAAAGGGGATGTCATGATGAAAGTGCTACTATTATTGGTCCTTGCTTTTATGTTGTCGGGGTGTGGTTTAGGGAATGAAACTACGGGTCAAGACCCGAATAGCGGCGCAAGCGAAATTGCAGAAGGTGGAATGGCTGTTAGTCTAATGGAGAAAAATTCATTAATTTTTAACTATGAAATAACAAATCAATCAGATGAAGTGGTAACAATGGAGTTTTCAAGCTCCCAAAGAATTGATTATTCAGTTACAACGAAGGATGGTAAAGAAATTTATTTATTTTCTAGTGTAGCTACGTTCCTTCAAGCGTTAGGTGAAGAAGAATTGAAGTCTGGAGAAAAGCTGGAGTATGTCATTGATTTGAATGAATTAAACCTTGAAGAAGGTGAATACCTTTTAGATGTATGGATGACTCCGAGGGACGGGACAGTTTACAAAGTCGTGAAGGCGTTTATCGTTGAATAAAGGATCTATGAGAGTTCTAAAAAACTATTTTAGGGCTCTATTTTTGTTTTAGGTCAAATTATGGTTAAAAAACAAAATTTAGTATATGGACAAGCAGTACTATCATAAATTATTATAATATTACAAAAACTAGTGCAGCTTCATTCACTCAAGCATTAACATTTGAAATAGTTGAAATTATAGCGTGCGTTGTCATCATAGGCTAGCATTTAAAAATAATGTAAAACCCATTTAATTTGAATGTAACTTAACAAGACAATGAGGTGATTGCATGAGTTTTATTGGGAGATTTCTGAATATTGAAGTAGAAATGACTAAAACGTTAGTCGATTCTTTTTTAGAAAAAATTAAACAAGCTTACCCCTATGAGTGGATATTAGACAGAGAGTATAAAACACTTATCATACATGGTGATAAATACTATCAACTACCCTTTAAACAAGAAAAAGATTCATTGATTTTAACTTTAGAAGAGTTAACTACGAACGAAAGAACGTTTTCGATAGCATTCAATGAGCTATTATTTGAAGCACGAAAAAAAATGATGGGAATTGAGAATGTTTATGAGAGAAAGAAGCGAAGAGCAGAAAAAAGACAAGCAGAATTAAAAGCCATTCAATATCAAAAGATTGAAAAACAACAGCTGAAATTAGCACCACCACTGACGAAAGAAATAAAAACAAACATTTTGAAGCTGGAAATTGACTATTTACTAATGGAATTGCATGAAGCATTGAATATACATGATCAAATAAAAGTTTCGTCATGTAAAAAAAGGCTACGAGATTTAGTAGACCAATTGAAGCAAAGTGGGTAAATTTTAGAATGAGTAATGTAAAGTATAATTGTGAAGAAAAACAGCAGGAGTCAATTAGATATCCTGCTGTTTTTTTGTTAAAAGCCATCGGGAGTCGGCGTATATGGAATGTTTAAGTTTCTTTCTACTGTACGAACTCTTTGATTTAATCGATTAAGTCGATTACTATGAAGTTCGTCATTTCGGTTTAGGCGGACAATCTCCTGGTTAATGCGGTTAATTTCTTCATTAATACGGCCAATTTCACTGTTCAAACGTAAGATTTCTTGATTTTGACGATTTAACTCAGTTGCTTGCTCTTGATTTTGCCTTGTTAATTCATTCACTCGTCTTTCTAACTCTTGGGTTGTTGGCTGTTGTCTCATTAATGATTGTTGGTCTTGCTGTGGAGCATAAGGGTTTTGGTGATACTGTGTATAATAGCCTGTTGCTTGTTGAACATTTCCAGGATAATATGGATACAAATTCATTCATTCAGCACTCCTTCAAAGGTTTTATAGGCAGCGAATACATAATCAGCCTATGTCATAAAGCGAGGAGTGACAGGGCATTAACCTAGAGACAACCTTATAAAAAAATAATATTTATGTAAACAATGCGGCTAGCAGTGGTTATATTCTGGTGAAGATGTCGTGATACGAGGGGATTCAGTAACTCACGCGTGGTTAGAAGTTTATTTTCCAATGCATGGCTGGGTTGGATATGATCCGACGAATAATATGTTGGCTCTTAATGAACATATATGTGTAGCGACAGGCAGGGATTATGCAGATATTTCCCCTTTAAAAGGGTGTATTATGGAAGTGCAGAACAAGAACTAAATGTGTCGATATCAGTGAAGCACTTTGATGTAAATCATATTTTCAGGTATATCTTTAAATAAAAGCAGCTTGGCAAAGTATTTATATACTTTCCAAGCTGTTCTTTGTGTTAAAGTAAAGTGACAACAGTTTATTGTTCCATTAAACTCGTTACAGGTACACTTTGTTTTTGATTAGGATTATTAAGCGGATGAATGGTTGCTGTCCCATTCTGTTGATCAACATGTTCTATGTAGATCTGTTGTCCATTATACATGACGTTTGCCATTGTTGATGAAGAAGAGATTTCTTGTGCTCGTTGTGCGTCCATTATTGCCACCTCCTTTTAAATTAGAACAGTACTAATATTTGTTAGAAACGTTTTACATATACGTAAGTTAGTAAAAATACCCACTTGGAAATTTACAAAAAGGGATTCCTAATCATATTTTTTATATGGTTTAGTGGTTAGTGAAAGTAGGGAGAGGTAATCATGCTTTGGGAAGTTATTATTGTATTTATAATCGTATTCATCGGAGGTTTTATTCAAGGAGTCAGTGGATTTGGATTTGGCTTAGTCGCTATGGGGTTACTCCCAGTTATGTTTTCATTAAAAGATAGTACATTGATTGTTATTTCATTATTATTAGTAGCTTCTATAAGTATCCTTTTAAAAATCTATAAATATATTGAACTTAAAGGCTTATTGTTGATTGTGAGTGCTTCATTAATAGGAAGAGTTCTATCTTTTTTCATTCTAAGTACTTATGGGGAAATGGACCAATTAAAACAAGTGCTAGGTTTCTTTTTAATTGGTATGGTTATTTATTTATTTTTTAATAAAACGAACCAAGCATCTACATCTGTCATGAAACCAGCTACTCCAATTATCCTAGGGTTTTTAGCTGGTTTTATTGGAGGCGTATTTGCGGTGGGTGGGCCATTCTTAGTTTTTTATTTCTTGATGCTTTATAGTGATAAACATAAATATAACGCTAATCTTCAAGTAACAGTTGTAATTACTAGTGTATTTTCGCTAATTTTACATGGTGTAAACGGTGATTTTAACTCTACTTTTTATTTATATTTCTTGATTGGTGTTGTCGGTGTATATGTGGGGACAACTCTCGGGCTAAAGTGGTTTGAGAAGCTCCCTAGTCAGCTGATTAAGAAGTTTGCAATGTTGATGGTTTTAACGGCCGCATTAAATTTAATCTTCATTATTTAATTATAAAAGCCAAGTTGATGCTTGGCTTTTTATGTCTTTTTGCTTTCATTAGTACTAAAGATTACTTCCTAATTTTTTTTCTTATTAAAAATTTTTTTATCCTCATCTGACCTCTTAAAAAATGTTTGCTTGTAAGCTTGATGAGTGGTTATAGCAGCCCCAGTTGCTATGATCCCATTTGCGATCCCGTTAATTGTAAAACCGATCGTAAATATTCCTGAAATGATGCCTGCAATCAATAATAGCCAAAGAATCATCCAATCTTGAACTTTCGGTGTTTTTTTAAAGATATTGCCAAGAATCATTAGGGCAGGTACAACAATTAAAAGCTGAGGGTGAACTTCAACTTGTGAAAATAACTCTACCATTTTAGCACCTCCTTATTTACTATATATATTCAGAAAGTAAGTCTAGTGTTATGATAAGAATGGAATTAAAATACAATTTTATAATAAAAAGAGAGAGGTACACGGAGTGAAAAAGTTCCTTGGCTTTGTTTTGTTTTTATCTTTAATGGGATGTAGTGAAACAACTATAGTTGACAAAGAATCAAAAGATTTAGCTGTAAAAGCAGATGAAGTTGTATTAGGGAAAGGGTTGGATGAAGAGGTTGTACCGGCATTTTTAAGAAAAAAAAGCGAACCGATTGAAATCATTTTTGTTGGTGATGTAATGATGGAAATGTCTTTGAAGCAAACGATTAATTCAAAAGGAGTAGATTATCCATTTGAATTTGTTAGAGATGAAATATTAGGTGCAGATTATTCGGTTGCAAATTTAGAAACAGCGATAACTACAAGTAATAATGCTTTTGCGAAACAATATAATTTCAAGGCCAATCCGATAAAACTAGAAGGGTTAGCGAACGCTGGCTTTGATTTAGTATCACTAGCAAACAATCATACGATGGATTATAGAGAAGAAGGTTTACTAGATACGATTAAATATTTAAGAGAATATGGCATTGAATTTATCGGAGCAGGAAAAAATAGTGAAGAAGCTTATGCATCTCATGAAGTTGTATTAAATGAACAAAAAATTAAATTTTTAGCATTTTCAAGAGTATTACCGGATGTTACATGGTATGTAGAGGAAGATAAGCCTGGAATAGCGAGTGGTTATCAAGAAGAACGAGTCATAGACATAATCGAAAAAGAAAAACTAGACACTGATTACGTACTGGTTTATATGCATTGGGGTATTGAAAGAGCAAATCGGCCAGAGAATTATCAAAGAGAATATGCTAGAAAAATGATCGATGCAGGGGCAGATGCGGTCATTGGAGCTCATCCACATGTGTTACAGGGCTTTGAGTTTTATGACGGTAAGCCAATTGCTTATTCGTTAGGGAATTTCCTTTTTCCAGATTATATCTCAGGACCTACTGCAGAAACTGGTTTATTAAGCATCATTATTGAAAAGGAACAAGTGAAAATGAGGTTTAATCCTTTTTATATTGAAAAAGACGTCATTGTTGATAAAGGTGAAGAATATCGAGAAAGACTTTTTAATTATCTAGAGGAAATTTCATATGATATTTTCATAGAAGACGGCGAAATAAAACCGGTAAACTAAAGTTTGTTTATTGTATCGTTTTGTATTAAAGGTAGATAATGAAGGAGAAGCGTAAAATAGTGGTGGGAAATCCGCAAAAGGTTATTCAACAATTATATGACCTTAAAACCATGTATGAAGCTAATGAAGTTATGATCGTCACGATTACTCATTCTTATGAAGACCGATTAAAGTCGTATGAGTTAATCGCAAATGAATGGATGAATGATTGTTGATAATCTATATTTAAGCAAGAGAAGTTGTCTCAAAAGCCTAGCTTTTGAGACAACTTCTTTTTGTCATGAACAAGGGAGTCTTTATAAATTTTTATTCCGTTTAACTAACACTTTTTAGATTATTAATAAGAACTAGAGGGAATTTTACAAAAAATTCATTCATAGCAAACAAACGATTAACATTGACGAGCTACGATTATAGTAGTGTTGTTAAGAACACAAATATTAATCTTAAAAAGGAGACTGTTAAATGAGACTTGTTGTGATGGGTGATTTACATTATTCAGCGATTGATGAGACGATCCCTGGCTTATATGAGGCACGCGCAGATTTTTTTGAAGCTTTTATAAGAGAGTTCTTTTCCATTCAAGCAGATGCTCATATTTCTTTAGGAGATTTGACGAATTATGGTGCAACCCTTGAATTGGAGGGAGTTTATAACATTATTCGTAAATATGATAAGCCTTTTTATCATGCATTAGGAAATCACGATCTCTATGCACAGCCAAGAAAAAATGTCTTAGAAATAACTGGTCAAGCAAGATATCACTCGATCACTACAGAGCATGCAGTTTTCGTATTTTTAGACACCGCCAAGGAAATGGATTATGAAGATTGGGGAGGTTGGGTTGATGATGAGCAATTACAATGGTTAAAATCGATAGTACAAGCTTCTGGAACAAAGCCTATGTTAGTTTTTGCACATCATCCAGTATACAATACAACGACTCGTTCTGATCGGGAGAAGGGCTCGATCCATCAAGATATTGATATGTGGTCAGTATTAAGTGAAAAGGAAGGCGTCGGCATTTATTTCAATGGACACACACATGTGGAATCAATAATAGAACAGGAAAATTGGACTTTCGTTCAGCTTCCTGCCTGTCTTGATTTACATACTCTTCGTATGGTAGAGATTGATGAAAAAGAAATACGCATTACCCCAGTTGATATTACAAATGAAAAAATAGTAGGATGTGCACCAACGCTTTATAATAATATGAAGCACTTTACACACAATCCTGAGGCGCGTGGTAAAGAATCTGATCGTAGTTGTACAGTATCACTCGTTGCATCTGTTAAATAATGTAGATAGGATAGCTCCCATTGCGGGGGCTTTTTCTATCAGTCAATTAGCATGTTACTATTCGCTAATTAAAAGGAGAGTCTAAGATGACATTACTTTCAGAGCACGAATATTTTTTTGAAAGGTTAAAATTCCACAAAAAAATAGCAGCGATAAAGAGTCCTCGCCATATAGAAACTGCCATTAAGAATAAAAATAGTTTAAGTGGTGTTTATCTACTAACTGGAAGTATTACGGTGATCAAAAGTTATGTTAATGTTTTTAAAAAAGAAAATCTACCAGTGTTCGTTCATATAGAGAAGATTGGTGGATTAAGTGTAGACCATGAAGGAATGAATTATTTAGCAAAAAGTGTAATGCCGACTGGAATTGTTACTACGAAACCCAATAATATCATTCATGCGAGGAAATGTGGCTTACTAACAATTCAACGAGTATTTGCAATAGATTCAGAAGTGATAGAAAATTTAGTTGCTAAAGTTGATATAAATAAGCCGCACCTTGTTGAAATTATGCCAGCTAGAGTTGTTGAAATTATTACTCTGTTAAAGAATGAAATGAACGTTCCCATTATATCAGGAGGTCTAATTAAGGAAAGGGAGCATGCTGTAAATTCACTAAAAGCCGGGGCTGTCGCTATTTCTACATCAAATGTTGAAGTGTGGAAAGAGGATATTTCAGGTGTTGTTGGAAGTTTTCAAAGGTAACAATCTAAATATTAACTTTATAATTAAAGAGAATAATTTATATCAAGTTAATACTGACTTAATAAAATTGTATTAACATAATAGATGAAAAGTGAATAGAAAAATTATGGTCCAATTATAGAGAGACCTCTAGTTTAGTCTATAAGATATGCATAGCGTTTCTTATGGTTTAGTTAGAGGGCTCTCTTTTTATATTTTTTAGGAGGTGATTAGCTTACAAAAGGTTTGATGTTGGATTGTTCTGTCAATTGATATTTCTATTAATAAATAATTTGGAGGAATTTAGTAATGAAAAAATTAATTGCTGTATTTTTAGCGGTTCTATTTGTACTTGTTATAACAGGATGCAAGTCAACTACAGAAACAAGTAATAATAACAATTCTTCTTTAAGTAGTAATAGCTCAAGTAGTAATGAATCAGAGAACACGGATGAAAAAATTGAGATTACGTATTGGTATGCCTGGGGGGATAAAATTCAGGAAAACAATATCAATCTAGTTGAAATGTTTAATGAGTCACAAGATCGTATTCACGTGACTGCTGAATACCAAGGTACATATGATGATCTCCATGCAAAAACGCAAGCAGCGTTAGCGGCTGGAAATCCGCCACATGTCACACAAAATGAGATTGCATCAATGGGTGTATTCGCACGATCTGGTATGACTGAAAATTTAACCCCTTTTATTGAAAGGGACAATCTGGATATTGATGATTTTAACCCAGGTTTAATGGGCAACTCTTATATTGATGGAGACATTTATGGACTTCCTTATTTAAGAAGTACACCTATCTTATATTTAAATGCAACCCTATTAGAAGAAGTTGGTTTAGACCCAAGTGGTCCTAAAACGTGGGAAGAGTTTGAAGAGTATAGTCGTAAGCTCACTATTGAGGGTGAACGTGTAGGAATTACTATGCCAATAAGCATATGGTATTATGAAGCATTCGTTCATCAAAGCGGTGGGGAATTAATTAGTGAAGATGGTAAAGAAGCACTTTTCAATTCAAAGGAAAGCGTTGAGCCAGTAGAGTTTATGAAACGTTTAAATGAAGAGGGAATTATTAAGGTTCCAACAGGGGACGAGGCTGGTGCAATATCTGAACAAGACTTTGCCAATGGCCGTTCGGCTATGATTTTAGGGTCTACAGCAGGGGTAGCCAAATGGTTAGAAGTATCAAATGAACAAGGCTTTGAATTAAGAACAACTTTTATGCCGGCTAATAAATCATACGGAGTTCCGACCGGTGGTTGTAATTTAGTGATGACAACAGGATTAACAGATGAAGAGAAGGATGCGGCTTGGGAATTTATTAAGTGGATGACAGACAAAGACCAGACCATTTATGCAAGTACTTATACGGGTTACTTACCAAATCGACTCTCAGCAATTGAGGATCCTAGAATGCAAGAATTATATGCAGAGTACCCACAATATAAAGTAGCTGTTGACCAACTACAATATGGGAATGCTCGACCAATGGAGATAGCATACCCGGAAATCGGGAAAGAAATTCAAAATGCAATTGCTAAGTCTATATTAGAAAATTTATCACCACAAGAAGCGATGGATGAAGCGGCTGAGAAAGCAAATCAACTTTTGAAGTAGTAATGGGAATAGGGAGGAAAGGGGAAAGCTCTTTTCTTCCTCTCCTTCTTTACATAATACATTCTAAAATTAGGAGAACAATATTTAGGAGGTAAACAATGGAGTTAAATGTTGTGGAGAAAAAAGTAATTACTACTTTTTCAGGAACAATTGGCCCTTTGAATAAAGTGATAGAATTACAGTTTAATGTTCCGACTTTTACAGGAGAGCAAATCGTTCAATGGGTAAAAAATGGAGAAGTAATTTATGAAACTGATATTTCTTGTAATGAAGTAGTACAACATGACCTTGCTGTTGGAATAGGAGACTGGGTACGAATTCAGCTACGAAATAAGGAAGGTCAATTTTTAGCATGCACGAATCCATATTTTATTAGGGGAAAAGGAGGTTTCTAAAGATGGCGCAAATCATATTGAAAAATGTAAAGAAGCAGTTTAACGATGAAGTCGTAGTTAAAAATATAAATTTAACGATACAAGATGGATCCTTTACTGTTTTAGTTGGGCCTTCTGGTTGTGGGAAATCGACAACACTGCGAATGATAGCAGGATTAGAAAAGCAATCAAGTGGAGAAATATGGATTGGTAATCGGTGTGTAAATGATGTCCCACCAGGAAAACGTGGTGTTGCGATGGTTTTTCAAAACTATGCTTTATATCCAACGATGACAGTAAGAGACAATATTGAATTTGGACTGAAGAATAAAAAAGTTCCTAAAAAAGAACGGGAAGCGTTAATTGAAGACATTTCAGAAATTGTAGGATTAGAACAATATTTAAATAAGAAGCCATCAACTCTTTCGGGGGGACAACGACAAAGAGTTGCATTAGCTCGGGCGATGGTTAAAAAACCTGATGTATTTATTTTAGATGAACCGTTATCGAATTTAGATGCCAAATTACGAGGACAAATGCGGTCTGAGCTGATTCAACTTCATAAACGATTAGGAACAACATTTATATACGTAACTCATGACCAGGTTGAAGCTATGTCTATGGGAGATGAAATTGTCATTTTGGATAAGGGAGTCATCCAACAAGCGGATTCACCATTAAACGTTTACCATGATCCTAATAATAAATTCACAGCAGAATTTATCGGGACACCAGCCATGAATGTAGTAGAGTTCGAAAAAGTGAAAGTATTTCTACCTGAGTTACATGAAGCGATTGGATACGTTGGTTTCCGTCCTGAACAAGTAATACTGGATTCGGAAGCGTATGGAAAAGGGATGATGATGCCATGTAAGATCATTACTCGAGAAACACTAGGTGCAGAGACGATTTATCAGGTGGAAAATGAAGCGGGGGTGTTTAATGTGAAAACCTATTTAGCACCGATAGAAGAAGCCAGCAAAAGTATTATCAAAGTACCATATGAGCATTTATATTTCTTTAATGAAAAAGGAGAAAGAATGCGTGGGATTTCAATTATGAATAAATCAGAAGACTTTGTAGTTGGAGGAGTTTGACCGATGGTCGTGAGTAAGCTTCGTCCCTATATAATGGTAGCACCTGCAATTACCGTTTTTATTTTGTTTTTTATTTACCCTATATTCTATATGATTTATTTAAGTTTCCATGAATGGAATTTTGTAAGTCCGATGAAGGATTTTGTTGGATTAAGTAATTTTGTAGCACTTACTTCATCAGATGTGTTTTATAAAGTTTTAACGAATTCTTTTATTTACACATTTCTAGTTGTTTGTTTCACGATCACTATCGCTCTATTGTTGGCACTTTGGCTCAATAAAAAAGGAATATTTTTCGCTTTTGCTCAAGGAGCTATTTTTAGTCCTCATATTATTTCACTCGTATCTATTGCAATGCTCTGGCTATGGATAATGGATACGGACTTTGGTTTACTCAATTGGTTCATTGGTTTATTTGAGCTTGGTAATGTACAATGGCTGACACATCCTGATACTGCACTGATATCACTTGTTATCGTAGCCGTATGGAAAAGTGTTGGCTTTAATACACTAGTCTTCATCGCAGGCTTACAAAGTATACCGCAAGATTTATATGAAGCTGCTGAATTAGATGAGGCCAATAAATGGCGTAAATTTTACAAGATTACATTACCTATGCTTTCCCCTACGTTATTTTTCTTAGTTGTTATTAATATGATAGGTTCTTTTCAAGTTTTTGACACCATTGCTATTATGACAAATGGTGGCCCCATTGATTCAACAAATATGTTTGTATATTTTATTTATGAAAATGGCTTCCGTTTCTTTAAAATTGGTTATGCCTCTGCTGCAGGTGTCATTTTACTCATTGTTTTAGCTGGATTAACGATTTTATATTTTAAATTGCTTGAAAAACATGTTCATTATCGCTAGGAGGGAAATACTGTGAAGATGTTAGGGAAAATGCTCACATATTCGGGCTTGTCCATTCTGGTATTATTATTTTTACTTCCATTTATTTGGATGGTAACTACAGCCTTTAAATCACTTGGGGAAACGTTAATTTTTCCACCTGTATGGATTCCTGAATCTTTACTTTGGGAAAATTTTGTTGAAGCATGGCAATCTGGACCGTTTTTAAGTTATATCATTAATAGTGTACTTGTTTCTGTGGGGATTTTAATTTTACAAATGTGTACGATAATTCCGGCAGCCTATGCTTTTGCAAGGTATCGATTTAAAGGAGATCGATTTCTCTTTGGTTTAACAATGATAACGTTAATGATTCCTGCGCAGCTTATCTTTTTACCTGTTTTCTTACAAATGAGTGCTTGGAGTTTACTTGATACGTTATGGGCGCTTATCTTACCGTTTGCTTCAAGTGCTTTTGGGATATTCATGTTAAGACAAAACTTTAAGCAAGTCCCTGAAGAATTACTAGAAGCAGCTAGATTAGATGAGGCATCAGAGCTTAAAATCATGTGGAAAATTATGATTCCTATTGCTAAACCCGTGCTTATTACATTTGCGTTATTTAGCTTTATCGCGCACTGGAATGATTATTTTTGGCCATTAGTTATGACTACATCGGATACATCAAGGACATTGCCTCTTGGAATTGCAGCGCTACGCCAAGTAGAAAGTGGAGTTTCTTGGAATCTCTTAATGGCAGGTAATGTTATTCTCGTATTACCGATATTAATTGCCTTTTTCTTTGCTCAACGACAAATTATTCGTGCGTTTGTTTATACCGGAGTTAAATAAAAATGGATAAACCTTAATCACTGTTTTAATGAAAATGGCTGTTTCATCAGTGTTTTGCTCCTCTTTATTAAATAGTTGCTTGTACTAAAATTTGTAACTATTTATTATGATTGAGGTCTGATACTGTGAGTCAGCCTCTTTCAATTTAATAATTGAGCTACAACAGCCTAATATAAAGAGATATTTATTGTCACCTTAAACTTATTAAAATTTTCCGAAAATTCTGTTGACAACACTCCAGATTAATATATAATTATATATGAAAAGCGATTCATGTTTCATTAAAAATTTAAAGGAGGATTTATGTTTTAGTAACTATAAATGGGGAAAGAAAGCTTTTCGGGAGTAAGAAATCATAAAAAGGAGATGTTCTAGGATGGATTTTCAATTTTCCGATAAAGTTAATAAACTACTAAATGAAGTAAATGAGTTCATGGAGCAATATGTTTATCCGAACGAAAAAGTATATGAACAACAATTAAGTGAAGCGCCTTCTCGTTGGCATATACCTCCTATCATTGATGAGTTAAAAGCCAAAGCAAAAGAAAAAAGGTTATGGAACCTCTTTATGCCAGATAGTGAATACGGTGTGGGCCTAACCAATTATGAGTTTGCACCTTTAATGGAAATTATGGGGCGGTCACCTTTCATTGGACCAGAAGTTTTTAACTGTAGTGCACCAGACACAGGGAATATGGAAGTAATAGCACGTTACGGTACCGAGGAGCAAAAAAAAGAGTGGCTCGTTCCTTTATTAGAAGGAAAAATAAGATCAGCATTTGCTATGACCGAACCTCTTGTTGCTTCATCTGATGCAAGGAACATTGAGTCCAGTATCGTCCGAGATGGTGATGAGTATGTTATAAACGGCCGAAAATGGTGGACATCTGGTGCTCCCGACCCACGGTGTAAAGTTCTCATTTTTATGGGAAAAACTAATCCAGATGCACCTACCTATGAGCAACAATCTATGATACTAGTCCCTATGGATACTCCAGGAATCAACATAGTTCGAAACCTTAGTGTTTACGGTTATGACGACGCCCCTCATGGTCATGGAGAAGTAATATTTGACAATGTAAGAGTACCAGCATCAAATATGCTATGGGGTGAAGGGAAAGGATTCGCAATTGCACAAGGGAGACTAGGACCCGGTCGAATTCATCATTGTATGCGAATGATTGGTGTAGCTGAAAGGGCATTAGAATTAATGATTGAAAGAGCACAAGATCGGGTCGCTTTTGGAAGCGCTCTCACAAATAAGGGTGTTATACGTCAATGGATTGCGGATTCCAGGGTTGAAATTGATCAAGCAAGACTCTTAACTTTAAAAGCAGCAGATATGATGGATAAAGTCGGGAATAAGGAAGCCAAAAAAGAAATTGCTATGATTAAAGTGGTAGCGCCAGAAGTTGCTACTAAAGTAATTGATCGGGCGATACAAGTTCATGGAGGTGGAGGAGTCAGTCAAGAATTCCCACTTGCGAGGTTCTGGACTTATGCACGTATTGTACGATTGGCTGATGGACCAAATGAGGTTCACCGTGATGCAATAGCAAAACAAGAAATTAAACAGTACAACAATAAATCAAATTATCTCCTGAACCACTAAGATCTCTATTAAATCAATTACATTGAAATGACTTAATTTGTATATTTGCTGAAAGGCGGTAATAAGATGAAATCTAATGAAAATGATATGATCTCTTCTGTTCGGGAAGGGGAAGATTTTAATAGGGAAGCATTTCACTCCTTTTTACTTACTAATGTGGATTGGTGGCCAAATGAACCACTTGAGGTAACTCAATTTTCATCAGGATATTCAAATTTAACCTACTTAATTCGATGTGGTGAAGTAGAAGTCGTTATGCGTCGCCCCCCTTTAGGACCTCTACCGCCTAAAGCGCACGACATGAAAAGGGAGTTTTCATTACTAAAAAAATTATACGCAGCATTTCCATATGTACCTAAAACCTATACTTTATGTGAAGATGAGTCAATAATTGGCGTGCCGTTTTATGTGATGGAACGCAAAAAAGGGTTAGTTTTCGATGGTAAATTCCCACAAGGCTTTACTGTGACCGAAGAAAAATGCAAACAAATTTCTTATGCAGCTGTTGATACGCTTGCACAGCTTCATCAAATTGATTACAGAGAAGTAGGGTTGGAAAATTTTGGTCGTCCTGAAGGGTTTATAGAAAGACAGGTACACAATTGGATAAAAAGGTATGAGCGAAGTAAAACGCATGATATTCCTCATTTTGAGATAATAGCAAAATGGTTTACCGAAAACATACCATCTTCAAATGGTGCAGCAGTTATTCACAATGATTATAAACTTAACAACATGATGTTTTCAGAGAAAAATGTCAGTAAAGTTGAGTCCGTTTTTGACTGGGAATTAGCTACCATCGCTGATCCATTATTTGATTTAGCTGCTGCATTAGGTTATTGGACGGAACCAAATGATTGGGAGAGTGTAAAAACCAGCTTACCTTCTTTGACTACAACACCAGGGTTTATTTCACGTGATGAGTACATACATCGTTACTCCTTAAAAACATCACAAGATATACCTCCTCTTCATTTTTATATGGCATTTACTTATTTTAAAATTGCTGTTGTCATGCAACAAATATATTTTAGGTGGTTCAATGGTCAAACAAAAGACAGTCGCTTTGCTACCTTAGATATATCGATAAGAAGTTTGATGGAATATGCAAATGAAATAATCATCACAAAGAAATTTTAATCGAGAAACTACCTCTCTATTAATAAACCACTACTGGATTTTTTTTATTAGACTTTTATAGTGATGCTTTACCCCATTAGTGGTTCATCTTCATGTTGTGCTAAATATATAACTCTTGAAACAGTAAATTTCGCTAGAACAAGTTAAATTATCCTGACATGTAACAAAGTTAAAATACAGTTTTAGTTTAAAGGAGGTAAGTGGATTTGGATCATCTATTTAACTTAAATGATAAAATCGCATTAATTACAGGAGGAAGTCGTGGTATAGGAAAACAGATTGTGAAAACTTATGCTAGACAAGGTGCTGCTGTCGTAATTGCCAGCCGTAATATCAATGATTGTAATAATGTTGCAGAAGAAGTAATTAATGAAGGCGGAAAGGCAATGGCAATCAAGTGTGATATGGCTAACTTAGATGACATTACTAATATGTTCAAATCAATAGTTGATACATTTGGTCAACTGGACATTTTGGTTAATAACGCTGGTGTAAGTATTACAAAACCTTCTGTAGAAGTAACAAGTAAAGAATGGGATACGATGTTCGATATTAATATAAAAGGACTGTTCTTCGCTTGTCAGGAAGCGGCCAAAATCATGATAGAACAAGGGCAGGGAAGGATTATTAATATATCATCAATTGGTGGAATTAAAACATTTAAACGGATTGCGCCGTATGGTGCGAGTAAAGCAGCTGTAATTCACTTAACTAAATCCCTTGCTTCTGAGTGGGCAAGACATGGAATTTTAGTAAACGGAATTGCACCTGGACTGATCAGTACTGATATTAATACAGAGGAGGTAGGTGATGAAAAGTTATTACAAAAAATGTTACAAATGATCCCGCTTAGGCATCTTGGAGAACCATCTGATATTGCAACTATGGCACTGGTCTTAGCATCAGATGCCTCGAATTTTATGACAGGTCAAACTATCAGTATTGATGGTGGAGTAACGTCAGAGTGATTCCTAGTTAGCATTTATAATAGAATTACTGAAATATTTAGAAATTCCTACTTTGAGGTTTTAATTACAAAATAATAACCAATATATAAGGAGGCACAATTTTTGACGGAAGCGAATTTAAAACCAAAAACAAATAGAGGAATTCAAACACGGAATAAGCTTCTAAGATCCGCAGAATATATCTTTGGAAAAAATGGTTATCACAATAGCAGTATAACAGAAATCACACAACGAGCAGGAGTATCACTTGGGAATTTCTATACTTATTTTGAGTCAAAATATAAAATATTTGAATGTCTTTTATGGGAAATGCAGAGAGAATTAATTCAGCTAATAAAAGATAGGACAGCAGGGATAGAAAATAGGATTGAAATGGAAAGGGCTGGATTTAAAGCACTATTCGAATTCTTAAAAAAAAGACCGTACTGGTATAGTTTGTTCCCTCAAGCAGAATTTGTAAATAAAGAGCTGCACCGAAAAACATTGGAAAAGTTTGCAAATACGTATATATATAGGATTGAAAAATCTATCAAAAAAAAAGAGATTAGAAACCTTAATCAAGAAATACTAGTGTATTCGTTGATGGGAATTATGAACTATTTAGGGATGAAATGGATTTTGTGGGACAAAAAAGAGGTTGATGATGAGTTAATTGATGAGTTGATGGTGTTTGTTAAATTTGGAATTCATATATAAAAATTGTAGGGATGGTAAATCAATAATTGATGCAAAAGTAGTATTAATTACAATTACTGATAACAGTTTAAACACTTAAAACAATTTAAATATTTTAAATATTCAAGTTGTATATTGCGATATATCAAAGCTTGTAATAAAATAAAACTGAAAAGCGATTCATATATCAATTGTCATAATAGATCTGGAAGTGATTAATCAGATATGTTTAGTATGATGGAGTATAGGGTATTTATTAAAATAGTAAATGAAACATGAATCAGGTTACACAAAATTATAAATTTTAAGAGGTATCATAAAATAAGTCTTAAATGAAAACTGTATCTCCCTAAGATCTTCATACTCTCGTTATTAATTGGGTTACTCTTCCAACCTATAAAATTATTCAAAGATTGAAGGAGGTTAATGATGTCGGTCAAGGATCAAAACTCATACAAAGTAGCATTAGTAACTGGTGCAGCTAGAGGAATTGGACGAGAAATCGCACTTACGCTTGCCGAAAGAGGAATTTCTGTAGGATTATGTGATATCTCCCCAGAGGTTCATAAAACCTGTAAAGAAATTCAAGCCTTAGGCGTTCCATCTGCTGCAGAAATAGTGGATATTTCTAATGAGGAAGATGTAAATCGGGCATATGAGTCCATTTCTATCAAACTAGGTACTATCGATGTGCTGGTAAACAATGCTGGTATTGGCCAACTAAAATCTTTGGTAGACTACAGCATTTCTGAATGGGATCAAACATTTTCCGTCAATATCCGAGGTGCGTTTATATTTAGTCAAAAGGTACTCCCAAATATGATGGAACAGCATAATGGATTGATTGTTAATATCGCCTCAATTTGGGGATTACGTGGGGCGAGTGGTCGGTCCGCATATGCAGCATCTAAACATGCATTAGTTGGAATGAGTAAATGTTTAGCTGATGAATGTCACCCATACCGTATTCGTGTTATCGCACTATGTCCAGGCAATGTTCTTACAGATTTAGCAAAAGGAAGCGAAGCTGACACAACGGGCTGGATGGAACCAAAAGATGTTGCTGATGTTGTCGGGTATTTGTGTGACCCTGGCAGCAGGGCTATCGTTGGAAGCACAATCGAGGTAAATGGTTGGGGGAGGCCACCTGAATTTAAGTAGAATTCGGCCATCATCAAAAAAATTTTTTTAGAAGATTTTATTTATGCTAATAACAATAGCACCTGTAAATTTGGTGAAATTGTTTAGTAGTCTATATTTAAAAAATTATTCTAATAAAGGGGTGTAATTCAAGAATGAAGCAATTGCTTTGTAAGGTAGATGACCTCCAGTCGGGAGAAATGAAAGCGTTTAAACTTAAGAGTCGACAAATTGTTTTGGTCAGAAATGGAGATGATTTCCATGCGGTAAGTGGTATTTGTCCACACCAAGCAGCATTGATGGGTGAAGGACATCTAAAAGGAACCAATTTAACAACAGCTGAAGTAGGTCATTATTGCTATGGGAAGGATAAACAAATACTCACTTGTCCATGGCATCATTATGAATTTGATGTAACAACAGGTGAATCGCTATTTGATTCTGAGTACAAGTTGAAAACTTATAAAGTTGAAGTTTCAGAGGAAGATGTGTTTATTGACTTTTAACTAATCCAAAAAAATTACTTAGAAGAAATTACGACTAAAGTAAAAGTAATTCTTTTTTAATTTTTGGCTAATCAAATTTATAAATTGATACAAATTAGGAGGTTTTACTATGGCAATGGCAGAAGAAAAATTAACTGATAATCGTAAATCATTAAAAGTGATAGATTGTGATGTTCACGTTCAAGAAACTTCATTTGATGAATTGGTTGGATACATGGATAAACATTGGAAAAATTTCGCACAATCTGCATCTCAATTTAAACAACTTATGAGTATCAGTTATGCAATAGTTGCAAATGGTGGTGTTAGAAAAGATTCATGGGGCCCAAATGGTGAGTATCCTGGATCGTCTGTTGAATTTTTGAAAAAACAATTGCTCGAAGAACATCGGATTAATATGGCTGTATTATACCCGAACGGCACTTTCTGTCTTAATAGTTTACCTCAAGATCATTGGGCAGGAGCTATCGCATCTGCTTTAAATGACTGGTTAATTGACAAGTGGTTGTCAAAAGATCCTCGTTTCAAAGGTACGGTTTCCATTGCTGCCGCAGATCCAGAGGCTGCAGCACGTGAAATCGATCGTGTTGGAGGGCACCCTCAAATGGTTCAAGTAGGTCTTGCTATCCACTCCCCGCACAGAGGGTATGGTGACAAATTTTATGATCCTATCTGGGAAGCTGCAATTCGTAACAACTTAGTTTGTACCTTCCATGTTTCACTACCAGGCGGTCAAAATAAGTATCATGCAACAGGCGCTCAAAAATACTATGGTGAGTATCAAACTCTTAATTGCTTAACGTTCCAGGCTCAAATGGCAAGTATGGTATTTGGTGGTGTTTTTGATAAGTTTCCAGGTCTCAAGGTGGCTTTTGTTGAAGGTGGATTTGGATGGGTACCTAATATGATGTATACAATGGATACTCATTGGAAAGCTTTGCGACTTGAAACACCATGGGTTAAGCGTTATCCAAGTGAATATGTTAAAGAGCATTTTTGGTTCGGAACACAACCTTTTATCGAGTCAGTGGAGGATCCAAATAATATCTTACAATTAATTGAAATGGTTGGAACAGATCGTATGATTTTTACAAGTGATTACCCGCACTGGGAATTTGATGCTCCGACTGCAGCATTCAATAAAATCCCAGCGGATATCCGTAGAAAAATTCTGTTTGAAAATCCAGCTACTTATTTAGGGCTTTCTGCAAAAGATTTGAAGATTATTGAAGATGCATCTAGCAAATCATAACTTGTAAGAATTTAATTCTCTTCAAGTTGGTTAATATATTACAAGTTTGATGGTATTGAGTTATCAGGATGAGTGACCTCTTATGCTGTTGCTATACTTTTCATTTTAATGCAATATGAATAATTAAATAATTTATGTTGATCTAGTTGGTATTATGATATTTAGGGGTGTGTAGTATGATAACGGCAAGAAATCGACCAAATTTTTTGGGCAGAACAGCTATTGCAGGTGTAGGATATACAGAACTTTCGAAAAATTCCGGAAGAACAGTTCTAAATCTAGCATCGGAGGCATGTAAAAGGGCCGTAGCGGATGCAGGAATAAACTTAAAAGATATTGATGGAGTATTGAGTTATAGCGTATTAAATGACTCAGTATCGAGCGAAGCGGTGGCGACCGCTCTAGGGTTACCTCAATTAAATTATCTTCTTAATTTGAATACTGGGGGTCAGGCACCTTCTTACTTGGTTATGCTTGCAGCTATGGCGATTGAAGCAGGCTTGGCGGAAAATGTGTTAGTGTTTAGAGCTCTTAACGGCCGTAGTGGGAAGCGCATTGGTGGAATGCAAGTGGCTGGTGAAGCTGCCCAATTTCGTGACCCAATAGGCTATATAGGTCAGCCTGCATACATGGGTATGTGGGGACGGCGTTTTATGATTGAAACGGGTGCGACCTATGAAGATTTAGCAGCGGTAGCCATCGCGCAGCGTAAATATGCTGAATTAAATGAGCGAGCCGTTATTCGTAAACCACTTACGATGGATGACTATTTAGAAAGCCCTTGGATTGTTGATCCATTTAGAAAAGCTGATTGTACAACAGAGGTTGACGGCGCTTGCGCTGTGCTAGTCACTTCTTTAGCGAATGCTCGCCAAATGAAACAGCCCCCAGCGGTAATCGAAGGAGCTGCATATGTAAGTGGAGAGCGACCAGGATTGGACATGAGTGATGATCTACTCTGGGATAACCTAGCCATTAATTATACAAAATTGCTATCAGATCAATTATGGAAAAGCGCAGGATTGGGTCCAAAGGATGTAGATTTTGCTGAGATTTATGATTGTTTTTCGAGTGTAGTGTTAATAGGGTTGGAAGGTCTTGGTTTAACAGGGTACGGCGAATCTGGAGAATTCGTGAGAGCTGGAGAAACAGGGTTACACGGACAGCTTCCGGTAAATACAAATGGAGGCCTGCTTTGCGAGGGATATCTACACGGAATGAACACAGTGGCAGAAGCAGTTCTACAAATACAGGGGCGCGGCGAACAACGACAGGTTCCAAAGGCAAATGTTGGTGTCGTTACATCTAGCGGACAAGTGGATGGTTCTGCATTAGTATTGAGGAGGGATTGATAGATGCAAAAACAAGAAAAAATGAATGATTATATTGCTCCAGAGAAAAATCAGGATACTGAATTTTGGTGGGAAGGTGTAGAAAATCACGAACTTCGAATCCAAGCTTGTGATGATTGCGGAAAACAATGGTTTCCTCCTGTGCACAGTTGTCCATATTGTGCAAGTGAAAAGTGGAAATGGGTGAACGCCTCAGGGGTTGGAAGTGTTTATTCTTGGGTAGTCTATCACCGAGCATTTCATCCAGCCTTTAAAGATGACTTGCCTTATACGGTTCTTACAGTAAAATTAGCTGAAGGTCCAAGGATTGTAGGACGCTTAATTCAACAAAATGATGATGTTGAGGTATATGCAGATATGCAGGTAAAAGCTACGTTTTATGAACGAAATGGTAATACATTGCTAGGTTTTACGAGGGTGTAAAGTAGAATTACATTTACCATAACAAGACCGAAAGATTAATAATTGGAGAGTGTTTAAGATTTGATAGAACCAGGAGGAATATATATGTATAAAGGGTTGGAAACATTCGGTAAATTAGTAGAATATCGTGCAAATCATTCGCCCTATAAACGGTTTATACGTTTTGAGAATTTCGATCTCACTTATGATGAATTCAATAAAAACGGAAATAAGGTCTCCCATTTTATAAAATCGTTGGGAATGTCGAAGGGAAATACTTGTGCTGTTATGTTGCCAAATAGTCCAGAATTTCTCTATACATGGCTAGGGTTGTCACGTCTGGGTGTAATTGAAGTCCCGATTAATACTTCTTTTCGTGGTGATCTTTTAACATATATGCTTAATAAGGCTGAGTGTCAAGCGATAGTAATTTCTTCAGATTTGGTAGATCGTGTAAAAGATGTTTTAGGAGATTTAGAACATCTACGCCACATTATCGTTGTAGGGCCCTTTTCTGAATTTACTACAGATTCAGTTTCCGTTCATTCTTTTGAAGAGTTGCTTACCAAGTCTAGTGATTCTTTGATTGATGTGGAGATACTTCCCACTGACCCGGCTGTTATTCTTTTTACCTCTGGAACAACTGGACCGTCTAAAGGTGTTGTTCTTCCACATCGGCATAATTTTAAACTTGCTGAGAATTGTTGTGAAGTGATGAATTACGGACCAGAAGAACGCTTATTTACGGGATATCCATTGTTTCATGGAAATGCACGCTTTACAACAGTCCTGCCAGCTCTACTAGTAGATTGTGACGTCGTGTTACATGAACGGTTTTCTACTTCAAAATTCTGGGATATATGTCGAGCAGAGAAGGTTACAGCATTTAATGCTTTGGGTTCATTATTCACGCTACTCATGAAACTGCCTGAGCGGCCAGATGATGCAAATCATTTAGTTCGGAAGGCTTATGGCGGCCCTACCCCTCCAGAAATTTATGATGATTTTCAAAAACGGTTTAATGTTAAGATTACAGAAATCTACGGGTTATCCGAAGCTGGTACTGTAACGAATAATCCAGCAGATTCATTCAGAAAAGGATCTTGTGGGCGAGCAGTTCCTTTCTTTGAAATCGAAATTCACGATGATAATGACAAGCCTTGTTCAGCAGGTGAACCTGGCGAGATCGTTTTACGACCAAAAGAACCTGGGGTTATGTTCACAGGTTACTACAAAATGGCAAAAGAAACGGTAGAATCATGGCAGAATTTGTGGTTTCATACTGGCGACCGCGGATGGATGGATGAAGATGGTTATATTTATTTCCTTGACCGTAAGAAAGATGCCATTCGCAGAAGAGGAGAAAACATCTCTTCATATGAGGTAGAGCGGGTAATCAATGATCATCCAAAGGTATATGATTCAGCTGCAGTTGGTGTTCCTTCCGAACAAAGTGGGGATGAAGAAGTACTTGTTGCCATTATGACAAAAGATGGAGCAGAGTTGAAACCGGAGGAACTACTCGAGTTTTGCCAACCAAGGATGGCCCATTTTGCTGTTCCAAGGTATATAAGGTTTGTGAAAGAGTTACCGAGAAATACATCTCAAAGAGTAGAAAAATTTAAACTTCGTAAGGAAGGTATTACCTCAGACACCTGGGACCGTGAACGAGCTGGCTATGAAATTAAACATTAAATATTATTATGTGTTGTTTCGACTTACTTGGCTGCTTTGAGGAGAGCTTCAGTAGTCGGTGTTAAACATGACCCTACCTTTACACCTGCTGTGGTTAAGGAAGTAGAAAAGTTACTAAATCATCCAGTAAAACCAATTATTTTTGAGGAAGCTGGACATTTTCTGCATATTCAAGCACCAAGAAATTAGCGAATATTATGAGTCGTTTTTTGGTGCTGAATTGTGTTAAATCATTATTTTGAAAGTGAGTTGAACTTCTGTGTTCGATAAAGGACAATCTATGCTACTTTGGGCTTTGGAGTGTGATCCAGAAAGAGATGCGGAATGGAATGAATGGTACAATCTTGAACATGTTCCTGCATTATTACAAGTACCAGGTTTTCATAGTAGTAATCGGTACGAGAAGGTTACAGAAACTACTTTACGACATTTGAGTTCTCGTTTTCAAATCCCCCGATATTTAAGCTATTATGAACTTTATGATGAAAGTGTACTGCAGTCAGAGGCTTATCATATTAATCGGTCTTCACTAGGTCCAGGTATGCGTCCAGAATGGACAAAGCGAATGCTAACGTATGTTTTAAGTGTAATGGGTGGGACTTACCAGCCATTGACTGAAACTTGGATGAACGTATCTGACCGAACAGTTCAAAACCTATGGGTTTTATTTCTTGAGCCATACGAAAATAACGAGGATGAAATTGATGAATGGTATCTAAATCAATTATTGCCCTTATTACAGAAAAGTAATTTCGTTAAAGCATGTCGATTAATCGGCTCTCAACAGTCAACTCTTATTGTAAAAGGGGGAGTTAAGCAGGAAAATGGTGTAAGTCGAATTGTTTTGATTTCTGTAGATAAGGATTTCTCTCCTGATGATGAGTCATCTTTTCATGAAGTATGGAAGGATAGGAAAAATAGCTTTAAAAGTGGAAATGGCGCTCTGTACCAAAGAATTCCACTATCGAAGATGATGGGACAAACAGAAACTTAAAAGGTTTAAGGTGCATTAACAAATATCATTTTGGAGGATTTACTTATGGGTAAATTAGAAGGTAAAGTTGCAATAGTTACTGGTGCTGGTTCTGGGATGGGGCGTGCTATTTCAATATTATTTGCAAATGAAGGGGCTAAAGTTGTATTAGCTGAATTTAATGAAAGTTCAATGAATGAAACGCTTGAAGAAATATTATCTGAGAATAATACGGCTACTGCAATAAAAGTAGATGTTTCAAATGAAGCAGATGTTGAGGCAATGATCAAGAAAGCATTAGATGAATTTGGTAGAGTAGATATTTTAGCAAATGTAGCAGGTGTTTCAGATGGTATGACTTCGATTGAAAATTACTCAAATGAATTATTCCAACGAGTAATGGCTGTTAACGTAAACGGACCGTTCTATGCATCACGCGCCGCTGTTAAAGTATTTAAAGAGCAAGAAACAGGTGGAACAATTATTAATGTTTCTTCAATTGCTGGATTTCTTGGGGCACGTGGTGGTACAGCGTATACAATGTCAAAACATGCACTTATTGGTCTTACTAAGAATATCGCTGCATTTTATGGTCGTAATAACGGAAAAATCCGTGCGAATGCCATCGCACCTGGCTCTATCTTAACAAGTATGACGCCAAATGATACTTCACAGTTAGATAAATTAGGTATGGAAGCGTTCAGTGACCTTGGACCATTTAATAGAGGGGTTCCAGAAGATATCGCTACATCAGCGTTATTCCTTGCTTCTGATGACTCAAAATTTATTAATGGAGAAGTTTTAACAGTGGACAGTGCTTGGACGGTTCGTTAAAACACCTTCATTATCTATGATTAAGAAGGTACATAAGCAATAGTCTCTTAAACTACTTGGATGCTGCGCGTTATAAGTAATTAGGAATTTAAGAGCCTAACAATTTAATTTAAGACCAGTTATTACAATATAAATCAATATAAACAAATATTTCTTAATTGTCTGTAAATAAATTGACTTTTACAAATTCTCCCTCTAAAATAAAAGTTGAAACATGATTCAAGTATTATATTATGAGGGGTTAGTAAGGGTAAATTTCTTATATCTATTGAAAGCGCTTTATTTAATTGAATCTACTTTTCTATAAAAAGGGTAAGCTGCTATGAAAAATAAAAATGTACTAATAACTGGAGGATCCAAAGGTTTTGGTAATGAATTGGCACTAGCATTCGCCTGAAATGAAGCAAATATAGTTATTAATTATTTTAATAAAGAAAATAAACACTTAAAATCAACTACTAAGGAGGAAAATCAAATGAACAAAAAATGTAAATTAAGCTCATATAGTTTAACCTTATTTATCCTATCATTATTTTTGTTTTTATCAGCCTGTAGTGGTAATGAAGAAACGAACATCAGTAATGAAAGTAGCAATAAGGGAGAAGTTACACAAAAACCAGTTGATTTAAAATTTGGAATGGCGGTTCCTGCTACACATCCAATTAACGCACTTGCAGCTGAACCTTGGACAAAAACAGTTGAGGAAGAAACTGATGGCTTAGTAAAAGTCGACATACATGCTGGGGCGGTGTTAGGGTCTTCAACTTCTGTCCTACAAGACGTAAGCGGAGGTGTATATGACATTGGTTTTGTTGTCGGACAATTTTTCCCAGAAACACCTCTCTATAAAACATCCGTCCTTGATTTACCCTTTGCATTTGCTAATACCGATGATCATTTAGTAAAGGCGAAAATTGCCCAAAAATTTGTTGATAAGTATGTCAAAGCAGATCTAGAAAATTTAGGTGTTAAAATAATGGGGGTTTATTTAAGTGACCCTGCAGTACTTCTGAGTTCGGAACCAATTCGGACGGTAGATGACTTAAAAGGAAAACTTACATTTCTTCAGGGACCACAGTGGCAGCCGATTATTAATGGATGGGGTGCAAGACCAGTCTCCCTTTCAATCGAGGATCTTTATACTTCTCTTGAAAGAGGCACATTGGATGTAGGTGTTTATGCGTTGGGGGGGATGTATTCTCAAAAGCTTTATGAACCTGCGCCATACATTACAAATTTACCAACCTCAACAGCTACTCAATTTGTTGTTATGAATGCTAATCAGTGGAATAGCATGTCTCCAGAACTGCAAGAACAATTTAGCGAAAGCTTCAATCCAAATATAGAGGAATTAATTAATAATGCTTATGTTAAAGGAAGGGAGGAAAGTTTTGAAAAAATTAAAGAAGAAATTGAAGGAAAAGGCGAGATCATTGAACCTTCTGAAGAAGAGTTAGCAAGATTCCTTGAGCCTGCAAAGGATGTCTGGGATCAGTGGATTGAAGAAGCGAATAAAAAGGGATATGATGGCCAAGAAATCATGCAAGGCTTCCTACAAATTATGGAAGAAGAAGGTGTTGAACCACCGTTTGAATTTTAAGGTAATCTAGTTATTTTAGAAAGTAAATTATTGATAGGTGTAGAAGTTTGCCCTTAATGTTTTTCAGAAATCTTGTTCACGAGAGAAGTCCATTATATAGTGAATTTGAACAGTTTTACCTGTTATCAATATTAAGGACTTCTCTCTGGAAAATACAACATTAGAACTTTTGTATTAATTTAATAACATTTATCGATCGCAAACTGTGATTTATTAAGCTTCAAAAAAGCCATTAACTGAAAGAGGTGAGCTGAATGCATTATTTAGCTAAAACTATTAAAAGAATAACAACTATTACTAAATGGGGAGCAATCATAACCATTTTCAGCATGATGCTGTTAATTTCTTTCACTGTAATTTCCAGGGGTATATTTAACTTACCAATTGTAGGAGATTATGAACTAGTCCAATTAATGATGATTGTTTTAGTTGGTTTAGGGTTCGGTTATTCCGAACGAATCGATGCACATATCAAAGTAGGTTTATTAGTGGACCGCTTTAAACAAAAAACTCAGGCAACTATTGATATTATCGTTTATATTCTCGTTGCTTTCATCTGTTTTTTAGTCGGTACAATACTCTTTAAAGCTGGTCTGCAAGGTCTCTCTTCATTTAAAGTAACTACATCAATTCTATCCATTCCTCACTATCCATTTCAGTTTTTACTAAGTATCGGTTTTTACATGTGGGGCTTAGAAGCAATGTTAAAAATAATTTATAGAAGTGTGGAGTTGATAAATGGAAAAGAATATCAGGATCAGGATGAAGGGAGTGATATAAATGTCGGTTGAAGTATTGGGGCTTTTAGGAATTTTATTAATGTTTGTACTGATGTTTTTTAGAGTTCCAATTGCGATTGCTCTCATGATTCCAGGAATTATAGGCGTTCTTTTACTTCGTGGATGGGCTCCTCTTGAGGCAGCTTTAAAATCTATAATATGGACACATAGTTTTAGTTATACTTTTAGTACTATTCCTATGTTCATTTTAATGGGGGAACTGTTATTTATTTCAGGAATTAGTAGTGAATTGTTTACTACGTTTCGAAAATGGCTTGCAAACCTTAGAGGGGGGTTAGCAACATCTACAATTGGAGCATCAGCATTATTTGCTGCAGCTTCTGGTTCAAGTGTTGCTGCCACTGGAACAATGGGAGTAATCGCGCACAAAGAGATGAGAGATTCTGGGTATAACGACAAATTTAGCAGTGGTACTATAGCAGCTGGAGGGACTTTAGGTATATTGATACCGCCCAGCGGGGCATTTATTATTTACGGAATTTTAACTGAACAATCCATAGGTAAGTTATTGATTGCTGGTATTATTCCTGGGATCATTCTGTCGCTTCTTTTTATTTTAACTATTTATATTACAGTTAGAATCCACCCTCAATTAGCTCCCGATACTTCAGTTAAATATAGTTGGAAAGAAAAGTTCACTTCTCTAAAATCCACTATTTGGATTATGATATTGTTTGCCGTTGTAATTGGTGGTATGTATGCAGGATGGTTCAGCCCAACTGAAGCCGCTGGTATAGGTGCTGCAGTAGCATTAATTCTTGCCCTTGTAAAAAGAAAATTAACTTTTAAAACATTGATTGTAGCATTAGAAAGAACACTAAAAACAACTGGATTTATCTTTGCAATCGTAATAGGAGCATTTGTTCTAAACTACTTTCTAGCATTAACAGGTTTACCAGATTTATTAGCATCTTTTATCACATCAATTAATGTTCCTTGGTGGGTCATCATGCTATTAATCTTACTTATGTATTTTATACTTGGAGCTGTAATGGATGCATTGGCAATGATCGTTATAACAATCCCAATAATTACCCCGATAATTACAGCATTAGGTTTTGATTTAATTTGGTTTGGGGTTTGGATCGTCGTAATAATTGAATTATCTCTAATTACACCTCCGATCGGGATGAATTGTTTTGTTTTAAAAGGTGCAGTTTCTGATTTACGCTTGGAGGATATTTTTAAAGGAGCAGCTCGATTTATAATTCCTATTTTAGTGATGTTAGTCATATTAGTTTTATTTCCTGAAATTGCTTTGTGGTTACCAAACAATATGTAAAAAGTTGACCTGAGTAGAACCAACTCTAAATTTGATAATATGGAGAAGAGTTGCCAACTATGACAGCTCCCCTCCTAGTTTTCTAAAAAATAAAATTAGTCAGAATTTATTGACAACTTTTTTAAATATTCTTATGATTATAATTGAAAGGTGATTCACATTTTAGGTTAAAGGTGTTATCAATAATTAATAATTTGTTAGCTTATTAGTTTAGAATGTAAAAATTATTAAGGAGGAATGAATGTTGGAGAATTTTAAAGAAAGGGTTCCTGTTAAAGAAGGCCTTTTTAGTTGGTCAAAAGAACCCCATGGTTTAATTATTTCGAAATGTTCCACTTGTGGCGAATTGGTTTTCCCAAAGCAAGAATACTGCCCTGAATGTTGTACAGAAACAATGGAGACCGAAATTCTCAGTTCTAAAGGAATTTTAAAATGTTTTACAGGGATAACTGCTCCTCCACCAGGTTATAAGGGGACAGTGCCCTATACAGTTGGAATTGTTGAATTTCCTGAAGGAATTAGAATATTGGGTATCACAACTGAAAAAACAGTTGACAGCTTAGTACCTGGAATGGAAGTCGAAGTAGTTATCGATACAGCTTTTGTGGAAGATGACCAGGAATTTGTAACGTTCAAATATCAACCTACAAATATGAGGAGGGATTAGATGGATGATGTAGTAATCGCAGGAGTTGGCATGCATGAATTTGGTAGATTTAATGATAAGAGTTATCGAGACTTAGGATCTGTCGCTGCAAAACGCGCATTAAAGGATGCGAATATGACTATCAAAGATGTGCAAGCCGCTTTTTGTGCAAATGTGTATGAAGTCTCAGCCTCTGGCCACAATGTTTTAGAACGACTTGGCTTACCTGGGATCCCAATTGTTAATGTAGAAAATGCTTGTGCCAGTGGTGCCTCTGCAGTACGTCTTGCTTACCAAGCAATAAAATCAGGGGAATACGATATCGTACTTGCTGTAGGTTTTGAAAAAAGCCCAAGAGGATTTTTACATGGAGCTGGATATGATCAGTGGCAGGAGTCAACTGGGTTAGGAGCAAACCCTCTATACTTTGCTACTAGTATTCATGGACATATGGTCGAATATGGAACAACCAAAGAACAACTTGCTCACATTGTTTACAAAAGTCATAAATATGCTGTTCATAATCCATATGCAATGTACAGAAAGGAATTATCTGTAGAAGAGATCTTGAATGCACGGATGGTTTCAGATCCATTAACGCTATATATGTTATGTGCACCTAATGATGGAGGAGCAGCTGCTGTTATTTGCAATAAGAAAACAGCTGAAAAATTCACACAAAATTATGTCACGATTGCAGCATCGGTGTTAGAAACTAGACGGCGAGGAGATATGTTTGTTCCTGCTGTATCTGCACCTGCACAAACATCATATCCTACTCTAGCAGAACGAGCAGCACAATCAGCATTTAAGATGGCAGGGATAGGCCCGAAGGATATTGATGTTGCTGAAATTCAAGATGTGGACGCTGGTTCAGAGATTATTTATTCCGAACGATTAGGTTTTTGCCCTATTGGAGAAGGAGGACCAAGAGCTCAATTAGGAGAGACATCGATCGGCGGGAGAATTCCAATCAATGTTAGCGGTGGGATCCTATCAAGAGGTGAACCTGTAGGCGCATCCTCTCTCGGTCAAATTGCTGAAATAACAAGGCAGTTAAGAGGAGCAGCTGGTAATAATCAAGTAGAAGGAGCTAAAGTTGCTCTCAGCCATAGTGAAGGTGCTGGAGGTAATTCTTGTGTAACGATTTTGAAAAAATAGATTAGTAGATTATTAACATAATAATTTAACTCAGGTATTAATAAATTAATAAAAGGAGCAGATCAATGAGTCAAAACTATTTAAGTGAAGATCATAAACTATTTAGAAGTACTTTGAGAAAATTTTTAGAAAAAGAAGCCGTTCCTTACTTTGAACAATGGGAAAAAGAAAAAATAGTACCACGTTCTTTTTGGAAGAAGATGGGTGAACAAGGATTTCTTTGCCCATGGGTTGATGAAAAATATGGAGGAGCAAATGTCGATTTTGGTTTTTCAGTAATTATTAATGAGGAGTTAGAAAGAGTAGGGTGTGGATTAGTAGGGATAAATAACCATAACGACATTGTAGTTCCGTATATTAATACATTTGGAAATGAGGAACAAAAAGAGCGATGGCTTCCTGGCTGTATTACAGGAGATATTATTACAGGCATTGCTATGACGGAACCAGGTGGAGGTTCTGATCTTGCTAGTATGAGAACAACAGCGGTAAGGGATGGAGATTACTATATATTAAATGGAGAAAAAACGTTTATTACAAGTGGAATAGCGGGCGATTTATTTGTCGTTGCTTGTAGGACGGATCCAAAGGCTGAACCAGCTCACAAGGGGATTAGCTTAATTGTTGTAGAGAAAGATACCCCTGGCTTTTCAAAAGGTAGGCAACTAGAGAAAGTAGGTCAGCATTCTTCTGATACATCGGAAATCATTTTTGAGGATGCACGTGTTCCAGCTGAGAATTTATTAGGTGAAGAAGGAAAAGGTTTTTACTATTTGATGGAGAAACTCCAACAGGAGCGCTTACTAGTTGCTGTCGGAAGTGTTGCTACTGCAGAAAAAATTCTTGAGATTACGATTGATTATGTAACACAAAGAAAAGCATTTGGGAAACCTATCAGTAAACTTCAAAACACACAATTTAAGATTGCTGAGATGGCAACAGAAATTCAACTTGCAAGAACATTCGTTGATGACTTGATTGTAAACCATATGGAGAAAAAAGATGTAGTAACCCAAGTTTCGATGGCAAAATGGTGGATAACTGATATGACGAAAAAGTTAGCAACCCAATGTATGCAATTACATGGGGGGTATGGATATATGGAAGAGTATGAGATTGCAAGAAGGTTTAGGGACGTTCAGGCAACTTCAATTTATGCAGGAACAAATGAAATTATGAAGTCGATTATTGCTAAGCGAATGGGACTCTAGTAATAAAAAATAATTGTATAACTATGACACTATTTCTCCGGCAGACTATACTAATCTGTCGGAGATGCTTATAAAAACTTATACATACTATTCTGATGAACCATGTGATAGTAAACAACTTTATTAGGTTCGCTTTTTATGTTTTATAAAATGAAAATTCCTCTCTTTTGTATTAACAACCAAGGAGGTTTACTATGTTAAATAATACAATACACGGAGTTGAACTTATCGAACTGGATACTGGTTCTCCAGTTGGGGCTATCAATACCTATTTAATTTTTGGAGAGAAACTAACTTTGATTGACACAGGAGCAAATTTACAAAAAAATTGGGTATTGTTAAAAGAAGCCTTAAATAAGATGCAATTAACAATATATGATATAGACCAGATATTATTAACACATCATCATGTCGATCATGTTGGATTGTTAGACCGTATTTTAGAAGTTCATCCAATCCCTGTATTAGGTCATCCGAACAATAGACCTTGGCTATTACCAGATAAACAGTTTGTGGAGTGGCATCATGAATTTTTTCAAAAATTCTTAAGTGAATTTGGAATACCTGCCGAATTGTGTGGAGCTGGCAAACAATTTTTTGATAATTTACAGCCGTTGTCATGCCATCATGTTGAACTATCTTTGGAATTAAATGAAGGAGATACAATTCCAGGATTATCAGATTGGAAAATTATAGAAACAAAAGGTCATGCGCAAAGTCATATATCTTTCTACCGAGAAAAAGATCAACTATTAATTGCGGGTGATCACATTATTAATCATATTTCTTCCAATGCAGCTATTGAACCACCAATGGTTCGGAATTTAGAAAGAACGAAACCATTAATTCAATATATGGAAAATTTAAAAAAATGCGTGAATATTCCTATAGATACTGTACTATCTGGTCATGGATCTACGGTTAGGAATCTAAAAGAACTTGTAACTGATCGTTTATACGGTATCGATGAACGTGCATCTCATATCAAAGAAATGATAAAAGATAACTACAAAAGCGGATTTGAAATAATCAATGATTTATTTTCTCCAAGAACTGTTAAAGAGCAATTAATGTTAGTTGTTTATGAGACAGCAGGGCATTTAGATTTACTTTTAGATCGTGGGGAAATTGAAGAAATAAAAAAAGGTGATATAAGGTATTATCGTTCAATATCGTAAGGAACTCTTAATTAGGGATTAGTAAGGTGATTGCTAAGGATGGTGTAACTAATACTCACGAAATGGGGTTTTATGGGAAGAAAAAGAGGTAGGTGATGAACTATTTGGTGACTCCTCCAGTAGGAATATACAGAAAAGTGTCATTCGTTACATTTTAGTAGTTTTGAATATTAAAACAAAAGAGGAGGCCTAAAATATGACTGAATTTCAAAAGAAGATTGAAATTAATAGGAGTCTAAGTAGCGCTCCAAAGGAAGTAGCGCTTGCTATGCTCCAAAGCTGGAGTGAAGAGGGGTTAGGACAGTCACGATCGCTGATTCATCCAGGATCCACTGCCTGGTTAGCGCACGCTGCTGGTGCAACTGGATCTGAATCGAACACTGGAACAGAGTTTGGAATTGATCGCTGGCTTGATCTCCTAGCTGGCTCAATCGATAGTATGCCAAATGGACTTAAAATCATAGTTCATCGAATAATTGCTGAGGATCAATGGGTGAGTGCTGAAGTGGAAAGTCGGGGAGAGTTGACAGACGGGAGAGTTTACAACATGAGATACACTTTTTGGTTCCAAGTCATTGATGGCCGTATTTATCATATGAAGCAATACTTTGACACCAAGTATGGCGAACAATTCTTCCTCAATAGCCACTTCGAGTAAAGTAATAGTTACTTTATGTATTAGTTTTAGTTATTAGTTTCTATTAGCGAGTTAGCTTAAACTCCATTCTGGAATATTATTTATCAGCGTTTTTTGAAACCATATCTAAGTTATAAGTAAAGTCTTTAACATAATTAAAAATCTTCTAGTAAAATTAATTAGAAAGATAGATACCTAAATAATTTATAAGTTGAAAAACAATTCGGGTATTAGTTCTAAGCTCGAAGTGTTTGAAAGCGCTTAAATGGTTTTCATGTGTTGTGTAGAAATGGGCATTTATTTCATTTATAATTGAAATATGATTCATATTATAATTACAAATTTTAAGGAGTGTCCATAAATGTCATATGATCATTTAATGCCCAAAACTAATAGAGGAATGCAAACAAGAAACAAGCTATTACGCTCTGCAGAATATATATTTGGTAAAAACGGATACCATCAAAGCAGTATTTCAGAAATCACTCAAAATGCAGGAGTATCACTTGGGAATTTTTATACCTACTTTGAATCCAAATATCAAATATTTGAAGCTCTTCTTTGGGAAATGCAGAGGGAACTAACACGATTAATAAATAAACGTATATCTGGAATCGACAACAGGGTTGATATAGAGCGAGAAGGAATTAAAGCATTATTCGAATTTTTAAAGGAACGACCATATTGGTACAGTTTGTTTCCTCAAGCTGAATTCGTAAACAGAAAACTACACCGCGAAATATTTGAAAAATTTGCAAAATCTTATATTGCCCGTCTTGAAGCAGCAATGGCAAATGACGAAATTAGAAACCTTAATGCTGAAATGCTTGTTTATAGTTTTATGGGGATTACGAATTATCTTGGTTTGAAATGGGTTTTATGGGATAAAAGAGAAGTTGATGATAGGTTAATCGATGAACTTATGGATTTCATAAAATATGGAATTATGAAGCAATAACTTTTAAGATATCTAATAAAAAGTGGAGGAAAACAGTATTTACTAGAATCTGAATTTCCTCCTATATATCTTCAAATGTTTATGAATTTTTTTCCGATACTAATATATTAATATCCTCAACGTCGATGGTGGCTATAGCGCTTAATACCCAATTAAGCAATTCATTAATAGAAAAAGGTCTAGGTGAAAGTTTTTTTATCAGTGCAGATGTTTCCAAACTATCTGACGTTATAAATTATGTAAACCAACCTATTAACCTTTTTAGTGGATTGAAGTCGGAAGGGGTAAAACAAGGAGGTGATGTTAACTAAATCATTTGCTTTAACGATATAAATAATAATATTTTAAGGGGGAACGCTATGAAAAGGAAGTTTATATTATATTTTTCAATTTTTACATTTATCATCATGTCCTTAGTTTTAGTAGCATGCAGTGGAAATCAGACGACTAGCAACGAAAATCAAAATGTAAATCAGAGTCAAGATGAAAATAAAAATCATGGAACAGAAGAGGAACCAGTAGATTTCAAATTTGGTTCATGGACACCTGAGACACACCATACACAAATAAATGCATTTGAACCTTGGGCAGAATATGTTGCAGAGAAGACAGGTGGCTTAATTACCGTTGATGTTCGGGGTGGATCGGTGTTAGGTGGATCACAACAATCACTTCAAGATGTTAGTGGCGGAGTTTATGATATTGGATATACTGTAGCTCAGTACTATCCTGATACTCCATTATTTAAAATGACAGTCCTAGACTTGCCTTTTGCCTTTGTGAATGCAGAAGAACATTATCAAAAAAAGGTGAAGGTGGCAGAGCGTTTTGTTGATGAATATGTAAGAGAAGATTTTGAGGAACTGGGAGTAAAATTATTAGGTATATACTCTAGTGACCCGTTGACCATTTTTAGCTCAACTCCGATTAATTCTGTAGAAGACTTAAAAGGTAAAAAGATCCTCCTACAAGGCGCAAACTGGGAGCCAATTATTACAGGATGGGGTGGAATTCCGGTATCTGTTGCTATTGAAGATCTATATACAGGTCTTGACAGAGGTACACTAGATGTAAGTTTATATGCTACTGCAGGTGCTTACTCAACAAAAATTTATGAACCAGCACCCTATTTTACGAACCTACCTAAATCTGGGGTTTCAGCAGTTTCTATGATGAACTTGGAAAAGTACAAAAGCTTATCTCCAGAATTACAGAAAACCTTAGATGAGGAACTTAGTCCAAAACTAATGGAATTATGGCAGGGCAGTTTTATAAACACAATGGATCAAGCGGTAGAACAGCTTGCAAATGAGATCGAAGGAAAAGGGGAAGTAATTGTACCTACTGATGAAGCTGCTCAAGGTTTTATGGCACCAGCTGAAGGTGTCTGGAAGCAATGGATCGAAGAAGCTAATAGAAAAGGTTATGATGGTCAAGAATTGATGGATGGGTTCCTCCGTATTATGGCTGAAGAAGGTGTCGAGCCTCCATTTGAATTTTAATCATTATCAGTTTTACTTTATTTTATCAATTTGCTTTAGTCTAATGATAACCATCACTTGAGAAATGTTCTTGAGCGGTGGTTATTCTTTTATTTATTTGTAAACTTAAGATTTTCTAAAACTAATTTAGTCGATCCAACTACCTCTAAAAAATAATAAATTGATGTACCAAAAAGAAAATCATTAAAATTATACTGTTATAATTGGAAGGATAGCAACAAAGAGGAATGAATTTTCGAAAAAAAGTTACATTTCGTCATAAAATCATTTATAATTTAGATTGAAGATACTTAGAAATATATATATTATTATAAGAATATCCGATCAGAAAATATATTAATATAGAATGAGGGATGACATTGGTTATAAATCTATTAAATCGATTAGAAGAAATATATCCTGAAATGGTAGAGATGAGAAGGTATTTACATCAGAATCCAGAGTTATCGTTTGAAGAAGTAAAAACACCTATTACGATCGCTGAGTATTTAGAAAAATTAGGAGTTGAAGTAAAACGAGGCGTTGGAGGACGAGGTGTTGTTGGTATCATTCGTGGGACGAAACCAGGAAAGACAGTTGCAATCCGAGCCGATTTTGATGCTTTACCGATTCAGGAGGAAAATGATGTGCCGTATAAGTCTAACGTACCAGGTGTCATGCATGCATGCGGCCATGATGCGCACACAGCAACTTTACTTGGGATCGCGAAGGTATTTATGGAAAATCGTGAGGATCTCCATGGAAATATTGTGCTGATACACCAATTTGCGGAAGAATTATCACCTGGTGGAGCAAAACCTATGATAGAAGACGGATGTCTCGATGGAGTGGATGCAATTTTCGGAACGCATATTTGGTCAACGATACCTGTCGGTGAAGTTTCCTATTGCTCAGGTCCTGTGATGGCAGCTGCTGATGCGTTTGATATCGAGATTATTGGTAAAGGTGGACATGGTGCAGCACCGCATGAAACAATTGACCCAATTGCTATAGCTTCAACATTTGTTTCAAGTCTCCAGCAAATTGTGAGTCGTCATGTAGATCCTTTAAAATCAGCAGTCATTAGTGTTGGTTCATTCCATGCTGGAAATGCCTTTAACGTCATTGCTGATAAAGTAAAATTAAACGGAACCGTTCGTACATTCGATCCAGCTGTCCAGGATGATATTATTGAAAAATTAGAACGTTATTTAAAAGGTGTATGTGAGATGGCTGGGGCTACGTATACTTTCGATTATCGTAAAGGGTATCCAGCTGTTGTTAATCATGAAGAAGAGACATTACATTTAGCAGAATCAGCGAAAGAAGTCGTAGGAGATGACAAGGTAAAAGAAATGTCTCCGATGATGGGCGGTGAAGATTTTGCTTACTACTTACAGCACGTACCTGGCACGTTCTTCTTTACTGGAGCTGGTAATGAAGAAGAGGGAATCGTTTATCCGCATCATCACCCGAAATTTAATATAGATGAAAAATCAATGCTTATCGCCGCAAAGGTGTTAACGAAAGCGGTCTACGAATATATGAAAGTTGATGTTTCTGGAGATGGAAAACAAGGAAATCAGGCATAGCTACGGAAAGAAATCTTGAGCAGAAAACAAATTAAAACACCTAAAGGAAGAGTCTTATATCCTTAACCTCTACAAATATTGATGTAGATCTTTAATTATTGATAGTGGTTTGTCCTGCCAATTTAGTATATACTTGTAAGATAAAGTTAAGGTTTTATAACTAAATTAGTAATCGGAAAGGCATGATGTATGGTGGAACAACTAACTCAACAATTAATTGATTTTTTACAAGGAGAAAGACTCGTTACATTAATCACGACCGATAAAGACACAGGGCGTCCTGCAGCTTCAACCGTCTCATGGTTAATTGCAAAAGAGGATGGCAAAACAATTAAATTAGCTCTTGGACATAAGGGATCAAGTGTAGACAATATGTTAAATAACCCATTAGTTGTATTGAATGTAATCGGACCTGAAAGTTCGCATGAAATCGTTGGAAAAGCCGAGGTGTCAGATATAAAATCAGGCACGATGAAATTTAGAGTCGTCACCATAACAATTGAAAGTATTGAAGAAAATATGTTTTATGGTGGAAAAGTGACAACTGTCCCTGCCTATACAAAAACGTATGATCCAGATTTGGCCAAAAAAATTGATAACGAAATATATGGTGAATTGAAAAGCGAATAACGATTTAAACAGTAGAGGCTAACTCCAGTAAAAGGTTAGCGGCTGATCGAATATTATTGATCGCTGCTTTCTTAAAAGTTGCTATCTTGTATACTAAGAGTTAAAAATAGTATACAGACAACTGGAGTCAGCCTCAATTTATTTTTTACGGAAGATTATGAAACAAAGTAGAAGCAGTGCTTTATTTTTCCTTAGATCGGGTTTATGTCGTTTTGACTTCTATCCCATTAATCACATTTTCGTTCGTTTCACCTACACTAATAATACGATTTATCGCATCAATATAGGCGTTGGTCCGTTTCCTTTTGCAAACCCTTCGATCACTTGCTGATCTTTTCCGATGATATTGACGAATGCACGATATTGCTTGTTATTCAAAACTTGTAAACTTACATCTTGGAACTCTAAATATTTAGTGCCTTCGTTAGGCTGTTCACTTTCTAAAAGCGTATCGTGGTACCACTCTCTTTTATTGTTGTCTCACGACGAACAGCTTGTTCGGTGTTTGTTTGTCCATACATCCATAGTACATAACCCCAGATGCGACAATAAAAAAGCCGTACCGACGCATAAATATCGAGGTCGCTACAGCTTCATTTGGTGCACTATTGGTATGTTCAATCGCTTTGGTTACCTCTTTTAAAACGTTCTTCCATGCTTTCGGGCGACGGTCATCCATGAATCTGGATGATTGACGATGTGAACCTAGAAACGGTGGAGCTCCTCTAGATTAAGCATTTTTGGCTGTTTCTTTAATAGTCGGTAAGACACAACGACCACGTCCAAAAGGAATGCAGTGAGGGGTACCGAATATAGGATCCGTTGCGACTTGACATTCCATTCCAAATACATTACGAACTAAATCACAATTGATAATATGTTCCGGACTTCCTTGGTCGTAAACGGCACCATCTTTAATCGCAATAATATTATGAGCATAACGTGAAGCTAAATTAATATCGTGCAAAACCATAATGATCGTTCGATTATGGTTTTCGTTTAACTCAAATAGTAGATCTAATATTTCAATCTGATGTGTCATATCTAAATAAGTAGTTGGTTCATCTAATAAAATAACTTCTGTATCTTGTGCAAGTGTCATCGCAATCCATGCGCGCTGTCTTTGTCCGCCTGAAAGTTCATCAACGGGACGGTCACGTAGATCTGCAACACCAGTTGCCTCCATAGCTTCTTCTACTTTCTCTGCATCTTCTTCCGACCAACGTTTTAACCATGACTGATGAGGGTACCGTCCTTGTTTGACTAACTCATGTACAGTCAATCCTTCTGGTGAAATCGGTGATTGTGGTAAAATTCCCATTTTTTTAGCTACTTCACGTGAAGACATCCGGTGTACGTCTTTTCCATCTAATAATATTGAACCATCAGTTGGTTTTAATAAACGTGCAATCGAACGAAGGAGAGTAGATTTACCACAACCATTACTACCTACAAAAACAGAAATTTGCCCATGTGGTATCGTCAAGTTTAAGTTTTCGAATAATGTTCGATCGTGATAGCCAATAGACAAATTGTTTGCCTTAATTGATACCTTCATTCAAAATACCTCCAGCTAATTAGACATAAACTCTAATTGAATTTTTTCATTAGTATTATAGTATCATAAAATTGAAGCTTAGTGAGAATGATTTTTATTATTATTTTTTGAAAAAAAGTCTTTACATTATAACATTTCGTTTATATACTAAACTTTGTTGATGATGATAATGATTATCAAAGACGATAATAATCTACTAGAATGGATACATAACTACAGGAGGGACTAGGGAATGAAACAGAAAATGATGATTGTACTTGCTCTTGTAGCATTAGTACTAGCATTAGCTGCGTGTTCTTCTAACAATGAAGAAACATCTGCAAATGAAGAAGAAGGTAATGAAACAACTGAAACAACAGAAACAGAAGTGGCTACAGAAACAACTGAAATCACTATTGAAGGTGTGAATGGGGAAGTTACTTTAGATGCACCTGCTAAAAAAGTAGTGGCACTAGAATGGACATATGCTGAGGATTTACTAGCTGTTGGCGTTCAGCCAGCAGGTGTTGCAGATATGGAAATGTACGGTGACTATGTCAATATTGAACCACAATTTGATGATACAGTTGTTGATGTAGGTGGGCGTCAAGAACCGAACTTAGAAGTATTAGCATCACTTGAGCCCGATTTAATTATTGGAGTAAGCTTCCGCCATGATGCGATGCTTTCAGAGTTAGAAGCGATTGCACCGACTGTTATTTTTAATCCATATCCAGAGGACGAAAGCATTAATCTTTATGAGGAAATGGAAACTACTTTTAAAGAGATTGCTAAAGCGGTTGATAAAGAAGCAGAAGCAGACCAAGTTTTAGCGGATCTAGATCAAAAGTATGAAGAGGCAAAGGCGAAAATTGACTCTGCAGATCTAGCAACAAAAGATGTTATTTTAACTCTTGCTTATTCAGGAGCACAAGCACCAGAGATTCGTGTGTTTACTCCTAATTCAATGGCATCGATCATTATCGAGAAAATGGGATTAAATAATGTCCATATTCCAGATCAACATGAAATCTTTGGTTCAAGTACATTTAACGTTGAAGGTTTAGTAAAATACGAGGATGCAAACTATTTATTTACAGTACCTGATACTGATAATATTTATGAAAACCAATTAAAAGGCAATAAAGTATGGGAGAACTTAACTTTTGTTAAAGAAGACCGTTTGTATGACTTAGGAGAAGATACGTGGTTATACGGTGGACCATTGTCAGCAGGCACATTGCTTGATCAAATTACTAATACAATGGTGAATAAGTAATGTTCGGTCATTCAATGAAGAAGTCCTTTGTCTTGCTGACAGGGGGCTTCTTCTTGCTGATCATCTTGTCTCTCTTCCATCTAACGCAAGGACAAGCGGATTATACGGTTTCTGAGTTATTGGAGCAAGTTTGGATTGAGGGGCGGGTACAAGATATTGTATTATCACTAAGGTTACCAAGGCTTGTTATCGGGGTTTTAGCAGGGGGAGCACTTGCCGTCTCTGGAGCTGCTTTACAAACATTGACGAAAAATCCACTTGCCGCGCCAGGTACATTAGGTATAAACGCAGGTGCATTTTTCTTTGTTGTGGCTTCAACAGTATTTTTTCCTAATTTTTTAGGTAGCTTTCCCTTTCTGACTGCTTTACTGGGAGCCATTCTTTCATCGGTTATGGTTGTTATGCTTGCAGGAAGACAGATGGAACCAGTCCGAGTTGCATTAACAGGGATGATTATCTCTTTGTTATTTGCTTCGATTACAGGAGCGATGCAACTACTTTTTGAAAATAAAACAAATGGTCTATTCTTATGGGGATCTGGAACACTTGTGCAATTAAACTGGGACGGTGTTTCGTTTGCTACCCCGGCAATTGCGATCGCCTTTGTTGGTGCGTTATTTCTTGCCAAACCACTAGATACACTATCTCTTGGTGAAGATGTGGCAATTTCACTTGGACAAAAAGTGTCTACCGTAAAACTCACAACTTGGGCTGTGGCGATTGTATTAGCCGCTGTAACAGTGAGTGTTGTTGGACCGATTGGCTTTATTGGATTAATGGCGCCTCATATTGTAAGAATGCTTGGTATTAAAGGACATTTTATGATTTTTGTCCATTCTTTCTTATGGGGAGCCACCATGATGATTGGAGCAGATGTTCTTGGTCGTCTAATTCAACCAGGACAGGAAGTGCCTGTTGGTGCAATGACCGCTTTAATTGGTGGACCATGGTTACTTTACTTAGCATGGAGAACTGCACGATCACTTAATCGTGGCGATCGTCCAATGGGGGGAACGACATCTCCCGTTCAACTACCAATTATCGTACCTATTATTACTCTATTAATTATTTTTAGTATTGTCATTGCCTTTTCATTTAATGGCCAAGCATGGACGTTTGAATGGGCGAATACTGCAGTGTGGAATTTCCGTATTCCTAGAGTATTAACCGCATTTATCGTCGGAATGATGCTTGCAGTTACTGGTGTTTTATTACAGGGGGTTTTACGAAATCCATTAGCAGACGCAAGTGTAATTGGTGTTACTTCGATGGGTGGAGCAGGTGCGATGCTGCTACTAGTTATGTTTCCGGCAATACCACCAGCTTTCATGCCGCTTGGTGCAATTATTGGATCTACTGTCGCACTACTTATTATTTTAATATCAGGCTGGAAAAATAATTTTTCCCCGATGCTAATTGCGTTAATGGGGGTTGCGATTGCGGCGTTCGGTTCTGCAGCAACTCAGGTATTTGTTGTAAAAGCAAAACTAGCTGTCGCTGCTGCACTCGTTTGGTTATCTGGAAGTACGTACGGAAAAAGTTGGGATGACGTTCAGTTAGCACTCCTTTTGTTCATAATCTTCATTGGACCAGCGATCTATATGACGCGGAAACTAGATACATTAACCTTTGGCGATGATGTAGCATCAGGTCTAGGATTATCCGTTCGTTCGTCTCGAGTTTGGACGCTATTGATCGGGGTTGCTCTAAGTACCGCAGCAGTATCTCTAGTTGGAGTGATCGGGTTTATAGGATTAGTAGCACCCCATATTGCAAGGAGAATAGTAGGCTTTCGCCATTTTCCGCTTATTATCGTTTCTGCTTTGCTTGGGGGATTACTATTAGTTGTCGCTGACTTTATCGGTCGAATTGTTATTGCACCGAAAGATATACCAAGTGGACTTATTGTTGCATTAGTAGGGACACCGTATTTATTATATTTATTGAGAAAAATGAAATAGTAGGAAAAAGAAATTAGAAGGCGCTTACGAGGAAGTAAGCGCCTTTGTGTAGATAAAACGTGACTATTTATGGTGATAAATGGGATTAAAATACTAGGGTAATTGTCTGGACGAGGAAAAAGGGCGCGCGATAGGAGGGAAAGAGTCCGGTATTTAATTACTAGGAAAATGTTGTCGCAATTAGCTATTTAAAAAAGAACCCTATTTAAATTTTAATTGATAACTAGATTATGTTTGACTTCAGAGGTCATTTGAAGATAAATGGATTGGAATTAAAAGAGTAAAAGTGATTTTTTGATCGTACTTCGTGTCAAAAATATATTTATAAGATGAGGGTGACTTTCCTTTTGGATTGTCACCCTTTTTATATTAAAAGTTTGCACGTTGTTCCCACTTAAGCTCATTGAAATAAAAGCTGCTGTAGAAGGTTAAGCAAGGTGCAATGTATATGAAATCGCTTACTCTTTTTAAATATGTCAACATTGTGAATGACAAAATGCACATTTCTTTAAATGGTAAACGCTTTATTTCGATTGTAATATTATAGACACAAGACAAACAATACAATTTAAAATATACAAACAGAAAGGAGTATTCATATGTCTAACACAAATAAAGAACAAAAAACAGATTTTCGAGTTAAAATACAACGTTTTGGTAGTTATTTAAGTGGTATGATCATGCCAAATATCGGAGCTTTTATCGCATGGGGACTTATAACTGCATTATTCATTCCTACTGGTTGGCTACCAAATGAAGAGTTAGCTCAACTTGTTGGTCCGATGATCACATATTTACTTCCCTTACTCATCGGTTTTACTGGTGGTAAAATGCTATACGATGTCCGCGGAGGAGTTGTTGGTGCCACAGCAACGATGGGGGTTATCGTTGGTTCAGACATTCCGATGTTCCTAGGTGCAATGATTATGGGTCCTATTGGTGGTTATTTAATTAAGAAGTTCGACCAAGTTATACAGCCAAAAGTAAAACAAGGCTTTGAAATGTTAGTTAATAACTTTTCAGCAGGGATTTTGGCAGGAATATTAACACTAATCGGTTTTTGGACAATTGGTCCTGTTGTCGTAGGTTTAAATCAAATATTAGCAGCTGGTGTAGAAGTTATAGTTCGTGCTGGTTTACTACCATTAGCGAGTATTTTCATAGAACCAGCAAAAGTTCTATTCTTAAATAACGCTATTAACCATGGAATATTAAGTCCACTTGGGGCGAAAGAAGCGGCAGAGGCAGGTAAATCGATTTTATTTTTACTTGAAACGAACCCTGGACCAGGATTAGGAATTTTATTAGCATTTATGATTTTTGGTAGAGGGACAGCAAAACAAACCGCGTCAGGTGCTGGAATTATTCACTTTTTTGGTGGGATCCATGAAATTTACTTCCCATATATCTTAATGAAACCAATGTTAATTTTAGCTGTAATTGCAGGTGGAATTAGTGGTGTATTCACGTTTACTTTATTCAATGTAGGATTAGTAGCTCCACCATCTCCAGGAAGTATTTTTGCTTTAATGGCGATGACACCTCGTGGTGGAAATCACCTAGGTGTGTTACTAGGTGTACTTGTTGCAGCTGCAGTAACGTTTGTTATAGCTTCACTTATATTAAAAGCGAATAAGAAAGAAGATGAAGATATTAGTGGAGCAGCAGTAAAAATGCAAGAAATGAAAGGGAAGAAGAGTGCAGTAGCAGGTTCTTTTATATCGTCAAAAACTACTGAAGAACAAGGGTTTGACTTTGCCAACGTTAAGAAAATTATTTTTGCCTGTGACGCAGGTATGGGTTCAAGTGCAATGGGAGCATCTATACTGAAAAACAAAGCGAAAAAAGCAGGTTTAGAGATTGAAATTACAAACACATCTATTAACAATATTCCAAGTGATACAGATATCGTTGTTACACACAAAGATTTAACATCACGTGCTGAAGAAAAGCTACCAACGGCTTACCATATTTCTGTAGACAATTTCTTAAACAGTCCTAAATATGATGAGCTCATTGAAAATTTAAAGTAGTGTTTTAATGAAGGAGGGGGACTCAGTTAGTAAAGTGCACAGCACTAATGAGTCGCTCTCTTTTTAATTGGCTGTTTTCGTTAACTTTGTTGCTTTTGGACCGTTTTTTGAAAATAAAATAGCCTTTTCAAGACAAACTCATTTGACTGAACGGCTATTTTACTTTCAAAACCTTCACGCTATGCGTGAAGAGCCAAGCATACACTTGGCTTACGGTCCAAAAGCTAAAAGCAACAATCTTTGAGAAAAGAGCCTTTTAATTAAATATGCTGTAAAATCTATAATTTGGAAGGTTAATACTCTCATGTGTGACCTGACATGTTGTGTTCCTCAACTAACCTAGATAATTAAAAATTGGCAACAACTCGTATGACGAAAATACTTCTTCCTTTTATTGAGATAGCAATTAACAAACACTATCATTGTATATATAGGAAATATCAATTCATATTTGTCATCAACTTTACTCATAATATGTCATGAGGGTAGCCATAAAAGTGGAGTGAATATTATGTATATTTCAGCTAGGGAACGTAAGATATTAGAACTTTTACTTGCGATGAGAGAAGAAACGACGGTAAAAGATCTTGCCGATGAATTATCTGTAAGTCCACGTACGGTTCACCGTGATTTAAAAGGGGTAGAAGACATCCTGAAAGAATATGAATTAGGACTTAATAAAAAATCCGGAATTGGAATTCAGGTAATAGGTGATGATGCAGCAAAAGAAAAGCTAGAACTATTTTTATTTAACCTCTCTCATAATGAGTATACTTCCGAAGAGCGGCAAACGATTATCTTGTCCGAATTATTAGATACTTCTGAGCCTGTGAAATTATTATCATTAGCAAATGATTTAAATGTAACCATTGCTACTGTAAGTAATGACCTTAATAAAGTGGAGGATCGACTAAAACCTTTTAACCTAACTTTATTAAGAAAACGAGGTTATGGAGTTGAAATAATTGGTTCGGAATCAGCGAAACGAAAAGCGATGAGTAATCTGATTATAGACAACATTGATGAATATGAATTTATTTCTATGATCAAAGAAAATATACAAAAGAAATCTTCAAAAACTGTTGATACGATAACTGAACGACTACTAGGTTTAGTGGATAAAAAGAAGCTATTTATTATTGAAAAGCAAGTAGATAGGGTTAAAAATGCCTTGCCATATTCGATTGCAGATAGTGCCTATATTGGACTTGTTGTACATCTAGCTTTAGCAATTGAACGAATACAACAAGGAGAAGACATTAATTTTAACGATGAATATCTTGAAAGTTTAAGAGGGACAAAAGAGTTCAAAGTAGCTGAAGAGATTGTCGCGGGATTAGAAGACGCATTTCAAATTAAAATTTCTCATAGTGAGATTGGCTATATTACCATGCATTTGATGGGAGCAAAACTTCGGAATGAACGAGATGAACTATTAGAGGAATCAAGCTTTCAAGTGGGCATATTTGCGCAAAGTTTAATTCGTTATGTCGGTAAAAAAATGGGTCAAGACTTAACAAAAAACATGTCATTATTCCAAGGTTTAGTTGCACATTTAAGACCAGCTTTGTACCGAATTAAGCAAAATATGGGAATTTCTAATCCGCTTTTATCTAGAATTGAACAAGATTATCATGAGCTATTTAATATTTTAGAAGATGCAGTAAGTAAGATTTTTACTGGACTCGATATACCAAAAGAAGAGATTGGTTACTTAGCAATGCACTTTGCTTCTGCATTACTGCACAAAGATGAAATAAAGGAACTACAACTCTTAGTCGTTTGTTCAAGTGGGATTGGGACGTCGAAAATGCTTTCATCAAAATTACAACAAGCAATTCCAGGCTTGAAAACTGTCAATGCCTCCTTGTTTGATCTAGCTTCAATGGATATAGAAAAATTTGATGCGGTTGTGTCAACAGTTCCATTAAAAAAATTTCAAGAGGACTATCTTGTTGTAAGTCCATTATTATCTGAAGAGGAAGTTGAAAAAGTCAAACGATTTTTACTAAATAAAAAACATTTTTCGAAAAAATCCAAATTAAGTGAAGTAATGGAAGAAGAACATTTTGACAGTGAAAAATATCTTCAAGACATTGAAAAGATTAAAAACTATTCCACCGTTATCTATCAAATCTTAAAAGAATTTATGATTTCAACAATCAATGATTCCATATCGATTGACATAGCCTTGCAGAAGCAGTGCGAAATTTTAGCCGAAAAAAACATCATTAGTGATGTACGTGAAGTGACAGAAGGTCTTCACAAACGTGAGGAATTGGGTGGACTAGGTATTCCTGGGACATTACTTGCTTTATATCATACGAGAAACGAATGGGTCCGTGTACCAAGTTTTACGATTTGTAGATTGAACCACCCGCAGCCCGTTAAAGCGATGGATGACTCTAGTGTTGAAATCAATACGATATTACTGATGCTTTCCCCACTTAATATAAATGAAGAAACTTTAGAAATACTAAGTGGAATTAGTTCTTTTATTATTCGAGATGAACATTCAATTGAACTATTTGAATCAGGAGAAAGTGACGAATTACACAACATACTGGCAAGAGAGCTAAAAATAATTTATGAAACTAAATTAAAAAATTAAGGAGTGGTTACCATGTCAAACCAAATTTTATCAGCTGAAAATATTGTACTTAATGCAAGTTTTACAAATAAAGAAGAAGCTATTAGAAGTACTGGGCAAATTTTAGTAGATAAAGGTTATGTAGAGGTTGCTTACATTGAAAAAATGCTAGAACGTGAAGAACTAACATCAACGTATATGGGGAACTTTGTAGCAATTCCTCATGGCACAGAAGATGCCAAAAAATCTGTCCTTTCATCTGGACTTTCTGTCATACAAGTTCCAAACGGTGTAGATTTTGGTGGTGGAAACATTGTAAAAGTATTAATCGGTATTGCTGGTAAAGATGGCGAGCATTTAGACATCCTTTCTCAAATTGCAATTGTGTGCTCTGAAGAAGAAAATATTCAAAAAATTGTAGAAGCGAAGTCTGCAGAAGAGATCTTAAGCTTGTTTGCTGAGGTGAACTAAATGCTAGCTGTACATTTTGGCGCTGGAAATATCGGTAGAGGCTTTATAGGGAGTCTGCTAGCAGATGCAGGCTATGAAGTATGTTTTGTCGACGTAAATAATGAAATAGTCGATTTACTTAATGAAAGACAGGAATACCATGTCACACTTGCTGAAGAAAATGGTATTACATCAACGGTAAAGAATGTAAGAGCGTTAAATAGTTTACAACAACCAGAAAAAGTGATCGAAGCTATTGCGGAAGCACACATCGTTACAACAGCGGTCGGACCTAATATCCTTGCTATTATTTCAGAGTTGATTGCCAATGGGCTAAGAAAAAGAGTCGAGAGAACCGAAAAACCACTAAACATTATTGCTTGTGAAAATATGATTGGTGGAAGTGAGTTTCTAAAAGAAAAGGTATATGAAAAGTTATCTGATAAGGAAAGAGAGCAGTTTGATGAACAGTTCGCCTTCCCGAATGCAGCTGTAGACCGTATTGTACCTATTCAAACAAATGATGATAAGTTATTAGTATCTGTTGAACCTTTTTATGAGTGGGTCGTTGATCGATCAAAAATAATTGGTGAAGTACCTGTGATTGAAGGGGCAACGTTTGTAGACGATTTAACACCATTTATTGAGAGAAAGCTCTTTACTGTAAATACAGGTCATGCGATTGCTGCCTATTTAGGATATCAAGCAGGGATCAAGACGATTAAAGAAGCAATGGAATGTGAAGAGATTTCCCAAGCTGTTAAAGAAACATTGAAGGAAACAGGAACAGTATTAGTGAATAAATACAACTTCAATTCAAATGAACATCAGAAATATATAGAAAAAATCGTTAGTAGATTTACAAATCCCTATATCAATGATGAAATTCCAAGAGTTGCAAGAGGACCTATTCGTAAGCTAGGACCGAATGATCGATTAATTAGCCCAGCGATTCAATATTATGATTATGTAGATGGACAGCCTAAGAACTTAGCGAATGGAATAGCTGCAGCTTTAAGGTATGATTACCCTGAAGATGAAGAAGCTGTGAAATTGCAATTAAAGATAAAAGGTCTAGGATATAAAAAAACGATTGAACAAGTTTGCGGAATTCAAGCAGGACACCCACTAATCGAATTAATTACTATGGAATTAACAAAATAGTGAAAAAGAAAAGAGGCTGTTCCAAAAAAGAACATTTTTGGAACAGCCTTATATTAACCGTACTGCTCTCATCTGAGGGTTTCATGTTAATGTTTTTACTATAATAATAAAGTGGAATTTGATAGATTTCAGTTAAGAAGTTTTTTACCGGAAATCAAGACTCATTTATAAAATCCCGTTAATATTTATTATGATAATATACTATATTGAAACCCGATTAGTGTTATTGTATTTTTTTGTACCTCTAATAAAGCAATTATTATAGTTTTATTTAAAGTCTTTCTAAAAGATTGTTACTATTTTTTCTTCTTGAACATAGCCAACCGGATGCTTGATCCTTCACCCTTTGCGTGAAAAATGGTCCAAAAAGCAACAATGTTACCGAACACAGCTTATTTAAAAGTTTAAGAGGAGAGCTTATCAAATTCAGTGTAAACTAAAAATTTTCTTGGAATAATAAATGAAATGATTCGATCCTTCGTTTTCTGTTTAAATTATCTTCTTATCTACCCTATATTCTTATCTGACAAATTAAAATATTATAAAAATATTGACATTAATAATCAATCAAAGGTATAGTTTACATAGTGAAACTACTTTTTTAGTATGTGAACAGGGGGTGTGTCTTTGAACTATAGAAATAAAAGTTTAGAAAAAACCTTTGAAATCATTGAAGCTCTCAGTATTTCGCCATTAACACCTTCTGATTTATCCAAAAACCTTGGGATTAACCGAAGTACACTACATAGGTTTTTACAAAATTTAGAAGAACTTGAATATGTAGAGAAACTTCCAGATCATCGAATAAGACTCTCTCATCGTTTTATCCGGATAGGTCTGCAAGCGCAAACCCATTTCAATTTTTTAACGATTGCTAAGCCATTTATGAAAGCGTTTGCTGATAGGGTTGGAGAAAGTGTTCTAATTGCATCTTTCAATGGGAAAAAGGTTACTTATTTAGAGAAAGAAGAAAGCTCACAAACGGTGCGAATTGTTGTAGAAGCGGGGAGTCAATCACCTCCTTATACCGTTGCATCTGGGAAGTTGCTTTTATCAGAACTTTCCGAAAAGGATCTGAATCAGTTTTTAAAGCGAACTACTCTTAAACCATATACCAAAAATACGATCACTGAAGAAGAAGAATTAAGAAAAGAATTAAAAAAAATTAAGGAACAAGAGTACGCTATTGATCACGAAGAGTATGAGTTAGGATTAAAAGGGTTTGCTTGTCCGATTCGCGATGTAAGTGGCAGTACAATTGGCGCGCTATGTGTAGCTGGTGTTTCCTTGCGCTTCGATGAAAAGAAGACGTTTGAAACCATTGAGTTACTGAAGCATTATTCAAGTGAAATATCTATGCAGTTAGGTTACCAAGGGTATCACACTACTATTAGTGGTGATCAAAAATAAAAAATTTCTAAAAGGGGGAAGAGTCATGAAAAAGTTATTCATGATGTTCTTAATGGTAGCGCTTTCAATCGCGCTAGTTGCTTGTGGAGGTAACGATGAAACAGGTGGAGAAGATTCACAAGACACAGGTTCTACTGGAGATGAAGAAAAGGAAAGTTATGATTTAAAGATGTCTGTTACAGTAGGTAATTCTTCTACTTGGTTTATTGCAGCAGAAAAATTAGCAGAAGATGTAGCCGAAGCATCAGATGGTCGTATTCAAATTTCAGTATTTCCAAATGAGCAATTATCTGGTGGAGATAGTGGCGCTGGGGTAGAGCAAGTAATGAATGGAACAACGGACATGTCTTACCATTCTACAATCATCTACTCAATCATGGATGAAAGATTAGGAGTTTTAAGTGCACCATTCTTATTTGCAAACCTTGAAGAAACAGATGTTGCTTTAGCTGGTGAAGGTGGAGAAGCGATCAAAGAAATTATCCGTGAAAATGGAGTAGAAACATTAGGTTTTGGACAAAATGGTTTCCGTCAATTAACGAATAGTAAACAACCAGTTCAATCTCCAGAAGACCTTAAAAATTTGAAAGTCCGTATTCCAGGGATCAGCATGTATACAGATTTATGGAGAGAATTTGGAGCAGATCCGACAGCGATGACATTCTCTGAAGTGTTTACAGCACTACAACAAGGAACAATTGATGGTCAAGAAAACCCAATCGACGTTATTCACTCTGCTCAATTAGCAGAAGTACAAAAGTATATTACAATGTGGAACTACTCGTATGACCCATTAATTTTAGGAATAAATAAAGAGTTATTTGACTCTATGAGTGAAGAAGATCAAGAGATTTTAAGAAATGCAGCTGCTGATGCAAATGCGTACCAAATCCAAATGGCACGTGATAAAGAAGCAGAACAAATTGAAGAGTTAAAAGCTGCCGGTATGGAATTCTATGAGCCTACTGAAGCAGATATAGAAGCATTCCGTCAAGTAGTTGAGCCAATTTATGAAAAATATGAAAGCGTTTGGGGAGCAGACTTGTTAAATACTTTCCGTTAAAAAGAGGTTGAGAGAAGGGTGACTTAATAGTTGAGTGCTAGGCATCTATAACACGATACAGCTGGTGCTGAGGTAATGAAGTGAACTAAGTATCGTGTGTGGAGAGCTTGGTACTCATGGGTCACCTTTTTTAAAAAATACCGCATACAGACAAATCTGAAGGGAGTGTACACAAATGAGCCGTATTCTTACCTTTGTAGAATATACATTGGTTGTATTTGCTTTAGGTACGATGTCCATCATCACATTTGCTAATGTACTATCACGATATTTTCTTAGTTCTTCCATTTCGTTTACAGAAGAGATTACAGTAAATCTATTTGTGCTATTAACCTTTGTTGGTGCTTCTATAGGGGTAAAGCGTGGTGCTCATTTAGGCTTCAGTTTAATTTTTGATAACGCACAAGGTGTTTTGAAAGCATTTCTGACTGTCTTAGTTGCATTGCTTACGGTGTTATTCTTTAGCGCTGTTGCGTATTTCGGTTTTGACATGATGATGTCGCAAATTGAAAGAAATCGTATGACACCAGCATTAGGTTGGCCGCAGTGGATCTTTACATCGATGATGCCACTAGGTTCCTTGCTATGTATTATCCGTATTATTGAAGCTACAATTCTATCATTCAAAAAAGATTCACTAAATAGAGAGGGGGACACAACTTTATGACGGCTATACTTTTATTTGGTCTCTTTTTCATACTAGTGTTTCTCAATGTTCCGGTAGCGATTTCACTGGGATTAGCTTCAATTGTTATCTTATTTTTAGATAACGGATTAACTTCATTAGGTTTATTACCAAGTGTCATGTATGCAACGATTTCTTCTTTTACTTTACTTGCGATCCCGTTTTTCATTTTAGCCGGTGTCATCATGGAATATGCGGGGATCTCTAAACGGTTAATTGATTTTGCGAATGTTTGTGTAGGACACAGAAAAAATGGAATCGTGTTAGTTACTGTCATTACAGCCTTGTTCTTTGCGGCAATTTCAGGATCAGGTCCTGCGACAGTAGCGGCAATTGGAGCGATTTTAATTCCAGCATTAGTTAAAAACGGTTATCCAAAAAATATTGCTGCTGGACTTATCGCTAGTTCTGGATCCATTGGTATTATCATTCCTCCTAGTATTGCCTTTATCGTATTTGCGGTCGTTGCTAACGACATCGTCCCGATTACGATTAGTCGTCTATTTATCGCTGGTATCATTCCAGGGCTACTTCTTGCTGTCGCATTAGTTGTCGCGTCCATGTTTGTGAAGCGAACGAATGTAACTCAAGATGTTAAAGCAATGGATTCAGAAGTAGCAGCAACGCTCAATTTAGGGAAGAAAAGTTCAAGCAAAGAAATTGCGTCTGCTTTTTATAAAGCGATTTGGGGCCTTTTGATCCCAATTATTATTTTAGGTGGAATTTACGGTGGGATTTTTACGCCGACAGAAGCAGCTGCTGTAGCCGTTTTCTATGCACTTATTGTAGGTCTATTTATCTACCGTGATTTAAAGCTGAAACATCTAAAGAATATTTTTATTGATGCTTCAGTCCAAACAGCTGTCGTTATGCTCATAGTAGGTGCGGCTTCCATTTTTTCTTACATTATTACAACACAGCGAATTGCCCAGACGATTTCAGAAGCGATGTTATCTGTCACTGAAAATAAAATATTAATTTTATTAATGGTTACAGTTATTTTACTTATTATTGGTGCATTTATTGATGCGATATCCGCTTTCTACTTACTTGTACCTATTTTATTACCGATTATGTTGCATATAGGTGTTGATCCTACAACGTTCGGTGTTTTCATGACCGTTAACTTGGCGATAGGGTTATTTACACCGCCAGTAGGATTAAATTTATATGTCGCAAGTGGAATAGCCAGGATTTCATTAAAAGATATAACGAAAGGAACGATACCGTTTCTTATCGCCTCAATCATTGTCCTACTACTTATTACGTATATACCAGCATTATCGAATTGGTTACCAGATTTACTAGGGATGTAGTAACTATTTTAAAAACAAACAGTGAAGGGAGATTTTATAATGAAACGACTAGAAAATAGAGTATCAATTGTTACTGGAGCCGCACGAGGAATCGGTGCTGCAGCAGCTAAGGCACTAGCAAGAGAAGGGTCTCACATTGTGTTAATAGATGTACTAGAATGTGAAACAACAAAGCAAGAAATTAATGAATTGAACCAAGAAGTAGAAGTATTTATTCATAATATTGATATTAAGGAAAGAGGACTCGTTGAAGGGGTTGTCAATCAAACAGTAGAACATTTTGGCCGTATTGATGTCGTTGTTAACAATGCGGGCACATGCTCAAGGCTTGACCTGGAGCATATGACAGATGAAATGTGGTTTAGAGATATTGATACGAATTTACGAGGAACGTTCTTGTTTACCCAAGCGGCAATCTATCCACATATGAAAAATCAAGGCTCAGGAAAAATTATTAACATTAGTTCCATTTCTGGAATTATGGGTGGTCCGATTTCTGGGACTAAAGCAGAAAATGGCGAAAGTGGTCGTTCGGGCCCAGCGTATGCTGCTTCAAAAGGTGGGGTAATTGCATTAACGAAGTGGGTAGCTAAAGAAGTAGGAGAACATGGTATTTGTTGTAATAGTATCGCACCTGGTCCGATTGAAACCGAGATTACTAAGGGAATGAATTATAAATTAGATCAACCAATCCAAAAGATGGGTGTACCAGAAGATATTGCAGAGGCTGTTGTATATTTAGCTTCTCCAGGAGCTGACTATGTAACGGGGCAAGTATTAAAAGTTTGTGGTGGTTCAGCCATAGGCTAAAGTTTTCTTAAGGTTGATGTTTCATGCTATTAAATCTATCAACAGGAGAGGTGGAAGGATGACGAGAAAAAATCACTCCTATCCGACTGAAGCAGGTAAAGTCATTTTTGGATCTTTAACTGCTGGCACTGATTTGATTGAGGGGATACTTGAAGAATGTAGAAAACAACAAATTTCTTCAGGGATGGTTACTTGTATTGGTTCTCTGAAAGAAGTAGGTTATGTTCTTTTTGAAACGAAAAACAATCATCCAACAGGCTATGGAAAACAAATTACAATCAAAAATCCAGTCGAACTCATACATTGTACAGGATTTATTTGTGAAGATGAAAACGGGGAATTAGATATTCATCTCCACGGGCTGGTGACAGAAGAGACTGGGAAGATTAGCGGTGGACATTTTCTAAAAGGGGTAAATCCTACACTGATAACAATTGAATTCACAATTGTTTGCGGGAATGAAATTAAAGCCGTTCGCGAGTATGATGAAGAATTAACGTTTAAGGTTATTAACTATAGTAGGTAGCTGTTAGGGGGTAGAAGAAATGGAAACATTGGGGGCTCTAGCACGAAAAACATTGGTTCAGCATGGAGATAAGCCAGCGATTAAAGATTCGCGTGGGACTATAACGTTTGCTCAGCTTAAAAGAAATACTTGCCAACTCGCTCATGCATTATTAAATGAAGGGTTATCAAAAGGGGACCGTGTTGCGATACTCATGTCAAACCGACGTGAACACGTAGAATTAGATATTGCCATCGCATTAACAGGTTTAATTAAAGTACCGATTAATTATCGTCTCCATCCGAAAGAGTTCGATTATATTGTGGAAAGTTCAGGGGCAGCTTTTTTAATTGGGGAAGCGAATTTGTTAGAAAGTGTAACTGTTCCTATTAAAAAATTAGATGTAGATGAAGAGTATGAAGTGTTCATTAGTGGCCAAAAAGACGAGTTTCCTAACGTTGAAGTAGGAGAAGATGATTTATTTGCCTTGATGTATACTTCAGGGACAACGGGCAAACCAAAAGGTGGCATGCTGACGCATCGCAATATGCTGTCAGGTGCTCTTTCATTAAATATGGTTTGTAATATCACATACGGAGATATTATTGGTCATGTTGCACCATTAACCCACGGTAGTAATTTTCTATCACAATGTGCATTATTCTTCGGCTTAAAACAAGTCATTTTTAATAAGTTTGACCCAAAAGAATTTATCGATGATCTGGAAAGAGAACAAATTTCGATTATCTTTTTAGTACCAACATTAGTAAATATCATGATCCACGAGGAAAACTTTGATCCTAACAAATTACGATATATCAAGTCGATTAACATGGCAGGGGCACCAATGGCCGTAGAAAAGTTGAATAAAGCCTTATCATTATTAGGGCCTAAGCTTGCTGAAACTTATGGACTAGTTGAAGCGCCATTAACGATTACGATGATGCCAAAAGATGAGTTAGCGAGTAAACCAGACTCTTGTGGGGCCATTGGTCCGTTTGTTGAAGTTCGAGTTGTCGATGAAAGTGGGAAAGAAGTGCCTTATGGGGAAATTGGAGAAGTTACATGTAAAGGCTCTCTTGTCATGAAAGGGTACTGGAATAACGAAAAGGCCACGAATGAAACATTAAAAGACGGATGGTTGTACACGGGAGATTTGGGGTGGATCGACGAAAAAGGCTATTTGCGATTAGTCGACCGAGCAAAAGATATGATCATAACAGGAGGCTTAAACGTCTATCCTCGTGAAGTAGAAGAAGTGTTAAACCAACACCCAGATGTAAAAGAAACTTGTGTATTTGGTGTACCTGATGAAAAATGGGGCGAGAGTATTTATGCCCATGTCGTCTTAAGTGACGAAACGAAACAAGTCAGTGAAGACGAGTTAATTGAGCTTTGTAAAAATAATCTAGCAAGCTTTAAAAAACCACGTAGAATAGAGATAGTTAAAGAACTACCGAAAAATAGCTACGGGAAAATTTTACGAAAAACATTGCGCGATCAATATCAATTACAGGGGTGAAGGCAATGTCTACGGTATCTGTCATCGGAAGAGGTATAACGACATTTGGTAGAAAAGAAGAATCGATCAAATCAATGGTTGTTAAAGCATGTCGAGAAGCACTAGTTGAAGCAGGTAAACCTAAAGTCGATGCGGTGTTTGTTGGGAATTTCTCATCAGGACCACTTGCGAGTCAGGAAATCTTAGGCTCCATAATTACGAATGAGCTTGGCTTAGGCAGTATTCCTGCAGTTAAAACAGAAGGTGCTTGTGCATCAGGAGGAATTGCCTTTCGCCAAGCGTATCAGCTTGTGAAAGCAGGAGAATATGATACGGTATTAGTTGCCGGTGTTGAAAAAATGACGGGTATGGATACGGAAACGGTTACAAAAGCGATTAATTACGCGATGGATAATGAGTCCAATGAAGGGGCATCGGGTCTGACATTTCCTGGGTTCTTTGGCGTTTTAGCACACCGTTATATGTATGAATACGGGATGGAGAGAAAACACCTAGCGATGGTTGCACTAAAAAACCGCAACTATGCGATTTCTAATCCTATTGCCCAATTTAAAAAAGAAACGACACTTGAGGAAATTATGAATGCAAAGCCAATCACAGACCCACTTGGACTTTTTGATTGCTCCCCGATTTCTGATGGGGCCGCAGCTGTAGTCATTCAAAAAGGAGACCATGGGGTTCGTATCATTTCTTCTGGGCAAGCATCTGGTACACCGCTCATGCAAGAGGTAGAAGATCTTCTACATATATCTGCGACTAATCAGGCGGCAAAAAGAGCTTATGAAGCGGCTGGAATTGGACCAGAAGATATCGATGTCGTTGAATTGCATGATTGCTTCTCAATGACAGAAATTATTGCCATTGAAGAGTTAGGTTTTTTTGAAAAAGGGAAAGGTTGGGAAGCACTCGAACAAGGTTTAACGCAGCACGGGGGAAAAGTACCTGTGAATACGAGTGGTGGTTTATTATCCAAAGGACATCCGATCGGAGCAACTGGAATTGCTCAAATTGTGCAAATCGTTGACCAACTCAACGGAAGAGCGTGTAACCAAGTAGAAGGTGCACAAATCGGGTTAGCTCAAAATTTAGGTGGAACGGGTGCATATTCCCTCGTCCATATTTTTAGCAAAAAAGGAGTGTAACCAATGAAGCTTCCAGTAAAAAAATGTAAACAGTGCCAATCGATCTTATATACGAGTAAATATCACTGTACAACCTGCTACTCCGATGAATTAGAGCAGACAGAAATTGACGGAAAAGGAAAAGTCTATTCGTACACAAAAATTCATGCAGCACCAAAACAGTTTGCAGGTCAAGCTCCTTATTTCGTCATCCTTGTTCATTTAGATCAAGGATTAAAAGTGACAGGGAGGTTCAATGGTAATAATGTACAAATCGATAAAGCTGTCGAATTGGATGAAATTAAAGATCGAGCTTACTTCTTTAAAGAGGTAGGTACCGATGGATAGTATATTAACTAAAAGTGCATTAATTCAAATATAATCTCTTATCGGATCTATAAATAGAAGGGGAAAAACGCCCCTTCTATTTATGTGAGTACCTAATACCTAGCACTAAAATGACATAAAAACATTTAACAAAGGTGGGATGAATATTAAATTTATTAATTCGTTTATTTCAGGAAACCTGCCATTATTAATTATTATTGTCGCTTTTCTTACGTATTTATCACCGATTCATTTACAAGTGGCTAGCTGGCTGCCGAGCTTATTGCTTGGCTTAGTTATTTTCTTTACGGGATTATCGATGAATGTCGAAGCGATTAAAGAAATGAATTCGAAATATGGGGTTCTAGGTCTTGCTACTTTATTAAAGTGGACGATAACGGTCATTATTTCTATCGCATTAGCACATATCTTTTTTTCTTCACGCCCAGAAATTGCTGCGGGTTTTATTTTATCAGGAACAGTTCCAAATGCGACAGCAGCAACGCTTTATACGTTTATCGCAGGAGGGAACACATCATTAGTCATTGCTGCATCATTTTTAGATATTATAATTAGTCCAATCATTACGCCCTTAGCATTACTAGGAGTAGGTGGCGATAGTGTGACGATATCATTTCTTAACTTGCTGCAATCATTTATTCTTATCGTCATCCTCCCGATTATCGTAGGACTTGTTATGCAGAAAAAGGTACCGCGTTTAGTGGCAAAGTCAGTCAGTTACACGAAGCTTGGGTCATCGATTACATTGCTGCTCATTATTCATACGATTATCGGGAATGCGAAGAATACGATCTCTTCTGAACTCATTCTCATTCCAATGATTACAGCAGTCGCTTTTTTACAAGTAGCTCTTCCGATGATCCTCGCGTATCTCATCCTACAGATGAAATGGGTGCCTATTGCTGAAGGGGACATTAGAGCAATTATCTTCCATGTTGGCTTATGTAATACAGCTTTAGCTGCGATTTTAGCGATTGAATTTATTAGTGAAATTGCTGCTTTACCAGCGATCATAAATATGGTCATTAACCTGTCGTTGGGTTCATATTTAGCCAACTATTTATCCAGAAAGAAAATACAATCGGAAGTTCTTGAAATGTGATGGAAGTAGTGGTGATAACAGTATTAATCAATGAAAAGAGCTTGGAAATAATTGAACTGCACCCCAATTTTTAGACATACAATCTAACAAAATTGGGGTGCAGTTTTTTTGCCATAAATCATCCGCAAAATGTCTTCAAAGGTTGTAGCGCTTTTTCTTTCTGGCTAAAGTAGTAAAGTCTATTCCTAAGATATCTGCGCATCGTTTCATCGGTTTATATTTTGTTAAATAGAAAGCTAGAATTTGTTTCTCATATTCATTGATTAATTCTTTTAACGGCTTTTCACTTGTTAGCGATTGAAGTTCAGCTTCAGGAATATCAGGCTGATTAATACTCTTTGTACGGATTTTAGATGGAACTAGCGAATCATCAATGATATCTTCATCAGATATAATCATCAGTTGTTCAACTAAATTTCTTAATTCGCGGATATTACCAGGCCAATGGTAGGATAGTAGCAAATCAATGGCAGCAGACGAGAAGGACTTTTGCATCTGATGTTTTTCATTATACTTAGAAAGAAAGTGGACTAATAGTACAAAGATATCTTCTGTTCTTTCACGAAGCGGCGGGATGTTAATAGACAATACATTTAATCGAAAGTAAAGATCCTCTCTAAAATGTTTTTCTTGAATCATTTTTTCCAAATTCGCATTCGTAGCTGCTATTATTCTAACATCGATTGGAATTTGTTTTGTTCCACCGACTCGCTGAATTTTCATGTCTTGTAATACCCCTAATAATTTCACCTGAAGAGAAAGGGGCATTTCACCTACTTCATCTAAAAAAATAGTTCCTTTGTGAGCAACTTCAAATAGTCCCACTTTCCCTTGTCTTCCAGCACCTGTGAAAGCACCTGCTTCATATCCAAATAACTCTGATTCTAGTAAATGCTCGGGTATTGCTCCACAATTGATTTTAACAAATGGACCATTGTTTGATCGATCGCTAATGTAATGAATGTAATTGGCTAATACATCTTTTCCTACGCCTGATTCTCCTAAAATGAGAATCGGTGTATCTACTAAAGAGAACTTGTGAGCAAGCGAAACGATTTTTTCCATGGAGGTACTACGATAGATAATTTGATTACCGTCTACACTTGTTAGTTGAACTTCTTGGAGAGTTTGTCTATAACCCTTCGTTAGTGCTGACGTTTCATCCAGTTGATGTTTTAATTTATTAAGTTCTGTTAAATCTCTTACATTTCCAATCGTATAGAGTAGTTGACCTTCATCATCGAAAACAGGTGTTGCCGAAATTAAAGCTTCTACTCCAGTTGGGTAAGTCACTGATTTGGTAATCGTTTCTTTTTTCAAAATAGACTCTATCGATGCGGAATCTTTCAACCAACCTTTTTCGATAATTTCATACACAGTGAAATGGTCTAATTGTGAAGGTAATAAACCTGACATCCGTAAAAAAGATTCGTTATACCAGATTGTTCTTCCATCTGGATCAGTAATGGTAATACCGTCATATGTACTTCCGATAAGCTTTTGAAGTAATAATTCAGTGTCTAAATTTTTATGGAAAACTTTATTTTCACTACCTTTAATTTCCGCCATTATACCAGCTCCCTTATGGCAAAATCGCTATATATTGCAATTTTGCCATAGCAACTATGCGATATCAAGTTTTATTTTTACTATTTTTGTACTCTTTTGCCTTATTTAATTGAATTATATACTTACTTATTTTTACTGAAACGGAATATGAAAATGATTTTACTAGAAAGATTGAGTTCGAATTTAAATTTTGTAAGAAAAAAGTTGGAACTGTCCTATAAAGCACCATTTTGGCATGGAAATTGCAAAATAGAAGGTATGTAGTAACAAATAGATTTTGAAGGAGGTTATACATGATGAAAACGCTAACGAACCATTCAATATATGATGAAGAGAACGGAATCATCTTTGGATCCTTGACGATGGGCACAGATCTAATGGAAGGAATTATTCAGGAATATGAGAGATACAACATTCATTCTGGTGTTGTCACCTGCATGGGTTCATTATCTCAAGCCACTTATGTATATATTAAGAATGATCAACATGGAGATTTATCGTATAGTGATGAAATAATTGAGGAGGGACCGATAGAATTATTAAATGGAACAGGTTTTTTATGCAAAAACGAAAATGGAAAAACAGATTTCCATTTGCATGCGATGTTTGGTAATCAAAAGGGAGCGGTTTTTGGTGGGCATATCCTTCCTGGCAAAAATCCTACACTAATCACAATAGAGTTCACCATTAAAGTTGGAAAGGGTATTCAAGCCTTACGTACATTTAAACCGCAGTTAGGGTTTCAAACGATAACTTTTAGTAATGCTAACAAAGGAATCAAACTTATAAGTGGTGACTATAAATAAAATTATTTAACAAATATCAAAAATAGGAAACTCAAAAAATAGGAGGTGTATAATAATAGGCTTGATATTAAAGAGCTACGATCAAATTGAAAGCGTTGTCAATCAAAAAAACAAACACTATAAAGATTTGTAGAAGCGCTGTGATAGCATAAGGATAAAAATCTATGAAATTAGTTTGTGAGTAAAAAAATCGGTGTAATAGTTTTATCACGTTTAATAGGGGGTAGAATAATGGAAACACTAGGTACATTAGCTAAAAAAACAATGCTCCAGCATGCGGATAGACCAGCAGTTAAAGATTCTAGAGGTACAATCACTTATAACGAGCTCCAAACCAAAGTATGTCAACTTGCTAATGCACTATTAAATGAAGGGCTGCAAAAAGGGGACCGAGTTGCGATTTTAATGTCAAACAGACGTGAACATGTGGAATTAGATGTTGCTATTGCTTTAACAGGATTAATAAAAGTCCCTATCAATTATCGTCTCCATCCAAAAGAGATGGCGTATATTTTAGAAAATTCTGGAGCATCATTGTTAATCGGAGAAATGAATCTACTAGATTGTGTAGGTGACACGATTAAAAAAATAGATGTTGATGCAGAGTATGAGAAATTTATTAGTGGTCAGGATAAAACCTTTCCTGATGTTGAAGTGAACGAAGATGATTTGTTTGCCCTTATGTACACATCTGGTACAACAGGTAGACCAAAAGGAGCAATGCTTTCACATCGAAATATGATTTCCTGTGCACTCTCCCTCAACATGGCGTGTGATATCACATATGGTGATACGCTCGGGCATGTCGCACCACTAACGCACGGAAGTAATTTTCTATCGCAATGTGCCTTATTTTTTGGATTGAAACAAGTCATATTTAATAAATTTGACCCGAAAGAGTTTATTGATGATCTTGAAAAAGAGAAAATTTCGATCATTTTTCTCGTACCGACTTTGGTAAATTTAATGATCCATGAAGAAAATTTTGATCCAAATAAGTTACATCACATTAAGTCGATTAATATGGCAGGCTCACCGATTGCTGTTGAAAAATTAAATAAAGCTTTATCTTTATTAGGATCGAAATTTGCTGAAACGTATGGATTAGTTGAAGCACCAATGGCGATTACAATGATGCCGAAAAACGAACTTGGAAGTAAGCCGGACTCATGTGGTGCTATAGGACCATTTGTTGAGGTGCGGATGGTTGATGGAGATGGGAATGAGGTTCCGACTGGTGAAATTGGTGAAGTCACATGTAAAGGTTCTTTAGTTATGAACGGTTATTGGAATAATGAAAAAGCTACAAATGAATCATTTAAGGATGGTTGGTTTTATACAGGTGATTTAGGGCGCCTTGACGAAAAAGGTTATTTACGATTAGTAGATCGAGCAAAGGATGTAATTATTTCGGGTGGTTTGAATGTGTATCCGCGTGAAGTGGAGGAGGTTTTAAATCAACATCCAGATGTTAAGGAAACATGCGTTTTTGGAATTCAAGATGAGAAGTGGGGAGAAAGTATTTGTGCCCAAGTTGTCTTACGAGAAGGTGCAATACCTGTCAATGAACAAGAATTAATCCAGTTATGCCAAGAAAATTTAGCAAGCTTTAAAAAACCCCGTAAAATTGAGATCGTAAAAGAGCTACCTAAAAACAGCTACGGAAAAATTTTAAGAAAAACATTACGAGACAAATATCAAATACAGAGATAGAGGTCACCGTTAACCAAAGAGTTTACTTTTCAGTTTTTATACACAATAAAAAGGATTAGTTCGATATTAAAAGGAATCTGGAGGGAATAGTTTGATAGAAAGAATTGCGATCGTAACAGGAGCAGCATCCAAAAGAGGAATTGGTAGAGCGATAGCAACGGAATTGGCAAAAAAAGGAGCAACTGTCATTATCGCTGACATAAATGAATCAGGAGCAATACAGGCAGCAAATGAATTAAAAGAGTCAGGGTACAACGTAGTTGGTAGTAAAGCGAACTGGTACTTCACAAGAAGTAGCAGCAACAGTTGTGTTTTTAGCATCAGACGAAGCAAGTTATATTACAGGTGAGGAGATTGACGTAAACGGAGGATTACTAATGGATTAGTTTTATACTGATAATCTTACAATTAATAAAAGTTTCACAAAAAAATGAAAATGTATAAAGAACTAGGGGGGAACGTCATGTCTACAGTATCTGTCATTGGAAGAGGAATTACAACATTCGGGAGAAAAGACGAGTCGATTAAATCAATGGTGGTAAAAGCTTGTCGAGAAGCACTAATGGAAGCAGGTAAACCAAAAATTGATGCGGTGTTTGTTGGTAATTTCTCATCAGGACCACTTGCGAGTCAGGAAATCTTAGGTTCCATAATTACGAATGAGCTTGGCTTAGGCAGTATTCCTGCAGTTAAAACAGAAGGTGCCTGTGCATCAGGAGGAATTGCCTTTCGCCAAGCGTATCAGCTTGTGAAAGCAGGGGAATATGATACGGTATTAGTTGCCGGTGTTGAAAAAATGACCGGAATGGACACGGAAACGGTTACGAAAGCGATCAATTACGCGATGGACAATGAATCCAATGAAGGCGCATCGGGTCTGACATTTCCTGGGTTCTTTGGCGTTTTAGCACACCGTTATATGTATGAATACGGGATGGAGAGAAAACACCTAGCGATGGTTGCACTCAAAAACCGCAACTATGCGATTTCTAATCCTATTGCCCAATTTAAAAAAGAAACGACACTTGAGGAAATTATGAATGCAAAGCCAATCACAGACCCACTTGGACTTTTTGATTGCTCCCCGATTTCTGATGGGGCCGCAGCTGTAGTCATTCAAAAAGGAGACCATGGGGTTCGTATCATTTCTTCTGGGCAAGCATCTGGTACACCGCTCATGCAAGAGGTAGAAGATCTTCTACATATATCTGCGACTAATGAGGCGGCAAAAAGAGCTTATGAAGCAGCGGGAATTGGGCCAGAAGATATCGATGTCGTTGAATTACATGATTGCTTCTCAATGACAGAAATTATCGCCATTGAAGAATTAGGATTTTTTGAAAAAGGGAAAGGCTGGGAAGCACTCGAACAAGGTTTAACGCAGCACGGGGGAAAAGTACCTGTGAATACGAGTGGTGGTTTATTATCCAAAGGACATCCGATCGGAGCAACTGGAATTGCTCAAATTGTGCAAATCGTTGACCAACTCAACGGAAGAGCGTGTAACCAAGTAGAAGGTGCACAAATCGGGTTAGCTCAAAATTTAGGTGGAACGGGTGCATATTCCCTCGTCCATATTTTTAGCAAAAAAGGAGTGTAACCAATGAAGCTTCCAGTAAAAAAATGTAAACAGTGCCAATCGATCTTATATACGAGTAAATATCACTGTACAACCTGCTACTCCGATGAATTAGAGCAGACAGAAATTGACGGAAAAGGAAAAGTCTATTCGTACACAAAAATTCATGCAGCACCAAAACAGTTTGCAGGTCAAGCTCCCTACTACATCATTCTTGTGCACTTAGATGAAGGCCTTAAAGTAACAGGAAGGTTCAACGGTAACGATGTGCAAATTAATACACCTGTTGAGTTAGATGAAGTGAAAGAACGCGCCTACTATTTTAAAGCCTCAAATAAAGGAAAAATAATTATTTAAGGTGTTAGGCACTTATAGTGTGCTGAAGGAAGGGCGGGCTTGTCTCCTATTCTAGAGTTGGGCCCATTACATCATATGGGCCTAATGATTTCGCTTACTTGATTTGTAAAGTACATATAATCTAATTTTGTGATGTAATACTAATGATCGACCAACAGTACATTCATACTCAGCTTCGAAATAATATAAATTTATGTACATAATTTTGGCCAATAAAAATAAACTACAAAGGTGAGGGAATATCAAATCATTATATTTATTCATTTCCAGTGATTTTCCGTTATTAATAGAAGTCATTGCAATCATTGTTTACCATTTTACGAAAATTGTTGTCGATATTTTGCGAACGAAATATGTAGTTTCTGTCGACGATTTATGGAATTATAGAATAGTATTTAACAGTAGTGGGGGGACATCAATTGGTTAGTTTTATTGAAAGTGATGCTATTCTAAAAATGTTCTTCGAAGGTTTTTTGCCTGTAATTATAATGTTTTTAATCCCAATCCTGGTGTGGGTAGTGTTTCCGGGTTTATTAGCACAGTTCATTTTTAAAAGTAGATTGGCTTATAGCATAGGAGCATTATTAGGCTTACTTGGTCTTTGCATCGTTAAATTTGGTCCGTTTTGATTAAAAAAATTGAAATTAACCAAAGCTTAACAAAATATATTACTGTAATAATATTATGTTAACTTAAATCTTATTTGAAGATATTTTATCCGGTTTAATTAAGAGAAAATAGGAAAGTAAAGGTAGTCTCACCATTGAGACTACCTTCTATTTTTTGAAGATTATACTTTTAGGAAATTTCGATATTATGAAATTTGCGGATAATATTATAAAATAAGGTTGTTTTCGTAAACTTTGTTGCTTTTGGACCGTTTTTTGAAAATAAAATAGCCTTTTCAAGACAAATTCATTTGTCTGAACGGCTATTTTATTTTCAAAACCTTTACGCTATGCGTGAAGAGCCAAGCATCCGCTTGGCTTACGGTCCAAAAGCTAAAAGCAACAATCTTTGAGAAAAAAGCCTAAAATAATAAAAAGGGCAAAGTAATAACTTTGCCCTTAAAAGGAAAATCAACAAGTGGTTGCGTTCACCCATTATATTTTATTTAAGAATCATGTATTATGATTGTATGTTAGTCCTTGTATGATTGATTTGAATGTTAGTTTCACTTGAGCAAAGTAGTGTTATTTTATTCATCACCGTCATTCTTCAATTTATGTATATCTTCTTCTTCAGCAATTTCGGTCTGAAGGTTTGCATGTGTCGGAATAACAGCAGTATCTTCGAGTTCTCCAACGAAAACATACATTCCCATATACTTATGGAAATACCATTCACCAGCACCAATACCGATTGCTGAGATTACTGCAGGTCCAAGTAAGGGAGAAGCAAAAAATGTGCTGCTATACAGATAAATAAACAAAAAGGCGATAGCCGTTTCAATAAGACAGGTTAGCATGTTATTCATACGTGGCAATACGAATAAATCAATAATGAAATAAGAGAAAAGAGTATAAATGGCTGTGATTACAATAACATGCCCAACTGGAACAGTTACTCCTATAGTTAATACGAAAAACAGCAAAATTGCAGCAACTATAAATTTTATAATTAATGGACGTATGTGTTTCATCGGGTAAAAGTCCTTTCTAACAAATTTATTCGTATCCTTTTCCTGTACTATTCCCATGAAGTGATACGGTTATTCAATCAAAACTTTTTACAAACAATAATATTATTATGTAAACTAAATTACTTTAAAGTGTTTTTTACTTGCTAGTACTTACCAAAAAAACTATTATTATTAATAGTAAGACTTTTAAGAAAAGTAACATAACTTATTTCTATTAGGAAGTGCTTCAAACAAATGGAGGGATTTGATGGATTACCGTACAGTAGGAAAAACAGGAATTAAAGTATCAAGTATGTGTTTTGGCACGATGTCCTTTGGTGGAAATGCGGATAAAGAAACGTCTAAGGCGATGTTTAAACGTACTCGTGAAGCAGGAATTAACTTTTATGACTGTGCAAATATGTATAGTAACGGTTTAGCTGAGGAAATTCTCGGAGAATGTATTGCAGATTGTCGAGATGAAATCGTTCTTACGTCAAAAGTGTATTTTCCAACAGGAGACGATGTAAATGCAAGAGGACTATCTCGTCGACACATAATGCTAGAGGTTGAGAATACTTTAAGAAGGTTAAAAACAGACCGCCTTGATTTCTATTTTGTACATAAATTTGACCCCCATACACCTATGGAGGAAACGCTCCGTGCCTTAGATGACCTACAAGCACAAGGAAAAATCCTTTACCCAGCAGTAAGCAATTGGGCAGCTTGGCAAATCGCAAAAGCTCTTGGGGTATCTGCAAAAGAACAGCTTGCAAGATTTGAATTAATTCAACCGATGTATAATCTAGTAAAACGCCAATCTGAAGTCGAAATACTCCCACTAGCTCAATCTGAACAATTAGGTGTTATTACATATAGTCCGTTAGGTGGAGGCTTGCTAACAGGAAAGTATGGTGTCGACAGTAAGCCAAAGCAGGGGAGATTAGTGGAACAAGAAATGTATACAAAGCGTTATAGTGATCAGATGAACTTTGAAGTAGCAGAACGATTTACAACGTATGCAAAAGAACAAGGGATCAATCCTGCTACCTTAGCGGTGTCATGGGTCATGGCACATCCAGCTGTAACCGCTCCGATTATTGGGGCAAGAAATGTAGAACAGCTGGAATATTCATTAGCTGCTCTTGATATCAAAATGACGCAGGAATGGCGTGATGAAATTTCAAGTTTATCGATCACACCACCACCTGCAACCGATCGGACAGAAGAAACCGAATAAGTTTAATAATATATTCCCTCCCTACTAAAAAAAGTAGGGGGGGTTTGTAGTGAAAATATAGGTGTTATGGACAGTCATCAAATACTAAAGTTTGTGAAAATAGCTTTTATTTTGATTAGGAATTCCCTTTTTTAGAAGATAAAAAACTTTTCAGATGATGTCTAGCTGCAGGTGTTATCGGCTCGATGTCGCTTCGGTCCATCAAACGTGTCTAAAAGTCAAGACACTAATTGCTGGTCCTCCAGCGCTTGTCGCCGATAAGTAGACACCTTCCGCTTTTCATGTCTAGCTGCAGCGCCCAGCGACTAGTGAGACTTCCCTCACCGCCGTACGATAAGTCAACATCGGCTCGCTAGTGCTTCTCCGTGTTTCCTTTATCTTCTGCGGCTCAGTCCAGTCCATACGTCGCTGAACGGGCGCTTCCGCTTTTCTTATTGACAATGATTATCAATATAGATACTATTTATACTATAAATTACGAAAACCGAGTTGATCTTATGAGATAGACTTATTAAATGATAATCAAAAAAGGGAAGCTTCGTTTTGGAGGTACATATGCGAGAAGTTACAATAACATTAGATGAAAAGTTACAGTTAGAAGAATATCGTGTTTGTTTTAAAGGAGAGGACTTCAAAGGAAGGGATAATGGCTCTTCTTCTTTAGCAATACCTGTTGTGGATATGTTTGACAGAGATCAACTGGCAAATTATCTAAATATGGTACAAAAAGAACTCCAAGCTCCTGACCTTAAAGTAGCAGCTTCTGCATTTTCAAAGCGATATAGCTACTTAATAGTGGTCCCAGCCTTTTATTCGTTATATATGTTAAATAAACAATTAAATATGTCGGTGAATAACTTATACCTAATGTCTTCTGCTTCAAGTGAAAGGTGGTTACCACGGATTTACTTAAAAGATCAAAGGGCATATACGCCTGATACGACAGAGGAACGTGAGTGTAGTAGAAATCAACTCATTGAATCGATTTTCGTCAACCATTTAAGTCCACTTTGGAATGAATTATCTGAGGTTTGTAAAATTCCAAAACCGATCTTGTGGGAAAATACAGCGGTCTATACATTCTGGATTTTTGAATCTTTGCTACAAAGGACTGACATACCGTCAGAGCTTCGAGATGCAATCAAAGTTGATTTTGAATTTTTACTATATGAAGCACAGGCGTCTATATTTAAAAGCTTAAACGAGAATCCAATCAGAGCTTTTTACTGCGAGAAGACGAATCTCGATGGAAAACAGGTACGGGTTAGGAAGACATGTTGCTTTTATTATGCGCTTTCTAAAGATGGAGACATGTGTAATGGTTGTCCGCGAAAGGGATGTAATTAAGTTTATCCCGTTTAACTGGCGCTAAGACCATGCTGAAGAATAGGAGACAGGTAATTAAGTGATATTAGGCGAATAAAATATAGTTGAGGAAGAGAGGAGGGATTTGATGGTTTTAAGTATATTTACAATGGTCATAATTTTTGGCGTTTTTATTTTTTTATTAGCAGGGTTAATAGGGTCTCGAAATCCAAAAGGCGGGGGGCAAGGAGAAATGAAAGATTATCTTATTAAAAAGACGTATTACTATCTCATTTCATTTGTAACTTTGATGATGGTCATTGGTGGAAGTGTTGCAGCTTTTATGGCAATAGCTGATTTTGTTGTTCCTCCTACCTATCATTATGATTATTACTATGAGGAGCAAATGTATGAAAAGGAACATGGAAGTGAAAGCACCATCAGTCCAGAAGAGCGCGAAGAAAGACAAGAAAAAGCTAGAGAACAACAGAGACAAAATGCGAAAGATTTAGCCATTAATAATTTAATAAAAAGCTTAGGTTGGATTTTGATCCCACTCCCGATCTTCATTTATTTTCAAAGGCAAATTAGACGAAAAGAAACGGATTAAGTATAGAAGACTTGCGGAAACAAAGCGGAGCATTCTTTAAAAGGCTACTCCGCTTTACATATTTAGATTTTTTCACACTTTATTAGAAAAGTCCGAGTGCACGTCCATCTTAGTCGACGTCCATTTTTAGGGCTGCAGGTTTTTTCGGCAGGCCTGGCATCGTCATAATATTTCCTGAGAGTGCAACTAGAAAGCCAGCACCTATTGATGGCTTGAATTCACGAATCTTAATAGTAAACCCAGTTGGTCTGCCGAGCTTTGTTGGGTCATCAGACAACGAAACTGGCGATTTAGCTATACAAATTGGTAAATGACCCCAACCTAGCGCATCAAACTGCGTAATTTGTTTTTGTGCCTCATCTGAAAACTCGACGTTAATTGCAACGACAAATGGTAATTTAAATGCTTGAATCGTTTTAATATGTTTTTGTAGATTTGATAGTCCTGTGCGTAACGCGTCAACATTTTCATTTTGTAACTCTTGTTTCGACATCCCACCGTGCATTTTCAACGCCCGGATCGTTGCAACGATAACGACGACTTCTGGGTGAATGTCAGCAAAGCGAGCTTTAATGTTCAAAAACTTTTCCGCTCCTAAATCAGCCCCAAACCCAGCTTCAGTTACTACGATATCACTTAACTTTTGAGCCATTTTAGTCGCGATTACGCTATTACATCCATGGGCAATATTCGCAAATGGGCCACCATGGATTAAAGCTGGTGTATGCTCTAGCGTTTGAACAAGGTTTGGCTTGAGGGCATTTTTTAATAAAAGGGTCAGGGCTCCTTCAACACCAAGGTCAGCTACAGTCACAGGTTGTTGATCGAAGTTATAGGCAACGACGATATTAGCTAAACGCTTACTTAAATATAGCAAAATAGTTTTGAAACAAAGGAATTGTCAGAAGGTTTCTTTGAATATAAACGATCATATACATAAAGAAAAAATGTATGAAAAATGACATTTTCTCAAAATGGTAAAGTATAAAGAAAAATTATGTTAAGATTTTTAAATAAGGCTGTTTCCGTAGACTTTGTTGCTTTTGGACCGTAAGCCAAGCATCCGCTTGGCTTACGGTCCAAAAGCTAAAAGCAACAATCTTTGAGAAAAGAGCCTTAAATAAAATAAAACGTATACAGAACGACAAAATAAAAATTATTGTTTTTTCATGGTACAAGCAAATTTAGAACAAATTGGATTAGGAGTGAGAACACTGAAAACAGTTGTTGTTATTGGTGGAGGAATTACAGGCTTAACGACGATGCATTATTTGCAAAAAATTATAAAAGATAAAAAGCTAGATGTAAAATTGGTTTTAATAGAAAAAAATCAGGAGTTAGGTGGAAAAATACAAACCTTCCATCAAGACGAATTTATTATAGAATCAGGGGCAGATTCTATTGTTGCACGACATGAAAGTGTTATGCCGCTTATCAGCGATATAAAATTAGAAGATCAGATGGTTTATAATTCAACTGGGATTTCATATATTTATACGAACGAAGAATTACACCCGATACCTGCAGATACAGTATTTGGTATCCCAATGAGCGTCGAATCTTTATTTAGCAGTACATTAATTTCAGCGGAGGGGAAAACTGCTGCACTTAAAGACCTTGAGATGAAAAATGATAAATTCACAAAAGAAAGCTCGATTGGCTCATTTTTAGAATACTTTTTAGGAAAAGAACTAGTAGAAAAACAGATTGCACCAGTTTTATCAGGAGTTTATTCAGGAAAATTAGAAGAATTAACGCTAGCTTCTACATTACCATACTTGCTTGAGTACAAAAATCAATACGGTAGTATAATTAAAGGCTTAGAAGCAAATAAAGAGCGCTTTCAGGCTACGGCAAACAAAAAATTTATCTCGTTTACTAATGGGCTTTCAACATTAATAGATCAATTAGAAGTTGAACTTGATAATTGTTCGATTTTAAAAGGGGTTACAACAACATCTATTACAAAAAACAATGAAAAATATGAAATTTCATTATCAACCGGTGAAAAAATGGATGCGGATTATGTTATTGTTACGACACCACATGATGTGGCACAAACCTTATTAAATCAAGAGGAATTAGATCCGTATTTTAACCAATTAAAAAACTCATCTCTAATTAGTATTTACCTTGGCTTTAATATTGCTGATGAAGAATTACCGGCAGATGGTACGGGGTTTATCGTATCTGACAAAAGTAAGTTAAACTGTGATGCATGTACGTGGACAAGCAGGAAATGGAAACACACATCCAAAAATGAGAACCTTTTAATTCGACTATTCTATAAAAGTTCGAATCCTAAATACTCAGCTTTAAAGCAAATGAGTGAAAACGAACGCATTCAAGTAGCTTTAAACGATATTGAAGAAGCTCTTGGAATTAAAGGTCAACCAACAGCAGTCGAGGTGACTAACTGGGATAATCTAATGCCCAACTACCATTTAGCGCATAATCAAGCCGTTCAATCGCTAACACAACATTTATCATCCATTCACCCTAATGTCGTTCTAGCTGGCTGTTCCTATTACGGAGTAGGTATAGGTGCTTGTATTAAGAATGGCAAGGATACTGCTGAGGAAATTGCAGAACTATTGTAAATATAATATAGATAAAAAGAACAAAGTGAACAGCATTGGAGCTTGTTTCGCTTTGTTTTTTTTAATTCTTTTTGAGGAATTTAGTTAGCGGAGTGTATTAACATACTAAAGTACTTCCTTTTATGGTTTTTTATCGAAAATTTTCCTTTGATGGAGTAAGTTGTCAGTTTTTGCGCTTCCCCAGGAAATTTCGAAATAATCTGTTATTTAAAACAAGTAATGCAAAGAATTCTCCCTGATATAGATAAGGAAAATAAAAGGGGATAACTTCAATGGTTAATTACTGTTATGTTCATCTATAAACGAATTTAGACTATGTATGAAGATATGGATATAATAGATACAAATATAGTACGATTTATATAAATGAAAGAAATTTTAAGTAGTAATGTCCTAAATAGGAGGGAATAATGCACGAACCTATGTCTACTTCAAATATAAACATTACGAGTAATGAAAATTTATATAAAGAAGTTCTTCGGACCATGTCAGAGTGTGTGTTTATACTTAAACAAACAGGTGAAATTGTTCCCCTGAATGAAAATGTTGAAAAAGTACTTGGTATTAAAACAGCTACTGCATCTAGTTTAATGGAGTTGGAATATATACAAGAGGACGGCTCCCCGTTACTTTACTCTGAATTACCTTGGGCCATCACAGTCGAGAAGAGCATTCCTTTTCAAAATTTTATCTTGGGCATAAAAATTGAAAATAATGATATTAAATGGCTTTCAATTAATTCAACACCACTTAGTATGGAAGAAAGTGGTGACCAGGCAGCACTTGTTAGTATTTCTGATATTTCAGACAGGAAAAAAATGGAGGATGCTATTATTAAATCGAAAGAAGAAGCGGAAAAAGCGAATTTGGCTAAATCAGAATTTCTTTCAAAAATGAGTCATGAACTCCGGACTCCGCTGAATGGAATTCTTGGCTTTGCTCAGCTTTTAGAACTTGACGAAACATTAAATGAACAACAGCGCGATTTTGTTCAGGAAATATTAAATGGTGGCAGTCACTTACTAGAGCTAATAAATGAAATTTTAGATTTATCCCGGATAGAAACTGGCAAATTAAAAGTTTCTATTGATGAGGTTAACCTTGGAACAGTAATCAATGATTGTATTAATATCGTTAGTCCATTAGCTAAACAAAAGAATATCAATATTTATAATCGAGTGAATGAATCGGAAAACATCACCGTTCTTGCTGATCCATTGCGCCTAAAACAAATCCTACTTAACCTCCTAGATAATGCGATTAAATATAATTATGATAATGGTAAAGTGACAATTTTAAGTCATCTAGAAGGAGACGAACAAGTTGTTCATATTATGGATACGGGTGTAGGGCTGTTAGTTGAAGAATACCAAAAAGTCTTTGTGCCCTTTTATCGAATTGAAGGTACAAAAGAAAAAGGGACAGGCATTGGTTTATCTTTAGTAAAACAGCTCGTACAACTAATGGGTGGTAAAATTAGTGTAAAAAGTAGAATCGGAGAAGGTAGTGATTTTTTCTTTAGCTTACCATTGCCTATCGATTTAAAACCGGTAATGCGCTGGGACGATCAGGTAGAGCTTTCTACGAAAAGTGTTAGGAAGGTAGAAAATTACCGTTTGCTTTATATTGAAGATAATGAGTCCAATTTACATCTAGTAAAAAATATTATTAAATCACATCCATCTTATACACTTTTAACCGCACGCACTGGACAAGAAGGATTAAAAATAGCAGCTAAAGAAGATATTGATTTGATTTTGCTTGATATTAATCTCCCTGATATTGATGGGTACGAAGTGTTTAATTCATTAAAAACAGATGTATTAACGAGAGACATTGCAATTATCGCTGTTAGTGCAAATGCGATGCCACAAGACATTCAATATACTTTGGGTAAAGGTTTTGATAATTATTTATCCAAACCAATAAATGTGAGAGAGTTTTTGGAAACTATTAGCGAGACTGTAAATAATACATTCCAACAAAACATTCCTGATCGTAAAATATTAAGTACAGGTCCGAATGAAGAAGAAGCGGTCTCTGCTAAAACACTTCAGTTATCGTTAAGAGAATTGAAAAAGCTCAAGGAAAAGAAATATAAAGCGGCTATTTCTATGCATTATGTTGAAAATGATTGGTCAAGGTCACAAATCGCAGGGTTAAAATCGACCTTTGCGAAAATGGCTATAGATGTAGTTGCTGTAACAAATGCTCAATTTAATTGGGAGAAGCAAGTAGGTGATATCGAAACTATTTTAGCTGAAAAGCCAGATATCATTGTGAGTATTCCAGTTGATCCGATCTTGACAGCAGGATCGTATAAAAAAGCAGCTCAAGCAGGAGTAAAGCTCGTATTTATGGATAATGTACCAATGAGTCTAAAGCACGGGAAAGATTATGTAAGTATCGTTTCTGCTGACAACTATGGAAATGGAATTAATTCAGCACACATTATGGCAGAAAAATTAAATAGGAAAGGAAAAATTGGTATTATTTACTATGACGCAGATTTCTTTGCCACTAAACAAAGAACGGAAGCATTTTCTAAAACGATAGAAGAAAATTATCCTGATATTAAAATAGTTACACGCGGCGGTATTACAAATCCAAGTGAGGGAGAAAAAGTAGCGAAAGATATGATTACTAAGCATCAGGATTTGAATGGAATGTTTGTCGTATGGGATGTACCGGCAGAAGGAGCTTTGAAGGCGGTCCGCGCTGCAGGAAAAAATGATTTCGTAATTACAACTATCGATTTGGGCCTAAATGTGGCTATAGAAATGGCTAAAGATGGACTCATCAAGGGTTTAGGTGCCCAGCTCCCGTACCAACAAGGAGTAGCTGAAGCGATACTAGCAGGATATTCGTTACTTGGAAAACAGACACCGTCCTATGTTGCCGTTCCATCATTAAAAGTAAAGAAGGAAAACCTCCTTGACGCCTGGAAACTCGTGTATAACCAAGACGCACCCGTAAGCATTATATCTGCTTTAAAATAACAAGCCTCATAAAATGGATACGTTTCCTTTTTCCTATCTTTACACCAAGTTATTTTAATGGTATTCATTTGAATAATTTTAAAATAAGAAATCTTAAGGGGGGACAGATGAATGAATGTATTAATTGCCGAGGATGATAGAGCATCTAGAAAATTATTAAAGTATTTTATTGAAAACCTGCCCCAATTTCAAATTGTTGGTGAAGCTACCAATGGTGAAGAGTTGATCCGTTGTGTTATGGATGAAAAGCCAGACATTGCTATAGTAGATATTGAAATGCCTTTATTGGATGGAATGGAAGCGATTAAATCGTGCAAAAACCTCCTCCCTTCTCTTGAGGTCATATTTACAACCGGGCACGATCAATATGCTTTAGCTGCTTTTGATGTAAGCGCTGTCGATTATATTATAAAACCGATTGATAGGCAAAGACTGTACAATGCACTTGAGAAAGTTGAAAAAAGGTTAAAGCAAAGCGGTTTAACACCTGAAAAAGAACAAATGAATAAAGAGATCATGATTAAAAGAAACAATCAGATTACTTTTCTTCCACCTGAAGAAATTTTATTTATTGAAAAATTAGATCGTAAGTCTGTTATTCATACGAAGGACGATAAATTTGAAACAAACGAGCCTTTAACGAGTTATGAAAATAAGCTAGATACTCGTTTTATGGTATCTCATCGGTCATATATTATTAATCTTGATCATTTATCAAAAGTAGAAGCGGTCGGTCAAATGTATAAGGCTCATTTTAAAAACTACAGCGAAACAGCAAAAATTTCAAAGCGTAAAATAGGAGAATTACGACAGTTAAAAACAAAGCTGAATTACAAGTGATATTTATAACTTCGTCAATATTGAGGCGTGCTCATTGAGGCACGTCTTTTTTATATGGGCGTTCCAAGTCATAGATTTTGAACTTAACTACTTGTTAGAACCATTTTTTTGAAGCTATTCCAGAATGATTAAATCACCAGTGTCATTTAAAATTTCTTGAAATTTGTGATTTTATTGTCTAAACGGATAAATTTATTGTCTGATTGATAAGTAAGCGCTTCCGAACGGATTAAAATAGTGTCTATGGCTTGTTCGACATACTGTCTGTAAACGATTACAATCCTATTAAGAAATAAAAAAAAGAAAAGAGAGTCCTAGGATGGTAAGGATCAAAGATGTTGCGAATATGGCTAATGTTTCTACCGCTACAGTCTCAAGAGTTTTAAGCAAGCCTCACACTGTGAAGGAAGAAACGATGGAAAAAGTTTTGAAAGTAATAAAAGAACTAGATTATCAGCCAAATATTTTAGCAAGGCAGTTAAGAAGACTAGAAACAAAAACGGTGATCGTCGTTGTTCCTGATATTTCAAACCCATTTTTCACGAAAGTTTTAAGAGGAATAGAGCATATGGCGGTCGCAAATGGCTACCAAGTTCTCTTAGGAAATACGAGCAGTGATGTGGAGTGGCAAAGTGGTTATTTGAACATACTTCGTCAGAAACAAGCAGACGGCATGGTTTTTTTAACAGCGAAAGTGAATTCTCAGCTAATAGAGGAAATAGCTAATAATTATCCGGTCGTTCTAGCATGTGAATACATTGAAGGTTCCAATATCCCAACGGTTTCTATTGATAATATCAGTGCAGCGAGAAAAGCAACTGAATATCTTATTCAATTAGAACATACGAGAATTGGCTTTATTTCAGGACCACTTAATAGTGTACTAGGACAAGATCGATTAAAGGGGTTTTATCAGGCGATGGCTCAGTATGACATAAAAGTCGATCCAGTGTTAATTCAAGAAGGAGATTTCACTTATGAAAGTGGACTGAATGTAATGAATAAGCTGTTAGCTCTTAATCAACTTCCAACAGCGGTATTCGCGGCTAACGATGAAATGGCTTTTGGCGCAATCAATGCAATAAAGTCTAAAAAATTAAGAGTTCCTGATGATATATCTGTGATTGGCTTTGATGATATAAAGTTTTCGTCCATTTTCGAACCAACACTCACTACCGTTGCACAGCCAGCTTTTGAGATCGGGAACATAGCGATGGAGTTACTCATTAATTTGATGAACAATAAAAAAGTGAATAGAAGTCAATATATTTTAGAAGATCAGCTTGTCATTCGAAGTTCATGTATAAAAAAGCTCTGAAAATAAAATTTTTTACTTGAATGTAATCGATTACAAAAAAATAGTTAAGTTTTAAGCTGTATGATAAAAATTATCAATATTTTAATGGTAATCATGTAATCGATTACAGTATTTTACATTCCTTTAAGGGGGTGAGGATGGACTTCAAGACTGCTCATATGAAGGATGGAAATAATCACTTTACAAGCAATGGAGGATAAAATATGAAACTAGGATACCAAACAAATACATGGGGTGGAGTTGTTGGACACCCTGCAGGAGTTACATCGATTAAAGATAGTTATTATCTAGCAAATGGATCTACAGAAGAAGCACTAACTGACATTGCTAGTGCAGGCTACCAAGGTTTTGAACTATTTGACGGGAACTTAATGCAATTTGCAGACAAAAAAGAAGAAATTAAGGCTTTAATGGACTCTTTAAAATTAAGTTTAATAGGTGTATATTCTGGTGGTAATTTTATCTTTGATGAAATACTAGACGAAGAATTAGCAAAAATTGAAAAAGCAGCTAAGCTTGCAGCGGAATTTGGCGCAGAACATTTAGTGATTGGAGGCGGAGCCATCCGTAGCACGGGCATTTTAGAAAGTGATTACGAAAAGCTCGGTCAAGCGTTAAATAAAGTCATTGCAATTGCAGAAGAAAACGGATTAGTTGCAAGCTACCATCCACATTTAGGTTCATTAGGTGAAACACCTGAACAAGTCGATAAAATCGCTCAATATACTTCGATCAACTTTTGTCCTGACACGGCACATATCGAAGCAGGTGGCGGCGACCCGATTGAGTTTATTACAAAATATCAAGATCGAATCAAATATGTGCATTTAAAAGATTTACAAGATGGCGAATTCCTTCCTTTAGGTAAAGGGAAGCAAAACTTAGCAGGGATTATCGAAGCATTACAATCCATTCAATATGATGGATGGGTCACTGTAGAGTTAGATAGCTATCCAGATCCTAAACTTGGTGCCCAAATGAGTTACGATTATTTAATAAAAAATTACAAATAAACAATAATAGCTTAGGGGGATTTTCCTGTGAAAAAATTATCTAAAAAGGTACTTGCTACAACATTACTAAGTGGAATGTTAATTTTATCAGCATGCAACTCTGACAGCAGTTCAACTCAATCAGAAAGCAATGCAAACCAAACAGAAAGTGAAACAACTGAAGCAAGCTCTGAAAATGAAAGCAGTGTAATAGAGCCAATTGCAATTAACCCTAACATTGATGCAGACGCTGAAATCATGAGTAAAGGTCCTTATGGGGAGACAGCGATTTCAGCAAGTACGTTGGAATTATCAGTCGAAGATATTGAAAAAATCAGAGAAGGAAATTACAAAGCAGCCTTAGTTATGCACTATGCAGGAAATGATTGGTCAAATGCTCAAATTAACGGCTTAGAAGCAACGTTTGAAAAAATGGGAATTGAAGTAATTGCCGTAACCGACGCCCAATTCAGTGCTGAAAAGCAAGTTTCCGATCTAGAAACAGTTTTAGCAAGAAACCCGGATATTATCATTAGTATTCCGACAGACCCTGTTTCAACGGCATCTGCTTTTAAACGTGCAGCAGAACAAGGGGCTAAGTTAGTTTTTATGGATAATGTACCAAATAACTTAGCTCACGGCGAAGATTACGTAAGTGTCGTTTCTGCTGATAACTATGGTAACGGGATTGCGGCTGCAGAAATTATGGCTGAACAACTTGGTGGAGAAGGGAAAATCGGTGTCATTTATCATGATGCGGACTTTTTCGTAACGAAACAACGTGTAGAAGCTTTTGAAGCAACAATTCAAGAAAAATATCCAAATATCGAAATTGTAGCTCGTGGTGGAATTATGGGACCAGACGATGGTTTAAAAGTTGCTTCCGCGATGTTAACAACAAATCCTGATTTAGACGGTATTTTCGGTGTATGGGATGTTCCATCTGAAGGTATTTTAGCGGCAGCTCGTACGGCTGGTAGAGAAGATTTAGTTATTACGACAATTGATTTAGGTACAAATGTAGCACTGAACATTGCTAAAGGCGGCTCTATTAAAGGGTTAGGGGCACAGCTGCCGTATGACCAAGGAGTAGCCGAAGCGATTTTAGCTGGATACGCTCTTTTAGGGAAAGAAACTCCATCATATGTAGCTGTACCGGCTTTAACGGTAACTCAAGAAAACATTCTTAAAGCATGGGAAATGGTGTATCAAACAGAAGCGCCACAAGAAGTTCAAAATGCATTTAACAACAAATAATTTTAAAGGAGATGTAATGTTATGAAAAAATTAAACGTAGGTCTAATCGGTGCAGGATTTATGGCAAAAGCTCACTCACTAGCAATTGCAGGAATGCCAATGTATTTTTGGCCAGCACCAGCACTCCCACACCGTAAAATGGTTGCTGATATCACAGAAGATTTAGCAAAAGATGCAGCAGCTCGACTAGGTTACGATCAGTATACAGGGAATTGGATGGATATTATTAACAATCCTGAAATCGATATCGTTGACATTGTAACACCAAACGACTCGCATGCTGAAATCGCGATTGCTGCGGCGAAAGCTGGGAAGCATATTATTTCTGAAAAACCATTAGCACGTACGGCTGCTGAAGCGAAGACGATGTTAGATGCAGTTAATGAAGCGGGTGTTAAGCATATGGTTGCTTTTAACTACCGTAGAACACCAGCGGTTGCTCTGGCTAAAAAATATATTGAAGAAGGCGCAATTGGAAAAGTATTAAACTTCCGTGGAACGTATCTTCAAGATTGGTCTGCTGACCCTAACTCACCGCTTTCATGGAGATTCCAAAAAGACATTGCAGGTTCGGGTGCATTAGGAGATATCGGTACACATGTTGTCGACTTTGCTAGATATTTAGTAGGTGAAATTACTGAAGTTATGGCTGAAACACAAACATGGGTAAAAGAAAGACCAATTCAAACTGGTGGTGTCGATAAATTAGGAACGGTCAAGTCTAGTGCAGATGTTCCTAAAGGCATTGTAGATGTTGATGATGAAATCATGACACTATTAAAATTTGAAAACGGCGCCGTTGGTAGTATTGAAGCAACACGAAATGCATTTGGACGTAACAACTTCCTAACATTTGAAATCCACGGTGAAAAGGGATCTCTTTACTTTAACTATGAACGTAGTGATGAACTGCAAGTGTTCTTCGCCGATGATCCTGCCGACCGCAGAGGATTTAGAACGGTGTACACAGGACCAGCTCACCCATATGGAGAGGGATTATGGCCGATCCCAGCGCTAGGAATAGGCTACGGTGATACGAAGATCATTGAAATCTATGACTTTGTAAAAGCGATTGCAGAGGATACGAATGTTTATCCTAATTTTGATGACGGCTATCAAATTTGTGTCATCAGTGATGCAATCTTAGAATCGGCGCAAAACAGACAATGGGTGAAAGTAAATAAATTACAAGTTACAACTCCTTAAATAAAACTATAAGGCTGACTTAAAAGTATAGAGGTACCTCTTCAGTATTTTATGAATTCTAAATCATAATAGTAAGTTCGTATTTAGGTACGTTCTAACCTGGAGAGGTTACTTCCATTAAGTTATTCTCTTTTAAAAAGGGTGAATGAGATGAGTAATCTGGCGTTGAAAATGACTGGAATTTCAAAATCTTTTAACGGGATAACCGTTTTAGATGACGTTCAATTTGAATTAAAAAAAGGTGAAGTTCACGCGTTAATGGGCGGAAATGGTGCAGGAAAATCGACGTTAATGAAAATATTAACGGGAGTCTATCAAATGGACGAAGGAAGAATTGAAATTGAAGATAAAGAGGTAACGATTGAAAAGCCTCAAGATGCCCAAGAAAATGGTGTAGCAATGATCTTCCAAGAATTTAGTGTCATTCCATCATTAACGGTCTCACAAAATATTTTTTTAAATCGAGAAGTGAAAAAGAGTAATAGATTATTAGATGAAAAAGCAATGTATATGAAAACAGAAGAGTTACTAAAACAGTTAAATGTCGATATCAACCCGAATACATTGATTGAGAACTTAAATGTTGGTTACTGGCAGATGACGGAAATCGCCAAAGCATTAGCGCAAAATGCGAAGTTTTTAATTATGGATGAACCGACGACCACTCTTTCAAAAAATGAAACCGAAACATTGTTTGAGCTAATTGAAAAGCTGAAAGGCGAAGGAATGTCGATCATTTATATTTCTCACCGGATGGATGAAATTTTTCGAGTATCCGACAAAATTACCGTATTACGAGATGGACAAAATGTCATCACTTGTCCAACGTCAGAATTAACGATGGAAATGCTCGTTCAACATATTGTAGGGAAAAATATGGAAAATAGTTTTCGATGGAAGCCTCGTAAGATTACACAGGATAAAACTGTTTTAGAAGTGAAAAATCTATACTCAGGTTCAAAAGTGAACGGAATAACCTTTCAACTAAAACAAGGTGAAATTCTTGGGATCGCAGGTTTAATGGGAAGTGGACGAACAGAACTAGCTAGAACTTTATTCGGTATTGATCCGACTAAACAGGGAGAAATACTTATTAACAATGAACGAATAACAATTAAAAACCCGCAAGATGCAATTGCAGCAGGAATCGCTTTAGTACCAGAAGACAGGCGAGTACAAGGGTTAGTCCTTGGACATGAAGTGAAAGAAAATATGATCTTACCAGTTTTAAAACGAGTATCGAAATTTGGATTTATTAACAAAAGCAAGGTAACGAGTTTATCTGAAAGATTTGTTGATAAGTTAAATATAAAAACAGATAGCATTTACAAAGCTACTAATCTTCTATCTGGTGGAAACCAACAAAAAATAGTTTTGGCCAAATGGTTAGCCAATGAGCCTAATATTTTAATCCTAGATGAGCCGACCAATGGTGTAGACATCGGTGCTAAATCTGAAATTATCGAAATTATACGACAATTAGCAGATCAAGGAAAATCAATTATTGTAATTTCTTCTGAACTTGCTGAACTAATGGCAATGTCAGATCGAATCATTACATTAAAAAATGGCCAAGTGACGAGTGAGTTGCAAAGAGCTGAAATTGTATCAGAGGAGGACTTAGAGCATGCAATCCAAAGTAATTAAATCGACATCAAATGCACCTACTTTTGATTGGCGCAATTATATTGTATATTTTGCATTCGTCGGAGTGTTTATTATTTTTTCGATTACGCTTTATGATTATGGATTTTTATCGGTAAATAACCTATTAAATATTGTTAGACAAACAGCAATGATTTCGATTATGGCGGTAGCTGTAACTTTTGTTATTTCGACTGGAGAAATTGATTTATCGGTAGGTTCAATCACTGCCTTATCTTCACTTACAGCTGCATTAGCGATTCAGTCATTTGGAGTAATGGGAGGAATTATTGCAGGAATTGGAACAGGTGCACTTCTTGGATTAATTAACGGTCTTCTTGTAACAAAAGTGTTAATTCCTTCTTTCTTAGTAACTCTTGGAATGATGGGAATTGTCAAAGGGTTAGCGATGTGGATTACAGGAACAGCTCCAGTCCCTATTTTAAATGAAACATTCATTTTCTTATTCGGTTCAGGGAACCTTGGACCTATTCCAATGTTATTCATTTGGACGATTATCGTAGCTGTCATCGGTCACATTGTGTTAAGAAAAACAACATTTGGAAGACAAGTATTAGCAACAGGTGGTAATGAAAGTGCAGCGCGTTTTTCTGGTATCAATACAGCACGCGTGAAGCTGATTGCATTAGTTTCATCAGGGATGATGGCTGGATTTGCCGGAATGTTATTTGCGGGTCGTTTAGAAGCAGGTCGTTTTACTTTTGGTGAAGGTGCAGAGCTATCTGTTATTGCAGCCGTTATTTTAGGTGGAACGAGTCTCTTCGGTGGAGTCGGTACTGTTGTCGGAACGATTTTCGGTTCAATCTTAATTGGAACGATTAACAACGGTTTAATCATTATGGGATTAGATGTCAGTCAACAAATGATCGTTAGTGGTTTAATTATTATTCTAGCAGTTGCATTCGGAAAACGAGCAGTTAAACGATAAGAAATACGAATGAAGAAGGATAGGTGAGTAAACGTGAATAAAATTAAAGTTGGTGTCATTGGAACAGGGTTTATTGGACCTACCCATATTGAAGCTATTAGAAGACTGGGATTTGTTGAAGTTGTCGCACTAGCAGAAAGCAGTTTGGAGACTGCCCAACATAAAGCAGCTGAGCTTGGAATTCCAAAGGCATATGGTGATTACAAAAAAATGCTGCAAGATGAGGACATTCAAGTTGTGCATAATTGTACGCCAAATCATCTTCATTTTTCAATTAATAAAGAGATTATATTAGCTGGCAAGCATGTCTTATCTGAAAAGCCGCTAGCCATTTCAAGTGAAGAATCAGCTGAATTACTAGAGCTTGCGAAAAAGCATGGGGTTGTACACGGGGTGAACTTTAATTACCGTCAATTTCCGATGCTAAAGCAGCTTGAAACGATGATATCTAATAATGAGCTTGGAAAAATAAACCTCGTTCATGGTAGTTATTTGCAAGATTGGTTATTGTACGAAACCGATTTTAACTGGCGACTAGCTCCTGAAGTAGGGGGAAAATCAAGAGCGATCGCAGATATTGGCTCTCATTGGTGTGACACTGTCCAATATGTTACTGGCAAAAAAATTACTGAAGTATTCGCTGACTTAGCGACAGTCATTCCAGTTCGAAAAAAATCAAATGGAGGCGTAGCTACCTTTGGTGCAAATGCGTCCGATGAAGGGCAATATGAAGATGTTCCTATTAATACAGAAGACTATGCATCTGTCCTTGTACGCTTTAATGACGGAACGAGTGGAGTGTTTACGGTTTCTCAAGTAAGTGCAGGTCGTAAAAATCGATTAAGCTTTGAAGTGAATGGTAGTCAAAGCTCAGCTTATTGGAATCAAGAGGAACCAGAAAAATTATGGATCGGGCATCGTGATCGAGCCAACGAAGTAATGCTAGCTGACCCAGCCTTATTTGCACAAGAAGCGAAAGGACACATCCACCATCCAGGCGGACACAATGAGGGTTGGCCTGACGCATTAAAGAATATGATGAAAAATTTCTACACATTTATATACGAAGGAAAAGACCCTTTACAAGATCAAGCAAACTTCGCCACATTTGAAGATGGACATATATCTATGTGTATTACAGATGCGATATTAGAAAGTCATAATAAGCAAAAGTGGGTAAAAGTTCAACTAGAACAGGAGGTGCGCTCATGAAACTAGGAGTTTTTACAGTCCTCTATCAAAACCTCCCGTTTGAAGAAATGCTTGATAAGTTAAGTGATATGGGTGTAGAAGCAATCGAGCTCGGAACGGGAAATTATCCAGGGAATGCTCATTGTAACCCTGATGAATTACTAGAAAATAAAGATAAATTAAAAGCGTTTCAGAAAGCAATAGAAAATCGTGGATTAATGATCAGTGGGTTAAGTTGTCATGGAAATCCGTTACATCCCAATAAAAAGGTGGCGGTAGATGCACATGATACGTGGCGAAAAACCGTTTTACTAGCTGAGCGACTTGAAATCCCTGTTATTAATGGTTTTACTGGCTGTCCTGGTGATAGCATAAACGCTCAATACCCAAACTGGGTAACGTGTTCGTGGCCACCTGAATATATGGAAGTTCTAAATTGGCAATGGAATGATATCGTCATTCCTTATTGGAAAGAAGAAGCAAGCTTTGCGAAAAGCCATGGAGTAGAGCAAATTGCCTTCGAAATGCACCCTGGATTTGTCGTCTACAATCCCGAAACGTTGTTGAAATTAAGAGAGCATGTCGGGCCAAGTATAGGAGCTAATTTCGACCCTAGTCACCTCGTTTGGCAAGGAATTGATCCAGTCGAAGCGATTAAAAAGCTAGGTAGAGAAAAAGCGATTTACCATTTCCATGCGAAAGATACGTATTTAGATAAAGCTAATATTAATGTAAATGGTGTTCTAGATACGAAACATTACAGTGAAATTCTTGATCGATCATGGACTTTTAGATCGATTGGGTATGGCCATGATGAGAAGATGTGGAAAGACATCATCAGCATGCTTAGAGCTGTAGGATACGATTATGTTCTTTCAATCGAACATGAAGATATGCTTGCTTCAACGGATGAAGGCTTGAAAAAAGCGATTGCATTGTTAAAGCAATCTTTATTTAAAGAAGAAATTACTGAAATGTGGTGGGCATAAGTCCACTACGAACAATGTAGAGAGAGGGAGCTAACCTCTCTCTATTTACATTTAAATCCAAAATCTAAAGTATAATATTCTACGCCATTCACAATATAATACAGACCAAATTTCGCTGGAATTATTAGATTAGTTATATTGAAAATAGGTGATTAGGATGGAAGCAAGCTGGTTTTCGATTATTCCCTTTTTAGTTGTAATCCCAGTAGCAATCTATACAAAACAAGTGTTACCCGCTCTTTTTCTTGGTTTATTGGTTGGCTCTTATATTATGGAACCGGCTATCATTGGTGGTGTAAAAACATTATTCGTCTACATCGTTCAAGCATTAATTGATACGAACAATATCAAAATTATTGTCTTTTTATATGCATTTTCTGGCCTTGTTGGCATGATTAAAATGACTGGTGGAATTAGGGGATTTGTTGAAAAGGCCTCAGAAAAAATACAAACAAGAAAGCAAGCTTTACTTTTAACTTATGTATCAACAATTGGAACATTTGCTGCTCCTACTTTTCGTTTTGTCACTATTGCTCCGATTATGAGAGCGTTACTAAAAAAAGTTAAAATGACAACAGAAGAGCTTGGCTTTGTCATAGAGACAACGGCAACTCCGATTATTGTATTAATTCCTGTTGCCACAGCTTTCGTAGGGTATATGGTTTCCATTATTCAAATCGCCATTGAAAATCAAGGGATTGAACTAGATCCATATTCACTCTTTATTCAAAGCATCCCGTTTAACTTTTTTTCAATCGTTACGATTGTATTGGGTGTCTATTTAAGTTTTTTTCATCATTCCAAAACAAAGTCTCATGCGCCTACATATATCGCTGAGAAACCGGGAGAAGAGGAGGAAGAGGATTGGCATGATTGCCATCCTGCTGTCGCAAAAGAGTTACCGATTAAACCGTGGAATCTCCTTCTTCCATTAGTTTTAGTTATAAGTCTTACACTGTTTCTCACCTGGTGGGACGGTCATGTAAAAGGTTTTGGTTTTTTTCAAGCCTTTATTAAAGCCGATGTCCTTGATGCAATGGTCGTAGCGTTACTTATTACTGTACTTATGTCTATTATTTTTTACTTATTGCAACGCTTTGAACTTCGTAAGCTAATTACTGGGTTTATTGACGGTGGCAACGAATTAATGTCAGTAATTTTATTGTTATCTGTCGTGTGGGGATTGTCGTCTATTACGGATGATTTAGGTTTTTCAAGCTTTGTCACTGCTCATTCAGGTTGGATTCCGCAGTTATTCATCGCACCATTAATATTTGTATTTGGCGCAGCCGTATCGTATTTTATTGGGTCTGCCTGGGGGACATGGGGGATTTTAATGCCTCTTGGTATATCACTTGCGAATGTAGGTGGCGTTTCTCTACCATTAGTTATTGGTGCTGTCTTTGCAAGTGGCTCTTTTGGAGCATTTGCCTCACCTTTAAGTGATGATACAAATACGATTGCAAAAATATTAAAGCTCTCCGTAATCGACTATGCTAAATATAAGTTAAAACCAGCTCTAATTGCGGCTGGTATAACAATTGTATTATATTCGTTGGTGACTTTTTTTTATTAAAAATTTTTAATTGACAATAGGGAAAGACCCACTTATGATGAAGCTACAAACTTTATAATTCTCCTAAAGGGGAGTAGCTTTTACAGCATGGTCGTCATTTCGGAGTGACTACTCTCGGCTATGTTGGCAACCTAAACAGGTTGTTAGCAAGACCTTTACGTCAGAGTAAGGGTCTTTTATATTATTAAGAACCTTTACTACGGTAAAGGTTTTTTAGTTTTTTGAATGGTTCAACAGCAAGATAATTTTTTGAAGAAAGACTTTTAGATTAAATAAGGAGTTTTGTGTGATGGATATTTTTACGCTACTTAAAGCAATTATTCTTGGCATGGTAGAGGGATTAACAGAGTTTGCCCCGGTTTCATCAACTGGACATATGATTATTGTTGATGATATGTGGTTACAGTCAGAACAAATTCTAACAAAATATGTTGCTAATACTTTTAAAATCGTCATTCAGCTGGGCTCGATATTAGCTGTCGTTGTCGTATTTAAAGACCGATTTGTTGATTTATTAGGTTTAAACAAATTCAATAAAAAAACGATTCAACGTACAAAGCGTCTGAAGCTATCACATGTCATTGTTGGACTTATTCCAGCAGGCGTGCTAGGAGTATTTTTTGAGGATTATATTGATGAATATTTATTTTCCTTAACGACTGTGTTAATAGGGTTAGTATTAGGTGCAATATTAATGCTAGTCGCTGATCGATTCAGCCGTAAAAACCCTGTAATACTGACAATTGATCAAATCACATTTAAACAGGCATTTTTGGTGGGATGTATTCAATGTCTGTCACTCTGGCCTGGGTTCTCAAGATCAGGGTCGACCATATCTGGTGGTGTTTTACTAGGGATGAGTCACCGTACAGCTGCTGACTTTACATTTATCATGGCGGTTCCAATCATGTTAGGTGCCAGCAGTATATCACTGTTAAAAAATTGGCAGTACTTTACGTTAGAAGCATTACCTTTCTTCATTGTAGGATTTATAAGTGCATTTATATTTGCATTAATATCCATCCGGTTTTTCTTAAAGCTAATTAATCGAATAAAGCTAGTTCCATTTGCTATCTATCGAATAGTATTGGCATTTACGATTTATTTAATATATTATTAACTCGTTTCTATTTTGAATTCACTAGAATAATCAAAAGCTTGACATTTACAAGCTATATAAATAAAAAGAAAAAAATACATCAATTACCTTGATGATTGAATATGCCCTTTTTTTGTTTTACGATAAACTAGAAAAATATAAGGAGTATTTTTTTATAAGTCACTCTGATTTAAAGGAATTACAGGATGTTTATCATCCCTTAATGGAAGCATGGAATAATTGTTTCAAAATACTCCAGCTCAATTTTACGGGAGACCAGAGTTAGTGGAGCAAATGACTGAAGAGTTACGACAGCTGTTGTAGTAGTGCTTATAGTATAATAAAGTGTGAAAGGAGTTTGATAATAAGTGGAATATCGTACAGTAGGAAAGAGTGGATTGTTAGTATCCAACCTTTGTTTAGGAACAATGACTTTTGGGAAAGCGACAAGTGAAGAAGAATCGATCTCCATGATTCACCGTTTCCTTGATTATGGGGGAAATTTCATTGATACAGCGGATGTATACGTGGAAGGAGCTTCAGAAGAAATTGTCGGTAAAGCGATTCAAGACAGGCGTTCCGAGGTCGTATTAGCGACAAAGGTTAGAATGAAAGTTGGGCCGCATCCAAATGATGTTGGTTATTCTAGAAAACGGATCATGGAAGGTGTTGAACAAAGTCTTCGTCGCTTGAAAACAGATTACATCGACTTATATCAGTTACATGTTTGGGATCACCTTACTCCTATAGAAGAGACATTAAGAACTTTAGATGATCTCATCGCATCCGGCAAAGTGCGTTACATAGGCTGTTCTAATTTTTTAGCTTGGCAATTAATGAAATCATTATCCATTAGTGAATTTAGAGGCTATGCCCGATTTATTTCCATTCAACCTCAATATAGTCTAGTAAGTCGTGAAATGGATCGAGAAGTGCTATCGTTATGTTTAGAGGAAAACGTGGGGGTACTCCCTTGGGCTCCACTCGGAGGGGGCTTTTTATCAGGAAAATATAAATCGGTGGCTGAGCCTTCTTTCGGTCGTTTTTCCCAAGGCTTAACTGGAGAATATGAATGGAAGAATAAAGCTCTTGATAAAAATTTTAACATCGTGGCAAAAGTTGAAGAAATTGCTCAAGAAATCGATAAAACACCTGCGCAAGTTTCTTTAAATTGGCTTCTATGTAAAGAAGGTATTACGTCTCCAATCTTTGGAGCACGTACTCTTGAACAGTTTGAAGAAAACATGGGAAGCATTGGGTGGCATTTAAGTGCTGAACATATACAAGCTTTAGATGAAGTGAGTGCACTTCCTGTTGAATATCCAAATCGTTTTATTGAAAAATTCCGTCGTTCGATTTAAGGGTGATTTTGATTAAGTTTTTTTATTAGCGATATTTTAGTAAAAACCTTTTCAATCTTATTTCATAGGAGATGAATGTATCTTGCAAAAACTACCGATAAGTTACAACGGGCTAGATGCCAGTCAATTAATTTTTGGCTGCATGGGGCTAGGCGGCGGATGGGACCGTAATGCGATACAACCAGAACATGTAAAGGAAGCGCATGAAGCAGTAGAAGCAGCATTGTCTTCAAATATAAATATGTTCGACCATGCAGATATTTATGCTTTCGGTAAAGCTGAATCTGTTTTTGGGCAAGTATTAAAGGAGAGACCGACGCTTCGTGAAAATATCATTATTCAATCAAAATGTGGGATTCGTTTTGCAGATGAAGAGTTAGGAATTCCTACGCGTTATGATTTTTCTAAATCGTATATTATCGCGAGTGTTGATGGAATACTTTCAAGACTAGGAATTGAATATTTAGATATCCTAGTGCTACATCGTCCGGATGCATTAATGGATTCTCGCGAAGTTGGTGAGGCATTCCATCAATTAAAGGCTTCAGGAAAGGTTCGGTACTTTGGTGTATCCAATATGAGTGCTGGTCAAATTCGATTACTGCAACAGCATTGTCATGAAAAGATCATTGTTAATCAATTAGAAATGAGTTTACAAATAATAGGATGGCTTGAAACTGGTGTTCACGTAAACCAATTGGCAGCTCGTGATAATATTTTTCCTGAAGGTACGCTTGAATATTGCCAAATGGAGAACATTCAACTTCAAGCGTGGGGTTCACTCGCACAAGGCTTGTATTCTGGCCGAAATATTGATAACGAAAGCGAGCAAGTGAAAGCAACTGCTCAACTTGTACAAAAATTAGCAGAAGAGAAACAAACGTCAACTGAAGCTATAGTTCTATCATGGCTCATGCGCCATCCAGCAGCGATTCAACCCGTGATTGGAACAATAAACCCAACTCGAATTAAGGCATGTGCTGAGGCTACAAATCTAACACTAAGCCGTGATGAATGGTACTCTCTATATGTTAGTTCTCGAGGAGTTTCATTACCTTAAGTTAAGTTTTTGATGTTCGTCATTAAAAATTGAAGGAAAAGAATAGAAGTACCAGTTTCTGTCCAAAACTGTAATCCACACAGAATTGAGCAGGAACTGGTTTTTATTATTGATGAAATTGGAAGAAATGGCAGTGCTGATTATGATTATAAAGTGATTTTTCTTCCTTCTTTTGCAGACACGCGTATCGCATCCAAAATGAGTTGCGCCTCGTGACCATTTTCAAACGTTGGAACATGCGGATGAAGGGTATTCTCACGAATCGTTTGCGACATTGCGTCTAACATCGGGTAAAAGGGTTGGTAATACGCTAATGCTCGATCTGAAAGGTTTGTTGGTTCCTTGAGTTTTTCAGCGAGTTTGACTTTAGTGAGTTTGCCATCCTCAATCGCAATTTCTACACGCTGATCATCAGTCATAACGAGCGTTCCGTTTGTGCCAAATATTTCTAAACGCCACTGATTGGTTCGATGAAGTGTGGCAGACGTTAACTCAACGGTAAAAGAAGTTCCCGTTTCTAAAGTACCTATTGTTTGAAATGAATCTTCAGCTGTGCGTACTTCGGTTTCACCATCCTTTGTGATCGAAGGAATATGAATTGGAAGTTGCCCATAAATGTCTTTCACGGATTGTCCTGTCCACCATAAAAGCGAATCAAACATATGCGAACCAATCGCACCAAGCATGCCACCACCGAATTGTTCTTGACCAAGCCAACCACGTTTATTATTTTTAAGCCTCTTGTATCCATTGAAGTTACTTTTATAATGTATGTGTAAAATTTCTCCGAGTTGACCGCTTGCTAAGATTTCTTTAATCTTTTGTCTAGCGGGCAAAAAACGAAATTCAAAATTAATGAAGCCAAACAAACCTGCCTGATTTTTGAACTCAAGCATTTCTTTCGATTGATTTGCATCAAAGGCCATTGGCTTTTCACAATAAATATGTAGGTTGCGTTTCAATCCTTCCATCACCATATCAAAATGTAAATAAGGTGCCGATGCAACAGAGAGAAGATCTAAAGATTCTCGTTCGAGCATCTTTCTCCAGTCATCATAAACCGCATTAATACCTGTTTCACCTTTTACTTCGTTTAGACTGCCACGATGAACACTTGATATTGATACCACTTCAAAATCGGGATGGTTTTGCATGATCGGCGCATGCACCTTTGCCCCAAAGCCTGTTCCAATAATTCCAACTCTGATTTTATCGTTTTTCATGAAATGCCTCCTCTTTTTTTTTAGAAACCTCTTTTTAATAATATTAGTAGAAGTGTTCTTTTTGTCCAAATAATGCCAGTTTGCAATAAAGAACGATAGCTTTAGAATAGCATAAGTTGTAGGAGGAATATAAATGATTGGTTTTAAAGTTAATAAAGTTGTAGGATAGTACCATAGATTTAAAACTGATTTTAAAATAGCAGCAATCTGCAATAAGTAAAAGCGTTTTATGATACTGATATCAAACTATACAAAACATAAAGTGATTTATAAAAGGACTATATCTTTTGGTAGTGTGAAAACACTATTAATTCTGTTATTATAGAAAAAAGTATGTAAACGCTTTCAAACGAATAGAAACAGTACATAAATCTTCTCTTTACTCTATTAAAATTTAAATTTTACAAAGGAGATGATGAAACTGGAGATGAAAGCACACCATCTACTTTTTCAAAATTCCATCGATGTTAATCCGAGAATGGGGACGATTAAACTCAATGAAAAAAGAATGGCATTAATGTCAGTTGAGGCGCTTGGTTTCTTGCGTAGAGACTTAGTGGCGACTTTAGGTATGGAACGTGCTAAAGGTTTCTTGCTCCGCTATGGTTGGACAAGTGGTTACAATGATGGAGAGTCAATAGAAAAAATGTATGATTGGAAGTCAAAAAAGGAACTGATTCTAGCGGGCCCAGCCATTCATACGTTAGAAGGTGTTGTTACTGCAGAACCAGATGAACTGGAGTTTAGTGATGATCAATTGTATATGTCTGGTTACTGGCGTTATTCATTTGAAGCAGAGGAACATATTCGTCATTTCGGGTTTAGTGATGAAACGGTTTGTTGGATGTTAGTAGGATACGCAACAGGGTTTTTAGAAAGAGTTTTTGGAAAGAAAGTCGTCATATATGAAAAAAGTTGTATAGGAAGAGGAGATGAAAGCTGCTATTTTGTAGCTCAAACCGTCGAACACTGTCAACCAGAATATCGTGAAATATTACGTTATTATGAAGAAGAGTCACTTGTTACTGAATTAGATAAAATGTATAAAGAAGTTAATTCATTAAACCATGCAATCATTCGTTCACAACAATTTAATAAACATTTAACAAGTTTATTATTAGAAGGTAAAGACCTATCCTATTTAATCGATGTTATAGCTAATGCTTTAGAAAAAAGTGTAGTGATTGATAGAGAAGGAATAAACAATCCACTTGAATCAACGTTTATTAATGAGGCTGATTTTCTGAATTATCAAAAATGCAAGAGAAAAGAAAGCTTCTCCCATGAATACATGCATATATTTAAAATTATGTCTAATGATATTTGTCTTGGTAGATTAATAGTAATCAGTTCAGAACCGATTACTAAAGAAGAGCGAATGATTATTGAAAGCGCGTTGTCTGTACTGTCTATTCAGATGTATACACAACGATCTATTGCTCAGTCACTATGGCAGAAAAAAGTAAACTTTTTTGAAGAACTAATTGATAATAAATACGATACGAAACAGCAATTACAAAAAGCAAACCATCTATTTGAATTTAATTTTGAAAAGAAAAATCGTGTCATTGTGATTAGAAGTGTACATGAATATAATAATGAAGATATCCGTCGGTTATTGACAAAAGCTTATCCTCACTTTGAAATTTTTATGAAAGCAGAATACGTCGTTATGATGTTTCAACAGAATTCAGAGGATGATTTGTCTGTGACTCAGTTTTTGTATAAAATTAAAAATTTAATTGAGAAGAATATAAATCATATTCATTTTTATATGGGGGCAGGGAGAGTTTCAGATTCTATTAATGAGATAGGAGACAGTTATAAAGATGCATTTCATATAAGTAACTTTTTAAATCTTGCCTATCCAATGAAAAATAAAGTAGCAGCTTATGAACAGCTAGATCCGATCATGTTATTTTTAAACAGTATGGAACCGAAGGAATTGTTAAACTTTTGCAGAAAAACACTCGGAAGATTAATAGAGTATGACAAAAATAGTGATTCAAATTTAATTCAGACCTTAAAAAGTTATTTAGATAATAATGGTAATTTAAATCAAACCGCAAACGAATTAAATTTATCTATACCTGGTCTTCGCTATCGGTTAGATAAAATAAAGTCATTGTGCGATATAGATTTTAAGACAGGGCAAGGCAGTTTTCATGGTCAGATTGCGATTCAAACTTTTTATGCTATTGAGGCGCTGAATTCATAAGTTGGTTGAAATAGAGATAAACAAAAAATAGAGCAACTCAATGAAAAAACGAGATGATTTCTCGTTTTTTTTTGCTTTTAAAAAATGGAACTCAATATAGGGTTAGTATTTAATGGATGCTCACCATTCTTGGCATTGTTCAATTACTTTCTAGTTTTGATAGTAAAAAAGTAAAACTCCATATTTTTAGATAATTATAAATATTCAATCAAAAATGTATTATTGAAAACAAGGAACGAGACATCGAATGTTTGTAAGCGCTTTAAATGAGGTTCCATATTTATTATTTAAAAAGTTGAAGGAGGTAGTTGATTTGGCGGTAGAACAAAAATTGAGGAGACCATTAACGGGGGAAGAATATTTAGAAAGTATAAGAGATGGTAGAGAAATTTGGCTCCATGGAGAAAAGGTAAATGATGTTACGACTCATCCAGCGTTCCGAAATGCGGCCAGGTCGATTGCTAGATTGTATGACGCACTTCATGACGATGAGACGAAAGCGGTGTTAACAACAAAGACAGATACAGGAACAGGCTCTTACACACACAAGTTTTTTCGTGCACCTAAGACTCCACAAGATTTAATTGAGGATCGCGATGCCATTGCAGCTTGGGCAAAATTAACGTATGGCCAAATGGGGCGAACACCTGATTACAAAGCATCATTTCTTGGGACATTAGGTTCACATATTGATTTTTATGCTCCTTATGAAAATAATGCAGCGTTCTGGTATAAGGAAGCACAAGAGAGAAATTGGTTTTTCAACCATGCGATTGTAAATCCTCCAATTGATCGAAATAAACCTGTTCATGAGGCAGGAGACGTGTTTATAAAAGTCGAGAGAGAGACGGACAAAGGCATAATTGTTAGTGGTTCGAAAATGGTTGCGACCAGCTCAGCGCTTACACACTATAATTTTGTCGGTCATTATGGAGTTCCAATACAGAAAGAAGAATTTGCGGTTGTATTTATTGCAGCAATGAATTCGCCGGGCATCAAGTTGATCAGTCGTAGCTCCTATGAAATGAATGCAGCTGTGATGGGAAGTCCATTTGATTATCCTTTAAGCAGTCGATTTGATGAAAATGATGCGGTACTCGTGTTCGAGAATGTTTTCATTCCGTGGGAGAATGTCCTAATTTACAAAAATATTGAGAAAGTAAATCAATTTTTCAATGTGAGTGGCTTTGTCAATCGCTTTACATTTCATGGCGCTACAAGGCTCTCAGTAAAACTAGATTTAGTTGCTGGAATTATGCTTAAAGCGATAAAAACGGCAGGTACAGATACTTTTAGAGGAGTGCAGGCAAACGTTGGGGAGATTATCGCTTGGAGAAATTTATTTTGGGCATTAACAGATGCCATGGCCCTTAATCCTGAAGAGGGACCAAATAATACTGTAATCCCAAGACTAGAGGGCGGAATGGCCTATAGAGTATTTATGACAGAAGCTTGGCCGCGAATCAAAGGCATTATTGAACAAATAGTAGGGGGCAACTTGATCGTACAACCTTCTAGTGCACTCGATTTTAAAAATGAAGAACTGAGGCCAACGATCGATAAGTTCTATCGTGGCTCCTATGGAATAAGTGCACTTGAAAAAATTAAAGTCGTTAAATTGCTATGGGATGCCATTGGAACCGAGTATGGTGGAAGACATGAACTATATGAACGAAATTATGCAGGAAACCATGAAGGAATCAGGTTAGAGACATTGTTTGCTGCCCAAGGATCAGGGAAAGCGGCTGAATTTGAAGCGTTTGCAGAACAATGTATGAATGACTACGATTTGGACGGCTGGACAAATCCGACTTGGATCAACCCTGACGATGTGAACTTTATTAATAGTAGTAAGTTTAAATCACTTTAAATTTGAATTTGTTCAACCTACTAAATATCCTTAATCGATGATTACCTTTAAGCAATCTATTAAAGGTTAGAAAACTAAAAAATATAAAAATATCGTTTATAAACAGGAGGTTTTCAATATGTCCAATTTTGATGTAGCGCAATTAGCCCATGTAGAGTTATATACGCCTAAACCAGAAGAAACGTTAAAGTTCTTTACTCAGTTTCTAGGTTTACAAGAAACAACGAGAGTGGGGCAGTCTGTATACCTCAGAGCGTATGAAGACTTTTACCACCATACGTTAAAAATTACAGAAGCGAAAGAAGCAGGTATGGCACATACGGCTTGGAGAGCAAGTTCAGAATCAGCACTTTATCAAAGAGTTCAATCATTAGAAAAGAGTGGTTATGGCAAGGGCTGGATCGAAGGTGACCTGGGTCACGGTCAAGCGTACCAGTACCAAACACCAGACGGTCATAACATGGAAATTCTTTGGGAGGTGGATTATTATCAAGCCCCAGCCGATCAGAAGACACTCTTAAAGAGCCGTCCACAAAAACGGCCAAATGTTGGAATTCCGGCACGGCGCTTAGATCATATCAACTTAATGTGTAGTGATGTTACGAAAAATAAGCAATTTATGCACGATGAATTAGGGTTTAAACTTCGCGAAAACATCATTATGAATGATGGGACAGAAATCGGTGCATGGATGAGTGTAAGTCCACTCGTTCACGAAGTGGCACTTATGGGAGATCAGACGGGTCAAAAAGGTCGTTTCCATCACATTGCTTACTGGTACGGCTACCCACAACATTTAATGGATGTTGCCGACTTACTTGTTGAAAATGGTATTCAAATTGAAGCAGGTCCTGGAAAGCATGGTGTGAGCCAAGCGTACTTTATGTATGTGTTCGAGCCAGGTGGAAATCGTGTCGAGTTATTCGGGGATGCAGGCTATCTTATTTTTGATCCAGATTGGAAACCAATAACTTGGAGAGAGGATGAGCTTGAGAAAGGGATTATTTGGTACGGCTCTCCACTTCCTGAAGAATATTTCTTATATGGAACGCCACACAAAGCACCTGTTAAAGGTTAAACAATAAACTTCAGGTATGAAAGAACACTAGGAAAACAGGTGGGGGGCTCTCCACCTAAGTTAGAAACTTGAAAGGCCCAACAACTATTTAATGGAAAGTAGGTGAAATTCGTGCACATCCATCAAGCTGGAACACTTTCATTGAGTGCATCCATTATAGCTATTGGTGCTTTTGATGGTGTTCATCTTGGTCACCAAACGATTATCCGTGAAATGGTTGAGCAAAGTAAACACCTAAACGTTCCTAGTGTTATCTATACTTTTGACCCACCTCCACGGGTTTATTTTAAAAACGCTACACCACTAAGTTCAATAGAAGAAAAGTTCGATAAAATCGTGAAGCTTGGAGTTGACCATGTCATTGTGGCCAATTTCAATGCGCAATATTTAAACCGAAGTGTACAACATTTTATGGAAGAGCTCTCTTCTTTAAACCCTCAAGAAATAATCGTAGGTAACGATTTTCGTTTTGGAAACAATCGAAGCGGTAGTATTGAACATTTAAAGCGTTCGTTTACGGTGCGGGTCATTGAAAAAATTTGTTGTGATAAAGGAAGAGTCATCTCATCGACTCGAATTAGGGAGCTGTTATTAAATGGAGAAAACGAAGAAGTGCACACGCTATTAAATGGGTAGAAAGCGTATTCCTATCAACTTTATAAGCAAGCTTAGTAAGTGCTAGCAAGATGGTAAGGATGAGAATTCAGTTGTATTTTTAACGAGGGTAAATTAAGGAGGATGATCATGGAGGATAAACAGTTTAGGAATGCAATGGGAAAGTTTGCGACTGGTGTCACGATTATTACGACAGAAGTGGATGGTGAGGTTCATGGCATGACAGCAAACGCGTTTATGTCTGTCTCACTCCAACCGAAGCTTGTCGTGATTTCTATTGATGAAAGAGCAATGATGTTAGAAAAAGTTAGAAAGAGTAAAACGTACGCAGTGAACATTTTGTCTTCTGGCCAACAAGATTTATCAATGATCTTTGCTGGACAAATAAAAGAGAAACGAGAAGTGAATTTTTCAACATTAAATGGTTTACCGGTACTAGATGGAGCACTCGTACAATTATCGTGTGAGGTAGTGAATGAACATACAGAAGGAGACCATACACTTTTTATTGGAAAAGTGACAAACCTTCAATTAGTAGATGGTGAACCCCTTCTATATTATAGCGGCAAGTATCGGACGTTACCTGTTCAAGAGGAAGTACGATAAATCAAAATGGACGAATGGAATTGGAAGAAGGTGAAGAAGTGAACACAAAAGAGATAGCTAGTCGCTTATTAGACGCAGAAGAAAACAAAACACCGATCGAGCCATTAACTGAGACTTTCCCGGAAATCACTGTCGACGAAGCCTACGATATTCAACTACAACAAATTGAAGAGAAAGTAAAAAGGGGCGCCATTATTGTTGGTAAAAAGATAGGACTAACAAGTAAAGTGATGCAAAAGATGTTTAATGTGAGTGAGCCAGATTACGGACATTTACTAGACGATATGGTGTATGTAGAAGGAGATACGGTTCGGTTAGATGAACTGCTTCAACCGAAACTAGAGTTTGAAATTGCATTTGTTTTGAAAAAAGATTTAAAAGGACCTGACGTCACGTTCCTTGATGTAGTGGAGGCAACGGATTATATCGTACCTGCTTTCGAAGTGATTGACAGTAGAATAAAAGATTGGAAGATTCAGTTTGAAGATACGGTTGCTGATAATGGATCTTCTTCGAAAATGATTATTGGTGGGAAGCCAACCCGACTAGAAGATGTCGATCTTCAGCACATTGGCATGGTTGTTTATAAGAACGGGGAATATTTAGATTCGGCTGCAGGCGCTGCTGTTATGGGGAATCCGATTCGCGCAGTTGCATGGCTTGCTAACGCACTTGCGAAATATGACATTTCGTTAAAAGCAGGTGAAATCGTTTTATCAGGAGCGTTATCAGCAGCTGTACCGATTGAAGACGGTGACACGTTTACAGCTGAATTTGCTCATATTGGCTCGGTCTCCGCCTCATTTGAATACAAGGAGGATTAAATAGTGGGGAAATGTAAAGTAGGAATTATTGGTTCAGGAAATATTGGAACAGACTTAATGTATAAAATCGAACGTAGTGAACATTTAGAAATGAAGATGATGGTAGGAATTGACCCACATTCAGAAGGCTTATTACGTGCGAAAGATCGAAGCTATGAAATTACCGATCGAGGTATCGATGGATTATTGGAAATGCAGGAAATGGTAGATATTGTATTTGATGCAACAACAGCGAAGGCACACATTCGTCATAATGAACTGCTTGTCCCTTTAGGAAAAAAAGTCATTGATTTGACACCAGCTGCGATCGGTCCTTTTGTTGTCCCATCGGTAAACTTAGGGGAACATTTAGACGCTGAAAATGTAAATATGGTGACTTGTGGAGGTCAAGCAACGATACCGATCGTTCATGCAATCGATCAAGCTTGCTCTGTTGAGTATGCAGAAATCGTTGCGACAGTAGCGAGTAAAAGTGCAGGACCTGGAACAAGAGCCAATATTGATGAGTTCACGAGAACAACTTCCCGAGCGATTGAAAAAATTGGCGGTGCAAAGAAGGGAAAAGCAATTATAATATTAAACCCTGCCGAACCACCAATCATTATGAGGGATACCATTCACGTGCTAGTACAAGAACGCGGTAGGGAAGATCAAATTATTGCATCGATTGAAAAGATGGTCGAGTCCGTGCAAGAATACGTGCCAGGTTATCGGATGCGCGGAACACCTGTATTTGATGGAAACAAAGTATCTGTTTTTATTGAAGTGGAAGGTGCAGGAGACTTCTTTCCTCCGTACTCAGGAAACCTAGACATTATGACAGCAGCTGCTGCAAAAGTAGGAAATGAGATCGCAAAAATGCAAAATCAATCTAGTTTTGTTCCACCTTTCATGAAATAAAGCTGCTGCAAAGGACTAGTAAATATGACATCAATTTTTTAGCAAACCATGCTGTGTTTCTATCAAAATCGTAAAGTGAGGAGTAGAGCAATGAAACGTGATCTTCAAATTCTTGATGTGACCTTACGAGACGGGAGTCATTCGATGAGGCACGCGTTTACAGAAGAACAAGTACGTCAAGTAGCGAAAGGATTAGACAATGCAGGGGTGGAATACTTTGAGGTTTCCCATGGTGACGGTTTGGGTGGGTCCTCCTTGCAATATGGTTTTTCAAAAGTGAATGAGTTAAAACTCATTGAAGCGGCAACAGAAGAATGCAGCCAGGCAAAAGTATCAGTTCTCTTGCTTCCAGGAATTGGGATCAAAGAAGATCTTGAAGATGCAAAAAAAGCAGGCGCAAAAATGGTTCGTGTCGCTACGCATGTAACGGAGGCCGATGTAGCGAAACAACATGTGGAGCTTGGAAGGAATCTAGGATTGAAAACGGTCGGTTTCCTCATGATGGCTCATATGGCTCCGATTGAGAAATTAGTTGAACAAGCGAAATTGTTCGAGAGTTATGGAGCAGAAGTCGTCTATATGACTGATTCTGCGGGTGCTTTTCTACCTCACGAAGTAAAAGAGAGAATCCGTGCGCTTAAAGAAAACTTATCATGTGAGATCGGTTTTCATGGTCATAACAATTTATCACTAGCAATGGCCAATACGATTACCGCCGTTGAAGCAGGGGCAACGTATATCGATGGAAGCTTACGCTGTCTTGGAGCAGGAAGTGGAAACACGCAAACCGAAGTGATGGCAGCTGTATTTGATCGAATGGGGTTTAATACAGGAATCCAGTTGTTTTCAATCATGGATGTAGCCAATGATGTCGTTGCAAAATTCATGCCTCGCCCACAAGAAATTACAGGCTCGAGTTTAATTATGGGTTACTCAGGCGTATATTCTAGCTTCTTATTATTTACTCAAGATGCAGCTGAAAAGTTCAATGTCGATGAACGAGATATTTTAATAGAACTAGGTAGAATGAAAGCGGTTGGTGGTCAAGAAGATCTCATTTACGATGTAGCGAGACAAATCTCTGAAAAGAAAATCTCGGTTTAGATATACGATGAAGAGGTGATGTTAACGATGATAAAAACGGATGTCATTAATCAAATAGCGGATGAACTGTACAAAGCGGAAAGAGATCGTTTTGAAGTAGATAAGTTCGTTGATCGTTTTTCAGAGCTTGATATTGAATTAGCCTATCAAGTACAAGAAAGATTAATTGAAATCAAGTGTCAGGAAGAAAAAACGAAAATTGCAGGGAGAAAATTAGGTTTAACAAGCCGGGCGAAACAGGAAATGATGGGGGTCCATGAACCGACATACGGCGTCCTGCTTGAAAATATGCAATTATTCGAAGGTGAGCAAGTTACATTAGAGTCTTTTATTCATCCAAAAATCGAACCCGAAATTGCCTTTATTTTTGATAAAGAAGTAAAGGGACCGATCATTACGGTAGCTGACATTTTAGCGGCAACAGCATTTATCACTCCGGCAATGGAAATCATTGATAGTCGCTATCGTAACTTTCGCTTCACCCTTCCAGATGTAGTAGCGGACAACTCGTCTTCATCACGTTACTTGATTTCAGAAAAACTAATCCCTGTCGATCATATTGATTTACGTTTAATGGGAATGGTGTTTAAAAAGAACGGAGAGATTGTCGCTACAAGTGCAGGTGCATCTGTCATGGGTCATCCCGCAAGAGCGGTTGCCTGGATGGCTAATCAATTAGTTAAAAAAGGTCAAAGTATAAAGGCAGGTGAAGTCGTTTTAAGTGGGGCTCTTTCTGAAGCGTTTACGATTACAAGTGGAGATCATTTCTCAGTAAGCTTTGATAGAATGGGTTCACTAAAAGCAAGCTTTACAAATTAGGAACAACATCCATGAGCGTTTACTCTCAACCAAGGATGGATATGGACATGATGCGTTAAAGCTACACAAAGCTTAATGAAGGCGGTATAGACGTAGGGACTTCGTGGGTTTTTCCTCTTTGTTCCGAAGCTCTGTCCCCCTTTCCACAGAAATAAGAGGCAGAAAGGAGTTTTGCAGATGCCATTTATCCAAATTAATATTCTCGAAGGGCGCACCCCGGAGAAAAAAGAGCAATTAATTCAAGAAGTGAGTCATTTAGTTGCCGATGTATTAGATGCACCGATTGAAAATGTCCGTGTCCTCATTCAAGAAATGTCGAGTGACCATTGGGGAATAGCAGGAGAATCAGTTACAAAACGAAAGCAAAACATGAGGAAGGGGTGAACGTGATGCAAGACATACAAACGAACATAAAGGAAGTAAAGCTTTTTATTGATGGAAAATACATGGAATCTAGCACAAATTCAACCTATGAAGTCAAAAACCCGGCAACACAACAGGTCATCGCCCGTGTGCATGAAGCTTCGTATGAAGATGTGGACGCTGCTTGCCGTGCTGCTAGGAGAGCATTTGAACATGGTCCGTGGCGGACGATGTCATTAGCAGAGCGTTGCTCGAAAATACGCCGAATGGCTGAGATTATTTTAGAACGGAAAGAAGAACTAGCACGCTTAGAAGCGATGGATGTCGGAAAACCGTACCCTGTTGCCCTTGAAAAAGAAATTCCAAGAGCTGCCCACAATTTAAAGTTTTTTGCAGACTTCATGGAAAAACAAGGTGGCGAAGTTTACCCAATGGGAGAGGAATTTTTAAATTACACACGATATGAACCTGTTGGCGTTGCTGCATTAATTACCCCTTGGAATTTACCATTTATGCTGACCACTTGGAAGCTCGGGCCGTGCCTTGCAACTGGTAATACCGCTGTTATTAAACCAGCCGAGATCACGCCATTAACCGTATCATTACTTGGAGAAATTGCAAAAGAAGCAGGGATTCCAGACGGAGTCGTTAATATTGTCCAAGGATTTGGTCCGAATTCAACTGGCGAATATATGACGAGTCATCCAGATGTCGATCTCATTTCGTTTACGGGGGAGACATCAACTGGAAAGGCGATTATGAAAAATGGTGCAGATACGTTAAAGAAAGTGGCCTTTGAGTTAGGTGGAAAAGCCGCCAATATTGTTTTTGAAGATGCGAATCTCGATAAAGCGATTCCCGTTTCGATTCAAGCCGCTTTTCTAAATTCAGGGCAAGTATGTCTAGCAGGTTCACGTATATTGGTCCAACGCTCTATTATGAATGAGTTTGTTGAGCGCTTTAAGAAAGCGGCTGCTGAACTTAAAGTAGGAGACCCGCAAGACATCTCTACGAGTATGGGGCCAGTGGTGAGTGCTGAACATTATAAAAAAGTGACGAGCTATATAGAAATTGCAAAAGAAGAAAATTCTACGCTAGTCTATGGTGGAAAGCGACCAGTGCTTCCTGCTCACTTAGAAAAAGGCTACTATTTAGAACCAACAATTTATCTCCAAGCGAATCCCAATGCTCGTATTTGCCAAGAAGAAATCTTTGGTCCGATTGTCACGCTTATTCCTTTTGACACAGAAGAAGAAGCATTAGAAATAGCCAACAATACCGATTACGGGTTAAACGGGGTTGTTTGGACAGATAATTTACAACGAGCTCATCGCATTTCGCACCATGTGCGTGCAGGAACGATTTGGGTAAATTGTTGGTTTGTTCGTGACCTCCGCGCCCCATTTGGTGGTTTCAAAAAGAGTGGAATTGGTAGAGAAGGAGGACATCATAGTCTAGAATTCTTTACCGAAGCGAAAAACATTTGTATTGCTTTAACTTAATTCTTATTAATAATAAAAGGCACAAAATCCGTAATGGGGGATTTTGTGCCCTTCATTTTTCAAAATCACTTCTGTTTCCTCAAAAAGTTGCAGCTTTAATGATTCGTCTCATTAACCTAGTAAATATCAAATATGTAAAGGTATTGAAAATTACATAAATTACTAGATATTTCTAGCAATCTATTCCTTATCATGAGAAAATAAAAGTATTAGTCTTGTAAATAACCTTGCTGGAGGAAAGAGATATGTGGCACTGGTTACGAAAATCATTTTTTGTTCTCATCACAATTTTAACGTTAGGAACTGTTGTACCGCCTTCCCATCTTAACTCGAATGCATCGGATACAAAGTCACCTTCAGACTCAGAAATTAGGCAAGATGATCAAGAGTCAGATGAAGCACAAATAGAAGCTAAGCTAGAAGAAGATATAAATTCCAATAGTTCGGTACAGCTTCCGTGGCAAGAAATTGCAAGGGAAACCGAAAGTGAAGTGCTTTTATCCAAGTGGGTGGATTACACACTTTATCAAGCTGATATACAAATGATGAATAAATTCGGTACGAGGATTAAATCAAAAGTAGAAGAGGAATATCGTCAAGTGATTTTTCCTAAGCTTGAAGAAACCATTACAACTATAAGTATGAACGCTGATGTAGAGACTCTTAGAAATTTTTCGATAACGAGTGACCCTGCAGCAGGTCTTGGGGAAAAGGTCTTTCATGTATTCGATATTAGAAATGGAGAGGAATTATACCGTTTCCATGTCCGTCGCGATCACCCACCAAACCAAGGATATTGGTTTGACTTTCATTACCATACTTATAAGGATAATTTTGAAACCCATCATGACCTTGGTAAAATTTATTGGGATAAAAATACGCCACCCAATTGGATGTCTTCCTAAGTTTCATATTTAATAAATTGGACGAGCAGTCATATTCCTGATTAGGGAAAACTTTTTTTCTACATTAAGAAGCGGCAATTACTCTAAAATTATATAAAATATTCATAATTTGGCTGTTGAACATTAATGGAGAATTTGTTAAGATAAGATCAAATCTAAAGGCTATGTGTAACTGGCGAAACGCGGATAACCGTGAGGGAGCACATAGTGTCGTAGCCGTTCGCCTGGGCAGAGGTAAGGGATTAAAAGCTCCCTTACCTCTTTCTGCTTCTAGGAGGGGATATTCTAGTATTTTACTTTTAATCCATTATTATAGTAATAGCGATTTCGTAAACTGAAATAGTGGCAAGTTCCCTTAATGAAATGTGTAAATCATAAAAATTAAAAACTCTCATAAAAAAAGGAGAAATGAAAATGAGCACAATTACTTTAGATAAAATCAAAACTATTAAAACTTTAAATAATATTGCAGAGCGTGGGTTAAACGTTTTTGATAAAGAAAACTTTAAGATTGACAATGATAGTGAAAATCCAGATGCTTTTGTTCTTCGAAGTTTTAACATGCATACTATGGAATTTGGTGATAATTTAAAAGCCATTGCACGAGCTGGAGCAGGAGTTAATAATATTCCAGTTGACAAATGCACGGAGCAAGGAATTGTTGTTTTTAATACTCCAGGTGCTAATGCGAATGCTGTAAAAGAAATGGTACTTACTTCATTGATGGCTTCATCTCGAAATCTTTTTGCTGGTGTCACATGGACAAAGTCATTAGAAGGTGAAGGCGATCAAATCCCGAAGCTTGTAGAAGCAGGTAAAAAGCAATTTGTCGGAAAAGAAATTAAGGGCAAAACGTTAGGAGTTATCGGTTTAGGTGCCATCGGTGCGCTTGTAGCAAATGATGCGCTTGATTTAGATATGGATGTTATCGGTTTTGACCCGTTCATTTCTGTTGATACAGCATGGAGTTTGTCTCGCAATGTGCAGCGTGCGATGTCAATAGAAGAATTGTTTGCTAACTCTGATTATATTACAGTTCACGTTCCTTTAACTGATGACACAAGAGGCATGTTTAATCAACAAACGTTTAGTATCATGAAGCCAGGCGTGCATATTTTGAATTTCTCACGTGGTGAGCTTGTGAATGAAGCGGATATGGAAGTTGCACTTGAAAATGGAACAGTAGGGAAATACATTACTGACTTCCCGAATGAAAAGGTGTTAAAAATGAAAAACACAGTTCCAATTCCACACCTTGGTGCATCTACTAAAGAATCTGAGGAAAACTGTGCGATAATGGCAGCTCGTCAAGTGAAAGAATTTTTAGAAACAGGAAACATCAAAAATTCAGTGAACTTTCCAAATGCTTCTCTTCCTTATACAGGAAAGAAACGGGTAGCAGCGTTCCACAAAAACGTTCCTAACATGGTTGGACAAATCACAATGGCAATTTCTAACTATGATTTAAATATCGCAGACATGGTAAACAGAAGCCGTGGAGAATACGCATATACGATGGTCGATATTGATAATAAAGTAAACGGTGATATTATTCCTGGATTAGAGGAAAAACTTAAACAAATTGAAGGTATGGTTACAACTCGTATTATTTAATTAATATTCGTTAATGGAATAACGGAAAGGTTAGAAGGTTGCTGTTAAATAGAGACAGCAACCTTTTATATTTTTGATATGAAATTTTAGAAGGATATAAAACTACGACGTTTAGGTAGATTAGAACAGGGTCAAAGATTATAACGCAGCAGAAAATTGTTGAATATCGTCATTTGATGTCGAGAAATCGATAAATACGGCAAAGTTGAAAATAAATGGGCAGAAGTTGAAAATAGAAGTCCCATAGTTGAAAATAATTGCGGCAAAGTTGAAAATAAAAGGCCAGAAGTTAAAAATAAAGGCTGTCACACTCAAAAGAAAAAGCCCAAACTTTAAAATAAAGACTCAAAACATCAAAATAAAACAGCTAACTATAAAATTAACTGCCTCATTCCCACCAATTGACGGTGAAATGTACATAAACTTACAAGCTTAAGTCAGGAATAATAGAAAGTTCATTAAATAAATAAACGAAATAAAGAATTGCGGAGCAGTATCTACTCGAAATCACTAATAATTGTAGAGAATTATCACTAGTGTATAATTTTTACTATTATGTTGTTGCTCAGGAGTGTTTTTTCAAGTTAATTATTTATTTATTTTTTATTATTAGACAAAATGTAAAATAGAATCGGAAAAAAATTTACTATTATGTCTAAATGGTTTCTCTAGTTTTAGTAGAATGTTATATATTAACAATATTTTGTAAAAGGAGATGGATTATGAATAAAATCGATCAAAATGATCCAAGATTTAAGATTGCTAATCGTGAAGCGTTAATTGGTGTTGGACTAGTTATTTTTAATTTTCTTTGGTGGTTTGGCTTTGCCTACGGTATGGGTTCTTCTCCAGTTGAAGAATATTCTTATGTGTTTGGTATGCCTGCTTGGTTCTTCTATAGCTGTGTTCTAGGGTTTCTAATCATGGCAGTCATCGTGATCGTCATGGTAAAAACATATTTTGTGGAAGTAGACTTTGAGGATGAACAGGAGGGATCTGAATGAACTGGCCTGTGATTATACCACTTATCATTTTCTTAATTGCGATATTTATTGTTGGTTTTTGGTCATCTGGACATTTAAAAAAATCAAATGATTTTTTACAAGAGTACTTTTTAGGTAGCCGTGAGCTTGGAGGCTTTATATTAGCAATGACAATGATCGCAACCTATGGAAGTGCTAGTAGTTTTATAGGTGGACCAGGTGTTGCTTATACACAAGGTTTAGGCTGGGTTCTACTAGCTATGGCGCAAGTCGCTACAGGTTATTTTGTATTGATGGTTCTTGGGAAGAAGTTTGCGATTTATGCACGGAAATATAAAGCGATCACCCTCATTGATTTTTTACGTAAACGATATGACAACAGTAAATGGGTCGTATTATTATCCGCTTTTAGTATCATTATTTTCCTTTTTGCCGCCATGGCTGCTCAATGGGTCGGTGGAGCACGGCTAATTTCTTCATTAACAGGCTTAAATTACACGTCGGCTTTATTCATTTTTGCTGTCGCTGTTCTTATGTACGTTATTATCGGTGGTTTTAGAGCTGTAGCCGTTACAGACTTACTGCAAGGAGTGGTCATGTTTGTCGGTACATTAGTTATCTTAATCGGTACGATCATCGCGGGTGGCGGGATTTCTAATATTATGGCTGATCTCGTTGCCGAAAATCCAAATCTAGTAACACCGTATGGTCATGATGGTGGTTTAACACCAGCATATGTTTCCTCATTCTGGATCCTAGTAGGTGTTGGGGTTTTGGCCTTGCCACAAGTAGCGGTTCGTGCGATGTCCTATAAAAACTCAAAGGCTATGCACCGTGCCTTGATTACAGGAACAATTGTTGTTGGCTTTATTATGCTTGGAATGCATTTAACAGGGGTATTTGCAAGAGCTGTTATGCCAGGAATCGAAGTAGGCGATACGGTCATGCCAATGATTGCGATGGAAGTGTTACCTCCTTGGCTTGCTGGGATTGTATTAGCGGCGCCAATGGCAGCGATCATGTCAACCGTTGACTCGTTATTACTACTAGTAAGTTCGGCAGTCGTTAAAGATGTTTACTTAAACTATGTCAAGCCAAATGCGACGATGCAGCAAGTAAAACGCGTTAGTTTTGGTGTAACAACGGTTTTAGGAATACTCGTTTTTACAATGGCTTTAAGTCCTCCTGATCTATTAATTTGGTTAAATCTATTCTCGTTCGGCGGGCTCCAAGCAACATTTATTTGGCCTGTAATCATGGGACTTTATTGGCAGAATGGGAATAAGAACGGGGCTATTGCTTCTATGATCGTTGGGATAAGTGCGTATATTATTATTCATACTTACTTTCCGAATGTATTTGGTGTTCATACCGTTGTCTTCCCGATCATCTTTTCATTAATTGCTTTTGTAGCTGTTAGTTTATTAACAAAAAAAGCATCCATCTCTAGTTCTAATGTAAGTGAATTTCGAGCTTAATAAAAAATCGAGGAGGTTCTAAATGCCACAATCATTAGAAAATGTAGAAAAAAGAAGATTAAGAGACCGTCAAGAAGTCATCGAGTTGACACAAAAACTAGTTCAGATTCCTAGTGTCTATCGCCCGGGTGTGGAAGGGGGCAATGAAGAAAAGGTAGCTTATTTTGTTGCTAATTACTTACAAGATTTAGGGATTGAAGCTCATGTTCAAGAAGTGGAGCCTGGTCGCCCTAATGTGATTGGAATTATAGATTCAGGTAAACCTGGTCCAACGCTTCTTTTTGAAGGTCATACAGATGTCGTAACAGAAGGAGACCCGGACGCATGGGATTATGATCCATTTGGAGCAGTCATCGAAAATGGACGAATGTATGGCAGAGGAACGAATGATACGAAAGGAAACTTAGCCTGCATGATAACGGCTGTTCATTCAATTTTAAGAGATCAAGAAGAGTGGACGGGGAAAATTATCCTTTGCATTCCTTGTGATGAGGAAGGATTGATGATTGGAATCAAACACTTTATTGACCAAGGCTGGGCAAAGGATGTGGATGGTGCGATCATTTGCGAGCCAGAAGAGAACCAGCTTTGTATTACCCAAAAAGGTGCAATGCGAGTTGTTATCCGCGTTCATGGGAAAATGGCCCATGGCGCGATGCCACTTAGCGGTATTAATCCGAACACTCGTATGGCTAAAATTATTTGTGAATTGGATGAATACGAGAAACGTGAAAAAAGAAGGTTAGGACGTCACGAACAGCTCGGGTGGCCAAGCATTACACCTACGATACTTCAAGCGCCAGTAAAAGGTGACCCGCAAATCAATGTCGTTCCCGATCAATGTATGACGACATTAGATATTCGAACGATTCCCGGACAATATCATGATGAAATTGAAAGAGAAATTCAAGCGATATTGGATGAGCTAGCAAAGGATGACCCTGACTTTTCCGCTGAATTTGAAGTCATTGAAGATCGACCTTGGACAGAAACAAACAAAGAGGAACCGGTTGTAAAAGCGCTAGCTGAAGCTTATAAAAATGTGACGGGAAAAGAACCGATTTATAATGGTGTTCCAGGAGCAACAGATGGGACGTTTCTTCACTTAGCAGGTGTACCAATCGTTACGATTGGAGCTGGAGATCGTGAAGTTCCACATCAAATCAATGAATATGTCGATATAGAAGAATTAGCAGAAACAACGGAAATCTATCGTACAGCAGCACTCATCTTTTTAAATGGAAACCAAAAATAGAGAAGATTAGACGCTATATTGAAGATTAGATAAACCAATATTCTTAAATGAAAGAGGGGACGAAATGAGATTAAACGGAAAAACCTTTCTCGTTACTGGAGCAGCTGGGGGGATGGGGCAAGCGACCGTAAAGCGTTTTCTAGAAGAAGGAGCCAATGTCGTTGGTTTAGATATAGAAATGACTTCTTTACCAGAGCAAAATGAAACGTTTTTGCCTGTAAAGTGTAATATCACAAATGAGGCCGAGATCGTTGCAGCAGCAGAGCACGCATATGAAATGTTTAATAAAATAGATGGGCTTGTGAACATCGCTGGAATTGCCCAAAAGTCTACTTCTGTTGTTGAATTATCCTTATCCGACTGGGAACGATTGATGGCTATCAATTCAACCTCTTTATTTTTAACGACAAAAACGATTATCCCATATTTAAAAAATCAAAACGGTGTCATCGTCAATGTGGCTTCAATTTCAGCAGTGCGGCCACGCCCAGGCTTGAGTGCTTACATCGCATCAAAGGGTGCAGCTGTTGCTTTTTCACAAGCTTTAGCGATCGAGTTAGCGGCTGACCAAATTAGAGTCAATGTCATCCACCCAGGGCCGAGTGATACGAAGATGCTTGGCCAATTTACGGGAGATGGTGCTGATGTGGAGCAGATGAAAGATACAGTATTTAAGAACAGCGTTCCCCTTGGTGAGCTTATTCAACCAATAGACATTGCTAATGCAGCAGTTTATCTTTGTTCTGACGAAGCGAGAATGATCACAGGTGAAATTCTTCATGTAGACGGTGGAAGAGGGTTATAGGAGGTGTAAAGGTTGGAAAAACTACAGATGTATATTAACGGGAGCTGGGTAAGTGGAAGTTCAAATGAATCAATGCTGGTGATTAATCCGGCGAATGGTGACGTACTTGCAGAAGTCCCAAGAGGTTCTGAAAAAGATATTAATCTAGCAGTACAGTCTGCACGAACTGCATTTGAGTCAGATGAGTGGCAACAGTTTAAACCGTATGAACGCGGAAAGCTGATTTACAACATGGCAGAGAAGATTAGAGAAAATAAAGATGAATTAGCTAGACTAGAAACGTTAGATGTTGGAAAGCCGTTGACACAAGCTCATGCGGATGTTGAAGCAGCTGCAAGATATTTTGAATATTACGCAGGAGTGGCCGATAAAATTTTAGGCGAAACGATCCCAATCGAGTATGGAATACTAGATTATACCGTACGGGAGCCAGTAGGAGTAACCGCCCATATTATTCCATGGAATTATCCAATTCAAATTACATCGCGGAGCGTTGCTGCAGCAATCGTAACTGGGAATGCCGTTGTTGTCAAACCTGCAGAAGATACACCATTGACAGCACTTAAATTAGCTGAATTATTTGACGAAACTTCGTTACCGAAAGGGATACTTAATATAGTAATAGGTTATGGATATGATGCTGGCGCCTATTTGAGCTCTCACCCTGATATCGATCATATTACTTTTACAGGGTCAGTCGATACAGGAACAAAAGTCATGGCAGCGGCCGCAAAAAATGCTGTACCCGTAACACTTGAATTAGGTGGGAAATCACCGAATATTGTGTTTGCTGATTGTGATCAGGATCTTGCTTTAACTTGGGTCGTAAAATCGATCATCCAAAACGCAGGACAAACCTGCTCGGCTGGATCACGCCTTTTAATTGAAGAAGAAATTAAAGAGCAGTTCCTTGATAAGGTCGTAATAAGAATGAGCGAATTAAAAGTAGGACCAGGTATGGATGATCCCGATATTGGTCCGATCTTATCCAAAAAGCAGTTTGATAGAATTTGTACCTTTATGAAGCTAGCTGAAAAAGAGGGAGTGTCGATCTTAACAGGTGGAAAGGGTGTCGCCATTCCAGGTCATGAAGGTGGTTATTACTTTTCTCCGACTGTTTTGGATCATGTTGATGTGACTAGCGAACTTGCACAAGAAGAACTATTTGGCCCCGTTTTATCCGTTTTTCCATTTCAAACTGAACAAGAAGCTATCCAGCTAGCCAATAATACAAATTATGGTCTTGTCACAGGGGTTTGGACGAAGGATGTCAGTCGAGCACACCGTGTGGCGAGTAAAGTTCGGTCTGGACAAGTATTTATTAATAACTACGGTGCAGGTGGGGGAATTCAAATGCCGTTTGGCGGGTATAAAAAGAGCGGTTTCGGACGAGAAAAAGGCCTTGAAGCACTCCGCAATTATACTCAGTTGAAAAATATTGCGTTAAAGTATGATGGGTAAAAGAAATATCATTGTGTAAGTAAGTCACTAGCAAGATGCTACAGTCTTGCTAGCTAAAGGATATCATCCTTTTCCAGCTTGGTTCTGTCTATTGTTGTCGAGAGATCGATATTTTACCCAAAGTTGAAAATAAAACTCTTCAACTTAAAATAATAAAACAATAAATCAACTTTAAATAAATACACAAAATAAAAAACGCGCTTCATTTTCCGAAATGAAGCGCGTTTTTTGCAGGACATAAGAAGAAGGAAGAGTTAGACGAACTACTAATTTATTTAGATATATATTTCTTCTAAAATTTCGTATTCCGTAGTATGATAAATCTATTGTTTGGAAGTCTTCTTAGGGAGGTTTTTTGTGTGCATTATGGTTGGGTTGTTGTTTGGATTACATTTATTGCAGTACTTGTAGCTGCTGGAGTTCGCTCGATTACTGGTGTTATCATGGTGCCGCTCGAGCAGGAGTTTGAATGGAGTCGCTCTACGATTTCTTTTGCATTTGCTATTAATCTCGTATTGTATGGATTTTCGGGGCCGTTTATCGCGGCTGGAATGATTCGGTTTGGGATTCGAAAAATGATGACTTATGCGATGGGACTTTTGGTCTTTGGAATGGTTGTCAGTTTGTTCATGACCAAGATCTGGCAGTTACATATTATTTGGGGAATTATTATTGGAGTAGGCTGCGGAGTGTTCCTGACTGTCCTTTCAGCCCAAGTAGCGAATAACTGGTTTGAGAAACGAAGAGGATTTGTTCTCGGACTGCTAATGGCAAGTACCGCAGCGGGACAAGTCATTTTTTTACCCTTACTCTCCTACTTAACAGAGACGTATACATGGAGAATTGGGATGTCTGTATTCATTGTCTTAGGTATCGTGATGGTCCCGTTGATTTTCATTTTAATGAAGGATAAACCAGCAGATAAGGGAGTTCTTCCATTTGGAGCTTTACAAAAGGTAGAAAATTCTTCTGTGAACCGAAAAAATCCAATTGCGTCAAGTTTTGAGGCCCTCTGGCTTGGTTTACGTTCGCTCCCATTTTGGTTATTATCGATTAGTTTTTTTATTTGTGGATTATCTACGGTTGGACTTATTAGTACCCATTTTATTCCTGCATCGGCTCATCATGGAATACCAGAAGTTCATGCAGCGAGCTTGTTAGCTTTTATGGGTGTTTTTAATATTATCGGGACGATGTTTTCTGGTTGGCTTTCTGACCGTTTTGATAATCGCTGGCTTTTATTTTGGTACTATGGATTACGTGGACTCTCATTGTTGATTTTACCGTACGCCTTAGAAATGAATTCGTACGTGATGCTCATTGGCTTTGCGGTTTTTTACGGACTAGATTGGATTGCGACTGTACCTCCTACAATTCGATTAGCATCAGATTACTTTGGGAAAGAAAGAGGCGTCATTATTTATGGCTGGGTTTTCGCTGCGCATCAAGTCGGGGCAGGGGTAGCCGCATTTCTCGGTGGCTACTTCTATGAAGTTTATCACAGCTATACGCTTACATTTATCACAGCAGGAGTTCTCTGTATCGTTGCGACATTATTTGTACTTAGTGTTAAGAAAAAGCCAGACGTCATTCCCGTTAAAGAAGGGAATGTTGGATAAATTAAGAGGCTTAAAAGGGGCTAGGGTCGGCACTTAATGTAGGATCTAGTTTTAGTTTTACAGATAGGTAAATTCTTTCAGCTTTTAGGGGTTTAAAACATACTACATCTGGGTACATTAAACTGGTATGATCTTTAGAGTAGAGTGCTACCAATAAAAGGGATTAAGAGCACCTAAATGGCTTTTTTGTACAGAAACTTACCTTAAACTGGTAAAAAAACCTTGCATAGTAGCTCACTAGGCTATATCCTATTCCTATAAACATGGATTCAATATCAAACATTTTAAATCCTACTAAAACCGTTTAATAAGAGGAGGCTTTTCAATGGCGTTAACGTTTAAACAAATGTTAGCTGAAGCTCGCGAACATGTATCAGGAATTTCTTCAGCTGACGCAAAAGAAAAGATCAAGGAAGATCCAAATACTCTCGTAATCGATGTTCAAGATGCAGCTGATGCAGGTGCTTGTGGATTAATACCGAGTAGCATGAATATTTCACTTGGGATGTTACCTATTCGAGCAGACCTTGAATTGCCAGAACATTTAAGAGCACCAGAACTAGCAGATCGGAACCGTCCTGTACTAGTAACGTGTGGAGCAGGAGGGCAAGCAACACTTGGCGCATATTTGCTAAAAAAAATGGGCTTTACAGATGTGGCATATATTGAAGGTGGTACGACAGCTTGGAAGAATGCCGGCTATGACGTAGAAACACCTTAAGTTCTTCAGCTTCATTAGAACTGTTCATTTTTTACGATAAAAAAGGAGTAGATTCCATCTGGCTGATTTATGTTCAAAGGCTTCACGCCAAAGCGTGAAGAACCAAGCTTTCGCTTGGTTAACGGTTCAATAGCTAAAAGCAACAATCTTTTAGAAAAGAGCCTTTCTTTTACAGTAACAAAGCTAAACCTCTAAAAACCGTTCAGATTTTATTCTGACGGTTTTTTTGCTATTTCCACTAATTACTTTATTTTTCAGAAATTTCTCTCGATGTGATACTGGTCACGGAAATGAAAACCATTTCCAGCTAAGATGAAATTAAGAAAAGAGAAAGAGGTGATTTCAGGTGAGACCAACAAACGTTGAAAGTAAAAAAAGGGAGCAAATAGTAAAAGATTCAAAAGTTGGCACTTGGTTTTCATTGGGTGTTGTTGGAGCCGTACTTCTACTAACGTATTTTATCGTTTTTGGCTTATATTTGGCGAGAGTATAAGGGGGAAGAGAAATGAAGATGCATTTTGATGAAAAAATATGGTTAACGATAAGTTTTGGTATCATTATGGGCTTCATGTTAATAACAGGATATCAAGCATTCGCTTTAAATATGGGCCCACCCAGTCACTCAGAAACGATAGACCCGCAAAAAGTGGATCAAACAGCACCATTTGACGAGCCTGGGATTAAACAAATCGGAGAAAATGAATATGAAGTCGTAATGACCTTACAATTATTTAATTTTACCCCGATGGAGATTGAAGTACCAGCTGGGGCTACAGTACATTTTACGTTAACTTCAAAAGATGTGATTCATGGCTTCCAAGTTGTGAATACGAACATTAATGCAATGGTGATGCCGGGTCATATTCAAAAAATTTCGCAAACATTTGACCAACCTGGTGAATTTTTAGTGATTTGTAATGAATATTGCGGTGCTGGTCACCAAGTGATGAGCACTGTTATTAAGGTGAAATAAAGGGGGGAAGTAAATTGGAAATCGGATTAGGATCTGCGTTAAAACAAAAAGCAAATCAAGCGTTGGGGATCGGGGTAGAAGATGCTAAATTAACGAAATCATACTTATCTGTTGCATTTATCGCATTATTACTTGGTGGTATTTTGGGTTTAATTCAAGGATTAAATCGTGCAGGACTTTTAGAACTACCTTCATGGTTTACCTATTATCAAGTTCTAACCGCACATGGGATCCTGTTAGTTGTTGTACTATCCGCCTTTTTTACAATTGGATATTTTTATGCAGGCCTTTCTCATACACTAGGAGGCATTCTTCCGAAAGTAAGAAGGATGGCATGGATTGGTTTTTGGATGAAGATCGTTGGTATCGTCATTGCGGTTATACCGATTTTGTTAAATCAAGCATCCGTAATGTTTACTTTTTATCCACCAATGGCAGCATCACCCTATTTTTATATTGGGTTAGTGTTTATCGTACTCGGTATATGGATGTGTGCATTCGGTGCATTTATCAATGTTGCACATTGGAGAAAAAATCATAAAGGAGAGCACCTACCAATTCTTGCTTTTTTTGCTACTGGCGTATTTGTTCTATTATTTTTCGGTAGTCTTCCTGTAACAGCTGAAGTGCTAATGATTATTCCTTGGGCGTTTGGCTGGGTGGAAACAATCAATGTAATGCTTTCTCGTACCTTATTCTGGGCCTTTGGACATACGCTCGTAAATATATGGTATTTGACAGCGGTTTCTGCTTGGTATGTAGTTGTTCCTAAAATTATTGGTGGAAGACGCTTTAGTGATACATTAACTCGTGTCGTAATTATTGCCTTAGTAGTCATGAACATTACAGGTGGATTTCACCATCAGATCATTGACCCTGGAATCTCAGAATCTGTGAAATTCATGCACGTATTTATGAGTTTAGCAATTGGTTTTCCTTCATTAATGACGGCTTATGCCATGTTTCGGGTATTCGAACGTACAGCAAGAGCAACAGGAGGGACCGGTTTCCTAGGGTGGTATAAAAAATTACCATGGGGCGATGTTCGATTCCTAGCTCCATTCATTGCAATGGTAGCCTTTATTCCAGGTGGAATCGGTGGAATTGTTCAAAGTACAAACCAATTAAACCAAGTCGTGCATAACACGATGTGGGTCGTCGGCCATTTTCACTTAACTGTCGGGGTGTCAGTCGTTTTAACCTTCTTTGGAATTAGTTACTGGCTCATTCCTTATGTTTCAAAACGTGTTCTAACACCGGCCATCAATAAATTAGGGATTGTCATGACGTGGATTTGGACAGTCGGGATGATCTTTATGTCAGGGGCTATGCATTATGTTGGACTATTAGGTTCACCGAGAAGAACATCGTACACAACTTACGGTGATCATGCAACAGCATTAAGCTGGGATCCTTATTTGTTTTTCTTAGCTATCGGTGGAACGCTCCTAATGATTGGTGTCATTATTCAAGTGTATGCAGCCTTCCATTTGATGTTCCTGGCACCTATTGGTGAAACCGAATTTCCGATTGCCAAAGAGGAAGATGATGCAAGTAAAACACCGTACTGGACAGAGCGTTGGGGCGTTTGGATTGTCATTATGTTAGTTCTCGTCTCTATGGCGTATGTCTTACCTATTGTTGACTTTATCGTAAATGCACCGCCGGGTTCTCCGCCAATCAGATCATGGTAATGATTTTTGAAAAAGGCTGTTTTCGTAAACTTTGTTGCTTTTGGACCGTTTTTTTGAAAATAAAATAGTCTTTTCAAGACAAATTCATTTGTCTGAACGGCTATTTTATTTTAAAAGCTTCACGCGTAGCGTGAAGAGCCAAGCATCCGCTTGGCTTACGGTCCAAAAGCAAAGAACAACAATCTTTGAAAAAAGAGCCTTGAAAAAAGAGGTAGCTCATGTGTGTTGAGTCTATCTCTTTATACTACTAGTAACTAATAGAAACAACACCAACCTTATAAGATATGGAAGTGATCTCCATGAGTAATAAAGGTCATAATAGGATTGCCTGTCTTCTCATTTTACTGTTTGGATTTCTATTATTTTATATTGGTACAGATGGATTTCGTGCCTATACGGCAGAAACAGCACGTGTTAATCAACTGAAAGGGACGCAGCCTGAATTCCCTTACGCTTTATTAGAAGATAGCAATGAACGGACTTATTCAATTTCTGAGTTTGAGGGTAAGTATGTCTTAATTACATTTATGTATACATCATGTAATACGGTTTGCCTTCAATTAGAATTTAATATGGGTCAAGTATACGATTTAATACCTAGTCAATATATCGGAGAAGACATTGTTTTTTTAAGTATAAGCTTTGATCCAGAAAGAGATGACCCTGCTACGTTAAATACGTACAAAGAATATTTTAATAGTGACGGAGAAACATGGAGGATGGCAACCGTACCGGACCCGTCTGAACTACAAATTTTGATAGAAGCATTTGGGGTCATTGTCATTCCAGATGGAAACGGTAACTTTGTACACAATTCAGCCTTTTATTTAGTAGATAGAGAAGGTAAATTAGTGGATGTTATGGATTATCAAGAGGTTGAGACGGCAGCAACCACAATTATCAGTGTGCTTGAAAGCGAAGAGGGGGAGTAGTCGATGAATCAATTTTTATTTGGGTTATTAATTTTTATCGTACTTATTCTCCCTCCTGTTGCCGACTTTATGGAATCTGTGATGATTTTACACATGCATATGCAAATGCCTCTGCTTGTGATCGCTGGGTTTTTAATGGCACGTTTGTTTCAAGTTCGCTTTTCACAGTTTTTTGCAAAGTGGAATGATAGTGGTATACCTGGAATGCTTCTATTTATTATCATTATGGTTTACTGGATGATCCCACGAACGATGGATGAAGCTTTAACCGTACAAACGATAGAAATCTTTAAATACATCAGCTTGCCCTTTTTAGCTGGCATCCCATTGCGTGATAGTTGGAAAAAATTGAGTGCGACCGTTAAAAATATCATTATTATTAGTTTTACAATTATGTTTTCGGGCATGGGATGGTTATACATTAAGACTCCTACGCAATTATGTAATAATTATTTACTTATTGATCAAATCACACTTGGCTGGGGATTTATAACAATGGCGATCTGTATGGCTATTTATTTAGCCTATTATTATTTGGTGGACCATTCACAGTATCATTAAAGAGATCAAATTAACATAAAATGATTAAGTAGAAAAATGGAATAGTTATGAAGCCAACCAATCTCAATCCTCTGAAAAAAACTTTAGAGGATTGATTCATTTTCCTCGACTCTTCACGCTAAAAAAAGGCTATGGTAAACTTTTGATATATACACATAAAAAGGAAGGCGGATAAAATGTGACTTTAGGTCCTCGGATATTAAAGACTGGCTTTGCAGTAATTTTAGCTTTATACATATGCTCTGCATTGGAGCTTGAGCCTGCTATATTTGCAGGGGTGGCTGCTATACTTGCTGTCCAACCTTCCATTTATCGTACATGGAAGCAAATGTTAGATCAATTTATTACAAATACGTTAGGTGCTGCCGTAGCTCTTTTCTTCATTCACTTTTTAGGCGACAATCCGATAACAATTGGTCTAGTAATCATGTTAGTGATTTCATTAAGTTTGAAGTTGAAAATGGAAAGTACCATTCCCTTAACACTTGTTACGGTTTTAGCGATCATGAGTGCTCCAGGTAATGAAGATCTACTTTTTACGTTAAACCGCTTTCTAATTATATTAATTGGTACTAGTTCAGCGATGCTGGTGAATGTTGTCATTTTACCACCGAAATACAAAAAAACATACACCGAAAACGTCCAATCTTCATTTCAAAACTTGTCAATATTACTACGTACAGCGATTTCAAATGAACTGTCAGAGAAATCTTTTCAGGAGCAGAGTAAAGCATTAAGGAAGAGCATTGAAAAATTAGAGGAGCAATATAAGTTGTTTGATGAAGAACGAGAAAAGATAGGAAAAATTAATAAAACGAATGCAAGAGAAGTGGTTGTTTTCAAACAGATGCTTAAAGCATTACAAGAAGGAGAACACCTATTAGAAAATATTGAAGAGCACTATTTCCAAAGTAAAACAACAGAGGAAGAAAACCAATTGTTCGATGAGCACCTTGAACAGTTAATAAAATGTCATGAATTTTTGTTATTAAAATATCAAGGGAAAATGAAGGAGCATGAGTACGGCGTAAATGATGTTCTCGCACAAAGTGGGACTTTTTTCGAGCGAGTTTTAGAAATATATAATCAAAATAAAGAACAAAAATTACGTTTAATGATCACAACGTCTTCAATTATCGATTATACGTTTCACTTGAACCGATTAAACAAGTTAATAGACCAATTTTTAAAACAGAAGTAGACAAAAAAAATGTCTGATCATTTTAAAATTAGTTAGTGACAAAGAAAAGAACGTGATGGCTGTTTTAATGAACAGGGAAGTGTTTGCAGGACTTAACGGTAAGCTAAATAAACTTTTACAAACTTGACTTACAAAAATAATCAAATTTCTTCATCATAGGACAAATTGAAACGACATAAAAGTTACTAATTGCTAAAAAGTGTAAAACACACAGTGAATTGAACAATTCTACATATAGAAAGGAGGGAGGGAATTTTAACTTGGGGAAATTCACCGAGGATAAATTCAACAAGAGGTTAGAAGATGAATCTAATTTTTTTTCTAAAGTAAAGAAAGAGCTAGGAGAAAAATATATTACTATACCGATTACAGAAAATATGTTACTTAAGGCCGTAAATAAGAAAAAGATGAATGGCATTTCAGATCTTTCCGTCCGTTTAATAGAAGATAAGATCGTGATCAGTGGGGCGGCAAGAAAACTCCGTATAACGATTAATTTTCGTCTCGAATTAAAGCCATTAGTGGCTCGTAATCGTGAACTCTCCCTTAAGGTCGTCGGTTTGAAGCCAATTCATCAACATTGGATAACAAATAAAATCCTTAATAAGCCGCCCTTTCTTCTCTATCAGAAAGGAATCATTCATATTGATTTAAGTCAAATTGAGCAGGCAAAATCGATTCGAATTGGGAATTTAAAGTATTTCGAGGTTAAAGATGAAAAGCTTTGGATTGGTGTTGGTATATAAATTAATTCAATGAGTGTATTTTCCCTACTCCTTGTAAGGTAGTAGGGGTATTTTCGCATGCTGGAGACTGCCATTTATCTTGTAATATTCAAATATTCAACACAGGTTAATATTTGTGAACGAAATGTTATTCTATGAATGAACGTAGCTTAATCCTCGTCGAAAATATGGGTAATACGCTTAGCAAATTCGATCTCGTCCATCACTTCTTCATAATAGCGTACGAATGTGTCAAAGTGAATCCCTTCAGGAAGGATGGTTTGCCAGAAATGGCTTCCAGATAAGATCATTTCTTCGGACAGGTGACTGGCAATACTACCATCGAATTTTTCGCCTTCACCCTTTGGATTATAAGCAGTCGAAAAATATACTTTTGTTTGAGAATAATTCGTATGACAATAATGAGTGAAGAGTTTTCGAGCATTGGCATTTGCGTTTTTACTATCTAAATTTCCGCCTGATTTAATTTCGTGAATATGGAGCGTTGGCATCATATGATTATAGGTGGAAGGTTCAAAGTAACCCAAATCTACAGGAACAAAGTGAATTGAGGGATACGGGTTTTTATCCGTTAATAAGCTCTTCATACTATCATGCGACGGATTGTTACGTGACATGAATAAATCAACGGTATGGTCGGCATTAATGATATTTGAAATAACCACTTGCCGTTCAGAGGCTTGAATCAACTCCTCAATCCTTTTTTTCGACTTGTTTTGACCGAGAGCCCGTTTAAGTTTTTCTTTAATTAATTCATCGTCGAGATCAAAGGGAAGGTTATTCGGGTTGATAATGGTTGGAACGTTGGACTGGCCAAAGGTAGTGATTGCAATGTTCCGTGCACATTTTTGAATTGCAATTCCAATGGAAGACTCAAGACTGCGAGTCATCGTCATAAATGGAGCCATTTTTTCAAAATCAGGAATGGATTGGATGAAGAAATTATTTTTTCGGCCCTTTTGGTTTTTGGCAAAATTTGCTTTTACATTTTTGGCTACTTGTAAAAATGGACCGCGAATCGCTTGTTTAATGGCTTCTTCATATGGTTGACTTTTCCTTTTTGTGGTTGAGTTATACAAATAAATCATCTCCTTTTAGTTAGTTTGAATCGTCCAGACAATACACACTGTTTTTTTGATGAGTGGTTGAGCCGGTATCTTTGTTGGATTATAGAAATATTTATAGCTAGGAGAATGAGTATCATCAACGTTGGCAAGAAAAACAATATAATAATCTTGATATACATCGGCCATTTTCCATTCTTGGTTTGTGAATTGAATGGAATCATTTTCTCGATTAAAGTGCTTTATAACAAATTTGTAGGGTCCAGCTTCAAAGTCAAAGCCTATATTTTCGTACCTTCTGTCATGCAGCTCTTCTTTGTTCCATTCAAATTTTTCAGAAGCAAACACTTGTAAAAACAATGCTGCTGCTTCGTTTTCATATAGAGATTTTGTTGAACTAACTCGTTGTTGCTTTTCGTTGTTCTCAGCATGAATCAGCTCTTCAATTTGCTCACTCTCGATCGTTTCTAAAATTTGTTGAATACCTTCAATTTTTAGATCGTTAAGATTGATCATGCCTTGCTTCAATACATAGTGAATGCCTTTAGGTGTTAATTGCCAAAAATCACCATTATGAATAGCGTAACCTGTATTCTCTAAGGTGTTATGTGATTTTAGATTTCGAACCTTTTGAGAAAAATGAGTATCCTTTCTATTTTTTAATTTTTCAAGATCTCGACCTGCTGGCTTTAATTCAATCGATAAAGCATCGATTAGCTCCGATGTCGTCATTTTTCCAGCTAGAAAGATGTGCTTTAATGCGGGTAAAATTAAGTCTTTCTCTGAATAAACTCTTAGTTCCTTTAAGGAGCGATCGATTTCGTTTAAATGCTCCAAGGTCAAGGTCTCCTGTTGGGCTAAGGATAAAATATTATTCATTATTCCTTGAAGAGCCTCTTTTTGAAATTCAGTAATATCTTGTTGATCAAGCTGAATCGATACGCTGTTTGGTTGTTTAAATAGCCCGTAAATCGCTTTTTTGATGGAGGCATTGTCTTGAGTGCTTGAGTTAGCATAAATATGAATAGTTATGAGATCTTCAATCGGGATCGTAAGCTTGTAGCTAATATCAGAAATGTATTCAATCGATGGGTTTTTTTGCTCTGACTTTGGCAGATCCTTTAATAACTGTGAAAAATAAGGAACCCCTTTTTCAAGCCTTTTAGCTAAAGCTGTTGTACTAAGCTTATAATCTTTCTGATATTGGATAATTCGGTTCTTTTCAAGAATGACTTCACATGATATTCCCAACTCCATCGCCTGATTTTCAATGTCTACAAATGTGCTTTTTCGAGTTAAATTTTCAAACAAAATAATCACCTTCTTTATCTGGGTAATAAAATTTTACGGAAATTAATTATCTAAGTTATATACAATGTAACTGATTTGGGTGTTATCTGTCAAATGAAAATTAACGAAATAATGTTATCTGGAGAATGTTTGTGTGTTCGATTTTATCTTTTAGCTATCGCGGACAATAGTTGATGCTTGAGTATGTATTAGAAAAAGATGTAGAGTTTGGGAAATTTAGGACCTCGATTCTCCATCTAATCATAAAACGGGGTACATTACTTGGAGAATTTTACTTTACATTAATTCGTCAGTATCCGTTAAAAATATTCATGAAGTGTTACTTTATAACAAGGGGTGAAATGAATCGATGAGTAAACGGTCAAGATCAAAACGGAATATCATTAAAGGAAAAGATGCAGTCCAACCAAGCACTGGAGAAGAAAGAATTACGATCTCAAAAGTAAGTAGAGAGTTAGAAGATAAACGAGAGTAAGGTTATACGTCCCTCCAAGTGAGGGATTCAGATTCAAAAGTATACACCAAAAATAAATTCGCAAGCGATAATTTTTTATTTGTGCACTCAGGTGGAACGCCTGCGGTTTACGCATATTCGTCTATTTTAATGAACAATGATAATGTTGATTACATATGAACTAAATCAGAAGAAAATAGTTGTCCTAATTGGAACAAGAGAGTAACGCTTTGATTAGAAGTGTTACTCTCTTGTTCTGTTAGAAATATATAAATCACCAACGCATAGCAATAGTTAATTTGCAGCAATCGATGGTCTGTATTTGTGATTTGAATTCTAATCGTAAACCATCAGGGTTAAAATGAATATCCACTTCAGATGTTACTCCAATAGAATGAATTAACCACTTAACCTCTTCGATATCTGAAGCTTGGGCAGCATACATTAACTCAGCGTCAAATTCTTTTGACTCAGATAATTTGTCGAGTACCATACTCGCATCCTTCATGAGTTTTTTTGTTTCATTTGCGGATTGATACAAAAGATTAGGATCAACGGGTGGAAATTGTCTAGTGTTTAAATAGTAACTATGTTGATAAACAGGAAGGTAATAATAATTCGGCGGATAATAATAATACACAAATGAGATCTCCCTTCAAAAATATATACTATAAACTATATGTATCAGCCCTTGTACAAGTGAAGAAGAGTCACCTTAATGTACTGACGTAGAGAGGGACTACACCTTTTATAGAAAAACACTTATTTGTGAAATATCTTGTTGAATGTAGAAGGTTACCATGGCATTGCAATTGATGGTACTAATTTAAAAATTGATGGTGATGGAACAGCAACAATAAGCTTGGAGCCAGGGGAATATACGATTTATTGCTCAGTCGCTTGTGGCGGTGATCATGAAGAAATGACAGCAAAGCTTATCATAAATTAAAAATGTAACAAGAAAGTATATGGAATATTATTCAGAAAATCAATGGTCTGCCTTCTATTAGGAGACAGACCATTTTCGTTATTTTTAGACCAGCAACTTTCTTCAAGGAAGTAGATACTTACTATCTTCGAGGTTATGAAATTGAATCATTGAAGGGTGAGGAGTATGATCGGCATATTGGATTAACGATTGGAGCAAATGTATCAGGTTAATTTTGCGTAAAGAAACAGTCCTTTATATACGATTCACTTTAATTAGAGTGTCGAAATTTCTCTTTTTCAACAATATCCTTAACAATTTCTTCAATGGTTACATTTGCAAGTATCTTTTCCATTGCTAATTGAGCTGCTGACAATACAGGAGTGATAGAATCTTGAATGTTTCTGCCCACAAGGCAATTAGGGTGTGGGTTTTCATGCATACTAAATAAATCTTTTTCCTGCACAACATCGACCGCCTTATAAACATCAAGTAATGTTATATTAGATAGGTCCTTTGCTAGTTTTGCCCCTGCAATCCCAGGTTTTACTTCGATTAACCCTTCTTTTTTTAGCATACCCATAATTTTTCTTATAAAGGTAGGGTTCGTGTTTACGCTCCCTGCTAAAAATTCCGATGAGCTTATCCCATCTTTATTTAATTCAATTAGAGCTAATATATGAATTCCAACGGAGAAGCGGCTGCTGATAGACATATCATTCACCTACTTTATATTTGATTACAAAATTTATTACATAGAATAATCATGTATTTAATTTGTTTACAACGTATTATACCTTAAAATTTGTAAAAAATGAAAAAGGTTTATACATTCTGTTGACAAAACAAAAGGAAGTATCTATTATGAATACAAGTATTCGTTATGAATACATAATAAATGTGAATGTTTATTAAAAATATATAGTGGAGGAATATTCAAATGAAAATGTTAGTAACAGGAGCAACAGGAAAATTAGGAACAAAAGTGGTAGAAACTTTAATGAAAACCGTTTCAGCAAATCAACTAGCTGTAAGTGTTCGTAACCCAGAGAAAGCTGAAGGATTACAGGCTCGAGGAGTAGAAGTTCGCCAAGGAGATTTTGATCGTCCAGAAACATTGGATTCTGCTTTCGTAGGGATTGACCGGCTTTTAATTATTTCTGCGGATGGGGATAATGAAACAAGAATTAGGAAGCACACTAATGCGGTAGCTGCGGCAGAACGTGCTAGCGTTCAATTTATTGCTTATACTAGCATTGCGAACGCAAAGGAAAGTAAAAACTTCCTTGCTCCTACTCATAAGGCAACAGAGGACGCTATTTTAAAAACAGGCATTCCTTATTCTTTCTTACGTAACAATTGGTACTTGGAGAATGAAAGTTCAAGCATACAGGGTGTACTAGCAGGAGCCCCTTGGGTGACTTCTGCAGGAACTGGAAAAGTAGGTTGGGCATTACAACAAGATTATGCAGAGGCTGCGGCAGTGGTGCTATCTAGTAGCGGGCATGAAAACACAATCTACGAGCTTTCTGGCAAGTTATTGACTCAGGAAGAACTTGTATCTACACTTAGCACTGTATTAGGTAAAGAAGTACCTGTACAACAAGTTGATGATACTACTTATGCTGACGTTATGAATAGTGCTGGTGTACCAGATTTCCTCATTCCATTTCTGGTTGACATCCAAAAAGGCATACGAGAGGGTACATTAGAAATCGAAAGTAATGATTTCGAAAAACTTCTTGGACGTCCAGCTACACCAATTAGTGTGGGGTTAACACAAATCGTAAATAGTATCTCTTAAACCATAAAAAGAATGGGCACCAAACCTTTACAATAGGTTTGGTGCTTATTTATTGCCCTTCATACTTAATAATAATCATCTAATTTATTTCTAATAGTAAAATTTAGTATTATTTTCAAAATTATGTAACCATCCAAATGGATCCCGCGTTCCATTGTTGAAAGGTAAAAAATAACAGGAGATGGTTTCTTTGAAAAAATGGAAAATGATTTCGGCAACTGTTGTAACAGCTTCAGTATTATTATTAGGTATACCTGTAGGAATTGGTGCTCAAGAAGGTAATAATTATTCGATTTTTGATTTAGCATCATCGGAAGTCTTAAAAGAAGGTTCACGAGGGCAAAACGTAAAGATCATGCAGCGGGCCTTAAATAAGGCTATGGGTGCTGAACTATCAGAGGATGGAATTTTTGGTCCTAATACAAAAACAGCAGTTCTTGCTTTTCAAAAGTCACAAAAACAATTAGTTAATGATGGGATATATGGTCCAAGGACCCATGCGATGCTTTCAAAACAAGTAAATTCATTTGGGTTTGCTGACACTGTATTAAAAATGGGTAGTCGGGGAGAAGCAGTGAAGACCCTCCAAAAAGGGTTAAATGATATGAGTTATAATTTGACGGTGGATGGTGTATTCGGACCTAAAACAAAGGATGCAGTAATAAAATTTCAAAAGCGCTTTCCAGAGTTAGCGAACGATGGAATTTTTGGGCCAAAAACAAAAGCCGTAATGGATAAGGTGTTAAATGATTAACGAGTATTTCAGGAGCTAATTATAATAATTGTATACGAAGATGAACAGTTACTTTCAAAAAGGAGTCTTGGACACAATTTAGACACAGTTTGGACAATAAAACTTGAAATCTGGACCATATATTTGAAATTTGGATCATAAAACTAAGAATCTGGATCATAAAATCATAATAATGCCCGGGGGGGTACCATAACTGAAAGGTATCTCGATTTCTTGCTCTAGCACAGCGTGGTTGAGGTGCCTAACTCTTTGCTTTTGTGTACAAGGTTTTCCAGATAATTATCATTCCTTTGATGATCAGGTTGAAGCTTTAAACGTACAGAACTTGTCCAAAAAAATGCACACTTATTTTATTTTGTAGATGAACTGTTGAGTTGAACGATTCGAAGGTTTATAGATCATCTATGAATTTTTAAACCACAAGCACAACCCAAAAGGATTGTGCTTTTTAATACGTAAAAGACTGAAAAAAACACGTAGGTAACTTATTTTTTCTTCTTTTTTGAAATATCAATTGTAGGTTTAGTTGTAGGTTTGGTCTTATTAACGTTTTCAAAGATAACTTCAACATAAAATTTTTCATCAATACTATTAACACTAGCAACTTTACTCTTACGACCTTTAATAGTTAAATGATCACCTATGGATGGAACGGTTTGAAGCAATTGACATAATAATAGATCCCTTTTGTTTAAAAAATAAACATTAAACATTTTATTATCACCTATTTCATTTGATATGTGTTATGTATTATGTATAAAATCTTCATGTTGCTTCCTACAAATAATTTATTTGGTAATAGTCAAATTTAGAACAAAAAACGATTATAAATATTCAATTAAGATAATATTTTAGGAAGAATATGGTGTTATTTTACTAGTTTTGTTAATGTCCAAAGTTCTTGGAATACGAAGTACGAAGAGCTTATAGGAAAAAAATAAATAAAGTATTAGTATGTTATAGGAGTGGAGTTGATTGATAAGTCTATTTTTATTCACACATATAATTACTGGGGTAATTTGTTTAGTCAGTGGTGTTTTTGCTATGTCCTCGAGGAAAAAGAAAGGCATACATACGGTATCAGGTGAAATATACCATTGGTCATACGTCTTCGTGTTTGTTACTGCTGTCGTTCTATCTATGCTTCATTGGGATGAAAGCGCATATCTTTTTTATATTGGTGTATTTTCTTATGCTCTTGCTATGCTTGGTTATTTATCAGCAAAAATGAAATGGAAGAACTGGTTAGGTTCACACATTGGGGGAATGCTAGGTTCTTACATCGGGATCGTTACAGCTACTATCGTTGTAAATGTCCCTAAAATTCCTATTTTAAATGAACTTCCAACACTTTTATTTTGGTTTTTACCAACACTTATTGGAACACCTTTTATATTCAAGGTTGGGCAAAAATATAAATCTATAAAGAAGTAAGGTATGCTAAGCTTCTTTAAATGCGTTCAAGTTGACGTGTTTTATCATTTCGGTATATTCCGACATATTTCAGGGAGGTGCAGTGAAGGATCCCATTGAAAATTCAGTTGAATTGTAATAGTCTAAAAATACAACACGTCTAACACACATTTAACCAAAATTTATAAATGATAAAGGAGAATATTATGTCCGTATATTCATTTCACGCAAATCTATCAAATGGTGAAGAAATTAGCCTAGAGAAATACAAAGGAGACGTGATGTTAATCATAAACACAGCTAGCAAATGTGGATTAACACCACAATACGAAGGATTAGAAAACTTATATAACAAGTACAAAAATGAGGGATTTACAATACTTGCTTTTCCATGTAACCAATTTGGGGGACAAGAGCCAGGTACTGATGACGAAATTAAAAATTTTTGCTCAGTAAATTACAATGTAACTTTTCCGCTTTTTCAAAAAGTAGAGGTTAATGGTGAAAATGCTCATCCTTTATATAAGTATTTACGGGAGCAAAAGCCGCAAGATGTGGGTATGGATGAAAGCAGCAGATTGTATAAGCATTTAAAAAATAAGGTGCCAGAATTGTTGGAAGAATCAAACATAAGGTGGAATTTCACGAAATTTCTCATTGATCAAAATGGTGAAGTCGTAACACGCTTTGCTCCAACTACAAGTCCAGAAGAAATAGAAGGTACCATTAAAGAATTATTATTCACGTATAAATAATGAGTAACATTCGCGAATTTAATTGAAGTAGGATTAAAGTTTGTAATAAAAGTTTTCAGAATAATCTTCCAATAGTGAGGAATAATTAGTAAAATATTGGTTATAGTACTATTGATGGAGGTGAAATTATTCATGGAAACTAAACCATTACATTATGATGGAAGTGTTCAAAACAGTGAAAGTCTAGAAAGTGAAGCCAACAATGAAACATTTGAATTAACAGATGAAATCCGGAAAAATATAAGTGGAAATCCATATATGAATAATTAAATGGAATAATACCTAAAGGGTGGCTTTTAAAAAAGTACATCCTTTTTTGATTTTTATAAGCAATATATTTGCAATATCATTTAGACTTATATAAAATTTATCTTGAATTAAATATATATTGTTTCAAGATAAAGTGTATATTTAAACATTTCACACAAATTATATTGAACAACAAGGAAGATAGGATGTTAAAAATGGCAAAAGTATTGTACATCACTGCTCATCCACACGATGATACACAATCTTACAGTATGGCAGTAGGAAAGGCTTTTATTGATACTTACAAAGAAGCAAATCCAAACGATGAAATTGTGAACGTTGACCTTTATAAGAAGAATATTCCACAGATTGATGTAGATGTTTTTAGTGGTTGGGGTAAGCTCCAGTCTGGGAAGGGATTTGAAGAACTTTCATCCGATGAGAAAGCAAAAGTAGGAAGATTATCGGAACTATGTGAACAATTTATATCAGCTGATAAATATGTTTTTGTCACACCTTTGTGGAATTTTTCATTCCCACCTGTATTAAAAGCATATATTGATGCAGTGTCTGTGGCAGGTAAAACCTTTAAATATACTGAACAAGGTCCAGTAGGTCTCCTAACTGATAAAAAAGCTTTACATATACAAGCTCGTGGAGGAATTTATTCAGAAGGACCGGCTGCTCAAATGGAAATGGGACATCGTTATTTGAATATTATTATGCAATTCTATGGAGTACCTTCATTTGAAGGCTTATTTGTAGAAGGTCATGCAGCAATGCCAGATAAGGCACAAGAAATAAAAGAAAACGCAATGGCAAGAGCTAAGGATTTAGCTCATACTTTTTAACTTTACTAAAGAAGCCAACACTTGTTGGCTTCTTAATTTGCAACTTATGAGTGCGAGAATTCAACAGAACAACGCTTTAGACTGAATGTAAAGAATAGGGAAACAAAAAGCGAACAAGAGTAAAAGTGCCTGACCCAAAATAAAATGTACCCTTTGTAAAAGACATTTTAACAGGGATAGGGCACTTTTTTGCTGTCGGGCATGGAATTCGTTATTTAGTAAACCAAATAGATGAGCAGCTACCGCATCTTCGAGATGAGACATTTTCGTAGCCCCAATGATTGGAGAAGTAATAGGTTCCCTTTTGCAAGCGGACTCCACGGAAATACACCGATTTTTTCTTCTGTACAAAGCGGCAGCATCTCCCTCTCCTCCTCAAGATATAAGAGGTTTAAATGTTTTTGCATCGATATGAACCGAGTCCATCCATTATTCTACGCTATATGTAATGCCTTAAGAAACTGTCATGCGTACATGGAAGAAGCGCCAATATATCTCGCTTTTCCCGTCTTAACAACATCATGCAATGCTTTCATTCATAATGGCCTTTCGGGAAAGCCCGACACCATTTGGACCTTCATGCATGCGGAAATATATCCAAGTTTCACATATTCCATTTTAATCAGTCCTCATTCTCTAAAATATGGGAAAACTAAGCATGTAATGAAAAGTACCCCTATTCCTTAGTTATTTTCTCTTTATTCAAATGCTTTTCTATTGATTGTAAAGCCTGATGCTCGTCAATTCCGTCAGCCCTTATATTAAATTGAGCACCAGGTCTAATTCCTAACGACATAACATCCATTATGGACTTGGGTGAGTTTTTTAGGTCAACAGATTTCCCTTGATATTCAAGATATATTTTAGATGTAAACTTGCAGGCAACTTTTATTAACAAGGTTGCTGGACGAGCAAATCCAGTACTCATAATGATTTTAAATTGTTTTTCTATCATTCTTCAAATACTCCTCTACCTATATTTTGATAACTTTGCAATCATAGAAATAATGTTATGTAAAAAGCTTTAGTATCCTTATTATGAAACAAATGAAAGCACTACCGTTATCTCATTCGTCCCAAATGATTGCCTAATCTTCTCATAACCACTAACGTAACAGAGAATATGCGTTATAATGGAACTATCAAGGATGAAGGAACAAGGAGGGTTTTATGTCTGAATGTATATATAAACAGCAGGATGAGCTAGCCAAGCTAATTGAGCGTAATTCAGAGCAGGATGGTGTTCACATAACTGCTATTCCGTCTTTATTTTTTATTAGTGAATCTCATGTTACCGAACCAGTTTATGGAGTTTACAAACCCTCCTTATGCATTATCGTTCAAGGTGAAAAGGAGGTATTGCTGGCACAGGATCGCTTTAGGTACGGCCCTGGCGATTACATTGTTGCATCGGTTAACTTGCCGATTACCGGACAAGTTATAGAAGCCTCTTCTGATGCTCCATATTTGGCACTCAAAATTGAATTTACACCGAGTCAAATTTTAGAGGTTTTGAGTGCTTCTAAAATTCGAGTTGGACCAAAAAAAGATGCGAAACGAGCTATGTTTGTCAGCAAAACAGAGCCATCTCTGTTGGATGCAGTAGTCAGGCTAGCTCACTTGCTAGATAATCCGGAAGATATCCCGGTACTTGCTCTTTTATTCACGAAGGAAATTCTCTATAGGCTTCTGCAAGGACCAAATGGAGGAGCTCTCGAACAAATGGCAATAGAAGGTAGCTATACCTACCGAATCGGAGGCGTTATCGAACATATTATGAAAAATTTTGATAGGACTTTTCGAATTGAGGAGCTTGTGGAAATAGCAAATATGAGTGTTTCTTCACTTCATAGGCACTTTAAAGACGTAACCGCTATGAGCCCTATTCAGTTCCAAAAACAACTGAGATTGCAGGAAGCCAGGCGCCTGTTATTATCCGAGTCAACAGATGCAGCTGATGTCGCATTCCGGGTAGGCTATGAAAGTCCATCGCAATTCAGCCGTGAATATTCCCGAATGTTTGGTTTTCCACCTAGAGAAGATATAAAGCGCTTGAGGGAGAAATATGACCAAAGGATAAACGTATAAGCTGCTTGATTAAGTGAGGATCGCTTTTCTTCTTTGCTGACGAACAGGACTGTTGCACAATAGTTTGTAACCTTATGAAATTTTTGTACGTTTATTTATAAGGAGGTGACTTTTATAAATGAGAAAACTAATTATTTTAGGAACTATAATATTGCCAATTTTTCTAGCCAGTTGTGGTTCAGAACAAGAAAATAATAACCTTACAGCAGAATTAGATGAATTCAAAGTATTAAATACGACAGTCGAGGAAACAGAGGGAGATTTTATTTATCGTATTGTAACTGAAAAAGAAGAGTATCGTAAAAATGAAACAGTAAATATATATTCTGAATTAGAGTATATTGGTGATAAAGAAGAGGTGACGATTTTTCACGCTGCTTCACCATTTAATTTCCCTATGTTTGAAAAAACGCGAGGGTTTGAGATTGGTTATCCGATGGAGGAGCCGTTGATAAGGACAACTCTTAAGAAAGGTCAGCCAATTCGGGAAGAATATAGGAGAAGCGGTGGGTATGGTTCTCAAGATGAAAGCGATTATGTTGACTTTATGAAAAGCTTTATAAAAGACGGTTTCCTTCCTGGCTATTATGTTGTTAATGGGTATGTTGATTTTTATGTTGAAAACAATGATAACAGTAGAAAAGATTATATGATAAAAGGAAAAATTGACTTTAAAGTTATAGAGAACAAGTAACATTCTTCGATTAAAGAAAAGTGATCGAAGCCGTTTGTAAGCGTATGAAAGTAAAATCAACGCGGATTATGATTGAATTTAAAAATCCGTTAAAATAGCTTTACCAATCTGAAAATGAGAAAACATTTCCTAATCTTTTGATGATTGGAATTAATCCAGATGAAGGCGTTTCATTACAACTAAATAGTAAAAACCCATTAAAAGACGGAAAAATTCAACCAATCCATGTAGATTTCTCTACATAAGGAAGAATTAGTTTGTTAAAGAATAAGAGTTTAAATTTCGAGGATGTCTAGCTACAGCGCCCAGCGTCTAGTGGACTTCGCTCCCCCTCCTTACGATAAGTCAACATCGCATCGCTTTCGCTCTGCGTGTTTCCTTTATCTCATACGGTGGGGCTCCAGTCCATACGCCGCTAAACGGGCGCTTGCGCTTTTCATGTCTAGCTACAGCGCCCACCGACTAGCGAGACTTCCCTCACCGCCGTACGATAAGTCAACATCGGCTCGTTAGCACTCGCCGTGTCTCCTTTATCTCCTGCGGTTCAGTCCAGTCCGTACGTCGGTAAACGGCGCGCTTGCGCTTTTCTTGTTGTACAATCTATTTCTTCTCCTTTTTTATAATACGGGTGCTTTGGTTTAATAAAATGGTTAAAGCCAACGTCGATGTCGGATAGAAAGTGACAGATGCGTACGAGGCAAACTTTCAAGGTTACTAAGAATACCCGAATGACGTACAGATAAGCTCCTTTTGTTTGGATCCATGGCAATTATTTTCTAGAACCATATACTTGTTGAAACCATTCAGGTGGGATCATCTGTGATGAAGGCCCTTCTTGATATGGCCCGTAAACTAAAAGTTCACTAGGACTAGGATACGGTATTTGATTTTGATGATATCCCAATGGTTGATATGGTGCTTGGTTAGGATATCCGTTACAAAAATAAGCTTTATTTTTGTAACCATAATAAGGTAAAGGTTGGTAAGGGTTATAGAAATAAGGATACAATTTTTAAATTCCTCCCGTTTTAAAAATGTTTCTAAATAGAGTATGTTAATTACTCATAAAAAGTGAGCGTTAGCTAGATGGAACCAAATAAAAAATACCCAGCCTTATTTCTCATGCGTGGGATCGGTAAAGGAGATTTATTTATGCAAAAAATTAACCCCTGTTTGTGGTATGACAATAATGCGGAAGAGGCAGTGAATTTTTATATTTCTATTTTTACTAATTCAAAGATTGGACGTATTACTCGCCATAACAAAGCTACAGTAGAAGCGTCAGGGTAGTCTGAAGGCAGTGCAATGACAGTGGAATTTGAACTTAACGGCCAGAAATTCTTGGCATTAAATGGGGGATCCCATTTTAAATTTACACCTGCCATATCATTCATTGTAAACTGCACTACGAAAGATGAGATAGATGAGCTTTGGACGAAGTTGTTGGACGGCGGTAATGTGTTGATGCCGCTTGATAAATATCCATTTAGTGAAAGATATGGTTGGATAGAGGATAAGTTTGGTGTATCGTGGCAGCTGATTTTAGCTGATTACATAGTGGAGCAAACGATTGTCCCGAAACTGATGTTTGTCGGTGACATATGTGGCAAAGCCGAAGATGCTATTAATTTCTACCAATCCATATTCGAAGATTCAAAGGTTGGAACTATTTTTCGTTATGGTGCAGGACAAAAACCTGACAAGGAAGGGACTATTATGTTCGCGGATTTCACGCTTGGAGGACACTATTTTGCGGCGATGGACAGTGCTCATAATCATAATTTTACTTTCAATGAAGCAATTTCTTTTATTATCAATTGTGAGACGAAAGAAGAAGTTGACCACTATTGGGAAAAACTTTCAGCAGTCCCTGAAGCAGAGCAATGCGGTTGGTTAAAGGATAAGTATGGTTTATCATGGCAAGTTGTACCAACAGCTTTATCAGAAATGTTGAATGCCCCTGACAAAGAAAAATCAGCACGAGTTAGCAAAAATTAAAGAATCAGTTAGTTTAACTGATTGGCTTTTAATAATAAAAGTTGAGTGATGATAGCAAGAACAGGTAATTCTAATAATGGACCAATAACTAATGTAAGAGCTATTAAAGGTTGGTTTGGAAATGCTGTCATAGCGATTGCTAAAGCGATGGGTGAATTTCGAGCTAAAGTAGTTAAACTTAGGCTTGCTCTGTCTTTATATGGGAACTTCAATACCTTACCAACCTTTTGTCCAACAATAAAATTCACCACAAAAAATAATAGGATAGGAGCCGTTATTTGCCACATTAAATTTAAGTTATCAAGTAGCAATTTCCCTTGTGATGCAAACATAGCTACAATTGCAAGGCTTAGGAAAATAATCGGTAAAACACTAAGATTAGATATAAGCTTTCCTCTTAACTGTTGTTTATTTCTCAAAAATATTTTGGTTAGAAATGCTAGAAATAATGGTGCGAACAGCACAATAATAATACTTTCCACTAAAAACGTAAGTTCAATAACTCCTGTCCTCCCACCAAAAATAAGTAAGTAAATAGGTAATAGAATGACTTGTAGTATTAAATTTAATGGTAAGATTGCCATTGATAAAGCTACATTCCCTTTCGCGATCCCGGTGAAAATTAAGTACCAATCAGTACAAGGTGTAACCATTAACATAATAAATCCTATATATAACGCTGGATTGTCAGCTAAAAATATGAAAGCTAAAAGCCACGCTAATATCGGTGTCCAGACAAAATTAATGATGACCGATGTGTATGTAAACTTGATGTTCTTAAAAGCTTTCTTTATTTCTTCAATAGGGATTTGGAAGAAAGTAATATATAGCATGGCTACTAATAAAGGAACAATAAAGCTTTCCACATTAGCTCGTATTGCCTCAATTTGTCCTATACTTATTCCAATAATAACTGATAATAAAATGATAAATGAATACAACTTTTCGATTAATCTCATTCACATAGTCACACCTTACGATAACAAATTTTACCCAATTGTAATTTTATCATAATTAAAGTGTACTATAAGCAATTCCTGATTGAAGAACGGGTATATGAGTTTAAAGTTAATATTAAGAAAGAGTGTTATTGGGGCTAATGCAGCAGATAAGTGCAATAACAATATTGTTAATTCATCCTTCACGATTATCAAGTGTCATACTGTATGAACTATTAAATAAAGATGAACGAACTTAACTCCATTTCTAGGCATAAGTTAATAAATAATACCTAGAGAGGAGAAGAAAAATAGAACAGCAACAATACGTGATAAAAACAGAAAAGATACCTGTTCAATTCCCACCACAACATCAGCCATTTCATCCGGGGCTTGAATGGTTGATGGTACCAAGACCTATTTCAGAAACCGACGCTTATCGCCCAACAGGTAAATTACAGGGGAAAGTAGCTATCATTTCAGGTGGAGATAGCGGTATTGGAAGAGCAATTGTGTATTTAAATGAACATATTGATGCTTTGGAAACGAAGCACCGTGTTGAGCAACTAGGACAACATTGCCTTGTCCTTGCTGGAGATTTAGGACAAGAAAAGACAAGTCAACAAGTGGTACAGCAAACCTTACATGCCTTTGGTAAAATAGATATCATTGTAAATAATTGTGCGGAATCTTACCCAAAAGAACGATTAACGGAAATAACGACGGAGCAACTTCTACGAGTTTTTCAATCGAATGTTTTTTCTTATTTTTACTAGACGCTATCCATAAATAAGGATAGCGTTTTATCAAATGTGTACCAGCACTTTTTCATCTAGTACATACTCAGTTCATATTCACCTGATATATTTACACTTAAATATATAAAAAGAAAGGCAATCATCTGCGTTTTTAAAGTGCTGCGCCTTTTCCGCCATCAATGTTTATTGAAGTGCCTGTTACATATGAAGCAGCATCTGACGAAAGGAAAGTGATGACTTTTGCAGCTTCTTCTGTATTACCGATCCGTCCTAATGGAATCCCGTGGCTAGGATCAGCAGAAAACTCTTCCCATGTCTTTTCAGGAGCACGTTTTTTCCACATTTTTTCAATTTGATCACTTCGAATTAAACCGATACATACTGTGTTTACCCTAATTTGGTCAGAGGCAAGATCATTACTCATGGCTTTTGTCAAAGCCAAACCAGCTGCGCGACTTACATTTGTTGGCAAGCCTGATGCGGGCGGAGTTTTGGCGGATGAAGTTGTAATGTTAACAATTGAACCACCTCCAACTTTTTTCATAAAAGGAAGCGCATATCGTGAGCAATAGATTGCTCCGAATAATTTTAAATCTAAGTCTTCTTTCCATAGAGCCGTATCAACTAGTTCAAATGGTTTCGCATTAGCTGTTCCAGCATTATTAATGAGAATATCTAAACGTCCAAAGTGTTCAGCTGCTTTCTCCACAGCATGCTTACAATCGTCTTCTTTTGATACATCGGCTTGGATTGGTAAGACTTCAGCACCTGTTCTTTCTGTAATATCATTTGCAGCCTTATGTAGATTGTTTTCGTTTCGTGCAATAATGGCAATCTTAGTTCCTTCATACGCTAATTGAAGAGCGGTTTCTAAACCGATTCCTTTACTGCCTCCTGTTATCATCGCGACTTTTCCGGATAATCCTAAATCCAATGTTCGCTACCCTCTTTCTAACTTTATATTTATTGTTGTACATACGCTTATTATAAATAAAAAAAGAAGTGCCTGAAACCGATCTTTCCTAATATTTAAACTACATTAATATAAATCTGTAAACTTTGTACAAACCTTAGTATTATGAAATTTTTACGTTATTATTTCGTATTCTTCAACAGGCGCTCTTTCTTAAAGAATAAAAAAGTTTAAATTTCGAGAATGTCTAGCTACAGGTGTCATCGGCTCGAGGTCGCTTCGGTCCATCAAACGTGTCTAAAAGTCAAGACACTAATTGCTGGCCCTCCAGCGCTTGTCGCCGATAAGCAGACACCTTCCGTTTTTCTTAATAAGGAGCGCCTATTTACATTAGGTTATAGTTTATTAAGCATTTTAATAAATCAGTTGATATATTATATCGATTATAAATTATGTTAAGATAAGAGAATATAACGATTTTCGGAGAGGTGATACAAAAAATGGAAAAACTCTGTGGGAGTTGTTCGAAAAATAAGGGGATCTCAAAGGAAGAAAGAATGAAAATTGCGATGTCTCGTTTGCCCGGAACGGTATATATTTGTCCAGAATGTAACGAGGAACACATGCTGCAACATGCGCAAAAGGTCGTTGATGGAAAAAGTATGGAGATAGAGGAGCTACTTATTGTTCCAGAGGAAGAAAAGTCAAATAAAAAGAAAAATAACTCTCCTCATGAACAGTTGAGCTTATTTTAAAGAACAACTTTCTATATAATAATATCGAATATTATAAATAATAGAATACGAGATTATCGCTAGAATAGTAATATCTTCTTTTGTAAGATTTCGGAGCGGAAGGTGAATTTATTGAGTAAATATCTATTTAAATGGAAAGCGGATTTATTTGATATAAATACTCTAGAAATGGATAAAGGTCTTGTCCGATTTTTTGAAGACATAGAAAGTTTAGATGAGCCCTTAGAATTTACTAATGAAGAAAACACAATATGGAAGTTCAAGGTGAATTTGACGGAGAAGACAATAAGCGGTCGGGGTTTGAAAGGTTTTTTTAAGTCTTATGAATCAAATTGTTTATTCATTGAAAGAAGCAGCGATAAAAAAATCAAAGTTTCTTCGTTGCCAATTGCAAACACTAATGTTGTAAAAAATTTAATCAGTAATCCTGAAGCAGCAGAGCGTACAGAAGATGTACTAAAAGCAATGAATAATATGAAACAAAGTTCGGAAATTTGGTATCAATTATACGATTTAGCACAAGATTTTCAGTTTGATATACATCGTGGCACCCTCATTTGTCTACCACACCTGCGAGAACTAGAAGTATATGACTATCAAGTAAAAACAGTTAAATCCGTTATGCATCGTTTAAAGGGACGAGCCTTTTATGTGATGAAGTAGGTCTAGGGAAAACCATTGAAGCTGGTATGACCATGCAAGAATATATCATTCGTGGATTAGCCCGTAAAATTCTTATTCTTTGTCCCCCTTCGCTTGTACAGCAATGGGAAAATGAGATGAAACGAAAATTTAATCAAGACTTCATAAGGTCTGATGATTCTGGATTTAAAAAAATGGGGAAAGAGGCATGGGCACACTATCCTAAAGTAATCGCCTCAATCGCAATGGCTAAACGAAAAGAACATCGTGAAATAATTTGTGATCAACATTATGATCTCATTATCGTTGATGAAGCCCATCATATAAAAAATAGAAACACACAGGCTTGGAAGAAAAAACTAGGCTTTAAAGTTGCTGAGTTTCATGGCGGACTTAGGAGGAAAGAAAAAGAGGATCAAGTAACTTATTTTAGAGAAGAGGCAGATGTTCTCGTAAGTACTGAAGTCGGTGGTGAAGGTCGTAACCTACAATTTTGTCATGGGATGATAAACTACGATATTCCTTGGAATCCAATGGCAATTGAACAAAGAATAGGTCGGATACACCGAATAGGGCAGGAAAAAGATGTTTATGTTTATAATTTAGTTGCCAAACAAACAATAGAACACCATATTTTAAATCTTTTGGATCGAAAAATAAACATGTTTGAGCTTGTAGTAGGGGAAGTAGACATGATCCTTGGAGATATTGAAGAAAAAAACGATTTTGCAGATTTAGTTATGGATGCTTGGGTAAAATCAGATACAGCGAAGAGTTAGCGTCTAGTACGAATGATTAAAAAAATATAAAAACAATTTAATAAATTGTTCAAGCTAACCTGTTAGATGATGAAGAAGGAAATGTTGTTCATATTACACATACGAGCTAATCGTCTTTCGATTGTTTATAAGAGATGACAAAATCCAGTAGCACAATGAGCTACTGGATTTCATAATTTATGAAGGAAAGTCATCGTTCCTGACGGATGAAGGAAAATAGATAAGAGAGTCGTCGTTGCTCTTACGATTATCAATATGAAATAAATTCTCGAAGTCAGACCATTTGATTTTTCGCTTCAAATAGTCACGAAAGGAAAAGCAGTCTTTTGTTTGACGTTGATTGTACAGTGGCGAAATAAACATTTGCAAGCGAGCTTGAATCATGAAAAAATGGCGATGACTACGTGCAACAACAGGGATGTCCACGACTTTTAACTTCTGGCCTACGACATTTTGAAATTCTACGGTCTTATATAACAAACTATCAGCCTCTTTTTATTCGTTTGTTTCATTATACCATAAAAAACCAGACTCTACGTTTAGAATCTGGTTATTGTGTGTACTTTTCTGAATATTTTCTATGACTCTCTTATGCGAGTCTCATTTTAAAGTCTTGATAGCCAAATTCGCGTACGACTTTACAATCGCCATTTTTTTCTTTCACGGCGATGGCTGGTAACGGCATTCCGTTAAACGTCGTCGTTTTGACCATCGTATAAATGGCCATATCGCCGAATACTAAGCGGTCGCCGCTTTTCAATGGCGTATCGAACGAATAATCGCCGATGACATCTCCTGCTAAACATGTTTGCCCGCCAAGTCGATAGGTATATGGCTTTTCACCAGCTTCTCCAGAACCAAATAGGGGAGGGCGGTACGGCATTTCCAAAACATCCGGCATATGACAGGTTGCTGACGTGTCAAGAATCGCGATGTCCATTCCGTTTTGATGCGTATCAAGAACCGAAGTAACGAAGTAGCCTGCATTTAAGGCAACGGCTTCTCCTGGCTCCAAATATACTTTTAAGCCATATTTCTCTTGCATTCTTTTAATACAATCTTCCAGTAATGGAATATCATAGTCTTCTCTTGTAATATGGTGGCCGCCTCCGAAGTTAATCCATTCCATTTGCGGCAGCCACTGGCCGAATTTTTCCTCTATTGCTCGAAGTGTCGTATCTAAATCATCCGAGTTTTGCTGACAAAGAGTGTGGAAGTGTAACCCTGTTACACCTTCTAGCAAGTCAGGACGAAACTGCTCTGTTGAAGCACCGAACCTTGAACCTGGGGAACAAGGGTCATAGATAGCATGTCCAACCTGTGTAGAACATTGCGGATTAATGCGCAAGCCGACTTTTTTTCCTGCTTGAAGTGCTTTATGTTTGAACTTGTCTAGCTGCGAGAAGGAATTGAAGATGATATGATCGCAAATCGATACAATTTCATCTATTTCGTCGTCACGATAGGCAGGGGCAAAGACATGATTTTCTTTGCCCATTTCTTCGTGGCCTAGGCGAGCTTCGTATAAGCCGCTAGCTGTCGTCCCGCTTAAATACTCTCCAATGAGAGGATAAAAGTAAGACATGGAAAATGCTTTTTGTGCTAAAACAATTTTACATCCTGTACGCTCTATGACCCCATTTAGGATTTGTAAATTTCTTTCTAGTAGTGCTTCATCTATTACGTAGCATGGTGTCGGTAGTTCTTCAAATTTCATTTTAGCGAACAAGCTCCGGCTCTTTTTGTTCTACAGGCTTTCCATCGACAAGCTCAGGATCGAAGCTTTCTTTCCATGGTAATCCCCATTTGTTTAATGCTTCCATAAATGGATCTGGATCAAATTCTTCAATGTTGTATACGCCTGGTTTGTTCCATTTGCCAGTCATCAGCATCATCGCACCAATCATGGCAGGCACGCCAGTTGTATAAGATACTGCTTGTGAGCCTACTTCTTTAAAGCACGCTTCGTGGTCACAAACATTGTATACATAATACGTTTTATCTTTTCCGTCTTTTTTCCCTTGGAAAATACAACCGATGTTTGTTTTTCCTTTTGTACGTGGACCAAGAGTAGCAGGATCCGGTAACAACGCTTTTAAGAACTGAAGCGGCACGATTTGTTTTCCTTCGTATTCAATTGGCTCAATTGACGTTAAGCCAACATTTTCTAAGCACTTTAAGTGAGTTAAATAGCTCTCACCAAACGTCATGAAAAAGCGGATTCGTTTTAAGCCAGGAATGTTTACTGCAAGTGATTCAAGTTCTTCATGATATAATAAATACATATCTTTTTCGCCAACTTCAGGGAAGTTGTATACGCGCTTAATTTCCATCGGTTTCGTTTCTACCCATTCACCATTTTCCCAGTAACGACCATTCGCAGACACTTCACGAATGTTGATTTCCGGATTGAAGTTAGTTGCAAATGGATAGCCATGGTCTCCTGCATTACAATCGAGAATATCGATATATTCGATTTCATCAAAATGATGCTTTAGAGCATGCGCAGAGAAAACACCCGTTACACCAGGATCAAAGCCACTTCCTAAAAGAGCAGTTATTCCTGCTTTTTCAAAGCGCTCACGATATTCCCATTGCCACTTATATTCAAATTTTGCCGTATCTTCCGGCTCATAATTTGCCGTATCTAAATAGTTCGTTTTCGTTGCAAGGCAAGCATCCATAATCGTTAAATCTTGATATGGTAACGCTAAGTTCATAACAACATCTGGCTTAACTTCTTCAATTAAAGCAATAAGCTCATCTACATTATCTGCATCAACTTGTGCAGTACTAATTTTTGTTTTTCCGCCATCTAGTTTCGCTTTTAGGTCGTCACATTTTGACTTTGTACGACTTGCGATACAAATTTCTTCAAATACTTCACTGTTTTGAACGCATTTGTGGATAGCTACAGAAGCTACACCACCACAACCAATAATAAGTGCTTTTCCCATTTCACATAACTCCTAACTAAATAAATTTTGCAATATTAGAGGGTTTGTCACAACCAAAAGGGGTGAATAACTACTTAAGGCAATACCCCATAAAAAAGTTTTAAAACAAACAAAAAAGCAAGTGTACACGCAGCACTCGCGCACAACACTTGCTTAAGACATAATCAATCATATTAAAAAGCATAAGTATACCATGATATAGACATATGTATGCGTTTATCTTAATAGTCCAAATAATAGTATAATAAAAAGCTTTTAATATTCAAAATATATCATAATAGGCTCAGAGTCTATATAGCAAATAATTACTTTTAGCACTCTTATTGACCGTTTCACAAGTTGTTGTGCAAATGCACTGGTTATAAAGTAACCAACTTATAAAATTTGAGCTTTTAACTCAATCAATAAGGCAACTAAGTTGCCAATCGGCATTAGACCCGGCTGTCCGTATGGCCTTAACTTCCTAAAGGAAGTGGTCAGTATTATCTGCATGGAAAGAAATGATATATTGAATATTTTGCTTTCCAATAACGCTCCTATAGAGTATCAACTAATACTAAAAATTTCAATAGGAAAATTAAAAAAAATTTTACAAACTTTGATTCAAGGAAAAATTCTTCAACTTCTCCTTCACATGTCTAGCTGTTGGTGAAGAAATTTCTGAAAGTTCTCCATTGGTCTTTTTGATCGTAGTTTAGCTAATCTTGTTCTAGTAAGAGCCTTGTTTCATTAGTCAGGGACAGGGTTTTACTAATTTTGTTTCTTGTTTGATGTAACCAGCCGTACGAAACGGCTGGTTTAAATCTTACTATGGCTTTATTTTAAAATCGATTAGGAGGCATTACCGTTACACGCTCATTTTTTCAAAACTCCAATAGTTTGAGTGAATCTTAATTACGTCATCAACTAGTTTCTTTTGTCCTTCTGTTACAATATAGGAAGTAGGAGGAGTGTTAATTTGATAAGGATCTTCTACAGGAGTATTAATCTCACTCATTGCTTCTACTATTCGTAATGTGCAAAATGGTACGTAATCTGCACTGTAACCACCTTCATGACAAGCGATTAATTTTCCATCACAATGCTTTTCAGCTAACTTCTTCATGAATTCGGCAAGTTGATAGTATCCTTCTGCATCGACCATCATTCTGCCAAGGGGATCATAATTGCTAGCATCTTGGCCAGCTGAAATATAAATTAACTCAGGTTGAAATTCATCGGCAATCGGACCTATGATTTGTTCAAACGCGTGCATATAACCAGCATTTCCAGTCCCTGCAGGAAGTGGAATATTGATGTTGTATCCTTCTCCTTTTCCTTCACCTATATGTTCTATAAGGCCACTGTTAGCAGGGTAATTTAACTCTTGATGCAAGGAGACAAAAAGTACGTCAGGATCATCATAGAACGCTTGCTCTGTTCCATTCCCGTGATGAACGTCCCAATCTACAATGAGTATACGTTTTAGGTTGTATTTCTTTTTTGCATATTTTGCTGCGATTGCGACATGATTGAAGATACAAAATCCCATCCCGCGATCACGTTCAGCATGATGACCACATGGGCGGATCAGCGCATATACATTTTCAACATCTCCATTCATTACAGCGTCTGTTGCTGTAATAGCACCACCCGTTGCTAACTTGGCAATTTCAAAAGATCCTTTCCCAAAAAGAGCTAATTCACCAGCATCTCCACCTGTTAGGTCACTTAATTCCTTAATTTTATCGATGTATCGAGGGGTGTGGAAATATTCCAGTTCTTCTCTTGTAGCTATTCTCGGGGAGATTTTTTCTAACTGATCGTATAAACCGCTTAGTTCTAATAAGTTTTTAAATCTTCTCTTCGTTGCTGGATTTTCAGCGTGGATATTGGGTTCAACCCAACCTCCTGGTGGAAGAAATAAAGAACCATTCCCTGTGTTATGCCAAAAAAAGCTTTCATGACTTATGAATCCAGTTTTTTTCATGCTTTTTCCCTCCAGAAAAGAAATTTTAAGTGTAACAAAAATAAAGATGCATGCTACTTGATGATCAAAAATGTAACGCAACCTTACTGTTTGACTTCTTCTGATGGAAACCTATGAAACCTATTTACACTTTTTATCCGACCATCAGTGAAGGAAGAGGAATACCCTCACTGATGGAAGTTTCATTGTATCCTCCTTTTCCAAGTATTTGAAACTTATTCCGAATGATAATTGTTGTTTTTATATTTGTAAATAGACTTGTTCCGTTTCTTACAATAGTTCTTAATATAGAATTCTTTCAATACCGAACCTAAATTCAACACCACTTTAACCGTCAAAAAATAGTGTCGAGTAGAACGTTTTAAGAAAGAGAGTGAGAATTTCTGACTAGTTTATTGTAAAAATGGTAGGATTGGGATAATTTTGGTTAAGACAAGCTATCAAGTAAAGGAGGTTCTAAATTTGATTAAACTTCTTAATTGCAAAAGAGATTTTTTGCCTTCTCAACCCTTACTTATAGTTGATAGAGAGTGTTATAAAGAAATTAAGCCTATTAGTAGTGATATAGCATTGTTTTATCAATTTAAAACGAATAGACACTCTACTAAAAGCCTTTCAATTGTTCCTGATGGATGTTTTGACGTGTTATTTTGTTGCAATCCTGCAGCTCCTTCTGCGATCGTTTGGACTAGTCCGTTAAAGCACAGTAAACATGATCAGCCTAATTTCTATTTGAATTGTGAATACTTTGGGGTGAGATTTTTACCTGAACAGAATTTTATGAAATTAAATTACTCAATGAAAGAGATCCTTAATAAACAAATTCCGTTATGTGATGCTGTATCTATTGACGAAAGGATTATTGAGGTAATTGCGGCTGCTACATCGTTTGAAGAAAGAATTAGACTTTTTAAAAAACATATGACAGTCCCAAGGGTTAGCGCTAGGTATGACCAGAATATCATTAACTTTACATTGCATGAAATCTATTCATCCAAGCGTCAATTAAACATGAAAAGATTGTCAGAGCAATCAGGCTACTCTGACCGTTATTTACGAAAGAAGTTTGAAGAATACATTGGTTTTTCACCGAAACAATTTAGTCAGATCGTAAAGTTTCAAAGTGCGATGAAAAAAATACTATTGTCGGAAGATTTTGTTCTTTTGGAGGTCGTTCATGAAAATGATTACTATGATCAATCTCATTTAATTAAAAAGTTTAAGAAATATACTAATTTGACTCCGTATCAATTCAAAGAACTATACGAAACAAAGATACGTAATAAAATAATGTCTCACTCAGTGAGATAAAGACAACTTCTAAAAGATGAATGAATTAAAAAGAAGGGTGGTAAGATTAAATGGAGCTTAATAAACTTATTAACGGAACCGAGGATCGTTCATTTACTATTGAGGAAGCTACAATTGTTGAATTACAGGAAGCGTTGGAAAAAGGAAAACTGACTTCCGAAGAGTTAGTAACATACTATCTTAAAAGGATTGAGATGTATGATAAAAAAGGGCCTGCTCTTAAATCTATTATTTATATTAATGATCAAGCATTGGAAACAGCTCGTTCATTAGATGAAGAAAGAAAAAGAAAAGGAAAAAGGGGTTTATTGCACGGGATACCAATCATCTTAAAAGATAATTATGATACGTTTGATATGCCAACATCGGCTGGTTCTAAAGTTCTAAAGGATTCCATTCCATTAGAGGACTCTTTTATAGTTAAGCAATTGCGGGAAGCGGGGGCTATTATTATAGCTAAATCTAATTTACATGAATTTGCTTTCGGACTGTCAACAAACAGTTCACTTGGAGGTCAAACATTAAACCCATATGATCTGAGAAAGCATGCAGGTGGTTCTAGTGGAGGAACAGGTGCTGCTATCGCAGCGAATTTCGCAGCTGTTGGGATGGGGACAGATACAGGTTGTTCCATTCGCTACCCTGCCTCTCAAAATAACTTAGTAGGTTTACGTGCAACATATGGATTAACGAGTCGTTCTGGAATTGTTCCTATTTCAACTACACAAGATGTGGGAGGACCTATTGGCAGAACGGTTTCAGATGTCGCAGCTATAATGGATGTGATTTCTGGAAAACTAGATTCTCGTGATCCTATTACGGAATTTGGTGTTGGTGAAAAACCTAAAAGCTTTCTTGCCCACTTAAAAGAAGATGCATTACAAGGGACAAAAATTGGTGTGTTCAGAGACTACTTTGGGCAAGGTGAAGAAGCCGCGGGTACTAATTCACTGCTAGAATCGGTCATCGAAATGATGGAAACACTAGGTGCTGAAATGATTGATATCACAATACCAGAGATATTTGATTTCGACGCATCTGTTTATCCTTGGGAATTTGAATCCGCATTAAATGACTATTTTCATTCATTGGGAGAAAATCGTCCTGTCGCTACATTAAAAGAGTTAATTGAAAAAGCACAGCATATTGAGGGAATAGATGGACAATTAAAAGAAGCGGTCGGTAAATCATTAGAGGATCTTGAATATAAATCTGCATTAGAAAATAGAGGGAAATTGCGTAAGGGAATATTAGAACAAATGAAGGTACATGGTCTTGATGCTATTTTTTATCCAACTTTTAAAACGTCTACCTCGTTGGTTGATGAACAACGTTGGGAAGACAACAATGGTTTCTTGAGTGCAAACTCAGGATTACCAGCAATTAGTTTTCCAATTGGGTTTACAGATGATGGATTTCCGGTTGGAGCAGAATTTTTAGCAGGAGCTTTTGAAGAAGCGAAATTAATTGAACTTGCTTATTCTTACGAAAATGTAACTAAACATAGGACACCTCCATCCCTAACTCCTTAATGTTACTAATTATTGTAGTATTTTGTTAACATAGTAGAAGACATAATATAACAAAGGAAAGGAGCAATTAGGGCTTCCTTTCCTTTGTTAATGTTGATGTCCATCCAAATGCTGTTCTATGTGTTCCATATGAATATGATCTAAATCACCTGTCTCAAGTACTGCAGAAAACAAAATGATGAGCAAGGATAGAGTGGTTGTGATAATTTTCGGAAAAGGAATGCTATTGCTTGGTTGGGGGCTGTGTGAGCTCAATTCTTGATCAATAAGATGAAAGACCACTAGGACGGACATGATAAAAATAAGAACCATAAAAGTTACCATTAGAATAAAATTTGTAGTTGGGAGCATATCACCGAGCATAGCTCCCATCATCCCTCCCATAATACCAGCACCAGCCCCTTCAATCATGGTTAAAAAACTTATTGGTAGTCCAATAGCCATGGCAATGAGGATCCCAAACGTGACACTAATTATAGTAGAGAAAGTCAAGTCTCTTATGATGACACCTAATATGACACCGACTGTCACACTAGACATCATACTAATTACCATTGCAGATATTAGTCCTTTCATATTTTCAAGGCTTTTACGATGACGATAAACTTTTCTAATACTTACAAGTGTATATATGAAGACGATTGAAGTCATGATCCCAAAAAACATAGATAAGCCCTCCTAATCCTATAGAGAATAATCAAAATGCCTGCCCATCATTAGGACAGGCATTTCGTTTGTCATTTAACCTTCGTTTACGATGAACATGAGGTATGACAACTTGAACCGTGTTTTGGTACAGAAGGGGGGACATCTAAAGCTGGATTACGGTCAAAAAATCCTACAGGCTTTAACATGAAGCCCATATATGCAGTCGGCATGACAGGCCAATCTTCAGGACGGGTAATATGATGGTGGCCCATCGTATACCAAACAACGATATCCGTGTTATCAATCGAGCGATTAGCTTTCGTATAAGCAGGTAATCCATCGCCGCCAGGATGTTGGTTAGGGTATCTTCCAGAAGCATATTTTTCTTCAGGATCATACGGTGTACAGACAAAATGATTTTTGAGAAAACCTGCACGTTTCAGTAAGCTAGAGTCTTCATGGGCAAAAGGTAGGCAATTTTCTCCTGTAAATAATTTATAGCCGACTGGCTCATTGACGAAATTATTACTTGATTCATTGACAATCTTCCAATACCGAGCAGTTTCAATGTTCAAATTTCTTATGGAGTCTTGTTCCGTTTTAAATTTAGTAGATACTGGATAAAATGCATTGTTAAACGGATTATCAGGACCAGGTGGCGCGCCTTCTGTATTGACCTCGTGTACTGAGTTATTTACACCATCCACCATCATATCGAGACGAACATTAAAGAAATGTTGATGGTGAGGTGCATATAATTGTGGAGCGATGAGATTACCATATTTTGATTTTTCTCCTGGATACATCGCACCTGTATGTAAAATACCAGTCAGCTTCACTTCATACTCGATAGAACCATCTTGGTAAAAGTACCAGAAAAATCCATACTCATAGTTTCCAACGGTTGAAATGCTAGAAAGAACTAATCTTCTTGAGCGCCGCACTTCGACTTTGTCTGTACGCCAGTCAGTATGTTTCCAGCCAATTCCATAATCTTCTTCATGCAAACAAATCGCATTTGGAATCGTTACAACATTTCCGCTACTATCTACTAAATTGGCATCAAAATATTTTATTTCACCAAGGCAGTCGCAACCTAAAGTTAATGGATTGGCAACCATTCCGATCCCATACTCTCCTGCGTCAAAGGCATTATTGCGATTGTAAGGTTCATTCGGGTCCCCATAAGGAACGACCATCTCTGAAAGGGAAGCACGGTATAGTATTGGACGGTCCTCGCCTTTATCATGGTATGTAACAGTATGAAGAACAAGTCCTTCCCGTGAAGTAAAACCAAAGCGGATTTTCCATTTCTGCCACTCAATTTGGTGTCCTTTGACTACAAAACTTGGGCCCTCTGGCTGAATAATATCTAGAGGTTTAATATCCGTTCGTAATTCCCCCACTAAATCTGGAGTGTAATTCCCGTCTAAAGGCGGAAGAGGTACAATTCCATTGTCAATTATTTTCATAACTTCCATTTTGCCTAAATCCACAAGAGCATATAAGCCTGAGATTGGTCGTGCATATCCATTATCATCGGCAAATGATCTTAACCAACAAATGGCACGAGCGAGTCTCAAGCCATTTTCTTCTTCTATACCGAAATTCCCTGCAGACCAAGGATCGACCATAACTAAGTCAAAATCTTTTATTCCACGTTTTAGTAGAGCTGATTGAAATTCGGGGTTTCCTTTTATCGTTTGTTCACATTCTAAAAATTCATCAAGCATAATTGACGGTTGCACATCAGGAATGCATGTCCATGAACTGATCGTTTTTTCATTTAACGAAACGACAGCCTCATATGTTTTGCCCACAGAACAATCTAATAGAATACAAAACGCTTCACGGTTAATTAAATCACCTTCCTTAAATTTCAAAACTACTTCTTTTGGAGGTTCTAGTAAAGTAACGGATACATAGCGAAAAACAGAAGTTGTTTTTTCTTTCTTTAATATATCAATAGCTAGAGATAATTCTTCTGAAGTTAATGGTTCAAGCGGGTGATTAACAATTACACTTTCTTTAACATCTTTTGACATTTCAAAACCTCCTATGTTTGATAGTTTAAGAATATAAGATTGAGTTTGCTCAGTATTGTAAAAATTGGAACTTTGTTATCATTTCTGACAATGAATTTAAATTAATCTTTTGAAAATGGTATTAACACTTCGTTAAAAGAGCAAGGCTATACATTTCTAACAGTTAAAGAGCTATTAGAATACGCAAATCAAGAATGATGCTAGGATAACGTCATAGTAGGACGGAGTATTATCCTCAAATAACAAGTGGCTTCCTCAAGTAACGTTTAAGTTATTTGAGGAAGCCAACAATTAATTAAAACTAGGTAAGGGATCGGTGCCTTTTAGGGAACAATCATCTGAATTAATCATCTCTATCTTCTTTATCAATTTTAAACATGTAATCATTTTCAAGGCCATCAGGTAGGATTTCAAATTCACCTAATTTTTTTTGATCTTCTAATTTATTCATCCCTTCATCGTGTAGATTATAATTATATTGAGAACGGTCAACTGGAATAAAATTCTTAGGAGTATAGAAACGCAACAAATCTCCATTCACAACCATATCTGAAAATGCTAGTTTTTGTACCGCTTTTTTCTGTAATCTTTTTGCTTCCTCTAATCGGTCTTCTTCTAGCAGAACCCCAGTCTTTGAATCATAAAATTTTCCCTCAGTAAAAGTGATCGTCGAACTCACGAAGTCGCCATTTCTAAATGGAATAAGATCATCATGCCGTTCAGACAAAAGGTCTGTTCCAAAATGCAAGTATTTTTTAGTATTGATGCCTAGTAAGTGAAGAAGTGTAGGAAGAAGATCAACTTGACCCGAGTATTCATCATTAACTCCACCTTCCATTCCAGGCACACGGATGAATAAAGGAGTCCGCTGTAAGCCAGCACTTTCAAAAGGTGTAACCTCTTTTCCAATCACTTCTTTCATTGCTTTATTATGAGTTTTTGAAATTCCATAATGGTCACCGTACATAATAATAATTGATTGATCATATAATCCAGATTGCTTTAGATAAGAAAAGAATTGTTCTAGCGCTTCATCCGCATAGCGGGCTGTCTGAAAGTAATGATCTACTGTTTTATTGCCTGTTGAATGAGGTGCAATTGAAGCCTCATCTTCATCAATTGTAAATGGATAATGATGAGTAACCGTAATAAAATTGGCATAAAACGGCTGAGGCAATGACTTTAAATAAGGCATAGATTGTTTAAAGAACGGTTTGTCCATTAAGCCATAATCGGCCAAATCTTCTAGTTTCATATCATAATAATTAGAATCGTAAAACTTGTCATAACCCAATGATTTATATATTTCATTACGGTTCCAAAAGCTGCCTGTATTCCCATGAAATACAGCTGAAGTATATCCTTTTTGGCCTAAAATTGCAGGGGCAGCCTGATATGTGTTTAAACCCTTTGTTGTAAATGCGGACCCTTGAGGTAATCCATAAAGAGAGTTTGTTATTAAAAATTCAGCATCAGCTGTTTTCCCTTGTGCTGTTTGATGAAAGAAATTGTTAAAGTAAAGCGTATTTTCTTCACTCGTTAAAGAATTTAAAAACGGTGTTACTTCTTCACCGTGCAGTTCGTAATCAATAAGGAAATTTTGAATGGATTCCATGTGTACATAAATGACATTCAACCCTTTTCCCGCACCAAAGTATTTTGGATTTGGTTCAGCGTAATTTGATCTTGTAAAATTGAGAACCTCTGTAATATCATTGCTGTCTGCAAAAACCCTTTGTGTAGATGCTCTTGTACTTTGAACAGCATCATAAATCGTATAATTGTACATACCTAAATATTTTACAATGTAATTACGGTCAAATCCCTTTGTTAATAATTCAGGATGTTCTGATTCTGCGATTGCCAGGTTTATGCCTGAGATAATTAAAGCAGTTAAGAACAGGGCTTTAACTTTTTGTGGAGAGATTTCCTTCATTTCAATTCTTTTAAAATTAAACGTTAGAATGACTAGAAGGATAATAACATCAACAAAAAATAAAACATCCCAAGGCTTTAAAAGAGTCGTAATACTGCTATTCACATCTCCAAAGTTTTGGGTCTGTGCTAAATTCGGCAAAGTTATAAAATCATTAAAAAAACGATAATATAATACATTGGCATATAAAAGAGAAGTCATTAGAAAACCAATGATGATAAGTGAGATATATTTTTTATGACCAGTAAATAATAAAGAAAGGCCTAATAATAATAAACACGAACCAAGTGGATTTAAAAATAATAAAACTTGTTGAGATGTATTTTCGGCCCCTAAATTAAATTGTGTTAATTGAATAAAATAGGTCTTCAACCATAGAAGACCAACAGAACTGAAGAAATAAAATGCATGTTTATTAGTTATATTTTGGCTTCTTTGAAGTGTTTTCATTTTTATCCTTCCTTTTGATTAATTGCTAGAAGTTTCTTCTTCGTTTTAATAGAGTTCGAGAGTTTGACCATAATAAGAAGCTATTGTTATCCAAGTTGCATAAACAATAAAGTGAGTTTATCATGAACAGTCCTTAAAAGGAACAATATTGAACACTAAATCTATTATATGCCAACCTAGTATCCTCTAGAATATCAATCCATAAAATTTCGTAAAAGTTGTTTCATTTTTTCTCCTTATAAATTCTCGAAGTCATCTATAGAAAGTGTTGTTGATATAAATACTAATCGTATATGATAAAAGAAATAATAAAATTGGATAATATTGTGGAGTGAAGAAAGTGATTAGGGATACATTTCCATATATAGATAGTGAAGGTCGTTTCGGTGAATCATTACCAGAACAAATCGCCAAACATATATTAAAAAAAATAATGAAGGGTGATCTAGTACCTGGGGATAAAATAGTTGAAGAATATATCGCCTCAGAGCTTAATACCAGTCGAGCCCCGGTACGGGAGGCTTTGTATTTATTACAAGTAGATCAAATCGTGGAAAGAATACCGAGAAAGGGGACCATTGTTAAGTCTTTCACTAACTATTAGGACGTGATAGTTTATTCTCTAATTGCTGGTAGGTTTTGCTTCATAAGGAATGTAAGTGATTTTTTTAGCTACTAATTTCAACATGCCAAACACTTCTTGTTGCTGTGCACCTTCAATACGACCAAGCTGCCCTTTGATTGTGATAATATCTAGCTTCATGTCTTTAATGTCACGACATTCGGTGTAGTCTAAGGGTGGTCAGTATTTCCCTATTTTTTACAGATGCTTTCTCCTCGTTTATGCTAAAATAATGAAGTCTAATCATCAATTAAGAAATAGAGGAGTATGTAAATGAGTGTAAGTCGTAATGAACCATGTCCATGTGGTAGTGGAAAAAAATATAAAAAATGCTGTATGCAAAAACAAAATGTCATTCAAATGCATGAAGTGATAGAAGAACGCTTTAGGCAACAAAAACATAACTTAGTGAAAAAACTAGAGGCATTTGTTGATAATAACATACCTTATCAACAACGGGTTCGGTTGGAAGCAGAGTTTAATCAACGAAGTAACTATCAAATCGACCCGAATGTTAAGCATTCAGTCTTTCGTTTCTGGTTGTATTTCTTTTATATATGTGAAAATGGACTTCGGACGATCGAATGGTTTTACAATGAAAGTCAATCTGCTGATCTCCAAATGATCAAAACTTGGGTAGAATTAGAGCCGAAATTAGTACAAGCCGTGGAGTGGAAAGAAGACGTTGTCATTTTTGAAGATATGTTAACGAAGGAACGCTATCAGGTTTCTGCACATTCTGAAAACATTTCAACGCCGATTCCCTGGTATGGTACATTAGGTTTACTTGAATTATTTAATGATACATATTATTTCAATGGCGTTAAAATATTTGTTGGCCCAACGCAACTAAGTCAAGTAGCAACTAAAATAAAAGACCTTTGCAAGCACACAAAGCTTTCGCATAAAAAAGTGATGATGTCTTATTATCCTGAGCTATTAGGTGAATTGCTATCAGCTCCTAACATAACAGGTGAACGGCAAGAAAAAGAACTCACTCAATATAAGGCACATTATCAAATTGAAAATAATGAAAAGGAAGTTATTTCGTATTTGTCGGAACAGTTCGAGGTGGATCATCACAAACCAAATGATCATCAATTCAGTTGGGTTGGGGAATGGCAAGTTTACGAGGATAGTGAATTAGTTCAGCCGATTCGTCTTGGTAAAGTCTATGGAATGATAACCTTAAAAAATCGAAAACTGACCTTTGAAAGTTTGTTACGAGATCGTGTGTCTGAATTTCAATCGTTACTTGAGAAAAATGTAGTCGTAAAGCTTATAAATGTGGAAGAAACCACGATGAAAATTCCATTTCATGCAGAAGTATTAAACATGGTCGTATCGATGGACAAGAGTGTACCACCCTACTTTTCAGTTTACGCACAAAATTGTGTGTTGACTGATGTCGATGCACCCATTCCAATGTATGATCATCATTCGTTACGTTCCTTAATGGAAACAGGTCAGGAGCATGTAGCCAATGTTTGGTTAAAGCAATCAGAATATGATTTGTATAAAACTGTATATCGCCAAATGGGTGAGGTAGACGTTACAGCTGATTTTAATACGGTTCGAAAACAACTCAATTTACCTTTATCCCCGTTTGTGGCTGGTGGCATAAGCAGGAGCTCATCGATTAAAAAAATAAACACCCTTGTTCAAGAAGAAGACATTCCGTTTTTAGAAGAGCTTGGCTTCACGCCAACTAGCGTAAATAGCTTTTTTGCAAAGGACTTTCTGAAGTTTTATAAGGAAAAAACGGTAGGTAAAAGTGATTCGACTGTTCGAAAATATCGGAGTAGTTTATATGATTTACGGTATCTATTTGAACAATCGTCTGTAACAAGCTGGGAAGAGTGTAGTCCTACTTTTTGGGACGAATTAATATCGGTTCGTTACGTGCAAATATATGAAACAATGAGTAAAACCCAAGTAAAAGATTTATTTAGCACATTAAAAGCATTTGCTAAATGGTTAAATGAGCGTTACGAAACCGATCCAGGAAAAAATATCGTGACCGCTATTCAAAGAAAAGAACCAGACGACCTGTTAGCAGTAGGAGCAAGTCATTCCTAATGACAGGAACCAATGATATCAGAATCATTCCTCAAGTAGAGGGATGGCAAATCGTTATCTTAATCAGCCTACGGAACCCATGGAACAGAACGAAAGAGACGAAAGGCAGTTTAAATATGGAATAAGGATTATGCCACCGCAGTTGGTTGCTTAGGCGAATAAGGTGGTTTAAATACATTTAATCAAATATTTGTGAAATAATAATGGGTGTATGAATAGAAAGGAGAATGAACAATGGAAAAGAATGATTTTATTGGAAAAATGAAAAGTAATGAAACGAATTCAAAACCTTTTACTAAGGTAAAACAGCCAGAAAATGTTGTTGATTCTAAAATAGAAAATAATCCGAATCAAACCGATTATATCAACATTTATTGGGACGAATGGCAAAATTAATATTAAGGATGTAGGGTCTGTTACGCAATTTGTTAAAATATTAACTTATTGGGGGACAGACCTCTTTTGCTGTGAAAACAAGGTTTGTCGGGAAACACTATGACAATAAAAAAGACCACCAATTTACTTTGGGACTCTGATATTTTAATATAGCAATTATTGATCATATTTCAACTTAATTAATTGAGATCGTCTTGAGTTTTTCGATTTCAGCAGAAGTAAGCCCCGTTAATTCACAAATATCCTGTATAGAAAAACCTTTCAAGAGCATCTGTTTTGCTACTTTCTCGATTCCTTTCTCAAACCCTTTTTCTCCCAGGAAATCATCAGTTCCATAATATGAGGTAACCATTGACATGAAAGGCCTTTCATAATGTACACTATACAAATAACTGGAAGGAAGGAGAGTAGGTATCCTTTTCTTTATGATTTATTAGTATCTTAAATTTTTGAAAGGTACAATAGGAACGATCCAAATATACCAAACAAAATATACTTCGAAAGTAGGAATGAAAATGACAAACCAAAGCGTTATTTTTTTTGATATTGACGGAACATTGCTTACTCATGAAAAGAAATTACCCCCTTCAACAAAAGAAGCAATTTTTAAACTAAAGGAAAATGGACATATGGTAGCCATTGCGACAGGACGAGCTCCGTTTATGTTTGAGGAGTTGCGAGAAGAATTGGATATTCGTACATTTGTTAGCTATAACGGTCAATTCGTCGTGTTAAATGGGAAAGTATTACATACAAATTCATTAAATGTTTCAATGCTTGAAAAATTAACAGAAACTGCTCTTCAGAATAACCATCCTGTTGTCTTCATGGACCATGAAGATATGAAAGCGAATGTCCCGGAACATGATTACATTAAAGAAAGTATTGCTACCTTAAAGATTAGTCGTTTTCCTGCACACGATCCACATTATTACAAAGGGCGTGAATTGTATCAATCTCTACTATTTTGTCCAAATGGGGAAGAGCAACAATACGAACGGGATTTCCATGACTTTGATTTTGTGAGATGGCATCCTGTTTCTGTCGATGTTCTTCCAAAGGGTGGATCAAAAGCAAGAGGAATTGAAAAAATAGTGAAAAACCTTGGTTTTCCTGATGAACGTATATATGCATTTGGAGATGGGCTCAATGATATTGAAATGCTCTCAACAGTAAAAAATAGTGTGGCAATGGGAAATGCGGAAGATAAGGTAAAAGAAGTTGCAAAATATGTCACAAAATCAGTTGAAGACAATGGGATTATTCATGGTTTAGAAATGGTAGGTTTGTTGTAAATAAAATAGAGTAAGGATAGAGCTGTCGTTTTGGAAGCTCTTACTTCTATTTAATAGCAAGTTTGTACCAAAAGCGATGCTATTTGAAATACACGAAAGTGAAGTACGCTATAAAAAGAAGAGCTTTAATTGGTATAAGGATGTTATTGCTACAAATGGGGAAAAATTAGACTAATTCTATTCTATCGAGCCCAAAGAATTAGGATGATACCTTGTTCTTTTGGGCTTTTTTACCGAAGTGGAGGGAGAAAATGAAGCTCATTGCATCAGATTTAGACGGAACTCTATTAAATGAAGTTGGTGAAGTTAGTTCTGAAAATACGGCAGCCATTAGAAGAGTACAACAACAAGGGAAAACATTCGTTGTTGTATCAGGAAGATCGTATGAGTATGCCCGGAAGCCTCTACAGGATGTCGGCATCACCTGTCCGATCATTTGCTTAAACGGCGCAGAGATTTATTCGAAAGAGGGCAAGCTGGTTAAAAAATCTCCCTTAGCGAAAAGTATTTCAAAGCAGGTACTCTCTACTTGTTTAGGAGAGGATCTCTATATTGAAATTTTCACCAATAAGGGTGGCTATTCCACAAGCTATGAACGATATTTACAAGTGGTATTCGATATTTTTCAAACAGCGAATCCTAATATAGACAAAGGAACGATCCTTCAATTTGCTAGGAAACGCTTTGTGGAGGAAAAAGTACATTTGATAAATGATTTTCAAGAAGTTATCGATAACGAAGAAGTTGAAGTTTATAAAATGCTTGCGTTTTCAAGAATACACGAGCTGCTTGAGTCCATTAAAGCTACTTTAACACCTATTGAAGGACTAGTCATTACCTCTTCTGCAAGCGGGAATCTTGAGTTCAATGACCTAGAAGCCCAAAAAGGAATAGCATTAAGCTACTTTGCAGATTATTTAGGAATCGAAATGGGGGACGTCATGGCTTTAGGGGACAATTATAATGATGTTACGATGTTAAAAATGGCTGGCATCGGTGTTGCAATGGGAAATGCAGATGAGGAAATTAAAGCGTTAGCTGACTTTACGACAAAAACAAATATTGATCACGGCGTAGCATTCATTATAGATAAAATGGTAAAAAGATAAAAATAAAAACACCATCATAGCAATCAAGTATTTGCAATGATGGTGTTTGCTCATCTTGTATATTTTGCACTAAAATATAGGTTAATTAGTAATCTTTTAGATTATCTTTAGTAATGCCAAAATATATCGAATATGAGCTAGAAAGTAGGAATCGTAATGTTTAAAATCGCACTAGTTGGCCCAAAACCTTCCGTTAATAGGATTTTAAAGCAAACAGAAGATTATAAAGGAGATGTTGAATTTCTTCCTTTACCTTATACCGAGATATATGAAATTGAGGAGATCGTCAAAAAACATGAGTTCCATGTAGACGCATGGTTATTCTCGGGTGCAGTACCATACGAAGTCGCGATGAGAAATGTTAAAATAAATAAGGATAATATTTTCATTCCGGTTTCCGATTCTGCTTTTTATAAAGCTTTCTTAGAATTGACTTATGAAAAAAAGACAATGATTAACAGGGTAAGTATAGATATCATTGGGGAACATAAAGATTTAAACGAATTATTACAACAGTCTAATGTTGTTTTAGATGAATGCTTCATAAAGGAATTTGATGCGGATATTACACCAGAAGAATTATTTCATTATCATGTTGATTTGTGGAATAAAGGAAAAACGGAAGGGGCATTAACTTGTTTGCCAACTGTATGTGAACAACTTAAGAAAGCTGGAGTACCAGCTGCTTGGATGACCCCTACCCCTATTCAAATTCGAGAAACTCTCAAGATCTTAATGGAAAAGTTAAGAGCTTCCTACTTTAAAGAAACCCAAATTTGTACAGTGATTATTGATATTATCAATTTTGATACAAGTAATGGAAATATAAAAACTCCTTATCGTTTACAATATTTAGAACTGCAATTAAAAGAACTAATCATTAAATTTTGTGAAAAAGTAAAAGGAACAATCGTGGAAGAAGGTAATGGAAGGTATCTGATCTTTAATACTCGTGGAGAAGTCGAACGAGAACTTGTTTCATTACAAGAAACCATTACCCATTTATCACTGTTATCTACTTGTAAAGTGGCAGCAGGAATCGGGTTTGGAAAAAACGTGTATTCAGCAGAAGAAAATGCGCGATTAGCGAATCATCAATCGAAAGAAAACGGTTCAAACAAGATGATCATCATTCAAGATAATGGAGAAGCAATCGAATATGATGAGAATCAGAACGAATTAAAATATTCAGTTCGAACGATCGATGAGTCATTGATTTATAAATTAAAAAAGGGAAATTTAAGTGTTAAGACTTTTAGCAAAATCATCTCACAAATACAAAGAATGGGGTGGACTTCCTTTACTACTAAGGACATCGCCATACACATGAATATGTCAGAACGTAATGCCCGTAGAATTGTGACGGATCTACATGAAGCCGAACTGATTAAATGTATAGGTGAACAGTCGCAATACCGCGGAAGACCAACGAAAATATATCAATTACGTTAAAAACTTGATTTAACTAACAAACAAAAACTTTTACATAGTTAATTATCCGAATACTTGCCTTGTTTTAATCAACCGTAATCCGATGATCATTGGGTTACGGTCTTTTTTATTAGGCTCTTTTCTAAAAGATTGTTGCTTTTAGCTATTGGACCGTTAACCAAGCGAAAGCTTGGTTCTTCACGCTTTGGCGTGAACCCTTTGAACATAAATCAGCCAGATGGACAAATGAATTTGTCCATTAGGGCTGATTTATGTTCAAAAAACGGTCCAATAGCAACAAAGTTTACGAAAATAGCTTTTTATTATTAAAAAATCTCACGCATTTTGTGAAAATTTTCTGAAAAAAACATTGCAGAGATAAATAAATTAATATAAACTCTTTTTAAGGAAATATATCCTTAATATTGCCTTAAATAAGATTAGCAAAAAATGGAGGGGTAAAGATGTTTGAAAATCAAGGAAAACTGTGGAAGGATTGGCGTTTGTATAGTGTTATTTTGTGCGTAGTTTTGCTAGCAGATTTCATTGGTAGAAAAGAGTTTTCAATTGGAATAGGAGTTATTTTACTATTACCGATGGTCTTCGCATTTGTGCTTGGATTAGGTCTATTTTTCACTCCCCTTATCAAAGAAAAACAGGCGAAAAATGCAGAGTCGCTTGTCTTTATATCCATAAGTTTATTAGCAGCTAAACTCTCTTTGACGATGGGGCCATCGTTAAGCTTGCTCGTTGATATAGGCCCAGCACTGATACTTCAAGAAATTGGTAATTTAGGAACGATCCTTTTCGCACTTCCGGTTGCAATATTTTTAGGATTAAAACGGGAAGCAATAGGAATGACTCATTCGATAGGACGTGAAGGGAATGTCGCTTTAATAACGGAGAAATTTGGTTTTAACTCTCCTGAAGCACGTGGCGTAATGGCGATGTACATCTTTGGAACTGTTTTAGGTGCTGTTTTCCTTGGAATTATATCTGGATTTTTAGCATCCATTACGCCGCTCAATCCTCTATCTTTAGCGATGGCTTCAGGAGTCGGTAGTGGCAGTATGATGTCAGCTGCAAGTGGGTCTTTAATCGGTTTATATCCAAATCTTGAAAATGATATTATCGCTCTTGCGGGTATGAGTAATTTAATTTCCTCTATGATTGGATTGTACTTTGCTATTTTTATAGCCTTACCATTATGTGAAAAGTTATATAAAGTAATAATGAAATTTAAAGAAAAGCAGGTTATATCGAAAATGGATGTGGAGGGCTAAGATGATGTTGCGAAATATTCAAGAATGGTTACTCGTGTTACTTATTGTCGGAGTTATCGTAATATTCGGAAACTGGATAGGGTACAGTGTTTTACCATTGGAATCTACTCCAGGAATGATCATTATTGTTTTAATTGTTTTATTTGGTTTTATACTTGAGAAGATTTTGCCAATCAAGATCCCAAGCATTATCTATATTGTAATAGTAGGTATTATCGCTTCCTTACCTGGTCTTCCATGGTCAGAATATGTTATAAGCTCAACTAGTTCCATTAATTTTCTTGCGTTTACAACAGCGACATTAGCGTTTGCTGGAGTTGGAATTGGCCGTAGCTGGGCTGATTTTACTAAGCTAGGATGGAAAATGATAGTGGTTGGGTTATGCGTTTTAATTGGAACTTTTCTTGGTTCAGCGCTAATTGCTGAAGTTGTCTTAAGATTTCAAGGGATTATTTAAAATAGTTTTAGTTTATTTCGATCTATGGTAGTTAAAGGTAATATAGCTGAGGTTTAACAGGAGTGATAATGATGAAGTATAGGAGTGTGTTTGACATCATAGGGCCGATTATGATTGGACCGTCGAGTTCTCACACGGCTGGGGCTGCGAGAATTGGGAGAGTTGCCAGATCTATATTTGGCAGGGAACCTGAATGTGTACATATTTTTTTGTACGGATCATTTGCAAAAACCTATAAAGGCCATGGGACAGATGTTGCTCTTGTTGGCGGGATATTAGATTTTGATACTTTTGATCAGCGCATTGTAGAAGCCCTTTCCATTGCTGAAAAAAAGGGTATAAAAATTTCCTTTTTTCAAGAAGATGCCCTTACAGAACATCCAAACACAGTAAAAGTAGTGCTTGGGGACAAAAATAATGTCCTAGAACTTGTTGGGATTTCAATTGGGGGAGGAAAGATTGAGATTATTGAGTTGGATGGTTTTCAACTAGACCTTTCTGGAAATAGTCCAGCCCTCCTTATCGTTCACAATGATCGATTTGGTGCGATCGCAGGTGTTTCTAATATAGTTGCAAAATATGAAATTAATATTGGTCAAATGAAAGTGGCGCGAAAAGAAAAGGGGCAGAAAGCTCTTATGTCCATGGAAGTTGATCAGAATATTAGCAAGGAATTATTGGATGAAATCACAAAGCTTCCAAACGTTTTGCAGGTGACTAAAATCAATGATTAAACAAACAGTGATGATGGGGGTCTAATAGTGTTTCGAAATGTCAGTGAGCTAATCGAATTAGCAGAAAGTCAGGAGATGGCCATTTCCGAAGTCATGATTACGCAAGAGATGGAAGTGCAAGAAAAAACAAGGGAAGAAGTTCTTGCTGCAATGAAACAAAATCTTCAAGTGATGGAAGTTGCTGTTGAACGTGGGATAACTCAAGATGTCCGTTCCCATTCTGGATTAACAGGAGGTGACGCCATATTACTACAAAAATATATTCAGTCTGGTAATAATTTATCAGGAGACACTTTACTCGATGCAGTGAGTAAAGCTGTTGCCACAAATGAAGTCAATGCCGCAATGGGAACGATTTGTGCCACACCTACAGCCGGTTCTGCTGGCGTAGTTCCAGGAACTCTCTTTGCTTTAACAAAGAAGCTTGCTTTGACTGAGGAGCAAAAATTAAAGTATTTATTCACGGCTGGGGCATTTGGGTTTGTTGTAGCGAACAATTCCTCCATTTCAGGAGCTGCTGGAGGATGCCAAGCAGAAGTCGGCACCTCTACAGGGATGGCTGCAGCGGCGATCGTTGAAGTGATGGGGGGCATGCCGGAACAATCTGCTCATGCCATGGCGATTGCCTTAAAAAATATGCTTGGTCTTGTCTGTGACCCTGTTGCTGGTTTAGTAGAAGTACCTTGTGTAAAACGAAATGCAATGGGGGCAGCCAATGCGTTAGTTGCAGCAGATATGGCTTTAGCAGGTATAGAAAGTCGAATCCCATGCGATGAGGTCATTCATGCGATGTTTCTCGTAGGCCAATCGATGCCGATTACGCTTAAAGGAACAGCATTAGGTGGATTAGCTGCAACGCCGACTGGTAAAAAATTAGAAAAAATGATTTTTGGTTGATTTATACATGTATCCAACCCATATCCAAAAAAAGTTTAAAAAATAGAAGGGAGAGTGAGAGTTATGAGTTTAACAGAAAAAGTATCGCTTTTAGTAGAAAACAAAAAAGAGCAGATCATAAAATTAAGTGACCAGGTTTGGGAATTTGCCGAGACTCGGTTTGAAGAGTTTCAGTCCGCTCAATTATTTATTGAGACGCTTGAACGAGAAGGGTTTGCAGTAGAAAAAGAAGTTGCTGGGCTTGAAACGGGTTTTATCGGAAGCTTTGGGAATGGACATCCTATTATTGCAGTGCTGGGCGAATTTGATGCATTAGCAGGGCTCAGCCAAAAAGAAGGGATTGCAAACTATGAACCTATTACACAAGGAGGAAGTGGACACGGGTGCGGACATAATTTATTAGGTGCAGGGGCTTTGGCAGCAGCGATTGCCGTTAAGGATTATATGGAAGAAAATCACCTTCCAGGAACGATTCGCTTTTACGGTTGTCCTGCCGAAGAAAGTGGGTATGGGAAAACTTTTATGGCAAGGGAAGGACTTTTTCAAGATGTCGATACTGCATTTTGTTGGCACCCAGCAACGATAAATGCAGTCATGCATACGTCTTCCAATGCTGTGATTCATGGCCATTTTTCCTTTAAAGGCCGCAGCTCTCATGCTGCAGCTTCTCCCCATTTAGGAAGAAGTGCCTTAGATGCGGTTGAACTTATGAATGTTGGTGTGAACTATATGCGAGAGCATATGATTGATGAAGCTAGAGTTCATTATGCGATTACGAATACAGGGGGATTAGCACCAAATGTAGTCCAGCCTGAAGCAGAGGTAACCTATTTGATACGTGCTCCACACCCAGATCAAGTGCGAGATTTGTTGGATCGCGTGATTAACATTGCTAAAGGTGCTGCACTAATGACAGAGACAAAGATGAATTATCGTATTGAAGGGGCTTGTGCTAATCTTATTCCTAATGCGACGCTGGAAAAAGTAATGCATAAACATATGATTTCTTTAGGGTTTCCTGCGGTGACTGATGAGGAAATCAGCTTTGCAAAAGCTATATACGAATCAACATCAAAAGAGGATAAAATCAGTGCTTCAAAAGAATTAGGCAAAGCTTTAACAGCTCAATTAGAAGAACAACCAATTGCAGATTTTATTTTACCTTACTCTGAGAAACAAACTTTTATGGCTGGATCTACTGATGTGGCTGATGTAAGTTGGAATGTTCCTACTGCACAATGTGTAACATCTACATGGGCATTTTCGACACCGTTCCATACTTGGCAGGCGGTTGCCCAAGGCAAGACATCCTATGCCCATAAAGCAATGCTTCTAGCCGCAAAAACGATGGCATGTACGGCGATCGATATGTTAAAAAATCCAGAATTAGTAATGAAGGCAAAAGAAGAACTGCAAGAAAGATTAGCTGGGGATGCATATAGATGCCTTGTACCAAAAGAAGTAAGTCCTCCAAAAAAGGTTCTCAGTCCTCAATTAACAAATGGATAACAATAACTATTTTAGCCCTTTTTGCATCCGTTGCAAAAAGGGTTTTTTATTCATTGAAGGAAGGAAAATAGATGTACTCCACTGCTTGAGGATTTTCCCCCATGTACCTTGGCCTAAACTAGGTAAAGAAGTACCATCAGGTAGGATTACTACTCGTTTGGCTAGAGCATCTTTACTGTTCGTTATTTTCTTTCATCCATCAGGCTCGACCCTTCTTTTATTGATTTGTGTATTATAGAAGGTGAATTTTTACATTATAGTAAATCATTTAATTCAGTATCTGAGTAAATCGAGATTAATACTACAGCTTTCTCATCTCCAATGTTTTTGACAAAGTGTGGAACACTTGCATTCCAGCTAAAGGAGTCTCCCTGCTCAACAATAACAGAGTCTTCTCCTTGTTCAGCAAGGATTTTTCCTTCCAATACTAGATGGCACTCTTCACCCTCGTGGGAATGGGGCTCTCCTATTGTTGCTCCAGGGGGAAATTCTACAATCATCATTCTTAATCCCCCCTTTGAAGTTAAATGCTCGATCTTAAGGTTATTAAAAGTTGAGTTAGTTCTTAAGTCTTTGCGGACTACACGCATGTGCTGCTTTTTTTCCAACAGTAAGTAAGGTAAGGGAACCCCAAGAAATGTAGCAATTGTATTTAATGTACTAATTGAAGGGGAAGTGTTATTGTTTTCAATATTGCTAATGAATCCTTTCGAAAGACCGGTTCCTTCACACATTTGTGCAATAGTAATTTTTTTTCTCTGACGAATCGCACGAATTTTAGTTCCAATATCCAGTTTAATCACCTCTAAATGTTTACTAATAAAAAACATATTTATATATTAGCAAAAAAATTATTGACAATCTATAACCTATATTGTTATCTTATAAATAACAAATATTCATATTTAAAAACAAAAAAGTAATCTCTTTCTTTTTTTTATCTGTTTGTTTCTCAATAAGAATATTTTGTTTCTATATAAATCTTTTTGGTTTTTTTATGAAGGAAAACCTTTAATAAGTAGAGTTTTTTAGGAAAATATACGATGAAGGGATGATTAGCTGTGAATTCACCAATGATTTATGAACTTCGTAAACCAACTCAGATGGAACCAAATAAAAAATACCCAGCCTTATTTCTCATGCATGGGATCGGTAGTAATGAACAAAATATGCTGTCCTTAATTGATGGCCTGAAAGATCGTTGCTTCATTTTCAGCGTTCGAGGTCAGTTATCGCAACCACCGGGCTACGCTTATTTTACAATTCAGGGATATGGGAAACCGCATAGAGAAGTGTTTGACCATGGAATCAGTCAGCTTAATAGCTTTATTGATTATGCAGTGGGACAGTATCAAGTGGATAGTGACCGTTTGTACCTATTAGGGTTTAGTCAAGGTGCGATTGTATCTATGACGCTAGGGCTTACGTTAGGGAATCGAATTAAGGGAATTGTAGCCCTAAGTGGATATATTCCTGGCTTCGTCAAGGAAGAATATAATATTAAACCAGTCGATCAGCTTTCTTTGTTTATCTCACATGGAGAATTTGATAACATTCTACCTTATGAGTGGGGAGTAGAAAGTAATGAGTATTTTAAAAGCTTAAATGCTCAGGTTACCTTTAAATCCTACCCAGAGGGACATACCGTTTCATTAGAAAATAAACAAGATTTTACGAATTGGCTGCTTGAAGATTTAGCTAAACAATAAATAAGGGAGGAATGAAATGATGCTACCATCATTATTTGTTGCACACGGAGCACCATTACTAGCAATTGAGAATAATGAGTATACCCAGTTTTTAGAGCAATTAGGTACGAAATTACCGAAGCCAAAAGCGGTTGTATTGTTTTCAGCACACTGGGAATCACATACTCAAAAAGTGAGTAAGGTTGATGAATTTGAAACGATCTATGATTTTGGAGGTTTTCCAGAGGCGTTATACCGTATTAAGTATCCAGCCAAAGGGGATCATTCCGTAACAAGGGAGATAGAAGAATTATTCTTAGCACAAGGTATACCTTATGATGTGGATACGAAACGCGGTTTAGATCATGGAGCTTGGGTCGTTCTTAAAATGATGTATCCAAGTGCCGATATCCCGGTCATTTCAATGTCTGTAAACCCGAACATTTCACCAATGGAGCAATATAATCTTGGGAAATCTCTATTACAGTTAAGACAACAAGACATTTTAATTATTGCAAGTGGGGGTACGGTTCATAACTTAGGAGCATTAAGAATGACTAGCGATGATGGAACGGTAGATCAATGGGCGTTAGAGTTTGATACATGGTTAGAACATCATCTAACTAAATGGGATTTAGATGCTCTTTTCAAGTATAACTCCTTAGTTCCAAGTGCTGAATTGGCCGTACCACCCTATGGAACTGAACACTTTATTCCAATATTTTATGCAATGGGTGCAGCAGACGATGAAAAGAGTGCGAAATTATTGCACCGAAGTTATCGATACGGCAATCTTAGTCACAGTGTTTGGCAATTTGGAGAATCGAAGTAATTAAGCTTGAATCAAATTATCTCATAGATAAACATATTAGGAGGAAAATGAAATGATAAATAAACATGAAATTGGAACATTAATTTTAAGAGTTGTATTAGGTTTGACATTCTTTGTTCATGGATTAGTGAAATTTCAAGGTGGAATCGAAAATATAGTTGGCTGGTTTGACAGCATTGGATTACCAGGATTCTTAGCTTATGGTGTGGCATTATTAGAACTCATTGGTGGAATCGCGTTAGTTCTTGGTTTATTTAGCAGAGTTGTATCTGGTTTATTAGCCCTATTAATGGTTGGAGCTATCGTAAAAGCAAAACTGGCTGTTGGCTTTTTAGGAAATGGTCAAATGGCTGGATACGAACTAGATTTAGCATTTTTGGCCATGGCAGTATTTATTGTGATCAATGGCTCAAAGGCATATGCTCTTGATCATGTAATTTTTAAAAGAAAAGAAACCGGAAACGCAACTATTCTAAACTAATGTTTCCTAATATGTCTGTATCCGTTTCTGAAGTTATAAATGTAAATCCCAAAGTTCATTTAATTAATCACGGATTATATTTACTCCAACGAAGAGAGGCCGTTTGGTAACTTCAATTTCCGATTAATAAATTACTTCTCACAAACAAGAACATATTTAAACTAATATGTTCTCGTTTGTGTAATCAGTGTTTTTAAAAGGCTCAGCTTTTTACTTGCATTTAGGATAGTAAGAAGCACCTACAATGATTAATAAGATAAACAACACAACAATTAACACAAAGCTATCGGTTCTAGGTGCGGGACAACCGTATCCATAACTAGGAGCCATATAAGTTGGGTGTGGCGGAATATTCGCTCCCATATAAGGTGCCGCGTTTACGTTAGCTCCCATATAAGGTGCTGCATTAACATTTGCCTCCATGTTCATACTTCCTTTCTATATTGTATATATTCACTACATTATACTCACCTAGTTTCAAAATGTCCCGTTCCGCCATGAAAATGGGTGAATGTCACAAGTTTATGGACTAATCATTTTTTGCAGATAAGTAAGATAGAGTAGAAAGGAAATGGAGTTTTTATTATGGTGGGCGACGATATGTTGTTTTTTATAAGGTGCGTGACCTCTTTGATAAGTTGATAAATTAGATAAACGCTGAAAGGAAGGGTTGGTGACCAATCTCGTTAAATAAGCAGATTGATCACTCTCTGGACGTCTTTGTGTATTCAAAAATTCAATCATTTCTTTAGCAGTCTTTATTCCAAAACCATGGCCAAAAAATTTTCCGTCGCTCATCTCGACAGCGTTTACACCCCTATACCAAGAGGTTTTTGGATTAAAGTCTGGATTAATGAAATAAACAACATCCCCAGGTAAAAAATGATTCGCATAATAGGTATAAATCCCGAGGTCAGGGTCAGCGTGCCAGCTATATAAATAGATTTCTTGAAAGAGGGAGTTAAAAAGAGGTTTTCCAATACTCTTTAGTACGGCATGGTAAAACACGATGATACAAGCTGTTGCACATTCAAATGCATACTGTGAACTATTTTGATAAATGTCCAGAATGGCATCCGATGGACTTACGTTAGGCTTTAACAGGAAGCCACCTGCTTTTGTTAATTTCCAGTAGGTATCATTACACTGAGCATACTGAAAAGTTGTAAACACAGCTTGACTATTATTCATTAGTCTTGCACTTTCTATAATGTTTTTTCGAAGGTTGAGCTCAAACAAAAGTTCATGGATAGAAGGATAGGAATATAAGACACGGGTGTCTGACATTCGTTGAATAATCAATTTTTCCATACTTCCAAAGTTCAATTCATTTGGTTGAAAAGACATCCCAGATACTTGAATCATGAAATTCTCCCTTCCAGAATGGTATTGTTCTTATCATATTCGAGTACATTCATTCGTATTGCTATTTATGTAGGCGCTTTTTTTGTTATTTTATTTGCAGGTTATTTGGTTGGAGGGTTTATTGGAAGACTGACATAAAAAATATTTTACTAATGGGTGCTGTAGTTTAATAGAAAAATATGATGACATCACAAAAATGCTCAGATAATGTACGATTATTTGAGCATTTTTGTGTGCGATTTAAACTGTTAATTCTTGAAAGAAAATCCTCGTTCCTATCGTTACTAAAAATCATATATATAGAGTAAAAGCCTAACAGGAGTAGATATCATTGGATAAACAAAATAGTCGATTTAGATGGGTTGTATTTACTTCTGTATTGTTTACTTATTTATTCATGTCGAGCCAACGAACCGCTCCGGGATTGATTACGGACCAAATATTGTTGGATTTTAATGTAACAGCGACAACGATTGGGTTACTGACAAGTATCCAATTTTTTGTGTACACTGGGCTGCAAATTCCGATGGGCTTTTTGGCAGATCGTTATGGACCCAATTTTTTTCTAATTATGGGTGCCATCCTGACAGGTCTAGGTACCATCATTTATAGTCTTGGCACGCATGAATTTATCTTATTCTTTGCAAGAATATTGATAGGCACGGGGGATGCGACCATCTGGGTCAATATGGTGTTAATATTGAGCCAATGGTTTAATGCTAAGGAATTTACACGGTTAATTGGTATTACCGCAATGACAGGAAGCCTCGGCTTTCTTTTGGCGACAGTTCCTTTCTCCTTATTAATTGACTTCCTTGGTTGGAGGGCAGCATTTTTTTCAGCAGGTCTAATGCTATGTTTATGTGCTATTCTCCTTTATTTTGTTCTCTTAAAAAAACCAAAACAAACTTTATTTATAAGAAAAGAGGTACAACGGGAAAAAATATTGGTTTTACTGCGAAGAATTTTTTCGAATCGGCAAGCTTGGGCTTTATTCTTTTGCCACTTTGGGATTGTCGGAACGTATGTTGGATTTATCAGTTCGTGGGGAGTGCTCTATGGAATGAATGTATATGGAATGGCACGTTCAGATGCCAGTCAGCTTATTATGATTGGTCTGATCGGGGCACTTATAGGTGCTCCTCTGGCTAGTTGGATTTCCAGCCGTTTAGAAACAATTAAAAAGCCATATGTTATTGTTCACCTCATTCTTTTATTGAGTTGGTCCATCTTTCTTTTCTTTAATGGGAACCCGCCTTTTTCCTTGTTAACTCCCCTTTTCTTTATTATAGGTCTTGCATATGGGGCAAATGCGTTAACATTTGCTGCCGTTCGGCAATCTTTTCCGATAAAAGAATCGGGCATTGTCTCTGGGTTTGCAAATACAGGTGGTTTTTTAAGTGCCGTTTTGCTGCCAAGCATTTTTGGAAAAGTATTGGATCATTTTCAGGCGGTTTCGGGTAGTATAATTGATGGATATTACTACGGTTTCATCACTCCAGTTGTTTTCTCCATGATCGGCCTAATTGGCGTGACACTGATTAAGGAAAACAGTTTACACTTAACCTGTCAAGGAGACAATAAAATATGAGTATATTAAGCAACGGCCTTTTCCTTGTTATTCTTTTGGGAAAGGCCGTTAATTTTTTTCTTTGACGAACACATTCACCCCTTTTGCTCTGAAGTCTATATATACGGAGTGAAAGGAGGTGATAACGATGCTAACGAACTCCCGCTTAATCATTGTGTTCGAAACGGGTGTCAACGAAATCGGGGAGCCGATCTTAAAAACGAAGAGCTTTAATAACATTAAAACAGCGTCAACAGACGAACAGTTGAAAGCTGTAGCCGATGCGTTAACACCACTTCAGGCTTGGACACCGTATAAGATTGAACGAAATAATGTGTATTCTCTTGAAGCTTAAATTCTATGAAAAATAAAGGAAAGGAGGGCTTAGGATGACGAAAAAGCTAGAGCTCATTTTTGAAAACGAGCAAGCTAAAACAGTAACACTTTCACTGGACACCCCTGTTTACCCAGTCGATCCAGCTGCGGTTAGTGCAGCGAAGGATGCGATTATTGCCCAAAACGCGTTTACGTCTTCGGGTGGGAAGCAAGGGGACGGAGCTCTTGCTTCTTTCGTTTGGCTAAACAAAAGAAGCGGCAGTACCGTCCCTGTGCTTTAAAACGGACCTGCAAGAGTATGGTAACTACAACAAAAAATTTTTAAATCCTAAAAAGTGAGTAATTACTTACTTTTTTAATGATTTGATGTATTATATTAAAAAGAGTACTCCGTAATTACTCACTTTAAAATGAGGAGGACATTTATGAAAGAGACTGTTACGATGAAAAATGTAAGTAAAAGTTTTGGTAATAAAGTTGTACTAGATAACATCAATTTTAGTGCTGAAGAAGGAAGAATTTACGGTTTAATTGGACCTTCTGGAGCTGGGAAAACAACTTTAGTAAAGATGATTGTCGGTATGGATATTCCAGATAAAGGTTCAGTTCAAGTTTTAGATAAAAAAATACCTAATTTGAAACTTTTACAAGAAATAGGATATATGGCTCAATCGGATGCCTTATACACAGAACTAACTGGAAAAGAAAACCTTATGTTTTTTGCATCGCTTTATAAACTGAATAAAACAGAGAAGCAGCAACGATTAAACTATGCGGCAGATTTGGTTAACCTTACAGAACATCTTAATATAAAAGTTGGAGCTTATTCTGGAGGAATGAAACGCCGACTGTCCCTTGCGATTGCTCTATTACAAAATCCGAAAATCCTAATTTTAGATGAACCTACTGTTGGCATTGATCCTGAATTAAGATTTAACATTTGGAATGAACTATTCAGGTTAAAAAATAAAGAAAGAAAAACTATTATTGTCACCACACATGTTATGGATGAAGCTGAAAGATGTGATTTTATCGCAATGGTTAGGGATGGGGTACTTATTGCGACTGGTACGCCTAATGAATTGAAAGAACAATATAAAGCTAATAATTTTGATGAAGTATTCTTGTATGCTGGGAGGAAAGATCTATGAGAACAGTTGCAGTTATCAAAAGGATTTTCCAACAAATGTTAAGGGACAAACGAGCAATGGCTCTATTATTCATAGTACCATTGTTAGTTCTTACCCTTATGAATTTAGTTTTTAACGGGAAAACAGTTGACCCAATTATTGGTGTGGAAAATGTTAATCAAGAAGTAATAAATCAGTTTGAAAAATCAGATATAATAGTTAAGGAATTTGAAAACGTTTCTGGTGCAGAAAGTATCATTAAGAATCATGGTTTAGATGCATTTTTAAAAGAAGATAATGATAAAACAACATTAACCTTGCTGAATGAAGACCCAACCGTATCAAAGGGATTACAAATGAAAATAAAACAAATATTAAGTGCAAATCTTCAGTCGCAGTTGATGCAAAAAAGTGAATTGCAAATGAAACAGTCTCCTCAAGATACACTCAAAACAAATTATTTATATGGAAGTGAAAACACTGAGTTTTTTGATGTAATGAGTCCAATACTAATCGGCTTTTTTGTATTCTTTTTCGTTTTCTTAATCTCTGGAATGGGGTTGTTGAAAGAAAAAACGACAGGTACATTAGAACGATTAATGGCTACGCCTATAAGAAGAGGAGAAATCGTTGTAGCTTACTTAATAGGCTTCGGCGTATTTGCTGTCATCCAAACCATTATTGTTGTTTTGTTTGCTATAAATGTGTTAGACATTGTATTAATCGGTTCCATATGGAATGTTATATTAATAAATTTATTACTTTCTCTTGTTGCATTGTCTCTTGGTTTATTACTATCTTCTTTTGCAGCGTCTGAATTCCAAATGGTTCAATTTATTCCAATAGTGATTATCCCACAAGTATTCTTTTCTGGAATTTTCCCATTAGAAGGTATGGCTAATTGGTTAAAAATGTTTTCAAAAATAATGCCTATATATTATGCAGGAGACGCATTAATAGGAGTTATGTACAAAGGGTTAAGTTTTTCTGATATTATTAATAATTTATATATTTTAATGGGACTTGCCGCTCTATTTATTACTATTAATTTATTTGTTCTTAAAAAATACCGCAAATTATAAATTTGGGGTAAAGGGAAGTGAGTTATTTTGTCACGAAATAAGTTGTTTGATGAAATGATTGCTCAAATAAAAAAATCAAAAAAGCAAACAGTGAAACAACAGAAGATTGTGAATGCAGCTATTACCTTATTTGCAGAGAAAGGATATTCAAATACTTCAACTTCAGAAATAGCAAAATTTGCAGAGGTATCAGAAGGGACCATTTTTAAGCATTATGGAACAAAAGAAAATTTATTGCTTTCTATAATTGTTCCGTTCATAAAGGAAAACGCACCTACTATGGCAGGTGAGGTTCTTAAACAAACATTAACTGAAAATACAACTACATTTGAACAATTTTTAAGGAATTTCTTAAAAAATCGTTTGAATTTTATTTCTGAAAATAAAGAGATCTTTCAGATTTTTTTTAAAGAAATTATTTATCAAGAAGAGTTAAAAAATGAAATAAGCAGTTTATTTTATGAAATTGCCATATTAAGATTAAGCAAAGCAATTGAGGTTTTCCAAGAACGCGGCGACTTAATCGAAAGCTCAAGTGACAAAGTTGCAAAAATGCTCTTTACTGTATTAGGAGGTTTTATTGTTTCAAATTTTGTATTAATGAATAAGGAAGATGTCGGTGACAAAGAAATTGAAGAAGTAATCAGCTTTGTAATGAATGGTATCAGAAAACCAAAATAAAAAACATAATAGTTTGTAAATTTGTACGAAAAAAATTTATTTGAATTTATTAAAAGCCATTTTCTCTTCTGGAAAGATATGTTATGTGTTTGAAAGGGGTTAGAGTGTCCCATATATATGATTCAATTATATTCTGAAGAATCAAGGGGTATTGAACTTATAATTGTCAGTTGAACAAGGATCGTAAAAAAATATATATTTTTTTCAACAATCGGACGTATTACGAGTTTCCGTTCCTATGTTTTGTTTCAATTTTAATGATCCCCTTTTTATTACATAGTACAAATATACTGGTAAAGGAATATAATTTTTAAAGGCGGTCACTTTAAAAGTGATCGTTTTGTTTAACGTCGCAGGTTAGTAAAAAAAGAGATGTTAATTTTTACAACATCTCCTTTACTTATAATTTCTTGTGATTTTAAATACTCTAATTCATACTTTAGATATAACAGAAAGGGATGCTTTAGTGGAAGAGCGGAGATTGTTTCCATATCTCATTTCCTTTTTCAACAAACGATCTAACCCAATACGAAAGTAGTATAAGAGTATTATTAGTAGGCGATACCTACACGTGATTTTATATAATCGTTTGTTTTAATCTGTCTAAATGTAAATTCTGCTGTGTCCGGTACGGATATTTCAACTCCATCCTCCGGCAAAAAATTCCGCTCTATACGATATTTGCCTATCCTTTCTCCATCCGGCAAGTAGGTAGGACAAACAATCGTCCATTCGAGGGTTGATTGTTTGAGCATATCGTAAACTTTATGATGTTCTTTCGCTGCACGGGTTGACTTACGCTTTGATTCACTTGATTGATAACGCAGAGAATTTGGCGTGGTTCTACTTTGCAGGATACCTGCAGTTCCTATAGTTATTATTCGTTTTGTACCTTCATTTTCCATTGCCTCGATAATAAGTGACATACTTTCTGATAGAGTGGTTATGCCATCAGTATTTAGTGCGCTAATAACTACATCACTACCATGCATTGCATGTACGATATCATCTTTATTTAAAACATTCCCTTGAATAATGGTTAAATTTTCATTATTTATTTGAATCTTCTCTGGAGTACGAACTAATACAGTAACATGGTGTCTGTCGTACAGGGCGTAAGTAACTATATGACTTCCAACTCGTCCAGTTGCACCTAAAAGCAAAATATTCATAAGAATGAGCCTCCTTTTGCCAATACTAATATTTTACTATAAAAGCTATATTATTGTCTTATTCAACGATGCTTACGTCGAATAAGACAGGTGAAAAAAACAGAGTCATTTACTGCACTGTACAATGATACTGGTAATGGATTAACCATCTAAGAGACGATTGCATTCAATGTGTCGTCTTTTCATATTAGACTGATACTACGCAGCAAAGATTTTATTTTTTAGTCGACTTTGTAAAGAAATATGCTTAAAGTAACGCTTCCAGTTTAGCTGAATAAGAAGGAGAAGTCATAAAAAAGACGAATTAGTGTGCAATATTTTAAAAAGGAGAGAAGAATTATGGAGATAACACCAGTAAAACTAATAGGAGAAAGAGTAATTTTACTGCCTTTGGAAGTTCATCACATTCAGGAATTGTTTGATGCGGGAAACAATCCAGATATATGGGCATACATGCCAATGAAAGTTCAATCGATTGAAGATATGAAGTATCTTGTGAATGAAGCACTTCAAGCGAGAGGGCAAGGAAGTGAATTTCCTTTTGTTATCTTGGATAAGGATTCGGAAAAAATTGTGGGAAGCACTCGTTTTCTTAACATCTCCATACCAAACCGTAACTTGGAAATTGGTTGGACATGGCTGTCTCCAACTGTTTGGCGAACTAGAATAAATACAGAATGTAAGTATCTTCTTTTGAAACACTGCTTTGAGACACTTGGTACAATTCGTGTTCAGATCAAAACAGACAGTCGAAATGTGAGGTCCCAGCAGGCGATTGAACGGATTGGTGCGGTAAAAGAAGGAGTGCATCGAAATCATATAATTATGCATGACGGTTATTTTAGAGACACTGTGTTTTACAGTGTAATTGACAAAGAATGGATGCTAGTGAAGAATAAATTGGAGAGTATGCTTAGTGAGTAGTGTGTTTATCAAAGTCTAAATTATTAAACTAAAGGATAGCATTAACAGAACAATAAGATCGCCAAAATGGCGGTCTTTTATTACTAAAGAAGCATTTACTTGACCGAGAAGTCCTTTTTATAACTCTGAAAAATATACATGTAATAATAAATGTAAATGGGGGATGTAATGGGGTTGAGAGGGAGAGCAAGTTTAATTGTTGGTTGGATTACTTTGTTTCTAATGGGGACTGATTTATTTGTAGTGTCTCCTTTGCTACCGTTCATTTCGGAAGCGTATAATGTTAGTTCAGCGATGACAGGGTGGATGGTAACTGTTTTTGCTGTAACATATGCTATTGCAGCACCCTTCTTTGGTTGGGCTTCAGACAAAAAAGGAAGAGGGATTTTTATTACGTTTGGGTTAATATTATTTACTTTCTCTAATGCCTTAACTGCTTTTTCACCTTCTTTTGCCTGGTTAATCATTAGTCGTATTTTAGCTGGTTTGTCCGTTGCTGCGATCACCCCTTTGATTTATGCAATTATTGGTGATATTGCACCATCAAATCGGAGAGGAACTTGGCTTTCTATTGTTGTTTCGGGACATTTAACAGCTCTTTGGGCAGGAGCTCCATTCGGTACGTTACTAGAGCTTATTCTTGGTTGGCGTTCAGTATTTGTTGTAATGGCTATTATAGGAACAATATTGGCAGTAGTGAATTTCAAAACATGGAAATCTGTTCCTAAAAGCGATTTAACAAGAAATCGCTTAGAAGGAAATCTGCTAAGAATACTCGGTTCGGTAAGTGTTACAACCATTTGGGCGATTTCAATGTATGCTCTATATGTTTACTTAGGTGCGGCTCTTTATTCCGAAAATAGATTCTCATCATCAGAAATTGCATTAGCTGTTACTTTTTATGGTATCGGTGCTGTATTAGGAAGTCTTATAAGTGGACAATTCACAGATAGGTTTGGAGAAAGTAAGATTTCGAAAGCTACGCTAATTTTTTTGACTCTAATACTCGTTTGTTTAGGTATATTCTTCTCATCTGGCGATTGGATTTATTTCTTTCTATTCATATGGGCTTTGGTTGGGTATGCAGGATTTACATCATACCAAGCACGATTAGCAGTCGAATATCCAAAGGAACGAGGAATTGTTATGGCGTGGAATAATACTGCTCTGTATATTGGTATTACCATTGGTTCAATGATTGGTGGTTATGTCATATCTAATTGGGGATACCCTTTCCTCCCGTATGTTTGTAGCATTGCTGCAATCATTAGTTTTGTCCTTAGTACCCAAAAGGTCCAAGAAACAAAAAAAGAATCAGCTTTTCCAGCAGATAGATGACCTCAGAAAGAAGTCTTTTTATCGAACGGGGTGCGAATGTTGAAGAAGAAAGATGAAAAACAACAGAGTCATTTGCTGCGTAGTACAATCATACTATTCATTAGGATATTCAACAATCTAGGCCATATAATGGAAATGTGTAACAATAAAGTAAAATATTAATACAGCTTTCCTAGTAAAATCTTTTGAAATAATATGTTCTTCTACTGCATCTTGTACGCATCCGCGGATGTGTGCATTTGATTTCTCTACTGTTTCGAGAGACTTGTTTGTTCCAAATTTATTTAAAAATAAATGGTAGTCATGGCGCATGATTTCCTGCAGCGGCTTACTACCGAAATGTTCTTTAATTGCTTTTAGAGAATAGTCATAATGAAGTTTTGTAGTGGACAGCTTTTTTTAATGATTATTTGGATGCTTTAATTGCGATTTACTGCCACGTTTGGAGTTGTATTCCGTTCCTTTATTATTATCCCCACTTTTTCTCGGGATTTTGACTTTTAGGATTACCTGAGTTGAACCTAGCTTGGCCCATTCCATCGATAATATTTGTCATCGACATTTCACTCCTTTCGGCTTCAGTATCACCTGTTTTTATCAAAATAAAATCAAATATCGGTGGAATAATAAAGAGTGTGCAGATAGAAAGGAGAAAGACAGATGGAAAAGAATGACTATACTGAAAAAATGAGAAGAAATGAAGCGAACTTAACAGCTTTTACGATGGAAGAACAACCAGAAAGTGTGATTAATTCTAAAATAAAAAATAATTCAAATTAAACAGAATATATCAACATTTATTGGGATGAGTGGCAAAGTTAATAAAATAAACATAGGGACTGCCTTCTAAACAACTAGAGTATTACTAGTATTAGGGGACAGTCTTTTCCATTGCGATAACTAGCTTTACGAATAGTTAACCTCTCTCCTACAAATTCCGAGATGTCACTGTGACGGTTACAATGCTAAAATAATTAGTAGAATATTCAATTAAGAAATAGAGGAGTATGTAAATGAGTGTAAGTCGTAATAAACCATGTCCATGTGGTAGTGGAAAAAAATATAAAAAATGTTGTATGGCGAAAAACAATGTCATCGATTTACATAGATTAAAAGAAGATCGTTTTTATGAACAAAAACATGTCGTAGTTACAATGGTGACGGAGTTTGTATGGGGCCAGATGAATCGTCGTGATTTAGAACAATTAGAAGCAATCTTTGATAAAAGGACAAAGAATTATGTAAATGAAGATGCAAAACCGCTTATGTTTCATTTTTATAGCTTATTTATGCACCAGTATGAGAATGGTCTACGGGGAATCGAGTGGTTTTACAAGGAAAAAAGCAGCCAATTAGAACCGAACTTGAAGACGATGGCTATGACGTGGGCGAGTCTGCCGTTTTGCCTCGTTCATGCGATTGAATATACGGAAGATACCATCCTTTTTGAAGATGTAATCACGAAAAAAACGTATCCCGCTGCTAGATTGAATGAAAATGTCCCGAGTCAAATCGGACCGTATTACGGTACCGTGGGACTACTTGAACTTCATCAAGACAAGTATTATTTCAATGGTGTGAGAGTATTTATGAGCCCTATCCATGTCTCACAAGCAAAAATGAAAGTGGAGTCACTCATGAAGGAAACAGGGTGGTCTTATAAAAAAGTAATGATGGAGTATTCCGCTGAAGTGTTTGCGGCATTGCTTGAGGATCAAAATAGTCAAATTCAAGAAGAAGACATCCACACCCTTGAGGAGCTAGGTTTGGAGCATCTTCCGGCATATGCAGAGGACTTCCTAGCTTTTTATAAGGAGAAAACAGCAGGAAAAAAAGAAAATACCGTTCGAAAGTATCGCGAAAGTTTACATGACATTAATGAAGTTCTAAAAAGGAATCAAATGTTCAGTCTCCATGAACTCGATGAGAACTCATGGATAAAACTGCTCTCCAAAGAATATTTTGACATGTATGAGACGATGACGAAAACCCAAATAACCGATCTCATTAGCACTCTGAAAGCCTTTGTTCAATGGATGAAGCGAAAAAAGAAAACAGACTTGTGGCCTGGCTTAGCTCACTTTTTAAAAGAAGAAGAAAAGCAGTTCATCCATGCGGTACAATTACCAAATTCGTTTTTCCCCAATTACTTCAGAGGTTTTAATGGTCAAATGAACGAGGTGGCAAAACTGCTAAAAGGTGAAATCTTGCTTGATAGTGAAACGGTAGAAGGGTTATTTGAAATTAAAAAGGCCAACAAACAAAGCTTCCGTGTAACTCTACTCGCGTCCTTACAAAAGGGCACCAAAGCAAAGAAAAGAGCGGAATACACCATTAATGGAGCAGAGTTACAAATGGAATATGTCGAAGAAGGATTGATTTTTTCTGGAAAAATCTCCACTGGGCGAACGAATATGTGGGAATTGGTGAAAATGGAGGACACATTTCCACGGACGGCGAAGCCTTTTATTCTATAAGTGAATTTAGAAGATTTAAGGATCTCATTGCCAAATTAGGCGTCGCAGATGAATGGTAAAACTATAAGAATAATAGGTTAAAGGAAGGAACATGATCTTATGATGAAAGGATGGTTCCATGTCCGAACGGTTAATTCGACTTGTTCGCATTATCGTTGCAATTCAAGCAAGTCCAGGTATAACGGCCAAAGAATTAGCGGAAAAATGCGAAACAACGGATCGTACGATTTATCGAGACTTAGATCTATTAAGTGCAGCTCACATTCCGATCACGAACGAGGGTTACGGGAAAGGGTATAATTATCTTGGAAACTTTTCGATTTATCCACTAGACTGGACAGATGAAGAAGCAGTTGCTTTTGGGATGCTTCCACAAATTCTAGATCAATTAAGTCACTTAATACCACCTGACTTTTATACAGCCTATGAAAAAGTGATGGCAACCCACCATAAGGAAAAGAAAGACCTACATAACATTCTTCAGCAAATGGTATCTATTATTCAAATGGGAACTCCCGCCTTTCAAGAACAGCAAAATAATTTTTTATCACCAGTCATCCAAGCCATCATACATTCTCGGACATTAGAAGTCGTTTATCATACACAAAGTCGTAATGTAACGACATCTCGTACACTTGATCCGTATTATTTAATTCCACGGGATCACCGATTTTATTTGATAGCTTATTGCCATGAAAAAGAGAAATTCCTCACGTTCAGAATGAGCCGCTTTCTTGAAGTAAAACAAACTGAGCAGACGTTCAAGAAGCAAGACTTCAATATTAAAGAATACTTTAAACATACTTGGTCGATTATCCAAGGGACAGAAAAGATCCATTTTAAAGTGTTATTCCATAAAAACATTGCTCGCTACGTAAAAGAAGAAGAACTTTTTGTGAAACCGAAATTAACGGAAAAAGAAGATGGAAGTTTACTTTTTGAAGTCACGCTCAATCATGACCGTGAGTTTTTACAGTGGATCATGCAATACGGAAGCGATGCAGAAATTCTTGAACCTGTAGAATATCGTAAAAAAATGAAACAAACGCTCTTAAACTGGCTAGAAACATACCAAAATGAAAAATTGTAAAAAAAAGTATGTAAAACATTTGTTCGCTGACAATTATATGTCAATTATGGTTGTTATCCTATCATTGTAAATAAAATTCATGGAGGGATAACAAATGAAGAAATTATCATTTTTATTTATTTCTTTAGTTACAGCGACATTAATAGTTACGGGATGTGGCGAGGAAGCCAAGATCGAAAAGGTAGATAATGAAACACAAGCAAGTGAAGAAAAAGAAACGAATTGGCTAGAAGAAAAAGAAAGCCTTACTGCTGAAGAACAAATGATTAAAAGCTTTGTTCAAGATTTCTTTTCTGCGGATGCTGACTTGCGTGAGCAGGCGGTTGACAATTACATTCACCCAGATGTACAGGACTTTTTTTACCTTATGAGCGGATTTTCAGATGAGAATGACATTACAACGATTGATATGAATCAGTTTTCCGTTATCGAATCGGTTCAGCATGAAGAAGACGGTGAAAAAGGCATCATCACACTAACAAGAGAACAAAGTGAAGCAGGATCGATTCATGAACGAATCTTCTTTGTTTTAGATGATAAAATCGGCTGGTTTTTCAGCCCGATAACAGAAGATGAAGACATGCGCCAAGCCTTTTACGACATGAGAGCATTATTAAGTTCAGAAACGCCGCCAGAGGAAATACTAGAAACATTTGAACCTGAACAAGAAGTTGAAGCAGACAGTTCAGATAATAAAGAAAAAGATATCGGGACGCGTGCGAATCCACTTACAATTGGAGAACGCATTACATTGAACTACTACGACTGGTTACATGGGCAAGTTCATTTAGAAATGGAATTTCAAGAAGTCATTAGCGGCGATGAAGCTTGGAATATGGTCCGCGAAGGCAACCAATTTAACGAAGAGCCAGCTGATGATCAGGAATATATATTAGCTAAATTTTATGTAAAAGTACTAGAAGTTGAAGAAGAGCCATTCGATCTGCACCAGGCTTTATTTGATGCAGTGAGCAGTGCTGGCAATACGTATGACGACTTTATTTCCGTTTCTGGAGTAGAGCCGTCGCTAAGTAATGAAATGTATGCAGGAGCTGAGCGCGAAGGCTATACGTATTTCCTTGTCGACAAAAATGACGACAATCCACTCGCAGCCTTCCAACGACGAACCGATGCGGAAGTGTGGTTTAAGTTGAGGGATTAGTTTTTTGCCACCATACTCATTTACTTTACAATTTTTGTGTAGTCTGAGGGATTGAACTTGAGGTGAGATGAATGGAAAAATAATTGACGATTGAGAATTATAATAGGGTTTTAGTATATACAGAATATTTTAATTCAGCAAAACCCAAATATTATATTGAAAAACCTGGTTCAGTTGACCCATATATTTATTCAGAAGAAGTAAACAGTTTTATAGAATTGTTATACTCTGAAGACTTTATAATGTCAGGATTCGATTGGCCCGTTTGGCAGACGGAAGGAGAAAAATATATAATAGATCCCCATTTAATTACAAAGGCATCTATCGATGAAATTCGAAAACTGTGAACAACAATTATTAGAAAAGAAAGGTTTTCCTCAGGTACCATCGCAAGACTAATTGATATAGGATTTTTCGTAGTGGTATTAAATAGACTAAAGGCCCTTAAGAATAATATAAAAAAGTAGTAAAGGATTGGATACTTGATCAATTAGTAGAATGGGTAAAGAAAGATATTGAAACTTTTTCATATTATATACTTTCAAGTAGAGTAGGCCTTTTTTGGTCTACTCTATTCACTTATACAGTTTTAGTTTCTGTGACATCAACGAACCTCCAAGTTGTATTCAGACGAGTCTACAAGCTTTTTGTTTTGTAAAAAGTAAAAGGAGGGTTTTGAGTGTACACAAACATAGGTAATGCTATAACTCCGCCTTCACGCTACTAAACCACTATGCTAAACTGTAAATATCTACATAAAAAGGAAGGTTTTCTTATGCCAATTTATAACAAACTCGTTCGCGATAAAATACCTGAAATCATTCAAGCTACGGGAAAAGGCTACCACACAAAGCAGTTGGATGATGTGGAATACATAAAAGAATTAAAAATGAAGTTAAATGAAGAAATCGCCGAATACCAAGAAGCGCAAACCGATGGACAAGCCATCGAAGAGCTGGCCGATGTGCTTGAAATTATACATAGTCTTGCGAAAGTTCATGGATCCGCCATGGAGGAAGTGGAGTCAATACGAAAAAAGAAAGCAGATGATAGAGGAGGCTTTCAGAAGAGGGTTTTCCTAATTGATGTGGATGATGAGTAAAATCATCTTCTTTTTATAATTGGTGGTCCGTTTAGGAGGGGTGTAATGAGTCATAAATTAAAGGTCGGTGAGTTAAAAGAATTCTATTTGACGGACGAAGAGATTTGGCGAATATTTACAGTCGTCCTATCTAGTAAATCGGTGAAATCCTCTACATATAAATATGCTTTAGTAAAATCTCTAATTGAAAACCTGTACCAGGTGAATGATCAATTTGAATTGACATATGACCAATTAGCGTTCTCCTTTACTAAGATTTATTGGAACTTAATTGTGCATCACCAATTGATCCATCAAAATAGAGGGAAAACTGCAAGAGTAGTGACGATCATTAAAGAGGAACAAACTAAGCATTCAATTCCGTCAGAAATGATCTTCGATAAAATCGATGAAACTTTACAGGTGAGACTAGTAAGACAAGTTAAAACAACAATGAAAGAAAATGTTTACGGTGCACTCTATGGAGACACAAGGGGGAAATTCTACGCATTTGATCATAAACAAGAGGTCTTAAAGTTAAATGCAGCTGTTCATAGTTTCATGCTAAATTATCAAAGGCTTATTGTGAACCTTACGAACTATCATATGGCGACAATGATTGAAGAATTAAATGAAGTCCCAAGTATTAATTATCTACTTGGAAAGGTAGAAAGCATTGCAAGGCGTTCCTCATTACGTCCATTTGAAAAAGTATTACTACATTACTTTAATGCAGATTGCTTTTATTGTAGTAAGACTCTTACTGGAGCGAAGAGAGAAACACATGTCGATCACTTTATTCCATGGTCGTTTGTCCAGTCGGATCATATCTGGAACCTTGTTTTATCCTGTAACAAATGTAACAGTTCCAAAAGTGATAAGTTACCAAAGAGGAACTACCTGGAGTACATCATCGAACGGAATGACGAGTTAAATGATAAAAAAGAGGACGCTACTATCACAAATTTAATGAAAAACTACAAGCACAAGAAAATCATTATGCTTTATGATTATTCCATTAAAAATGGGTTTGATACGGTATGGACTCCATGATGGATTGAATTAATGGGGTTATTTCACAGGAAGTTTTTCGTTGGGCAAAGAGTTCCACAAATGCTCAAATAAAATCTTTGGATCATTTAAGAAGGTGAGTCGAGTTATTTACTTATTTCTAGATGAATAAGTATAAGTTAAGCAGGTAATTGAAGAATTCTTTTGCATCTTTTATAGGGATTATCGAATTGCCATTTAGTATAATTTGTAAAAAGGGCGTTGTTTGTGGGTATAATATAATAGTATATTTATATCTGTTACTATAGGTTTATTGGGGGGAGTATAATGCCGATAACCAAAAACGAAATAGATGCAAAAAAGAGTAATATTACAACTATATTTTCAGACTTTTGGTTTGTAGTCCCTGAGTATCAAAGGGCCTATGTTTGGGATAGTGACCAAGTAAATGAACTATTGGATGATTTATGGTTTGCTTTTGAAAATAAGAAGGACAGTGAATATTTTTTAGGTTCACTTGTATTGAAAAATTTAAATAATACTAATTTTGATGAATATGAGATATTGGATGGTCAACAACGCCTAACAACTTTGTTTTTATTAATGGGGGTTATTCGCGACAATGTTTCGAATAATTTACTAATCGAATTTTGTTCAAAAAATATTTATCAAGAAGAAAATCCATTTGCTGGTGTCCCTGCAAGAAAGCGAATTGTATATAAAATTCGTGGTGAAGTCGATGAATTTGTGAATACATATATCAAAAAGGTTGATGGTACAAAAAAGGTAAATGAACTAGAAGACATTTTAAAAGAATCAGAGCAGCTTACTATTAAGAATATGGCTAATACTATTTTAGTTTTATCGGAATTTTTTGGGACAAAATCCGAAGAAGAGATTACTGATTTTGCTCAGTTTCTATTTAAGAAAGTGGTTTTTATATATGTTTCTACAGAAAATCGTGAAGATGCATTTCGACTTTTTACTATCTTAAACAATCGAGGATTACCATTAACTAGTTCCGATATTCTAAAGTCAATTAATATCGGTGCGATTGAAGATGAAAATGAGAGTAAGTTGTATGCCAAAGCATGGGAAGAGATGGAAGGGCAACTAGATGATGAATTTGATAGGTTTATTTCTTTTGTAAGAACAATTATTGTCAAAGATAAGGCAAGGTCTAATTTATTAGATGAATTTGAAGAGAAAATTTATGGAAAGCAAGTGTTGAAAAAGGGTAAACCAACGATTGACTTATTCAAAAAATATAAGCTGTATTATGATAAATTATTAAATTTCGAGACAAGCGAGATTACGAATGAATACAAAAATTTAGTGACTATAATGCTTATAGGTCTCCCCTCAAGAGATTGGATTCCACCACTCTTTTATTTTTACTCTAAATATGGAAAGGAACATCTTACTACATTTCTAAAACGGTTAGAGAATAAATTTACTGGTGATTGGATCTCACAATTAACTCCAACACAACGTATTGATAATATGAACAAAATTTTAAAACAAATAGAGGCAACTACAGATTCCGAAGAATTAATTCGAAATGAAGAATTGTTTACTATCGATAAAGTGTATCTACGTCAAGTTTTAAGTAGGAATGTATACGGTAGACGTTTTGCGAGATATATTTTGCTTAAGTATGAATTTTTAATTAGCGATCATACCGTCCATCTGTCTGATTATAAAACAATTAGTGTAGAGCATATACTGCCACAAAATCCAAAGGCTGATTCTAAATGGGTACAAGTGTTTAGTGAAGAAGATAGAAAAGAATGGGTACATAAATTAGGGAATTTAACATTGATAAGTATGAGAAAAAATACACAGTTAAATAACCTTGATTTTGTAGAGAAGAAGAAACGGTATCTAAAGAAACGAATTGATGTCTTTAGCGGCAGTAAAATCTTTATTCAAACAAGTGATGACTGGACAATTGATACAATTAAAGATCGTCAAGATGAAATGCTTAATAAGCTTGTAAATGATGGATTTTAATGTTTAACAGCTTTTAAAACTAACTTGATCAATCTTTATAAAAATTTATTCCACAGTAGGAACAGTAGATGAAGAAACAATAAGAAACTATATTGCTAACCAATTCAATGAAGAAAAGAACGACATATTCACGGGTGAAGATTAAGTTTAGTCAATATTTAATGTGCTTAAGGCAATTATACGGATACCCAGGTGCAGTGGTTCTTCAATACGAGGAGTTATCTATGGACCAAGTTCCTAAAATTCAAAATGACCTTGTACACAAGATTCGGAGAACTTCCCCAAGGAACAGTCGAACAACTCATGCATCATTTGTTAGAAGAAAAACGAGAACTCGCGTTAAATGTCATTGTGCCATTTAACGAAAATGAGTTGAAAAAATTGGTCGTTGAACAAATGAAGAGTAACGTTAACGTATAATGTAAATTTTTCTCAAGGGGGAGGAGAATTAATTGGGAGCGGAAAAAGTAAAAGCCAACTTTCGTGTGACCGATGAAGGTGTCGTTCATCAAATTAAAGTAACCGAAATAAATATAAGTGAGTTAAAGAAAATCGATCAATTCTATCAAATCAATCAAAAAAAGAAGAGTAAAAGCGGAAGTGAAATAGAGGTTATTGCCCGTATAAGTAAAGGCTTAATAGAAAATAGGAAAAATAAAAAGGTAGATTATGCAAAAATAATGTTTGAAAAAGGCCACTTAGCCATTGAATTACAAAAAACCATTTCCGTTAAAAAACAAAAATTAAAAAGAAAAGATAATTATTATATTATATCACATGAACTGAAATCAGCTCTTTTCGAAGTAACAGTAAATCATAAAGTTGCAGTAAATCGTTTATATGAAAATGTAATTTTGAAATTTGAAAAAAAAATGAGCCCCCAGAAAAAGGTAAAAGCAAAAAAAGAACCTAATAAGCCTATTAAAGCGCCCGCTGCCAAACCAAGCTCAATTGAAGTTAAAATCTGGACCGCAAAGGATACATCCTATAGAAGATGCGAGCATTGCCATTATTATAATTTCCGTCAAAAAATGTGTGGCTTATTTTCCAAAAGAGTCGAGGCAAACAACGCCTGCAAGCGGTTTTATGCTCCGAGGTTTAAAACATATTCTGGGGGAGGGTTTTCGCCGAGGTAAGCGATTTTTTTTAGGTTTGAAGAATGAAAATAAAAGAAAATATTAAATTTACTCTCTGACTATGTTGTAACTATATTTTATTAATCCATTGTAATTGGGGTGTCGCTATTGATTGATCAAATTAGGAATTGGAAAAAACGTGAAGGTTCTATAAAGGAATCGGTATGGCTATCTGAAGGTGTTAAAATCTTTCGAAGGTTAGTGGATGAAAATCCTAGAAATATAGAATACAAGACTGATCTGGCAAGGCTTTTAATTCGTAGTGGAACCGATGAAAAACTGAAGTATGTCAACTTAATGAATGCAAAGCGTTTATTTAATGAAGTATTAGAGCTTTTCCCTAACAATGGGGAGGCATTATATCGATTAGGACACATATATTACGAAAGTGATGAATTTAAAAAATCTATCGCATATTTTACAAGTGCAGTCAGACAGTCTTTGTCTGATATACGATTGTTTCGAGCATATTGTGCCATTTCTAAAGCCTATTATCACCTTGGAGAAGACGAAAAATCCAAAAACTATTTGCAACAGGCTATTGAGGTGGATAAGGAAAAAAATTTCACCAGTGAAATTAATGAGGTTAGAAGTTTAACTACGCAAAATGGCCTTCTTAGAAGACTTGTTCGATATTCAGACGGAATCAATCAATTTCTTACAGTAGAACAGGCAGAAAGGTTGCGTAATGATGCTGATTCTGATGGAGAAGCCGTATTAGACCTAAGTCATTTTCGTCCCTCATTTATTGGTCCTATAGATGTAGCTTCACTAGAAAGAAAAGAAGCGGAAATATTAAGTTACTTAATAGAGAGGGATTATAAATTTGTTAGTACAGACGAGCTATTAAATGTTTGGGAAGAGGGAGAGCAACCAGAAATCGGCACAATCAGAGCCAATATTTCAACGCTTAGGAGAAAGTTAAGAGGTTGCTTAACAGACGATAATAACGAAATTATTTTATCCAAGAGAGGGAGTGGCTATCGTTGGATATGTTCTATTCCTACGAAAATTATAAAACAATTATAAATCAAGACATTTAAAGGTTGGGGGAATCCCAACCTTTTCTGTTTATAATCAAGTTATCAAAATTGAAGGAGTGAAGAATGATGATTAAAGTATTTGTTTATGGAACTTTGCGTAAAGGAGAAGCAAATGACAAACTTTTAAAAAGTGCGACATGCATCGCTGAGCAGTGTTGGACAAATGGATTACTGTATGACACAGGATATGGCTACCCAGCTATGAAACAAACACAATTTTCTCGACTTTATGGAGAATTATACGCATTAACAGAAGCTGATTTAAAAAGACTTGACCAACTAGAAGGATATACAGCAGGCGGTACTAATAACTTATATGAAAGAATTGAACAAACCGTTTATACAGACAAAGGTTCTTCTATTGCTTACATGTATGTGGCTAGTAAAGCCAATTTATTAAAAAGGAAAATACCAAATGGTGATTGGAAGGAGTACAACCTTTTGTTAAAGCAAAGTGAAAATGTACTTTATTTTGCATATGGAAGCTGCATGGATCAAAAACGAATTTGTGAGGCTGGGTTCGCCCATCATTTCCGAAACATGCTTGGAGTAGGTATATTAAATAACTATACTCTTAGGTTTACTAGGAAATCAACAGAAGACGGAATGGGGCGTGCTGATATCGTAGAAGAAGGTGGAAGAGTTGAAGGAAAAGTATATGACATTCCTATTAAAGTTTTAGAAGAATACTTGTATGGTCGTGAAGGCGCACCAAAAGCATACCGCCCTACTTTTGTATCGATTGAAATGAACGGAAAAAATGTTCAGGCACTAACCTTTGTAGTAACAAACAAAATGGAAGAAATAGCTCCTCCTCAATGGTACGAAGAGGAAATTCTTCTAGGTGCAAATGGTTATTTATCAGTAGATTATATTTCTAAACTAAAAGGTCATATGAACTCTTTAAAAAAATCAAATTTTAAAATTGGAGGTATGTAAGATGGCTACTTTTACTTGTCAAATTCTAATTGGACAGAAGCATTCGTATGATAGTGGAATTATAAATATATCCCATACTCTTTATTTATCAGAAAATAGCAGACCTGCATGGATACTATCACCAATAGATGAGCTCAATGCGAACAAGCAAATTCAACAAAAAATAACTTGGATTCCGACACTAGAAAACATGCTAGAAGATGCATTAGTCATGATTGGACTGAATGTATTAAAAGATAAGCAGCTTATTTCATTGGCGAATCAGCATTTTAAGCATCCGAATAAGAACTTTATTGAATTGTATAATGATGTAAATTCTGTAGGCTTACAAGAACTATATAAGCAAGCCAGGAAAATAGAAAGCCCCCATAAAGTAATAATATCTGTATTTCAAGGTTCATCAATAGTAAAGCAACTCCCTGTTTTGAAACATTATGAAAATGATATTGAGGTATGCAAATCTATTTTCACGAAAGAGTTCTCACTTTGGACTAGGAAATTTGAGGAAATTGGAAGCTTAAATGAATGAAATTTAGTGGTATTGACCTGCTACCCGATTGCCATTCTGACCAGATGCACAGAGAATAACTATGACAGCTTAGAAAAAGCTAAAAAAATATACTATGGAGAAAAATTAATTAACTTCTCCATAGTTTTTTTCTATATATAAGTTCTATATTAAATTACTTAAAATTTGATCTAGGCAGTAGTAAATTAAGATGATGAAATTTTCGAAAAATGCCTTTTTTTGTCAATCAATGAACGGTATAATTGATATAATCAAACTAGGTCGAAGCTACTAGTAAACGTTGAATGTGTTGTAGAAGAGGTGAGAATATGGCTCTATCTGTTCCAGAAACGATCCGACAAACCGCGACAGCAGGAGAACGACTATTATTTCATACTTTAAAAACTGCTTGCCTGATGATTATATCGTATACTACGAGCCTGAAGTCCATGGAAGACGTCCTGATTTTGTTATATTGGGTCCGGATTTAGGCTTATTAGTACTTGAAGTAAAAGACTATACAAAAAATACGCTATTTCAATTAAACCAAGACGAATGGACGATCCAAACGTCAGCTGGAATGCAGCAAACAGTAAAAAGTCCACTCAAGCAAGCGCGTGATTATATCTACCATATTGCAGATGTGTTAAAAAAAGATAAAAACCTGATTCAGCTCGATGGAAAGTATAAATTTAATTTGAAATTCCCATATGGTTACGGGGCCGTTTTTACACGGTTGTATCAAAAAGATTTAGTAGGAGAAGGGTTATATACGGTGCTAGATCCGAATTTAGTGCTGACTCGTGATGAAATTGACCAAGAAAAAGAATCGTTTTCAGAAGAGAATTTAATCGAAAAAATTATGAACATGTTTGTTGTCCCGTTTCGCTTACAAGAACCTCTTTCTCATGAGGACATTCAATCGATACGGTATCACCTGTTTCCAGAAGTACGAATTAGTGCGGAATTTAAGCAGCCTGTTCCGTATCAAGATCAATTACTTTTATCATTACATGATATTAAAATTATGGATCTTCATCAAGAAAACCTCGCCAAACAGCTTGGGGATAAAAACCGCCTGATTCGTAGTGTAGCGGGTAGTGGAAAAACGCTTATATTAGCCAGTCGTGCCAAGCTTTTATCCAAAGATCATCCAGACTGGAAAATTCTCATTTTGTGCTACAACATTTCACTTGCACAAAATATTAGGCAAATGATCTCCCTTATGTTAAAAGAGCCAGATTCGTTGTTTGACTTTGATTTTAGTACAGACTCTAGCGGCCATTCAGGTGGCAATCAAAAAAATATTACCGTCCGAAACTTTCACGAGTGGCTCAAACACGATTTAAAAATTACCGAGGGCATGATCCCGACGGTTCTTGATAAACTTGAAAACAATGAAGCGATTTTACCAAAGTATGATGCGATATTAATAGATGAAGGCCAAGATTTTCAAACGGAGTGGCTTTCTTTAGTAAGCAAGCTGCTTAACCCTTCAACTCAATCACTCCTTCTAGTAGAAGATCGCGCACAAGTCATTTACCCGAGAAAGCGTTCATACATCCAAGATACTGGTTTGAGCTTTCAAGGACGCTCGAAAATTTTGAATATCAACTATCGAAACACAGCACAAATTGTAAAGTTTGCCTGGGATTTTTACCGGACTCATTCTTCGTTACAAAACAAAGTGGTCAATCGAACCATTGATGGAGTAGAAATTATCTCACCGCAAAGTACGAGAAGAAAAGGACCAGATCCAGGAATATTAAAAGCCGAGAATTTTGGAATGGAAATGAAAATCGTCGCAAAACAAATCAAAGTACTGCATGAACAAAAGGCAGTTCCATATTCAGATATGCTAATACTTTATCGTGTCAAACGAACACACAAACTGAATGTTATCGATACGATCAAACGGGCTTTAAATAAAGAAAATCTGCCTTATTATTGGATTACAGAAGACGACCGGAGCAAACGTAATTTCAAAAAAGATGAAGATACCATTAAAATTAGCACTATCGACAGCAGTAAAGGACTTGATTTCCAAGCTGTGTTTGTCGTGAATCTAGAAAACATGCCATTTGCATTAGAAGAAAACAAAGAACGGGAAGTTTCCTTATTATATATAGCAATGACAAGAGCGATCGAATACTTATGCGTATCCTACAGCGGTGAATCTGAGTTCACCAATTACTTTGAAAACGTAAAATCAGAAAGACAACAACTAAAAGAAAAGCAGAGTGAGAAGAAAGGGGGATGATGTTAAATGCCTAACCAAACTGAAGCAATTAATGAAGGGAAATACATCAAGCAACAAGATTCAATTATTATAAAAGATAACAAAAGTAGCAACGATATCAGTGACTCAATAGATAATAATGACTGGATCCATTCGAATACTTTAGGTGGAAAAGCGAAGGCATTTTGGTGGAAGGTGGATCGTGAAGGTTCGCTTATAATCAAAAGAAAATTTAAAAGTGACTCTATCACACAAAAGAAGATTAGCAAGATGGAGCTAGAACAGATTAATAATTACATGAAACAAAAAGATTGGGTGGATCTCGCTAACAGTGTAGACAAATTAAGCAACGGAACGGAAAAAGAAGGACTAGGAAAATTCCTGTATAATGATCTCGGATGGAAAGTTATTGATGCGCAATTAGCTAGTCACATTGGAGTTATTTTTACTTTTATCGATTGTTGGGAATACAATCGGCGAAAAAGAGGGATTCAATTTAAATTGAAAAGATTTGACTGGGAGCACTTATTAGAAGATTACATTTAAAAAAGTTAGTAACCAAGCACTGGGGGACAGGCACCATTTTTAGATAAACATTACAGCTTTTACTTATGCTATATTAGATTTTTCCTTCTTTCTTTTTGGCACTTACTATACTGCTGCTTTTTTCGTGTACTAAAAGAAAACCATGAGGTGACGTGTTTATTATCTATGGTTTCTGAAAAAGATGCTCGAAATCACGCACATGGTATAAAATTGGATATATTGAAATTACAAGCTAAAGCATTAGGACTACCTTTAATTTTGATAGACTCAGAAGAGGAATATGAGGTTTCGCTAAAAAGGTCACTTTCCAACTTAAAAGAGACATATGGAGTAGAAGCTATTGTATTTGGGAGTTTATATTCAAATGAGGATAGAGAGTGGAATGAGCAAGTAGCACAAGATTCAGGAATTGAACCGCTATTCCCTGTATGGATATCGCAAAACTAATCTTCCAACCTTCTTCATGATTTTATATCCTGAGGTTTTCGTTCTGTCGTTTGTCGCGCTTCTACTAAGTTCTTTGACCAAACATGGGCTGGAAGATACCTGGATTGGAGTTTTTATGATGAGATCCATCAAACAGATAGTTGCGTTATGGGCGAAATAGGGGAATATCATACTTTTGTTTTAGACGGTCCCATTTTTCATAAAAAAATTGAAATAACTAAATCAGAAGTTGTATTGAATGCTGGATTGTGGTCATTAGATATCCAGACGTGTCAGGTATTGGACAAAGCATAGTTGTAAATGAGTGTTCAATAAGAGTAATAGAGGACTAACGAGTAGATGTTTAAAACAGAAGATTATAATCGCATAATGTTGAGATTTTTATATTGATAAAACTATATTTATTTGTTAAAGTTATAGCAGTTAATTTAATAGTCCTCTAAAGGGGAGTAGCTTTTACAATATTTGTCGTCATTACAGAGCAGGTGCTCTCGGCAGTATTGGCAACATAGAGTTGTTAGCAAGACCTTTACTATTGGTAAAGGTTATTAATATTTAATTTAGGACCTTTACCGATTGAGGTAAAGGTCTTTTGTATAAAGTGGAGAAAGTATAAAATTCGAAGATGTTGTAGGGGGAATAATAATTGAAAAAGGTATTTGCAGTTTTAATAGCAGCAGTGCTTCTCGTCACACCCGTTGGAAATATTGTTTTTCACGATCAATCAACGGTAGTAGAAGCGAAAAAATATAAGTCAAATAAGAAAAGCTATAATGATACCAGTACGAATAGTACGAATAGTACAAACAACCAATCTAATATTCAAAATAAACAACAAGACACGAATGCTACTAACAATTCTACTAAACCGTCTAATTCAAAAGGAGGATTTTTCTCCGGAAGTCTTATGAAAGGTTTAATGTTAGGTGGACTTGCTGGGTTACTATTTGGAAGTTTATTTGCCAATATGGGTATATTAGGATCTATTCTGGGTTTAATGGTTAATATTTTGGCCATTGTCCTATTAGTTGTCATTATACGTAAAATATACGTTTTGATTCAATCTAAAAAGAAAAAAGAGGAAACACATTCATGGAGAAATTAATTCTTTCTGAACAAGAGATTGTTAATGCAGTATGTGTCTATGTATCTAGTAAAAAACAAGTCAAGCCACAAGAGGTTGAAGTCGAACTAATGTATGATGATGACTATGGTTTTTCTGCTGAAGCCTATGTAGCAGGCAGAAGTCAAATATTAGTTAAAGCTAATTTGATAGAGGCTCTACGTTTATGGCTTGAAAAATATACAAACTATAATCCTTATGCTGGAATTAAGTTAATTCTTGATGATGAAGAGGGGATTATTGCTCATATTAATTAACTCGAAATTTAGTTTTTTAGAAACGGTTGTATTAAATGCTTCAGAGCAATATGGCACAATGATTGAAACAGAGGTAGATATGGAAACCAGTGTTCCAAATGGCGAACGTGTCGTACTCGTTATCCATCCCTTTCAGACGATCTTGAACGGTAGACTAGAAAGCATTCAGTTCTCACCCGTAAAGACGCAAATTTTAGAAACGATCATGTTAAGTGAGACCGGTGTATCGATCCCAGTGATTGCAGAAGTTCTTTGGGGCTATAATGCAGTGGAAATGTCTGATTCTTATGTGCCAAGAATGATAAAAGCGATTCGCATAGATATTAAAGTGACAACAGGAATTGATGGAAAAGAGCTTCTTAAGACGGTCGCAGGAAAATACTTCTGGAACCATCAATTATTAAAAGGAAGCGTTCATTACAAAAAATTGAATAATAGACGTGCAAGCATTAGTGAGGGGATTACAATTATGTAATCCTCTTTTTTTATACTTAAGTTAATAAATGAGGAGGCGGTCCACACTTTTAAACGAAACCAACAAATGAAAGAAGCGGCAGAATCCTTTAGAAAGAGCGAAAATTATGAGAAATTGATAGAGTGGATGGAAGAAATGAGTGCAGTAAAAGAGTGAAAATCAGGATTACAGGATTGTAATCTCCTCGAGTCTATAATAAAGGTATGAAATAAATGGAAGAAAAGGGAGCGATATGACATGGCAATGATAACTTGGGAGCGTATGTTAATAAGAATGGGATTTGTAGTAGAAAAGACAGGAGAAAAGACATTTTCTTTTGTTCATGAAAACGAAGATAATATTCATTTCTTTAAAAAGATACTCAATCACTTAAATATAGAGGGTTCGTTATTTGAATTAGAGTTTAAACCTAAAGAAAACGAGATCAATGAAGAAGAGTTTCTTACAGCATATGAAACCATCCAGGGAGGTGATATCTACTTTAAAGGGGTGGCCAATGTGGAACTGGCAGTACTTGATACGTATATTTCAGGCTTAATCCGTTGGTTAAATTCGGTTGGCTTTAGGACCACGATTTGCTGTGACGGACACGACCGAAGACCTGCACTTATCGGCTTTAAAAATAGAGAACTAGAACCATTATTATTAAACAGCTGCTTAAACCTAATAACGAAAAATGAGTGGGGATGTTCTCCGCGTGGAAACTTAACCGTTAAAGAAAAAGAAGGGAACCGCGTACGAATGGTAAAGTCGAGTCGTTATCGTTTATTAGACTTAGCCGAGTTAATCTATGAAAATCGCACAGTTATAAAAGAATTTGTTCATGCAGGGTTAGTACTTGGAGGCGTTAATATTACGAATGACCACTACAAAATCACACAAAGAGCAGCAAAAATCGGCGAAAGAATCCAATTAAAAAAGAAACGATTGAAACCTAGAGTATATACACGTTTTTAACAGTGAAAGAATTAGTCGATCCTATTCAATGTATTGCAGAAGATGAGGATGGGGAGTTTTTCTATCTATATCATGACGATTATTATGTTGTGGAGGGGGTGTGATTCATTTATTGAATGTTACTTTAAAAAGTTGGTACCCAAGCTTAATAAAATAAACAATCAAGAGTTGAACCATTCCAGCATAAAGGAGTGGTTCTTTTTAACTACTCTCTTCACGCTCTAAATTCCCTATGGTAAACTGTTAAAAAATACATAAAAAGGAAGGTTTCTATATGCCAGTCTATAATAAACTTGTTCGTGATAAAATTCCTGCAATTATTGAATCTGCAGGAAAAGGTTACCGTACTAAACAATTGGATGAGGTTGAATACATAAAAGAGCTCAAGATTAAATTAACGGAAGAGATTGCTGAATACCAAGAGGCAACAACAGATGGACAAGCGATTGAGGAGCTTGCGGATGTTCTCGAAATTATGCATAGTCTTGCTAAGGTTCATGGAGCAAACTTTGAAGAAGTCGAAGCGATCCGCCAGAAAAAAGCCGAGAAACAGGGAGGGTTTCAGGATAAGATTTTCCTGATTGATGTGGACGATGAGTAAAATTAATCTAGTAACTGATAGTTTAATAACACAATTAATTGAAGCAATTGATACATCCTCATCGATTTATATCTTAACGTCTTTTGTAATGAAATCAGGTGTTGAGTTGTTAGAGGATTCGCTCAAACGTGCACTAGAACGTGGTGCTGAAGTAAAGGTCTGTACCGGTGACTATTTATTTGTGACTCAACCAGATGCACTTAGAAAGTTGATCAAGATTAATCCTGAAATCGAAGTTCGCTTATGGAAAAGTAACGGCCGTGCGTTTCATCCTAAAGCTTACTTGTTTCAGTATAAAGAAAATGAAGGTACGTTAATTATCGGTTCGTCGAATATGTCACGGTCCGCATTCACCCATGGAGTAGAATGGAATGTATCAATGGATGCTACCGTATCGAAGGAAACATTTCAAAAAGCGTTAGATGAGTTCATGAAGTTATTTTTGAATGAACAAACCGTTACTGTGAACAACGAAACCGTAGATGAATATGAAAAGTTGTATGAAGATTACCATCGTGAACATCCCGAATTTAGTTCGTACTTGGACTAAAACAGTAGAAGTAGAGTTAATGCTGAATCAAACGGCTGAAGATGAGGAACCAGCGATCATTATAGAAGATACAGCACCGTACGGAACCATTTCACCAAGATATTCACAAATTGAGGCACTTGAGTCTTTGGAAAATGTTGTTGAAGAAGGCTATGATAAAGCGATGGTTGTAATGGCAACAGGACTAGGTAAAACGTATTTAGCTGGCTTTTTTGCGAGAGGGTACAAGCGAGTTTTATTTGTTGCGCATCGTGAAGAAATCTTAAAACAAGCTCAAACATCGTTTGAACATATTATGCCTGAGCGTACGTTAGGTATTTATAGCGGGACCGAAAAAGAAGGCGAAGCGGATTGTGTATTTGCGTCCATTTTTACATTAGCAAACGAACGTCACCTGGAGAAATTTGAGCCTAACAGCTTTGATCTCATTGTTATTGATGAATTCCATCATGCAGCAGCAAAAACGTATCAACGGGTCCTTGATTATTTCAAGCCTGAATTTTTACTTGGAATTACCGCAACACCAGATCGGATGGATGGAAAAGATGTTTACGGGATTTGTGATGGAAATGTCGCTTATCAAATTGATTTTATTGAAGCGATCCAAAGACAATGGCTGGCTCCGTTTAACTATGTGGGTGTTTACGATGATACGGATTATTCACAAATTACGTGGCTTGGAACAAGGTATGATGACGAAGAACTACTAGCAGCTCAGCTAAGAGAAGATATGGCTCAAAAAATCCTTGATGCGTGGAAGAAGCATAAGAAGACTCGAACGTTAGCATTTTGCTCATCTATTAAACAGGCTATGTTTTTAGCAGATTATTTTAAGAGAAATGCTGTTAAGGCAACAAGCCTTCATTCGAACGGAAATGAATTTGGTCGTGCAAAAGCCATTCAAATGATCGAAACGGGTGATCTAGAAGTTATATTTACAGTTAATCTTTTTAATGAAGGTACGGATATTCCTTCGTTAGATACCCTTTTATTTGTTCGCCCAACAGAGTCGTTAACTGTTTTTACTCAACAAGTCGGCAGGGGACTACGTTTATTTGAGGGGAAAGACCACTGTACAATTATCGATTTAATAGGTAACTATCGGAACGCTGATAACAAGCTTCGGTTACTTGATACAAGACAGGGAGAAGAACGAGTAAAGGCACCATCTAGCGTTCCACAAGTTCCAGAAAACTGCTTTATTGATTTTGAAATGGAAGTTATACAACTATTAGATGAACTCCGCAAAAAGAGGCAGCCTCGAAAAGAACAACTTAGACATGCATATTTTGTTTTAAAACAAGAATTAGGAAAGCGCCCAACCTACTTAGAGTTACATTTATACGGGAACGCCGACAGCAAAAACTACAAACAAGATTTCAAATCATTTGCTGGTTTCCTATTCTGGGCAAACGAACTAACAGATTTTGAAAAAGAGGTTTTCAAAACCTATGAAACTTGGCTCCAAGAAGTTGAACGAACTGTGATGAACAAAAGCTATAAAATGGTTGTGTTATCTTACATGTTAAGTCGAGCTCGAGATCAATGGACCAATCCTGTAACACCTGAAGAAGTAGCACCATTCTTCCACCAATATTTAACCGAAAAAGAGTATCGCAAACGCATCGATTTTTCGGATAAACAAGGAAAAAATCTATGGGACTACGACGAAACAAAAGTAGCGAAACTCATAGCCGATATGCCAATGACCAAATGGAGTGGCAGCTCAAAAGGGTTGCTTTCATTCGAAGATGGAGTATTCAAAATGGAATTTGATGTGGCCGAAGAGCATAACGAAGTGTTGTATGAATGGACGAAGGAGATTTGTGAGTATAGATTGCATGCTTATTTTGAGAGGAAAGAAGCAAACTAAACAGGATAAGTAGTTTATAAAAAACGATAATCTTAGTTGGGTAAGCATAATGCAATAGCACAAATAGAAAAAAACGGGGGCGACCATGCTAATTCCAATAAACATCACTCATAATGGAATAATTGAAAGCGATGCGGAGTTACAAAAGCTCACTTTTAAAGAGTTAGGAATAAAAGAAAATGATATTGAAAATTTCTTAAAACACAATTTAGATTTACTCGTAGGTGATGAAGAAAGTCTGCTAATTGTTGGTCAACAAGTACGCAACAAACAAAATGGAAGAAGTGACTTAGTAGCAGTGGATGAGAAAGGGAATTTGGTTTTAATTGAAATTAAACGAGATATTGAGGATATTAGAAACCGAAAAGAACCTTTTGAGATGCAGGCGATTCGTTATGCAGCCAATTACGCTAAAATACAATCTAAGGAGCAACTAGTCAATGATGTATTTGTTCCCTACCTTGAAAAGCAAAAAACGAATGATCCTGTATTAACCACTTCTGAAAGAGCGAGGAGAATTTTAACCAATTTCCTTGTCCAAAATGAAGCTAGTCAAACGTTTAATCGAAAGCAACGAATGATTCTCGTAGCATCCGATTTCGATAAGCAAACCTTGTCTGCTTGTGCTTGGTTGATCAGCAATGGTGTTGACATTAGTTGTTTTACGATCGAGCCAGTTAAGCTAAATGAGCAATACCTATTAGACATAACAAAAGTGTTGCCAGTACCTGAACTTGAAGATTTTTACGTTGAAGTTCAAGAACACCACAAAATCTTAACTACTTCAAATTCAGGTACAAATCATTCACCGAAACAATCATTACCACGAATGGGTAAATTATTTGAATGGGGCCTTCTTCGCGTAGGAGATGAACTCAACATCAAAAATTATGAAGGTTCAACTGCTACGGCACTAAATGAAAAAGAAGTCGATTACCAAGGTCAAATCATGTCTTACAATCAGTGGGGACAAACTGTAACGAGCTGGAGTTCAATAAATATCTATGAATGGACAATTCCGGTTGGACAAACGAAAACGTTACATGAACTTAGGTTAGCTAAAATGGAGGAAGAGATAGAATAGCCCTTCTTCCTTTTATATATGTATTGGGAATAAGATAAATTATCCTCTATGTCATACATATTAAAATCTACGACGCCGCTTTTTAAGGATGTAAAAGTATTGTATGGATTTCCGGAGTACAAGGTCTCTTTGCCAGGAGGAAACGCAAGCTCGCAAAATGATCTGTATGTCCTTGCGAAGGCAAATAACGAGCTTTTACCCATTATGGTGGAAGGAAAAGTGGCTGAACCCTTTGGAGAAACGACGGCCTCCTGGTTTGGAGATAATCCCAGTGACGGTAAGCAAGAAAGATTGGATTTCTTACTCAATCTACTAAGCTTAAATAAGGATAGTGTACTAGATAAGAGATACCAACTATTACATAGGACAGCATCTGCATTGATTGAAGCTAAAAAAGTTAGTGCAAAAAATGCACTTATTCTCATTCATTCGTATAGTGAGATAGGAAAATGGTATGGTGATTATGCTGAATTTGTGAAGCTATTTCAATTAAGTCCTGAGAAAGACGGGCTCGTTGGACCGGTTCAATTAAACGGGATAAATCTGTATTTTAGCTGGGTCACTGGAATAATGAAAGACACAAAATCAAAAGAGTATTTCTTTAACATGTTTAAAACAGAAAAAGCTAGAATTCTAGCAAAAGAAATTGATGACTATATTTACAAAAAAAGTTCGTATAGAGATGAAGTAGAGGACTATCACCATCGCTATAAAAATGGAATTCGAACTGATTGTATCGGTTATGTCAGTAAGAAAGGTTCATATAAATTTGCAACAATAACTGAAGCTAGAAAAGTGTGTTTTGTCCTCCACCTGGGAAAAAAGCGCCATATAGAAACAGCGAAGAAAATGCAAAGGAAGATTGATGAATTACTGGGTCATATGTATGAAGAATCGGATGGAACAAGACTAACGTCTGGTGAAGTGTATATTCGGTTAGAGTGGGTAGATAATTTAGACCAAATAACGAGTTTTATAGATGACGCTTATGAAATGAGATTACAGAAATAGAAGTTCAACAGTTAATTATTGAAATAATCAATTAATAGGGGTGGAGAATAGTGGCAAAGCATTGGACAGATGACCAAGAAATTTTTTTAAAAAATTTAGACAGGTATCGTAATGTATTAAAAGGAAAAGATGAAAAAGAAGCAAAACGCCTAACGATTGAATTAGCCAAAGAAATATATAGTCAAAATGTTGAGTTAAGACATAGGACTGTTCAATCCATTGTTGAGAGGCTTCCTTACTTAGATAACCTCCTTGCAGGTGTCTTTGATAAAGTAAACTATGCAAAAAAAGATCAATCCATGTATGCAAAAATCCCAAGAGAAAACAATGATACAATACCTAATTTATGCAATACTAGACATTCATATAACGGGGCCATTCGGTAGGGTAGTGACCGATATCACTAAATAAAAGGATCTGATCTTCGGAAAGAATGATGAGCTAAAAACTAGATATGCCCTTTAATATGGGAGAAACGGAATCGTCTGGTTACTGTATAAACTTAAAATGGTGGTAGTCATTTTTTAAGAGGGATTACTATTGAATAGACAACAAATGAACCACCAATCCCAAAAACGGGAACGGTACGTCAATTTTTTCCTCTATACTATGAGACTATACTAGTTAATGGAACTATAAAGGTTATTACGACCTCCATAACAACGAAAAAAACTACAGCCGAAGGGTAGAATTACATATGTCAATGCAAAAGATCGTGGATAAACGCAAGAAGTTGCTACTTGAAAAGAAAGTACCAACGAAAGAGGAGCTTCAAGAAGGCTATCGTCTCTTTCAAGAAAAATTTGGACCAGAAAAACTGAAAGAGCTGCAAGGAGAAGGTCTATTAGAAGCCTTATCTAATCTAGGAAACCGTGATAGCTTAGTTTATTGGTTAGAATTTAAAAATGATGAGCAATTTCAAACGACGACATACGGCAGTATTTCAGGTGGCAGTGCCTTCAAATATATTATGTTTAAGAGAAGCAGTGCGGTGTGTGGGTGACTGGTTATAATCAAGACCCAATTGAACTTAATCAAGATCAAGCGATCGAAACGGCTATGAAAATTCGCGACAATCTAGTAAAAGGTGCAGATATCATTGGCCAATTATTATCAACTGAAGGTACGGTTGACGAGAAGGCGTACATCAGGTTACAGCTAGAGTTCGAGTCTCAATTAGACTTTAATATGGGTAAACTCGGCTGGGTTCATAAATATTATCATATGATTTTTCCAGAGCGAATTGATGATTTTCATAATGCAGATTGGCAAAAGAATGCGTTAATAAAAATTCATGTGAAGCCAAATGATGAAGGTGGCCTTTATTCTTGGGCAGGTCAAATTATGTCGGTTGCTAAACAATTTGAGTTTCCGATCAATCACTTCACCCATTGTCTGAATCAGTTATACGGGGGACCGCATCATTATATTCGTGTCGGCACGACTTCTGGTACCACGAGCTATTGGAATGAAATGTATACGGAAGGCCATATTGCAATTGGCTGGCCAGCACTAGGTGATTTAAGTAGATTTGAGGATATGAAAATTACTGAACTGAAAAAGCACATCCGTGCGATCCTTGAAGAAAATTACAATCAAACGCCACAAGTGATTGGTAAATGGACGTTGCAGATTGTAACGTTCTTTACTCGTTTACATCGCGGGACGGTTGTCGTCGCAACAGAAGGACAAACGGTTTTAGGGATCGGTAAAGTCATCGGTGGATATCAGTATGTTGAAGGAAAGGATTTTCCGCATACGGTTAAAGTCGATTGGTTAAAAACTCCGAATACGAAGCTGCCGAATCCAAACGAAGGATTACAAACGACGACGCATCAATTACGAGACATTGATAATTTACTAGCAATCGAAAAAATCATAGCAGAAGAACAGCATGAGCCATCGCCAATTCCGACTAAGCTGGAACCGCTGACAGGGATGGCAACGAAAATCGAGAAAATTTTAAGCCGGAAGCACCAGGTTATTCTTTACGGACCTCTAGGAACAGGGAAAACTCACCATGCTGAGCATACATGTTCTGAGCTTTCAGCGCGAGAAATTTATAGTAAAAACTTTGCCGCACTGACAGAGGAACAAAAAGCAGTGATCAAAGGAAATCGATCCGATAGAGGAACGGTTAGAATGTGTACGTTCCATCCGTCCTATGGCTATGAGGATTTTATGGAAGGAATTAAGCCTTCGGTCATTAACGATCAAACCGTTTTTAAGCTAAAGGACGGTATTTTTAAAACGATTTGTCAAGACGCCATCAACCATCCTGATCATAGCTTTTACCTTATTATTGATGAAATCAATCGCGGTGACATTTCCCGTATTTTTGGTGAATTAATTACGATCATTGAAAGCAACAAGCGTGGAAAAGAAGTCATTTTACCTTTATCCAATGAACCGTTCCATGTACCGAAAAACGTGTACATCATCGGGACGATGAACACAGCTGACCGCTCCATTGCCTTACTCGATGTCGCACTGCGCCGCCGATTTGGTTTTATTGAATTATTGACGGACTATTCGTTGTAAGAAGATGTTCTCATTGAAAGCCTGCCATTAGGCGAATGGTTAAAAGCATTGAATACGCGGATCGTTGAAAATTTAGGACAAGATGCAAGAAACTTACAAATTGGTCATGCGTACTTTTTAGAAAAAGAAAAGCCTATTCTTAACTATGAAAAGTTCAAACGAATTATTGAAGAAGACATCATCCCATTAATCGAAGAATACTGCTACAGTGACTACGCAACAATGGCAAAAATATTAGGTTCTGCGATCGTTGATGTTAAACAGAAGACAGTTAAAGTAGACATTTTTACCGATGACAGCACCGTTTCACTCGTCAATGCGTTATTAGAGCCGACTCCAGAATTAAGTACGGAAAATCATCTACTCCCAGAAACGGAAGATGAAGGGCTGGACGAAGAGGAACAAGAGGGGAATGTAGAAAGTAAGTTGGTTGATTAAGATGAAGATGGTAATGAAAGAGTGGGAATCGACGTTTATTCCCGAGATGGAATTAGCGAATGATGAGACTACTCAAGCGATTGTGCATTGGCTGAACGAAAAAAAGATGCTGGAGATTATCGAATTAAAAAATGGACTTAGTATTCAGACCAACTCCTTTATTGGAACGATCGTCATTGGCGATCTACAGCTGACGATTACTCCGAAAATCAAAGGAGTCGAACTCATGACATTACTGAACTATGCTTATTCAGTAAAGGATTTGAAAATCGTCAATCAAGCGGATTTCCAGCTCGACGCATTTCCTTTTTTCGATATCTTAATCTTTCAGTTGTATGGGTACGCCGATCAATTAGTAAAAAGAGAACTGGTAAGAGGATATGTTCGCAAAAAAGAAGACTTATCCTCTCCAAAAGGACGGTTAGATTTTAATCAACTGGTGAGAGAAAAGCATCTTCAAAAAACGACGCTCCCGAGTATTTATTTTGAGCGCAACGAAGATCACCTTCTCAATCAAGTGCTGTTAGCTGGATTAAAGCTTAGTATTCAGATGGTTCAAGACGATCAGTTAAAGAAGAGCTTGCAGCGGCTGTGTTCGCAATTAGAGGAGTATATTTCACCGATCCTCCTAAATAGACAACGTTTGCAGCAAGCCGATTCTCATATTAACCGCTTGTCTGAGCATTATCGTCCAATTGTGGAAATCATTACGTTACTTTATCAAGCGCAAGGATTAGAAATTGAAGGCTTTGATAACCCAATTCATCTTAACGGATTTCTCTTTGATATGAACGTCTTTTTTGAAGCTTTTGTCGAAAAGCTCATTCGCGATTTTGTGCCTTATTATTCGTTACGCGAACAGTTTAAACTGCACGAAACGTTCCATTACGCACCAGGCTATAATCCAAAACGAAGAAAATCACCAACACCAAGACCTGACTATGCGCTGTTAAAAAAGAACAAAGTCGTGAAACTAGCCGATGCCAAATATAAAGATTTATGGGAGAACGCCCTCCCACGCGATATGTTATACCAGCTCGCCATTTATGCGTTAAGCAGTGGAGATAACAAGTCATCGACGATTATCTACCCATCCCAAAATGATCTAGCTTCCACGCAAAAAATCAACATCAACAACCCAATGACCAATGACAAAATGGCAACGGTCGTTTTAAAGCCGATCAACTTGAATAAGCTGGCCAACTTACTAAAGCAGCAAGATCAAAACCGGGGATTGTTGCAGGAGTATATGAAGTCGGTGTTGTTTTTGGACTGATTAATGCAGCCCTCGCTTATCTTTCGAAAGTTACTGAAGACTTAACCGAGGTAAGTGGAGGGCATTATGTTTGATTTCGATTGTGTTTAAAATAACACATGGTTTAACTGTATTGAAGATGACTTGTTTTACAAATGTAAAAGTTGATTTTAATAAAATCTTTTTAAGTGTTTTGTTTCTAATATTACTTGTAAAGGATTAGATAGAACTAACTATAAATTCTAATTAATTACTGTACCTGATACTTACAGGTTAATAGGTAATTTTTTATTTCTTCTATAATTCTCAACTGACTTTTTCAAAACGTTTGTAAAAAAAAGTTTTGAATTGGAGGAAAAATGGAAAAGATGTCGAACTATTTACTTAATCTTTTAGCAATTCGGAGGTTAAATTAATTTACAGTTAACTAGGTGTATTTATATGTGTAGTAAATATATTTAAAAGGAGTAAATGTTATGTCTCCAATAGGTGAGAAGGTTAAAGTAATATTAATAAATAATCCTTTAGGTTTAACTATAAAAGAAATTACAAATGAATTAAGAAAATCAGCTCCTTCGATAGTAGAAAATCAAGTTGAGAGAACACTGTATAGATATAAAAATTCCTTCCAAAAGAGCGAAGAAAATATATGGAGGTTAACCAGTATCATAGAAGAAGAGAAAAAAGCTCTCAAAGTATCGAAAATTCTCAAAAATGGAATACAACATCTTGAAATTGAAGAGTTATCAAATTATCACATCGGTAGAAAAGATGATTTACGTGACAACCTTATTGAAGAGGTTCGTAAGGATATAATTGGACCAAGTGAAGAGCAAGAAATACTATTAGAAAGACCAAATGTGTATTATCTTGGAGCGATGTTATACCCGAGTAATAATGAAATTCAAATTTTGGATGGACATGAAATGGATAGAGAGGATGATAGTAGAAATCTTGATGATGAGCAAACTGCAGAGGAAGAGACACAAATCAATCGTTTTTACCCATCCTCACTTGGATTAACGTGCAACCTTTCAGAGATTTGTAAATCGGTAAAAGTTAATATTTCGTTTGGCATATACAATGAAGAAAAAATAGAAAAGAAAAAGGGATACAAACGAACGAACGTTCAGAAACAGCTATTTATTCATACTGAGAACAAACTAGATGGTACCTTTATTGACGAGTATGAAGTTCAATTAAAATGGTTCATAAGAGAAACTTCTCAAGGGCGTTCTTTTAGTATTTTTTTAGTTAATAGATATGAAGTAAAAACAAATACCCCAGTAGAAGAAATTGTATTTCAACCAGTCATATCGTTAGAAGGTAATGAAGAAGATTATCCATTTGTACGGAGAGATACCCCGATTAACTCAGAACTTGATGATGATGATATTAAATCGTTTAAATTATTATATCGTGATCGACCTGAATTTGCTGTAGGTCATGGATGTGCAGTTGAATGGGAAAACTTCAATTCCGAAAAAGCAAAAAAAATTTCAACAACATTTCTACCCAGTTATGAAATACCTGCTGTTCAGCATTTGGAATTAAAAGAGTTAACGGGTCTTGAAATGAAGGTACTGGCATATGTTGATGATCCTAAGCAAATGAAAGTATCACTCCTTCCATTAGTAGAAAAATATGAAAGTTGGATTGAAGAACTTAGGGAAATAAAAATTGAAAAAGAATATAAGGATCAAAGAGAAGTACATATCGAAAATTGTAAAAAAGCAGCAAAACGAATAAGAGAAGGGCTTGAAATACTAACAACAAATTCGGATGCGTTTGAGGCATTTAAATTTGCAAATGAGATTATGCTTTATCAACGATCTTATTCTTTATGGGCACAAGATTTTCGTAAAACAGGTGTTCGAATTGAAGATCCAGAAACTACTGAAAAACTAGAAGGAAGATGGAGACCTTTCCAGCTAGCATTTGTATTGTTAAACATAAAAAGCATTGTTGATCCTACTTGTGAAGAACGTGACTGGGCTGATTTACTTTGGTTCCCAACAGGTGGTGGTAAAACAGAAGCTTATCTTGGATTAGCTGCATTTGTCTTAGCTTTAAGGAGATTACGAGGTAAAGAAAAAGGAATAGAAGGTTATGCTGGAACAACTATTCTAATGAGATATACGCTACGGCTATTAACAATACAACAGTTTCAAAGAGCAGCATCACTAATTTGTGCAGCCGAATACCTAAGAAGTAAAAATCCGGTAAAATGGGGAACAGAAGAATTTAGTATTGGTTTATGGGTTGGTGGGGGAACTACACCTAACTCTCTGAGTGAGGCAAAAGATACATTAAAGGACTTACAATCTGGAAAAACAATCTATGAGGCGAATCCAGTCCAACTACATCACTGTCCTCGGTGTGGTGAAGCTTTAAAACCTGATAATTATTCAATTGAAAACGACGTGTTTCAAATTTTATGTAGTAATAGTAATTGCTATTTCTCAATAAATCGGATCCCAACCTATACCGTAGATGAAGCCATTTATTATCGGTGCCCTTCCATCTTGATAGGTACAGTTGACAAGTTTGCTAGACTTCCTTGGAATGGGAATATAGCAACTCTTTTTGGCAAGGTGGATCGTTATTGCCAAAGACATGGATTTATAAGAACTGGAGAACATCATGCAATGTCACATACTCCTTCCGAATTATATGGTAAATCTGAGACGAAACCAATAGGTCAATTACTTCCTCCAGAACTAATTATACAAGATGAGCTTCATTTAATTTCTGGTCCATTAGGTTCTATGGTAGGTCTTTACGAGACAGCTATTGATTATCTATCAATGTATGAACGGGAAGGAAATATTATTAGACCTAAAGTTGTTGCTTCAACGGCGACAATTCGTGGTGCTAGTCAACAAGTACAAGGTGTTTTTAATCGTGACGTTTGCCAATTCCCTCCTTCTGGTATTGATGCAGGTAACTCCTTTTTCTCAAGGGAAATTCCCACCGACGTTAAACCAGGGAGGAAATATGTAGGCTTGTATTTACCTGGGACCTCAGGGAAATCTTCTACTGTTAGACTTTATTCGGCATTATTACAAAGTGCATATCGAAATAAGGAGGAAGAGATTGATCCGTACTGGACACTAGTAGGATATTTTAATAGTTTACGAGAATTAGGTGGAACGCTTCGACTAGTAGAAGATGATATCCCAGATCGCATTCGATATCTAGCAAAAAATAAAGAGGAAAAGTTTTATCGAAAATATTTAAATACAGAGGAATTAACGAGTAGAATTCAAGCAACAGAAATACCTAAAATATTAACAAAACTGGAGCAGCCTAATACAAATAAACGAGCTGTCGATGTCTTATTATCTACTAATATGATTTCTGTAGGGGTAGACATTGACCGTCTTGGGCTAATGGTTGTAACTGGACAGCCAAAAGGAACATCTGAATATATTCAGGCAACGAGTCGGGTTGGACGTAAATACCCTGGTTTAGTTTTTACTATGTATAATTGGTCACGGCCAAGAGATATTTCACACTTTGAACAGTTTACGTCGTATCACTCAAAAATTTACACATATGTTGAAGCGACAAGTGTTACGCCATTCTCATATCGTTCTAGAGATAAGGCTTTACCAGCTATTGTAATTGGTATGCTACGGCAATTAGATGAAACACTTTTTAAGAATAGTTTTGCTAAATTTTTTAGCGATGATAACGAGTATTTGGATGAGATAAAATCAGTAATTGTACAACGTTGTCGTAACATCGAAAAAATCGATCATGAAAATATAGAAAAAGAGATTGATAAGATTGTAAAGGACTGGATAGGCAGAATAGAAGAACATCCAGAAATACTCGAGTATTCTCAGCATCAATATTCTAAAAGTGATGTGCCTGTTTTGATTAAAGGCATTAATCAAGAAACAATTAATGGTGCAATATTAGTTCCGGACTCCCTCCGTGATGTGGAAGCAGAAGTGAATATTAATTACTTAGATGAAGAGGAGGAATAACTCGCATGAAGTCTCCAGGAGGAGTAAGAGCTAGTCAATTAATTACAACATTTGGGCCAGGATCAATAGTAGATTTTAGAAGTGATTCAGTAATGATTATGGGGCTAGATAAATGGAGCAATCGACCTGAAGATTACCATATTGTTCAAGAACCGAGGTTACAAACTCGACTTAATGTTTCGTCATTTCGTCAACCGCGTTCAATTGGAATTAAAGGAGGAATTCCTGCTATTTCTTTTCCGAAATATAGAGTTTGTAGTGACTGTAATGCATTAAGGTTGGACTTTCAAAAAGATAGAAAGGGACAATATGTTTGCTCATGTAAAGAAAAAGGTGTTGTTACCTATCCTGCCCGTTTTATATCAGCGTGTACAAACGGACATATTCAAGATTTCCCTTGGATTGAATGGTGTCATAAAGGGGGAGATGTATGCCCTAACCCTAACCTACGTTTAATTACGAGAGGACAAAGTTCCACATTAGATGATATTGTTGTACGATGTAGTTGTGGTGCCAATAATCATTTAGGGGGAGCCTTAAAAAAAGGTGCATTTTTAAAGATTGATGTTGGGTGTAGAGGACATAGTCCTTGGTTAGGGAGAACCGAAAATTGCAAACGACCTGCTAGAGGATTACAGCGCGGGGCGTCTAACGTATATTTTTCATCAACAATTAGTGCGTTATCTATACCTCCTTGGACTGATGAAGTTCAACAGTTGGTAAGTAGTAAATGGAATGATATTATCGGAAATATTGAGGAAGATGGGATAGAGGGACTTAAATTTGGGTTGAAATACTTATTTCCTAAAAGAGATAAAGAAGAACTGGAACAAATATATAAAGCTATTATTGACCAGTATCGTATGTCTCAAAAAGGTACTGACATTCATTATGAAGAATGGAAGGCATTCCAAGACACCAAGAAAGTTACGAAACATTTTCATATTGAAGAAGAAGAAGTCCATTCATCTATTACAAAGTTTGTAGCACGTATTGTTCTTGCTCACCGGTTACGAGAAGTTAGGGTTTTAAGAGGGTTTACGAGAATTGATTATCCAGATCCATATGATACATCTGAGGTAGGTTATTCGAAACTTTCCAAAACGGATAAAGATTGGTTCCCAGCCGTAGAAGTGTTAGGCGAAGGAATTTTTATCCAATTAAATGAAAATTCATTAAAAAAATGGGAGAAAAAAGTTAATGACCACGGTAGATATAAATCATTGTTGGAAAGGTACCAAGACTGGAGGCTAGAAAAAGGATGGAAAGAGGATGATAAATTTTCATCCAGATTTATTCTTTTACATTCTTTATCCCATGCAATAATTCAAGAATTATCACTTTCAAGTGGATATTCATCTAATTCAATACGAGAAAAAATTTACGCAAGTCCAGATATGTGTGGCATCTTACTTTATACTGCGTCTGCAGATTCAGACGGTTCACTTGGTGGAATTATTCAACAGGGAAGAAAAGATCAGTTTAATAAACTATTACATCAAACTATTAATCGAGCCAAGATTTGTTCATCCGATCCATTGTGTAGTGAAAGTGAAAACTTAGTAGAAAACAGTTTAAACCTTGCTGCTTGCCATGCTTGTCAGTTGGTTGCTGAAACATCATGTGAGTGGTCTAACCGATTGTTAGATCGTCTATCATTATTCCAATCAGAAGAAAATGAAATAGGATTTTTTGAATTGTAAGAAGTAGTAGGAGTGAGAATGATGAATGTCCGTCAAAAATCAGGCCCAGTTTACAGTAATGTTAGTTTAATAAAACGTGCCCTTTTCCAAAGTCCAAAAGGGAAACTACCTTTCCATGAAATACTGGTTTTTGTTAATAATAATTGGACAAGTGGACCTTCTAATTCTCTTCCTATTGATCAATTAGTAGGTATGGCCCTAAATGCACCTAGGTCTTTTTTTGAGGAAGATGAAAATGGCTTGTGGGGAGTTAAATACAATATTGATCAACGTTTAGATGAAATATATCAAATTGCTCATCAATTAAAGCAACCATTTTTAGTAAAAGATTTTATTAAAAAATTCTCGTATAATATCAAAGCTAATGAGCTTGTTCAAGGTCTACATAGTGATATTAGATTTACTGATGTAGGAAGTTACTGGCTGCTTTCGGAATGGGAATTAATAAACGACCTTGTTTTTGAATATATGCAAAAGATAAGACTATCGACAGCAAAACAGAGTGAGATTGTCTCCGTTGTACGGTTAGAGTATCAGCTGGATGAGTATAATACTATCTTTGCTCCACATATTGATAACCGATTTCTTGTCAAAAAGAACCATATTCAGATCGAACTTGAAGAAGAAAATGAGGAAAATTTTGAAATTATTATTCCAGTTGAAGTAAAGGAAGAAGTAGCTAGATCAAGTGTATTAATTTTTCAACAAATTAGAAATTCAAATGATGAAGTTAGAACGAGGGATATTATTCCTGAAATTTTTAATATTAAGGCCAATAATCCAGCATTTAAGATTTATTATGCAGCAGTCGAGGAGTTTTTGGCTTTACATAATGAGTTTATCTGTATTGCAAAAGGCCGGTGGATATTTAATCAAGCCGCACCAGCACTTGATATTGAAAGCACAATTTACCCAACTTATTCTGTAAAGAACTCTGTTCCTACCATTAATAATCTTAATTTACTTATGGCACAAAGTGAACAGGAAAATTATATACAAGGGACTTCAAAATTAATAGGAGATATTGATACATCAAAAGAAACAGAGACTTCGATTAATTCAACCAATAAGAGTAATAATCTTATAGGATATTCTATCATTTCCTACTTTGAGAGAATTAAAGGCTATTTACAAATACCGTTTGAAATCAGTTATTTTTTTAAAGCTAAAGAAACGAATAAAGGGAAAATTGAAATCATTATTGATGGTTTTACCTATGACTGTTGGTGGGGAAAAAAAGATAATCGCTTTTATTTTTATGGAAATGGTATTTATGACTTTTTCTCAGATTACCTGATTGAGCCAGGACATAGATTAAGAATTGAGCTAAAAGAAAACCAAGTAAAAGTTGATGGAGTAGGAATTGACGAACGTTATGCATCTGAGCAAGCCAGATATTTAGATATTGGGAGATTAGTAGAAGAGAGTAGGAAAGTTAATAAGTCAATTTTTACCCTCATTTGTGAAATATTATCTACATACCCTTCAGGAATGCACTGGACAATGTTAGTCGACAAAGTATCTAAAGTTCGAACAACTACCAAAAATACTGTCTACAACCTCTTAAGTAAAAATGAATGTTTCCAACCTGTCGTTGATAAAAAGGGTTATTGGAAATTAAACATTAGAAAGCTATCTAGATTTTATGTTGATGAGGAAGATAAACAAGTAGAAGTTATCGAAGAAGAGTGGAATGAAAAAGAAGAAGAAGCTGTTCCTATAGATGCAAAAAAATCTTTTACTGAAAATCCTGATAACTCTAATGAAACAACAAAAGATCAATCAAAATTAATTGAAATGATCTTTGATGAATATGATACTGAAGATTATGAAATACCTAGCCTTTGGTCAATTTTTTACAAATGGTCAAAAGAACAGAAAAATGTACGGTTTCAAAATGTAGCAGAAGAGAGTAAAAATAAAGAAGAATTAATTGAAAATATTACAAATGCTTATTCTGAAATGCTTTGTAATGTCGCTAAATCAAGAGCAACATATTCCATTGATAGAATGGATTTAGTTCAAGAGGGTTTTTTTGGATTGCTAAAAGCGATAAAAAAATTTGATGGCTCTCATTCATTTGCACATTATTCTAAAAGGTGGGTTCTTAGTAAAGTTCTTAGATATATTGATGACCAGCAAAACCTTATTAGGCAGCCTGCGCATATGGTTGAAAAAATTAGAGGTTGGGAGAAACTGGTTAATGATACTTTGTTACTAAAAGGACGTTTTCCTACAAAAGAAGAATGTCTGGATGCAGGGTTAGGTAATGGTATTGAACTTAATGCTTTTTTAAGACGACAAGACTACGTGACATTTGAACAATTTTCAATGTACTTAAGAAAGCAGAAGAACGAATGGGAACAAATTGATAATCAACTGTTAATTCCTTGGTATGCTGCTGAATTAATAGATGAAAAAACATTCAAATATTATTATGATAATAATATAAAACTGAAATATCAACGATCTTATTTGGATTTTGAGGAAGACTCAGATTTGTTATGGGGAAGTTTATTAGAGTTTAGTTATGATCAAAAGGACCTTCGATTAGAATTAGAGAAGTTATTAAATCAATTGGATAATCGTGAACGTGAAATGGTGATGATGAAATACGGTTTTATGGACGATATTGAACATACACTTGAGGAAATAGGGAGAAAATATAACCTTACTCGGGAAAGGGTAAGACAAATTATAAAAAACGCACTAGCAATTTTACTTAAATCAGCAATAAAAAATGATCTAGCTACCTATTTAGATGATTAAAATAAAAGAGAAGGAAAAACCTAGATCCAAGGTTATTCCTTCCATTTTTTAATTCAATACTTCTAATTTATTTCTTTCACTTTGAAGGTATGGTTCTAATACTGATATCATATTTTTTGCTATTAACTCTACAATTGGAACGGTTACAGAGTTACCAAATTGTCTATATGCTTGTGTATCAGATACAGGAATAATGAATTCTTTTGGAAAACCTTGTAATCTAGCGCATTCTTTAGGAGTCAATTTCCTAGGGTTATTTCCTTTTTGTTCTATAAGGATCTCACTGCCATCTTTATAGTATCTAGCACTAATAGTATTTGTATACGGACTATCAGCATTAAAAAGTGAAAATCCAAATCCATTACCTTTCTTCTTGTGTTCTTCTTTTCTTCTAAGGTGACCTTGATAAAGTCTATCCGATATAGTGTATTTTTCGTTTACTTTTTCTTCAAGAATTGAACCAACTCGTGTTGGTATGTTAGTTGGTTTTGGAAATTTAAATGGAATTTCTGGCCCATTAATGCAGTTATGAAATCCCACAATAAAAATACGTTCTCGATTTTGTGGAATACCGAAGTCTGCTGCTCTTAAGACCTCGATATGTAGAGTATAACCTAATTCATCTAGTACTTGTTTAATTTTTTCTAATGTTTGTCCTTTATTATGACCGCGTAACTGTTTTACGTTTTCTAGTAAAAACGCTTTTGGTCGCTTAGTTTCTAGTATTTTTGCAATATGGAAAAATAATGTGCCCCGTGTATCCTCAAACCCTTTTCTTAACCCAGCTTGGGAAAATGGTTGACACGGAAATCCTGCTAAAAGAATATCGTGTTCTGGTATAGAGTTTACATCGATTAATGTAATATCTCCTTCAGGAACTTCTCCAAAGTTGGCTCGGTATGTTTTACATGCAAATTTATCCCATTCAGATGCGAAAACAGATTTACCTCCTTGATTTTGAAATGCTAGTCTTATACCACCAATTCCAGCGAATAGATCTATCATTTTAAATTTAGGGTTTTCAGGAGCTGGGAATGGTGGTTCTTCAGGGAAATTAAGAATGGCTTGAAGTTCAATCGGGGATGGTTCAGTCTCTTCATTTTCCCATCTACGTATTGTACGATCACCGTTTTTTCCCATGCCTAGTGCATCAGCAAATTCCTTTTGAGTCATATTTAATATTTCCCGCTTTGATTTTATTTGTAAAGATACTTTCATTCTAGCACCCCATATGTGTATTTTTGAGGTTTGATTGTCCTCTTATTGACACAACAATACCAAACATTTATTCGTCTGTCAATCATGCTAATATATAGATATAATGGAAGGAATAGTATATTAGTAGTTTCATCTGTCTACTATATAAGTAAAAATAACTATATATGTTCTGGAGGTTATTATGATTCTTAGAGACTTAAATGAATTAGCGAATAGCTCAAGAGAGAATTATCGAACTCAATTTATAAATGAGGATTTTAAGCTTACTAGAGATTTTAAAGAATTATTTGCTAGTGTCTTAAAAAGTAGAAATGCAGAAATACGGTATTTAGATCATTCGGCAGAGATTAGTATTAGTTCTGGAAATAAAATCTTTTGTCCTAATCAATGGTTTTACATTTCAACATTTGTCGTTGATTATACTATGGAGCTAATTAAATATAAGGAAAAATTAGAGCAAATTTCACAGATAGATAATTATTCAATAACAGGATTCTGGGATAAAATTAAGTCCCTTAAAGGTAAAGATATTGATCAACAATTCCCTGAAATTAAAGAGGCAATTTATAATTTTTTCGAAGAAGAACAACAAAGTGCAGAATATCTATGTAGATTTATTACAGATTATGAGTGGTGGTACGGTAGCAAAACAGTCGATAGAACAGACTTTCATGTATCACCTATACTTCACCTCCTAGGTCTTGTAAATGTGAGTCAATCCTATGTCGCTTACATTGTGTTTTATATGGCATCTAATGATCAATTATTAGAAAGTGCGTTAAGGTTACAAGAACAAGAGTTTCGTCATAACACAAATACTGCTGGTGAAAATCTAATTGTGTATGGAGCACCTGGAACTGGCAAAAGTAGATACTTGGAAGATAATTTTTCTAATACAACACGAGTAGTGTTTCATTCAGAGTATTCTTATTTTGACTTTGTAGGCAGTTATAAACCAGTCCCATTGTACAAACCTATTTCCTTAAACATGGGAGTTGCTGAACCAATGCAACTTTATAGAATAAATGGGGATGAATTTCAACGAGGTGAGCCGGTCATTGACTATCAATTTGTTGCTGGTCCATTTATAAATGTATTAATAAAAGCAGTTCTAAATCCAGAAAGTAAGTACACTTTACTTATTGAAGAAGTTAATAGGGCTAATGCACCAAGTGTTTTTGGAGATATATTTCAATTGTTAGACCGGAAAAGCGATGGAAGAAGTCAATATAAGATAAGCCCAAATGAGGATCTAAAAAATTATTTAAGTTCTATTCAAAACGTTAGATTTATTTTTGAAGAAGGGTTATTTATCCCAGGAAATATGAATATTGTTGCAACAATGAATAGTGCTGATCAAGGTGTGTACGTACTTGATTCAGCTTTTAAAAGACGTTGGAAGTTTAAATACATGGCAATAAAGGAAAGTGGCTTTTCCCATGAAAATAGTTTAGTGAGATATGCTGGTGTGGATTATAAATGGAGAATATTATTGACTGCTATAAACAACAAGCTTAAAAACTTAGATGTGAACGAAGACCGTCTTATAGGACCATATTTTATTAGCCCAGAAGAAATTGGAGATACTAGTAGTTTTGCTTCAAAGCTGTTGATATATCTTTGGGACGATGTTGCAAGGTATAAGAGAACGGAATTATTTAGTGAAGGTATTAGAACTTACTCAGAACTAGTTTCAGCTTATTATAATAATTTAGATGTATTAGAAATTAGGAGTGATTTAGAAGAATTATTAGAACAAGAAGTGGAAGCACTAGAGGAAGAAGTGGAATTAATACAGGAAGATATAAGTGTAGAGTGAAAAATCGGTAACCATGGTGGGATGAGTTAATGGAACTAAAACCAGTATTGAATACCTTCGTTGAATTTAAAGATTATAAAAATATTTTTCCAAGTGAATTTGTCAATCAGATGTTAAATAGAGAGATATGTAGTTTAGTAGGAAATAAGATTAAGTTTAAAGTAACGGGGCTATTAATTTATAACAATACATTTATTATTATTTTTCCTAAAAGTCATAAAATTCCGAAGGTGGAGAAAGATCTAAAAGAAAACATTCAGATACTATTATCGGTGTTAATCAAGTACAAAAATAGTGCCCATTTATCTCTAGAGGAAGTAAACTTATTAGGTGGAAATAATGGAGGTAATACTGAGAGTATCATTACAGCTTACAATCTAATCAATGATTATATAAATAACGGTATACTCATGAAGGAAATGAGAATAACTTCTGAAAAATATAATGGAAATACAAATTGGTCAGCAACAATTAACAAGAAAAATCCACTTTTTACTGGAAAGTCTGTTATATATACAGAGACTGTTTCAAGAAAGACGGTTAGGGATCGGCAGAATTTACTAATTAAACTACACGAGTATTGTGTCTATAAAAGTGTTGAAAAGTATGGTTGGTTACTTGGAATACCTTTAGAATTAGGAAAAATTGAGATGCCTTGTGATATTAGATATGCTATGAACTTTCTACAAATCGAGTTAAATAGTACTTTTGTAGAGAGAGAGCTAATTGTTATTCAATTGATTAAAGACTTTTTATCGGGGATTGAGCTTATAAACAATGAAGCAAAACTTGAAGTGCTGGCTACACCATATTTTTATTTAGTTTGGGAAGCTATTTGTAGTCAAATATTTAAAAATCAGTATAAGAAATTAAGACAGACAATTCCAAGACTTAAATGGGAAATTGAAAGTAATGCTGCTGTGAAACCGCAACGGCCAGATATAATGTTTTTAAATAAACAGAAAATGTATGTCTTGGATGCTAAGTATTATAATACTGATATGAATTTACCCGGATGGCATGATGTTGTAAAACAATTGTTTTATGCTTCAACAATTTTTAATCATATTAAATCAGAAAATTTCAAGTCAAACGACCCCATAATAAAGAAACAAACGAAGTGTATTAAAAAGGTAGAAAATGCCTTTTTATTTCCGACAAGTGATGAAGTGGCTATAAAATATATAGGAAAAGTAAATATTGAGAATAACGATGAGTTTGATAGTATAAAGGCTTATAAAATTAATACATTATTGGCAATGAAATGTTATATTCGTAAAGTAGAATATAATTTTGTTAAGACACTTATTGATGATCTTGATTATAGAGAAAAAAATGTTACGTTAAGTTGAATTTTGTTTCACGACCAGTAGTGTTTGAATGCTGGTCTTTTTAATTCATTAAACAGGAAGCTAAGGGACAGCAAGAGAACCGCCGTGTACCTTCGCCGAGACCCCGTTCCTCTCGACAAATCTCGGGTTATTACAGTGACATTTTTTACAGTTTATTTGGTTCTAGGGACGTCTGTCCCTTCATAGTGGGGGACAGACCCTACTTCTGAAGAGGAAAGGAAACAAGCATTTTTAAGAGTAAATTAAGAAACTTGTGTGTTTAACTCGCTAGACCTCCTTTATTTACATCAAAAAGACTCCTACCTAATTAGGGTGGAGTCTTTTTGATGTAAAAACTTTAGATATAATACTGAATTTTAATTTCATTAAATTTAGCTCGAGATAAAACTATGCTAAATAATTTAAATATCCTAAATCCTTTTATTGTAAATGTTATAATAGGAAATATTAGAATATTTTGTCTAAGTATAGGAGGGAAAATATATTGATGTTTGAACATTTTTAGTAATTCCTGCTCTTAGCAATAAAATTAGTCCGGTAAAATCAGTTGATCTTTACTATTGAATATTATTTATATGATTAAATGATTATATCCTAGCTGTTTAGTATATATAATATTGAAAGTTTTATAGGGGTGTCTAAATATCTAAAATAAATTTATACAGAATTGATGAAGGAAATCATAGAGTTTTTTTTAATTATTTAGAAGAGAAACTAGTTTATATTGAAAATAAAGAATTAGAAGATGAGGAAGGAGAAAAATATTCATTTTCATTATTTAAAATTAATGAAGAAGTAGATAAAGAAATTAGTTGGAATTGGATTTTAAATGAGTTCGAACAACCGTTGTTGTCAGTTAAATCACAACCAAGAGCAGTACTAGTAATTGAGTATGATGATCAAATGTATGCGGTGACATTTGGAAGTGCATTTTTCTTAGTAGATAAATATTGTGATAGAAATTTTGCATTCGAATTTGCTAGAAGAATGAAATATTTAGAGATTAAAACGACTACTTTATTATCACCTAATATGCAAAGGAATAAGAATATTAGTACATATATAAATTACGAAAGCTTAGAGTTTGATAGTGGTGAGTCGTTTGCAAAATTAAAGGCAAAGTTAAATTTAGACGAGTACAATAATGCATTAATTGGGGAAACTGTCGAATTTGGAAACTCTATAAAATTCGATTTAAAAGTTTCAAATTTAGAAAATGTAAGCCGGCTAATAACATTTATAAAATTAATATTAAATCAAGATGAAATATATAAAATTCCCGTATTTAATAATGTGACAGACAAAGATCTCTTAGAACAACTAGAGACCAACTTATTTTCAAAGATTGAGGAAAATATTAATGCTATAACTATATCTGAGTTAGATATTATCGGAGTTTCAGAGATATTTAATAATCAAGATACATTTTTTGAGCTTTGGCACGGTCATAAAAGAAAAGAAATAGAAAGTCTTAATTTTGCTGAGGTAGAAAGGTTCGCTGAAGAAAAAGAAATCGAATTATCTAAAGAGATTCTCAATATTAAGGTGAAAAGTTTTAATAACGGTAAATCCATTAGAACAGACAAAATAAGAAATTTAATTGATTATGTAGACGATGATAATAGGTGTGTTTTAAATAAAGGAATATGGTATCACTATAATGATGATTATCAGAAGTACTTGGAGGACTCTATTTCAGAAATAGAAGTGATTTATAGTCAAGAGTATGATTTTAGTGATTCAATTCATCAGGATTTTATTGATGAAAAATTTAACGAAGAAAAAGAAGAGCCTGAATTCGAGGGATTGACTGATTCGAAAATAAAAGAAAAATTAAAGAATAAATACTATGCAGAAAGAGCTTTTAATCTTTTAAGAGTAAGAGATGGTTTTGAAAATTACGATAGAGTTACAAATAGTTATGCAGGTGCACAGATAGAGTTAATGGATTTATACAAGGATGAAACTATGTACGCAGTAAAAATAGGTAGTGCCTCCTCAACATTATGTTATGCCGTAGATCAATCTATAAGTTCTTTGAAAATGTATAAACATAATACTTTGGAGGGAATGCCTGCTATAAAGAATGTTGCAGTGTGGTTGGTTTTAAAGAGACAACCGCTTTCTCTAAATCAAAGTGGACAACCAGATTTAAATACTCTAAATATGATTATGCTAAAAAATAAATTAGATTCGTGGAAAAAAGAGGTTAGATTGCAGGGGCTTAACCCCATTGTATATATAAACTATAAACAATAGTAGCAGGTTTATTTAATCGAAAGGTAAATCCCTAGTTCATTAACCAAAGAAATGTTTATTAAGAATAATATATTATGTGGTGAGCAAATGACTAATATTAATAATAATTCAAAGTCTAGTAGAAACGAATACCTTTCTCATTTTGATAGCAAAAGAAACAACAGAAAAGCAAATCAAAATACTGATGAATATAAAACAAGTTTTCAGAAGCGTGAAGCGGCACTACAATTAGCTTTAGATATACGAAAATTTGAAATTGAATTATATTGGAAGAGAGCTACATATTTTTGGGGCTTTTTAATAGTTATATTTGGGGGTTATTTTGCGGTCCTAACCGTGAAGAATGATGAGATGCCCTATAAAGATGAATCGTTATTGCTAATCAGTTGTCTTGGGACGATAGTTTCTTGGAGTTGGTACTTGGTAAATAAGGGGAGCAAGTTTTGGCAAAACAATTGGGAAAGACACGTTGATTTACTTGAGGATGATTTTACAGGTCCACTCTATAAGTTAGTTTTTGATAATGAAAAAGAAAGTATAAAAGAATATCTTTTTAATTTTTTAAAGCCAAAAACATATTTGAAAGCCGGTAAATATTCAGTTTCTAAAATAAATCAAGCCTTAAGTCTATATATTTTCTGTATTTTTTTTGGAATGGCCTTATCTAATTTTATTAGACTTTTACCGAGAAATCTATCGATTGGGAGTTTTGATATAAAGTACGAACATAGTGTTTATTTTTTTGCTGGATTAACGCTGATTTTTTGTATTGTTATATTACCTTTATGTAAAAGTGATCTTGAAGGAAAAATATTAGCAGAAGTGAAAATAACGAAGAGGCATTTTGATTAATTAATAATTCTGTAGTTCAATTGTGTTTGTAATTAAAGGTTAGAAAGGAATATAAATTTAAACTACTATGATATTTAGATTCAAATCAAGGGATTGTAAAAATGGAAAAGGAAGCATATGAGAGGAAGCTACCCTTTCAGGCAGTTAGTTAAAGAAGGATGATTACTTCTCTAGTATTTAGAAGAAATGAGTGTATTTTATGTAGCAATTACAAGAGCAAAAAAACAGGTTTATTTTAGTGCTGGTAAAAAAAGATTAAATGGTTCTGGTGAAGAAAAAACGTCTAAATTGAGTTGTTTTTTAAGTTTATCAGGTATCAAGATATAATATAGCAAAGGTTATAGTTGTGGAAAAAAAGCGTACACATATTGACTATTAGATCACTTTGTTTATCTAAATTAAAATAATTGTTAATATATGGTGGTATAACTAGATTTTTTATGTAATGAGGGGATAATGTGGGTATTTCTGTAAAAACAAGAAAGATGTTGTGGGGAAAAGCAGCAAATCGATGTGCTTTTTCTACTTGTAGACGAGAACTTGTTATGGATGAAACTGAAACAGATGATCCGTCAATAATTGGAGAAGAGTGCCATATTGTTGCAAGAGAGGATGATGGCCCTAGAGGAGATGCGGACTTTCCCAAAGAACAAAGAGATCTATATGGTAATCTACTTCTATTGTGCAATATTCATCATAAAGTTATTGATGACCAAGAAAAAGCTTATTCGGTGGACAAGTTAAAAGAAATTAAAAAGGAACACGAAGAATGGGTAAGAAATTCATTAGATATTGATGAAATAAGAATAAAACATGAATTAATTTACTCATCTTATATCGATGAATGGGTAAAAAGAGCTGATTTGGATAATTGGGAAGCATGGACCTCTTGGTTACTTGGTTCAGGTCAACCTGGTATTGGAAAGCAAAAATTGAAAGAACTAGATGAATTAAAGCACTGGATATTTACAAGGGTTTTGCCAAATACACTTATTGAGCTGGAGAATGCTTTTGAGAATTTCAGAAGAGTCCTTTCAGATCTTATTAATACCTTTAGTCTTCATGCAATTGAGAGAGGTGAAGGACTAGAAACTGAAAAGTTTTATAGGTTAGACAGATGGGATCCTGAATTGAATAGTAAATTGCATAAGGAATATATGTTTCATGTAGATTTAATTATGGACCTAACTGTAGAATTGACGCGCGCTGGTAATTATGTCTGTGATCAAGTAAGGCGATATATTCTATCAGATTTTCGACTGAAGGATGGGTTGCTAGTTGTTACCAGTGGGCCGTATATGGATTTGTCATTTAGGACGCATAAAGTAAGATATATTGGTGATCAAAGAACCGGTATTCCATATACAAATCTTAATCAATTTAAAACAGAAAGACAAAGCAGAGATTTTTGCTTTGGTGTAGGAATAGATGTTAATGAAGCAATCAAGATGGGGGTAGAGTACTAAAATTTAATAAATTCCGCTATAAATTTTTTGGGTAAAACGTTCTAAGTGATTAGAGATGATTTTTTTGTAAGGTAAACACTCCTACACCATCCTATCTGCGACTAATACTCAAGCCATTTGGAGTGCGGAAACAAAAGGGCAGGTGAAATCTTTTACCTGAATTACAAATCCAAATCATTCTACACAAATTTTACACAGCAAATGTGAAGAACATTATAATATCAATGATTAAGAGGCTATTTCGCCCCCCGACCACCAGTATCGATATTATCTCAGAGTGCCTTATTCTTTACAGGCACTCTGAATTCTAAAGTTATACCAAATTATAAGGGTATATAAAACATCAATAGCGGCGGTTCTTTCTTCGTTTTACGTCACCGATAAACACGTTTTGGTATTTGCTTATATCAATAGACTGTTCCCTTTTATTAAATGACAACTTGAGAAATGCTTGAAAGAAAATGTGCTCATCTCCAATACACAACTCTAAAAACACACTATCCCTCCAACCAACGCCCCCACGGATCTTTCTCAGCAACCACCTTCCTCTTCTCTACAGTAAGCAAATTCGCCACGGTCCCGTAAAAATAAGGCATAAAGCTAGACTTGATCCGCTTTTGCTTATACCGAAAAACAGTTTGTTTAAAGGCATGGACAATGGTTGGCAGCAATGCATCGATTGAAGTGTCTTTAGCGAATTTGGCTGATCGATAGGCGATTTGTGCTCTGTTCCATAGACCACAAATTTCCGTCGCTCGGTTAAAAAATGGTTTGACGACTTTGATGAATGGTGTTGGAACATAATCAGGAACGAAAGAATGGTCCAATTTGTTCATGTCGATTTGATCGATCTTTTTGACCTCTTCTTGACGAAGATCTTTATCTTTTAATGTTTTTGTTTCAACAATATGAGTTTCCGGTTGTTTTTTGTGCTCATCAGGCTTTGGTAGTTGCGGCTTTTTGCTGTTTTTGCGCTCTGGCAATTTTTCGTTGTTGGGCGTGTCAAAGCGGTTAAAAATATAAACACTGTGCGCGTAGCCTCCTGTTTCTCTTACTGTGTGAATAATAGAAATGATCCCAAATGACTTCGCTTTTCTAAGCATTCGTTCAAACGTGGACCGAGAAATGCCACCTTTTGTGTCTTGGCAGGCTTGTACTAATTTACAAATGCGTGCGTTACAAACACCGAGTACTTTCACGCTAAAACGAGTGAGTACATCAAACGCGATTCGTTCGCCTTTTGTAAAGTGATGTCCGTGGATTTCTAGTGCTTTTTTATTGGAAACGTTAAATTCCTCTAAATTCGAAAACTGACTATATTGCTTGTATTGTTCAATTCTACCTGACTTCATTTTAAAATCTCCCTAATTGTATCGTTCCTTCAAAATGTATATAGAGAGATCGAGGGGAAAACGGTGGGTGAATTTGAATATTTTTTGTTAAGATGGAACCTTTTCGCCAGTGTGGGTCCTTTTTCGTCAAGTGGTGTTTGTATTGCTTTGTAATAAGCTTCTTTGTTTCGTTCATTTGTTTGATAGGATGAAAATGATTGTAGTGGGTGATTGAATAAGTGTGGCTGGATTTCAAGGGGATGCCTCCTAAGGTTTGTTGGTTGGTAATAAGTAGTTAGTGGTTAGTTGTTAGATTGGTAGTTTATATAGGTGTTAAGGATGAGGTGGTTTGGACCTGGTGTTTTAGGGGGTGCTCTAGTTGTGGGTTAGGTAGGGTGTGAAGCGGGTGATGCAGTAGGATGTGCGTTGCAGCTGTCGTTCCATCGTATGGTAGGACACTTGCGGCAGCAGTTCTTTTTCGTCTTTGAAGATGATGTATGTATGAGTTGGGATATCGGGATAACGTTTGATTGCTTGAATGTGATGATAGAAGAGCCAGTGGCATTCATGAAGTTTCGGAGAGTGAGTCGGGAAGGCGTAGACTTGCTCGTGTGGGATCACAGGGATCGGAGCTTTTGTTGTGATCCCCGTTTTATAGTAACCGCAGCTCTCCTGCCATCCAAATCGGCACCGCCTTCTAAGCAGGCTTCTTTAATGAGCTGCAGCGGTGTCTTTTTTACGTAAAAGCGGTGGTTTTGTTCCCATATGATTGTTTGATAGTCAGTATGATAGGCAGGGAGGAGGGCAGACGTGTCTCGATTAATGTCATTGTGGGGAAGAATGATTTCATTCATTTGGTGGGCTCCTTTTTATGGAGGTTTTTTTCGTGGTATGTTGAACACTCGTGTGATGAATTATATAATTTGAAGATGTTAAATAGGTTGGTCAGAAGAATGGTGTCCTACTGCTCATCGGTTTGTACATCCCGAATAAATTGTTGCACTTCTTCATAGGCATCTGTTAGTAAATCTACTAAATTTAGATTAAGTACAGTGGCAATTTTCATAATTGTAAATTGGGATGGCATCACTTTGCCTCTTTCAATATCGCTATAATGGGAACGGTTGATGAGTGCATCGTGTGCCACATCATCACTGTTCAGGCCAAGATACTTTCGTCTAGCAGCAATCTTTCGTGCGACAATTTTTGAACTTTCTTGTAGGCTTTTTCTTCTGGACTCTCAAACTCTTTCAACATATTTACTCCTTTTTAATAACTATAATCAGTTATTAAAAAGACATTTACGACCGGCTACAGACGATATAATTACATATAATGTAAATTTGTTATATTTTTTTTTTGAGTTTCTGCCACAACAATATCACCGTTTCTAAGTACTAGAGAAAATGGTAGAAGGTCCTCATGGGAAGTGGAGCTTTTACCTACTATTCTGGTTCAATAAATTGGTTTTGGCGACGTACGATCGGTATCATAATAGAAAAAATTTTTGCTGAAAAATAAATTAGACAGGGGATCTAGCCTTGTCTTAAGGATAAAGACAAATGGTAAAAGTAAACTCTTGATTAAGAACAGAATACTAGGAAGGGGATCGTATGTTTGCTATAATAGGTATAGCAACTACATAAAGCGGAAGGCGATTGACACTCCCTATAAAGAAAGGGGGTGTTAAGTTTGGTGACTTACGAAACAATGAATGTAATGTTTCAATTTAGAACATTCATCGTTACTCTATTTTTAGCTGTTGTAGCGATGATTGCACTTGTCGCCAATAAAGTGAAACTTCATTCGGTGGTGGGGCTTTTCCCACTGAAAGTTAGTTGAACCAATCGGGTTGTTACTGAGGCCCACACGATGTGGATCACACAGACGTTGCCACAGGACGTGGCGATTTTATTCTGTGTTTATCCTCTCCCACTTTTCTCAACGTTTTGAAGTGGGGGGAGCGCCTGTTAAACGGGATAAAAAGAAGAAGTAACCGCCTCCGCTTTGCCCAGTGGATAGGGTGGTTACTTCTTCTTCGTCCATCTAATGTTCATAGGTAAGCCGCTTTTCTTGCGGCATGTTGGTGCTAATCGACTGAGCGTTCGCAGCGCTCGGTAAAGAATTCGAGTGGTTACTGGAACTATGCCAATACTAGAAAAATGTGCCTGCACCCGCGACGAATTAGGGGGACAACCACGTTACTTTATTTAATCTTCAGGAAGCATGGGGACGGTTCTCATGCCTCTTTTGTTCCGCGAAACGAAGAAAGCACATGAACCGTCCCTCTATACCTATATGAGATATTCCTTACCAAACTAGTAATTATATTCAAAGATAAACAAAAAGAAGGAACTTAAATAAATCAACATTTCTAACGAAGAACCTCTTCTCCCCTTTTTATGGGTTCTAACAAGAGGGAGGTGGACATACAATATATTTAAAAAATCTGAGGTGACTCGAAATGAATAGAAAAGTTGCTGCATTAATTATCTATAAAAATCAAGAAATCCAATTAAAAGAGATTAGTTTACATTACAATAATGTATCCTCTATTCTTGAGGTAGAGGAGGATGAAGTGCTAAGATGTGAATTATCGGATTATTACATATTCATGCCTAGTTACATTAATGTAAGTTATTGTATCAAAAATAAAAGATTTTATTCTACTATTATCTTGGTAAAAAGAGAAGAGGATAGGGGTTATAGAAATAACAACGTTCCAGTTCCATTTTTAGAAAGAAGAGATGATAGAAGTGTATCATTTAATTTAAAAGAGGCTAAAAAAGCATTAAAAACTTTTGGATTTAATCCTGAGTTCGTTGATGAAAGGAATTTTCATGGAAACAATATTGAGATTGCGAGAGAATACTTATATCACATTTTACAATCAAATAAAATAAGCCTTGAATCAAAAGGATTTTTGTCTTTACTTGTTTTGCATAACTTTTGTCTTTCAAGAGAAGAGATAAACCGGTTTATAAAAGAAAATGACGAACAAATTCAGAGGAAATATGATGAATTGTTTGAAATATGTTTATTTGAACAAAAAGGAAAAGAAATAATATTTAATAGAAGTTTTTTTGTTAACATTGAAACAGAATCAGAAGGAGATAACAAAGTAAATAAGGAAGACGAATCTTTATTAAGTTCTATCAAAGATAAACAGGATAACAAAGTAGAGTTAGACCAATTATATGACCAAGCAAAAGAATTAGTAGTTGAAATGCAAGTAGCTTCTGTATCTATGCTGCAACGAAGATTTAGAATTGGGTACACCAGAGCTGCACGTCTAATTGATTCTTTAGAAGAAAATGGAGTTATTGGCCCGTACGAAGGCTCAAAACCAAGAGAAGTCTCGGTTAAAAACGAAGTTAAAAGTTGACATAAGCGGTGTCATTTTTACGTAAAAACGTTGTCCATTTTCCCAGGATTCGGGGTCTGACCCCCACTAGAGTAAAGTATTACCGCAGCGGGGGACAGGCCCCGCTTTCTTCCCGCTTTCCGCTTTCCATGACTGATCCTTTAACTTAGCTCTTCGAAAATATAAAACGTATACTACGACAGCAGCAAGGATGACAAAGGAAAAAGAAAAATAAATATTTCTATATATTATTTCGGAAGGTAAACTTTCAAATCGTACCATTATTAGAACGCGTAGTAAAGAATATTATGACTATTCGTTCAAAAATAGAGTTACAATTCAATAGGAGCACCCTTTAAAAGTTATATATATAGATTTCTAAAGGAATTTAGAGTATCACTTACATAATGTTATATTATTGACAAAAAAATTAGAAAAGAAGTATGATTATTCTAAATTTAGTGACGAATTAAAATACAATCAAAAGTGGGGAGAGAATTCATATGAGTCAAGATGACAAAGGAAAAAGTAAAACTGTGGCTTGGACAAGACTACCAACGGACACTAGGAATTGGACAAATTTGGAGAATATTTTAGATAGTAAGCTATTTGAGCCCGTAAAGATAGGAGCTTGGAAGCTTAAAACCCGTACAGCAATGGCTCCGATGACTCGGTGTTTTGCCGATGACGAAACGGGTGTAGTCGGGGGCGATGTAGTAGAATATTATCGAAAACGAGCTGCGGATGGTATCGGGTTAATTATTACAGAAGGAATTGTCGTCAGCCCTCGTGGCAAAGGAAATCCAAGAATTCCTGGATTATATACTCAAGAACAAATCGAAGGCTGGAAACATGTAACAGATGCTGTACATAAGGAAGGTGGGACGATTATTGCTCAGATCTGGCATGTAGGGCGTTTAAGCCACCATGAACTTGCTGGAAACGTACCACCTCAAGCACCGTCAGCTATCCGAGCTGAAGGAAATATTCCACGGTTTCGTAAGCCATATGATACACCGGAAGAGATGACAATCGATGATATTCAGGAGGTAGTTGGTCAATATGCCCAAGCAGCAAAAAATGCAATAAAAGCAGGATTTGATGGCGTTGAAATTCATGGGGCGCACGGATATTTAATCGATCAATTCTGTTCAGATGTAACTAACAAACGCACGGATCGATATGGAGGAGACCTTCCAGAAAGATTGACTTTTATGAAAGAAGTTACAAAAGCTGTTATCGATGCAATCGGACCGGACAGAACGTTAATTCGCTTCTCCGCTCATAAAGTTGATAATACGGCTTATAAGTGGGAAGATCCAGAGTTAGCAATTCGCACGTTTATTGCAGCATTCCGTGAAGTGGGTGCGACGATGATTCATCCTTCCACAATGGAGTTTACGAATGTGCTTGCTGATGGAAAAACGATGCATCAATTCGTTCGAAAATATTGGGATGGTGTGATTATAGGAGTGGGAAACCTTGAACCTGAAACTGCTGCAAAAACATTAATTGAAGGAACCATAGATGTAGCAGCTTTCGGACGTCCACTAATTCCTAATCCTGACTTTCTCACTCGTTTGAAAAATGGTGAGGAACTAGAAGAGTATGAAGCAAGAAAGCACTTGCCAGTTTTGGTATAAATCATAGATCCATTGAAGCACGGGGAAAATTCTCTTGCTTCTTTAGTTTTGCTAAGTGAAGGAAGCACAAGAAATGTCCCTGTGGCTTTATCAGTGGGCAATTCTATGGCTTCCTTTTTAAGGCAGGAGAGATAAAAGAAGGCAATACCTCGTTCCATTGTACGTCTTATTAAAATAACGTGGTGGTTACAAACCTCTTACTTGTATTAACGGAGCAATAAGAGTATAAGAAGGCGGTTAATTCTTTGAAGGAAAAATAGTGCTTGTCCACTAAATATCTATTATAATAACGGTAGAGGTGATAATATGGATAAGCAAATTCTTGATTTACTTACAGGTGTTAGTAAAGAAATAAAAAGTATGAAATCAGATATTTATGATTTAAAATCAGAAATGCATAATCGATTCGATACTATTGAAGCAAAGCTCGAAGGTGTTGGAGGCCAGTTTGAATTAACAAATGAATCAAGAATTACTGACATAGTTATGCATTAGCTAAAATCGGAGCAATTATTTGCCCGATAAATTATTGGTATAGAAGTAATGAAGTGTCTTATATCGTCGAAAATTCAGAGGCAACCGCCATGATCCGTGGTGGAGAAAATATATATCCAGCTGAAATTGAAGCATTATTATATATCCATCCTAAAATACAAGAAACAGCAGTCATTGGAATACCAGATCCGGATTTTGAGGAAAAAGTACTTGCTATCATTAAATTAGTAGATGGAGAAAGTTTAACCGAACAGGAAGTCAAATCTTTTGTACGAAAAAATTTAGCTGGTTTTAAAACGCCAAAAGAAGTTGAATTTATCGATGAATTTCCAAAAACAGCCTTTGGAAAAATAGCTAAAGGTGAATTAAGGAAGAAATATGATTCTGTCTTCGAAAGAAATAAGAGCTAGTTTTTTGCTGATGTGAGATATTTACGTTATCGTTGAGTAAACAACGCTATGATCATTGACACAAAAGACTAGTTAGCAAGAATAAATAGTCTAATAAACTAGAGGGAACTTTTATTCCCTGTTAAGGATGCCCCTTGTTTTGCAAGGGGTTCTTTGTGTTTCAATAATGTCACTGTGACTACCCGAGTATTGTCTAAAAATTGAATTTTAAAGACTAATCAAAAAGTAAAAAGTTGGAAAATGCATATGTACTCCGGAGGAAGCGAGAGGACGGTGCTCTTGCTTTTCTATTTAGTATAAGGATTAATGAAGTTGTTATACATTTTTTACCTCGATTAAATTGATGATCTCGCCATAAACTATTTTTAGTCAAAAAATGAAGGAGGAAAGATAATGAGAAAAAGAAGTGGACAAAAAAATGCTGCACTTACTAATAACAATACACCAACTTAGGAAGATGATAATATTGACCATTTAGAAAAAATAAATTGAAAGTAAAAAGAGCACATAGATAGAAATGGTGTTGATACTGAACTAATTTTTGATACTAAGTAAAAAAAGATTATTTTGTAAAAATAGATTCTCATGAAATATTTTTTTTATTAAACAAATGGGTACTTAAAGGTTTTTTTGCGCCCCCACTTGAGTTAATACGTTAACGAGGTGGGGGGACAGAAACCGTAATACAAATCGAAATGTAGGAGAAAAATATGGACAAAAATAAAGAGATAACACCAAATGTTTCAGGAAGTTTTCAAATTATTGAAGATATCCGAAAAGAAGATATTGAGGAATTGAGAAAAGAAAACAAATTAGATGAAGAAACGGAATACTATGCACGAATATTTATGGAAGATTAGTATTTTTAAAATTAACAGGTTTCTTCGTTTCAAACTAAAATGACCATTTCTTAAAGAACCACAATTTAATTAAAATCAGTAATGCATACACAATTTAAATATAAAACACTACAAAATAATTCGCTGCTTTACATCTTCCTTTCGTATAGATAAAGGGACTCGAAATGGACAAGATTATAAAATGATAAAAGTGGGGATTAAATGGAGGTATGTTAATGATAAAGAAATTAACGAAAGAGCAGCAGGAAAAAATTAAAGCGTTAGAAGAGGAATTAGGAGTTGAGCTTTTTCCATATGCCCCTTATGAAAAAAATGATGCAGGTGAGTATTATAAATTGTTAGAAGATGATAGGCTTTAATTTATAAATTGATTTTATCCCGTTTATAAATGCAACCTTGCAGCTAAGGTAAGTATAATGAAGCCACTTGTAAAAAAGAAGGAAATCAATTGGTTGGGAGGAAGCTGGTGTCAAAGTAAAGAATAAGATAGGAGGAAAGATGTTTGCAAAGTGACTTCGTAAACATCTTTCTAAAAGATCAACTTTTTCCGTCTCATCCAATTTCTTATAAGAGCATTACCCTGATATATGGGTTTTATTTAATTCAACTTGTATGCCCCTTCTTGACTTTCACCTTTGCTCGCTTTGTCTATTTTGCTTCTATATAAAGCGCCAATCAGAGCTAAAGAAACTAAGAGGGAGGATGAAATTATAAATGCTGGGATAACACCAATAATAGTGGAGAGCCAGCCGCCTAATAAAGGTCCAATAATGGTTGCTGTTGTTGCAACACTATTAATAACTCCAAAAACCCTTCCTGTCAAATGAACAGGTGTGTTGATTTGAACGGATGAGTGAAAGGGTACAGACACTAAGCTATACGAAAACCCTGCTAAAAAACCAAATAAAGGCATCCATATAATCGAAAAACCTACATCATAATTTGTAAATGCAACCATGCTCCCAAAGCTAAGGCCTAATCCTAAAATACCTATAAGCATAATAGGGTAGGTGTCATAATCTGTTTTCTTAGCCAAAAGGAGGCCTGCTGAAAACATTCCAACACCTGATAGGGTAAGTAAATAACCAAATAAGTCAGGAGATGCTGACGTGAGCTCTCTAATTAATACAATAAGTTGAGAGTCAGCAAGTTGGATCAGTAATAGACCGATTCCAAAATATAACATTCCGACTAATAAAAATGTATTGGTTTTAATAAAAGAAAATCCAATGGTAAATTCAGTTTTAAATGAATTTTTCTTTTTTGAGATTTGTGAGGTTGGGTTTATTGCCTGAACCGTTTTCGGTAAAAATAAGATGATTAGACCAGCTACGAAAAAAGTTGCAGAGTCGATATAAAATACTAGCTTAGGACCAAACGATGCAACTAAAACTCCGCTTAGTAAAGGACCGATTACTTTTGTACTTGAATCTATCATTGAAGATATAGACATAGCACTCTTCATATAATCATCAGAAACTAATTCCTTTAGCTTCCCATTTTTAGCGGGAATAAATAGCGCAGAAAATATTCCAACCGTAAATAAACAAAGATAAACAACCCACACAGTATCAGCTACAGTTAAAATAAGAATGAGTCCTGCGCGAATAAGGTCAGATGTTACCATTAATGCCTTTCTATTAAAACGATCTGCGACTACCCCTGCAACAGGTCCGAACAGTGCCATTGGAACAGCTAGACATAGAAATATAAATGAAACTTCTAGCGGTGAAGCATTCCACTTTAAGCCCACAAGTGTAATAATTGCAACTATGCTTAACCAATCACCAATACCTGATATCACCTGTGCAACGATTAGTGTTAAAAACCCTTTGTTTTTCTTTAAACCTTTTGTCAATGTTACACACTCTCTCTATCACAATTGATTTTTTTAATATTATTATAACTTCATTCATCTCCTGTAAAAAGGTTTTATTTAAATTAAACGTCACTGTGACTACCCGAATATTATCGGAAAATATCGAATGAAGGGTAAGGGTATGTTCCTGGATAATATCTAAGGAGCACAGGATTGCGATGAGATACAAGAACCAAGACTCCTTTAAAAAAGAAGCAAAAAAGGTGTTTTGAAATTTTTACGGACTGAGAGGCTCTTATTTCCAATAAATCACGTGGAATTCATAGCTATTTTACTAGAAAACGGTCTCTCAGTCCGTTTCGGTCGTGAAACCCTTGATTCTGTCAGCGGCCAGCTAAGGTATGAAGTAAGGTGCTACAACCAGCAAAGCCAATCGCTTTGGATGATTTAGAAGAAGAGCTTTTATTGGCTAAGGAATCGGAGGAACAGGATGGGACGTTTTCTAAGCTCATCTCAGTTTACGAGGCCTTGTTTAGAAAAATATCGACCGATAGAAATAGTGAATACTCCTTTAGTTTAGAGGGGATTAAAAAGCGGCTCGTTTCGTATTTGGTGAAGTATGGAACATGGAACGTATTTAAAGACGGTTTATCAGAAGGATGACAGGGCTGCTGAAAGCTGTTTAAAAAAAGCGGTACGATATGAACCAAATCTGCCCATTGCCTATTATCGATTAGGGTTTCTTGATTATAAAAAGAAAAGCTATACATCAGCGCTTCGGCATTTTCATGCGGCTATTGAATACCAACAACAGAAAGAAAACGCGGAGTACCGGATGACGGATCAGCAGCTTTATAATTGTCATTTGTATTTGGCGAATTGTGGACTTTTTATTGCGACAAATGCCCAGGAAGACTTAACTAAGCTAGAGCTCAACGTGAATTTGGTCGAAGTACCGAACTATGAGCTCTCACCTTTCTTTGAATTCATCAAGGGGAATGACGAATACTTAGAGCGCCATGCGTATCAAATGGTCACAAGGAGTGGGAGTCAATTTGGTAGCAAGGAGCAATGCGAAAGTGAGCTTTCTGCGAGGAATACGATCATTCTCGATTTTACTGGGCGTGAGCATTTGCTTATTTTTAATGAGCGAGAGTGCCGTTTAACGAAAAATCAAGCTGAATTGCTGCGCTATTTTCTCATCAACAGTAGTGACGAACATCCTGTCACCAAGCATCATGTGTACGATTTGTTTTCAAGATCGGATGATAACGGGGAAATTCCTACAAATACCTTTACGCAAAATGTTATACGGTTAAGAGTGAAGCTGGCCCAAGCGAAGATCGATTTTCCCGTCATTGAAAACAAAACAGGTGTCAATGAAACGGCTTATTTCTACAATTACTTCTTCCCGTTTATGATCATGCATCGTAGTGATGAAACCTTTGTTTTAGACCAATGACAGGTCTGTCATCGGCTCCCTGCGTTAATAGAGCTATCAACGAAAGGGAGATGATACGATGAAAACGTGGAATCAATTATTTGTACGATGTGGATGGGTACTGGTTGAAAAGGAAAGAGATGTGTTTGTGTGTACAAATGAAACAGAGATCAATCTTCAATTTTTATTTCAAAGTCTTGATAAGGCCAACATTCGTTATCATTTTAATCAAAGGATGCTTACGATCTTAAGTCCCGTCATTTCAGAAGAACAGTGGCTTGAAACCGTGGATTATGAACATCGAGGCAGAGGGGAAGGGCTATGGTTTGACTCTAGTAAAGACCAGCCCAAAATTCATGAGCTTGATCCGTTCATCAGTGGGATCGTCCGGCAGCTGAACGACTGGGATATGCTACCTTAGGGTCTTGTGATGGCCACGGACGAAGAGCCGCACATGTGATGGTATCGAAAGAAAAAAAGATAGAAGAGCTCGTAGAATTGTTGCTTGCTTTAGGATGTAAAAGAGTGAATTGGCGAGAACGTCGAAATAGTTATCACCTTTCTCTTCATCTGAAGCGGCATGAACTATTAGACCTTGCTGAAAATATGAGTGTCATAGACGAAAGCTGGTTAGAAAAAGGCTATGAATTTATCAAACAGCAACGTTTTCATCACTTGCTGGAGCAATTACTGAACATTCCAGGAGCAAGTGGCAATGAAGAGCGGATAAGGAAGTTTGTCATCGAGAGACTTACTCCTTACGTCGATCACGTAACGGTCGACCGAGCAGGGAATGTCTTGGCTGAAAAAACATACCGAGGTGGACATGGCCCCGTTATATTATTCAATGCCCATCTAGATACCGTGTATGAAATCGAGTTAGGCCGAAAGATTGTCAAAAACAAAAACACGTGGTCTAGCAGCAAGGGAATACTAGGAGCAGATGACCGCGCGGGAATTGCCGTACTGCTTCATATCGCAGAATCCCTCAGCCAGCCATCTTCTTTTAGCGGAAAAGTAAAATTCATCTTTACAGTTGAGGAAGAATGTGGATTAGTAGGTGCAAGCGAGGTCGATGAGTATTTCCTTTGGGGGACAGATGCGGCCATCGTCGTTGACCGCCGTGGAACTCGGGATATTGTAACTTCATGCGGTGGCTATATGCCGTTTTGTCATCCAAAGTACGGTGCCTTTTTTGAAGAAATAGCTGCGACAGAAGGACTTAACGGCTGGGCCACAACAAAAGGTGGCAGCAGTGATACGAAAATTTGGGCAGAGCATGGTATCCAGAGCGTCAACCTGTCTGCTGGCTACAGAAATGAGCATACAGACGAAGAAATTCTCGATGTCGAGGCGTGTTACGGCACAGCTAAATTGCTAGAAGGGGTTCTGCGAAACGATAAGAGATTAAGAGCGGTTTTAAGAGAAATTAAGCGGGAGCAACTGGCTGATGACCTTCTCAAAACCGCTCTTTAACCAACAAAAATGAAGAATAGGGAGTGTTGCATCTTGAATATCAACGGAATGGCAAGAGCATATATGGCGAAAAGCCATAACAGTGAAGAATTCCTCCTCCATGTAGCCAATGTTATGGAACGCCAACTAAAAGAATGGAACGATACGTATGAAGTGATGGTCATGAAGCTAGCAAGCTATGAGCTGATGGTAAAAGAGAAGGAGCAATACTACCATGTCCACCTTAACGAACAGGAAATCGATACCCTTCAAAAGCGAGATCCTTACGGGCTAGACCGAAAAGTGTGGCGGGAGTTATTGAACCAAGGACTTCCGATTATTCAAGGAACGGGGAACTATACGGGTCTAGTTTTAAGATAGGTGGAATGGGACAGCCCCCTTTAACAATCTCCTAATAGAAGAACGTACCTGTTCCCAGTAATAATTAACATTTGGGGCAGGTAGGTTTATATTAAATCTTTAATTCTTTAATCTCCTTTTCAGATAATCCAGTAATGTCGATAATCTCTTGAATGCAGAAGCCTTTCTGGAGCATACGTCGGGCGATAGCGTTTTTTTCTTCGATTTTCCCTTCCATCTTACCTTTTTCTATTCCTTTTCGCTCCCATGAAGTCATCAGTTCCATAATGTGATTCACCTCATCTTTTGGAATGTGTTTCAGTTGTCCATGCAATTGACTTTCTTCGTCCTTTGATAATTTAAAATAGTTTTCAAAAATGCCTGCGACTAATTGTTGACGAGCAGGGTCTAGTTCAAGGTTAAGTAGCATGCGTAAAAATTGAATTTTTATTATTACTTTTTCCCTTTGATCGTAGCCCATTTTTCCTAATAACGCAAGGGCAACAGGGGTTGGTTGGTGGATAAAATCACGCCAATTTTTATTTTTCAAATGTATTGAAAAGAAGTTAAAAGAGAGTACTTTTTTAAAAGTGAAATGGACATTAAAATAATCATTTTCTTTTCTTGGTTGATCGTAACTAAAAATAGCTATCGGTAAGATCGGGCGGCGGTATTTTTCATAGAGGCGACTAAAATAGAAGAACATGCGGTCGTTGAAGTCACTTTCATAGTAAGATTGGGGTTCGATATGAACAATGATGAGTGCGTCTTGTCCTCTCAGTTTGGTTTCGGCTAAGATGTCTACAGTTCCTTTTCTACCTTTCAGGATATCTGTATACACTTCTTGTTGTAAGAACGTTAGGTGGTCAAAATCAAGATGTTCATACGCTTCAGGGATGAAAGCCAAAATAAATTCTTCAAAAAATGTCGTAATCAGCTCTTTAAACCAGCGGTCATGATCATTTCTTTCTGTTTTCATTTTTTCACCTCACATAAGAATATACGTTCTTATTATAATAGAGGAACACAAGTTTGTATATAATTTCCGATAAAGTTGGATCTGCTTTTGCTTATAACGAAAAACCGTTTGACTGATCGATAAGCGATTTGGACCCGATTCCATAGGCCATAAATTTCCGTCGCTCGGTTAAAAAATGGTTTGACCGCTTTCACGAATCGTAGGGGAACGTAATCTGGTATGAAAGAATGGTCCAATTCGTTCATGTTGATTTAACAAGCTGCATTGTTTCGTTCATTTGATTGACAGAATGAAACTGGTTGAAGTGGATGAATAGATCAGTGTGGCCGGATTTCACAGGGATGCCTCCTTGGGTTAGTTAGTGGTAAGCGGATAATGGTTAGTAGTTAGTTTGTTAGGCGATAGGGGTTATGTATGGGATGGTTAGGACCTGGGTGTTTTGGGTGGTTGCTCTAGTTGTGGGTCAGGTAGGGTGTGCAGCGGGTGATGCAGTGGGATGTGCGTTGCAGCTGTCTTTCTATCGTATGGTAGGACACGTGTAATAGTAGCTCTTCTTTACTGAGCTGCAGCTGTGATTGTTTTACATAATATCGTTGGCTTTGTTCCCATACAATTGTTTGATAGTCAGTGTGATAAGTAGGGAGGAGGGTAGAGTGTCTCGATTAATAATATAATGGGGAAGAATGATTTCGCTCATATGGTTGGCTCCTTTTTGGGGAGGTTTAATTTTGTAAATCTTAGGTGTAGTGGGGGAAGACAATTGTAGTAATGGGTTTACATAGGGGGAGATCGTGTCCTTTATTCATCTGGTGAAAACTGCTTTAAGTAACGTTTTATCATAAGATGGGTACCATTATAAACGTCATTTATATCAAGTTCTAAGGCTATGGCGATTTTTAGGATAATATGATGAGAAGCTGTAACTTCTTCACGCTCAATGCGACCTAAATATGCGCGACTAATGTCTGGCCTGAATGCTAATTCTGCGGTTGATAGTTTCAGTTTGTTTCTTTCGTTAGTTTCTAAGATTTTTTCCGACGATGATGTTGATCTGTTTATCAATTTTATTCTCGTTATTTTTTTCTTCACCCAACGTTCTTGCCCCTTTTTACCTACTATATTCATTCAATAAAAAGGTTTGGCGACGTACGATCGATATCAAAACAGAAATTTAGTTTATATTATAATGATCGACAATAGAGAAAGGGGAGTGAGGGAGTGTCACAACAAGTAAAAGGTACAAAAGAAGAAAAGAAAGTAGCTGAGAGTACAGAACAGCAATCTATAAAAAACGAAGATGAGCAAGCTGAATCATCTGAAAAAGGCGAAGAAGCATCCATATTTGCTGAAGAAAACAATAAGGAGAAAGACTTCGAGAAAGAACAAAAGGCTTTGTCCGTCCTAACCAAAGTAATTGAAAAGGTCGAAGAATATGTAAATTAGCTGACATTGAAAAAACATGCAGCCAATAAACAACACGCTTATCTTATATTGCCAGTGATGATGCCTAAACCCCTCTGGGAATGGATTCAAATGTTGTAAGTCAAACTATGGTATGATGAATTTAAATAACATTTATGGGACTCTACTAACTTATTGTTACTATTTTAAGAATTACAAAGAGTTCAAGGAAAAAATCAAAGATCGTATCTCATAAGGAGGTAGGAATTATGCCAGTTGCAGCAACTGAACTTGAAAAGAAAAGAAGACGCTATTCCTCTAAAAGCTACCTAGAAGAACTTAGAAAAGAAGAAGAGGAAAAAGATAAAAAGAGAGAAGAAGAGATACAAAAGCAATTGAAGCGAGGGGACGGATCTCTTGTTTCTTTCGTTTGGCTAAACAAAAGAAGCGGCTGAACCGTCCCTGTAAACAAAAATCTGAAAATTCATAATTGACAAATTTATATAAAATTTATATGATATGTGTATGAAAAGTTGGACATGTGCTTACAGCGAAAAGGAGGGGATTTAATTCACAAAGATCTTATCGTTTAGAATTTGAGTGGAAATTAAAGAAGAATCATTCTACCGTTGTAGTCAAAGAGCATTATAGTAGTATTACCATACTATTTTAAGGTGGGTGATGCATAACAAAAAAACTTGGTAATTCCTTTATAGAAGTTTATGAAAACGCTAACAAAAATATTGTTAATTAAATTGCTTTTATATGATGATCTTGGTGTTTAATAAAAAACATAGAATAATTTAGGAAAAAATATTGTAATATTTTAAAAAAGTTAAGTGTTTTTTCTAGGGTTTGTCTCCGATAAATTTATTAAAAATTCCGGATATTTTTTTATCATTTAAAATGAAAGGTGATTCATGTATTAAATATCATTTAAATTGAAAAGTGATTCATGTATTAAAAAAGAAACAATATTTAAGTTTATTGCCACTTTTATTTTATAATAAAAAATTACCTTAACCGCAGAGAAATATCTAGTTTAGGTGGGTCAAACGAGGTATAACCTATCCATTTTTTTTATTTAAAATGAAAGGTGATTCATCTATTAAAAAAGGAACAATACTTTGTTTACTATTACTTTTCAATTTACAATAAAAATTTACCTAAAAAGCACGATAATCTGGTTTAGTGGGTCAAACGAGATATTCCTATCAATCTTGAAAAGTTACGACTAACTAATTAATAAAAGGGGGATTCATTAATGCAAAAATTAACGTTGAGGCTTATATTATTTTTAATACTTATGGTAGTTGCCGTTGGCTGTTCAAGCAATTCTAGTGGCGGTCAGCAAACTGATTCTGAAGGTGGAAATAATGAACAACAAAATGAACAACAAACAGAAGAAACGATTACGCTTACAGCTTCCTCAGCTCTTTTTGAAGGTGCGGCACAGTCAAAGGGATTTTTAGCGTGGGCGGATGAACTTGAAAAAAGAACGAATGGAAAAGTCAAATTCGAGCAAATTAACTTTGGTGGTGTTACTCTAGACGCAGCTAGCACCCTTGAAGGATTAAGGGATGGCATTGTAGATGTAGCTTTTATTTCTAATGCTTATAATCCAAGTAAAACACCGCTGTCAAATGCTCTCCAACCAGTATTTATGGATGATTTAGCTACAAGCGCAGCAGCCATACAAACACAGCTATTGGAAACAATGCCTGAAATACAGGAGGAATGGAGACAACATAATGTAGAGCCAGTAGCATGGTTTAACGGCAGTAGTTCTGTATTAATGAGTAATTTTGAATTTGATAAGCTTGAGGATCTTAAAGGAAAAAGGATAAGAGGACTTGGTGAAGCAGACTCCATAGCTATGAAAAATCTTGGAGGTGTCCCAGTGTCAATTTCTTCTTCGGATGCGTATGGAGCACTTGAAAAAGGAACTGTTGACGTGGTACCATTTCCAGCCTACGCTCTAAAATCTAATAAGATGGCCGAGGTTTCAAAACAGGTTACTGACTTCCGTCATAGCGGCATGTATATGTGGTTTGGGATAGCATTTAATGCAGATGTCTTTAACAGCTTGCCTGATGATGTCAAACAGGTTATCGCCGAGATCGACTCGCTCCCTTCTGAAGTTGAGTCTGATGCATACTTTGAAGATGCTATGGCTGGCTTTAAATTAGCTAGAGAGCATAATGTACGTATTGTACAGCTTTCCCCAGAAGAAGCGGCTCGTTGGAAGGAAGCTATTAACCCGCCTTCTGTATGGGAACCTGCAATTAAAGCTGCAGAAGAAGCTGGGTATGAGGATGTTCGAGAAAAAGTTGAGGAAGCAAGAAAAATGCTAGAGGAATATAACGAGAAAAACCCAAGTAAGACACTTGTTGAACAGTTCCTTGAGTTGGAAGAAAAAGGAGAGATCTAATTCTCGCATATTCATAGACTGCTAGCCATCAGCAAAGGGAGCTGTGTGGCTAGTAGTTTCTATATTGATATTATTACTTAATGAATGAAAAGACAATGGCAATTTATAGATGTTTAATGACAAAAGAGTTTTTGCGGGGAGGTAAATGAATGAAAAGTCTTGGTGTTGCCAAAAAAGTATTTGAACGGATTTCTTTTGCTTGCAGTGTTCTATCAACAGGTTTAATAGTTGTAATGATGTTTGCAGTAGTACTTGATGTTATTATGAGATGGCTAAAAACACCAATTTATGGAGTTTACGAATTACAAGGAGTACTAGTAGGAATGACCATTTATCTTGGTCTAGCAAAAACTCAAGAACGGAAGCAGCATATTGGAGTTAGCATTCTTGGCCAATATTTACCGAACCGAATCGTTAATTTAGTATCAATTCCAATTTACGCTGTATCTATGGTGTTTTTTTGTTGGTTAACGTACATTTACGGGGGGAAAGCCCATGAAGCTTATGTTATGAATGAAGTCATAGCGGGGATAACGAAGATTCCTATATTTCCCTTAAAAATGGTCATGACATTGGGATTGGCCTTACTCACCCTTCAGCTATTTATTGATTTAGTAAAGGAAATTAAAGCGCTATTCTCAATACAGGATGATGGGCCAACTGATACAACGAAGAATGAAAAAACGGAGGTGCCAGAGCTATGATTGTCTCATTAATTGCAATATTAGTACTGTTTTTACTAATAATTTTGCAAATGCCTATTTCCTTTTCATTATTTATTGTAGGGTTTGCTGGTATCTGGTATCTTAAGGGCTTTGATGTAGCGAACTCAGTGATCCATCTTGCTCCACTAAGTGGAGTAATATCAAGTGATGTTGCTGCATTACCTTTATTCATTCTAATTGGAGCATTTGCTTTATCAGCAGGGATTGCCAGGGACGGTTATACTGCAGCACGTCTATGGTTAGGGAAGTTACCAGGAGGCTTAGGTGTTGCAACCGTAGCGGCTTCATCTGTCTTTGCTGCTTGTTCCGGCTCTAGTACCGCAGGAGCTGTTACTATGGGGAAATTGGCTATTCCAGAAATGAGGCAAAACCGTTATAGTGATACGTTAAGTGTAGGTGCATGTGGAGCAGGGGGCCTTTTAGCTTCAATGATTCCGCCGAGTGGGATGATGGTCCTTTATGGACTTGCTACGGGAGAATCTATCTCAAAGCTGCTGATCGCTGGAATCATTCCAGGTGCTATTCTTGTATTAGCTTTTTCGTTTGGTATTATTGCAATTGCTAAAATTAAGCCAAGTGCGGCACCAGTGGTCAAAGAGACGTATACGTGGAAAGAAAAATTCGGTGCTTTGCCGAAGACTTGGGGAGTATTCGCGATATTTGGAACGATCTTTTTTGGTATCTTTACTGGTTTTTTTACCGCGACAGAAGCAGCAGCATGGGGAGCTTTAATAGCTTTGATTTTGCTAGTAATCAGGACTAGAAAAGGATTTTTCAAGAGTTTTGTTAGCTCTTGCGTGGAATCCGCCTCGATAACAGTTTCACTACTCTTTCTAGTTCTTGGTGCCTATGTATTTTCAAAACTCCTAGTTTTCGCTGGCCTTCCAGGTATGATTTCAAGTACGGTTTCCGATTTAAATCTTTCTCCAATTATCATTATGCTGGGGATTTTAGCTACTTATTTTATATTGGGGATGTTTTTGGATGGAGTAACGATGTTACTTTTAACGATTCCAATCTATTATCCTATTATTACAGATTTAGGTTATGATGGGCTCTGGTTTGGTGTTATCGTAGTTGCGATGATAGAGGTAGGAATGGTTAGTCCGCCATTTGGGATTGTTGCTTACTCGTTAAAAAGTATTGCACCTGAAATTGACATTTTCAGAATATTCAAAGGTTGCATGATTTTTATGGTCATACAGTTAGTTATTGTTATTCTGTTGTTGATTTTCCCAGACATGGTCATGTGGCTGCCAGATTTAATGTCAAATTGACAAAATTGATTAAGTGGAGGTTAAAATGCATGGAAAAGGAAAAAGTTTTTTATACTCCAAGCTATGATGTATCAAAAGTGGAACAATATGCGCCTGTACGTCACCCAGATATTCTTCCTAGTGATAGCTCTGCCCGAGTTGCATACGTTCGCATGCTAAGCATGGATGCAACGATTTATGGATTGGTAAGTGTGTATCAGTATCGGGAGATGTACCGGCAAGCCATCAATCATGAAAGCTCTGATTATGTTGGCTTTAATATATTTGTCCATGATCGAGAGTTGGCAAAACCAGGTTACAAGGCTTTTAAGTCGCCGAACGTGGATACGATCTATTCAAATGCATGGTTGAATTTGACCCAAGGACCTCTTCTAATACAAATACCTGCATTCGGGAAGAGGTATTACACTCTTCAATTATTGGACATGTATGGAAACACAACAAACATCAGCCTAAGAACGAAAGGACCAAATGGTGGAAGTTATCTCATCACGACAACGGATTGGCAAGGTGAATTGCCTCGAGGAGTCACGCAGTTTAAAGTCGCAACCCCATATCAATGGATTCTTATGCGGATTTTCCCGCTAAACGAGTTTGACCTACCTGAAGTTCACGCACTTCAAGAGTCGGTGAAGGTTACGCCCTTAACGACTAATGTGAATGAGAACAAGGGCTTCCCTCAGATTGGTGGTACATATCCACTTGCAGAAATTGATGAACCCGCTGGTTTTTTTAAGATTCTAGATTTCGTCCTTCGTTCAAACGGGAAACCAGCTCAAGAGGATGCACTAACCTATCGTTATCGCACACTCGGCATTGGAGGACAGATACCGTTTGATTTCGTTACATTGGACCCTCAAATTCAGGAAGGCATGATTGCCGGCTATGCTGATGCAATGAAAGTGATCACTAGTTCTCAGTCGCAGCTTGGTATTCCTCTTAGTACTCATTGGGTTAAAACAAATAGTAAAGGTGCATATGGCTTTAATTACCTTAGCAGGGCAGCAGTGAATTATGTTGGCCTAGGTGCGAATGTGGTTGAAGAAAATCAGTCATTTGTAACCTTTTATGATGAAAATGGTGAACCACTTGACGGTTCCAAGGGACGATATGTCTTGCATATGGATTCACCGCCTCCCGCAGATGCTTTTTGGTCAGTTACTTTATATGATGCAAATACTAGAGAACTTTACCCAAATAGAATAAATCGTTATTGTCTCAACGACAGAACTACTGGTCTTCAGTACGGACCAAATGGCTCTGTGACTATTACAATTCAACACACGCCTCCGACAGAGAATACGAATTGGCTTCCAGCTCCGAACAGGCCTTTCTATTTGTCCATTCGATCATACATGCCAAGACCAGAGCTACTTGAAGGAAAGTGGGAGCCTGAAGGTGTCCGATATATTGGTAAATAATGTTTGATTCACTTTTGTGTGAATGGAGAAGCAAAGGTAAGTTTAGTTAAAACAAAGTTAGGGGGAGGAAAGTTTTGAATATTACAAATAACATATTTAGTAGTGAAAAAAAGGACGCATATACTCTTGCTCTAAGGGCTTATATTTGGGGTTATCCACTAATCTCTTCAGCAACATTGCGTCTTGCTTTAACTCAACAGGAACGATCAATGGCAGTAAGCGATACGAATGCGGGAGCAATGTTAAATCAAGTGGGACACGGACGCTCGCTTTTTGATCCAACCAGCAGGGGTATCGGTCCGAACAACGATACTCTTTATAGCTTGGCATGGCTTGATTTAAGCGAAGAGCCTATGGTTCTGGAAACACCGAACTTTGGCAATCGCTATTATACCTTCCAGATGGCCCTGGCTGATACTTCTACATCAATGTCGGTTGGTCAACGCACACACGGCAGTCAGTTACCACCATTGTTCATTTACGGGCCCAGTTATGATGATGCTGTACCGTCCGGAATGCTTGGTGTTCCTAGCCATACTCGATATTTGTTGATTGCTGGCCGTTTTCTAGTTGACGGCTCTAATGATCTTGAGGCTGTACATAAACTACAAAACCAAATAAGATTACGTCCATTGTCGGCTTACCTTACTGGAACTAAGGGGAAATGGGATGTGCCAGAACAACGTCCTCTCATCGATCTGGAACACCCAGTCGATCCCAATTTAGAGTTTTTAGAAATGCTAGGCAATGTTTTACGTGAATGGGTTATTACAAATGATGATGAACGCAAGCTGGTAGAATCTTTTCAGAAAATAGGTTTAACACAGGAAAGCGGTTTTGACCCAAATTCTCTGTCTCAAGAGACCAAGGATGAAATTATTAGTGGTTTAACGGACGGTAAGAAGACTGTTGGGGATAAGTCCCTCAATCTCGGTACAAACGTAAACGGTTGGACTATTAACTATAATGGTCCAAGGTTTGGAACAGATTATCTGTTGCGTGCGGCAGTCTGCAAGGATCAAAGGCACGTTACTTTACCTGAAGAAGCTCTTTATCCTTTGGCACGTGTAGATGCGGACGGCAATCAACTTAACGGTAGCGAAAAATACCTTATAAAAATGCATGTCAGCGAATTACCTCCTGTGGATGCCTTTTGGTCCATTACCTTGTACAACGATAGAGGTACCATGGTGGAAAACGCGATTAATCGGTATTCCATAGGAGATAGAACCCCAGGACTAATCGTTGATAAAGAAGGGCACGTAGATATTAGGCTTCAGCACATACAACCGAAGTCCGACGTCAATTGGCTCCCTACTCCAGCTCAGGGCCCATTTTATCTGATGTTACGCTTGTATATTCCTCGCAAGGAGATACTTAATAAATTCTGGGTTCCTCCTAAGATTGTCCGTTTAACTAGCGTTTCTTAAGAATAGTTAAGGTTACAACAACAAACTAATCTTCACTTGTAACAAGTTCTTTATAACTATTGATGGCGGTATATTAGGACAATGAAAATTAGTGTTTGTATTATTATTTGTCTCGTATTTTAGTTAGACTTTGGTTTTGTAATTATCTAAATATTTTAAATATATTGACACACAATTAGATGGTAACGTAAAATTAAAGTTGAAAAGTGATTCATGTATTAATAAAAAGAAAAAGTTGTATCCTGTTTCCAGTAAATACGTGCAATTTAGAAAAAGGAATCATCTAATACAATGATAGATCTCCCAAAAAATGAAAACGTTTCCTTACAGGCAGCAACAAATTTATTATAGATGGTTCAATGGACAAACAAATGACAGTCGGTTTGCCACACTAGATCAATCTGTTAAAGAGTTTAATGGAATATGCGAATGAAATAATCATCACCAAGAAGTTTTAATAAATTGGGAAGTACGACTTAAGAGAGTGACCATTTAAAGAGGAGGTTTAATTTTTGTCAGAACCGAATTTAATACCCAAAACCAATAGAGGAATTCAAACAAGGAATAAGCTTCTGCGATCCGCAGAATATATCTTTGGAAAAAATGGTTATCACAATAGCAGTATAACAGAAATCACACAAAGAGCAGGAGTATCGCTTGGGAACTTCTATACTTATTTTGAATCGAAATATCAAATCTTTGAATGTCTCTTATGGGAAATGCAGAGCGAATTAATTAAGCTAATTAAAGTAAGGACAGCGGGGATTGAAAACAGGATTGAAATGGAGCGGGCAGGGTTCAAAGCATTATTTGAATTCTTGAAAAAAAGACCCTACTGGTATAGTTTGTTCCCTCAAGCCGAGTATGTCGATAAAAAACTTCATCGTAAAGCATTAGAAAAGTTTGCGAATTCATACATTTATCGAATTCAAGAATCAATAGAAAAAGATGAAATCAGGAAGCTCAATCCAGAAATACTCGTTTATTCTTTTATGGGAATTACCAATTACTTGGGCATGAAATGGGTTTTATGGGACAAAGAAGAAGTTGATGATAAGTTAATTGATGAAATAATGGATTTTATTAAGTTTGGAATTGCTAATCAAAGCTATAAGGAGGACTAATACCCATGGTTAAACGGTTTACCGATAAAGTAGTGTTAATTACAGGTGCAGGTTCAGGCTTGGGACGTGCAACAGCTATTCAATTAGCGACTGAGGGGGCAAAGCTATCTCTAGTGGACAAAAACATCGAGACACTTAACGAGACAAAAAGTCTTATTTTGGAGCAATCACCCGATACCCAAATCATCGTTTTAACAGCGAATGTTTCAAATGAGGAACTCGCAAAAAAATATGTTGATAATACTGTAAGTGAATACGGTAAAATTGATGGTTTTTTCAATAATGCCGGCATCGCAGGAGGAAATGCCCCAACTGTTGAATATGACAGCGGGCTGTTCTCAAAAATGATTGATGTAAACTTGAATGGTGTCTTCTATGGGTTGAAATATGTACTTGAGATCATGAAGAAACAGGGGAGCGGATTTATTGTTAATACTGCTTCTGTTGCCGGTCTTCGTGGGATTTTAAATAAGCCTGGTTATGTAGCGGCAAAACACGGAGTAGTTGGATTAACAAAAGCAGCAGCGATAGAGTACGCGGAGTTTGGTATAAGCGTAAACGGGATTGCACCAGGTCCAATTTCAACAAATATGATGATTGGCAATTTTAAATCCTATAATTCCGAAGATTGGGAGATCCTGGCAAATAAGCATGCGGATGGAATCCCTGCCAAACGGGTGGGTAATCCAGAAGAAGTAGCCCGTCTTGTTGCCTTTCTTCTTTCAGGAGAAGCACCGTTTATTAACGGCGTAGTTGTTCCAATTGATGGAGGACAAGGTGCGAGCCAATATAATAGATAGATCAAATAGAGATGGAAATTTCATTTTTATAAATTTTCTTTTCTGAAAATATTTTAAATTCTAAATTAAGAAAACTATATATTGCATCCTTTTAGGAGAGAACTTGTATTGACAATAAAACAACCAGCATATCTAGGGAATTCAGCAATCGTTGGAGTAGAGTATACGGAATATACAAGACATTCTGAATTTCCTCCTAGATATCTTCTTTCGTTATGTAGCGTCACTATAAATCTACTATTAATTAAGAGGTGAAGTAGCAATGGAAAACATCAAAAAACAAAAACGGATTGCAATTTTTGGAGGAAGCGGTGCACAAGGTGGGGCTATTTCAACGAAGCTTGCTGAGAATGCAGCCATTACGATTGCCTATAGAACCAATCATGAAAAAGCAGAATCAACAGCTAAAGCGATCCGGGATGCAGGTGGTAAAGCTGAAATAGGTAAAGTTGATATTACCGATCCCGAATCAGTCAGTTCCTTTTTCAATTTAGTAAAAGAGCAATGGGGTGGGATTGATTCAATCGTTTCCGCAACTGGTACACCATTTAAAATAAAGAAAATCACAGATTATGACGATGATTTATTTCGTTCCATTATCGAAACAGATGTGATAGGAACCTATAATATCTTAAAGCAGGGAATTCCAATGCTCCAACAAGAGGGCGGGGGGGCGATTGTACTCTTCCTAACAAATGTGATCAGTCGCACAATTGAATACGATGGAATGTCTACCATACCAAAAATGGCTGTTGAAGGACTGCTCCGGATGGCTGCACGTGAATATGGTCCTGATGGGATTCGCGTTAATGGGGTTGCGCCAGGTGTAACCGAAACGAACAGTATTCATAAAAACTTTGATTTTGCAGATGAGATCACTCGAAATCTAGTAACTAGTGTTCTTGATCAAACCCCATTAGCACGTAGAGGGCAACTAAGAGAAGTAGCAGATGTCGTCGATTTCCTTGTATCTAATGCATCAAGCTATGTGAATGGACAAATTATTAACGTTGATGGTGGTTATAGTGCGTAAACATTAACTAGCAACTAGAGAGTCTGAAAGCAACAATAATCTATTAGAATAGAGGTGGACCTAGTGAAAATTGATTATACAGGAAAAGTCGCATTAGTAACAGGAGGAGGTTCTGGGATTGGCCGAGCAATTTGCATTGAGTTTGCAAAGGCAGGTGCAGATGTAGTATGTGTGGACATTGACCAAAACATGGGGGAAGAGACAGTATCTCTCATAAATAAAGAAGGGGGAGAGAGCCTCTTCATCCGTGCTGATGTTACCGATTCAGCCGATGTTAAAAACTATGTTAAGCAAACCATCGATCGTTTTAAACGAATTGACGTTTTCTCTAACAACGCAGGTTGGGAGGGCGTAATCAAACCAATAACCGAATATCCAGAAGATGTGTTTAATAAGGTCATGGATATTAATGTAAGAGGTGTATTTCTAGGACTGAAGTATGTATTACCAGAAATGATTCGTCAAAAAAGCGGATCTATAATAAACACTGCTTCAGCTGCAGGACTAGTTGGTTCTCCTGGGTTTATTGCTTACATAGCGAGTAAGCATGCAGTGATGGGGATGACAAAGACAGCCGCACTAGAAGTTGCAAGAGAAGGCGTTCGCGTAAATGCGATCTGTCCAGGTGCTGTTAATACTCGTATGATGCGTTCAATTGAGAAAGGGGTCTCACCGTCCAATCCAGAAGAGTTCTTATCTTCACGAGAAAAATCCATTCCAGACGGCAGGTATGCTGAGGCTCAAGAGATCGCACATAAAGTCCTTTTTCTAGGATCGGAATTTGCCTCTCATATGACGGGTCACTATTTAGCCATTGATGGGGGCGCTCTAGCAACTTAATAAGAAAAAATATCAAATTATAAAAACAGCTAGTTTAGCAGGTTAGTAAAAATAATATCAATAATAAACAAAGCCCCTACAAAATTGCATATTAAAAGAAAAATGAGGCTATCTCAAAAGCGAGGTCATTGGCACTTCATTTTCAATATTTAGTGAGATACATCTACTAATCTACTAAATATTGATTTATCAAAGAGGCGCCAGTTATCTTTGTGACAGCACACTTAAGGAGTGATAAATAAATATGACTAAATATAAAAATTTATTTTCTTCATTTAAACTTGGTCCAATAACTCTTAAAAATCGAATTGTTGGATTGCCTCATAGCACTGCAAGAGTCATAGATGGTGTGCCTACTGATGAAGATTTTGCTTACTTTGAGGAGCGGGCACGTGGTGGCGCTGGACTTCTGATAACAGGAGCAACTATCGTTCATCCGAGTTCAGCTCTTCGTCGGCGAATGCTTATTGAAGCTTATAATGATTCAGTTATACCAATGCTTCGACGCAGGACAGAGGCAATTCATGCTCATGGAGCAAAGGTAATAGGGCAAATACTGCACTTAGGAAGAGAAATGATTGGAGGAGAATCCGATTATCCGCTGAGTGCACCATCATCACTACAATCACCACGAGGACTTTACCGCCCAAAAGAGCTTTCCCATGATGAGATAGCTGAATTAGTATCCGGATTTGCAATTTCAGCAAAGAACTTAAAAGAAGCGGGATATGACGGGGTAGAAATTCATGCTGCACATGGGTATTTGGTGGCCCAATTTCTATCTTCAGCCACTAATCAACGTACAGATAAATATGGCGGTTCACTCGAAGGACGTTTGCAGTTTTTAATTGAAATTTTAGAAACGGTACGAGAAGCTACGGGCAATGACTTCGCAATAGGTCTTCGTCTGAGCTCCGATGAGGAGATAAGTGGTGGGATGGAGTTATCAGACACTCTTGACATCGTGAAAAAAATAACAGAACTAGGTTTAATTAATTATTTGAATATCACAATAGGCATTAGAGGGGCTTATGTCAAGGATATGTCTACTCCTGAAGGTATCACTATTGAGGCATCCCGGGCAATACGAAAATCGACCAATTTACCTGTAATTATAGGCCAACGTATAAAAAATCCAGATACTGCTGAACAAATCATATCCGAAGGTGTGGCAGATTTAGTTGGCATGGCTCGATCTCTTATCGCTGATCCAGAATGGCCGGCCAAAGTTCAATCAGGCAGAACGAATGAAATTATTCCTTGTATCGGTTGTAACCAGGAATGTCGTGCATTTGATCCATCCTTATTTTGTACGGTTAATCCAATCACCGGAAGAGAACATGAATTAAATCCACGTATTAGTATTAGTGAACACCCTAAGAAAATAGCAATAGTAGGAGGCGGTCCAGCTGGGCTAGAAGCAGCGAAAGTTGCTGCTCAAAGAGGCCATTCGGTCGTACTTTTTGAGCAGCAATCCTACTTAGGTGGACAAGTAAACATTGCTGCACGAGAGCCACACCGAGGTGAACTACTACAGGTTATTAACTATTTGTCTTCAGAGATTCAAAGGTTAAATGTTTCCGTTCGTCTTGGTCAAAAAGCGGATATTTCAGATCTTGCCAACTTTGAATCTATTATCGTAGCTACAGGAGCCATCCCTGTTCAGCCCAAAATAGCCGGAGAGGAAAATGGACAAATTTATACAGTATACGATGTCCTTCAGTCCGACAATTTTTCTGTAGGTGAGAAAAAGTCTGCCGTCGTTGTTGACGATGGTACAGGGTTCTGGCCTGCTTTCAGCGCCGCTGAGCACCTGGCCAAATGTGGTGCAGAAGTTACTTATGTTACGCCAGCACGTACCATAGGTGCTAGCATCCCACATGAAAGTATTCAACCACTCTTAAAGCGACTTGGAGCACTCGGAGTACGTTTTATGGTCCTACAACAATTAACAGAAATTAGCAGCTCACATAACGTCTTGGTCCAAAATGTAATAAGTGGAGAAACAACTACATTGAAGGCGGATTCTTTAGTAATAGATGCGGGTAGACAACAAGAAAATACTCTTGCACACAAGTTAAAAGAAGTGCTTGACATACCAATTTATTCTGTTGGAGATACTGTATCGCCTCGGCGAATTAGCAATGCAATCTTTGAGGCTCATCAACTTGCTCGGAAGATCTAGAAGGTTGTTTACGATCAGTGGGATATGATCATTAAATGAGTATAGACACTTGTGCTATAACATACAAAATAAACATTCCATTATGAAAGGGTGACTAAATTGAAAGAAAAAAATGTATTAATAACGGGTGGTTCAAAGGGGTTAGGAAAAGAATTGGCATTAGAATTTGCACGAAATGGAGCAAATGTGGTCATTAATTATTATAATGATGAAAATTCTGCAAAGGAAACATACGAAGAGGTTTCTTCTTATGGGACTAAGGTAGAGTTAATTAAAGCTGATGCAGGAAATTATGAAGAAATGGTTAATTTATGCAGGGAGTCTATAGCAAGAATGGGGTCCATTGATATCTTTATACATAACGCTGTTCATGCTATAAAATCAGATCTGTCATCCATTACTCCTGATCTATGGAGGCACGCATTTAATATCAACCTTGATCCATTGCTTATTGGTGCCCAAGAATTAGCTCCTTACATGAAAAAGAAACAATGGGGAAGAATTTTTGCCATTACCAGTCTCGGTTCAGAATTGGCAGTCAAGAATTATACGGCTGTTGGTGTACCGAAAGCTGCTATGGAAGCGCTCATACGATATTTGGCTGTAGAGTTTGGTCCTTTTGGTATTACCTCCAACACAATATCTCCAGGGACTTTGAATACTGAAGCTTTACGAAAGTTAAATCCGAATTTTAAAGAACGAATAGAAGCAACCAATGCAAGAATTCCATATAAACGGCCAATGGAAGTTGAAGACGTAGCCAAGGTCATCAATACACTATGTTCCGACGATATGGAAATGGTAAATGGAGAAGTTATTCGCGTAGATGGGGGACTTCGAATCAAAGCACATGTAGAGGGTTTATAAGAAAAATTACTAATTATAAAAAATCATTACACCGTTAAAGAGGAACGCTGAATGAGGGAATTTATGCATTTTGTGGCATGTACTCTTAAGAGTTCCATACTAAAAAAATAGAATTATAGAGTTGGAACTAAAAAAATAAAAGGAGTAGATTGATGAGCAAGTGATCTGTGAGGGTGGGGGAATGGCAAACGGAACCATCATCGAAAGATTAGGTTAAGCTTTTACAAAAGCTTTTAAATACAAGAAAATTTAAAATATACTAAGGGGGCATCTATTTTGAAAAACTCCATTAATCAAATTACCGTTATCGGATCAGGAGTCATGGGTTCACAAATAGCAATGGTTTCAGCTTTGGCTGGACTGAAGGTTTATTTGCAGGATATTAGTGAAGAAAGCCTTAAGAAAGCAGAGGAATCTTTAAGCGGGCATATGAAAAAACGCATAGCAAAAGGGAAACTTTCCTCTAAAGAGGTAAATGAAGCTTTCTCAAGACTTCATTTTGTCACTTCATTAGAAGAAGCTGTAAAGGAAACAGATTTCGTAATTGAAGCAATTGTAGAAAAAGTCGATGCCAAGCGGCAATTATTTTCCGAAGTTGATCGGTTAGCACCGTCACATACTATTATTGCAACGAATAGTTCAACTATTGTCAGCTCTAAGCTTGCGGATGTTACAAATCGGCCTGACAAAGTATGTAATGTCCATTTCTTCAATCCAGTTCTCGTTATGGAATTAGTTGAAGTAGTTAAAGGTCCTCATACCTCCGAAGAAACAGCAAATACAGCTGTAGAATTAGTAAAGCAAATAAAAAAGACTCCTATTCTATTGAATAAAGAAATTTCTGGGTTTGTGGCAAATCGTATACTCGGAAAGATTATTGATGAAGCGATTTATTTATTAGAAAATGATATTGCTACTGTTGAGGAAATCGATCTCGCATGTACAAAAGCACTAAATCACCCGATTGGACCGTTCGCTCTCCTTGATTTAACAGGTATTGATGTTAATTTTAATATTCGTCAGATCCTTTATGAAGAAACTGGTGACGAATCACAGAAGCCGCAAAACATCATTGTTGAGAAATATACAAACGGAGAGTACGGACGTAAAACAGGCAAAGGTTTTTATAGTTATAATTTCTAATGTCAGGAAGCAAGGGGACGGATCTCTTGCTTCTTTCGTTTGGCTAAACAAAAGAAGCGGCTGAACCGTCTCTGTGATTTTAAGAAATACCATTTTGGATCGAGGTACAGAATAGCTTTTAGAGTCATAAGATAATGCAACAGAAAATGAATTTATATCCTGTTTTCCATTTGGTCTGATTATTAACACATTTACGATAGGACATATAAAATTTAAATTAAAAACAATCATGTTTGCAAATATAGATGCATCAATGATTTTATTACAAAGTATTGCTGTTTAAGGTAAGGAGTGAAATATGATGACTAAGCGTAAAATGATAAGTTTTAACAATGATGAGAACTGGCTTCTAGATCATGCGTTAAGTCAAAAAGATTTATCAGAATATGTTAAGAAACTGATTAGATTAGACATTGAAAAGGATTTGTTAAAGGAAGTAGTAAGAAAACCAAATATTTATGAAATATATCGAGAGAAAATGAAAAAGACCCCTTAGCTGTATTCTTTGTGGTTTTTTTCTGTTTCAACTATATAAGTTTCCTGTTGTTTTTTGTCCTCATCAGTCTTTGGTAGATGAGGTTTTTTGCTGTTTTTGCGCTAGTCAATTTTTCGTTGTTGGGCGTGTCAAAGTGGTAAAAAATATATACATTATGTGCATAGCCTCTAGTCTCTCGAACCGTATGGAGAATGGAGATGCTTCCCAAAGATTTCGCTTTTCTAAGCATTCGTTCAAACGTTGAGCGAGAATTTCCTCCTTTGTATTTTTGGCAGGCTTGTACCAATTTGCAAATACGGACGTTACAAACCCCTTGTACTTTCACACTAAAACGAGTGAGTACATCAAACGCAATTCGTTCGCCTTTTGTAAAGTGATGTCCGTGGATCTCTAGAGGTTTTTTATTGGAATCATTAAATTCTTCTATATTTCGTTAAATTGTTAGACAAAATGGAATTGACGGAAGTGGGTGAATGGATCAATGGCCGATTTCACGGTGGATTCCTCCTTTGGTTAGTTGGGTATTAGTTAATAGGTTAGGGGTTACGTGTTATTTTGTTAGACGATTGGGGTTGGGTGCTAGGGATTAGGGACTACTGTTTTGAATATCACTCCTAAGTGATCGATTTCGTCTTTGGAGTGATCGTAACTATAAGTGGCTATAGAATCCAGCTAAATAAGCTTGGTTTCTAGACATCGTACTTCTTTTTGATTTACGATAAACATACAGGATTCATAATACGTTGGATTCTGTATGGCAGATGGTCTTATTTCGTTTAATTAGAAAGGGTGGAGATATCTTTGAAGGTTCTTGTTGTTGGGGCCAATGGCCAAATTGGAAAACATCTTATTTCATTTATTAAGGATAGTGAAAAACTGGAAGCAAAGGCAATGATCCGTAATCAGGAGCAAGCATCCTTTTTTGAAAATTTCGGTGCGGAAACCGTAGTGGTCGATCTTGAACAGGACATCGACACCATTGCCAAAGCTGCTGAGGGAGTCGATGCGATTGTATTCTCAGCAGGCTCTGGGGCACATACAGGGAAAGATAAAACCATTATGGTTGATTTGGATGGTGCTGTAAAAACAATTCAGTCAGCTAAAGTTGCAGGGGTGAAGCGTTTTATCATGATTAGTTCGTTTGACACAAGACGTGAAGCCATCCAAGCTGCGTCTCCGTCCTTTGCACCCTATGTTGCTGCAAAGCATTATGCCGATGAATGGTTGAAGCAGGCGGATTTGGATTATACGATTATCCATCCTGGTTTGCTAACCAATGATCAAGGAACCGGAAAAGTAAAGGCAGCATCCGAAGTGGATAGAGCTGAAATTCCTAGAGAGGACGTGGCAAGAGTCATCATTGCCAGTTTAGAAAATGACACAACCATTGGGAAGGAATTTCAGGTAGTGACTGGAACTACGCCTATTAAGGAAGCAATCGATTCAATTTAAGCAATCGAGCATAGTTTTTACTGGCTGGTTCAATGAAATGAAAGACAATTTACCTACTAGGTGAATTGTCTTTTGTTTTTTCAAAAATGGATGAAGGTTAGACATCAATTCTTGCACGAATCCATAGGCCACAGAGTACAAGTTATATGCAGGGATATGGAAAGCGAATCGAAATGGAATATTTGCACCATTTAATCGAAACATAAAACCAGCTGAATAACTCCTTTTCATTCAAGTAGTAGTTTATTATAATCTATTAAGTATACGTACTTAGATTTGAGGTAGGGTGAAAGATGAAGAAATTATTATTCCTGTTAATGACCTTCGTTTTACTAATAGGTTGTAAAAATATTGAAGAAGGCGAACATAATGCAAGAGAAACTGAAGAGATTGAAGAGATAGAGGAGCAAGTAGAACCTGAAGAAGTTGCTGATAGTGCTGAGGCAATAACAGATGATAGTAGTGAGTCTAAAAACGACGTTGATCGGTTTATTCAAGCGGATGTAGTTAGAGTTGTGGACGGGGATACTATTATCGTGAAGCTTGAGAGTTGGCAAGAAGAACGAGTTCGGCTGTTATTAGTAGACACGCCTGAAACGGTTCATCCTGATAAGGAAGTGCAGCCGTTTGGTCCTGAATCTAGTGAATTTGCTAAAAATATCATGCCGGTAAGAGAAACGGTTCGCTTAGAGTTAGATGTAAGTGAAAGAGATAAATATATCAATCACATAATAATATAAATCACGTAAACATTGATACATCAACATATAAGAACAAAATTCCTTCAATGGAGTTTATTATTAAAATTGAAGTTTAAAATTAATTAGAAAGGCCAATTTATATGACAAATATCAAATTCTTATTCTTATCTTTACTGTTAATTATAGTTAGTGGATGTTCCTCTATTTCTTTAGAAAAGGAAGAAATAAAAGACCAAAGTAAAAAGATAAGTCAAGAAGAAAAGAAAGTACAAGATTCGGTTACTCCGGAGTTTAATCGTGTAACTGTAGAATTAGTTAAATCAATAGATGGGGATACAATTGAAGTTTTGTTTAATGGGAAACATGAAAAGGTAAGGCTATTATTGGTGGATAGTCCAGAAACTTCTCATCCCCGTTTAGGAGAACAGCCTTATGGTCAGGAGGCTAAATCATTTTTACGTAAGATTGTGGAGAATGCTAAAACTTTAGAATTGGAGTTCGATATTGGACCTACCCATGATAGATTTTCTAGATTATTAGGGTACGTCTACGCTGATGGAAAAATGCTTCAAGAAGAATTATTAAAAGCGGGTTTAGCCAGAGTGGCATACGTATATCCACCTAACACCCGATATATTGATCAATTTAATAAAATTCAAAAGGAGGCACAACAACAAGGAATTGGTATTTGGGAAATAGAGAATTATTCACAGGATGACGGCTTTCATCCAGAAGTATTAGATCCTGATTTTAATTCTGAAAACAATAATAATCAAGACTGTCTTGTTAAAGGAAATATTAATTCTTCTTCAGAAAAAATATATCATACACCTGACTCTCCTTGGTATGAACAAACGAAGCCAGAAGTAATGTTTTGTACTGAAGAGGAAGCTAATAAAGCTGGCTTTCGCCCTCCTAAGCAGTAGTTCTGTATTTTAGCTCACAATATCAAAAGTAGGATAAATATCAATGGTATATTTTGATGGGGGCACGCACTGCTTGTCATAGCGCAATGAGTGGCCTCAATTAAAAAACGCGTCGCTATTCTTATTGGCGCAACGAGTTATATTTGAACAAACTTTAGGTGCAATTAGGGGGGAATAATAATAGATCTTTTATAATTCACCATGTACTTAAATATTATCATATTACAAAAAAATAAACTATAGATAGTATAGCCAGAATAACTAAAAAGAGGGGGATATCTGTATCTCTTTGTAAAGAGCAGCCAATTCTTTTTTATTGACGTGGTGCAAATAACATTACTGAAACGTCGAATAAGCATATATCTGCACCTAGCCAATCATATAAGTCAAGAATTTTTTTCCACATTAGAGAAAGAACTATCCCCCATCCATAAGCAGTCTTCCGAAATGTAGCAATAACACCGTATAAGGCTAATGCAACTCCTCCGATGACACCCCAATAATAAGACTTTCCTTCTCTTAACTTTAGCCAAATAAGATACCCTTCACCTATTTCTGTAAGTCCTTTCACTACAGAAAGTATTTCCAAGAGGACAGTGTTTCCTTGGACAGAAGAAACTAAAATATTTCTGAAAAAAAGTTGTTATTACAAATAGATTCTAGTATATTATTAATTATTAATATTCTATTTTTTTTAGTGTTGCGACCTATTTTAAGGTCAGCAGGGTAGTTATCAATCACAGCGGTCCTTCGGATCGATTTCTTTCACACTACCAGTGTGTCAAGAATCGATAAGAAGGCCGCTTTTTTGTGTTTGGATTTTCTAATCGACATTCAAAAACCCAATTATATATTTCAAGAATAAGGAGAAAAATAATTTGTCTTATAGCGAACTTTTAAAAATATCAAATATATTGAATCCTAACGAAAGGTTAAAAAAGTATGCTTCATATTACAAGTCGAAGGAACTGACAGGTCTATATTATGTTTATTTTGCTCTTAAGGAAAACACTTTAGCAATATGTGACCCAGATCACAGTACAAACCATTATTCAACATCCTATCTTTTAACTAGAAAATATACAGGTGTTCCTATTAATACTGTCCGTTCAGAAGCAAACGATTTAAAAAAATTTCTTGATTACTTATATATTTGGGAAATTGATATCATGAGTGGAGATCTCTTAGTAATCCTTGAGGGATTCGTTGATTATTTAAGATTGTTAGATTCTGATTTAAACATTCAAAATGTAGTCGAATGGAGTCTAGTAACAAAAGTCCCTTTAAATGAAACCGCAAGAAACTTAGGGAAAGTCGTAAAGGTTAGTAGTTCAGATAAAAGCCATTTAGTTGTATTAGATTGGGCTGAATTAAACCCAAAAACAATACGAAAGACATTAACTACTACAATAAAGTACATAGAATTTCTAAAGAGAAGAACGAATAAATACTTTGAAACTGATCTTCACCAGTTACCTATTAAACAGAAAATAGTCAATGGGTTAATTGTCGGAACATCCGGTACAATTAAGACTACTCACTATGATGTTCAGGCAATAATGAGAAATTTAAACATTCAAACTGAAAAACGTTTTATTGAAAGCTTACCTTTCAACTCAATTTTTACTGAAGAACAATTAAATTGTTTTTTTTCAGAAATAAACAATAATCAAGACAAACTCATGTTCTCTATCTTGCGCTACATGGGTTTAAGAGCTGCAGAGGTTGCCGGATTAAAGATTGATTTTAGCACAATGCCAAATGGTTTTTTAACCATGGATTATTTTACCGCAAAGAACTATTTAAAAACTTCCTTTGTATCTGATATTGAGTTATTCAGGCATCCTGATAGAGATTTCTGGGTTTGCAATGTAATTGATCGAGATAATGAAGACCATCGTTCTGGACATAAAAAGACCGGGGAAAATAGGTCAATCCCTTGGCTATTTGGGCAAGAACTATTTTTAGATCTTCTATACTTAGCTTTAATAGAACGGCAAATATTAATAAGACATGCATCGAGTGATCATGGTTATTTATTTGTTTCGAGAGATCGTAAAGCAATAGGAAGGCCAATAACTGGCCAATCAGTAGCTAAAAAATTCGAGACAATTTCTAAACGGTTGAAAAGGAAGAAAGAGTTAGACTTAACTATGTATAGTCCACATACATTTCGTCATTTTTTTGCTACCTATCTTCTTAAGGAACTAAAATATCAAATTGATGATGTTAGTCGATGGCTAGGGCATTCTTCAATAAATATAACAAGAGACACATATTTGCACTGGCTCCCATCACAAACTGAAAGTGAAGGTAAAATTTCTGATATTACAAAGGTAATTCAAGATTCTTTGATTAGGGGTGAATAAAATTATTAATATACGTTGGTTAACATTAGAAGAGTATAAGAAAATTCTAATAGAATTATATGGTACTAAAAGCAAAGCTCAAAACATTTTGAGCTCAGTCAAATATGTTGTTCCACCATTTTTGGATAAATATCCCGATCCAATAGTGTGGTTAAATACCCCTGTTGCTGAAAAAAAGCTGTTTAAGCGTTTTAGTTACTGTGAAGTTGAGTTTATTATTGCCTGGTATTGGTTTAACAAAGATTTTTTTCTTAATCATGACTATAGTTTTAATTTAATAGAATATTTCGCCTCGCGTCGAATGACAGGAAACCAGTGTTTGTTAAATGGGCTCTTCATTTTACTCTTTTGTTAGATAAAGAGCTGGAGACCCTAGGAAAAATTAAATACCATGCATCTTCAAGAAATAGTATTGCAATTCACACTTTAATTTTAAGAAAACCTTTTAAAGATTTTGCTGAGTATGACTTGGAATATGCACCAAAAATAAATTCAACTGAATATTCCATTTTTCTTTTAAGAAGATTACGATTCCATTTGGGTTATTCTAGTGTAGACCCAGTAAAAATGAAAGTAAAAAAGAAAAGTACAACAAAAAGGGTTCAAAAAAAAATGACCTGGGAAGATCTATACAAACATCCTGTATGGGGTAAAACCATAAAGGATTATTATGATTACATGATTATTGGTGATGCCCTTCCAGATTACATAAAGAATATGTGCCTACTATTTGAGCAACTTCTTGTCTTTCTTGAAAAACAAGGACTGAGCGATTTTTCTAATTTTACCTACTTAGACTATATGGAACTAACGGAACACCTTTCCTGGGGGGTTAACGGAAATCTATTAAAATTAAGAACCATTGTAACTTATATAGCTCGAATAAAAAAATTATTTGTATGGGGACAAGGTAGACCCCTTTTTCCAAATAGTTTAGATTTTCCTGAGGAAGAATGGAGTAAAATGATTAAAGAATCACATCTTGAATATAGAAAAAGTGAAGGGCTTTCTTTTACCTCAAATGAGATTGCTGAGGAGTTAGTTAAAACAATATTTAAGTATAATCCTAAAAATGAAATTGAGACACTTTGCCGTTATTTTTGGATGATTACAGCAAGTTCTACTCCTAGATTAAGCTTTGTTCTCAATTTGGAAGTAGGAAATTGCTTAAAAAGAATGCCAAATGAACCACAGTCTTACGGTCTATATTCTCCTGATGAAGATAAAGCAGGAAATAAATATGGACAATTCCCTGTTCTTGATCCAATGGGTACCAAAGCAATTGCGGAATTAGAAAAAAGGATACAATTATGCAACTTCAGTCCAATTTACAATGAAAAAGTAAATAGAAAATATATACACTTATTTCAATTATCAAATTACCCGTGGAGATTAACAAGAGATCATGTTACAAGCTTTTTAGAAAAAATGAAAGAAGAGATGTCATTACGAGAGGGTGGTGGGAGTTTAGTCAAAGCCTCTGCTCATCGGTTCAGAACTTTCCTTCTGACCCATATAGCCATGAAATCAGGGGATATTGAGGCAGTTCGAATTGCAGCAGGACACAAAGATGAAAAAATGACAAGGATGTATTTAAGAAGTAGAGCCTCTCGTAACTCTTTACTAAACAGAGTGGTACAAAAATTTGAAAACAATGAAATAACGGGACGATTTTACTTTCGAATTATTTCACTTTTATCAGCAGAACAAAGTCCTGTTGATGAGATGCTGAGAAGTTTAGCCACCGACATAAGCCTAGGGAGAGTTTCTTTCCAACTACGGAAGACGATTGGAAATGGGGTATTGTATGAGTCAAAATGGATGTGATAATTGGTTTAAATGTTGGGGGTGTGGGCACTTTCTTATACGAAAAGAAGAAATTGATGATGCAATTAAAACACTAGCACTACAAATAGTTAATATGCGTGAAATGATAAATACCAGTAAGAACTTCACTAATGAAAATCCCATAGCTGCTGGACAAATAAAAACTATCTCACTTATCGTGAAAAGATTATCTGAATTGAGTTTATCTCAAGACGAGATTGACGAAAAAGTAATGAATTTCTTTATAAACAATTCAATAATAGAAAAGTAGGTTTATCATGCTAAATTTTCAATTAAGTAAATCCCATATAGAACAAATTAATGGTTGTAGATTGTATGTGAAAGAGCACTTCAGTTGCGATGAATGGGAAAATATATGCCCTTATAATTGGAACAATGTCAGTCACTTAACAAAGATACCATTTAATCAATTTGAAACGAAAATATTAGAATTAAGAAAATCAAAAAATTGGAAAGGGTGGACTTGTTTTTATGTATACAAATTAGCCTTATATCGCCGAATTTCTTTTCCTTTGGATGTTATGCTTTCGTCAAAAATAAAAAGAGATAAAGGCATTATACAGGAATTTCCGATTTTTAAAGAGTTAGACGATTTAGTAGATAAATACTATCCAGAATTATATAAAATGGATATGGCCGATAACATAAAAAAGGAGCAAGTTAAAGATCATCTAGAACTTCTCGTATTAAGACTTTGGTATGCTGGTTATACCCTATTTGAAGATGCTAACAAAGATTCAGTTATTAATGAAAAAGTTTTAATAGAAGCTCTGCAATATGTTGGATTAGATCGTAAAAGTCATATTTATATACTAGGTCAAATGTTAGAACTTGAACCTAAATCACCCGTAATAAATGCTCCACGTAGATATAACGCAACTCCTGTTGTTGAACGTGAAAGAAGAGCATGGAAAACTATTAATTTTGATAAAAATAATGAGCTCTTTCTAAATTTGTTCGAATATTGCTTTGAAAGTTTGCTCAAAAGAGTTGAAAATATCACAACAATTAATAAACCTTTAGGCAATGATAAATATCAAAGGGTAAGCCTTCCGAAAATAACCTACAATACTTGGTCACATCATTCGAGCATTCTCCGAAGGTTTATTTTGTTCTGTAGAGATTTAGAAATAATAACAGTTGATGATGTTATTAATAATGGAGTTAGTAAAGTTCTCCAAATTGAAGAAGTTAAAGAATGGTCTAAGAGCCATAGAAATTCTCTTCGCTCTTCGTTGCGACAATGGTTAGAATATTACATAAATACAAACAATTTAGAAATAAAGATAGATAGTATTTTTCCAAGGTCATTTAGAAGAACTACAACAACTTACGGGAAAATTCTAAACCTAGGTAATGCAAACGAACTTATCCAAACATTGCTCACTGATGAAAAAGGAATTATAGATGAAAATGATATAACTCAGTTTAGGTGTAGAAGGGCATGTTTAATCCAACTTGCAACAGGACAAAGGGTAAGTGAAGTATGCTTATTACTTAAAAAATCATTAACAAAAGATAATAGTGGTCATTATTGGCTTAATTTCCATAATACTAAAAAAGGTAAGAGTCATATAGTAGAAGTAGCAAGTGATGTAGTTGAGTGGATAAATCAACTAAAAAAGATTTCTCCAAGTAGGAAAATATATGCCCCTAACAGTACGGCATACACTGGTGACGGATTAAATGAGTACCGTTTATTTGCAAATTCAAAAAATAATGGGCCACTAACTCATGATATTGTAAACAAATTTTTAAATAATCTACAAAAGAATCTGTGGAATGAAAATAGTGATTTAATTAATCTCTTTACAACACACGATTTTAAAAGGTTACAAGCTATCTATATGATTCTTTCAGGTAAAACGAAAGAACAAATACAGTTAAAGCTTGGACATTCCAATCCTAATTCGCTTATTCCTTATGTTGCCACAAACGATCCAAAATACCAGAGTATTTATAAAGATATTTATCAAGAGGGTGTATGGGCAAACATTACTTCTTCTAAGGTAAATGATGGTGACATAGAGTTAGATAAAGTTCTGGATCAAGCCCACAAAATGACAGAAAATAATAATATCGAGAATTTTGTAACTGAACTTATAAATAAATCAATAAAAACAACTAGAGATGTCACAATTTTTAGCGATTCTTTTTTGCCTGTTAATCCTGTATCTGCTGGCTTTCCCCGTCGAACTCATAACTGTATTGCCAATGAAATGCTAAACTGCGGTCATACCGAATTATCATGCTTTAAATGTAAAAAATACAGACCTGATCCTGAAATGCTAGAGGAGCATAAGGCTGAAATATTTAGGTTTATGATATTATCTTTACATGGAAAATCCATAGCAAAAAAGGATAAGGAAAAAATCAAAAAAGAATTAATTTATTTACGATCCGATAATATTGATGAGAATATTGAATACTCTTTTTCAATGTTATTTGAAAAAGGGTATAAAATCAGTAAAGCAGAAGTTGAAAGTATAAAGAAAATGCTGTGGAATAAGGCAAAACAATACTTAAGAAAGAACGGAAAATCGAAGCCTAACCTTACTTTTCGTGAAGCACTAAATTATTTAACCTATTGATTAAAGAATATAAAGAACTTGTTAGAACATTACGGAAAGAAAATGAAGAACTCCGTTTAAAAGGCATTACTAAACACGGCAAAATAGATTAAAAAAGACAAAAGGAAAGGACTCAGAAAAGTTATTAATAAAAACGCCAGAGTATACTGTATTTGTAATAGAAAAAAGTCCCCACTAATTGGGACTTTTTTAGTTAGATAAACAGTAATAGAAACTGTTGAATATTTTTTGTGTAACTTTATTCAGAAATACATGGATTATACCAAAACTGATTTATAAATCACTGAATCACTACTTTCAAAGTGAAGGTAGTAGAACTGTAATATCAGAGGAAACGTTAATTCTGAAGGAGATTTATTTATTTGTAAATACTATTAGGAACTAATAAAGTTTAATCCTCTTTAATCTAAGTGAGTTTGACACAACAGAAACTGAGCTAAAAGCCATTGCTGCCCCTGCCAACCATGGAGCCAAAAAACCAAGCATTGCAACTGGAACCATAATAATATTATATAGAAATGCCCACAGGAAATTTTGTTTAATATTCGTAATAGTTTTTTTACTGATTATGATTGCGTCAACAAGCCAATTTAAATCACCTTTTATGATTGTAACATCTCCTGATTCAATAGCTATGTCAGAACCAGTTCCTATTGCAACCCCCACATTAGCGACCGTCAAAGCAGGTGCATCATTAATACCATCACCTACCATTACAACTCTATTACCTTCTTTTTGTAATTTTTGAATGATCTCCGCCTTATCTTGTGGCGTAACCTCTGCCCGATATTTTTCTATACCAACCTTTTTTGCTATAGTCATTGCTGAGTTTCCGTTATCTCCTGTCAACATGATTACTTCAAGTCCCATCTGTTTCAAACGAGAAACTGCTGTTTTTGAAGTTGTTTTTATTTCGTCCGCAACGGCAATAATCCCAGCAAAAAGAGAGTTAATAGATACTAACATCACGGTCTTCCCTTCTTGTTCAAGCCTTTTAATCTCTCTTTCTGTTTTAGGAGAAATGTAAAGTTTATTCTTAATAAAGTAACTTGGATTCGAAATCAACACTTTTTTACCGTTTACAGACGCTTGGATTCCATAGCCTGGAATTGATAATATTTGGTTTGCATTAGGAAAAAAGAATATTCTCTTTTTTGCTTCTTTTACAATGGCTCTTGCTACAGGGTGCTCCGAAGTACTCTCAATAGCACCTATCACTTCAAAAAACTCATTTTCACTAAGATGTTCAACAAAAATATCAGTTACTTGAGGCTCTCCTTTTGTGATTGTTCCTGTTTTATCTAAGACAATGATGTTACTTTTACCAAGTAATTCAAGAAATTTCCCTTCTTTAAACAGAATTCCTGATTGCGCAGCTCGTCCACTCCCCACCATGACAGAAGTAGGAGTTGCTAATCCAACGGCACAAGGACATGCGATAATTAATACAGCGATAACCTTTTCCAAAGATTCGTTAAATTGCCCAGGTTGAAATATCATATACCACGCAACAAATGTAACCATAGCAATTGTTATAACAATTGGTACGAAAATTCCCGTGACTTTATCTGCTATTTGCTGAATAGGTACCTTCGCTGCCTGTGCTTCCTCTACAATTCGAATAATCTGTGACAAAGTAGTTTCAGAGTCTCTTTTAGTTACCTTTATTTTCAATATTCCGTTCTGGTTAATTGTCCCTGCGTATACAAAATCCCCGATATCTTTTTCAATCGGTATACTTTCTCCTGTTAACAAAGACTCATCAATCATCGAGTTTCCTCCGATGACTTGTCCATCAATTGGAACTTTTTCGCCTGGTTTTAGAATAATGACATTCCCAGGGGATATTTTATCTACTGGGAATTTAGACTCTTCTCCGTTCAAATATACCGTAGCTGTTTTGGTCTGCAGTTGATAAAGTTTCTTAATGGCTTCTGTTGTCCTTAATTTCGTTTTGGCTTCCAGTAACTTTCCTAACAGAATGAATGTAATAATAAATGCACTTGTTTCATAGAACAATCCAATTGAATGAGAACGGTCTGGAGTATTTAAAGAACTGAAAGTCAGATAATGACTGTAAAAAAAGGCTGCCGACGTACTTAAAACCACTAAAACATCCATGTTAGCACTTCCATTTTTTACTGCCTTCCAAGCTCTTTCATAAAATTGAAATCCTATTATAAACTGAATTGGAATTGAAACGGCAAATTGGAACAAGGGATTGATAAACAGTTCTGGGACTTTAATAAAAGAAGTCCACTTAAAATGAGTAAACATAGCCCACGCCAATGGGAGGGTAAGTAAAGCTGAAAGAATCAATTTCCATTGAAGAACCGTAATTTCTTTTCGTTTTTCATTGTTTGACTGAGCGTTATTTTGCCTATCTATTTTTGCATCAAATCCGATTTTATTAATTTTATCGATAATTTCAGAAACGCTTGTCCGATTATTACTAAATGTGACACGGCCTTTTTCAGTTGCTAAATTTACATGTATTTCGTCTACACCCTCTATTTTTGAGACTACCTTTTCTATTCTTACTGCACAAGCAACACAATGCATTCCCCTAATTTCTAAATGGTTCGTTTCTTTCATATGATTATTTTCTCACCGCTTTCAGGTCTATATGATACATTCTATTAAAATAGTTCTTTTTTAGAACAATAAGAAACAAGAGTCTTATTCTAATGGATATAGTTGGAGACTCATACAAAAAACAGCCAACCTTCTACTATTTTCTGAAGTCTGGCTGTCCTTAAATATTCAATTAAAACTTGAACAATCATAACTGCTTATAAAAGCGTACCTATATTTAAACTTTAACCTTATAGAATAACGAAGTAGGACCACACCAACAAATTTTCTCCTCTCGAGCATCTAGTACTTTGTTCCTTAGACGAAATGTTAGCATTAACGCAAATTTGTGCATTCCCAGCATAAAAATTCCCGACATTACTTGATCATACTTTGTATTAAACGGCGGAGGAAGTATATCTAAGGAAATAGAATGAGAGGGTGTACAAAGATGAGATGTTAATTGTGTAAGAAAAGGATTGTTCATCCCATCCATAAAGGCACCTAAGATGAATAGAAAACATGCTGGCATTAGAAAAACTCCATTCAGAAAAGCATAACGTTTCTTTTGTCCCTTGCAGAAGCGTTGCTTTGGGTCAGGTGCTGCAATTGGCCACCACATGCTAAAAGACAAGATCAACAGCAACACTATATATGCATTGTGAACAAAGGAATTTTGCGAAAAAAGGTTTAAAAAAATCGGTAAATGGTACATCAAGAACAATACTGCAAAGATAATTAAAGCGAACCTTGGGGGTAAGAACCTCTTGCTTATTCCTTTAACCATTGGAATCTTCCATATCTTTTGAAACACATTATTAGGAATCCCTAATAAAAAAATAGGTGGGACAATAAAATATAAAATGCTCATTTGGATCATGTGTAAACTGAATGAGAGATGACTTATCGTTGTTAAAGGACTGCCGATAGTTAAGTATAGTAAACCTAAACTAAGGAAAAAGAATAGTGGTTGTTTATAATAAATTTTTATGTCTGTTAAACGATATACTAATAATGCATATAAAACAGCTATACCTATTAGGCACACTAACAATGGAGTATTCCACATTAATTGACCTTCAAGCAAAACTTCATTAAACACGTACCCCCCTCCTCCCTCAGTTTGAAACTTTCAACTATTGGAATCGTTTTTCATTTTTCATTAACTATATATAATTATGTTTGTTTATGTGATTTATAACAATAAGTCACAAAACTATCACAGTTTTTGTATTATTCTTATTTAAAATAGAGATGAAGATGATAGAATGAGTGTTATAGTTTGTTATTCTATATTAAATATTATCATAATCTAACAAAGAGGTGAAGACCATGCTTCCGATTGAAAGGCAAAGACAAATTAGAATGTTAATTCAAACGAAAAAGACATTGAAAATTAGTGAGCTAAGTGAACAGTTTAATGTCTCTGAAATGACGATTTATCGAGATATTAAGCCTTTAGTAGAAGAAGGCCTTATTTCTAAAACCTTTGGTGGGATTTCACTTGTTGAAAAAAATGAACAAAATTTATCGAATCAAAGCCAATGTGTATACTGTCACAAACCAAACAACCCTAAGATGGCTTATCGTTTAATCTTACCAGACGATAAGGTTGAAACGGCTTGTTGTGCTCATTGCGGTCTACTCCGGCACCGTCAGTTAGGTGAAGAAGTGTTACAGGCGATATGTCATGATTTTTTTATGAATACAACGATAAGTGCTCCTTTAACTTGGTACGTCATGGACACCACCCTTAACATTGCTTGTTGTCAGCCACAAGTTCTAACGTTTGAAAACCGAGAACACGCCGAAAAGTTTGTTAATGGTTTCGGTGGAGAAATCTATGGATTACAGGATGCTAAGGAAGTGGTTTATCAGAAAATGCAAGGTCCTACAGGTTGCTGCAGCAAACATAATTAAGAGAGGAAGGCAATAAATATGAGCGAAATTGTAAAAGAGCAACAAACTGTCTCTAGTAAAACAAGGCAACAAGCAGAAAAGGGAGAAAATTTATACAAAGCGATTTGGAGGTGGCACTTCTATGCAGGTATTTTTTTCGCACCGTTGATCATTTTTTTGGCAATAACAGGAGGTGTTTATCTGTTTAAACCGCAAATTGAAGATTATATGTACCATGATCTTTATTATGTACAACAAGGAGAAACTAAAATATCACCTGCCGAACAAATTAACGAAGTAAAAAAGAACTACCCAAATGCAGAAATAACAAGTTTTACACCTTCTTTTGAAGCTAACAGATCATCAGTTATTGGTATTAGAGATTACGCGGAAAGTGTATCGGTGTATGTTAATCCATATAATGGAGATATCATTGGTAACTTAAATGAGAACGACCGTTTTATGGCATCAGTTAAAGACCTACATAACGGGGAATTATGGGGTGGCACCATCGGAAATCGATTAGTGGAACTCGCTGCTTGCTGGACCATTATCTTAATCATTACCGGTGTTTATTTATGGTGGCCACGTAATAGGAAATCTCTTTTTGGGACATTGATTCCACGCATAAGATTGTTTAAAGGGAAACGCATGTTTTGGCGGGATATGCATGCTGTAACAGCATTTTGGCTTTCCTTGTTTATTGTAATCCAAGTTTTTTCTGGACTTATGTGGTCTGATGTTTGGGGGAGTATGGCACATCGTGCTGTTGAAACAACGGGTGCTGGTAGTCCAGTAGGTGACCAACCTTGGGAATCGTATGCATTTCCCAAATCTACTATTCCGACAAAAGAAGTGGCAGACGTTCCATGGGCTGCCGAAAATATGCCAGTCCCAGAGTCAAATGATATTGGTGTGACTCCAATATCTGTTGAGAAAGTCATACAAACTGTAGAGGACAAACAGGTTCACCCTGGTTATAAAATAGTATTTCCTAAAGACAATACGGGGGTTTACACTGTTTTTCTAGATCCAGCTGACGTGTATCCAAATCGACCTAGGCCTTGGACACAACAGACATTGCATATCGACCAATATAACGGGAAAGTTTTAGCCGATCTTGGATGGAAAGACTATGGAATATTAGGAAAATTAATTTCACTTGGTATTGCGTTTCATCAAGGTGAATTTGGGTTAATGAGCCAGTTTTTCATGCTTACTTTAGTTATTGGTATTGTGATGATTGCTGTTAGTGGCTTTGTGATGTGGTGGAAACGAAGACCAGAAGGAAAACTGGGCTCTCCATCATTGCCAGAAAACTTTAAGATGTTAAAGGGAGTGGGCGTAATTGTCCTTGCTCTTAGCCTTTTCTTCCCTTTGGTGGGTCTGTCACTTTTAGTGGTATGGGTCTTAGATTGGGTAATTATTAAAAGAATTCCAACGTTAAAACAGTGGGTTGGCTAGAAAGATACTTTTTTTAATCGAGGTGTCATACGCATAATGAAAAAATTATTATTATCAAAGTTTGTGTTAATTGCTACATTACTACTTCTATCAGCTTGTACAGGTAGTCAAACAAATGATGAAGTTCCCAAAATAGTAGATGTTGAAATAATGATTCCTGGAAAGATTTCTCTCAATAAGGAAAGTGAATTGAGTGTGAAGCTAACTCAGGGATCAGATATTGTTGACGATGCAGATGAGGTTCAATTTGAAATATGGAAAGCGAATAGCAAGGAAGACAGCGAGATGATTGAAGCTAAACATGAAAAAGGTGGTATATATAGTATCCAAAAGACATTTAAAGAAGATGGACTATATTACGTTCAAACCCATGTAACTGCTCGTAGTTTACATGTCATGCCAAAGAAACAATTTATTGTAGGAACTGCTACGGAAGAGGAACTTAAAGAATTAGAGAAGAATTCCAATAAACAAGATGCACCAAGTGATCAAGGTGGTTCTCACCATCACTAATAAGGAAGGCGATAAGCTGTACTTTGCATATTTGAAAGGTGAGAAACCATACCACGGTTGGAAATAACCTTTTAAATACAGGGTTCTACAATATGTGTGAATAGTTTGAAAGGAGAAAAACGATGAAAAAAGTAATCTTTCCTTTTCTAATTTTTTTTATAGTATTAGTTGGTTGTAGTAATAAAGAAGAAGCCATTCTAGGCCCCTCACAAGAAACAATTCAAATGTTATCTCAGGAGGCACAAAAAATAGATGTAACTCTTCCTGATTTTGTTGAAGGACGACCAAATATGGTTAAGGAAAATTATGCATTAAGTTCTAAATACTCAAATGTCCTAGAAAATATGCCTTGTTTCTGTGGTTGTGTAAACCAAGGGCACGAAAGTAACTTTAATTGTTTTATCAAAGAGAAAAACGGTGAGGATATTGTTTGGGACCAAATGAGCTTAAACTGTGATATATGTAATGGTATTGCAAGAGAATCCATTGCTTTATACAAAGAAGGAAATTCTTTATACCAAATTAGAACTTACATCGATGATAAATATGGTGACTACGGCCCATCAACCAATACACCAATGCCTCCAGAAAATATGTAATTTGAGGAGTACAAATGAAATACAAAAAGGTTTTGATAACTCTATCAGCTATAGTATTGTTTGGCATTATTTTATTTATCGGCAACAATTTTTTTACAGACCCATTTGTTGAATCGTCAATAGAAAGAGGAGAAGAAATTTATAATCATAGTTGTATCCAGTGCCATGGTAATAACGGAGAGGCTAGAAAAATTAGTAGTGCAACAACTTTAAATAACCAAGAGTTTTTATCTTTGGTAAGCGATGAATTTTTATTTAAAACCATTGCTGAAGGACGAGATAACACAAAAATGCCAGCTTTTGGTCTAGATAACGGAGGAAAACTTGATCAAAAAGAAATTAAAGATATCATTGCTTTTATAAGAGCTTGGCAAAATAAGTCTATAAAAATGGATACACCGGAAGTAATAGCTGGGGATACAAATATTGGGCAAAAGCTATACAAAAAAAATTGTCTATCTTGCCATGCTAATGGTATAGGGCCAAATGTGATTAATCCTGATTTTTTAAAACAAGCGTCAAATGAATTTTTATGGGCAACCATCGCTTACGGTAGATCTAATACAGCAATGGGGCCCTCTCTCAAAGGACTAAATGGAGTTCGTCAACTTACAGGAGAAGAAATAAATTCCCTTGTTGTGTTTTTAAGGAGTCAAGGAGAGGTGAAAGAGGAAAATGAAAATACAGAATAACATAAAAAAACTTTTATCTGTTTTAATTTTAATCATATTAACAGCTTGTTCGGGGAATGAAATTGAAAACCGAGTTAACTGGGAAGTAAAAGATTTTAGTTTTATAAATCAAGATAATCAACAATTGAGTCTTGAAGACTTAAAAGGTAAGGTTTGGGTTGCCGATTTTATTTTTACGAATTGCCAAACAGTATGTCCAATCTTAACTTTTAATATGGCAAAACTTCAACAAATGTTAAAAGATGAAGGAATTGAGGTAGAATTAGTATCTTTTAGTGTAGATCCTGAGGAGGATACTCCTGAAAAGTTAAAAGAGTATGCTACTAATTTTAATGCTGATTTTAAAAACTGGCACTTCTTAACTGGATATGAACAAGAAGAAATAAAAGATTTAGCTTTAGAGAGTTTTAAAACCATTGTACAGGAGGACTCAAATTCCGACCAAGTAATCCATGGGACAAGGTATTATTTAGTTGACCAGGAAGGGAATGTAGTTAAGAATTATTTAGGCGATCAAGATGTTCCTTATGAACAGATTATAAAAGACATTAAATCATTAACGAAATAGGCGGATATATGAGAAAACTAGTAGTTTTAAGTTGGATAGTACTAATTATCAGTATCGTCCTATTTTTTATACCAAGACGGGATTGGTAATAGGATTTAATTGATCTATATAAATAAAATTGTTCTTAAAGTGATAAACAAAGTCTACCCCCACGTAAAAAGATTACAAGAAATGGGAGATATAGATTTAAAAAAGCAAAAATGGCACTAAGAAAATTATTTTCTGGTGCTTTTTTTATGCAAATTAATAATATTGTATTTACTTTAACAAAGTTACCTATGTTTATTTAGGTTTATCAATAGTTTATAATAAAAAATGCATATGCAAGTGATTGATTAATAACTATGGTCGCTTACTTGCCTATGTTTGGGTAGGGGATAAAATGTTCAATGAGCTGCTGCTTGAACAGGGATTAGCTCGCGTTGCTTATATTTTTGCGCCAAATACAAAGCATGTTGATCGGTTCTATGAGATACAAAAGGAAGCGCAGCAAAAGGCGATTGGAATTTGGAGTATAGAAAACTATACGACGGATCGTGGTTTTGATGAGGATCGTGGTTTTGATGAAAATGTAATAGATACTACAGAGGAAGCGCCATCTGAACAGCAACCAGGCTGTGATAATCCAACGATTAAAGGAAATCATAGTTCAAGCGGTGAATTGATCTATCATGTTCCAGGTGGACAGTTCTATGAACAAACCAATCCAGAAGAGATGTTTTGTACAGAAGAAGAAGCACAAGAAGCAGGCTATAGAAAATCCAAAAGGTAAAATGCACTTGAAGAGATGGATATTAACGAGGTAGCTCAATGGATGAAAGATAAATATGTCGCTCATTTGTATAACGAAAAGGGGGATAATCGGTTATCGAATTAGACCGTGTTAAAGGGCGAAGTTGTCAGATATAAAAAAGTTGAAGAATGGTAGGGGTAAAACCAATAGCTTGGCATCGCCAGGCTATTCATCTTTTTTGAGGGACACCTAATGAATGATGATTCTATTTAGAACATCTTGAATTGCCCACTTTTTAGTTAAAAAATCTTAATATAAAGGAAGAGTTTCAGTGGAACAGAAAAACCTAAAATTAACGAAAAATCTACGTCATGAATTACATATGCATCCCGAACTGTCCAACGAAGAGGTTTGGACGAAACAGCATTTAATGGATTTTCTTAAAACCTATACACAACTAGAGATTGTAGACAGAGGCCGATGGTTTTATGCGGTTTATCGGGCAGGTAAGGACAAAAAGAACATTGCGTTTCGTGCTGATTTTGATGCACTTCCGATTGAAGAAACGATTGATGTACCGCATGCTTCGAAATTTACAGGGGTTTCGCATAAATGCGGACACGATGGTCACTCCGCATGCCTTGCTGGGTTTGCCCTTGAAATTGACCAGAAAGGGGCTGACAAAAACATCTTTTTCTTGTTTCAGCATGCAGAGGAAACAGGAGATGGGGCGGTTCAATGTGTTTCTTTTATAAAGGAAAATCGCATCGAAGAAATTTTTGCCTACCACAATATGAGCGGGATGGCTCTCAACGCTGTTCATGTTATTGACGGAACGGCTCACTGCGCATCCAAGGGAATGACCATTCATATGGAAGGTACTCCAGCACATGCAAGCCAACCAGAGGATGGAGTAAATCCGGCGTTTGCGATGGCAAAGATTATTGAAGCAATCCCTAAGTTTACTTCTCCAAAGAAAAATAACGGGATGGTACTATGCACCGTCGTTCAGGTTGAAATTGGGGAAAGAGCGTTTGGTGTAGCTGCAAGTAAAGGAAACTTGCTTTTAACTATTCGTGCATTATATGAAGAAGAGTTAGAAAAGCTCCAGAAAAACCTTGAAGATTTTTCTCTTGCTCTCTCTACACAGTACGGACTGAAGACAAGCTTCTCGTACAACGACACCTTTCCTGAAACAGTGAATCACCAGGAAAGCTCTGATAAGATCCGTAAAGCATGTCAAAACAAAGGGCTTCAGGTAGTTGAAATGAAAGAAGCATTCCGTGCCTCTGAAGATTTTGGCTATTATTTGAAAGAGACAAGGGGAGCCATCTGTTTCATCGGAAACGGTAAGGATTATCCTCATATCCATACCGTCCAGTATGATTTCCGGGATGAGATCATCAAAACTGCGGTTGAACTTTTTAAAGGGTTAGCTGAATTGTAAACTGAAGTTTATTTTGTAGAAATGACAATGGCTTGGTGTAGTGTTTTACAATAAGAGACAAATAAAAAGTTAGAAAAGAGGAAACATAGATGAAAAAACCGCTTATTGGTGTATTACCATTGTACGATGAGATAAAAGAAAGCTACTGGATGTTACCAGGTTACATGAAAGGGATTGAAGAGGCTGGCGGGATACCTGTCATGCTTCCATTAACAACAGATCGAGATATAATCTTATCAATTGCAGATCAATTTGATGGTTTTCTATTTACAGGAGGTCAGGATCTTAACCCTGAAATATATGGTGAAAAGAAAGAATCGGTATGTGGAAAACCATGTGATGATCGTGATGTGATGGAAGAGATTCTTTTTAACAGAGTAGTAGAACTAAATAAACCAGCCTTTGGTATTTGTCGTGGATTACAATTATTTAATGCGTTGTTAGGAGGAAAACTATATCAAGATCTTGTAACCCAGAGGCATCAAGAAAAACAATTAGATCATAAACAAAATCCACCATATGAAAAACCCGTACATAAAGTTTACATTGATAAAGAAAACAGACTCTATCACATCTTAAAAAAAGAGTCGATTAAGGTAAATAGCTTACATCATCAAGGGATTAAAGAATTATCCCGTCAATTAGTATCCATCGCTCACTCGGAAGATGGTTTAATTGAAGCTGTTTATATGCCTGAGAAAGCATTTGTTCTAGCTGTACAGTGGCATCCAGAAATAAATTATATAGAAGATGATAGTAGCTTTAAGTTGTTCATTGAATTTGTAGAGGCTTGTAAAAAAACTTCTGAAACTCAAATACCAGGATCATGCTTATAATCTTCCAAACCTGACTTATTGTTATATAGAGGGGATAATTAAATAAGAATAAGGGTAATTTAGTTACAAAAAGGAACTTATTAAATGATTGGACTAATGATTGCTGTTATTCTTTTTAATTCTATTGCTTTTATAACTAACAAACGGCTTTCTAAAAACCAAATCGTCCATATTTGGACATTTACAATTGCCTTTCAATTATTATTTGATGAGTTTATTGATCAAAAATACCAAGGCTATTGGTACTTTGCAAAAGGTGTTAACTGGGAATCTCTACCTGCTCTGACAATGCTCATACCACCTGTTAATGTAATGTTTTTAAATTGGTATCCTTTCGATAAATCATTATTAAAGCGTATTCTTTATTTCATATTTTGGTTGCATCTTATTTTAACTTATGAAGTTATAGCATTGCTACCAGAACCATGGGGATACTTTAATTATGGGTGGTGGAATATATGGCTTTCAGCACTTATTGACCCTGTTTTGCTAATAATAATATTAAAGTATTATAGGTGGATTTGTAAGATTGAAAAAAATCGTGATCTGTCACTGTGACACCCCGAAATATGTCGAAATCATAAAAGGTACTTCCTGAATTTTGTAAACTTCATGTTACATTTTCTTTCCAATCGACGGACAACTTCAAATTTTAGTGAAATAATTTGCATATAACACTAATATTTGGATCAATAAGGTCCTGTTTATGAAAGGAGTACATTTATGATTAATACCGGTACTACGAAGATGACGATAACTCAACTATCATCCTCCCTTAAAAAGAAGGAAGTCTCACCAGTAGAGGTCACACAGGCTTTCTTTGACAAAATTGAAAAGCTAGACTCTAATGTTAAGGCTTGGGTAAGACTTACAAAAGAAGAAGCGCTGGCACAAGCGAAAGTACTTGAAGAAGATCATACTACCATGGAAAGTCTCCCGTTATTCGGAATTCCATTTGGAGTGAAGGATATTATTTATACAAAAGGAGTCATGACAAGTGCCGGATCACGAGTAAATGAGAACTTCATTCCAAAAGAGGATGCAACCATCGTTCAAAAACTGAAGGCTGCAGGTTCCATTGTATTAGGAAAAACGACAACGACGGAATATGCGAGTTTAGGTGGACCTCCAGAAACGCGTAACCCTTGGAATCTTGAGCATACTCCTGGTGGTTCAAGCTCAGGTTCAGCCGCTGCCCTTGCATCGCAAACTGCGATGTTTACATTAGGTACACAAACAGCAGGATCACTGTCCCGCCCAGCTTCATTTAATGGTTTAACGGTCTTAAAAGGAACATTTGGATTGGTTAGTCGCAATGGCATTATTCCTGCAAGTTGGAGTCTTGATCACGCAGGTGCTTTTACTCATACAGTTGAAGATACTTGTCTTGTTTATAATGAACTACTTGGCCATGACCCAAAGGATCCAGCTTCTCTGAAGGCAGGTATTGAAAAGCTTAGATGTACGGATAGTGTGCCCCTTCAAACGATGAAGATAGGTGTACCGCAAGACTATTTCTTCGATGATATTGATTCTTCCGTACAATATGTTTTTGACCAAACGCTTCAGGAGCTTAAAAGATTAGGGGTGACACTTGTTCCATTCCAGCTGCCTTATAATCTTATTGAAGCCAATAGTGCACACGAAACTGTGATGAAGACTGAAATGGCAAGCTATCATGAAGATATGTATCAGGATAGAGGCCATCTGTATACGGAAAGCATGCAAGACCTCATTCGTTCAGGATTAAAAATAACAGCAACAGATTACATAAAGGCTCAACGGATTCGTGATGAATATAGGGCGCTGTTGGTCTCGAGTTTAGCGGATGTAGATGCGATCGTGACACCAGCTGCACCAACACCAGCTCCTTATGGAATACAAGCTACTGGGTCTCCTCGTTTCAATGCATTGTTTACAAATGCGGGCATACCGACATTAACCATTCCTGCAGGCTTTTCGAATCATCTTCCCATTGGTATTCAATTTGCCGGACGGCCTTTAACAGAGCAGACGCTCATAAATATTGGTCATCGTTTCCAACTAGAAACCGACTTTCATCAGCAGCAAGCCATAACCATATGAAGGATGGAAAGGTGAGGTTGTAGATAAGCATTGAGAAATAAATCTATCCATTTTCCTTTTTTAAAGAGGGCTTATTAATCGAAAAAATTTATTATTGAATCGACCGATGTTAGCTTGAAAAACAAGGAGAGTCCATTACAATGACTTTTTCGAATTTGGTTTTTTTAGCTGAAGAAAAAAAGTTAGGAAGGAGATCTTACGAAGGAAAGGTAATTCTAAAAAATACCTGGTACAGTATTAAGTATCAGGAAACATATCAATAATCATAAGTTAAGGTAAACGAGATATTTTATAGAGAGGAGGATCAAATAAAAATTCTAAACTTGGATGGATCAAATTCTCTTAATTTAAACCGGAAAGGAGTAATTTTTATATGGTTGAAAGCATTTTTAAAAGATTACAAGAAATTTATCCGGAGATGGTGAACTTTAGAAGAGAACTACATATGTACCCAGAACTTTCACATCAAGAAGAAAATACACCTAAAAAGATCGCTGATTTCTTAAGTCAATTAGGATTAGAAGTAAGAGTAGGAGTCGGTGGAAGAGGAGTTGTTGCAATATTAAGAGGTGGAAAACCTGGTAAAACTGTAGGTTTACGTGCTGATTTTGACGCTTTGCCAATCCAAGAAGAGAATGATGTGGATTATAAATCTCGTATTCCTGGAGTCATGCATGCGTGCGGCCATGATATACATACGGCAGCTCTATTAGGAGTTGCAAAAGCATTGGCTGAAGTAAAAGAAACGATAGCAGGAAATATTGTTTTTATTCATCAGTTTGCAGAAGAAGTTATTCCTGGAGGGGCCAAGCCTATGATAGAGGATGGCTGCTTAGATGGAGTTGATGTGATATATGGTGCTCATGTTTCCTCAATCCATCCGGTTGGCACGATCGGTGTTAAGGAAGGAGCTACAATGGCCGCAGGGGATACATTTGAAATTGATATTTTTGGAAAAGGCGGACATGCAGCGACTCCGCACCTGACGATAGATCCTATTGTCATCGGGAGTCAGATTATTGTGAATTTGCAACAAATTGTCGGCAGAAAAGTAGATCCTATAAAATCAGCAGTCGTCTCCGTTGCTGCCTTCAATAGTGGTATTGGGTTTAATGTTATTCCTGATAAGGCGAAAATTACAGGAACGGTTCGAACCTTTGATGAGGATGTCCGTGATATGATTGAAAGTTTGATAGGGGAGATGGTTGAGTCGACTTGTAAGGGGAGTGGAGCAACCGCAACCTATAAGTATGTAAGAGGTTATCCTGCTGTAAAGAATCATCCCGAAGAAACAAAAAGAATAGAAAAAATCGCGAATCACCTTTTTGGGCAAGCAAATGTGAAGCAGCTTGATCCGCAAATGGGGATGGAGGATTTTGCCTACTATTTACAAAAGGTCCCTGGTACATTTTTCTTTGTTGGCGGAAATTCTGACTTAGTAGAAAAATACCCTCATCACAATCCAAAATTTGATGTGGATGAACGCTCAATGCTTGATATTGGCAAGCTTTTTGTATCAGCTGTATTTGACTATCTTTCAAATGAAGTAATAGAAGAAAGCGAGCTTATTGAAACTTGATGGAATAGAAGCCGAGAAACGGTATAGTGCGTTAAAGAATAAGGATGGAATGACTTGTTCGGTACTATAATTTAACTATCTTTTATCCTCAATCCAAATCTTTAATTACAAGGGATAAAAGCTAGTAAGAATCCGATTTTTAAAAGGAAGCAACAGCAATGGATTATACTAGAAACCTTAAAAATAGTTTTATAAAAAGAGGGAGGTTCGAACCTTATGGAAGAGATATTAAGAGTTGCTAATAGTACACCGGTTTGGATTTTTGCTTCTATTGTAGTTGCTATTGTTATTTTTCAAGCTGTTACTTTTATTGCGATTGCTTCAAAAACAGCACCAAGTATTGGAATGACTTCACAGGAATCTCGGAGAGCGCTAAGAGCTGGGTTTATTAGCTGTTTAGGACCTTCATTTGGAATCGCCATTGTTATCATTTCTTTAATTACAGTTCTCGGTGCTCCATTTACATTGATGAGAATTGGGATTATTGGATCTGCAGCCACGGAATTAACGGCTGCTGGAATAGGGGCTAATGCTTTTGGGGTTGAATTAGGTTCTCCTGAATTTTCTATGCAAGCTTTTACAACAGTGGTTTGGACGATGTGTCTTGGGGGAACGGGCTGGTTAATCTTTGCCGCACTTTTTACAAAGTCACTTGGAAAAGTCCAGACGAAAGTCGCAAGAAAAAATACGAAAATGATGACGATTATTTCTACAGCTGCCATGCTAGGAGCCTTTGCTTATCTTGCTAGTCAACAAATGGTAACTGGTTACGGACAAGCCATAGCAGCAGTCGTTTCTGGATTAACGATGATGGGCGTTATCCATTTTTCTAAGAAAAAAGAAATCAGATGGCTGTCAGAATGGGCCCTTGGGATTGCATTGGTCGTAGGAATGACACTTGGCTACATATCAACATTAATTTAACTTAGGTTAGGGGGCGGTTTATATGGCAATTGCTAAAAGGATTGAAGAAAGTATTGAGATAAAAAGTGCTCAAACAGATGCGATGCAATCATTTCATTCCAAATCTGATTTCTGGGGGCGTTTAACCCTTTGGTTGGTTGTCTTGGCTTCCTTAATACCACCATTATTTTTTTCATTTGTGCTTGGCTATCACCCGGGGTGGGGAGCTGTAATCGGCGGTCTCATTGGATACGCGGCTTTTGTTGGTATTATGTGGTTTCTTGAGCCTATCACCTATTACCCGATTTTAGGTAGATCAGGAACGTATTTGTCGTTCCTTACAGGTAATATAGCAAATATGTGTCTTCCATGTTCAGCGTCCTCTCAAGAGGCAATTGGTGCAGAGCCAGGGTCAAAGAAAGCTGAGGTCGCGGGTACATTGGGGATTGCCGTTGCTTCATTAACGAATATTTTAATTATCATCACAGTCGTTTTAAGTGGATCATTTATTCTTACCATAATCCCGCAACCAGTTGAAAGTGCTATGCAATTCATATTACCTGCAATATTTGGAAGCGTTCTAGGTCAGTTTGCTTATAAAAAACCACTCTATGGATTAATCGCGATTGTTATCGGTATGGTCATTTTATTCTCGCCAATCTTTAGTTTAATAAAAATTGTTTTGTGTGTAGCATTGACTATTGGCGCAGTACTTTTTTTGGAAAAGAGATGATCTGTCACTGTGACACCCCGAAATACTTCCGAAACACTTCGAAATTTGTCGGAAATAACAGGGATACATGAATATTTCTTTAGTATCTGTGAGTATGGAGAAACAGAAACAGAAAACTGATGCAGAGTGAAATTCCAACCGGAGTAAAAAAGCTTGCAAAATATTAAATAATCATCTACAATACTATTTAAGCCAATATAAATTTTATAGCGATAGACTTCTTATCCAGAGCGGTGGAGGGACAGGCCCTTTGAAACCCGGCAACCATTAAATCAGTGATTGATTTAAACGGTGCCAATTCCTGCAAGGTGGATACCTTGGGAGATGAGAGGATCGTATGAATATACGATAACCTCTCTATATTTAGAGAGGTTTTTCTTATGGGAAGAAGATTTATCGCTCAACAAAGGAGCGAATTAAAATGGAAAAAGCAGTATTTGGAGCAGGTTGTTTTTGGGGAGTGGAAGCCTTTTTTGAAGGTATTCGTGGAGTTGAAGAGACAAGAGTAGGTTATACAGGAGGGCATGTTGAGAATCCTTCCTATGAAGAAGTGAAGACGGGTACGACAGGTCATGCGGAGGCGATCGAAATTTGGTATAACCCTTGGAAAATATCTTATGCAGAGCTCGTTACTAAATTTTTTGAATGTCATAACCCAACGACACTCAATCGTCAAGGCATTGATATAGGAACGCAATACCGTTCAGTTATTTTCTTTCAAAATTTTCAACAATTAGAAGTCGCTAGTAAGATTAAAGCGGAGTTAAATCAAGCGAGTGATAAAGAAATTGTCACGGAAATTTCGCCAGCAAAACCGTTCTATGCCGCAGAAGAATATCATCAAAAGTACTTCCAGAAAAATGGATCCGTTGCTTGTGGGATATAAATATATACAATTTCTTTGATAATGTCTCCCCTCTTAATATGTATAATGAACATAAACTTGATAACTTTATTATGATTGGAGACAGGAAGCACGATATTATCGGTGCAAATAATACTGGTATTTACTCTATTGGAGTAACGTATGAATTAATTATAAATAAGTTTTGACATTAACCAAGATAAATAGTAATATATATATGTTTAATAGAACGCTTTCATATATTAATATGAAAGATGTAAATTAGTATTTTAAAATTTTATATTTATGGAACCAGGTGCAAGATTAAAGATTAAAATTCTACCATCCTTTAATCTGCTTAATAGGGAAGTCGGTTAAAATCCGACACGGACCCGCCACTGTGTTGGGTAGCAGTATCATGTGCTGTTTACTTTCATTAATAACCACTAGGATAGGACATTCCTGGGAAGGTTTGAAAGAGATACCCTAAGTCAGGAGACCTGCCTGTTTTAACATCACTGATAACCTACGGGAATTAGGGAGGTGGTTAGAGAGTGCAACAGTATTTTTTTTATATCTTTTAAAAAAGATACATCTTGTAATTATAAGCATTTCTGACCTCTAAAGTGTCGGAAATGCTTTTTTTAGTTCTAAAAATACTATGAAACTGGAGAGGAAATAGAATGAATAAAAGTATATCAATTTTACGAATAGGGATGACTCTATTTATTTTAATCCTAGTACTGGCAGGATGCAGTGGAACAAGTGAAAAAACGGTTCAAGAAACAGAAGCAACAGATCCGAAAAATCAAACATTGACGATGGCATATACTTGGAACCCAGCAGGTCTGGATGTCCACGGCAGTGATAGTTGGCATATAATGCGCTCAGGTGCAGCGGAAACATTAATTGGTTTAAATGAACAATTAGAGCCCATTCCTTGGCTAGCAAAAGAGTGGCATCAAGAAGAAGATACAGTATGGATGTTAAAGCTAGAAGAAAACGTTATGTTCCATAATGGAGATAAAATGGATGCAGAAAGTGTAAAAGCATCTTTATTACGCTCCTTAGAAATCAATCAAAGGGCAAATGATTTATTGGATGTACAATCGATTGAAGTAGTTGGGCCAAGTGAAATTAAAATTGTTACAAACAACCCGAATGCAACTTTAATTCCACACTTAGCTGATCCTTCCACTATTATTCTTGATGTAACTACGATTGATGAAGTGGATACATATCCAGCTCTTACTGGTCCGTTCAAAATAAAGGAATTTACAAAAGATGATTCGCTTGTAGTTGAAAGATATGAAGAGTATTGGGGAGAAAACGCATTACTAGCTGAAGTAACGATGAAATTTATGACAGATGGAAATTCACGTTTAATGGCACTGCAATCTGGAGCAGTTGACGTAGCGACCGATCTACCTCTTGATAGTATTTCTTTAATTGAAAGGGAAGATCATTTGGAAGTGTTATCTGCACCATCGCTACGTACTCATATGATCCTATATAATATGAATTCACCATTGTTTCAAAACTTAGCTCTTAGACAAGTTGTCGATTTAGCGATCCCACGGGAAGCGATTATTCATTCTGTCATGATGGGATATGGAACAGAAGCAAACAGTCCATTCGCCGATGTCTTGCCATTTGGAGATGTACCGCGAACTATAGTCAATCAATCCATTAATCAGCTAATGGGAGAAGCGGGTTGGCAAAAAAACAAGAACGGGATGTGGGAAAAGGATGGAAACTTGTTTGAATTTACGTTGTTAACGTTCCCGCAGCGACCTGAATTAACAGTGATGGCAGAAATTATTCAAGCCGAATTATTACAAGAAGGTATTCAAGCACACATTCGTCAGGTGGAGAATATTGATGATACGTTAGAAAGCGGAAATTGGGATTTAGCGATGTATAGTATGTTAACAGCGCACACTGGAGATCCTCAATATTTCTTAAATATTTTCTATCAATCTAACAGTTCTTCAAATGTTAGTTACTATACTTCAGCTGAACTTGATGAATTACTTGACCGATTAAATCAAACGTTAGAGCAAATAGAGAGAGACCAGTTAGCTAGACAAATACAAGAAATAATTAATAACGATATTCCCCAATCATTTGTTGTTCATCCAATGACAGTGTTTGGAAGTAAAAAGGATGTAAAAGGGTTTACGGTACATCCAATTGAGTATTATTATATTCATTCTCGTATTGAACGAGAATAATGTAGGTGGAAAGAATGTACCGTTTTTTGGTAGACCGCTTTTTGCAATTCATGTTTGTGATCATCTGCGTTCCAACATTAACTTTTCTTTTATTGCGAGTTTCACCTGGTGACCCAGCTCAAATTATGCTTTACGAAAACGGGGTTCCGGCATCTGAGGAAGCGATAAGCTACTTACGTGAGGAACTAGGATTGACAGAAACACTTGCTGTTCAATATGTTCAGTGGGTCAGTCAGATTATTAAGGGACAATGGGGGACATCTTTTGTTTCCAAGGAACCGGTGTTAATAGAGCTAGTCAAAAGATTACCGGCAACATTAGAATTAGCAGCAGCTGGTTTGTTTGTAATGCTAGTATTTACGTTTACTTTTGGGATTACAACAGCGATCTGGTCAAAAGGGTGGTTGGATCGAATAGGAAGACTCCTCGCTCTCTTGGGGTCTTCGATTCCCGCCTTTTGGCTTGGCTTTCTTTTGATTTATGTTTTGTCTGTTAAGTACGGGGTACTTCCGCCGATGGGGCGTGGCAGCTGGGAACATTTGATTTTACCCGCGATTACACTAGGGTTTGGTATGGGGACTGTATATGCGCGAGTATTAAAATCCAACCTTCTTGAAATGATGCAGCAAAACTTTGTGAAAGCTTCTAAAGCGAGGGGATTATCGAATACCCGCATTATCTTGTTTCAAGTGTTAAAGCATGCTTTCTTACCAATTGTAACGATGCTAGGAACAAGCTTCGCGTTTATGTTAGGTGGAAGTATTATTGTCGAAACGATTTTTTCTTGGCCAGGCTTAGGGCGTTATATTGTCGAAGCGATTAAACACAGAGATTACCCCATTATACAAGGTTATGTGATTTTCGTTACGATCTTATTTGTCTTGATTCACTTAATAGTTGATTTTATCTATATTTTGTTAGATCCACGCCTGCGTGTTCGTTAGGAGGGAAAATAAATGAAAAAAGCTCGCCAATTGAATAAGGGATTGACTGTTGGGGTTGGGATCTTTGTTTTATTTCTCCTCTTAGGTTTGTTCGCAAAATGGCTTACTCCTCATGATCCGTTAATGATTAACCTCGAACATCGACTTAACCCTCCTAGTATGGATTACTGGTTCGGAACGGATCATTTAGGTCGTTGTATTTTCTCACGTATCCTTTATGGCATACAAACGACCGTATCCTCGGCAATTTTTATTATGGCATTTACGTTACTGATCAGTTTGCCAATCGGTCTTACAGCCGGTTATTGGAGAGGCCGTACAGACCATTTTTTTATGCGAATTGTAGATGGTACACTAGCACTGCCTGATGTAATCGTAACGATTGCAATTGTTGGGATTTTAGGCCCAGGGTTTGTAAATATGTTAGTTGCCATTGTTTTAGTTCGTTGGGCAAATTATGTGCGGTTTATACGTAGTCTTGTATTAAAAGTGGGAAATGAAGATTTTATTTTATCTGCTCGAATGTCTGGTAATTCTCATATTCGGATTATAAAACGTTACATACTCCCGCAAATCATGACACCTACTCTTGTTTTTGTAGCATTGGATTTGGGGAGGATTGTTCTTTTAATGGCGGGACTCTCTTTTTTAGGACTTGGAGTTCAACCTCCAACGCCTGAGTGGGGAGTAATGTTATATGATGCCACATCTTATTTTCAAATTGCCCCACATATTATGATTTTTCCAGGGTTAGCGATTATGTTCTTTGTCCTATCTTGTCAGCTTATGAGTGAGAGGTTAAAAAAGTTAGCGTGAAAGAGGGGAGACGATGATTATCAAACCGATATTACATATAGATCATCTTGAAGTATCTAACATTCAAGGTCAAAAATCAGTGCCGCTTGTTCATGATGTTTCTTTTTCCTTGTACAAAGGTGAAACAGTTGCGCTAACAGGTACAAGTGGCTGTGGGAAAAGTATAACCGCTCATGCCTTAGTCGGTATGTTAGACTCCAACTTTCAAGTGACAAACGGGCATATATATTACAAAGACGAGAATATTCTCACGTATGATGAGAAAAAGTGGCAAAAGCTGCGCCGCGAAGAAATTGGATTATTAATTCAGCATTCATTAAGTGGCTTAAACCCAATTCGTACAGTAAAAAAACAAATGGTAGAAGCGTTAAAACAAAATAAAAAATCGCCATACGAAAACAGGGAAACCTATTTACATACGATTTTAGAGCAAGTAGGATTTTCGGATCCTGCAGAGATTTTATCCTCTTATCCCTTTGAGTTAAGTGGGGGAATGCGGCAAAGAGTTTTATTAGCGATGCTCATCAGCTTACGACCTCAAATCCTTATTGCAGACGAACCGACAACTGCCCTTGATGTGATCAATAGAGAAAAGGTTTTACAATTGCTTAAAAAATTGCAACATGAGCTAGGGTTAACGATATTATTAATCTCCCATGACCAACATAGCGTAAAGAAACTGGCCAATCGTGTACTGCAAATGAATCCAGGAGGTATTCTTCAATGACCTTACTAAATATACAAGATGTAACGAAACGATATCCGTTTAGATTGAGAAGAAGGAAGGGTTTAAATCAGTCTTCAACGATTAAAGCATTACATGAAATCAATCTTACATTAAACCGAGGTGAAAGTCTTGGAATTGTTGGAGAAAGTGGCAGTGGAAAAAGTACGTTAGCAAAGGTGATCATGAATATCGAACGCCCATCTTCAGGAAAAGTGTTGATGGACGGTAAATCTATGAGTGAAATGAAAGATTTAACGATTTATAAACGGATTCAGCTGGTACTACAAGATTCATCCACTTCTTTATATCCAAGATTAAAAGTGAGAGATATTCTTGAAGAACCAATTCACAATTACTTTCCCGAAAAAGATCAAGCTTGGAAAGAGGAAAGATTAGTGAAAATATTAAAATTAGTTAATCTCCCCCTTTGCTATTTATCAAGATTACCAGGTCAATTAAGTGGTGGCCAGAAGCAGCGTGTATGCATTGCTAAGGCACTAGCTGTACAACCTGAAATTATTATTTTTGATGAATCAATTGCTAGTTTAGATCAGTCAGCTCAAATAGAGATCATAAATATGTTAAAACATATAAAAAATATCGAAAATATATCTTATCTTTTTATTACGCATGATCTCTTATCCATACGTCAATTATGTGACCAAGTTTCTGTCATATACCAAGGGGAAATTGTAGAAACATTTAGTAACTGGGACATCCAAGAGCTAAAGCATCCTTACTCGCGTTCATTATTTCGGGCTGGAGCTGTATAGCGACGTAAATCGGTTGTGATCATGACTTTATAAACCTTCTGGCATAATGTATCCGCCACTAACGGTCAAGAGGACAGATGGCCGTAATTCAGCTAAAGATGAATCAAGTTGATAGATGTCAATTGTCGAAAATACCGCTTCAAAACGGTGGGTAGGTTCTAAATTTGTTCTATATTTTTAATAGTAGATTTATAGTAAAGAATTATTATATAAAAATGCTACAAATAGAATTTTACGGGAGGTTAAAAAATTGTCACAACGTACAGTTGGTATATTACTATTTAACGATGTAGAAGTATTAGATTTTGCAGGACCATTTGAAGTTTTTTCTATTGCGACTATTCCTAAATCAAATGATAAGCCCTTTATTGTAAAAACAATTTCAGAAAATGGAGAATTAGTTACTGCGAGGAATGGTTTAAATGTTAAACCAGATTTTAGTTTCGCTAACCACCCTTCATTAGACATTGTTATTATTCCTGGGGGATATGGTGCTGAAAAGATTGAAATTAACAATCCTAATGTAATTGAGTGGATCAAAAAACAACAAACAAAAGTGGAGTTTATGACTTCCGTCTGTACTGGTGCACTGCTTCTTGCAAAAGCAGGTATTCTTGATGGAAGAAGAGCAACAACGCATTGGATGGATATTGATAGATTAGAACAGGAATTCCCTGACGTATCAGTCCAACGTGGTGTTAAATTTGTTGATGAAGGTTCACTAATAACTTCTGGAGGGATTTCAGCAGGAATTAATATGTCCTTTCATTTGATTTCTCGACTACTTGGAAAAGAAGTTGCTATAGAGACAGCAAGACGAATGGAATATGAAATTGAGTTATAATTACCTTTTAACTAATTGGAATAATTGAGATACACCTAGTGCCCCTACCGCAAATTTAGTTTGGTAATGAGGAAGGGATATTTCCCATCCCGTTCGAAGCCTGAATCACGCCGCAAGCCAATCGCTTTCCAGCATCTCCTGCCGGCTGCGTACGGTAATCGTCGGGGTTCTGATGAATTATTACTGCTTTTCCGATCACATCGGCTACGTTAAATTTATTGGTAAAGAAACACATATACGCATAACCGTTATTAGAAAAGAGAACCGGAAAATCGCCTGCGTGATTGCCGTGCGGTTGATTTGTCGGATTCCAATGCTCTCCTGCGGCCAAAAAAGGCTCCTTTTGATCTCCAATTTGACAGCTGCCGTTTTCATGGATATGAAACCCGTGTGGGCCGATCGGGTCCTTGTTTCCCTGAGCAGGTCGATAAGGCGGGAGTCCGTAAATTTGCGCACAAACCATCGTTCCTCCCAGGACTTGTTGAAAAGATACGATTCCTCTGATATCAGGGGCTAGAGTGCCACCGTTGACTTCTGCGTAAACTGCGTTCATCCGATAATTGTAATACGAATGGTTGTAAAACATATTGTCCGTCTCCTTTTAATAATTAGTTCGCATTTCGATTCATTGTATGCCCCCGCCTATAAATTCGTTATTCAAGTGCTTCCATTGTGTATGGAAATGTTAATACTCCCACATCGGCAGTAAGAAATGCACGGGTGCCAATAAAAAATTATTGAATAACAATAAAGATGTAGTTGATCTTATTTACCATATCAAATACAAAGAGGGCAATAAATTTTTAAAAGCATTCTTATATAGCTTTAAAAACAAAAGTCTACTATTCAAAGGCTTTGTAATTTTAGCACTTAGTCGATTATTGCAGTTTTTTATCGTAATTCTTCTTACGATTACATTTTTATATTTTCTTATATTTTTAACAGGAGATGTGGCTACTCCTGATATAGCAAAGTTTATAGGGCTTTTAGTTTTTTCTTTAATAATTGTATGGATTTATTTAGGACTCTCCCAGTCTATGTATATTCTTTATGAACGGCCCAAAATAAAACTGTTTAAATGTATTTATTATAGTTTTAAGCTCATGCGTGGGAATAGAGCATCTTTGATTGGATTATATTTAATATTTGGCTTATGGTTTTTATTAGGATTAGTGGCTTTGGTGGTGGGTGTTCTTTGGATTTTAGCTTTTTTTGAAGTTTCCCGCGTTGAATTTTATCAATCACTTAAATTGAATAACGAAGGATTTATAACTGAATAACATTTCTTCTAAATTAATATTTACCATCAGAAATATTCTTACAAAAAGAAAACGATGAAGTTCATTTTCAGTGGAACGAACAGTGATTGAGAAATAATTGTAATTTAGCAATAGAGCAGGTTAGTCAAGGAGTGATTTTCGGTGTATAGCATTGAGATAAGAAGATCACGAATTGAGGACAAAAAAGAGCTAAATTTTGAAAAAGATGTGTTACGAATGATCTTAGCTCGAGGATATAAAGTGACTCCACAAGTAGAGGTAGGGCGGTATCGTATCGACTTTGTTATTGAAGGGATCCGTGATCGGCTTGCTGTGGAATGTGACGGCGAGAGATGGCATGGACCTGAAAAGTTTGAGGAAGATATGCAAAGACAAGAATCGCTTGAGCGGTCTGGTTGGAAATTTTGGCGAGTAAGAGGTAGAGAGTTTTACTTTGATAGAGAAAAAGCAATGGAAAGCTTATGGCAGACGTTAGATGACATGGGGATTACCGCAAGCAGTCACAGGTGGTCTCGAACTTACTGAGTTATTTAACGACTTAAAGAAAGGCGGTATAGAGTTTAAGTATACCAAGAATGGTAGTAAAACAACGAATCATTGACCTTCATGGTACCTTGCTTCCAAAAGTCAAACATTGTTAGATCAACTGTTTAAAACCAATCATGGGTTGGGCTACTGCTTGGAGTTTTGATTGCTTACGACTATGACCGGCTTTCCATTGATTATACGATCGAGAAAATGAGTGACAACTAGTAGCATGTGGAACACTTTGTAAAACGAGAAAATTTGAACTTTTTAAGAGGCGTGCCCGTCTCGCCACCAAGAAAGGAGCCAAAATATGAATTTTAATTTAGAGGAAGCGATCGAAGTACTTGAGCGGACGCCACAAACATTAGCACTTTTTTTAACCGGCCTATCAGACAGTTGGATAACAGCTAATGAGGGGGAAGGAACGTGGAATATTGTTGAAGTGATTGATCATCTGATCGATGGAGAAAAAGTGAATTGGGTTCCGAGGTTAGAAATCATCCTTCAAGAGGGGGAAAGCAAGCCATTTCCCTCGTTTGATCGATATGCACATCTCAACGAAAAGTCTGGAAAATCGATCACAGAAAAGCTGGATGAATTTAAAACGATAAGAGCCGAAAATATCATCAAAATGAAGAAGCTGATTGACTCCAACTTACACTATGAATTAACGGGAATGCATCCAGCATTTGGCCAGGTAAAGGTAAGAGAACTGTTATCGACTTGGGTAGTACATGACTTAACGCATATTTCGCAAATTGTCCGTGTTATGGCAGAAAGATACAGGGTGGATGTTGGCCCTTGGAAAGAGTATTTAGGCATTTTAAAAATTGATGATGAGAAAGATTGAGGGGAAGTTCTAGGTGGATTGACCACCTAGAACTTTTAAAATGATTAACCCAATTAAGAATGATACATTAGATATTCATCTAGTAGATTACGAACGTAATGGCTGGGAACCACCTCAGAAAAGCTTGGAATAAGTATTGCAGATAGTTTTACGTATAACAATTTTTCTATGTATGTACATAAGTCCTATAGATGCAACATCGGAAGTTCTCAAACAACATTTCCCTCGATTTGTTGATGAGCTATTGATATTTTTTCAATAGCTCATTTTTTTGATTTATGTATTTCGCCATACAGTAGCATATTTCTTTTGATATTTACTATCTTCTTCGTTTGCTATTAATTCTAGTGCACATTGTTTGATTTCTTCTAGCTTTAAACGATCATATAAGTTTCTAAGGCCTTGGATTATATCAAATCGAATTAACACAAGTAGTTTAGTTGTGTGTTCCTAGGCCTTGTGGACTGACTTTTCATATTACTAGCTTTTAAATAACTTATAATTATCATATAATAGTAGATATATTAAACTATAAATAATTTTAATACAATATGATATGATATGGTTATCATTGAGACAGAAAAGGTGAGTGACTAGGTCACGCCTTAGCTTGGTGTGACGCCTAGCAAATTTTAGGGGGAAAGGTTGGTAAAAATGAACAACAGAGAAACTAAAACAGACGTCATTTTAATTGGTGCCGGAGCCATGAGTGCGACTTTGGGGATGCTTCTAAAAGAATTAGTACCGGACTGGGAAATTACTGTTTTTGAGAAGCTCGCAAACGCAGGGGAGGAAAGCTCTAACGAATGGAATAATGCGGGTACGGGACATGCGGCACTGTGCGAGCTTAACTACACAGATGAAAAACCGGATGGATCTGTAGATATTAGTAAAGCTATAAAAATTAATGAACAGTTTCAGGTTTCAATGCAGTTTTGGTCTTATCTAGTAAACAGTAAGCTGATAGATAATCCACAGGACTTTATCATGCCATTGCCTCATATGAGTTTTGTACAAGGGGAACAAAATGTAACGTTTTTAAAGAAACGATTTGAAGCGCTATCAAACAATCCTCTATTCCAAGGGATGGAATTTTCCGATGATCCGGAAAAACTAATGGAATGGATTCCGCTTGTTATGCAGGACCGCGCATCGAATGAACCTATAGCTGCCACAAAAATCGACGCTGGAACGGATGTCAACTTTGGTGCTTTAACGCGCATGTTGTTCAATCACTTAGAAAATAAAAATGTCGATATAAACTACAAACATACTGTTCATGATATTAAACGTACTAGCGACGGCTCGTGGGAAGTGAAAGTGCATGATGACAGTACTGGTGATATCGAACGCCATACGGCAAAATTCGTCTTTATCGGAGGCGGGGGAGGAAGCCTACATTTACTGCAAAAATCTGGTATTCCTGAAGGGAAACATATTGGAGGATTCCCGGTAAGCGGCATTTTTATGGTGTGTAATAATCCGGATGTTGTAGAGCAGCATAATGCAAAAGTATACGGCAAAGCTAAGGTTGGTGCTCCGCCAATGTCTGTTCCGCATCTTGACACAAGATATATAGACAATAAAAAATCGTTACTATTTGGACCATTTGCTGGCTTCTCACCAAAGTTTTTAAAATACGGTTCAATGTTCGATTTAGTAACTTCCATAAAATCGGATAATCTCTTAACGATGTTGGCGGCAGGCGCAAAAGAGATGTCATTGACAAAATACTTGATTCAGCAAGTTATGTCTTCAAAAGAACAGCGCATGGAAGAGTTACGTGAGTTTATCCCGAACGCCAAAGATGAGGATTGGGATTTAGTAGTAGCGGGCCAACGTGTACAAGTTATCAAAGATACTGAAGCTGGCGGCAAAGGAACACTTCAATTTGGTACAGAAGTGATTACTGCCGCTGATGGATCGATCGCTGCATTACTAGGTGCTTCTCCAGGTGCTTCTACTGCCGTTCACGTTATGCTTCAGGTATTAGAAAAATGCTTCCCGCAACATATGAAAGAGTGGGAACCGAAAATCAAAGAAATGATTCCTTCTTATGGCGTGTCACTAGTGGAAAACTCTGAGCTTCTACAAGAAATTCATACTTCAACAGCACAGACACTTGGTCTAAGCGAAAAAGTCGAAAAAGAGCTAGTCTTTAGTTAATGTTTTAGATGTAGAGTAAATAATTAAATATCTTTGGAAATAAAATACAGAACCTTTGATCTATCTTTGGATTGAAGGTTCTTTTTTTAAAATTCACAGTTTGAGAGGCTAAGGTGCACCGTAACATAAGAATAGTAAACTCTAAACGTTTTTAGATATAAATCAGTTGACACTTAAAAATGAAGTATTATATAATTATCTCGAATTCGAGATAATGAAAGGATAGTAGTTATGAATATTCAGGACAATAAATTTTTTAAGTAAATATCTCGAAGCCATAATATCTGAATTAATCATAATTTGGTGTTACTCACTATTCTTATTTGACATCATCTTTATTTTGGTAATGAAGGAGGAAAACCAGGGACGATTATCACTTTTTTTCCATGGTCAGGTGCTTACCAAGGAAAAATTGATGTTGCCTGACCAATTGAACAAGTGGTTCTTCCATTTGAAGTTAGAGAGTTAGATTCATGTTACGAAAAGAGAAAGGAGATAAATCATGAAACACATATTTAATCAGGGAAAAGATCCATCAAAACCCACTTTACTTTTACTTCATGGCACTGGAGGGAATGAACTAGATTTGTTGCCTCTTGCGGGGATGATTGATGATGAGACTTCAGTGCTAAGTGTCAGAGGAAATGTGTTAGAAAATGGAATGCCACGATTTTTTCGCAGGTTAGCTGAAGGAGTATTTGATGAAGAAGATCTCATTTTCCGAACGAAGGAATTGAATCAATTCCTAGATGAAGCAGCGGAAAAGTATCATTTTGACCGAGAAAATATAATTGCCATTGGTTACTCTAATGGTGCAAATATTGCAGCAAGTTTATTATTTCACTATAAAAATGCGTTGAATGGTGCGATTCTTCACCACCCAATGGTACCGAGAAGAGGTATTGAACTTCCTGATTTAACAGGAAAGTCTGTGTTTATTGCAGCAGGTACGAATGATCCCATTTGTTCACCAATGGAATCTTCAGAATTACAATCGTTATTAGAAAAAGCAAATGCAAAAGTAGATCTTCATTGGGAAAATAGAGGTCACCAATTGACTGCAGAGGAAGTAGAAACCGCAGCAAAGTGGTATCGTAAGTTATAACCATTACAATAAATCAAAAGCTTTTACAGATGATTGTTTATTAGGTCAATTGATCTTTAAAGGGTAAGAAGAAAAAGATTCATTTGCTGAATCAATTTATTTATCTCGAATTCAAGAAAAGTGAAATTGAGATATATAATAAAGGATCTAAACTTAGGGGAAAAAGAACATGCGGACATTGAAAATGAATTATTTTCAATGGAGGTGGTTCTTATAAAAGGAAGTAGACAAAACTAAACAACGAAAAGAAGGTGTATTATGATGGGATTTTTAGAAAAACTTTTTGGAAATAAAAAGGAGGCAAACGATATGTCAAACGTAAAATTAGCCGTAATTTATTACAGTATGGGTGGAACAAACTATCAATTAGCTAAATGGGCTGAAGAAGGTGCGAAAGAAGTTGGTGCAGAAGTGAAAATATTAAAAGTACCTGAACTTGCTCCACAATCAGTCATTGATGAAAATGAAGGCTGGAAAGCTCATGTTGAAGCAACGAAAGATATTCCTGAAGTCATTTTAGATGACCTTGAATGGGCAGATGCAATTATTTTCAGTGTACCAACACGTTTTGGGAATATGCCCGCTCAAATGAAGCAATTTTTAGATACAACTGGCGGATTATGGTTTAATGGAATGCTTGTCAATAAAGTAGTTAGTGCGATGACTTCAGCTCAGAATCCTCATGGTGGTCAAGAAGCAACAATCCTTTCCCTATACACATCTATGCATCACTGGGGCGCAATTGTTGCATCGCCTGGTTACACGGATCCAGTTCAATTTACTTCAGGTGGTAACCCATACGGAGTAAGTGTAACAGTTGGTCAAGATGGAAAAATGATTGAAGACGTGCAAGCAGCCGTTAAACATCAAGCGAAGCGTACGGTTATAGTAGCTGAATGGGTGAAAAAAGGAAATCAATAATTAAACAGAGAGCCGATAGCTGTTAACCTTTGCTATGTGTTAATACTTAATCTCAAAAAGTGATATAACCAATCGAATAAAACTAATCATAATCTTTGTTTAAGCGCATAGAGATATATTTGTTTTCTTAAGTTACTCGTAATGTTATGTCTATCCTAACAACGGTGAAGAAAAAACATCCAAAAAAGGATGTTTTTTTAAAAGAATAAGAAAGTTTAAATTTCGAGGATGTCTAGCTTCAGGTGTCATCGGCTCGAGGTCGCTTCGGTCCATCCAACGTGTCCAAAAGTCAGGACACTAATTGCTGGCCCTCCAGCGCTTGTCGCCGATAAGCAGACACCTTCCGCTTTTCTTGTTGAGAAAAAGAAAGATATCAAAGAAAATAGGTAGAAGGACGTTGATTACCTGACTACAAAAGAAATAAAAGAAGTTTATTGGCTCCGGATCATTGCTTTTTTGAGTGTTGTTCTTACTCACGCAGCTAGCAGGGTTATATCAGACTTTTCTTTAAATGGGCTATACGAGTTGTATATCGGGTACTGGGTAAGTTTCTACTTTTATTTTATAGATTTAATTTCAGTGTTGTTACAACTTGTTTTATCCGGATTTAGCTTGAGAACACCAAATTGGTAGTCATAATTCAAGGTCGTTTATTCAATCCACTGTACGATATCCTTCAACATTTTTCTTGTTTTAGGTAGAGGCTCATTCACACGGTATCCGAAGGCAACCATAACAGAGACAGCTAAATGTCCACCTTCTAGTAAGTTTTCTTCTTCTAAAATCTTTTGAACTTTATCAAATTCAAAGCCTTCAATCGGGCATGAGTCAATACCGATTTGTGCTGCAGCTGTCATCATGTTAGCTAGTGCAATATATGTTTGTTTCCCGGCCCAATCCAACATCGTTCGATCATTATCTAAAAGGTGGAGGTCATTTTCCTGAAAAGTTTTGTAGCGAATTTTTTTCTGTTCAAAAACGTCAGCTGGAATGTTTCTTACTTTTAAAAATTGATTTCTTAAATAGTCGGAATTATAATGGGTATCTTTAATAGTTCTAGCAAGGATGATTACGAAATGACTTGCTGTTGGTAGTTGGCCTAGTGCTCCCCAAGATACCTCTCTTAATTTTTCTCTTAGCTTATGGTTTTGCACGACAAGAAATTTCCACGGCTCACTTCCGATAGAGCTAGGCGATAGCCTTCCAGCTTCTAAGATAAAATGAAAGTCTTCGTCAGGTATTTTTTTGCTCTGATCAAATTCTTTTGTTGCATGTCTAAAATAGTAAGCATCGAGTATTTCTTGATGTTTTTTGGGTTGATTTGTCATATTTACTCTCTCCTTTTTCTTATCGGTATGCATTTCGAGTGTTTATCAAATGGGTATCTATTAAAAGGTCCTGAAGTTTTTTTCAATATCTTTATTTTAACGTACACACTATTATTAATAAAAATATAAAGCATTAATCTTAAGCCATACTTTTTTACCTACTCAAACTTTGTGCTAGTATTAATAGTAATCGATTGCTATTAAAAGAAAGTTTATAGCTAATATCTACAAAATTTTCTTAGCATACATTTATTTTAATAGTTGTATATATTTATTTGTATCATTGTGTAGCTTTGGTAAGTTTGTTTTGTCGTGAAAAATAATATTTATTTTTGTGTAATCGATTCGGCAATACCAATCTAGCAATTTGAAAGAGTGATAATATGAGTAAGCCTTTACAAGAACTAAAAAGCTTAAACCATAAAATAACGTATATGCCCTGGATGATGCTTTTACTACTTACAGCATGTATGTTGTTAGGCTATTTTGGCATGAGTAGTGTTCCTACTCTTGCTCCTTTGATCAAGGAGGAGCTAACATTGACTCCTACCCAAGTAGGGGCATTAATGGTCAGTTTTTATGTTGGCACAACGATTACGGCATTTGCTTATATGTTCTTTCTGGATGGATATAAAGTGAGAACTTCTTTATCGATCGGCTTATTTTTAATAGGGCTATTTATTTTGTTTGCAAGCTATTCAAAAGGGTATTGGTTATATTTTATTTTTTTAGCTGTAGCTGGTGCGGGATATGGAATTATTAATCCTGCGATAAATAAAGGGGTTATCGCCTGGGTCCCTAAAAATGTTAGAGGAACGGCTATAAGCATTAAACAAGTCGGAGTCATGTTAGGTGGAAGTTTAAGTGCAGCTACTTTACCTGTAATAGCTGTTACATACAGCATTTTTTACGCACTATTTTTTACTGGAATTTTAATCGTAGTGATGGGTTGGATTGCTTTTTTTTTCTATAAAGAAAAAGATAAAGAAACGAATGATAATTTTGCGAAAAAAGAAATGAAACCGTATGGAGTACTAGAAATCCTAAAAAATAAAAATCTCTTATTAGTTACTGTAACAGGAATGATTTTAGTTGGAGCGCAATTTTCGTATTTTATGTATTTGGCATTATATTTAACGAATGATTTTAAATATAGCGTTATCTTAGCGGGTACTTTGTTAAGTACGGCTTCTGCAGGAGGAGCATTAGGAAGAATTTTATGGGGTGGAGTTAGCGATTTTATGTTTAAAGGAGCAAGGAAAACCGTCTTACAGATTATTTGTTTAAGTTCTTTTTTGGTTTGTTTAATACTAGCATCCATACCGACCGACACATCGGTTATCTTTATCGGAATTTTACTTTTTATGTATGGAATGACGATTGGCGGATGGAATGGTGTGATGCAAGCATTTGCGATTGAATTAGCTGAACCGGAACATGTTGGTGTTGTAAGCAGCTTTTTTCTATCATTTATTTTTTTAGCAACATTATCATTCCCATTCTTTTTTGGTTTGGTCATTGAAACGGTTGGAAGTTATAGAATTTCATGGGTGTTGTCTGCGATTACCATTGTATTAGCTGCTGTTTTATTACTTTTCATAAAAGAAAATAAACAACAGTAACTTTTAATTTTTTATAATTTTATTTAAATAAGTTTTTGACTTCAAATTTTGCGCTAAACTTTAACTCCACGTCCCATACCGCCATAGTCAATATTGGAACCATTTTGCAGAAGATATTGCCAATAAGACCTGTCTCTTTTAATAAAGGGGCGGGTCTTTTAATGTTTAACTGCATTTAAAATCAAATATTTAAGCTACTTGGTTAAACTTTATGAGGGGAATCAATAGTCCGAAAAATCAAAATATAATAAAAAATCAAAAAATATATTTACAAAAGGTTGGTTGGTGTTGTATGATTTAAAAAACGGAACAGTGTTCCTGTCATTAAAAACTATATAAACATTAAAGGTGTGACTTATATATGAGCAAACCTGAAGGATTGAAAATGGTAGAAGTAGCTGTCGACCTGCTTTCGTATTTAGCAGAAAATAATAACGGGATTGGTCCAAGAGAAATAAGTAGAAAGTTTGATATTGGGAGTACATCAGCCCAACGGATTGTTACCTCATTAGAAAGAAAGAATTGTCTTTATTTTGATGAAACAACTCAAAAATATAAATTAGGTTATGGTGTTATTCGATTTGCACAAGGTTCACTTGCTAGGAATGATGTAATTAAATTTGTAAAACCTTATATGGAAAATTTACGGGAATATACAGGAGAAACAATCTGTCTTAATTCAGTTGTCGAAGGTAAAAGAATGACTGTATTTCAAGTAGAGTCAAACTATGAGTTGCGTTGGACTGCTGAAATAGGAAAATTATTTCCAATTTACACCGGGGCATCTGGAAAAGCGATTTTGGCAAATTTAGATGAATCAGTAAGAACCACTACGATTGCAGAAAGTAACATACTTGATAAAGACAGTTTAAAAGAAGAGCTAGAAAGAATAGCTGCCAATGGTTTTGCTGTAACAAAAGGAGAGCGAGTTTCAGGCGGGGTTGGAATAGCTGTTCCTCTCATATTAGAAAATACGATCATGTCATTAAGTATTTATGGACCTACTTCTCGTTTACAAGAAAATGAAATCAATATGTATACTAAAAAACTTAAGGAAACCGTGGATTTAATTAAAAGTTTAATATATGTTTGATTATTTTGGTAAGCGGTTTCAAAATAAAAAATTTGGAGGTAGCATATGAATTTGAATTTTTCAGATGAACAAGTGATGTTAAGAAAAATGGTAAGAAGTTTTGTGGATAAGGAAATCATACCTTACATAAAAGAATGGGATGAGAATCAACATTTTCCAAGAGAGATTATGCAGCGACTAGCAGACCTTGACCTAATGGGAGTATGTATACCCGAACAGTATGGTGGGTCGGGTATGGATTATAATTCCTTAGCAATTGTATGCGAAGAATTAGAAAGAGGCGATACAGCATTTCGAACAGCTGTTTCCGTTCATATCGGTTTAAATAGTATGACATTACTACAATGGGGTTCAGAAGCACAAAAGCAAAAATATTTAATCTCACAAGCAAAAGGTGAAAAAATCGGTGCTTTTGGATTAACTGAACCGAATGCTGGATCTGACGTTGCTGCTTTAAATACAACTGCTGTAAAAGATGGGGATTATTATATTTTAAATGGGCAAAAAACATGGATTTCTCTCTGTGATGTAGCAGATTACTTTCTTGTATTTGCTTACACAGATAAAAGTAAAGCTCATCGCGGGATTTCAGCATTTATTGTGGAACGTGATTTTGAAGGATTTTCTTCGAGAGCGATTAAAAATAAGCTAGGAATTCGTGCAGGAAATACGGGTGAAATCTTCTTTGATAATATTAGAGTTCCAAAAGAAAATTTATTAGGTGAAGAAGGCGAAGGATTTAAGATTGCGATGAGTGCACTTGATAATGGAAGATTTACTGTAGCTGCGGGTGCATGTGGTCAAATTATGGCTTGCTTAGAAGCTAGCATCGCCTATTGTCATGAAAGAAGTACTTTTGGAAAAGAAATCGGTCAACATCAATTAGTAAAACAAATGATTGCAAAAATGGAAGCAGGTCTGCAAATGTCGCGTTTACTCGTTTACCGCGCTGGTTCTCTTAAAAATGAAGGGAAAAGAAATACGAGAGAAACTTCACTTGCAAAATGGCAAGCCTGTGACTTTGCAAATAAAGCAGCGAATGATGCGGTTCAAATCCATGGTGCCTATGGGTATTCTAGTGAATATCCAGTTGAAAGGTATTTAAGAAATTCGAAAGCACCAGTTATATATGAAGGAACTAGAGAAATCCACACACTCATGCAAGCCGATTATGTCTTAGGTTATCGCGAAGACAAAGAACTTAGAAAGATGCTGCCAGCCTGGCCAGCTGAAGTTAATGTTAAAGCTTAATATAAAATAAAATTTTGATACTACTAAATTCAGAGTATAAAAAACTTTACTTTGCTTTAATAGGAGGGTATTAAGTGTCTTCTGATATTGAAAATAGTAAAAAAAGATGGGAAAAGGAAGTTCTAGATCCATATTTAGAGCATCACCCTGAGAGAAAGGCGCGGTTTAAAAATGATTTAAATCATGAAATCGAACGCCTTTATACTCCAAAAGACTTAGAAAAATTTAATTATGATTATTTAAAAGACCTCGGTTTTCCTGGGGAGTACCCATTTACAAGAGGGCATACTCCAAATATGTATAGAAGTGAAACACCAATTTTAAGGGCTTACTCTGGATTTGGGACACCGGAGCAATCCAATCAAAGGTATAAAAGATTAGTAGAATTAGGTGCTGAAGAAATTCAGGTAGCCGTAGATTTACCAACACAAGTTGGTTATAACTCAGATCATATTATGTCTACAGGAGAAGTAGGTAAGGTTGGAGTTGCGATCAACTCTCTGTACGACATGGAAACGCTATTTAAAGATGTTCCATTAAATAAGCTTCGAAGAGTAGGGATGTTAGGGAATTCTTTTGGGCCTGCTGCTCTTGCATTATTTATAGCATTAGGTGAAAAACAAGGATTAAAACCAGAAGAGTATCGTGTTGATTTACAAAACGATATATTAAAAGAATATGTCGCAAGAGGGACGTATGTTTATCCAATTGAACCTTCAATAAATTTAACACTTGATACAGTTGCGTATTGTATCGAGAACATGCCTCATTGGAATCCAATTTCTGCATGTGTGAATCATATTAATGGTGGTGGTTCAGGGTCATCTGCTGGAACCGCAATTGCTTTGTCCAATGCACAGCATTATATCGAAAACCTCTTAGAGCGTGGCTACCATATTGACCAAATTGCACCTATGATTTCAATGTTTCTTGATGAAAGAGATGATGTTTTTACTGAAATTGCTAATCTTCGAGCGACAAGAAAGATATGGGCTGAAATTATTAGAGCTAAATACGGGGCAACTACAAGAGATGCGATGGGTCTTAAAATTACAGCATATGGTCATGGGCGAGAAACGTTACAAGAACCATTGAACAACATTGTTAGGATCGCCTTAGGTACACTTGGTTATTTCTTTGGTGGTGCTCATTCTTTATTTAATGGATCTTATGATGAAGCTGCTTCCACTCCTACAGAAGAGTCTGTCAAAATTGCAGTTCGTACCCAACAAATTATCTACAATGAATTAGGTTTAAGTAATACGATCGATCCACTTGGAGGATCCTATTATCTCGAAAGCTTAACTTGTGCGATAAAGAATGAAATTAAAGATTATTTAGATGAAGTTGAGAGTAATGGTGGACCGATTGCATGTATTCATAACGGATATATATCAAAGTTAATGACTGAAGGAGCCATTCGTAGACAAAAAGAATTTAATGAAAAACAAAGAGTTCAAGTTGGCGTAAACATTCTTAAAGATCCAAATCTCGTCAATGAAACGAAGCCGTTTAGAGTTGATCCATATGCAGAGAAGCAAATGATTGAATCACTAAATTTTATAAAAAGTAAACGTTCTAATAAAAATGTGGTAAAGTGCTTAAATGAAATAAAAGAAGCTGCACTGGAGAAAGAAAATACAGTTCCAACGGTACTTCATGCGATTAAAGAGTATGCGACACTTGGTGAAATTGCAGATGTTTTTCGTTCCATTTATGGTGAGTACAAACAAAAGCCAAGTTTCTAGAAAGGAGGAGTGCTTCATTGAGAAAAAAACGTGTATTAATAGGAAAAATTGGACTCGATGGTCATGATGTTGGGGCAAAGGTAGTGGCAGCTGCCTTAAGAGACGCTGGAATGGAAGTGATATATACTGGGTTACGACAAACACCAGAAAGTATTGTTAATACAGCGATCCAAGAAGACGTTGATGCAATTGGTATTAGTATTCTATCAGGTTCACACATTACTTTAATTAGTAGGTTAATCGATGTATTGAAAAAGGAAGATGCTGATGATATAAAAGTTCTCGTAGGGGGAGTAATCCCTGAGGAAGATATTTCACTTTTAATAGATAAAGGTGTTTATCAAGTTTTTCCATCTGAATCGGAAATGGATGATATTATTGCATGCTTTGAAACGTTGGATAATGAAATGAGTGAAAGAATATGAATTTACAGGATCTGATAGTAAAAACGACGAAAGCTTTTGCTGATCAAATTGCGATTAAAGAAGGGTCAGAACAAATTACGTATATACAATTAAATAATTTTGTAAATAAAGTTGCAAACGCTTTTATAAAAAACGGAGTAAAAAAAGGTGACCGTGTAGGGTTATATTTAAAAAACTCCTACCGGTACCTCATCTTCCGTATGGCCATGGAAAAAGTGGGGATTGTATATATTCCTATCAATTATTTTCTATCCAGCAAAGAAATCCAACACATCCTCCAAGATTCAGGTGCAAAAGCGTTAATATGCGATGAACAATCCTACCAAAAATGCCAAACTATTGAGACCACTATCGAATATTTCTTCATTGCCGATGACACAGTACAAAAGAACACGAAAGGCATCCCGCTGTTTTACTACAACGATATAATAAATCATTATTCCCACCAAGAACCTATACAAAATACGACAAATGAGAATGACTTATGTTCAATTAACTATACTTCTGGTACTACTGGTAAAGCAAAAGGTGTTATGTTAAGTCAAAGAAATTGGATCGAAGTCTATAAAAATATGTTAATCAACAGGGACATTAGATCCAATGACCATTTATTACATTTAGGACCATTAACACATGCTAGTGGAGCTTACTTTATGCCGTTTTTCTTAAAAGGAGCCCAAAACATAATCATTCCCAATGGCTTTAATATTGATCTTTTCTTTGAATATTTAGAGACCTATCAAATTAGTGCCTTTACTTGTGTACCTACCGTTTTAAATCGAATTATGAATGATCCGAGAATAAGAAGTGTTGATAAAAGTAACTTACGGATGATTGGTTATGGGGCTGCCCCTATGTCTCCTCAACAAATTAAAAAAGCACTTGAAATTTTTGGACCGAAATTAGTTCAAAATTACGGTCAAACAGAAGCTTATATGACTGTTTCTTTTTTATCTCAGGAAGAACATCAGGAAGCACTAGAGAATTCTAATCATCGACTTGCATCTATAGGAAAACCTTATACGTTTGTCCAAGTAGAGATTATGGATGATAATGGAAATCTATTAGAACCTAATCATGTAGGGGAATTAGTTGTTCATTCTAAACATGTAATGGAAGGATATTGGAATTTACCTGAAGAGACGAAAAAAACGTTTAGAAATGGTTGGCTTCTCACAGGAGACTTAGCGAAAAAAGATGAAGATGGTTACATATATCTTCTTGGACGAAAAAAAGAAATGATTATTTCTGGTGGCTTTAACATTTATCCTCGTGAAATTGAAGATGTGTTATATCAATGTGATCTAGTAATAGAAGCCGCGGTTTTGGGTATTGAGGATGAAGATTGGGGAGAAAAAGTAGTTGCTTTTCTTGTATTGCATAAAAATACGTCAATCTCATCATTAGATGAAATTAAACAGGTGTGTAAAAACCAATTAGGATATAAAAACCCTAAGGAATTTATATTACTCAACTCTCTTCCAAAAAACTCAATAGGTAAAATTGACAAGAAAGAATTAAAAAAGATGTACTGTAACGAAAGGGGAGCAGAAATTGGATAATGTTGTTATAGTCGATGGATTACGGACCCCCTACGGAAAGCTAGGAGGAGCATTGAAAGAAATACCAGCAATTGACCTTGGTGGTTATGTTTTGAACGAAATTATAAACCGAAACCATTTAAATAGTGAAGAGATTTCAGATGTAATCATGGGGCATGTACTGCCTACAGATGGAATGACTCCAACAAGGCAAGCTGTTTTAAAGGCGGAATTTCCAATAACAACGAGAAGTTTAACAATTGATAGAGCCTGTTGTTCTGCGATGACGGCTATTGGATTGATGCGCCAATCTATAATACTAGATTCGGATATTATCGGGATCGCAGGTGGTATGGAGAATATGTCGCAAACTCCTTTCTTAATCCCGCAATTAAGATGGGGACAACGTTTAGGTGATGTTCATCTCCAAGATCCGCTCATACTAAGGAATGAATTTTTAAATGAACCACGAGTGATTTATGTAGGGCAGTCGGCTTTAGAATATGGTGTAAACCGAGAAATTCAGGACGAGTGGGCGTTACAAAGTCAGGAAAATTGGGCGAAAGCACAAAAAAATGGATTATTTAGTGAAGAAGTTATTCCCTTTTCAATAACTCAAAATGAGAAAGTATATGAGCTTAAGATAGACGAAAACCCTAGACCTAATACTAATATTGAAAAGTTAGGACAGTTATCTACTGTTTATGGAAGTCCGACGATTACTCCTGGGAATGCCTCGGGTATCAATGATGGTGCTGCAGTTACACTTTTAATGAGTGGGCAAACTTGTAAAGATAGAGGGTTAGAGCCACTTGCAACCATCGTAGATTTTCTATCAATATCTGGGAATCCTCGTTTTTCCTGTACATTGCCAGGTGAAGCGATCTCTGCATTACTAAATAAAGCAGGTTTATCTATCGATGATATGGAACTCATTGAAATTAATGAAGCATACGCAGCAATGCCTGCTGTCAGTACAAAAATCCTAGCAGAAGAGTTTGGCACACCCTGGGAAAAGCTGAAAGAGAAAACAAATGTTAAAGGTGGAGCTATTTCGATAGGACATCCAATTGGATCAAGTGGAGCTAGAATTACGATGACACTGGCTTATGAATTAAAACGGCGAGGTGGTGGTTATGGGGTTGCAGCTATTTGTGGAGGGATAGGGCAAGCAGATGTAATTTTAATAAAAGTAGAATAATTGTAAGGGTGACATTCATGACAAATAATGATCTGATAGAAGGTATAGTTCATAAAAAAAAGAGAGCCTTAGCAAAAGCCATATCGATGGTTGAAAATCAAGATAATAGGTCCTCTGAATTGATAAATGGGATCTATCATTTAACAGGTAATGCTCATTACGTAGGGATAACTGGTAATCCAGGGGCTGGAAAGAGTAGTCTAGTAAACTCTCTAGTTAAAGAATACAGGAAAAAGGGTAAAAGTGTAGCTGTTTTAGCAGTAGATCCTTCTAGCCCCCTTACTGGCGGTGCCGTACTTGGTGATAGAATTAGAATGGATGATGACATATTTCAAGATAACAAAGTCTTTTTTCGTAGTATTTCCAACCGGAACCATTTAGGTGGAATATCTGAAACAACCTTTGAATCTTTAATGTTATTAGATGCTTATGGTTTTGACGTCATCTTAATTGAAACGGTCGGTACAGGACAATCGGAAACATTAATTTCTACAATAGCTCATACGAATATTGTCGTTATGGTACCTGGTTTAGGTGATGAGATCCAATCAGAAAAGGCTGGTTTACTTGAAATAGCAGATATTTTCATTGTTAATAAGGCTGACATTAGAGGATCTAATAGTTTGAAAAAAGATCTAGAGCAGATGCTACATATTAGAAAAAAAGCTGATCATATGTGGCACACTCCAGTCCTTTTAACGGAAGCTGTGAATGGTAAAGGGATTGAACCTCTCATTGAAACAGTTAACAAACATAATACTTATAGGAGAAACTTCCAAAATATTGATAACCTTAAAGCTCTAGCAAAAGAAAAAGCGAAAAAATACATCTACCAACACCTTGAAAAAGAAATTGAAACTCTTTTTCAAGAGTGTAATGATGAAATCGAAGAACTGTTAAAGAACCATTCCCATATACAAATAGCTAAAAAATATTCTTCACATGTTATGAAAGCGCTTTCCAAATAAACACATTTTATCTTTGATAATTCATTTCATGATTATCAATTAAAAGTATAAGGGGGATTATAGGTAATGAAAATCTTCAAAAGTAAATTAGTTGTTGGACTCATGGTATTACTTGCTCTGTTGTTCATTGTAGTTGGATGTAGTAGTGATACCGAAACGCAAAGCGAAGCAGGAGAAGGAACAGAAACCCAGTCTAATGAAACGGAAGTAAATAATAATGAAAATAGTAACAGTGATCCAGTTCGGTTACGCGTCGGTGGAGCTGGAACAAGTACTTGGGTGTACGGATTTGTTTCTTCTTGGGCTGAAGTGATCCAAGAGGATGCAAATGTAAACTTAAATGTTCAGTCAACTGCGGGGTCATCTGCTCATTACTTAATGATTGAAAATGGTGAGATTGATATTGCTAGTGGATTTACACCTAGTGAATATTATGCAGAAAGAGGAGAAAAGAATTTCGAGCAGCAACACGAAAAGTTTAAGGCATTAATGCCTATTTCAGAAGCAAGAGGACATATTTTTACTAGAGCCGAGAGTACAATTGAGACTATTCAGGATCTTGATGGTGTACGTTTAGGATTAGGGGCAAGAGGTTCACCAACATCGGTTGTAGCAGAAGTACAGGCAGAGGCTTTAGGAATTAACGCAGAATATATTTATGCTGCCCCTGGTGAACTAATGGATATGATGAGAGATGGTAGAATTGATGCGATTTGGTATTATGCAGGTGCTCCGTGGTCAGCTGTAATCGACCTTTCATCACAAGTCGACCTTAAATTTATTGAATTCTCAGAAGCAGATATCAAAACTTTACAAGAGGTTGCACCGTATACAACGCAGTCAGAAATGACAACTGAAATTTATGACTTCTTAGATGAAACAATAACTGTACCTGGAGCCTACCAAACATTGATTATAAGTGAAGATGTACCAGAAGATGTTGCTTATAATATAACAAAAGCTACATGGGAGAACTGGGATAAAGTTGTAGAAGTAGTTCCAGCCTCAGGAAGTGTTTCCGTAGAAGGTGTTACTAACTTAATTGGTACGTTACACCCAGGGGCTTTGAAATATTACCAAGAAATTGGAGCTATAGACTAAGTGAGGAAACACAATAGAGAACGGATCCGTTCCGTTCTCTTTCTTAAATATCCTCTATATAAATAGTAGTTAGATTGGGAGGTTAATATGCCTAATACACAAAGCTCCACTGTAGAAAGGGTTTATGATGCTTTTTTTAACCTGATAGCGATTGCTTTCGTATTAATCGTTATTTCATATTTGTTTGGTTTGATTCCTCCTAATTCATGGAGGTTGGAGAGTGGTGCATTACTTTGTTTATTTCTATTAGCTTATAGCTCTATTATTAAGGAAAATGTAAAGACTAAAAATGTAAAAGGTCTCATTTGGAATGTCCTAATACTAGGTTCTGGTGTAGGAGCTTGTATTTATTTGTTAATTGAAATTCCACGTTTGGAGTGGTATTACGGTTCCGTATGGACAAATATGGATATCGTATTTGGGACTCTGTTAATTATTGCATTATTAGATTTCTCTAGGAAAAAATTTGGATGGGCACTTCCGATTATTGCGCTTATTTTTTTAGCATACACTCTTTTTGGTGATTTATTATCGCCACAATTTTTTGGACACACTGGCTTTAGTTTCGAAAGAACCATAAGCTATTTATTTGGACCTGGTGCCATATTTGGAATTGTAATGAGTACATTTGTAAATATCATTTTTATTTACATGTTATTTGGAGTCTTTTTAGAAAGAACTGGGGTAGGAAAATTTCTAGTAGATTTATCGTTTGCGATTGCCGGTAGATTAAGAGGAGGACCGGCAAAAGTTGCTGTTGTAGCTAGTGCTATCCTGGGATCTATCAACGGAAACTCTGTGGCGAATGTAGCAACAACAGGCTCCATTACGATCCCGTTAATGAAGAAAACGGGGTATAAATCTTCATTTGCAGGTGGGCTTGAAGCGGCAGCCTCGACTGGTGGTCAGCTATTACCTCCAATTATGGGGGCAGGTGCTTTCCTTATGGCCGAATTTTTACAATTAAGTTATCGTGAGGTTATTACAGCCGCACTTCTACCTGCTATTCTTTATTTTGTTGGAGTGTTTTTAATGGTTGATTTAGAGGCTGTTAAAAATAATCTGAAAGGAATAAAGGATACTCCAAAAATTCGAGAGGTACTTAAGTCTAGTTACCTTGTGCTTCCGATCTTTGTTCTCGTTTACGCCTTAATTATTCAAAACATGTCGGTTACTCGGTCAGGCTTTTTAGCCATTGCGGCTTGCATTGTTATTTCTTGGTTTACAAAGGATCATAAAATGGGAATTAAGGGAGTTAGCAATGCGATAATTGATGGAGCAAAAAATTCTGTTGGGATTGGTGCGATGTGTGCTGCTGCTGGAATTGTTATAGGTACCGTTTCCATGACAGGCTTAGGCAATTCATTTAGTTCAGTCATCATCAATTTAGCAGGTTCAAACATCTTAATTGTTGCATTTTTCACAGCATTAATTTCCATTGTGCTAGGTATGGGACTTCCAACGACTGCGGCTTATATTATTAGTATGTCAGTTGCTGTTCCTTCCCTTGTGGCCTTAGGGATACCTGCGTTGTCTGCACATTTGTTTGTGTTTTATTTTGCAGTAGTATCAGCCATAACACCTCCTGTTGGAGCTGCTTTTTATACAGGTGCAGCCATTGCCAAGGCAAATGTCATGGCTACTGGTATGCATTCCGTTCGAATAGGAATAGGTGCGTTTACAGTACCATTTTTCTTTATTATCAGTCCTGTATTATTACTAGATGGAACTACTTTTGAAATAGTAAAAGCGGCTATTACTGCAATTATTGGAATTGTTGCAGTTACGATGGCCATTCAACGTTTAACATTTATAGGAACTAAGTTGTTTATTTGGCAATCGCTTTTGCTCATTGCCTCATTTGTCATGCTGATTTATCCTTCGTTACATTCTGATGTATATGGGTTTGTTATATTCGTATTAGCACTGTTATTAAACCCTAAAATTTTCTCAAACCTATTTTCTCAAAAGAAAGATTTGAGTAAGACGATTGAATAAAAGTAAGGGAGAGATATTGTGAAAAATGATGTTACGGTTCATAGTGATGAGATTCGACAAAAAGCAGAAAAAATATTTACTAACCATGGTTTATCAACGAAAGATTCCATGATCGTTACGGATACTTTAGTTGAAGCCAATTTAAGAGGAACAGACACACATGGGATAGTTCTTGTTGACACGTATATCAAACGTTTAATAGCAGGTAGTTTAAATAAAGAACCTAATATTCACTTTACAAAAGATTCACTTCTAGTGTCGGTTATTGATGGTGATAATGGATTAGGTCAAATTATTAGTTACCAGGCAATGGAAAAGGCGATAGAAAAAGCACTAAACGTAGGGATCGGGATGAGTGCTGTTAATAATAGTAACCACTTTGGAACAGCTGCTTACTATTCGATGATGGCTGCAGAAAAAGGTTGTATTGGAATCACGCTTTCAAATGCTTCTCCAAGACTTGCACCTTGGGGAGGGATTACACCTACTTATGGTAATAACCCTTGGTCTATTGCTGTTCCAACCAATCAATCATTTCCCATCGTCTTAGATATTGCTAATAGTTTAGTAGCTTTCTCTAAAATACTTACGGCTAAAGATCGAAATGAAGATATTCCTTTAGATTGGGCACTTGACTCAGATGGAAAACCAACAAGTAATCCTGATTTAGCTTATTTATTACAGCCTATGGCTGGACATAAAGGATATGGCATATCTGTAATGGTTGAAATCCTATCATCTGTCCTAGCCAATGCAGCGATTGGAAAAGACGTGGGCAAGTACAATTCATTAGAAGAAGGCCAAAATGTAGGGCACACTTTTATCGCTTTAAAAATTGAAGAATTCATGGAAAAGGAACTGTTTTTTGAGCGGGTTCAATATTTTATTCATCAATTAAAGTCAACAGAATTAGCGAGAGACACTAACAAAATCTATCTGCCAGGTGAAATCGAATATGAACGGAAACTTGACCGATTAAAAAATGGAATACCAGTTCCTGAATCAATTTTAGCAACGATCGAAAGTTTATCAAAGTAGATGAAGAGGGTGAATCTTTTTATGTTAGAAACTCAAGGGAAAGGCGATTTGTGGAACGTAAGTAAGATTAACTTTATTGATGAGATAGCGAAACAGTTTTCATTTTCAAATAACATTATCATCTCAGATTGTACATTACGTGATGGCGAACAACAAGCTGGTGTTGTTTTTACCAAACAGGATAAAATTGAAATAGCAAAAATGTTAGATGAATTAGGTGTTCATGAAATTGAAAGTGGAATGCCTGCTGTATCTATGGAGGATCGTGAAGCTATTGAAACGATTTCTTCATTAGGTTTGAAAGCAAAGTTGACGGCCCTTTCGCGAGCCAAAAAAGAAGATATTGATATCGTTGCTGAAACAGGAGTTTGGGGTATTTCAATCAGTTTGCCTATTGGTGATTTACAAAGAGAACATAAGCTGAAAATGACAAAAGAGGAGTATATAAAAACCTGTTTAACGATGACCGAATATGCCAAGAAAAAAGGTCTTTTCGTTATATTAAGCCCTTATGACACGACACGAGTAGAACAGAGCTTTTTAGAAGAGTTTTTAAATAGAATTACCGATGAGCAAACTGTTGACCGGATTCGATTAGTCGACACTGTCGGATCTGCCCATCCTTTGACCATTAAATATATAGTTAAAAAAATGAAAGGCATTATTGGTGAACTACCAATTGAGGTTCATACTCACAATGATTTCGGATTAGCAACCGCTAATACATTGGCTGCATTAGAAGCAGGCGCTGAGATTGCCTCAGTAACATTAAATGGCATTGGTGAACGATCTGGTAATTGTTCATTAGAAGAAGTGGTTGTCGCTCTTAAAGTATTATACGGCATTGACATAGGCATTCAATTAGACAAATTAAAAGAAGTATCAAAGAGACTTGAACTAATATCTAATATCCAATTGCAACCACATAAAGCAGTCGTAGGGGAGAATTCTTTCCAACATGAATCTGGAATGATTGTAGCTGGATTATTAAAAAATTCTTTTACGGCAGAGCCTTATGTACCTGAGCTCGTTGGCCAAAAGAGAAATATAGTGATCGGTAAAAAAACAGGCTTTCAATCATTAGCAAAAAAGCTAGAAGAAATGAATGTAAACATCCCCGTCGAGCAAATAGAGAATTTACTACCTGAATTGAAAAGCCTGGCCATCTCTAAAAAGAGAGCATTAACTGATCATGAAATAAGAATATTTTTTCAAGATAATAAAAGTTAAACGGTGATTTGATAAGGAGGTTTCTTTTGAGAGCTTTAGTTACTGATGTCATTCATGAATCAGGTATAGAGTTATTACGTTCGTATAGTGAAGTCGATATTTTACTAGATCTTGATGCGGATAAATTTCAGAATATTGTGAACGGTTATGATATTCTAATTGGTCGCTCCACGCCATTAACACCTAGAATTGAATATCCTGTTCTTGAAAATTGTCATCGTTTGAAAGTCATCGGGATTGCCTCAGTCGGACTTGACCAAGTAGATCAAAATTATGTAAAAGATAAAGGTATAAAATTAGTTCATTTACCTGGTATTAATTCACAGTCAGTAGCCGAGCATACTTTTGCGTTACTCTTATCGTTGAGAAGACATGTTTTTTCAGCGTATGAAGAGATGAAAAAAGGAAATTGGAACAAAAATAAGTATCTTTCCGCTAGAGATATTTTTCAAAATACAATTGGCATCATTGGTTTGGGGAATATCGGATCACATACGGCACGAATTGCGAATAACGGTTTTCAGATGAACGTGCTATGTTACGATCCATATGTATCTACTAAAGAGTGTCGGGCTAAGGGAGCGACAAAAGTATCACTGGATACTCTATTAAAACAATCTGATATCGTAACGATCCATGCGCCTTTAACTGATGAAACCTATCATATGATTGGTGAAGAGCAGTTACAAATAATGAAAAAAGGAAGCACTCTAATTAATATTGGACGTGGTGGTATTGTCAATGAAGAAGCTCTATATAATGCCCTATTAAATGGACCAATACAGTATGGCGCATTAGATGTACAAGAAGAAGAACCTTTGTACAATTCCCCCCTTTTTACTTTACCTAACTTTATCGCTACACCTCATATTGGTGGTTTGACCCAAAATTATTATCTTAATGCAGGTAATACAATAGTAAAAAAATGTTTGCTTGCTTGTGGAATTGAAATAACAAAGCAAAACGTTTAACAAACTTTTTAAGAAGGTGAATAGGATATGGGGGAACTTTTCTCCGAATACCAAATTCGAGATGTAACATTTAAAAATCGAATTGTTATGTCGCCAATGTGTATGTATTCTTGTTTCAATCAGGATGGGAAGGTTACAGATTGGCATCGTCTCCATTATAGCTCTCGAGCAGTCGGTCAAGTCGGTTTAATTATTTTGGAATCGACTGCAGTTTCACCTAGCGGAAGAATTAGCTTAGAAGATCTTGGCATCTGGGATAATTCTCAAATAGAAGGGTTAAAGAATTTAGTGGGTACACTTCATTCTCACGGATCAAAAGTCGGTATCCAATTGTCTCATGCAGGGAGAAAATCAAGAACTGGCTCATCTATTTTTGCACCAGCGTCTATCCCTTTTACAGACGAGAGACCTGTCCCTATAGAGCTAGATATTAGTAAAATAAAAGAAATAATAAATGATTTCAAGTTGGCGGCAAAACGAGCAGATGAAGCTGGTTTTGATGTCATAGAATTACATGGTGCTCACGGGTACTTAATTCACCAATTTATTTCCCCAATTTCTAACAAAAGAACTGATCAGTATGGTGGAAATTTAGATAATCGTCTTCGCTTTCTAAAAGAAATTATCTCAGCTATTCGAGAAGTATGGCTAAAACCATTGTTTGTTAGGGTATCAGCAAATGAATATGACCCCGAAGGAAATGATATAGAAGATTACATTTATATCGCAAAAGAAGTAAAAAAATGTGGAGTAGATCTAATTGACTGTTCTTCTGGTGGAGTGAATCCCAAAAAAGTAAAAAGTTATCCGGGTTATCAAATTCAATATGCAGAGAAAATAAAGTTTGAAGCTAATATACGAACTGGGGCTGTCGGGTTAATTTCCAATGCAATGGACGCAGAGCTGATTCTGCAAAATGAAGTTGCCGATCTTATTTTTATCGGAAGAGAACTGTTAAGACAACCCAACTGGCCAATAATAGTTGCTAAAGAGTTAAGAGAAGAACTCTCAGTTCCAAAACAATATAAACGTGCTTGGAATTTTTAATCCATTATTCGTTTCTGTTATGAGGCTAAGTTGACGCCCATCTTATTTTAAGTTCATATAAATTAAAGTACATTCTCTAAACATAGGCATATGATGCTTTTATAAGCCTAAGAAGGGAATAAACAAAATGTATTATGTTCCTAGACCATATCCGTATTCTTATTACGCGAATGTTCACACACCAATGTCTCGGCCTGACCATATGTCTAGAAATCATCAAGAAAATGATCAACAAGTATTAGAAGCGTTACTTGCTGGAATAAAAAGGGAAGCTTCAGCGATTGATCTTTATCGTCGACTTGCCAATGTAGCGCCAAACCAAAAGCATAAAAATGACATTCTTCATGCGTTAGATAACAAAAATGTACATGTCAATCAATTTACTAACCTTTATATGACGCTTACTGGAAGACAGCCTGTGTACCAAATCAATCAAGTTCCGTTTCATAGTTACAGAGAAGGTTTACAAAAGGCTTATAAAATAGAAGTGGAAGGGTATGAAGAAGATCAACGGAATTGTTTACTTACTCAACATCCATTCGTTTGCAATGTCTTTTTACATGCTTCAACAGGGGAACAAGAAAATGCGACACGATTTGGTTTTTTAAATGAGGAAGTTTTCAATCATTTTACGGATTATGGACCCAATCCGTTTGTTGTAGATATTGAGGAGATCACAAAGCAAAACAATACGTACCGTACCGCTATATGGACAGGAAATCATTTGCAAGTAACGTTGATGAGTATTGATGTTGGAGATGATATCGGTTTAGAAGTTCATCCGAACCTTGATCAATTCATCCGTATTGAAGAAGGTCAAGGATTTGTTCAAATGGGTGATAGTAAAGATCGATTAGATTTTCAAGCAAACGTCTATGATGACTATGCGATCATGATACCTGCTGGAAAGTGGCACAATCTAACTAATACGGGTCATACACCGATAAAACTCTACTCGATTTATGCGCCACCTCAGCATCCATATGGTACCGTTCATGCAACGAAAGCCATTGCCATGGCAGCTGAAGGAAACCACCATCACTAATGAATCAAATGAAAAATGGATAGGAGGATGAGAAAAAGTTGATGATTTATTTCATTGACTTTTTTTCTACTTTTAATAGCACCATTAACACTAACGTGTATAAAGCTATAACGTATAATTCCCTTTTTAATTCTCATAATAAAGAAAAAAGGAGTGATACTTATGGCAAAACGGAGTGGCAAAACGAACGCAGACCAAAAGAATAAACAAGGATTTGACTCAAGTAAAACCGATTCAGAGTTCTCTAAAGAACTTGGTAGTGCAGCTGCGAATCGAGCCCACAAAGAAAAAGCTAAGGAACAAAAATCATCTAAAAACCAAGGTGAATGGAAGGGAATGCATTAAATTCCTTTACAATCTTGGAGTGTTGTTCATTACTTATAAGTCAATATAAAAAAGATGTAACTGTGAGTAAAGAGCCTTTTTCACAATAGAAAGGCTCTTTTATTATTCATAAAAGGGGGACCTATTTTTCAAAGAATAAGAAAGTTTAAATATTTAGCATTTTGTGTATCTTCTAATTTTAAATGTTGTTTTACAGACTTTTGTGATAACATAAAATTACTTAAAAATACTTATTAATAATTACAAATACTTACTTATGTTGTATAATTACTTGCAAAGGTGGTGAGTTTCTTGTATCAAGAGGAAAGATTAGTAGCGATTTTGGAATTTCTTAAAAAGAATCAACGAATTTCGGTTGAACAAATCTGTTCGCTCTTTGATATTTCAAGAGATACTGCAAGAAGGGATCTTGTCAGGCTCGAGGAAGAAAAATCAATTGTGCGTACACGAGGAGGGGCTATTCTTCCATCTGTTCATGATGAAATAAAGAACTATTCTAATCGCCTGAAAATTGTATCTGAAGAAAAAAAGATTATTGGAAAGAAAGCGGCCTCTTTAATCTATCCAGGTGACAGGGTCATTTTGGATGCTTCAACAACGGTACAATCCTGTGCTGAACATATTGAAAACATGGATTGTACCGTTATTACAAATTCAATTAATCAGGCAGAAGTATTATCCTCCAACCCAGCAGTAAATATCCAGCTCTTAGGTGGAACTCTGGAGAAAGAGCATCGCTATCTTTATGGTTCATCTGTTGTAGAAAAACTCGCAAAATACCTTGTCGATAAAGCTTTTATAGGAGTTGTAGGAATTTCTGAAAATGGATTGACCATTGCGCATGAAGAGGATGGCTTGGTCAAGAGAAAAATGATCCAGCAAGCGAAACAAGTTATTGTTTTAGCTGACCATACGAAGCTTGGAAACACGGATTTTTTCCGGTTTGCTGATTTACATGATATCGATTTGCTAATTACAGATCAAACACCTCCGAAAGTGTTTAGGGATTTGTTAGATAAACATCATGTAGAACTTTTAACAGCTGATTTAGAAGATGAAGGGGATGATTAATGTGGTAAAATTGATTGCTGTGGATTTGGATGGCACTTTACTTAATGAGGAAAGCCAAATAAGCAAAAAGAATTTGGAAGCCATCAAATTGGCTCAAACGAATGATGTTGAAGTCGTAGTTGCGACTGGTCGTGCCTATTTCGATGTCCAGACCATTTTTAAAAATACCGATATTAAAACCTGGATTATTGGTGCGAATGGAGCAACAATACATCAACCGAATGGCGATCTGTTTCACTCTGTACCCATCAATAAACAAGATGCGATAGCTATTTTGAGCTGGCTTGAGCAAGAGGATTACTATTATGAAGTTTTCAGCAATCATGCTATTTTTACTCCACAGAATGGACGAGAGCTTTTAACTATTGAAATGGACAGAATAAAAAGTGCTAACCCAGAAGTGAGCATCGAACACCTCGAACATGCTGCCAAGAAGCAATTCAGTCAAACTGGTTTTTCTTTTATCAATTCGTACAGAGATCTTTTAGAGACGGATGTCGATATTTATAATATCCTTGCTTTTTCGTTTAATGAAGAGAAGCTGAGAAAAGGGTGGGCAAAATTTGAGCATAAAAAGGATTTAACGATTGTTAAGTCTGCTAAACATAATTTTGAACTAGAACATAAAAATGCTTCAAAAGGGATTGCCCTAGAAATTCTTGCCAATGAGTTAAAAATCAACTTATCTGATACAGCTGCTGTTGGCGACAGCTTTAACGATTTATCGATGTTAAAAAAGGCAAGAAGAAGCGCCGCAATGGGAAATGCCCCACAGGAAATTAAAAATTCCTGTGATGAAGTGACCCTTTCAAATGTTGAGGATGGGGTTGCTCATTTCATCTATTCCTTAACCAAGGATGCTTAATTTATTATTATATCCTCTAATACACACTGCTTAAACTCGTACAGTGTTAGAAGTGTTTAACAGTTAGATTAATGGTGAATTCTTTAATGAAGAATTTGCCTTTTTTATTATTTTTATAAGAACGTTAGAATAGCTAAAAAGATGGTGATAAAATCAGTGGATATAATTACAGTATCTGAGCGGGAACCAGTATGAACTAAAGGAAGCAACTTTGTACACGGCTTTTCGCAGGTTAGAGAAAGAAGGGTTAATTGTTTCATATTGGGGAGATGAAACACAAGGTGGACGAAGGAAATATTACCGTCTTACTGAAGAGGGAGTGGAGCGTTACGAACAAAATAAAAAAGAATGGAAGTTTGCAAAAGGTGTATTAGATCAATTAATTGAGGGAGGAATTACCGATGAAGAACCAAAGTAATTTGGATCAAAAAATCAAAACATGATTGTAACTTATAGTGTCTTAACAAGAGAGACAAGTCAAAAGTATGCAATGAACAAGGTTCGCGCTATTTTTTATGCGATAGGATTCGGTTTAATTTTATTTAGTTTATTTGTGGCCTTTACTTCTGGTTTTGCTACTGGGGAGATGTTTATTGCGATTAGTTCGTTTATGGTTTTCTTCTTAGTCGGAATTGGATTGTTATTAGGTCTTCTCTTTACTGGGACAGACCGGAAAAAATGAAGGTGATAGACGTACAATTTATGATAAGATATACGAAAACCACCCAACGCCCTTACAAGCAAGAGGTGGCTCTCAAGAAAAAATAAAAAATAACAACCACTAATTGGCGTTAGAGGTTGCAGAGAGAAGTGTTGGCGCACTTCTCGCTCTTAATTATACATTAAAGTAATATGAGATTCTAGCTTACCTTAATACAGGCATTATATTCCCATTTCTCCACTGTCATAGTTGAATTGCCAAATAATCCCAAACTTATCTGTTACTTGACCGTAGCACTTGCTCCAGAATGTTTCTTGAAGTTCCATCCCTACTGTGCCGCCATCCTTTAATTTATTGAAAAAAGACTTAATTTCGTCTATGTTCTTACTGATTATGGCAAGGCTAATATTATTACCTGGGTTAAAAGGCATTCCAGGAAAAACATCAGAAAACATAACATTGCTACCAGCAATAGTAAGGCGTGTATGCATGACCAAATTTTTTGCTTCTTCTGGAAGAACAAATTCTGGATTAGGGGGCGAATCCCCAAAAGTCATAATTTGTGGTTTTTCTGTTTCAAAGACTTGGGCGTAATACTCTACAGCTTCCCGGCAGTTGCCATTAAAATTTAGATAAACATCTACAGCCATTTACTTCACTCCCATTATTTTTACAGTTTAATTAAATGATCAGCCTACCTCAATTATCTTATCCGATAAATTAAGAAGAAACAAATTTAACGCAGTTATGGCCCCATAAATTCATTGATTTTTCATCATAAATAATAATAATTTATCTTTGGCTCCGAATGGATGATCATTTGTCCTTCCTTTTCTTCGAGATCGACTCTAAAGGTTGTCGGATTACCCGGAATCGTAATGACGACAAAGGGTGGTATATCTGAGTTTTTATCTAAATGAATTTTGTATTGAACATATGTATGCGTTCCAAAATTAAAACGTCGAAGTTTTTTCTGATCTTTTTCTTCACAAAACAACGCTTCATGTAAATTCCTGCTTGTTAACTCCTTACCAATCAACGAGCTTAACCTTTTTAACATATCAGCTTTTTTAATCATTTTCATCTTTCCCTTCGTATATCTATATCCATTTTAAGCGATTTAACTTTAATTATCCTAATACATTATTTTGATAAAAAGAAATATCGGAAGCCAATAGTTAAGAAGAAAATATTAGTTAGAAACACTGACAGGAAAGCTATACAAACCTAATGTATTATAGATTTTTTTAAAAGTAAAAATGATAGAGAGTCAGTTATAATAAGGAAATTCGATTACCTTAATAAAAAACGTCCGATTTATGCGAGGGGGCTGCCACAATAGTGGGGGCCCCCTAATCTTTTACCATACTGGTTTTTACAAGACTTTACAAACCACGTTAGGAAAGCTGACCTAGTACAAGACGATTGAACGTTGGTGGTGATATCGTGATTATCAAGGAACCGTAGGAGGAGATCAATGTACAGTTCTCTGGTAAGACCGGTCATACCAGACGGGGCAGGAAATTTTAAGCACGGTTTTCTTAATATGTGAAGGAATTCAAATCGAAAATTTAACAAGTGTCATGTCGAAAGTCTTACTTCTATTCGAATACAACGTAAAAAAGGAGGGTAGCCGTGGTGACTATAGAACGAGAGATCGTTAAATTTCAACACGTTGACAAAGTCTTTAATAATGAAACCATTGCTTTAAGTGAGTTTGATTTGTCAGTTATAGAAGGTGAATTCGTGTGTTTTTTAGGACCTTCGGGATGTGGTAAATCAACTGCGCTAAGGATGGTTGCTGGTTTAGGGGAAGCAACAAAGGGGGTAGTCAAAGTATTTAACAATTCTCCCAAAGAATTAATTAAACAAACAAATGAAATTGCTTTTGTCTTCCAAGATGCGAATTTGTTGCCATGGAGAACGGTTCTTGATAATGTACTTCTTCCTCTTGAATTAAGAGCAGGTAATAAGAAGGAACAAAAGCAGGAAGCGATTCGTGTATTAGAGATGGTTGGATTAAAAGATTATTTAAAAGCTTACCCTCGCCAACTATCTGGCGGGATGAAAATGAGAGTATCCATTGCTCGTGCATTAGTGGCTAAGCCAAAACTGTTATTGATGGATGAACCTTTTGCAGCACTAGATGAAATGACGAGACAAACCTTGCAATTGGAATTACTAGACATTTGGCAGAAGGAAAAGGTGACATGTCTATTTGTTACCCACAATGTTAACGAGGCTGTGTTTCTTTCTACTAGAATTGCAGTGATGTCTGCGCGTCCTGGTAGGTTATCATCATTAATTACTGTCGATTTACCCTTTCCCCGAGAGTTGAATATCAGAACAGAGCCTAGCTTTACTAAGTATGTCGATCTAGCATCTAAAAAGCTCGAAAATAGTAATGAAAGAAGGGAGGTACTTTAATGTCTATGCCTTCTGCTGAGGTAACCAACAAAAAGAAGCTGTTAACCGAAAATACTAGTTTGAAAAAAAGTAACATTTGGAGGACGTTTAAGGAAAGTTATTTTGGTCCGATCGTTGCCTTCATTATTTTTATTGCGATTTGGCAGACAGTCCCTTTAATTTTAGGGTTAAAACATTATATTTTACCTAAGCCTACCGATGTTGTAGCAGCAGCCGTTGCAGATTGGCACCTGTTATGGCCAGCCATTCAAATCACTGTCTTTGAATCCATTATAGGTTTCGTTCTCAGTGCTGTCATTGGGGTATTGTTCTCAGTTTTATTGGCTAGTTCCAAAATAATTGAGAGAAGTATATATCCTTATGCGATCCTTTTACAGACCATACCGGTAGTTGCGGTAGCACCGATCGTCGTCATTTGGTTTGGAGCAGGCTTTAATTCTATTGTAGTTATCTCATTCTTAATTGGTTTCTTCCCTGTCATATCCAATACATTAATGGGGTTGAATTCTGTAAATAAAAATATGGATGACCTGTTTACATTGTACAATGCTTCTAAATGGCAACGAATGTGGAAATTACGAATTCCATCCGCATTGCCGTATATGATGGCTGGGCTAAAAATCTCGTGTACATTGTCCATCGTAGGTGCAATCGTTGGTGAATACATTGCTGGAATTGGAGGAGGTAAGGGTGGCCTAGGATATTCGATTACAGTTGCTGCGATACAAGTAAAAACACCCTACTTATTTGCGTGTGGTATTGCTGCTGCCCTTTTAGGAATTGGTTTTTACCTTCTAGTAAGCTTGTTTGCTAATATGATGCTTAAATCTTGGCACGAGTCAGCGATGAAGGTTGAAAAATAATAAAAAAGAAGAGGTGTTATCAAGATGAACAAACTTGGGGGTCTTTTGAAATTTAACATGTTGTTAGTAAGTATGGCTGTCCTGTTATTATTAGTGGCTTGTGGTAATGAAAATGAAGGCACTGCTACTGATGCTGCCGGTGAAGAGGTATCCAATGAAACGGTAGGTAGTGAAGAAAATCAAGAGCTAGAGTCTGTGAAACTCGTATTAAACTGGTTTGCACAGGCTGGACATGGCGGAATATATGCAGCAGACGCCCAAGGTTTCTTTGAGGAAAAGGGAATCGATGTAACCATTGAACCCGGTGGTCCGCAAGTTTCATCCATCCAGATGGTTGCCTCTGGCAGTGCAGAGTTTGGTCTTGTCCACGGAGATCAGCTAATCGTTGCAAGAAATCAAGGGATTGAATTAGTAGCTTTAGCAACAATTTATCAACGGAGTCCACAAGCATTTATGTTTCATAAAGGTCATGGTATTGATGATTTCGATGAAGTAAGTGGTCGAACCGCCTTTATTCAACCTGGGATTACCTATTGGGAATATTTTAAAAGTAAATATGATTTAAGTGATGTTAATGAATTAGCCTTTACTGGAGACCACACTAACTTTATAAACAATGTTGAATCAGTAAATCAAGTTTATGTCACAGGAGAACCATTTTTTATGGAACAGCAAGGAATTGAAACAGAAGTAAAATTAATTTCTGATTCCGGCTACGATCCCTATCAATATGTTCTGTATGTAACGAAAGATTATCTAACAGAGAATGAAGAGACTGTGCAAAACTTTGTTACGGCTTTTATCAAAGGTTGGAATTATTTTAAAGAAACGCCGGATGAAACATTAGAATTAATTCATGAGAAAAATCCAGATAAGTCAATGGAATCCTTGCAGTACGAATTAGAAGTAGCAAAAGACTTTATCTATGTAGGAGATGCAGAAAAATATGGTTTTGGTTATATGACAGAAGAAAGATGGTCCACACTCATTGACCAGCTGAATGAAGCAGGGGTGTTGGATGAAGCGGTTGAGGCAACAGATATATTTACTACGAAGTATTTACCTGCCAAATAATCAGTGGAGGGATTAATCCCTCCTCCCATGCTAGTTGATCTAATCCGTGCTACACCAACTTTAATCAAAGTACCAGTTATTGTCTTGAGATAACTTCTGTCGCTTATTTACTAACTTTATCGGTTAGATAGAACGAGGAGGATGAAGTCATGAAAAAAGTAATTAAAAATGTACGGTTCGAGGGTAAGGTAAGGGATCTGGTTATCGAAAACGGACTCATCCAGGAGATTGTAGAATCTGAAATGGAAACAGAGGTTTTTACATATGATGCGAAGGGTCTTTTATATTTACCAACACTCGCTGATATGCATTGTCATTTGGATAAACACCTTCTTGGTGAGTCATGGCGATCGCTCCAGCCCTTTACTACGTTATCGAAACAATTAAAGTTTGAAAAAGAGTTGCTCTCATCTATGGAGAATTCAGTGGCAACTCGAGCATTAATCTTGGCAGAAGTCATGCTAAAACAAGGAACAACAAAAATCAGAACTCATGTAGATGTCGATCCTGAACTTGGGTTGAAGCACCTAGAGGCCGTTCTTGAGCTGCGTGAACAATTAAAAGAATTAATGGAAATTGAAATCGTTGCCTTTCCACAACAAGGCTTATTACGGTCAAATTCTGTGGGCATTATGAAAGAGGCGCTTCGAAACGGAGCCGATCTTGTCGGAGGCGTTGATCCAGCTGGTCTTGATAGAAGAGTGGAAGCAAGCTTAGAGGCCATGTTTGATTTAAGTGTAGAATTTAATGCAGGTATAGATCTACATTTACATGATCCAGGTCATCTTGGTGTGTACACGATTGATCTTGTCACAGACTATACAAGACAAACGCAGAAGCAAGGTAGGGTTGCCGTCAGTCACGCCTATTGTTTAGGTATGGTTGCTGATACGGAGTTAAGTGATACTATGAATGCCTTAAAGGAAGCAAGTGTATCGATTATTTCAAGTGTTCCTATTGATCGTCCGATGCCACGAATAGAAACAATGGTTTCTGCGGGGGTAACCTTTCAAGTCGGTACAGATAACATCCGTGATGCTTGGTCCCCATATGGTAATGGAGATATGCTGCAACGGGGTTCGCGATTAGCGGAGAAGAACGGATGGGTAACTGATGAGCTCTTAACCAAAGCGTACTCCTTTATAACGAACCGTTCCTTGACCCCAAAAGTCGGTGAAAAGGCTGATTTTATGCTAGTAGACGCGCAAAACATTAAGGATGCCATCGCATCCGTACCAAAGCGAGAAGCAGTTTTTTCAAAAGGGAACCTCATCTCTGGTGAAGAACACCAATTAGAAGGTGAGTACATATCTCGGTAAGCAACTGCAGGGTATCAGTAAAAATAAAATCATTCCAACTAAGATAAATTCCAGAGACTAAGTAGTGCCAGTTAGTTTGATGGACAATGCTCCATTGATCTTCTGGCATTTTAAATACTGGTATAAATAGAGTTTAGAAACCGAGTCAGAAAACTTCACGTACTACACGACGTCTGTAATTTGGCGTGATATCGTTGAGGAACAAGAAAACGGAAAAAATGGATGGCAATCTGGTAAGACCGGTCATACCAGATAATGAAGAAAAACTATACGCCCAAGGAGAAACGAATATGATCGTTGTAAGTGAAACCGTTCAGAAGTTTTTACTAGACTATATTAGGAAGAAGGGGCTTCAAACAGGTGATAAACTTCCGTCTGAAAGAGAGCTCGTTCAATTATTAGAGGTAGGGAGATCATCGGTTAGAGAAGCGATTCAAATTCTTGCTGAAAAAGGTATCATTGAAAAGAAACCTGGAAAGGGAACCTATTTAAAAACAAAGATTCATTATAATAAATTAAAGGACATCACGACATGGTTACCTTCGATTGATGTAAACCAGTCCTTGGACTTATTAGAATTTAGAAAAGGAATTGAAGTAAAAATTGCGTTCTTAGCTGCCAAAAGGAGAGATGAGGCTTGTATAAAAAAAATGGAAAAGTCCATGGATGATTTAGCTGTTTGTGTCGCAAATGGAACCTCTATTATTGTTCCTGATCTCGATTTTCATGGAACGTTAGCTATAGCAACACAAAATGATGTCATCGTCAACGTCTATCAATCAGTTGTAGAAAATTTTAAAAAGGTGCGAATGGAAATGGCAATTAATGATGATGTCGAGCACGCTTACTATTATCATAAAGAAATCTTAAAAGCTGTGAAAGAAAAAGACGCGGAAAGAAGTAGTATCCTAATGCAAAGGCATCTCGAGGATGTGCAATTTAATTACCGAACGATGTTATCTGAGTTAGGAGCAAAATAACAATAACAAGGGTATTAGGAGCTTTTACTGGTTTTGCAACTCTATTATTCTAAGTTAATCGTTCAATTATTTATAAGAGGGGGCCAATAATGCTAGACATGTTGTTTCATAAAGTTGCTATTCCGCACAACGATGAAAAAATGGATGTAGGGGTTCAGAATGGTAGGATTACTTATCTATCTAAGGCGGGAGAGCAGGTACCCCAAGCAAAGCAAACCATTAAAGCTGATGGAAGGGTTCTATTACCTGGACTTGTGGAGCCGCACATTCATTTAGATAAAGCCTATTTGCTGGATCAAATGAAAGAAGATGCTACAACGCTGGATGAGGCAATTCAATTAACAGGTGATTTAAAGAAAGGATTTACAAAGGAAGATATTAAACAACGCTCGATAAAAGTATTAGAAAAATGTATTTCATATGGTGTAACTCATCTTAGGTGTCATGTAGAGGTAGACCCGATTGTAGAGTTAAAAGGTTTGGAGGTTTTATTAGAACTTAAAGAGCAATATAGAGAACGGATTGATATACAACTCGTTACGTTTCCTCAAGAGGGAATATTTCAACAAAAAGGAACGGCTGAACTGATGGAAGAATCGCTGATTATTGGCGCAGATGTTGTTGGTGGGATTCCCTATAATGACCCGAATCCCATAGGTCACCTTGATTTTGTTTTTCAATTAGCTCATAAATATAATAAACCACTCGATTTTCATGTTGATTTTTCCGATGACCCACAGCAATTGGCCATAAAAGACATCATAAATCGGACATTAACATACGGGTTTCAAGGACGAGTATCGGTGGGGCACTTGACTTCACTTGGATCCGTTCCGTACAACCTCGCCCAGCAAATTGCTGCAGATATTGCTAAAGCAAATATCCATGTGATGTCATTGCCGGCAACCGATTTATTTCTCAATGGTAGAGGTGATAAAGAGAGAATGAGGCGAGGGGTGACACCTGTCAAACTTCTTTTGGAAGAAGGAGTGAATGTCATCGTTGGAACCAATAATATTCAAAACCCATTTACTCCTTTTGGTACAGGCGATCCTTTAGATGTAGCATTACTTCTTGCACATGTAGCACAAATGGGGACGTATCGGGATTCAGAAACGTTGATTGATATGACTACTGTCCATGCTGCGAGGGCATTAGGCATACCATCCCACACAATAGCGCTCAATCATCAAGCGGACCTTGTCCTTTTTGATACAACAAATCCTCGTAATGTTTTACTAGAACGACCGCAAAGGTTAGGAGTATGGAAAGGAGGAGTTCAAGTTGATAGGGATAGAACAGTTATCCAAGTGTAAATCAGATCAGATCAAATCCACCAGATATAAAGTTAGGTGGATTTATCTGACAACCTCCTTGACCACATTCTGATCACATTATATTACTTAAACATATGTACTTACCTATATGAAAATGTATTAATTTTTAAATACATGTTGTCCAATAACAAGGGTTGTCCTCCTAGAGTCTAACCAACGGCTTGTAGCTATGTCTGGGTTGTAGAAGAATAACGAACCTCGAGCTATATTTCTCATGTTGGATAATGCTGCATATACTGCCTTGATGGACTCCTTATCAGCTGGTTTGTTTATTTGTCCATTTGCAACGGGTTGAAATTGACCACGTTGATAAATGACTTTTTTTATGGTATTAGGAAATTGGGGGCTTTCTACTCGATTTAAGACAACATCGGCCACCGCAACTTTTCCTTCAAAAGGCTCTGTTTGGGCTTCGGCTCTTACAATTCTAGCTAATAAATCGATCTCAGCTACCGAGAGGCTTACTTCGAGGTTTACTTCGGTAGAGTGGTTTTTTTCCTCTATAGACATAGCTTCGGAAGAATTACTTGTTTCATTTATATTAATATGCTGACCTACAAAAATCAGGTCAAGATTCTCAATTTCTGGGTTATCCTTCGCTAGTTCTTCTAATGTTAAACCATGTTCCTGTGCGATTTTCGTCATTGTATCTCCTTTTTCAACGGTATAAGCAAAAGTAGGTGCAGCAAAAGATAGAGCTGCTAGTAATGTCAGTACAAAAATTAATTTTTTCATAAATATAGTCCTCCTAGTTGATATAGTAGTTTTAAAAACTCTTATCTACTTCCATTCCTATGAACGAAAAAAATAGAATAGTATTACAATTTGATTACAATGAGATAAAGGAGCTTGAAATTGAGAGATTTGGAAAAAAATAGAATTCTATCCCATTTAACTGGCGCTAAGACTCCCACTTCATGGTTTTAGGTGATAGAATAGAGTATGCGAAGGGGTGTTTGTTAGAATAAATGGATAAAGTTTATCATTAGGGAGGCTGTTCTATTATGAATATACTGGTGCAAGGTGCAGGAGCTTTGGGAGTTTATTTTGGTGGGAGAATGTTAGAAGCAGGTGAAAGCGTTTCGTTTTTTGTTAGAGAAAAACGCGCTAATCAATTAATAAAAGAAGGTTTGAAAATAAACAGCCCTGAAGGAAGCTTTGAAACAAAAGACGTAATGGTTTATACATCGCCTGAAAAAGTCAAAGATATAGATTTAGTAATACTGGCTGTAAAAGGATATCATCTTAACCAAGTCATACCGCAAGTCCAAATGATCGTACAACAGACAGGAGCGTTTGTGTTGCCTTTGTTAAATGGTATGGAGCATTTGCAATTATTACAACAAGCAGTTGGAACAGAAAAGGTGGTAGGTGGCTTTGCTTCTATCATTGCTACGTTAAATGAACAAGGTCACGTAGAGCATACAAACGGAAGTAGTACTATAAAATTTGGAGCCCTTCATAACGAGCAAACAAAAATATGTGAGCAACTAGAAGCGATACATAGTCATGTAAAAACAAATATACTAAGAGAAGAAAATATTTTAAAACATATGTGGAAGAAGTATATATTTATTACAGCTTTTTCTGGAATCACTTCAGCAATGCAGCTGCCAGCAGGTTTTATTGCGAGCTCAGAGGCTTCATTTGCCGTTGCTAGAAAAGTAATCTATGAGATGAGTTTGCTCGCTGAGAAAGAGGGCATTGCTTTAACAGATCAAGAAGTGGAAGTAATGGCAAACCGATTAAAGGGTTTCAAAAAAGAAGCGACATCTTCCATGCATCAGGATATGAGAAAAGGGCTGCCTATAGAAGTCGAGCATTTACATGGGGGAGCACTGCGGATGGCAGCCAAACACCATGTGACTGTTCCTGTCATTGAAACGCTGTATGGTGTACTGAAACCGTATGAAAACGGCAAACCGAATTGACTATTATAAATAGTAATGAACGAGCAATAATCAAATGCGATTTTTGCTCGTTCATCTTTCAATTAGTCCCTTTTTTTGATAATTCCTCTCCTTTTTCAAACTTCACTATTTTCTCTCGAATGAAATCAGGAACTTGTTCAGAACTTTTTGTGTTAGCATTGTAACTAACATAGATAATTTCAGCTAAAAGTAAAGGGGCACGTTCTCCTTCCTTTGTTATCATGAAATCCATAGTAAAACTAGTATGGCCTATTTTTTTTACTCGACACCAAATATTTAACCAATCACCAAGCCGTGCAGGGCTTTTGTATTCAAGTGTTGTTTTTGCTAAGACAAAGTCAAATTCTTCATCTTCAGCAAGCTGGACTAAATCTAGTCTTAATCCTTCTTCGAAATATTCAGATACTGTGACATCTAAATATGTAAGGTAATGGGCGTTAAAAACAATTTTTTGCCCATCTATTTCTGAATAACGAACTTTAAGGCGATGAGAGAATTGGTAATTTTCAATCATAATAAGATAATCTCCTTTTTATTTGTCATTATAGAATATTCATAATATTACAATAATTATTGTTGCCTTTGCAAGTAAAACCGTTTTCAAATGATCAAAGATTGTATAAGTCAATGAATTCTATTAATGAAATTGTTAACTGGGAAAAGGGAAGGAATTACATGATATTTATCAATATTTGAAGTTTCAGTTTACGTAATGTATCTTAGTTCAGATAGAGGAAATTTAAAATAACTTAATGATTAATTAAACAATTTTTGAATAATCCTATTGTATTAAAAGGGATGAATGGAAAGGTGAATGATAGAAGTGAGTATTGAATCTTTTTTTTCCGAAAACATTAAATCCGCACTTAAGAGTAATCCTCCTGGTGAATGGATGACGAAAGTTCCAGCTGGGTGTATTCGTCTTAATTCTGGCTATCCGTCACCTACTCATGTGCCTGTTATGCCGTTAAAGACAGCAGTAGCTAAGTTATTTGAAGAGGAGCAGGATTTACCGCTCCATTATCTTGGGAGTCCAAGAATTACGAAATTAAAGGAGCAGATCCAAAAAAGATTGGCTGAGCGTGGTATTCATGTTTCGGAAGAAGAGCTTTTGATTACATCAGGTGCTTGTCAGGCGATCGATCTCATTGCGCGCATTCTAATAGATGATAAAACAATCGTTGCTATAGAAACACCAACGTATATGGAGGCTTTAGAGATTTTTCAAAATTATACGAAGAGTTTTATTAGTATTCCAGTAGATAAGTATGGATTCGATACCAATCGATTAGAAGAAGTTCTAGCAGAAAGGAAAAGTAAAGGGCTCACTCTTCCACGGCTACTATATACAATCCCAACCTTTCAAAATCCTACAGGAACAACCCTGACAGCGGAGCGCCGGCAGCATTTACTGGAGCTTGCTGCCAAATATAATTTCCTTATTTTAGAAGATGATGCCTACGGAGAATTATCTTTTAATAAATGTCCAATCCCACTAAAAGCACTGGATAGAGAAGACCGTGTTCTCCATGTTGGTTCATTATCAAAGGTAGTAGCACCAGGGCTACGGATTGGATGGGCAGCAGGGGCGTCTGAATTGATTACTGCGTTAGCTTGGTTTAAAAAAGACTTAGGCCATCCTTTTTCTCATGCTACAACGGCTACATTCTTAGAAATCACAGATTTTGAAAAAAGGCTCAAAACCTTAAGAGACGCGTATCAGGAAAAGTGTACTGTTTTAATCTCCTCACTGGAACAATACCTTTCAGAATTAGTGTCGTGGTATGTGCCTGAAGGTGGGTACTTTGTGTGGGTCAAAATTCCAGGTGTCGATACGGCTCAATTGTTAACTCAGGCTCTAGTTGAAGGTGTTGCATTTGTTCCTGGTAAATACTTTTTCTTGAACCAAAAGGATGGAACTGAGTTTATCCGCCTTTCGTTTAGTTATGCGGATGAAAAAGAAATCGTTGAAGGAATTAAAAAACTAGGTAAAGCTGTAAAATCAATTCTTGTTTAATTATAATAATTAATTTAAATCCGAATGGAGTTCCATGCATTACAGCGTTTAACAAAAAGAAGATTATATTTTTCTAAAGTGAAATCCTTTTGCTTTTATTTCGGTAATTAACTCAGGCAACGCCTCTAGTGTTTGTTTTAGTTCGTGCAAAAGAATAATGGCACCGTCTTCTAAATGTTCCAATACATTGGTAATAATTTTTTGTGGATTATCTTTTAGCTCCCAATCCATAGATGAAATTCTCCACATGACCGGAGTTAGCCCTAATGTTTTTGCTACAGCCATTGTATCTTCGTTGAACTGTCCAAATGGGGGACGAAAGTATTTGATTTTATGCTTTGTTATTTGTTCTATTTTCGATTTACTGCTTGCTATATCCTGAAATTGTTCCTTGTAGGACAACTTTGTCAAATTAAGATGCTTTCTTGAATGTGTTCCAATATCATGGCCCTCATCTAAGACTCTTTGCCACGGTCGTTGATCGTATAATAGTCTTGATTGCCAAAAGAAGACAGCAGGGACATTTTGGTGCCACAGGACATCGAGTATATCAAGAAGAACTTTACTCGGGCCATCATCAAAGGTAAGGACAACGGTCTTTACTTTTTCCTTCTTAACCATTGTCACAGCGTTTGAATGTACAGAATCGTACACGATCCTTGAGTGATCAACAATTCACGGATTTTTTACCATGACCACCCCTCCTTTGGTTTATACATATTCGTTTATTGGTCGATCATGTGAATTTTCGTAGGGGTGGTCATATAATTTTCCTGGTATTAAAAAAGCTTAACTTAACCCAATTACCTTATTAATGCATGGAAGAGTATTTAGGCCTCTACTTTTGCTTTTTCAGTAGTATCTAAATCGAAGGCGCTATGTAGAATTTTTACAGCATTTTTTCCTTTTTCCTCTGGGATAATGCAGGAAACTTTTATTTCAGAGGTTGTTATCATTTTTATTTGAATATCCTCATTAGATAATGTTTGAAACATTTTTGCCGCTACACCGGGGTGGATGCTCATTCCTGAACCGATGATAGATACTTTGGCCACATCTTTTTCATAAAAGGCATCAGTAAATAGTAATTCACTTTCATGTTGTTTTAATGTTTTAATTGTACGCTCTGCATCTTCTATACTTACACTGAAGGATAAATTAAACGTTTCTGTACCACGATCACTTAAAACGATCATATCTACATTAATCTTTTCTGAAGCTAAGGAATCAAATAAACTAGATATTGTGTCAACTTTATTAGGCATGTTTAGCACGTCTATTTTAATGACATCAGTATCATAAGCTATCCCGCTAACCACATTTTCTTGTTCCATTTCGTTTGCCTCCTTAATATAAGTTCCTTCCTTATCTGAAAAGCTGGAGCGAACCAAAATTTTAACTCCATGAACTTTAGCAAGTTCAACTGCTCTTGGGTGTAAAACAGATGCACCTAATGTTGCCATTTCCAACATTTCATCATGTGATATAGCCGGAAGTTTTCTAGCTTTTGGAACAATTCGCGGGTCCGTACTATATACCCCTTCAACATCAGTATTGATCTCACAATAATCAGCTTTTACTGCAACGGCAAGAGCTACAGCTGAAGTATCTGAGCCACCTCTTCCTAAAGTGGCAATTTCCTCTTTTTCTGTAATTCCTTGAAATCCTGCAACGATAACAACCTTTCCTTCTTTTAGTGATTTATATATTCGCTTTGGGTTAATATCCAAAATTCTTGCATTGCCAAATTCAGATTCTGTTTCTATGCCAGCTTGCCATCCTGTATAAGATATGGAAGGGACATCTAATTCTTGTAAAGCTGTAGATAATAAAGCGATCGAAATTTGTTCGCCTGTAGTTAAAATCATATCCATTTCACGACGAGGAGGTTTTTTTGTAACTTGATTCATTAAAGAAATTAACTCATCCGTTTGATCTCCCATCGCCGAAACAACAACAACGACTTGTGTTCCTTCTTGAACGGTTTTTTGAATTCGTTTGGCAACGTTTTTAATTCGCTCTACATTCCCAACCGACGTTCCACCATATTTCTGTACTACAATTCCCATAAGTGACCACCTTTTAAGTTCAATATAATCAGTAGTTTTAACAATTTTTTCGACTCTTAATTTTAAATTAATTAAATGGCTGAATGTTCCAAGAAATATTGAACTATTACTAAAACTGGAGATAGTTTTTTTTATAACTGTACGTATTTTAACTAATCATAAGATGAAGATGTTTCTCTTTCATCAAACTTTTAGGAGGTTCGATCTGTTGCCTACAAAAACAATGACTTTACGTAAGCCTCATATAGAGGATGGCGCAAATATTTGGAGGCTTATTCGCGATACTCAAGTTCTGGATTTAAATTCACCTTATTTTTATCTAATTTTATGTAAATATTTTGAGGATACCTGTGTTGTTGCAGAAGAAGATCATCAGATTGTCGGATTTGTTTCTGCTTTTTGTCATCCAAAAAGCCCCGAAAAAATGTTTGTCTGGCAAGTTGCAGTAGATGATTCCCAGAGAGGAAAAGGGGTAGCTTCTGCTCTTCTGCACGAGCTTGTTAAAAGGAAGGAATGTTCAAGTGTTCAATTTATAGAAACAACCATTTCTCCTTCAAATAAAGCTTCACAAGCACTATTTAGCAAGCTGGCTAAAAATTTAGGAACGAAAATAGAAAAAACGGATCAAATTCCACCAGAAATTTTTCCAAGTAATAATCATGAGACGGAACAAACCTATTTAATAGGACCTTTCCATTAATTAAGAAACCAAAAAGGAGGAGAAACATTTTGCCAACTGTACAAGACAAACCTAATTTAAATGTATTTAAAGAGCATGAATCTGAGGTGCGAAGTTATTGCCGAAGTTTCCCCGCAGTTTTCACAAAAGCAATCGGCGACAAACTTTGGGATCAAGATGGAAATGAATATATTGATTTTTTTGCAGGAGCAGGAGCGTTAAATTATGGGCATAATCACCCAAAAATGAAAGAAAAATTATTGGAATATATTAAAAGTGATGGAATTACTCATGGGCTTGATATGGCAACAGAAGCAAAAGAAAAGTTTATTACAAAATTACAAGAAACGATTCTTAATCCAAGAAATATGAAATATAAGGTTATGTTTCCAGGACCTACAGGGACTAATTCCGTTGAGAGCGCTCTAAAATTAGCAAGAAAAATTACAGGACGAGAAACGGTCATGAGTTTTACGAATGCGTTTCATGGAATGACCCTAGGAGCACTGTCAATCACAGGAAATCAATTTAAACGGCACGGTGCTGGGGTCCCGCTGCATAATACAGTTGTTATGCCATTTGATGAATTTATGGGGGAGGAAACAGATTCAGTCGATTATATTGAGCGCTTTTTAGAAGACAATGGAAGTGGGGTTTCTAAACCTGCAGCGATCATTTTAGAAACCGTTCAAGGAGAGGGAGGAATAAACGTTGCAAGCTTTGCATGGATAAAACGAATTGAAGAGCTGTGTCGGAAGTGGGATATCCTTTTAATCATTGATGATATTCAAGCAGGTATAGGACGTACAGGATCATTTTTTAGCTTTGAGCCAGCGGGAATTGAACCAGATATTATCTGTCTTTCCAAATCAATTGGGGGGTATGGTCTTCCATTTGCGTTAACTTTATTTAAGCCAGAACACGATATATGGGAGCCAGGAGAGCATAATGGAACGTTTCGAGGGAACAATCTAGCTTTTGTAACAGCAACAGAAGCCTTAGCTTTTTGGGAAGATGATTCATTAGTAAAGCAAGTGGAAAGAAAAGGAGAAAAAGTCCATCAGTTTTTAAAAAGCCTTGTTCAGAAATATCCTGACCTTAAAGGAGAAGTTCGTGGAAGAGGCTTAATGCAAGGATTGGTTTGTCATGTTGAAGGATTAGCCAGCACGATTTGTTGTACTGCTTTTGAAAAAGGGTTAATTGCTGAAACCGCTGGAATAAATGATGAAGTTCTAAAAGTGATGCCTCCATTAAATATTGATGATGAAGTATTAGATAAAGGATTATCAATATTGGAAGAAAGTATTAAGGCCGTATTAAAACAATAGGAAGATTATGGATAAAAGGACTCCTTCGTTTGTAACCAGGAGTCCTTATTTGATTAGTCTTATTCTTGAATTTGCTCATTCCAGCAAGCATCATGTTCCCATGGTTTAAACAGCTGCTGACTTTGCTTATTGAGGTATTGGGAATAGGTGACATTATTTTGTTCGTCATTAAAGCCGCTGCATTCAAAGATTTGTGACAGAATATCATCTTTATTAAAATGCATTTCTTCGATGGCAGGATCGATTGTAATGACGATGTTTTTAAATGAACTTTTTATTAACCTAAATTCGTCACTATTTATGGATGACATGCCGTTCTCTTCCAATCTAAATCTTTGTTCATAATTAGGGTCAGATAAAAAACCATTAAAAAATGTTTCTAATAATTCCTTCTCATTTTCATTTTGAACAATGATTTGCAACAAAAATCCCTCCTTTAGTTATAATTTGTTCTCCAATAATCATCCTATACTTAATTGCTTATGTGAAGTTTCACTTTATACATATTCGAGTATTGGTCGGTCATGTGATATTTCGTAAGTGTGGTCATATGTTTCCTGATATTGTTTTTCTGTGAAATCTTCAGGTTTACCGTCAAAAATAAGCTCACCGTTTTTTAAAGCAAGAATCCTTGTCGCATACCTTTTAGCGAGTGTTACATCATGGACGTTGATAACGGTTAGTAACTGATTTTGAACGTGCATCTCTTGAAGAAGCATAAAGATATGGTTGGATGTACCAGGGTCCAAACTTGCTACAGGTTCATCACCGAGAAGAACTCGAGGTCTTTGTAGAACTGCGCGTGCGATTCCAACCCTTTGCTTTTGTCCTCCGCTCAATAGTTCAACTCTGCGGTCTATAAAGTCACTAAGTCCTACATCGTGAATGACCTTTTTTGCTTGTTCAATTTCTTCCTTTGAAAACCAGCCAATTAAATTTTTAAATGTACTTCTGTAGCCAAACATTCCCGTTAACACATTTTGTAATACGGAAAGACGGGGGACGAGGTTAAAATGTTGAAAAATCATCCCCATTTCTCTTCGAACATTCCGTAATTGTTCTTCATTTTTAGTGGATAATGGCTCACCATCAAAAAATACTTCTCCACTGGTTGGTTTATGTAATCCATTCATACAACGGATTAAAGTTGATTTTCCAGCACCGCTTTTTCCCAATATACAAACGAATTCACCTTCTTGAAGTGTAAGATCAATTGACGAAAGTGCGTTTTGGTTCGTTCCTTTATAACGGACTGATAAATTTTGTATTTCAAGCATTACCTTGACTCCTTTTTTTACGGATTAAGGGTAGTAGAGTTAATTTATTTAAACAAACTTGAAGGGGGATTAAAGCCACTTCAAAGCATGAAATTTTTAAATGATTCTATTTCTGACAAAACCACCATACAAATCAACGATAATGACAATAACCATAATAACGAAAACATCAAGGGCAACAGCAGAGTACTGAAACGTTTTAAAGTCATTAAAAAGTCGTTGCCCGATGCCGCCGCCACCAATAAAACCAAGAATTAATGACGTCCGAATAGCCACTTCAAATCGATAGAAATAATGTGATAATACATTCGGCCAAATTTGCGGAAGGATACTAAAAAGGTAAGCAAACCATTTTTTTGCACCAACCGCTTTTATGGCTTCTTGTGGTCCGCGTTCAGCGGATTCAATCAGTTCTGATATTAATTTTCCCAAAACACCGATATTATGAATCATAATGGCTAAAACAGCAGGGAAGGGACCGAGTCCAAGTGCTGTTAACAATATCAAACCAAACACAATTTCAGGAACAGAGCGTACAAAGCTTAAGCTTACTCTTGAAAAATGAAAGAATAGCTTGGACGGCGATGTATTTCTTGCAGCTAAAAAGCTAATAGGGAGGGCAATCAGTAGCCCTAAAAAACTGCCAAGAAATGCCATTGCTAACGTTACAAAGCTAGCTTCTAGAATTTTGGGTAATAAAGAGAAATCCAATGGGAACCAGTGTGAAAGAAAATCAATCATGTTCCGAAAATCTCTAAATTTGGATAAATCAAAATCTGTTAACTTCATACTGATATAAACTGCTAATGCTAACAGAAAAAAAGTTATAAAATTACGCCCATTAAACCACACGAAAAATCAGCTCTATTCTGTAATAATTCCTTCTTTTATTGCTGCGTCCCTAATCGCTTTATAATCCTCATCTGTCGCTTCAGTAAATCCAGAAGCACCAAAAGCATCTAATATGACTGGATCATCGATTGCTTTGAATGTCTCAATCAATGTGTTTATTGTCGTTTCTTCTGTATCACGGTGAACGGCCCATGGATATTGGAAAAGCTTTTCTGATTTCCAGATAATCTTGATTTGTTCTCCGTTAATTTTCCCAGATTCAACTAATTGATGATAAATGGCACTGTCGATGGCCCCAACATCAACTTGTTTATTTTGAACCGATAGAGCAGTTGCGTCATGAGAACCAGAATATCTCACGGACTGAAACGAATGTTCATCATCAGATTGAATAACACCACGGTTTTTTAATTCGATCGAAGGGATCAATGAACCAGATGTCGAATTGATATCACCAAAGGCAAGGTTAACCTCGCTAGGATTTTTTAAAACATCTTCAAGTGTATCCCACGGAGAATCTATTTGTGTAATAAAATAGGAGTAGTAATAAGGTTCCCCGTCTACTAACTGGGTAATAATCGCCTTAGCACCGCTTTTTTCATGGGCAACGACATAAGTTAAAGGACCGAAAAAGGCCATATCGATTTTGTTGTAGTTCATCGCTTCAACAACGCCGTTATAATCAGGATATACATCTATTGTTACATTTCGATCTAGTTTTTCTGAAAGGGTAGCTTGGAGGTTTTCCATTGCTTCATCCATAGCACCCTCAGTTTGAGCAGGGATAACCCCAATTGTAAAGTCTTCAACTGTTTCCTTGTTCTCTTTACCGTCACTAGTTGAATCGTTTCCACAAGCCGTAAGAAAGACGAACAATAATAGAGTCACGGAAAAAATAATGCTCTTTTTCATTTTTACCACCTTAATTTTTTTATTAAATTTTTAATATTTAAATTGGTTAAAAAAGGACCCGTACCCGAGTCCTTTTATATGACTTTAATGCAGCCAGGTTTTTCATCTGTAACTTCACCGATGATAGCTGAAGTAACTTGCTTATCTTCTAAAGTACGCTGTAATGCTTCAGCCTCGGCTTCTGGTACTGAAATAAGTAATCCCCCTGATGTAATTGCGTCACAAAGGATCAATTGGTCGATTTCACTAATCGCCTTGTCATATTCAACTCTTCCACAAATCCATTTATGATTTTTCTTTGTTCCACCTGGAATGATGTTTTGTTCTGCAAGCTCTTTCGTTTTAGGTAAAATTGGGACTGCTTTATGGTCAATCACAATTCCAACTTGACTGCCCTCTGCTATTTCAAGGGTATGACCGAGCAATCCAAAACCAGTCACGTCAGTACAAGCATTAACATTGTATGGTTCCATCGCTTCAGCAGCATCTTTGTTTAAGGTAGCCATAACGTGCATGACGTTATCTAAGTCTTCTTTAGAAAGAAGGTCTTTTTTGATGGCTGTTGTAAGAATACCAACGCCAATTGGCTTTGTTAAAATCAAGCGATCACCAGGCTTAGCACCTGCGTTGGATCGAATACGATCAGGATGAACAGTCCCAGTAACAGATAAGCCGAACTTTGGTTCTTGATCATCAATGGAATGACCACCAACTAAGGCGGCACCTGATTCTTTAACCTTATCAGATGCCCCAGCTAAAATTTCGGCTAGAATACTTTTATCTAATGTATTTATTGGAAAGCCAACAATATTCATCACCGTAATTGGTTTTCCACCCATGGCATAGACATCGCTTAATGAATTAGCTGCTGCGATTTGTCCAAACATATATGGATCATCCACTATGGGTGTGAAAAAATCGAGTGTTTGCACAAGTGCGGTTTCTTCATTAATTTTATAAACTCCAGCATCATCAGAAGTATCAAGTCCGACTAATAAATTTGGATCAGGTACAGACTTTGGTAAATGACGCAGAACCTGCGCCAGGTCTTCAGGACCAATTTTGCATCCTCAGCCACCTTTTGAGGATAAAGAAGTTAATTTAATGATTTCTTCTTTTTTACTCATATATATCACTCCTTAAATAATTATTAAAAAAATTTTTTTGGAGTTCATCTATGCTTCAGTTAGGCTCAATCTTTCCTTCAAGACATCCTGATAGATCTTAAGTAATGTTTGAACCTCAGATGTACTTGAATGATATTTTTCAATGTACGCTTGAGCGGCCTCACCGAGCTTCTCCCTTATTTCGTTATTATTGACTAGTTGCTCAGCATAATCAAGAAATTCGACTTCATTGTTATATACAAAACCGGTCTTTTCATTGAATACAAGGCTAAGGTTCCCGTGGTTGCTTGATACTAATACAGGTAGGCTATATGCCATTGCCTCAATAATCGCAGAGGGCTGACCCTCTGTGTGAGATGTGTTAAGAAGCGCATCGGCTTGCTTATAAATGGCACCCATGTTGGAGTGTGGAATTTGACCAATATAACTTACCCAATCCTTATTTTGGTCAACGAGATTTTTTACAATCTGTCCTTCATCTTCTTCAATTACTGGACCGACAAGTAACAAGCGAACGGATGGATATTTTTCATATAAAGTTTTGAGCATGTTAATGGCAAATGGAACATTTTTTACCTTTCTTATCCCAGCTGGTAGAACAAATAGGAAAGTGTTTTCTTCCTTTTCAATTGAAAAATCGGTTTCTTTAAATAGGGTTGCCCCTTGTGGAATAACGTAGATTTTATTTGCCATATTCGGAGCTTCTTTTACTAAAACCTGCTTTGCTTCCTCATTAAATACATGAATCGCCTTTGCTTCAGATAAACATTGAATGACATCTGCACGTTTGTCTTGATGGTATAAATCATGATTTAAATCCGTTCCTGTCATCGTAACAACAAAAGACTCGATTTTCGTTTTAAGGTGTTCCTTAAACTTATAAAATTTATAGGCGTGGAAGCCATGGGTAATATCCGATGGGGGCAAGGCAGTCACCGAGCTGTTCTCTGTTATCGAAATAATTTCTGTTTCAACATCTAAATTCTCTAGTCCATCTGCAATTCGCTGGACAGTCACCGTGTTTCCTCGTGGTTGATGAAAATTGGGGGTGGCTAAAATCACCTTCAAACAATCACTTCCTTAGTACAAAATAAAGTAATGTTGGTTCCTTACTAAGTTTTATTTAAAGTTAATAAAATATCAAGAAGATTGCACTATAGATTAAGAACTCATAATTTATTTTTATAATAATTTATCCTAAAAAGGCGGTAAGTTTACATAGATTAGATATATATTATTTTCCAGATTTCAAGTGTCTTTAATTGAATAGAATCGCCAGAATTAATCGTTAAAATAGCGGTATTAAAAATAATTGTAGAAGTTGGACAACAGAACATTTAAAATAGATCTTGTTAGGAAAAAGCAAATGATAGAAGGGGAATGTGGTTGATACCATGGAATTAATAAAGAAAGAAGAAACGAATCAAAATAATAGTTCATTAAGAACTAAAGTTAGAAAAATCGTTGAGCATGAATATTTCCAACCGATAATCATTGGGATCATCCTATTAAACGGACTGATTATTATTAGTGAGACGTATCTCAAAGGAAATAGTCTATTAATTACTTTAGATAGAATCATTGTTTGGGTCTTTGTGCTAGAACTCATTTTTAAGATTATTGGTCTTGGTTTCAAAGGTTATTTCTCTGATCGTTGGAATCGATTTGATTTTCTTATTGTTATAGGAAGTATGATCTTTTACTCTACGCCTTTCGTCAGCGTTCTGAGGTTAATCCGGGTATTGCGCTTATTACGAATGATTCCAGCTATTCCTGCGTTACGGAAAATTATTGATTCCTTAATGAAATCCGTCCCAGCATTAACAGGGATATTAGGATTGTCGGTGTTGATTTTTTCTATTTATGCGATTATTGGAACAACATTCTTTAGTGAGGTACTTCCTTATGAGTTTTTTGGAAGTTTTCACACCGCGTTATTTACCTTAATGCAAGTCGTGACGTTTGAATCGTGGGCTAGTCAGGTGGCAAGACCCATTATTAATGAAATCCCATGGGCTTGGGTCTATTTTGTATCATTTATCATCATTGGTGCATTGGTTATTTTAAACCTTGTTGTCGCCGTTATCTTAAGCTATTTAGGACAGGACGATGATGCGAAGCGCGAGGAACAAATGGAGCAATTATTCAGGGAGAATCAAGAACTAAAGCGGGATATCCAAGATATTAAACAATTAATCCTTGCTAGTCATCAAAATCAAACCATAAAAAACAATGAAGATAATAATGTTTACCAAGAAAACCGCTAATTTACTGGGATCGGACAAGTAAATTTGTAGATGGCATGAACAATTAAAATGGTGCTCTGGTGAAACTTTATGTTAACGGCTTTATTATCGGTGATAATATCAGCAGCATTCAGTAGGTAGAAAATGGTATAATAACTTAAGAAAGGAGGTTGAAGCATTTGCCGTCACTTCAAGAACAATTACTAAAGTTAAAAGAAAAGGTTTCTCAGAAAGTACCGGAAGAATTTATGAAAGTTACGACAGAGGAGATCCAAAAATTAATGGATAGCCGATTGATAGATGGTTTATCGATCAGGAGTAAAGCACCCGAACTTTCTTTACCTGATAGTCAAGGGAAATTGGTAACCTTATCTGAAACACTTCAAAAAGGACCCGTTATTCTATCCTTTTATCGGGGCAGCTGGTGACCGTATTGTGTGATTGAACTTCGTGAGTTGCACGAAGCTATAGCAAGTCAAACGAATATTCAAGCATCTATACTTGCCGTAAGTCCAGAACAAAAGGAGAAGACAGCCGCTTTAGCTGAAAAGGTTCCAGTTTCTTTTCCGCTGCTAAGCGATGTAACAGGGCAGGTCATGGAGGACTATAAGGTTGCGTGGGTGATCCCGCAAAAGATCCGAGACCTATACATGGAAAACTTTAATCGGGATTTAAATGCTATCAACACAGGAGCAGGATGGGTTTTACCTGTCCCAGCGACATATATTATCAATCAGGAGGGGGACATCGTTTCTCGATACGTAAATGAGGATTATACTAGCCGAATGGAACCTTCAGATATTGTTAATATCATCCAATCGTTATAAGTTTATTTCCTATCCAGCCTAACTAAGGTCAGACCTGCATTGATAGACGAGAATGTACATTAAAACATTCTCGATATTTAGGAGGGTGACTACTATAGGTGAGGTGTCGAACCTTTGTCATTTTAACATAATATATCGTTACATTTTTAGGCTAGTACCGATATACGATGATTAGGTCCTTCTATTTCCTTTTTAGTTACCCTCCTGAACCCCACCATGTACACCGTAGAGAACAGGCTCCTCAAAACCCTCAATGTAAGCTTCTCGAATTTTGTTCGCAGTATCCTTTTGAACGATCGTAATATTAGTTAGTTTGATCGGTTTACTCACCTTTATCACCACCTTTTACTAAGTATAGCATTCTCGTCCAATTATGGAAAACAATTAGAGTTGGGCCGATGCCTCTACCAGAAATTTTATTATTGGATGAGCTCTTTGGATGAACACTTATAATGAATACTAATAATACCCCGAAACTTCTTCTACCATCTTTTCTATAAATCTCACTTAAGTATCCATAAAAAACTTTAATTTTATTTATAATTCCCTTGATAGTATAATGAGTTCAAGCTTTTTTCTAATTTTTTTAATTTTTAGTTAATATTTAAATAATGGAAAAACGGATTGCGGAAACACCAAGTGGAAACATCTATTTGAAGTTCTTTTATGAAGAATTAATTTTGAAGCAATTGTTGAATGATTCCGCTGATATCGTCTGGGCCGCCATTGCTACATTATTCGTAGCAAACATCTTATTACTTATATTAAACACTTTATTTGTTCCCTTTTTTGCAGTACTCATCCAAAAAGCAGAACCGTACCTTACAGCAGTTATCGCTTGTTTGTGTTTTGTAGGTGTGTACGCCTATAGAAATAGCTTGTTTGATGTAGGACTATTAATGTTATTTGGAGTTGTTGGTTATTTAATGAGGAAAAATGGTTACCCTTTAGCACCATTATTACTTGGAATGATATTAAGTCCGATGCTAGAGCAAAATTTTAGAAGAGCATTGCTGTTATCAGATAATAATTATTTCATATTTGTGAGTAGTCCAATATCTATTAGTTTTGTCTTATTGTCACTTCTTATCATCGTACTTCCGAAAATTCAAAAATATAGACGTTTGAAAAAAGATAGTTCACATTTAAATTACTAATAGCCAAGTAAAGCTGATCGAAGAAGCTATTAATTCATTGCCAAAACAAAATGATGAACAACACCATGAAGGACACCATTGATATATTTAAAGTCGGCTTGAAAGTCATTACCCCATTTCTGGAACTTAATACCTGATATTCCATGGAAGACATTACAGGTTTAAAGACTGTTAAATGTTTGTTAAGGTGGTAAAAGAGAATTTTAGTTGGACGTTAGAGAAGTTAATGATGCTTCTCTTATTTCATCCTAGCCGAAATCAAATAGGATATATTTTGATAACAAGGAGGATGATTTTATGATTAATATCCTTACAACATTAATGTTATTAACAGGAGCAGAAGTGACGGAAGAAGAAATCGGATTACCGAAGTTGCACGATGAACGTGGCGTTTATACGATAGATAAAGAATTGAATGAGCTAAACGAAGCGGGAGAATTGAAGAGCCGAATCGTCCGAGCTTCATTAACAGATGAAGAAAAAGATCTCCTTGAACGTCTTGTAACAGCAGAAGCTAAAAGCGAACCATTTGATGGGAAGGTTGCAGTTGCAGAAGTCGTTTTGAATCGAATGGACAATGAGCATTTTCCAGACGAGTTAGAAGCTGTCGTCTATCAAGAGGACCAGTTCTCTCCAGTATCAAACGGGAAAATTAATAAAGAACCTACTAAACAGTCAAAGAAAGCAGTAGAGGTAGCTCTAAAAGGAACGAATCAAACAAATGGTGCTTTGTATTTTTACAACGACAACATCATTAAGACCAGTTGGTTGGAAAACAGACAAACGACAACTAGAATTGGACAACATGTATTTAAGCGATAGATACTTTCTTATTCTTTAAGAAAAAATGGGCCCCCGAAATAGCAGCCCAGATTTTCTGTATAAACATTCTATTACTAATTCGAAATATATTTGAAGTTTTGACGCTTACTCAAAAAGTAACTAGTCAAATACAACAAAAAGAAGATTAGAAAAGAATAATAGTGATTCCAACGCACTGGTTGATATAAACCCATCCATATGAATAGGGGTTCGAATACAAAAGATGTGATTCCGCTAAAAAATAATCCTTTGATAAATGGATTTATTTTTGGTTTCCACTCTATTAAAAACATAACAGATACGGGAATAAGTGTAATATCCCATGGAATGAAAGCAGGAATGAAAGGAAGCACATCGTAATAATAGAACCACAGACCTAATTTCGTCCCTAAAAAATCCAAGTATGTAGAGACAATCATGAGGAAAAAACTAACGAATAATAGACGGTCAGAGCTTTCTTTATTACGAAAAATAATCCAGATAATCCATGGTACAATAGTAAGAATAACACCAATCCACCAATGCACAGTAAAAATAACATGTTCCTTCCAAATGTCAAACTTTAATTTTTGAGCATCATTCATTAACTCAATAATACCATTTAAAGCCTCTTTATAATCTTTAGGTGGATTCATTTATTCTCATCACCCCTTCTTTCCCTTTCCATTATTAAACCTTAGTTAATAATTGTTTGTAATAACCTTTTATTTTATTAATACTATTTAATTTTTTTATTTTACATTTTTTGTATTAAATATTATTTCCATCGCTTGTGCTTTAGTTAAAAAGCGCAGGCGAGTGGAAATTCTTGTATTTATTGAAAAGACATTCTGCATCTGCAGTAGGGATTAAAATTGGATTTGGTAATACATGAAGGGCAGGGTTTTTGGTAGGTTTTACAAGGCTCACAGTTTCAGGATTTAATAAGTATGAGGGATCTCTAAGTAAAGTGAAAGGGGAAACCAAAAAGAGGAGGACTCAAAAGCAAAGTGACAAGCACCTCCACTACAAAAAATAGTTGCTACTATATTGAGTAGCAACTATTTTTGTGTAAAAGCAAGGACCGTAGACATTTTATAAGCCCCTCTTTTATTGCTGAAAATGGTACCTTAATTATAAATTCTGCCTAAGGGAAAGGACTAATTAGGTCTAGTTACCTGTTTTAAAGGACCTTCATCCCAACTGGTGATACTTCTTCTGAAAACGTTGTGCGGGAATCTTTGTTAGCAAAGAAGCCTAAAAATTTTGCAGTTCCTTCGCCGTTATTGATAATGTAGTGCGGTACCGATGGAGGAATTACGACTAGGTCACCGTCTGAGACGTTGCTACGTTCATTATCGATGACTACTTCGGCATCACCACTTAAAACAAATAAAATTTCTTCACTGCTTTCAAAATGTTCCCCAAGCTCTTTACCTGGTTCCAACTCAAAATACACTACAGTGGACTGCGTACTATTAATTCCAGACCAAAGGGGAAATTGTGGTGTAAATGGTAAATTGGCTTTCCACTTCTTACTCTTTTCACTGTCATACCATAAATCCATTAAGGGCAGTTTATGAATGTTTACTTTATTCATTCTTTATCCTCCTTTAATTGAATCAAAATAGATCTTTCCGTTTGTTCAATACACTTATTTTTTTCTAAACCACCAACCATTCTTAACGTGCGGTAAAAGAGGGGATGCAGCAATCCTTGGATGAAACCCTGTACTTGTTCTTTCTTGTCATTAGAAATAAGTATGTCTTGAAGCATGACCTGTACAGCTGCTTTAATTAATGCTTCATTTTGTAAGGAGGAATTTCTCATGACTTTTGATTGATCTGCGAGACGAAACGACAGCCATACAAGCTCCAATGTATCCTCATGGAAGGAATAAAAGTCATTGACGATGGCTGAAACTTTTTCATCAAGATTTTGTAGATGCATGTACTTATGAATCTCAGGTAACTTATTAATTTCTAGAAAGTGGTTGGCACATCCCCTAAATAAGTCTTCGTTAGTAGGAAAATACTTTCGAATGGTTGGAACCGAAACACCAGAATGTTCTGCGATCATTTTAATATCTGTAATCCCTTCAGAGTGCATATTGTAGGTCGTTTTTATAATGTTTTCAATGGTTGATTGTTTGCTTTTTTCACGTAGATCTGAATGATAAGTGCGTTTTTTGCTCATGCTAAAACCTTCTCCTATGAACAGTTTCAATGTAGGTTTAGAAGTGTGACAACACTCCTCTCAAACGTACTAAATTTTCTGTTAATTACTATATAACACAATTATAAGTTATTTAGATATATATAGTCAATATTGAATATAAAAATAATATACCCAATATTGAAAAATCCAGTTTATTTTATTAAATGACTTTATTCACATACGGGGTATTTATTTATTTTTCGTATTTCTCCATTGTTGTCCTCTACACGCTAGTTACCTTCAACATATCATACTCAAATAAAGGATAATAAGAGAGTAAAGAAGTGTATTTTTTATAGTGTCATTCGACTAAACGTAAGGAGGAAGACAAATGGCAAAAAAGAGACGTTTACAAGTGAGAGTCTCAGAATCTATGGAAAAGAATAAAAACAGTAATAAAAAACATACTCAGTCAATTAGCCATGATACAGAAAATAAAACCCAAGATCAGACGAGAGTCGTTTCAAAGGAACGTATACGGAATATCCTTAATGAATTAGAGCATACGGGTGTTTTAGAAAAGCTTAATGGGGAACGTAATACCTTAAATGTATTATCCGGTGCCTCTGAACAACAAAATCGAATAAAAGAATTAAAATCGACGGCGGAGTTTATAAAAACAATTCAACAAGCGGTTTCCTCTAATAGGAAAGAAGAGTTAACTATAGATAGCATAATACAAGGTATGGCCAAAATAAAAGAAACCATTCAACATCAGGCGACGGAAAGTTTTAATCCAAAATCTTCTAGAGAGGAGTAACTAATATGAGGGTTATACGTGTACCGCAAGATGAGCCGACGATTCAGGAAGCGGTAAACTCTGCCAGAGCAGGAAACATTATTATTATTGACGAGGGTGTCTTCGATGAGGAAGTAAGTATTTTCACTGATAATCTTTTGATCGTTGGTAAAGGAAGTAAAACTGTCCTTCAATCTCCTACATGTGAAGAAGGCACTGGGTTTCAAGTTAACGCGAACGGTGTTCAAATCCATGAAATGGCTATTCGAAACTTTGACATAGGTATTCAAGTGATCGATTCTAGTGACATCGTGTTAGGTAATTTAAAGCTTGAGAATAATGTAGGGACTGGTATCGAGATTTTATTCAGTTCAAATATTAAATTAGTAAAAGTAGAAGTTATCAGAAGTAGAGTCGGACTTTTCCCATTTGTTGTTACTGATTTTAGCATGGAGGGTTCGAAATTATTTCAAAACTTTATCGCTCAGTTGGACGCCGTCATTTCCAGAGCAACCGTAACCAACACGGAATATCGAGATAATTTCTTAGGTTTCTTACCTGGACCAGGGAACAATTACCATGTTAATTTTTGCAAATTTATCGGAAATGAATTTATTGGTGGATCGTTTTTTGCTATAGATGATGGTTCAATTAAAAATTGTATTGCTGAGGACAATTCTTTTTCAGCGGGTTTAGGTAGTTCATTAGGAACCAGAAACCACATTGCCTTTAATCAATCCAGAAGAAATGGGCTTTCGGGTATTCGATTAGGTAGTGAAGATTCATCGGTAGTTGAGTTTAATGAAGCTACAAATAATGGGCAAGGTATGCCAACGCTTAGCGGTGGCGGGATATTCCTCCGTTTCACAAACAATACTGTGGTTCGTTTCAATACGGCCAAGAATAACATTCCTGCCGACATCATTGTTATTGATGGGTCAGGAAATACGTTTATCGGCAATGATTTTGATACATTTAGAGAAACCCCGACAGATCCAATTTAATGTATTAGGTAGAATGAAAAGACCTCTTTGTAGGTCTTTTTCTTACTTTGCGTATCCAACCGATAAATTAGGATAGGTCATGCAGGATTATAGATTTGGTTGCGTGATACCTAACCGATTTGAGATCTCTTCAATTAAGGACATTATATGATTTTCCGTGACATATTCGATGAGCAATTAAATATAGGATGAAATAGATGGGAAATGAATAAATATGCTTCCATGTCAAAGGTTTATAAATCTCAACTAATATAAAGAACGGTTCAGCTACAAAAGCTGTTACTAGTCCAAATATAACCCCTTTAATGAATGAACTTATATTAGGCTGAATTTGAAGAAGAAACATTGTGAAAACAGGGATTAAAGATACATCCCAAGGAATAAATGCAGGAATAAAAGGTATGACTTCGTATTTATATAGCCAAAATCCCAATTGAATGCCAAGAGAATCTAGCCAGGAAGATATAAACATCATAAAAAATCCAGCTGTTAATAAACGTAATGAACTGTCTTTTTTTCTGAGTAGAAGCCATAAAATCCATGGAATAACCGCTAATCCAATTCCTGCCCACCACTGCCAAGTGAATACAACATCTTCAACCCATAATTGCCTTTGTTCTATGCTTATTTCATGAATCTGTTTAAACAATTCCTGGAGCCGTTCAATACCTTTATTCATAAAAATATTTATCCTCACTTTAAAATTTGTCTATTTTAAACAATGTTGTAATAAAATAAGTTTATTATACTAACAAATGCTAATCCATTTTTATATTTAGAAAAAACCCTCCATGTCTTTTTGAAAACATTTAGTAGCAAAACAAAAAGGATCAATAAAAGTTGTTTTTGTTTCATAATCATACCTTCTAAAGTAATAATTTATTTAAAAGGTATTATTTACTATAATAGTAAAAAATACCTTATATGCAATCTCCCTTATTGAAGTAAATCCCTCGTTTGCTTCAGGTAATAAACCCATGACTTTCCACTCTTGTCCACTTTTTTGTGCCCAATCTTTCATTTTTAAAAGTTTAGGGGTGTAAACTATGGGGTGAAGTTTTAAATTGTAAAGGTAGAAATAACAGTTAGTTTAACGTCCAGTCATGATTTGTCCAACCCCTGAATAGCTATTAACAAAGAGGAGATAGGGGGATTTTTCATGGTTGAAGCGATACTTAGGATATTTATAAGCGAACAGCAGGTCCAATCGATTATATCTAATTCATTGATCGAATTTATTTTCTTGGTACTGTTTATAACCTTTTCCGTAGTCGTGCTCATTCATTTTATTTTGTTTAGTAGATTACGAAGGATACGTAACTTTATTAAAGATACTCAAACTCTGGACATTGCACCAGTCAATCGATTTAAAGAGGAATATGAACAGAAAAAACAAAAGGAAGCTGTAAAGGTCGAGACATTTGTTCAAAATAAGTTTTCTAGCTGGCGTGTACTAAATTTACCGGTCGTTAGTCTCATTAAAATGGTTCAGATGACTGTCTCCCTTTTTATCTTAGTGGGGGTATTAGGAACATTCATTGGGTTAGCGATGTCACTTGGAAGTATTAATGCAACAGGGGATCAGCTCGTAGAAAATGTTGCATTAGTTCTTGCTGGTATCGATGTGGCGTTTTATACAAGTATTGTCGGTATGGGACTATCTCTAATTATGACTGTCGTTACACGAGTTGCAAATACGGAATATCTATTAACAGATATTATGTTAAAAACAGAGTCTCATATAGAAGAAAATGAACCAGATGCGATGACCCGTCTTATCGGTGTATCAGAAACGATTAATTCCTCCATTAATCAGCTTCGGGAAACGAATCAAGAATCATTACAAAATATTGTCCAATCCTTTCAGGGTTTTCAAGAATATACGGTTGGTTTACAGCAATCTGCAAAGGATTTAGCAAAGTTTAATGAGGGGTTAACGCAAAATTTAAAGGATTTCGCAGTCATTTTTAATAGTATGCGAGAGCTTACCAGTGGTTTTGAAAAAGGCGTTACGAAGCTGAATAAGAATTTTGATCAGTTATTTAATTATTTTTATAAAATGGACCAGCGAAATGAACGGATGACGAGTGCTTTTACCGAAACATATAAAAAAATCGATGAACTAGCGACTGCTCAGATGGAAACAATGAATGAGTTTCAACATTCCGTTGTCGATGTGAAGGACTATTTCTCATCGGTTGCAAAGAGACAGGAAGCCATGTCTGGTGCATTTGAAAGAATGAACGCACAGAGTGAAAATCTTGTAAAACTGATGACGGACAATAATCAACAGTTTGAACGGATATTTGGAAACGATGTTAGTTCCAAGCTGACCGGAATTAATACGTATTTAAACGAACTAAGGAGTGCCTTTCATACGCTTGGAACTGCGGTTGCTCGTCTCCCTGATGCTTTAGAAACCGTCAACAAAGCACAAGGAGAATATAGGAATCTTCTTTCGTATCGTTTTGACGAACTGAAGCAGTTTAATTATGAATTTACGAATCATTTAAAAGTGCACTCGGCAAATTCACAAGCCTTTGAAAAATATTTGAATAATGCTTCTCGTTCCTATGAACAGCTTGGTGTGAACAATCACCAATTGCTTCAGGAAATAAATCGGACGATCACGCAAATGTCAGATTCGTTGAATCAACGCGAAAAACAGTTCGATGCAAGTGTAGATGCTCTAAAAGAAAGTCTTTCTAGATATGTGGTGAATTTAGAGGGAAGCCTTGGTGACAAATTAGATAAAGTAAGTAGAAATATTGGTGATTATGTCATTGATATGAATGAAGCTGTCAAAAAAGAATTTAAGCAAATTGGGGAAATAACCGAGGATAGTCAACAAAGAAGTGCTCGATACATGCAGCAAACTCTTAATGAGTTGAATCAAGAATTCCAGCAATTAAATCGTCAGCTTCAGTCGTTCTCACAAGATTCGTTGAGGCAAACCAAGCGAGTAAGGGTTGGAACCAATGATTAATAAGTATAAGAAGCTATTTAAAGGTGAACAGGAGGAAGGTCATTTTTGGCCGTCATTCACGGATTTATTAACGGTTATTTTACTTTGTTTTATCCTCATTTTTATTATTATGATGGTCATAAAATCGTTTCAAATTGAAGAGATGAAACGAACAATTGATCAAATTATGGGAGTTAGAGTTAATTTAATACAAGATCTTAATGAAGAGTTTAACGAATCTACGCTAAGTATTGAAATCGATGAGAAAACAGGTGCGTTGATCTTTAATACGGATATTTTATTTGAGTTCGATGCAGCTGTATTAAAGCCAGAGGCGTTTAAGTTTTTAGATGAATTTGTCCCCGCTTATTTGGATGTATTACTAGAAAGTGGCTATGAAGAATATATTTCAGAAATTATCATCGAAGGTCATGCGGATCAACATGGAAGCTATTTGTACAATTTAGAACTTTCGCAACAACGGGCTTTTAGTGTCGCAGAGTATATTCTAAGTGATGAATTTCCTTACAAAAACATCAAAGAGCATTTAATCGATAAATTAACGGTAAACGGGAGATCTTATTCCGAAGGGCGTACCGATGCAGCAGGGAACTATAGTAATCAAGCATCTCGAGTAGAATTTAAATTTCGTTTAAAAGATGAAGAAATTTTAGAGAAGACACGCGAGTTACTAGGTGGGAGGTCACAATGACTTATGCTTGTCCCTTAGTGGCTTAAATGTACTAGGGGACAGATGTGTTTTTAGACTTAGTTCCAATGAGTATAAAGATAAACCTTAAAATTAATAGAAGGCTGACAAAGACAGGGCGAGGTTTAAATTCGCAGTAGTTATTTTCAAGTAACACGTCATTTATACCAACACCCTGTTTTAATTGAAAATAGTGAACGATGACTGGTTTTTTTACGTGTAATAAATAACTTGGGGAAAAGTATGCTAGGGTGAATGGGTTGGTTGAGTAGTCTATTATACGCCAACATCACCAACTAGAAAAAGGATATTTTAGTGGAGCAGTAGGTTATCGTTACTAAATACGACGACGCGGGACATATTGAAAACATTGTTCACATGTAGAACACTGAAAAGACTCTAGGAGCTCTAAGTCCTCTAATTCTTTTGGAGCGCGGCAGGGATTAGATTTATCTTCAAAGTCATCAATGTTACATACTCTTACAATGCGTCTTTCCTGATCTTTAAAAATACAACAACGGTAAATTTGAGGCCGATTCATCTATTATCACCTCACTCTCTTTTTATAAGTATATGAGATAAAATGATAGAATGAATCGGCACATTTACTAGGACAAACATACAAATAATACGATAGGAATAATAAGAAGAATGATATATCTTTTATTCAATGCATTAATTAACTACTGATTGATTTACATAATGACCCTGCCCCGTACCGTTTATATGCCATCTAAGTTCATTTATAGAAGCGTTATTTTCATCTAAAATAATAGTAGATAGTTTGTTCCCTTCTGAAATTAAATGTTCTTCTGACGGTACTAGGATTTCATATTCTTCAATGATTTGCCCCCTTACTTCAATAGGGTTCCAACTTTGTATAGTTATTGTCTTTTTAATCATATTATCTCTCCTAAAAAATAGTTAAATTAATAAATTTATTCCCATTAATTAATTATCTTATACATCTTTTAATAGAGCTTAAACTTTCGAACTTTGTTATTTTTACACATTTAAATGTATAAATTCTCTAATCCTTGCTGCAACAGTTCTCGTAAATGTAATTAATTTAATAATCATAGTTGAATTAGTATTTTTACTTGGCTAATGGGTGTATAAACAATATGGATATGTTAAAATAGCTATCAAAATGCAAAGTAAAGGAGAATGATATGAGTAAAAAGTGGTTTTTAAGTTTATTGCTTGCAGGATTTGTTTCTGTAGGAGCTGCATGCGGTGATGCAGATGAATCAGCTGAAAATAATAATGACAGCTCAGAATTACAGGAGGAACAAGCTAGTGGAGAGAGTGAAGCAGCTCCTGTGGCTGGTGATGGTCATCCAGAAATGCCAGAGCCTGACTTAGAGGGCATTCCTAATGTTGTTGCAGAAGTAAATGGCAAAGAAATATTGAGAGAAGAGTTTGAACAAGCTTATGTAGGTCAACTTACGCAAGTCGCAATGCAATCAAAGATGTATGGTGAAGAGGTTAACCAAGATCAATTAAAAGAACAGATTGTAGACAGTATGGTTGGACAGGAACTCCTTATACAGGAAGCAGATAGAGCGGGTTATAACGCTTCAGAAAAGGACATCGATGAAACACTGGATGGGTTACTCGCACAATATGGGCTTGATTCAAAAGAAGAGTTTATGGTTGCTTTAGAAGAACAAGGAATGGACAAAGATGAAGTAATGTCTCAGCTGCAAACTCAAGTAAAAGTAGATAAGCTTTTAGCTAGTGAATCTGGTGACATTGAACCAACCGACAAAGAACTCGAAGAACTTTATGATCAAATTAAAGCCCAGCAAGAACAAATGGGTGGAGAAGAAGCAGAAGTTCCATCTTTTGCTGAAATAAAATCAGATCTTGTAGAACATGTTAAGAAGCAAAAAACAGCAGAAGCAGCTCAAGCGCTTATTGAAAAACTTCGTGCAGGTGCAGACATCACGATCCATTTATAATAGTATAAAACCAGATCCAGTTTTAAAATTTACCCTTGTAAAGGACATTTTAAAAAAGACTATACTACATTAAGAAGGTGATTTCTGAATTGATCAGAGGTCATCTTCTTTAATTTCCATTAATACCTGTAAGCAGTACTTTTCCAGATACATTTTTGCTTGAATTGTCGTAATAAATTTGGTAGCTTTTAAAGTATTATCTATAAGAAGCTTATCTTGCTTGTCCCTTTGGTTATCTATCATTTAGCTCGAAAATACCAAGGTGTATACTTATCAATGTACTTTAAGTGTTGGACTTCAGATAGGTGGTATAAAAAGATGAGAAAAGTTGAAAAGAAATACAAAAAACAACGAGAAAAAGGTGAGAAGAACCAAGGAGGCTTAGTAAAAGGTATACTCGTAGATATACGAGATTCGCTATTATTTGAAATTGTCATAAGAGTATTATTTTTTATTCCAAAAATGATCATTCGTTTACTGAAAAATATGAATTAATCTATTGAAATACGTGGTGAAAAATGAAAATGAAACAGATTTTTTTTAGATATTCACATTGGTTAGCGTTCTTCTTCTTAAGTCTTAGCTTTGTTACAATGTTTGATAATTTCGAAAAGGATACAGCTGACATTGTAGCTGCTGTAATGGGAGCGATAGGGCTAGTTTCCGTCGGTTTCCTAACATTTATTGTAGAAAAAAACATAAGAAAGAAAAGAAAAGATAAGAATAATAAAGTGTAATAGGTGCTTTTGTAGTATTTTCTTTCATGAAAATTAAGATTTGTCACATATTTATAAGAAAGGAGGAAACGGAATGGCTGTTGAAATTGGTGAAGAATTATTATTTGGTGAAGATGGCAACGAACAGCTATATGAGGTTCTATACACCTGTGAACTAAATGACAAGCTATATCTAGTAGCAGGGTTAAGCGCAGCGTTAGACGATGAGAAAGGTGAAGCTGATATTATTGCGTTCAGCTATACTGAAGATGAAGAAGGTACACTTTATTTTGATGAAATTGAAAACGAGGAAGAATGGAAGCAAGTTGAAGGGAAATTCAACTCTTACATAGATGAGATAGAAAACGAAGAAGGCTAAAAGCAATATGCTTTTGGCCTTTTTATATCCCGTTTAACTGGTGACAAGATTCACGCTTCACCCGGGAGTCTATTATTACATGGATGAAATCATTAGACCTATAAGTTGAAATCGCTTTTAAACTCTCAAAAATATGGATTGGACACATTTTTGACACAGATTGGACAATTAAACTTGGATTCTGGACCAAATATTTAAAAACCGGATCATAAATCGAGAATCTGGACTTTAAAATCATAATGTGACTAGCCGTTATTATAGTTTTACTTTTCGGCTGCGATCCTCACCAAGTCTTTAATAAATTAAAAACTCTTAAATATTTTCAGAAAATTACCTTGATTTATTTTAGGATCTTTTGTACTATTTATTTAAGGAATATTTCAGGAAAGTTTCCTTAAATAAATTAAAGGACGGTGTTATTGTGGGAGAACCAGCTTTACAGCCAAATCATCCAGAAAAGAAAGGGGTGTTTATGCGCCTCTTAGATGTAGTTGAACGTGTAGGTAACAAATTACCACATCCATTTATTCTATTTGTTTATTTAGCACTCTTCATTATTGTATTATCAGCTATTGTTAGCATGTTTGGGGTAAAGGTCGTTCATCCAGGTACCCAAGAAGAGCTAGCAATTAGAAGTTTAATTTCAGGTGAGGGACTAAATTATATTATTTCCTCCATGCTTACTAACTTTACAGGATTTCGACCATTAGGGTTAGTGTTGGTTATGATGCTTGGGATTGGTTTAGCACAACAGGTAGGTCTAATTCAAACGTTTATGCGTAAAGCAATTTTAAATGCTCCGGCTAAACTTGTTACATATGCGGTATTGTTTGCAGGGGTTATTGGAAACTTAGCCTCTGATGCTGCTTTCATTATTGTTCCTCCTTTAGCCGCTATGGTATTTTATGGATTAGGACGACATCCATTAGCAGGTTTGGCCGCAGGCTTTGCCGGTGCGGGTGCAGGGTTTACAGCCAATATATTTATTGCAGGAACAGATGCCCTATTGTCTGGAATTTCAACTGAAGTCGCAACAACTATTGATCCAAACATTGTTGTTACACCTATCGATAACTGGTTCTTTATGATTGCTTCAGTCGTAATGCTTATGGTTGTAGGTGCATTTGTTACAGAAAAAATAATTGAGCCTAAGCTAGGAAAATATGAAGGTTCAGTTGATAAAGAATTGGAAGAAGTAAAAGAAGAAGAATCTCGTGGATTACGTAATGCAGCTATTGCAGGACTTGTGTACTTGGGCCTTGTCGCTTTAGTTGTATTACCAACAGGTGCACCATTACGTAATGTGGATGGTGGACTCGTTCCATCACCATTCTTATCAGGGATTATTCCAATTATCTTATTTTTCTTCGTTACGATTTCGATTGCTTATGGTATGACGGTAGGAAAAATTAAAAGTACCGCAGATATTCCAAATTATATGGCAGAGGCCATGAAAAACATGGCAGGCTATATTGTCCTTATCTTTGCAGCTGCTCAATTTATTGCTTATTTTGCTTGGACCAATCTAGGAGTTTGGATTGCGGTAACCGGTGCAGAATTTTTACAAAATGCTAATCTAACAGGTGTTTATGTTATTGTTGGATTTACGATCCTTACTGCGATATTAAATTTATTTATTTTCAGTGGTTCGGCACAGTGGGCATTAATGGCTCCTGTATTTATACCAATGTTTATGATCCTAGATTATCATCCAGCGATTGTGCAATTAGCTTACCGAATTGGAGATTCATCAACGAACATCATTACACCGCTAAATCCATATATGTTAGTCGTTTTAGCATTCATGAGAGAGTATGATAAAAAAGCAGGATTTGGAACACTTTTCTCATTGATGATTCCATATGCACTTATCATCTTAGTCGTGTGGATTATCATTTTTGTTGTTTGGATTTTAATTGGTATACCAATTGGACCAGGAATAGAAATGTTCCTTAAGTAAGTTTAATAGATTGCTAAGTGGAAAAAATATAAGATAAAGGTGACCACTACAGTAAAAAGGGCAGGCACTTCAAGTACGTGATGCAGTTGCAATCGATCAAGATGCAGCTGCATCTTGCGTGAGTGCTTACTCTATATCAACAAATGAGTCACATTCATTGTGAAATCTACGATAAAGGAGTAGATCGTATGAAACCTATTATTAAAGGAAAAGGCGATCAATATTCTCAAGAAATTATAGAGTTAAGAAGGCATTTTCATCAAAATCCTGAATTAAGTGGCGAGGAATATGAAACTTCTAAAAAAGTCCAAGAAAAATTAAAAGAATATGGAATTCCATATTCAACTGGATATGCAAAAACGGGTGTATTAGGAGTGATCGATGGAGGTCGCCCAGGAAAAACGGTAGCATTACGTGCAGATATGGATGCTCTTCCTATCACAGAAGAGAATGAAGACTCCTATATATCAAAGGTTAAAGGGAAAATGCATGCATGTGGACATGATGCACATACGTCAATGCTGCTAGGGACAGCGCGAATATTAAATGAAGTAAAAGAAACCCTTCCAGGGAAAATCCTTCTCGTCTTTCAACCATCTGAGGAAATCACACCCATTGGCGGAGCTGAACCGATGATGAAAGATGGTGTATTCAAGGAGCATACGCCAGATGTGATTTTCGGTCAGCATGTATGGCCTGATTTACCTGTAGGTCAAATCGGTGTATTACCAGGCCCTTTCATGGGTGCATCTGACCGTTTTAAAGTTGAAATTGAAGGGGCAGGAGGACACGCGAGTATGCCCCATCAAACGGTTGACGCTATTATTATTGCAAATGCTGTGATCACGAATTTACAAACTATAGTAAGTCGTAATGTGAATCCGATTGACTCGACCGTCTTAACGATTGGGAGAATTGAAGGTGGCTGTCGTTATAATGTTATTGCTGACAAAGTGACATTTGAAGGAACCATTCGTACGTATAAAACCGAAACCAAACAGATGGTTAAGGACCGATTTTATTCTATCGTTCAAGGTGTGACTGAATCAATGGGTGCCAAAGCAAACATTGAGTATTATGACGGCTATCCAGCGACGGTTAATGATCCTGAATGGGCAAAACGGGTCAAACAGACGTCGGAGGTTGTATTAGGGGAGGACTCAACACCGAGAGTAGATCCATGTTTAGGTGGAGAGGATTTTAGTAGATTTTTATTAAAATATCCAGGGGCATACTTTTGGCTAGGGACAGGACTACCAGGAGTTGAAAAGCAAAAACCTCTTCACGATCCTAAGTTTAAGCTTGATGAACGTGCTATTCCAATCGGCATGGAGTTAATGGCACAAATCGCAATAGACACACTTTATCAATTAGAGGAAGGAGAACGATGTGATAATGAAAAGTTGTACTCCATTGGAAACTGAGGAAGGGAGAACATTTTTTAAGGAAATCGATGATGTTTTAGTTGATTGGAGAAGACTTTTCCACAAACATCCAGAAGAGGGATGGCTGGAATATCATACAACGTATGTACTTGGAAAGGAATTATCTAAATTAGACTTTTCTTTATTCGTTGGTAAGGATGCTTTAATAAGTGAACAAAGAATGGGTGTACCTGATGGTAAGAAGCTAGCTCAAGCAGAGGAGCGAGCAAGAGACCTAGGTGTACCGGAGGATTGGATGGAAAAGATGACAGAGGGGCATACAGGACTAGTAGCTCAGTGGGATACTGGTAAAGTAGGCCCTCATGTCGCGTTCCGATTTGATATTGATGCTCTTCCTATTTTGGAGTCTGATGATGAAAGCCATACTCCTCAACAAACCGGTTTCCGCTCAGTTCATAAAGGCTCTATGCATGCATGTGCACATGATGGACATGCGGCAATTGGTTTAGGAGTAGCTCATTTCATTCATCGTTTTCAAAAACAGCTAAAGGGGAAATTCACTCTTCTTTTTCAACCTGCAGAAGAAGGAAGTCGCGGGGCAAAAGCAATGGTTGAAAAAGGGTGGTTAGATGATGTGGATTATTTCTTGTCAGGCCATATTGGTGTTCTATCATTGAATATAGGTTCGGTTGCTGCAACGACATCAGGATTTTTAGCGACAACAAAAATCAATGTAACCTTTCATGGAAAGTCTGCACATGCAGGAATGGCTCCACATGAAGGAAAAAATGCACTTTTAGCGGCAGCGTCAGCTACCACTCATTTACAAGCCATAACTCGCCATGGTCAAGGAGCAACTAGAGTAAACGTGGGCTTATTAAAAGCGGGAAGTGGCCGTAACATTATTTCTGATAATGGATATATGGAACTTGAAACACGTGGAGAGACAACAGAACTCAATGAATTTATGGTTGAGGAAACGAAGAGAATTCTTCAAGCGACCGCGCAATTACACAATGTTACAGTGGAAATTGACATCGTTGGCCAAGGCATTAGCGCTGAGTGTGATTCAATGTGGGTTGACCGATTAGAGCAAAGCTGTGAGAGTAGTTCAACGATAAAAAATGTGATCTCATCCATGAGAATAGGCGGATCTGAAGATGTGACTTACATGATAGAACGAGTACAACAACGGGGTGGAAAAGCGACCTATATGATCTTTGGCACACCATTAGCTAATGGTCATCATCATCCTCAGTTTGACTATGATGAAGAGGTTCTACCGATTGCGGTCGAAACGTTTGGACGACTTATTTTTAACTTAATAAAAGATAGTAAAGGGTCTGATCTTAAAGGGGGAGAATAGATGATGTTGAGCTGGCTTGAAGAGCATTTACAAAAGTTGAATTTGGTAGAAACAATGATTCAAGAAGATGGTTTTACGCGTTTAGGTTATAGCGACTTAGAGTGGAAGTCAATGGAGGTTTTTACTACAATCGCCGAACAACTAGGTCTTCACGTAAGGCAAGATGAAGCGGGTAATCGTATCGCTCGCTGGGAGAGCGTTGCAGAGGAAAGTAAATCTCTTCCTGCAGTTGCTGTTGGTTCACATGTCGATACGGTTACTCATGGTGGAGGGTATGATGGTGTCGCTGGTGTGTTATGTGCACTTGGAGCGATTAAAAAATTAAAAGAAAAAAACTTTACTCCAACTTACCCTGTCGAAGTGATTTGTTTTGCTTCTGAAGAATCCTCAAGATTTGGTATATCAACAATTGGTAGTAAAGCAATGGCTGGAACTCTATCGCCAGAAAAAATTGGTCATGTGAAAGATGAACAAGGCGTATCAATTAAGGAAGCCGTCGAACAACAGGGACTAGAGTGGGAAAAGGTAACTCTGGCAGAACGTGATCGCGATGCGTTAAAAAGTTTCCTCGAATTGCATATTGAACAAGGTGTTAGAATTGAAAATGCTGGCGCAAACTTTGGAGCGGTAACGGCGATCGCCTGTCCAATTCGTTTAAAAATAAAAGTACAAGGACAAACGGGACATACTGGTACAACACCGATGAAGAATCGACGAGATGCTTTTGTTGCAATTGCTCCGTTAGTGTCAATGATTTCTGAAAAAGGACAAGAACTGTCTGAAAGGTCAGCTTACCCGGTTGTTGCTACAACAAGTACGATTAATCTTGAGCCTAATTCTATGACGAGTATTCCTGGACTAGTGGAACTAGGGATTGATATCCGCAGTGTCGACGATTCCTTGAAGGAACAAATGGTTGCTTTAATCAAAGAGAAATGTATAGAGTTAGAAGAAAAATTTTGTGTTAATATAGAGATAAGTACCTTAGTCAATAATCCATCTGTAAAATTAGATGAGGCATTGCTGGAGAAGGTGAAACAGTACGGAGAATCAATAGGCTACAAAAGCTTTGTTATGGAAAGTGGTGCAGGGCACGATGTAATGAATATGGCAAAAAAATGGCCTTCAGGTCTTATTTTTATCCCATGTCGTGACGGTCTAAGTCATCACCCAAATGAATATGCTTCGCTTGAGGATTTACATATGGGTGTTGAAATTCTATCTGAATATATTTCTCGAGAAGCCTCGAAAAGTAAATAAAATAAGATATAGACATTATATTCAGAAATCATTTCCTAGTCATCACTATAACATTCCATATGTGACGCTTTCAAAGTAGATATTCATTCTTTTAGTGAAGAAAAACTAAAGTAGGTGACAGAAAATGAAAGTGCGGATTGGGGTGATTGGCCCTGATGACTCGGTTAAACGAATTTTTTATTTCGTTGAAAAGTTTTCTGAATATCAAGATATGGACCTTGTTCCTTTTTCATATGATAAAACAGAAGAAACAGAAAGGATTATTCTCGAGAATCAGAGTAGAATTGATCAATGGCTTTTTTCTGGTCAGGCCCCATATTATTTTGCTTTGGAAAAAGGCTTAATTAATGAAGAGGAAGCAAGTTACCCTATACTACATGGTTCAAGCCTCCTAGGGACATTTTTGGAAGTTCTTATGCACGAAGGTAAAGAAATTAACCAAATCAGCTTAGATACGATTCAACAAACTGAAATAGAGTTTATCCAAGAAGCCTACTCTTTAAATTTGTTAGATATTCATGCATACTCCTACATTGGATATGAACCTGCAGAGGAGATCATCGCTTTTCATCAAGAACTATATGAGCAAGGAAAAAGTCAAGTTGCTGTTACATGTATTAAAGCGGTGTATTTACGATTAAAAAAATTAGGGATCCCTTGTTATCGTGTAACTCCTTCACAGTTAGCCATTAAAAGAGTATTAAGTTTTCTAAAAGAGCGAGGACAATCAAGCCGCTATAGACAATCGCAAATTGCCATTTTAGGGATTGAAGTTCTCCATTCGTCAACAAGCTTAGACGAACAGTATTTTTCCTATGAAATGAAGCAAAAGGAGCTAGATTTAAAGCATGTGTTATTAGAGCATGCAAAAAATGTGAAAGGTTCGTTTGTCCAAATTGGTGATGGACTTTTCTTTGTGTATACAACAAGAGGAGAGCTAGATGCGCATTTCAATGATCACTCTCGCTTTTCATTGATTGATAATGCCTACCTACACAGTAAGCTGCCTATTTGTATTGGAGTAGGATATGGTTTAACAGCTTTTGACGCTGAACAAAATGTTCGCTATGCACTCCGATATGCACGTGAGTATAATGAGCCAATTATAGTCAGCGTTAATGAAGAAAAGGAAATCAAGGAATATTCCAAGTCTGAAGAAAATGAGCATGAGATTTCATTTTCTCAACGTCAATGGGGAGAAGAGTGGGAACAGAAGTTTAAAGAAGCCAAACTCAGTCCTACGGTTGTCTCTAAAATTGAAGCATTAACGAAGCGCTACAAAAAGAATATCGTCACTGCAAATGAAGTTGCTCAATGGTTAAAACGAACCGAACGGAATGCCCGCCGCATTTTATCAGAATTAGAACGTCTAGGATTAGCAAAGACAGTGGGAGAAGAACAAGTAGGACAACGTGGCCGCCCACGAAAAATTTATGAACTGAAGTTTTAATATGTACCTATTTAGGTAATAAAAATGCTAAAAGTCTCTTTTTAGCATTTTTATTATGAATTTTTTATTTAAGTGTTTAGTATATCGGTCTAACTCCAGATATATCGGTCTAACTCCAGATATATCAGTCTAACTCCAGATATATCAGTCTAACTCCAGATATATCGGTCTACTCCTGAATATATCGGTCTAACTCCAGATATATCGGTCTAACTCCAGATATATCGGTCTAACTCCAGATATATCAGTCTAACTCCAGATATATCGGTCTACTCCTGAATATATCGGTCTAACTCCTGATATATCGGTCTAACTCCTGATATATCGGTCTACTCCTGAATATATCGGTCTAACTCCAGATATATCAGTCTAACTCCAGATATATCGGTCTAACTCAGAAAATATCGTTGTAACTCTAGATAAATCTTTCCTACCAATCATTTGAATAAAATACAAAAGATAATTTTATGTGTATTAACATTCCCCGAACAGGTAGAAAATTTATTTTCGGTGCATAAAATAGTCTAGGCACTATTTCTCCTGATTGTGGTAAAATATTCTAAATCAACATCTATTATTCTCATAGAAAGAATGGCGACCACGAATGAAAAAGACGAAAGTTTTCTCAGCAAAAAGTGTGTATGGTATGGTATCAACCGCTTCGAAGCCAGCTACAGAAGCGGGAGTTAAGATGCTTGAAAAAGGGGGGAACGCCGTAGATGCTGCAGTGGCAGCAGCTCTATGTTTAGGAGTGACTGAGCCGCAAGCCTCAGGTATAGGTGGACAATCTATGGCTTTGTTTTATTTAAAGGAAACGGGGCGTGCGTTTGCATTAGATGGCTCATCACGAGCGCCCTTTAATATTCAGCCAATGAAAACACCCGAAAAACCGATTGCGCTTGGTTTAAAATCAACGACGGTTCCATCTACACCCGCAACACTTGGCTATATGCAAGAAACTTATGGTCGACTTACCTTTGCTGAAGTCGTAGAGCCGGCGATCCAAGCTGCGAAGGAAGGCTTTATTGTTTCTCCATTAGTCTATCGATTGCTTAAGAAGGAAGCAGCGCATTTAAGGGAAGACCCTTTCATTGTTAAAAATTTTTTTGAAAATAATGAACCGAAGCGAACTGGAACCATCATTCGTCAACCTGAGCTAGCTAACTGCTTACAGACAATGGCAAGGAAGGGTTGGCAAGACTTTTATGTCGGAAGTATAGGAAGAAAAATTATAAAAGATATGAAAAAGAGAGATGGATTGATTACTGAGGCAGATCTTTGCCAGATCCCCCTTCCAGTCGAAAGAGAAGTTTTATCAAGTAGTTACCGGGATTACGACATTTATACGTTTCCGCCACCTGGAGCAGGACGGGTACTGATCCAAATATTAAATACATTAGAAGCCTTTCCTCCTGAAATCATGAATACAGAGGAGCCCATTGGAGCCGTCATTTCAGCATTAGCCTTTCAATTTGCCTTAACTGACCGACAAAGGTTGCCTATCCATCCTGATTACTATTTGCAAACCGTTAATAAATTGATGTGTGATAAAGATTATGCCGCTGAAATTGCTAGTCTCATTTCAATTTATAAATCATCGTTGGAGGAAAAGTACCCACCACCACCAACTTCTGGTGAAACGACTCATTTGTCTGTCTCAGACAAGGACGGAAATGCTGTCGGTATTACTCAATCCATAGAACTTGTGTTTGGAAGTAAGAGAATGGCTAGTGGACTCGGCTTCTTTTACAATAACTATATGAGTGCTTTTGAATATAAAAATATGACACATCCTTATTTTCTATTACCAGGTGGGAAGCCCTGGAGCAGTGTGGCACCGACACTCATCTTTAAAAATGGTTCCCCGAGATATTTATTAGGCAGTCCTGGTAGTAGTCGAATTTCAACCTCTCTTGCCCAAGTTATTACTAGACTAGTGGATAGGAAGGAAAGCTTAGATTCTGCGATTGCAGCTCCACGGTTTCATTCATCAGATACAGCAAAGCTCTTAATTGAAAAGCTTCGTTTTAATGATGATGTCATAAATGCATTAACAACGACTGGCTTTGAATTAAAGAAACGAGGAGCTTATAGCTTCTATTTAGGATGTGTGCAAGGCATACAGTTTCCTGAAAAAGAAGGTGAACCATTTTACGGAGTGGCTGACCCGAGGAGAGATGGAACGGCCGCAGGTCCAAAATCATTAACACAATGAAGGGTGAGAGATCTAAGTGAAAATAGAGATTAGCTACAATCATATAAGTCAAACAGTTATTAAATTATATGGAAAACGCACTTTATTACAAGGCTTGTTTTTACCTGACCGATAATTCATGAAGGGCGAGATGACTAAACTACCTATCGTGATTTCTGTCCCGCACGGAGGGCTGATGCTCCCGGCTCATTTAATCAAAAAATGCTTGTTAACAAAAGAAGAAATTTTATTGGATTGTGATACATGGTCTCATGAACTTTATGATTTTAAAGATTTAGTAGAAGAATATGTGGAAACACCAATTGCTCGGATTGTTGTCGATATGAACCGTGATAAAGAGGATCTTCCACCGCATAACCCAGATGGAGTCGTCAAAACATTGTCCGTCGTCCAAAAGCCCGTTTGGAATACAGAGGGTGGATTAACGAAAAATGAAATACAAGCTTTGATTGCTCATTATTATTCGGAATATCACCAGAAGTTAGAAGCGGCTTCAAACAATCCGAACATTGTGTTAGGAATAGATTGTCACACAATGCTTGATATAGGACCATTCCCAAACCGTTCGAAATGGGAAAAACGACCGCTGATTTGTCTTGGGAATCGCGGATCAGAAACCGGACATCCTCATGGCGAGCCGATCACAGCACCAGTAGACCTGCTGTTAAAATTAAAAATGCTGCTTGAAGAAAAATTCAGCGATTATGCTAGTGATGCTGAAAATATGCCGTTAGTAACCTTAAATAAACCGTTCACGGGTGGTTATATTACGAAGTTTCACGGAAATAACGGAAACATCCCTTGGATTCAACTCGAAATCAATCGCAGAATGTATTTACCAAATAATGTAGACAAAATGACAATAACTCCGACAAAACAAGATGTATTAAAATTGAAAAAAATAAGAGATGATTTATATGATGTTTTTAAGGAACTACTAAATTAAAATGAGAGGAACGGATGGAAGGTTCCGTTCCCCATTATGATATGATCAGGGTTAGGTCGATAAATTTACACCAACTTTTTTAAGTGGAGTCATTAAAAAATTATAGGAGAGTACTTTCAAAAAAAGGCTCTTTTCTCAAAGATTGTTGCTTTTAGCTTTTGGACCGGCCGTTCAGACAAATGAATTTGTCTTGATAAGGCTATTTTATTTTCAAAAAACGGTCCAAAAGCAACAAAGTTTACGAAAACATTTAAAAAAAACAATGAAAGTTGAAGGAAGCTGTTTCGTCTCTTGGTCGATCGAAACTTATGGTTATGGAAATCGCTATGTTAATAAATAAAAAATTGGACAACTTAAGCCTATACTCATTTTAAGAGGGGGGCTTTATTTATGTATAAAAAGTACTTATTTATTCCCATCTTCCTGATTGTTCTTTCCATAACACTTCCTACAAACACTCATGCTTCAAAAGAAAATGAAGATAAATTGATCTTTAAACCATTTACATTAGTACAAAAAGAGTTTGTTGATTTAAATGGGAACGGAAAAAAAGAAGCAGTTGAGTTATATGCTGAAAAAAATCAGTATGATTTAGCAAGAGCGTGGAAGTTAGTGGTGGATGGAAAAGAAGTGAAGAAATTTGTAGATATGTACGATTTATATCAGTTAGGTAATATGAAGTTTAATGATGTAATGAATGATCAAACAGAAGAAATATTACTTTATTTTCAATCCGTCGGAAGTGGCGGAATTACAGGATTAAATATTTTTAAAGAAAAAGACCATAAATTCTTTGAAGTGTTTACGGATCCTAATTCAAAGGATTGGTATAAAGAATCATTAGAAAGGTTTGAAATGAAATATCTTGGCGATTACAAGGTAAGTTTTTATGATAAGCAGACGGGGTTAAGCGCAATCATTCCGTTATCTGAGGAGCGCTATAAAACGTATCCTGATAAGAAAAAACTACAAGAGCTTCTAGAAAGTATTGATACTCGTATTGATCCAGTGTCAGGCTATGAATTTAAAACGATTTCACCAGGAAAACCACAAGAGATTATTACTACTCAGCTCGTTTGGGGCATTGCCCACGTAGACGGAATTGCTTATTTTAAGACAATCTATGTATTTGATCCTACCGAATACAAATATAAACCAACAAAAGTTGCATTATATAGTACGGAAACCGATGAACTATTAGCTGAGAAACCAATAAAATAATGTTAACATTATTTTGTGGACATCCAAGAGAGTATTTTGAAAAATGAAAAGAACGCTTGGAATTTCAAAAAAAATTTCAATAATAGACTGGACGTAATTTCTCACTTTTTTACAAGTTATACGGTATTGTGCCGTTTCGAAACTGTTAAGGCTATCATAAATTGCTGTAAACATTAAAAGTGGGGATGCAAATGGTAGCTAAATTAACCGGTCGAATTGTGTATTTAAATGATAAGGATTATACCAAGGCACGAGAAAACCTTAATTTATTTAATTCGAAATTTCCTGGCGCCATCGTTTATTGCGAAAAAGAAGTTGATGTTATAAATGCTTTAGCTTGGGCTCGAGAGAATAACGTATCGTTTCGTGTTAGGAGTGGAAGGCATAGTTATGAAAACTTTTCTGTCTTAAATGGCGGGATTATTATTGATATAAGTGAGTTGAATAAAATTTCTGTTGATTTAGATAAAAAAATAGCGACTATACAAGCCGGTACAAACTTAGGGAAAGTGTATACTCATTTGTGGGAATGCGGTGTAACGATTCCGGCAGGCACAGAGTTTAGTGTTGGTCTAGCAGGTTTAACATTAGGAGGTGGCATTGGTTTATTATCAAGATTATTCGGCCTAACCTGTGATAATTTAATTGGTCTACGAATTGTCATACCTAAAGGAAAGAGTGAAGCGAAAGTTGTTGATGCTTCTAGAGAAACCAATTCAAATTTGTTCTGGGCATGCTGTGGAGGAGGAGGAGGAAATTTTGGTATCGTTACTCAATTTCATTTTCGTGTTCATCCAATCTCTATTGTCTCACTTTTCCGTGTTGAATGGGATTGGAAACACTTAGAAAAAGCATATAATGCTTGGCAAACTTGGGCTCCATTTACAGATCTAAGACTAACCTCCCAATTGGAACTCAGTACAAAATCCAAAAATTCAATTGTAGCTGAGGGACAATTTGTTGGTTCCAAGGCTGATTTAAAAAAATTGATTGTACCATTAGTAAAAAATACTAAGCCTCGCAAAATCCAAGTCACTACTGTCACCTTTATTAAAGCAGTAAAACATTTCAATAATCCAGCTGGAAACATCCCTTCTTTTTTCAAACGTTCAGGATCGTTTGTGTTCAAACCCCTTCCTTCAAAAGCCATAGAGATCATCAAACAATTTTTAAGCGATCCACCTAATGAAGAGGCAACGATTTGGCAACAGTCACTTGGAGGAGCGGTTCAACAAATTAAACCAACAGAAACCGCTTATTTCCATCGGAAGGCAATTATTGTACAAGAATATAATACAAGCTGGGAAAAAGAAGAGGATGCATCGATAAACCTGAGTTGGGTAGTAGCATTAAGAAAGGCATTGAAACCATATATACAAGGCGATTACGTAAATTGGCCAGATGTATATATAAAAAATTGGCCAGAAACCTATTATGGAGAGAACTATGCGAGACTAAGAAAAATAAAAACAGAAGTAGACCCTTTCAATGTGTTCCGTTTTCAACAAAGCATCTCGCCATTACCATAAATAATTAAAAGAGTAACTGGTTCTTTATAATTATAAAGGGAACCAGTCTTTTATTTTACTTATATAGTTTAAACTTAGAGACAAACTATAGTAGTCGGAAATTTTTTAAAAATAAATTATTTAAAATTATATAAAAATGGTAGAATTTAATTTATGATACCTTTTACATACTATATAATAGAAATGTAAATGCTTAATACAACTTTGTGGGGTGAATAGTGTGCAAATAAGTGTAGAAAAAAATGCTGAACAGACAAAGGCAGAGAAAAAACTGCCAACAGCCTATTCAAGGACAAATCCATTTCAAGCAAAGGTTCTTGAAAATATAAACTTAAATGGAGCAGGTTCTAGTAAAGAAACGCGACATATCGAGTTATCTTTAACTGACTCAGGACTTTCTTACGTACCTGGTGATTGCCTTGGCATTATCCCTGAAAATGACCCTGAATTAGTTGCTGTCATAATGAAGGAAATGGAATGGGATTCAGAAGAAGCTGTCACAATTAACAAGCAAGGCGAAACACTTCCATTAAAGGAAGCGCTAACAAAGCACTTTGAAATTACGTTATTGACGAAAAAGGTTTTACAGCAGGCTGCTGAATTAACAGATAACGCGGAATTAAAAACACTTGTATTGCCGGAAAATGTTGACCAACTGAAAGAATATGTCGACGGACGTGATTTACTTGATATGTTACGTGATTTTGGTCCATGGAAGGGCTCTGCACAAGAAATTGTGTCGCTTTTAAGAAAAATGCCACCGCGCCTATATTCGATTGCCAGCAGCTTTTCCACGAACCCTGATGAAGTACATCTAACGATTGGGGCTGTGCGTTATACGACACACGGACGCGAAAGAAAGGGCGTGTGCTCAGTCTTATGTGCAGAACGTCTTCATGAAGGAGATACATTACCAGTATTTATTCAACCAAATAAACATTTTAAACTGCCAGAGTCCGGGGAAACAGATATTATTATGGTTGGTCCAGGGACAGGCATTGCACCATTCCGTTCATTTATCCAGGAACGTGCAGTAAACGGCGCAGAAGGTAGATCATGGTTATTTTTTGGAGATCAACATTCAGCAACAGATTTTCTTTACCAAAACGAGTTAGAAAGCTATCAAAAGGATGGAGTTTTGACAAACTTAGATGCTGCGTTTTCACGTGATACAGAGCAAAAAGTATATGTACAGCATAAAATGCAAGAAAACAGCAAAGAATTGTTTGAATGGTTAGAAAAGGGAGCTTACTTCTACGTTTGCGGAGATAAGCAATATATGGCAAAGGACGTTCATAACACATTGATCGACATTATTGAAAAAGAAGGCGCCATGTCTCGTGAAGCAGCGGAAGAATACTTAAATGCAATGCAAAAGCAAAAACGTTATCAACGTGATGTCTATTAATATTCGACTAGTGTCTGTATTACTGCTCAAACTATAATTTCATAAAAAATTGTGACTTCATTTCGCCACTAGCGGCCGATTGAAGTCACTTTTTTTATGTTAGAATCATATCGAGTTAAACTGAAATAAATTACAGCTCCTGCGTTTTGGTAACTTTTTTTAAAGCCTAAAGTGCACGATTTTTTCAATACGCTTTATTTATCTTATAAGAGTAAATTTTTACTAGTATTTTCATATTTTTTAGTAGGAATTTAAAGTTTAATCTGTTATATTGATGATAAAGTAAGGAGGTGTTAAAAACGATGCAAGAGTTGGAGTTAATGATAGAGGCATATCGACAGCTATATGAGATAGAAAATAAATTAAGATTGATCATTAAAACAAATATGGTTCAAAAATATGGAGATCACTGGGTAACTATTCTTCATGAGAATAAGAATGAAGAAGTTTCTCATTATCACGAATTGATCGCTTTTTTTGGAAAATACCCTCAAGTATTACCACATTTTTCTCCTCATCAAAGAAAAAAATTAATGAATTTAACTCCTATTAGAAATAAGATTGCACACTCCCAGTTAATTAATGAAACTGAAAATAAGATGTTAGAAGAATGTTACCGTTTAGTTATGAAACAACCTATTAATAAGCGAAATAGAAAAAAGGAATATTATTCCATATAAAAGGACTAACGTTTAGTAAGATATACCTTATTCATGGATAGTATATTATAGAGAAATGACCGCTGTATCAATTTCATGAATGGGATGAAGATAAGGTATATCTTCTACTAGACGAACAATAATTAAAGGAACTGGACAAACGATCAATCCTTATCATTAAAACGATATACTTTTAGGTTTAACCAAATGGTTAATAAAAACCCTAAAACAAAAAAACTCACACCAGATATGGAGGTTGGGGAAAAGTATTCGAGTAATCCCATTTTTATCACTCCTTTTACGATATTATATCTCAATACGATATATATACATTCAATGTACAAATGAGTTTGTTCTTTGTATAAATAATTATATCGTGTTAAGATGTAATTATCAATAGGGAAGAAGGTAATTATAGTTTATGAATCCAAATATATCTAAAGATGTTTATGAATCCTTAGCTGAATTTAGATATCAATTAAAAAGATTCCTCCATTTTAGCGATTCAGAGGCAAGGAAATTTGGAATTACTCCTCAGCAACATCAGTTATTACTTGCAATAAAAGGGTTTCCGAGTCGTGAATTTGCAACCCCAGGAGAGTTAAGTGAACGATTACTTATTACTCACCATGCATGTGTCGGGTTAATCGATCGTTCTGAACATCTTGGACTTGTGTCTAGAAGAAAAAATCCAGAAGATGGTCGAAGTGTACTAGTTGAAGTTACAGAAAAAGGAAGTGATATTCTCGAAAAGTTGTCTGAGATACATTTGGAGGAACTTACTCGAATAGGGTTATTTAAAGGATAAAAGATTCATGCCATGGTTAAAAGAAGCTAATATAGCAATTGTAATAACAGGTCGACCTACGGTAAGTAAATACTGGTTACAGGATGCTTCAATAGCAAGTGGGTTTGTGTGGCTAGCGGCGGTGAATTTAGGTTTGGGTTGTGCGTTTGGAGCAGTTTATAATTTAATGGATGAAAAAGAATCACACAAACGAGAGTCTTATGTTCGAGAAGCTCTAGAAATTCCGAATGACAGAAGTATTATAGCAATCTTAGGAATAGGATATGAAAACAAAAAGCCTGCATCTAAAAGAATGGCTAGTAAAAGTGAGGTTATTCACTACAATACTTTTGGTTCAAACCCTTAATTAGATGGGAGAGATGGGCAATGGATGAAAAAGTGGGGAAGTGTACTCGCTGTGGAATAACGATTTTTTGTAGGAGTGGCTTTTTAAATGGGGTAATTTACAAGGAAGGCGTCCTTTTATGCTTTCCTTGTCTAGAAGAGCATAGTCAAGATCAAAAATAAAAGATAAAAAATTGATGACTTTTAATAATATTTGCTTGTATATTTTCGCAACAAAAATTCTAGACCTAATCGAAATATTCGATAGAGTCTAGAATTTTTTTGTTTATTATCTATCTTTTTGAATGAATAGTCTAAATGTAAGTGCTAATAAAGTAAGGAACCCGGGATTCTTTAATGCTGTATTTGTCATATGAACCTACCTCCTAAAATATTAACGTCTTTTGTTGTTGAATTAATCATAACAAGTATTAGAAAGGTTGTAAGTGATTTTGATAGATAATGTTCCATAGAACATTGTCCAGCTGAATTAGCTTCCGGAAGAGGGGATGTTTTAGTTGCCCAAGCGATGTAGTAAGCTGTCTTGAATAAGCACAATCGAAATTAAACAAGTCACTCGAAAAAAATTTTGTAAAAATAAAAAACAATTTATAATGATTGCACGATAAAAAGCGTAATAATAGTGGTTTTTAGCGTTTGTAATTGTTTATAGCTTTATCCTTGTAAAGGATTTAAGCGTTAATGTAAGCGTTTGCAAAACTAAGATTTATATACTACTATTCAAATTAAAGTGGTTATTATTTTCAATTTTCAGATTAGTATTAGGGGGTATTTTATGGATAAAAATGCATTTTCACTAAATCAAACGGAGAAGGAAATATTTCCAGTCGAAAGCATTCATCATATGGAATTATATGTAGGAAATGCAAAACAAGCGGCTTATTATTTTTGTAGAGCATTTGGGTTCCAAATTACAGCCTATCAGGGACTAGAAACAGGATGTCGTGATCGGGTTTCTTACGTTCTAAAACAAGGAACAATCCACTTAGTAGTCACTGGCTCTTTGTCAGATCAAACGGATGTATCATCATTTGTGAAGTTGCATGGTGATGGAGCTAAAGACATTTCACTAAAAGTGTCAAACGTTAATTCGGCTTTTCAAGGAGCGGTAGAACGTGGGGGAATCCCAATCAAATCCCCATGGACAGAGAGTGATGAAAATGGAACGGTGAAAAAAGCAATGATTGGTACTTATGGAGATACCGTTCATACTTTAATTGAAATTAAAGATTATAAAGGGTGTTTTTTACCTGGCTTTCAACCGTATGAAGATAAAAAGCATACAAAGTCCACAGGCCTTGTCGGCATTGATCATGTGGTAGGGAATGTAGAAAGTATGGAAGAGTGGACGACGTATTACGAGAAAGTGTTTGGATTTAAGGTTCTTAGACATTTTGATGATGAAGACATTTCAACCGATTATTCAGCGCTAATGTCTAAGGTAATGACGAATGGAACGGGAAGAATCAAGTTTCCGATTAATGAGCCTGCTGAAGGAAAACGAAAATCTCAAATTCAAGAATACTTAGATTTTTACAATGGACCTGGCGTGCAGCATTTAGCTCTATTAACCAATGACATTATCGCAACGGTTAAAATGCTACGTGAAAATGGAGTGGAGTTCCTTGAAACGCCTGGAACCTATTATGAAGATTTAAGTGCTAGAGTGGGAGATATTGATGAAGATTTAAAGAAGCTTCAAGAGCTTAGTATTTTAGTAGACAGAGATGATGAAGGTTATCTCCTGCAAATTTTTGCAAAGCCAATTGTAGATCGTCCAACATTATTTATCGAAATTATCCAAAGAAAAGGAGCAAGAGGTTTTGGGGAAGGAAATTTCAAAGCACTGTTTGAGTCGATCGAACGCGAGCAAGAGAGACGTGGGAATATTTAAGCTCTTGAAATGTGTTAATGAAGGGAGTAAAAAATGGTAGAAAAAAACATAAATACAGGTGATGAGACATTAAAATCTAGTACTCTAATTTTCTTTAGGAACTTAATTGATTATGCTGGGTTATTTCCACCTGCACAACTCCCATTAGATCGAGCGATTCGCAATTATGCAGCTTTTCAAACGTATGAGGATGCTTGGATGCTCGGACATTTTATTATTCCAGTCACACAGTTGAAACAACTGACTCCTTCCGTAGCGCTTTTTTCTGAATCTAATCCATTGACGCTCTCGGCAATCGGACGTAGTAGTTCGGATGCCGAAAGCTGTCTAAGTTTCCTCCAAGCCGATTTGAAACAAATTAGTTTATTTAACGAAAAATACAAAGCTGCTGCTTGTATCAAAGGGTTTGAGCTGCCGCTACCGCCTGTTGTTCCAAAAAGAGACTTACTCGAAGTCCTTTCTCTCGAGACGAAAAAACGTAATTTGAAAACTTTTTGTGAGGTGACGGTAGCCTTTAATGAGGATTGGAACCAGCAAATGCTCGCAACGTTAGATGAAATCGCGATCCAAAATAACAAGCATAACGGGAGACTAGGGATTAAATTACGAACGGGCGGGCTCACTGTAGAGGCGTTTCCTGCACCGGAACAGGTGGCGGCTGTCATTGTTGGTTGTAGCGAACGAAGTATACCACAAAAGTTTACAGCTGGCTTGCATCATCCAATCCGTATGTACCGTAATGAAGTCAAAACAAAGATGCACGGGTTCTTAAATGTGTTTACCGCCGGAATGTTAGCTAGAACGCAAAACATAGATCTAGCTACTGTAGCCCAAATCCTCGCTGATGAAAACTCAGCCAACTTTACTTTTACAGAGCAAGGCCTCGCTTGGAAGGGGACGGTTGTGAATGTTTCGGAAATGGAACACCTTCGACTAAATGCACTTTGTTCGTTTGGGAGCTGTAGCTTTGATGAACCACGCGAAGATCTCCGAACACTACAAATGATCTAAAAGGAAGGGGGCTTTTAGAAATGAAGTCTTTTATAAACGTCAAGCCTGAATCTCACTTTCCGATTCAGAACTTACCATATGGCGTATTCCGCCCTCGACATGGCGGAAAACCTCGGATCGGTGTTGCTATCGGAGAATACGTTTTGGATCTTTCTGTGTTGGAGAAAGCCGGACTGCTCAAGGAAACGGGTGTAGAGGATAGAGGGATATTTGACCAACCTTCTCTTAATCCGTTCATGGCTTTAGGAAAGAACGTATGGAAAAAGGTGCGTGAAATACTTCAACACTTATTAAATGAAGATGAACCAGCTTTACGAGATGATCCGTGGCTTCGTCGTGCAGCGTTACGAAAGCAAAGTGATGTTGAACTATTATTACCGGCACAAATTGGTGACTATACGGACTTTTATGCTTCAAAGGAACATGCAACGAATGTAGGAACGATGTTTAGAGGAAAAGAAAATGCCTTGATGCCCAACTGGACGCATTTGCCCGTAGGATACCACGGCAGGTCTAGCTCGGTAGTGATTAGCGGTACTGATGTGCATCGCCCAAAAGGACAGATGAAGCCACTGGATAAGGATCAACCGATATTTGGGCCAAGTCAACAACTTGATATTGAACTTGAAATGGGCTGGTTTATTGGACTGGGAAATGAACGGGGCCAACCGATTCCAATCAAAAATGCAGAGGAGCATATCTTCGGACTCGTGTTAGTGAACGATTGGAGTGCTCGTGATATTCAAGCTTGGGAGTATCAACCGCTTGGTCCGTTTTTATCGAAAAGTTTTGCGACATCTATTTCGCCTTGGGTTGTTCCGCTAGAAGCACTTGAACCATTTCGAGTTGAAGGGCCGAAACAGGAACCTCCACCATTACCGTACCTACAAAAAGATGAAGCGAGTTCATTTGATATTGAGCTAGAAGTCTATCTAAAGGGAAAGGATATGGGGCATTCACAAAAGATCATCTCTACGAATTTTAGCTATCTTTACTGGAGTATGGCACAGCAAATAAGTCATCATACGGTAGCAGGTTGTAATTTACGTCCTGGTGATTTACAGGCATCAGGCACGATTAGTGGTCCTCAGAAAGAAAAACGTGGATCTTTACTTGAACTCACTTGGCGGGGAGCGGAACCAATGAATCTTTACAACGGTGAGCAACGGGTCTGGTTAGAAGATGGAGATGAGATTACTATGACGGGTTGGTGCCAAGGGGATGGATATAAAATTGGGTTTGGAGAAGTAACAGGACGAATTCTTCCAGCACTCGAATAATATTAGTAGTACTAACACTATTTCAGACAAGGAGGGTTTAACTGTGCCATTTTATAAACAAATGGGAGAGATTCCTCGAAAGCGGCACACGATTTTTAAAAAGGAGGACGGCTCATTATATCGTGAACAGGTGATGGGTACGAAAGGTTTCTCGGGTATGCAATCGATCCTATATCACCATCATCCACCTACGAGTATTTCCAAATCCGAATTGCTGAAAGATTGCAGCGTTCATTATGAGGGGCAAAGTGACCTCGCACATCGTCATTTTTATACTCATCAATATACAGAACAAACCGATGCTGTTATGGGTAGATATTATTTGCTCGGAAACGAAGATGTGCTCATTGGTGTTGTGAACCCCACCTTACCGATGGACTTTTTTTATCGAAACGGGGATGGGGATGAAGTATTATTTGTTCATTATGGTTCAGGTAAGGTGGAAACGATGTTTGGTATACTCACTTATAAACCAGGTGATTATATTGTCATACCGATTGGGACGATCTACCGAGTAATCCCTGATGATGAAGAAGCTAAATTTTTAGTTATAGAAACGAATAGTTGGATTACAACACCGAAACGCTATCGTAATGCCCATGGCCAGTTACTTGAACATAGTCCTTTTTGCGAACGTGATTTTCATGGGCCAGAAAAATTAGAAACATATGTTGACCAAAATGAATATGAAGTAAGAACAAAATCAAGAGGCTATATCCACTCTCATACATTTAATCATCACCCATTAGATGTTGTCGGATGGGATGGATATCTTTACCCATTTATTTTTAATGTCGCAGATTTCGAACCAATTACTGGCAGAATTCATATGCCACCTCCTATACACCAAACGTTTGAAGGAAACAATTTTGTGATTTGTTCCTTTGTTCCCCGGATGTATGATTATCATCCAGAAGCCGTACCCGCTCCTTATTATCATAGTAATGTGAACAGTGATGAGGTACTTTATTATGTTAAAGGAAATTTTATGAGTCGGAAAGGGATAAGTGAAGGTTCCATCACTTTACATCCTTCTGGAATTCCACATGGCCCGCACCCAGGAAAGATTGAAGCAAGTATTGGCAAGAAAGAAACGATGGAGTTAGCAGTTATGGTTGATACGTTTAAACCGTTACGTGTTGTAAAACAGGCACAAAACCATGAAGATAAAGACTATAAGTACAGTTGGAAGGAGGATGACCGTGGAAAAGTTAACAGAACAAGAAATTGAACGGTTTTTAAATACGCATAAAGATTGGAAGTTAGTTGATGAAAAATGGATCGAGAAAAAATATCGTTTTCAATCTTATTTAGATGGAATTGATTTTGTTCAAAAAATTGCTCGTAGATCTGAAGAAATCAATCATCATCCTTTCATTTCGATCGATTATAAATTAATACGAGTTAAGTTATCTTCCTAGAAAGAAAATGGGTTAACATCGCTCGACATTCAATTAGCAAAAGATTATGACGAAATCTATCATGAGGTTAAATAGGGGTAATATTTTATATTGGCAGATTGTGAATTCGTGATTTTCGTATGATTAGGAAGAAGCACATCGCAGAGAGGATGTGACAATAAAATGGTAACGAAAAAAGTACCAAAGCATTTGAGGAAATATACGATTGAACAAAATTATGACAGCTATACCGCTATTAACCATGCTGTGTGGAGATATGTGATGCGGCAAAATCATCATACATTAAAGGAGCTGGCGCATGAAGCGTATACCGAAGGGTTAAAAGCATCTGGAATCTCGACCGAGAGAATTCCTGATGTAAATGAAATGAATAACTGTTTAGCACCATTTGGATGGGGTGCTGCAACGATTGATGGTTTTATTCCAGGAGTAGCATTCTTTGATTTTCAAGCAAACGGAATTCTCCCCGTAGTCGCTGAGATCCGTAAATTAGAAAATATTCAATATACGCCAGCTCCGGATATGATCCATGAAGCTGCAGGACACGCCCCAATTCTTTGTAATGACAAATATTCTGAGTATGTAAAGCTCTTTGGTCAAATTGGAAAGAAAGCGATTGCGACAAAAGAAGAACATGACGTATTTGAAGCGGTTCGGTATTACTCTAATCTTCTTGAAAAGGGCGGGGCAACAGAAAAAGAAATTGAAGCGGCAAAAAAACAAATAAAAGAAAAGGAAAAATTAATCGAAGGAGTTTCTGAAGCAGAGAAAATCGGTCGTTTATACTGGTGGACTGTTGAATACGGTTTGATAGGTAATTTAGAAAATCCAAAAATATATGGGGCTGGACTTTTATCATCTGTTTCAGAAGGTGGAAACATTTTAAGTCCAAATGTAAAAAAAGTTCCATTTGATTTACAAATGATTATTAATACGGGATTTGACATCACGAAGCCACAACCACAATTGTTTGTATGTACAAATTTTCAGCAATTAATTGAGGGTGTCAAAGAATTTGCCAAGCAGATGGCGTTCATGAAAGGCGGTACCGAGAGCATCGAAAAAGCAATTCAATCAGCCAATGTAGCAACCGTTGTCTATAGTTCCGGCCTGCAAGTGACAGGAGTTTTTCATCAGGTGATAACGGATAACAACAAGGAGCCCATATATATAAAAACGACAGGGGCAACAGCGTTAGCTTCCAATAATCAAGAAATAAGGGGACATGGCACGAAGACGCATCAAGATGGCTTTGGTTCTCCCGTCGGACGATTAAAAGGAATCGAAAAGCCCTTGGAAACATTGTCAGAAAGTGAAATGCTGTCGTTAGGGATCGTTGTTGGGCAAAATTGTAAGCTCCTGTTTGAAAGTGGTGTAGAGGTAAAAGGTACAGTGGAACAAACCGTTAAACAGGATAAGAAGATATTAGTAATATCTTTTCAACATTGTCTAGTAACCTATGAAAACCAAGTATTGTTTGAACCTGAGTGGGGAATGTACGATATGGCGGTTGGCGAAAAAATCATATCGGTTTTTGCAGGTGCAGCAGATGGTGAAGCGTATTATTCGGATCAGGAAGTTGTAAGTAGTAACATCATACACCATCGCGAAGAGACAGAGCTTGATGTATTATATCAAAAGATTCAAGCAATTAGAGAAAAAGTTGCAGAAAATCCAACTGGAACGATTAAGGAAGTATGGAGAAAGCTCAGTAAAAAGTATCCGAATGATTGGTTATTAAGATTAGAAATCGTAGAAATTCTTCATCAAAATCGATGGTTCCCACAATTAGAACAGTCTATTCTTTTAGAACTCGAGAAGCTTAGTCACGAGAATAGTCAATTAAAACCGCTGATTGAAAATGGGGTAAATATTTATAAAAAAATCATTTAGAAGAAGTTCGGGGTTGTTGAAGGTGAAAAAAAGAAAGCTTTTATGAAAAAGCGGTGACCTATATAATAAAACGGTTGCCGTTCTTTTTTTTATAAAATTATGTTATTTATTCAACTTTTTCATAGAGAGTTATACGGAGGATGAAGAGGGAACGCTCTTTTTTGATGAATGGGAGGAGTACATGTATGAAAAGAACAGATTTACCTCTAGTTTATTCCTGCTCTGGGTGTTCCTCGGCGGCACAAACCGCGAACATGATTGCGATAAAAATGGATCGGGAAAACATCGCTGAAATGTCCTGTATTGCTGGGGTTGGTGGCGATGTCAAACCACTTGTCAGAACGGCAAAATCAGGAAGAGAAATTATTGCTATTGACGGGTGTTCCTTAGCCTGTTGCAAAAGTTGTTTAGCCAGACATGAGATTCAACCAAAGCATCATTTCGTACTGTCTGACTTTAATATTCCAAAAATCATTGGAGAAGACCCTAACCCCAAACACGCGATAAATACGTATAAACAAATTTTAAAATTAACAAACTTGAGCTATTAATCACAGGCCGATAAAAATTAATAACAAAATCAATTGGGAGAGCGGCTATCGAGGTGGATAGTCGTTTTTTTGTTCGTAAAATGAAAAGAAGAAGATGAACAAAATACCAATGCTTGGATAAATCAATATCCGAGCATTGGTATTGGATTATGCCTCCATTTATTTAAAATTTTCAATCTAAATAAAGAATAATATCAGCTATTCATTGATTACGTAGTGACAATCATCACGTTAGGTCAAGTTATTCTCTATGTCGATCTATGGAGTTGGTTCTCGTCGTGAAATGTCAACCATTTTTAACCTTTATCTCCAATGACTACATAAAAAATTCAATAGAAATATATCGAAATAAAAACAAGTAGATTATTTTCTGTCTGTGTGACATAGCTCACAAACACAGGGAAATATTTTTGTTACATTGTTATTGAGAATAGCTTTCACTGATAGACTCACTACTGAATGAGGTGAACATAATGGATAAAAAAATTCAATTTAGCCATACAGTTTATGAGTTAACAACTGCTCATCCAGAAATTATAAGTATTTTACAGGAACAAGGTTTTGACCAAATCACTAAACCAGGTATGCTGCAGACCGCTGGAAGGATGATGACAATACCCAACGGATGCAGAATGAAAGGAATATCAGTAGACACCGTAAAAGAAGCATTACGAAATCATGGTTTTACCATTGTAGAGTAAAGGAGATGTTGATAATGAGTGAAATCATTAACAATCGTGAACTAGAAAACGTCGAAAAGTTAGACCGCCAAGAAACATTAAAGAAGATTATTAAAGACCTTCATAGCGGAAAAAGTGTAGATGAGGTAAAAGCGGAATTTGAAAATGCTGTTGGGAATATATCTGTTGAAGAAATTTCCAAAATGGAACAGTCTCTTATGGAGGAAGAGGGTATCCCTGTCGAGGAGGTTCAGCGTTTATGCTCCGTGCATACAGCCATTTTCAAAGGCTCCATTGAAGAAATTCACCAATCTAATCAACCAGAAGAACAGTCTGGACACCCTATTCATACGTTTAAGCTGGAAAATAAGGAAATTGACCTTTTAGTTAATTTTAAGCTTCAACTTCATTATGAACACTTTGCAAAAGAAGATAGCGAAGAAAATAGATATAAATTAATCGAAGACTTAAATCTATTACTAGATATTGATAAACATTATAGTCGTAAAGAAAATTTACTTTTTCCTTATTTAGAAAAATACGGTATTTATGGACCGACACAAGTAATGTGGGGAGTCGATGACCATATTCGAGCAGCAATAAAAACAGCGAAGCAAAAGCTTATGAATTATGAGGGAAATAAACAGGCCGTTTTAGATGACCTTGATTACGTTATTCGTGAAGTAAGTGAAATGATCTTTAAAGAAGAAAATATTTTATTTCCAATGGCTCTAAATACACTTACCGAAGACGAGTGGGTCAAAATTGCACACGAAAGTTCAGAAATTGGATATTGTCTAACGAACCCTGCCGCTGAGTGGAAGCCAGATCGCGTGGCATTACAGGAGGCTGAACTTGCCGAGGGCCTTATCCATTTCGAAACAGGAGTCGTTTCGGTAAAACAGTTAGAGTTAATCATGAACCATCTTCCTGTTGATATTACCTTTATTGATAAAGATGATGTCGTTCGATATTTCTCTCATGGGAAGGAAAGAATTTTTGCCCGGACAAAAGCAGTTATTGGCCGAACAGTTCAAAACTGCCACCCACCAAAAAGTGTGCACATTGTCGAACAACTTCTCAAAGATTTTAAATCAGGGAACAAAGATTGCGAGGATTTCTGGATTAATATGGGTGAAAAACTTGTATATATTCGCTATTTCGCCGTACGCGATGAGAAAGGAGAATATATGGGAACACTCGAGTTCACTCAAAATATTCGCCCAATACAGGACATCGAGGGAGAAAAACGCATTTTGTCATAAGGAAACAACTGCTATATTTCTATAGGCAGTTCATCATTAAGGAGGGAAAGACATGAGTAAAGAATTAGTAGATCAAATCTATGACATGTTAGAGGAAGTAAATGATCCTGAGCTTGGAATCGACATCGTAAATTTAGGACTAGTTTATGAAGTAGTTGTCGATGAAAACAACAATGTGCAGATTAAAATGGCGATGACTTCAATGGGTTGCCCAATGGCTGGAGAAATCGTTGCCGATGTAAAAAACAAAGTAGCACGAAGCGAGGAAATAAATGATTTAGAAGTCGACGCCTAAAAAATAAACCATCATAACCGCACAACAAAGGCCAAATGCAGGGAAGCAATTGGCCTTTGTTTTCGTATACTGTCTAATTCAAATAGAAACAATAACTGGTTTTAAGAGTTTAGATGCGAAATTCTATACCTTACTTAGGAACGGATGATTCGGGTTGTTTTGGTTGTTCCTTCTTTTTATCTTTCATTAAGGAAAAGGTCAATGGTTGATCAGAGCCTGTCATTAGCTTATAAGCATAGGAAGAGGTCAGTTTATAAACGTCTTCAATTTTCGTGGCTAAATCATTTGTTCGCTCAAAAACGATAGACCGTAGGTGGGTCAGTTGGCGGGAGATTTTTTCTGTTAATGCTTCTTGATTATCTAATCGTTTGATCACACCAGCTTGAAAAGCCTCTTGGTTTGAGATTTTTTCGACTACTTCTTTTTGTAGTTCCTGTTGCTCGTTTACTTGCGAAGAAATTTGCTGGGTAGCTGCTTCATTTTTCTCTAATCGGCCTGAAATTTCTTGATTCGATTCCTTTAAAATATGAAATTCGTCTATAATAGATTTTTTTAACAAAATATCTTTTGCGATGTTCGTTTGTAAATTGATATTATTTTCATTGAGTGTGGTTAATTTTTGAAGAATATGATTTTCAAATTCCTTATGATGACGATTACGATCGTTCATGTCAGTTATTTGATGTTTCAGAAGGTTCCACTGACTTGACTGTGTATTTGCTAATTTTTCATAGTGTGTTTTAAGATCAGTGATGGATTGGGTAAGTTCTTTATTTGCCTCTTGCTGCTCATTCAAAAGCTTTGCGAAGGAATGATATTGTATAAAGCCTTGATTAGGTGCATTAATTTTATTATTATTTTTAAAGACATCAGGATGGTCTTTATTATTAATAAATATACTCATATTTATCTCCTTTTCACCTTTATAATTATTGTAATATTTTATGCGTAGAAAAATAAAAAAGGAACAAAAACCCATATAATGTGATAATAATCCTAATGAAATATTATATGGGGAGAAGTACTAAGTGTATATTTTTAAATTGAGACAAAATACACTTAATGTAATTCCCTTCTTATACTTGGAAATGAAACAGGGCATACTAAGTCAAAAATATCAAGTTAGGGGGAATCGATTTTGAGTATAAAAAATACATTATCTATTTTTGCCTTAGGCGGACTTAATGAAATTGGGAAAAATATGTACGTCGTCGAATATGGAAAGGATCTCGTTATTATAGACTGTGGCAATAAATTTCCTGATGAAAGTTTATTAGGAATCGATTTGATTATTCCTGATATCTCCTATTTACTTGAAAACAAAGATAAAATTAAAGGGTTAATTGTTACACACGGGCATGAAGATCATATCGGTGGGATACCGTTCTTCCTCAAAAAATTAAATGTACCTGTTTACGGAACACGCTTTACACTCGGTTTAATTGAATTGAAGTTAAAAGAGCATAAAATCTTAAGGGAAACGGAATTGATCGAAATTAACCCGAACTCGAACTTAAATTTAGGAGATATTGATGTAAGCTTTTTCAAAGTGACTCATAGTATCCCAGATTGCTTAGGGGTTGTATTTCGTACACAAGAAGGGAATATCGTACATACAGGAGACTTCAAGTTCGATTTAACACCAGCCAAAAATGAGCATTCAGATATACATAAAATGGCAGAAATCGGTAAAGAAGGTGTCCTTCTCTTATTATCGGAAAGTACCAATGCCGAACGTCCAGGCTCCACACCTACTGAGCAAATGGTAGGTGAACATGTAGTTGAAGCCTTTATGAAGGCAGACAGGAAAGTCATTCTATCAACATTTGCTTCAAATATTAGTCGTGTTCAGCAAACTGTAGATGCGGCAAGAGAAACAGATCGAAAGCTGGCATTGCTTGGAAGAAGTATGGTGAATGTCGTAGAAGTTGCAATAGAACGAGGGTATTTAACGGTTCCTGAAGGCATGCTGATTGAACCTAAAGAAATCAATGCATTACCACCAGAGAAGGTTGCTATTCTTTGTACTGGAAGTCAAGGAGAGGTAATGGCTGCTCTATCCCGCTTGTCGACTGGAGATTTCCGCGGAGTTGATATTTTAGCTGGAGATACCGTTATTTTAGCAGCAGGTCCGATCCCTGGTAATGAAAAAAATGTAACACGTATCGTAGACAATCTATTTGCACTTGGTGCGAACGTGATTTATGGACCTGGCAGTTCTTCAGGCATGCATGTTTCCGGTCACGGCTATCAAGAAGACCTAAAGCTCATGCTGACATTAATGAAACCGAAATATTTTATCCCGATTCATGGAGAGTATCGAATGCTCCATCACCACCGATTATTAGCCGAAGCTGTTGGAGTAGAAGAAGGAAATACGTTTATTTTGAAAAATGGCGATGTCGTCGATATTAAAAATGGCGAAGCACGACACACACGGAAAGTTCCAACAGGAAATACATATGTGGATGGTATCGGTGTTGGCGATGTAGGTGAAATTGTATTGCGTGATCGGAGACAGCTTTCTGAGGATGGTATGCTCGTTATCGTACTAACGATGAGTAAATCGGAAAAAAGGCTCATTTCTGGTCCTGATACCATTTCACGCGGATTCGTGTTTGTCAAAAATTCTGAAGAACTTTTAAAAGACGTAAATGCTTTGATTAAAAAGACCGTAAACAGCCTGCAGGAAGCAGATAAGAGAGAATGGGGGATTATCAAACAACATATTAAAAAAGCAGTCGGTCAGTTCTTATTTACGAAGACAAAGAAAAAGCCGATGATTCTTCCGATTATTATTGAAGTGTAACTAGGAAGGACGTCTAGATACACGGATAGTTGATTGAAACAGAAGAATCCTTTTTTAAGAGGAACTTCTGTTTCTTAATTAAAGAATAAGAAAGTTTAAATTTCGAGGATGTCTAGCTGCAGGTGTCATCGGCTCGAGGGCGCTTGCGCTTTTCTTGTTTCGAAGGAACCCCCTCAATTAATGAAGTTCCCTTTATTACCTTTACATTATTTTAACGCTAGAACCATAAAATTGATATGTATTCTTTCCTCGTTCTTTTGCTTGGTACATAGCTATATCTGCATTTTTAATTAACTCCTCTTTGCTTTGTCCATCGGTAGGGTAGAAACTAATACCGATACTAGGACTAGTTAAAAACTCCTTTCCCTTTAAATAAAAGGGTGGGACAAATTCATCGATAATTTGTTGAGCTATCTGAGAGGCTTCATCATGATCCACATTTTCAAGTAAAATGATAAACTCATCTCCGCCTTGACGAGCGACTATATCCTGGTTTCTTACACTACGTTTAAGCCTATTAGAAACATCGATTAAAAGGAGATCACCTGCTTCATGCCCCATTGTATCATTGACAATTTTAAAATGATCTAGATCTAAAAACATGATGGCTAATTTTGAATGGTGTTGTTCATAATTTTTAATACAATCATATATAGTTGCTAATATTTTGCTTCGGTTTGGTAACCCGGTTAAGGAATCGTAGTTAGCCATCCGTTCCATTTTTGCCAATGCAGTGTGTAATTCAGCTGTTCTTTGTTCTACTTTGCTTTCCAAATCATTCGATAATTGTTGCAAGTCATCAAATAATTTTTCATTTTCTGATAAGGTTACGATTTGTCGAATAAGAACAAGTAAAATAGTCACTATAAAGCCGATCTCAATTTCTGTAAGGTGAGGATGGACAAACACAAACATAAGTAGTAATAAAATAACACTGAAATAAGTCACTAAATGCCCTTTATTTCCCCTATGTTTCGTACTCGTTTGAAGAGCTGTAAGGTTCCCATGTTCCTGAGTACATAAACCAGCAAAGCCAATAAGCAATAAAGAAAGAGCCCATAATGGAGCAAACCAATTACTCCCTATAACATATGCACTTTGCATATATTGAAAGACATATATAGAATCAGCAAATAATTGAGAGAAAAAACCAATTATAATGAGAGATAGCACAGTTGTGTTTATAGCATTTTGGGCAAGAAAATACAAACTAATTGAAGCAAATAAAATACCTAAATTTAAAATTGGATAAGCGATAGAAACAGCAGATGTAATGATAGCATCTAAGGAAAAGGATAGATTCGGTCCGATCAAAAAGGTCCAACTTAATGTAGTGGCAACAGTCATAATAATTAATAAATTGAACAAAAAGCGCGCCATTGGGTAAAAATTCTCCAAGAGCCACCTAATCATTATAAGGGCTATAAAAAAAACAGAGTATTGCATTATCCAAAAACCATCTGCCCAGCTAGGGTAAGGAAGATCGACTTGCAAAAACAAACGGTAATAAATAGCGATCCCTTGAGCGATAAAAGAGCACCCCACCCCAATACTTAAAATAAGCCAAAAATATTTAAACTTATCCTTTATTGATCGATACGTTTGGAGTAACCATATAAAACTAATGGTTGAAGCTAAAAGAAAAAAGAAATCCGCTCCTAAAAAACGTAGTAATTCATGTTCCTTCAATAAAAATATCCATATATAAAAGAAAAACATATATAAAACGATAAAAACTATTGCATGTTTTCGATTTCTCACAAAAATATTTACCTCCGTTTCATCTTGAAAAAATAGTTAGATAAGTAAGGCAAAAGCAGGTGACTATTCTAACTTTTTGACAATACTAGTCACAACTAGCACTTTAGACCCGCAACTATATTGCTCATCATTGGACGTTTTGTCATTTTTTACTGTGCAAGTACTTTTCATATAATTATAAATGACTAGATCAATTATGAATATAGTAGATTATTTCGAAAAAGATTTATCTATTGATCAAAAGTTTTTTATTTGGATTTGCATGTATCTAGAACTAAAGAAAAGAAAAAGAAGCTCCACCTTTTATAAAAGGTGGAGCTTCTTAAAAATGTGAAATTGCTACACAAGTAGCATCATTATGTAAATCGCAAACCTATTTACGATCTAATCATCCATACGTTACTATCTCTTTGACTCAGAAAAAGTGCTCTTTTACACAAGTAAAGTTCCCTTCTTATGGCTGCTTCCTTCCGGATCTGACCCGTTCGTAGGCTTTCCTTTGCAAAAGACTTTTTCTTCAACACCAAATCAATAGAACTGTCTACACATAACTAGACCTTCCATAGGAATTTGACCCTGCTATAGCGGATTGCAGGTTACAAGGCACCGCTACCTCCCCGTCTATTGCGATCTGTTTCAATTGAATAATTATATCTTACTATGAATTTCTAGACTTGTGAATGCTAATTAATTGGTATAGGAGTAAAAAAATAACAGTAACTAATTCAAAAGAACGTAATAGTTAACAATTTTTGTCGTCTTAGAGAATTTGAAAAATCCGGGTTAAAATAAAAGAGGGACATAAGAACTGAATTTAAAAGTTTTAATTGACAATGATTATCATTTTTAATAATATACACACAGTGGCAACTTAATTAACATTGATTATCATTATCATCATTTAATTTTCGATATAATATCTATAATTAAAGAGGTGAACTACTCTCCGGAGTTAGATTCAGTATAGAACTGATCTTTCTCCTCATTATTTTATCCTCATTGATAATGATAATTATTATCGTTGTTTTTAGCCGCTTGTTTTATAAAATGAATGAAAAGAAAGTAGGGAGCACATGCAGGACATTTTAAAAAACAAACCATTTCTTGATGTTCAAGCGAAACGCGAATCCAATGCTCGTTCTTATCCTCGCCGAATTCCAATTGCGATCAGTGAAGCAAATGGGATTTATGTGAAGGATGTCGAAGGAAAATTATATATTGATTGCTTAGGTGGTGCCGGAACTTTAGCACTTGGACATAACCACCCTGTGATCACGGAGGCAATTAAAAGAGTATTGGATGACAAGCTTCCATTACATACATTGGATCTTACAACACCTGTTAAAGAAGAGTTTGTTGAAGAGTTGTTTAGTACTTTGCCTGAAGATTTTGCAAAAAACGCCAAAATACAGTTTTGCGGACCGTCGGGGTCAGACGCTGTTGAAGCAGCTTTGAAATTAGTAAAAACGGCAACAGGGAAAAGAAGCATCCTCGCATATCAAGGCGGCTATCATGGAATGACCCATGGTTCGCTAAGCTTGATGGGTAATTTGGGGCCGAAGAAACAAATTACAGGATTAATGCCGGATGTCCATTTTCTACCGTTTCCTTATGATTATCGATGCCCATTTGGTGTCGGTGGTAAAGATGGGTATGAAATTGGAGTCTCCTATATTGAACAGCTTTTACATGACCCTGAAAGTGGGATTGTTCCTCCTGCAGGAATGATAATGGAAATTATTCAAGGTGAAGGTGGAGCGATTCCAGCTCCTGATCAGTGGGTAAGAGAGGTGAGAAGAATAACAAAGGAACATGAGGTACCACTAATAATTGATGAAGTCCAAACAGGATTTGGCCGGACTGGTAAGTTATTTGCGTTTGAACATGCAGGAATTACACCTGATGTTGTTGTTATGTCAAAAGCGATTGGAGGTTCTCTTCCATTAGCTGTTATCGTTTATCATAAAGATTTAGATCAATGGAACCCTGGTGCACATGCAGGAACGTTCCGTGGGAACCAAATGGCGTTTTCTACTGGTACAGCAACAATGAAATACATAAAAGAAAATTGTTTAGCTGATCATGCTGATGAAATAGGACAGCGTTTCTTATCTCATTTACGTGAGATCCAAGCTCAAACAAATTGCATCGGTGATGTTAGAGGGCGAGGATTAATGATTGGCGTTGAAATAGTGAATAAAGAAAAAGCAGGTATGGATACAAGAAATGTACCAGCTCATCCGAAGTTAGCAAGTCTTATTCAACGAGAGTGTTTCAATCGTGGATTAATTCTCGAACTGGGAGGTCGTCACGGTAGTGTCGTTCGCTTCTTACCTCCATTAATAATAACTGCTGAAGAAATTGATAATGTGAGTGAAATTTTCTTAGAAGCCGTAAAGCAGGCTGAGACGGAGATCAATGAGCGTATAGAACAGGAGGTATAAAGAAAGATGGCCATACATGATGTAGGTTTACTAGAACCAGTAATGCAGCAACCGGAAACGATAGTGAAACAGAGCTTTGATCGATTCTTTTTAAATGAAAATGAACAGAGCGTTGAATATTATACGCAAGCTATGCTACGAGCACAAGAAGCTATTATTCAGCATTTTTCTAAAAGTGACAAGCCATATAGTGGCTTGTCACCTGAAGACTTCGCAAACCTTTTTGATCATAGCTTTACAGAAATCTTACCAGAGAATGGTTCAACATTAGAAATGTTATTTAGAAACATTGGAGAAACTATTTTAAAGCATTCAATCGTTGTATCTAACCGAAAATGTATTGCTCATCTACATTGCCCGCCTTTAACAGCTGCTCTTGCTGCAGAAGTAATGATTAGCACAACCAATCAATCGATGGATTCTTGGGATCAAAGTGCGGCTGCCACGATTCTTGAAGAAAAGATGATGCAATGGTTAAGTAACCTGTTTTTCAAAAGTAATCGAGCAGACGGTGTCTTTACTAGCGGAGGAACCCAATCAAACTTTATGGGGTTACTTCTTGCACGTGACCGTTTTTTAAAACAACAATTGAACTGGGATGCACAGAAAAAAGGATTACCAAAAGAAGCTAGTAAACTAAGAATTCTATGTTCGAAAGCTGCCCATTTTACCGTTCGCCAATCAGCGTTTTTACTTGGATTAGGTGAGAAGGCCGTTATTCCGATTGAGACGGACGGGGAACATCGAATGTGCGTCGACCATTTAGACCGTTGCTTAATGGAACTCAGAGAACAAGGCTTACTTCCTTTTGCTGTAGTAGCAACAGCAGGAACGACTGACTTTGGCAGTATCGATCCACTAGTAGAAGTCGGTAAACGTGCTAAAGATTATCAAATGTGGTTTCACATCGATGCAGCATACGGAGGTGCCTTGATTTTAAGTGAACGCTATAAACATAAGATAGCGGGAACGAATCTCGCTGACTCAATAACTGTTGACTTTCACAAGTTATTTTATCAACCGATTAGTTGTGGGGCTTTTCTCGTCAAAGATCAAGCAGATTTTGAATTTATAAAACTAAATGCAGACTATTTAAACCCTGAAGACGATGAAGAGACGGGTATTCCTAACCTAGTCACAAAATCGATTCAAACAACAAGACGCTTTGATGCTCTAAAGCTTTTTGTCACGTTTCATAGTATTGGCCGACAAAAATTAGCGGAAATGATTGAGTACACAATGGATTTAGCCCGAGAAACCGCAAGTATCATTGAAGAAGATCGCGATTTTGAGCTCATTAATCAACCTGAAATCAATGCGGTGGTTTTTCGCTATCGGCCTCAAAAAAAGGAAGGGGTAAATCATTCAGAATGGCTCAATCGAATGAACAGCTCCATTCGTACAAAACTACTTGAGTCAGGTTACTCTGTATTGGCCCGAACCCGAGTTAATGAATCTGTTTACTTAAAATTCACATTACTTAATCCGCAAACGACGTTAGAGGATATCCAGTCGATCCTCCGCCAAATAAAGCATGTAGCATATTCAGAATCAAATATATAGAAAGGATAGATGACATGAATTCTAAGTACATTGCTGAACAAGCAACGATCCAAAGCTTTTTAAATTGTTATTTAAGAGAAACCGGAAAATATGAGGTGATTAATAAAAATAGCGACTATGACTTTCCTCCTCAATTGAAAAACAGAGTTGAAGTAGATCAAATCGTCGTATGTGAATTTCCGAACCAAGGGATTTATGTATATGTTCCGTTACGTTACTGGTCAGTAACAGGACGTCATATATTTTCGTTTCCACTCTATTATTCTCCTTTAGCTGATAAAAGCTCTTTACTCGAACTCGATTACGTAACGCTAGTAAGCATCGTAATTAAAGAACTCAACATGAGCTCTGGGGTAACCACTCAATCAACTAGTGATCAAGACGAACTAATGTTACGAGTGATATTAAGCTGCCAAAATATTGAACAATTTATTCAAGAACGCTACAGTGAGAGAGATCGTCTCTATCAAACAGATATGAATTTCATAGATGCAGAACAAGCATTAATCTTTGGCCATTTATTACATCCAACACCGAAAAGTCGTCAAGGAATTGCCGAGTGGGATGTTCCTATTTACTCACCCGAATTAAAAGGAGAATTTTCGCTACATTATTTCCGTGTTCATACATCAATCGTTCAGCACGGATCAGCTTTAGAAGATACAGCTATAAACCTTGTAAAAAAACAAATAGAAGATGATCCTTATGCAAGCAACGAATTTAAAGAGAACTATTGCCAAGCAGATGATTACGCACTTATTCCGATACATCCATGGCAAGCTGAATTTTTAATGCGCAAACCAAAAGTACAGGTACTGATGGAAAAAGGCTTGATTGAAAGTCTTGGAAAACAAGGGCGTACCTTTTACCCAACTTCTTCGGTTCGGACAGTATATCATCCAAAGGAGAAATTTATGTTGAAGTTTTCCTTGAATGTAAAAATTACGAATTCTGTTCGTGCAAATAAAAATATGGAGCTTGAGCGAGGTGTAGAAGTAAAAAAACTCCTAGATGGCAAAATCGGTGGGTATATGAGAAAGCTTCATCCGAATTTCCATATCATAAGTGATCCTGCTTTTTTAACTGTAAACATAGAGGGTGAACAGGAATCTGGCTTTGAAGTCATTTTAAGAGAAAACCCATTTTATTTACATCATGCCGAAAACGCAACCCCAATTGCTGCTTTATGTCAGGATTCCATGGAAGGTCATACATCAAGATTAGCAGAGATCATTAAAAGCTTAGCAGAAAAAGAAGGACGGACAACCGAAGAGGTTAGCTTAGAATGGTTCCGTCGCTATCTTAATCTCTCTTTACAGCCGATTTTCTCGCTGTTCTTTACTTATGGAATTGCACTAGAAGCCCATCAACAAAATAGTGTGATTCAATTAAAAGACGGTTATCCTGATCATTTCTTTTATCGCGATAATCAAGGCTATTATTTTTGCGAATCTTCCTATGAACAATTGAATCAGCTATTGCCAGGAATAAGCGAAAAAAGTAAAACTGTTTGTTCAGATGCAATTGCTGAGGAGCGTTTACGTTACTACTTTTACTATAATCACTTGCTCGGACTAGTCAATGCATTTGGAGTAGGCCAGCTAATTGATGAAGGAAAGCTATTACAGGAAATAAAGACTGTACTCGTAGAGATGGAAGTACCAGTAGAAAAATCATCGAGTCTCATTGAAAGTTTACTAACGTCTGAGAAACTACCATGCAAGGCGAACCTCCTGACTCGGTTTCATGACATGGATGAGCTGGTAGGGTCTTTAGAAACTCAATCGGTTTATGTTGAAATTGATAATCCACTGGTACAAAAGGAGTTGGTAACAAGTGAACGTATTTGATGAAGAGATTGGTTATGAGATCTCTTTTCGACAAGTTAAACTAGAGGAGGATTTGGAGCGCTTGCATTATTGGCATCACCAAGACCATGTCATTCCGTTTTGGAAGCAAAATTTTCCTCTTCCTGAATATAAGGCTCATTTAGAAAAACTCCTGCAAGACCAACACCAAACTTTATATATCGGTCACATCAACGGAGAACCGATGAGTTATTGGGAATGTTATTGGGCAAAAGATGATATCATTGCCGATTACTATGATGTGAGACTAGAGGATCAAGGAATACATCTATTGTTTGGCCCACAGAAATTTTTAGGAAAAGGGTTGGCACTCCCTCTTTTACGGGCAATCGTTGCCTTTCGTTTTCAGCATGAAAGCACTAAGAAAATTGTGGCTGAACCAGATATTCGTAATGACAAGATGATTCATATCTTTAAAAAGTGTGGGTTCGAACCACAAAAAGAAATCGATCTACCAGATAAACGCGGCTTGCTAATGTTTTGTGAGCGTACAACATTTTTTAAGAGGTGGAAACATGTCAAGAAAATCGAACAACAGTATGTATGATGTTATTGGTATTGGAATTGGTCCGTTTAATCTTGGATTAGCTGCCCTGGCGGAAGAGAGCACGGAAATAAAGACGTTATTTTTTGAACAAAAGGCCTATTTTGAGTGGCACGGGGGGCTTCTGATTGAAGAAACGACACTTCAAGTTCCGTTTTTAGCTGATGCTGTAACGATGGCAAATCCGAAGAGTAGGTTTAGTTTTCTGAATTACTTACATGAGCACGAGCGCTTGTATAAATTTTATTTTTTAGAACGATTTCATATTCCAAGGCGGGAGTACAATCATTATTGTCAATGGGTGTCTGAACAACTAACAAACTGCTGCTTTGGTCAAAAAGTTACGGCGGTTGAGTGGAAGACCGATTTTGCAGAAGTGAGCTGGTTTGAAGGTGAGATCAACAGCGAAAATGGTTACTTTAAAGTCGAAACGATGGATATGGAATCAGGGAATGTCAACTACTATTATTCACGTCATCTCGTGATTGGTATTGGTAGTGTACCTTATGTTCCAGATAGTATGATTGGACACTCCTCAGAACAGCTTTTTCATTCTGCACAATTTTTACCTAATCGAGAGCAATTACGAAAAGCGAAATCAATAACTGTAGTAGGGTCAGGTCAAAGTGCGGCAGAAGTATTTCTTGAATTACTAAAAGAACAGACTAGGTATAGCTATCATTTAGATTGGTATACAAGATCAAAGGGATTCTTCCCAATGGAGTACTCAAAGCTTGGCTTAGAGCATTTTTCCCCAGATTATACGAATTATTTTTATCGGTTATCTCAGGAAAAAAAGGACGAGCAATTGCCAAAGCAGGATTTGTTATATAAAGGAATTAGTGCAAAAACGATTGCAGATATTTATGATGCTCTATATGAATCTACAGTTAGCGGGGAAAAACCACCTGTTCGCTTGCTTCCAAAAACGGAAGTGATGGAAGTGAAGGAGATAGAGACTGGTACGAAAAGAAAGCTTCAATTACTTTGCAATCAATGGGAACAAGAAAAAACGTTCATCCATGAAAGCGAAATGATTGTTGCGGCGACTGGTTATCAGCACTTGATTCCACCGTTTATTTCAAACTTAAACTCTCTTATTCAATGGGATGAAAAAGGTCGATATTTAGTAGAGGAAAATTATCAGCTGAAGTTGACGAAAGAGATCGCTAATCAAATTTTCATTCAAAACGGTGAGATGCATACACATGGAGTCGGGGCACCGGATTTGGGGTTAGGCGCCTATCGAAACTCAATGATTATCAATCAACTTGTCGGTAGGGAATTATATCCTGTTCGACAGCGGAATGTTTTTCAGCAATTTGGAGTTTAATAAATGACATCAAATAAAGCGATTCAGCCGATGCTATTTTTCCTGATCTTTTATTTAGTGTTTACAGATGTGGCCCTATCCCCGTTTTATCCGCAGTTTTTTGAAAAAGTGTTTGGTATTGTCGATTTGGAGTTTACGGCTTTTTATATATTTATCGCGAGACTAACGGTTGTAATTGCGGTACCAATTTGGGGCGTCCTTTCTAAGTATTTTGAAATCAAGCACCTGTTATATACAGGTCAATGGATTTCCGTTGTTATGATGCTTGGCATGGGAGGGGCTGAGCATGTTACATCGTTTGTAATATTTACGGTCTTACTTTTAATCGGAAAAAGCAGTTTCTTTCTCATTTATCCTTTACTGATTGAACGCAGTGGGGAGGACAAACGTTCTGCAGTCGTTGGAACGTACCATATGGTTTTTCACGGAGCGATCATATTAGGGACATTATCAGGTGCTTGGATCATCAAACTAGATGAGCCATTATTCGTATTCTATGGACTAGCAGCAATTGAAATTATTCTATGGTTTATGGGGTGGTTTACATTTCGAAAGCTGTCATCTAGGAAAAAAGCGGTTCCTAAAAAAGATTCGGTTCAGCTTGCCGGAAGAAACATCCATTTTTTATTAACGATAGGGCTCATCATTTTAGCCTTTCACGCTGCTAACAATATGATTCGTCCATATTTTACAACGTATACGATCCAAGATTTTCAGCTTTCCTTCGTTGAAAGTAGTGTCTTATTTTTAATTCCGAGTGTAATGGCGATTATTGCTTATCCACTGATTCGGAAAATCATGTTACCTCAAAAATTACCGGTTATATTTGCTGTTGCATTAGGCATTTTATCTATCAGTCTATTTTTACAAGGAATGCCAAGTAGTTTAATTATTCTATGTATCGGAAGGGTCTTTTACGGATTTTTTCTAGCGATAGCACAATCAGCGCTAGAGGTTTACTTATTCCATAAAAGTAATGATCAATTAAGCTTGAATTATTCAATCGCATCGTCATTTCAAAATGCAGGTTTATTAGTTGCGCCAATTCTTGCATCAACGTCAGTGCTTACTTATAACTTAGCTGCCCCATTTGTTTTTGCTGGAGCGATTTGTCTTTTCATATTATTAGTCGCTCATTTAATTTTATTTAAAGATACAAAGTCTCCAGTCAAAGAAGTAGCTTTGGAAAAAGATATTGTATAACGAAAAGGAGAGTGAAAGCATGCAAAAATTATACCAAGTAAAAGAGACGTTAACACCAGATCGTTGGAATGAAGTCGGTCTAAACTTATTAGCGAAAATGATTTCAGAGTTCATGTACGAAGAAATTATCCACCCTGAGATTATTGAAGAAACAGAGTCTAGTACCGTTTATCAGCTAGTCATTAAGGCGGGTGAGAACGACCACGAAATCTGCTATCGATTTAAAGGGAAAGAACGGATGATGGATAGCTATCGAATTGATCCGGAAACGATCCAGTGTTTACGCAATGGGCAATGGGAAATAACTCAGAATCCGATTCAATTTATTTTAGATATTCAGCAAACCGTTGGCATGAACCCATTGACAACAGGGCATCTCATTAAAGAATATAACAACACACTATTAGCAGATGCACACATTTTACAGAGTAAGGAAAACCAAAGTGTCGAAGAGCTAGTTGATATGGATTACGGTGAGTTAGAAGGTGAGATGGAGGGTCATCCGTGGATCACATATAATAAAGGTCGGATTGGATTTGACTACCAAGATTACCTTTCGTATGCACCAGAACAAAAGAAACAAATCAAGCTTTTGTGGGCTGCTGTTGATCAAGAATATGCAACCTTCCAATCGATTTCTAAAATCGATTATAAGACGTTTATTGAAGCTGAGCTAAGTAAAGAACGATACGAAGATTTTATGAAAATCTTATTAAACGAAGGGGTAGAGCCTTCAGACTATTTCTTTGTACCAATCCACCCTTGGCAATGGAATAATATTATCATTCAATATTTTCCTGAGGATATTGCCAGAAAGAAAATGATTCCACTTGGTGAAGGTGAAGATGATTACCTTCCACAGCAGTCGATTCGTACATTTGTCAATACAACTCATAAAGAAAAACATCACGTGAAATTACCAATGAGTATTTTAAATACGTTAGTTTATCGTGGTCTCCCAGGGGAACGAACGGTAGTAGCACCGGTCATTACTGATTATATCCAGAATATTCGCGATCAGGACGCTTTCTTGCGAGAGGAGTGCCGAATTATCCTGCCAGGGGAAGTAGCGAGTATTAACTATGAGCACCCATATTATTCAAAGTTGAACGGTGCACCGTATCAATATTTAGAAATGTTAGGAAGTATTTGGCGTGAAAGCATCTATTCTTTTCTAGAAGACGGAGAGCAACCGATAACTTTAGCTTCTCTTCTTTATAAAGACAAGGCAGGAAAGCCATTTGTTGCTTCATTAATTGAACGATCTGGACTAACGGTGAATAAGTGGGTTGAAAAATTATTCAGCGTCGCATTACCTCCTCTTCTACATTACTTATATAAATATGGCACGGTCTTTTCACCACATGGGCAAAATACCGTATTAGTGTTAAAAAATTTTATCCCGCATCGATTAGCGATGAAAGACTTTGTGGATGATGTAAACGTCAGTGACGAACCTCTCCCTGAATTACAGCAGTTACCGAAGGAATTAAAGACCGTTCTTCGCAGTGAAGGAGCAGAAGGGTTATGTCAATTTATTTTCACTGGACTATTTGTTTGTCATTTCCGTTACTTAACGGATATTCTTGAAACCTATTTTCACTATGAAGAAGAAAGGTTTTGGTTGGTATTAAGAGAAACAATTATTCAGTATCAAAATCGCTTCCCAGAACTATCGGAACGGTTTCAACTATTTGATTTATTACGACCATCGTTTACGAAGCTATGCTTGAACCGTAATCGAATGATTGATTATGGGTACGAAGATGATGACGATCGTCCACATGCGTCGGAATTCGGAAAAGTTCAAAATCCATTACATCTTGTGGCCGTGTTAGAAGTATAAATTATATAGGTAGAGGAATAACACGAAAGAAACAATTGTTCAAGTGCTTGATGATTAAACATAAAAAACTGAGTGTCCTAAATAAGGATACTCAGTTTTTTTGAGTTATAATAGAAATTAGAAGTATCAATCCAGTTTGTTGTATATTTGGTGTTTCCAAAGAGGTGTTTTTATGTTCAGTAAGCTAAAATGGAAGAGATATTTAGCATCAAAAGCTTTATATCATAGATTTTTAACTGATAGATTTACAGCAAAAATACCATCAGCTAGAACTTCAAATAATTATGGCAATGATAATATACATCAGTACATAGTAGCTCATCGTGGTGCAACAGGTTATGCACCGGAAAATACGATGGCAGCTTTTCAAAAAGCCATAGAAATGAAAGCGGATTTCATCGAGCTAGACGTACAAATGAGTGAAGATGGCGAATTAGTTGTCATTCATGATACAACAGTCAACCGTACAACTAATATTGACTCAGTAGAACAAGTCATGGTTAAAGACTTGACGGTAAAGGAATTAAAACAATTAGATGCAGGTAGCTATTTTGGAACAAAATTTGTAGGTGAGCAGATCCCTACTTTTGAAGAAGTTTTAGATACATTTTATGGGAAAATTGGATTTGTGATTGAAATTAAAGCTCCTAATTTATATTTAGGGATTGAACAAAAAGTTGCGGAGATTCTTATTGAACGTAACCTGAACAAACCTTGTAATGGAGAAATTTTGGTGCAGTCTTTTGATTTTAATACCGTAAAAAAACTACATGAACTATTGCCAGATGTTCCAAGGGCTGTCCTTACATCGAAGAAGAAAGATCTAACGGACACGCGTTTGAAAGAATTCACATTTTATGCCGACTATGTCAATACGAGCCGCCGCTTAGTAACAAAAAAATTAGTAAATAAGATCCATTCTCTTGATATGAAAATCATGACATGGACTGTTCGTAAAAAAGACCAGGTAGCTCCTTTGGTTAATGCTGGTGTTGATGGGATTATTACAGACTACCCTGACTATGTTCCAAAAAATATGCATAAGTAACCAATAGAGGAGGAAATTAGTAATGAAGCATTTTTTACTCGTTGAAGACGAAAAAATATTAGCTAAAAATATTGCCTTTTTTCTAGAAAGAGAAGGCTATCAAGTGGATATCGAATATGATGGTGAAGCAGGTTGGCTATCTTATTCAACAATATCCTATGATCTGATCTTACTAGATTGGACTTTACCAAAGAAAGACGGTTTAGAACTTTGTAAACAAATACGGAAAGAATCAAATGTACCGATTATTATGATTACAGCAAAAGGTGAAATTTTAGATAAAATTATTGGCTTAGAGCTAGGTGCAGATGATTATATCGTTAAACCGTTTGATCAACGAGAATTATTAGCTAGAATTCATGCTTTGCTAAGAAGAAATGACACTTCAAATAATGAACGGGTAGAGCATTTGCTTCAATACGAGGGTCTAACATTAGATCGTGCAAAGCTACTTATTTTATACAAAGACCATTCGATTTCGCTTACTGCTAATGAGTATAAATTGATGGAAATCTTAATGAACAAGCCGAATAATGTCTACTCAAGGGAATATTTATATGAGCAGATTTGGGGAGGGTCACTGGAATATAGTGAAAGAACGGTAGATGTCACTATCAGTCGATTACGAAAAAAATTAATGGAGCTTTCAGGTAAAAAATATTTTCAAGCCGTAAGAGGTATGGGTTACCGTTTTGGAGAAAACGCATGAAAATTCAATACCAATTGTGGTTGATTTTTTCTAGTTTATTTCTTATTGTCTGTTTTGTTGTTTACATGTTTGTTTTATCTACGTATGAACAACGCTTACAAGAAGGCTACGAACAAATAGCTATTGCTCAAGGCACTCCCATTATTGATGAAATCAAAGATACATACCCTTATACACCAAACCGTAGTATCGGTTACCTTCAAAGGTACAGCGAACAGGTAAATGGCAGATTGATTATGTTGGATCATAACAAAAATGTTTATGCAGATAGTTATCAACAGCTAAAGTCGAATACTAGCTTAAATCTTACTATATTAGAACGAGACACAGCTCCAGGATCACTTTTTATTAAAACAGATCCTTTCGGCTATGTTCAGTATACTTTATTTCCCTTTCAGAAGTTAGATAATAAAGGTTATTTATTAATGATTCAGAAAGCAGACCAACTGTACACTGAAGTTAAGGCATTTCAGAAATGGATGGTTTATACGCTACTTATCGCTTTAGCTGTTTTCTTTTTTATTTCATATTTTGTTTCAACGTGGTTTTCGAAACCAATCCGTGAAATTATTTTCCATTTAAAAAAAATAACGCCACAAAAACGTTCTTTTTCCGTTAAACATCGGCGAAATGATGAGGTTAAAGAACTAATTAATGCGTTACAAAATATGGTTGAAGAATTAAATCTATATGATGAACGTCAACGAAGGTTTCTGAGCACTTCCTCACATGAATTAAAAACGCCATTGGCAACGATACAACTGATCCTTGAGAATTTACCTTATGTACGTGAAAAAGAAGAGACATTTGACGAATTTGTACAAGACTTATCATTCCAAGTTCAAAAAATGAAGCAAATGGTTGACCAATTATTACATATTAATCGTATATGGGATAAACAACTTAATAAAAACAAACTTCATACACAAGACATCCAGCGTCACCTCCTACGGTCCTTTCAACATATAGCCCAAGACAAACAAATAGTACTAGATTTTGATTTTGAGCCTGTTCATTTATTTGTCGATCGAGCATTGTTTCTGCGTGGATTGGATAACGTAGTTTCAAATGCGATTCGCTATTCTCCAAAAGGTCAATCTGTAGAAATTAGCATTCAACAAGATAAAGGGAACATTCAGATTAGTGTGTGTGATCTTGGGATTGGGATCTCCAAAGAAGATCTTCCTCATATATATGAACCATTTTATCGTGCCAATGATGCGACGGCATGGAATCAAGAAGGGAGCGGTTTAGGATTAACGATAGTCAAACAGATGATTGAGTTGCATAAGGGGTCGATTACTATTGATACAGTTCAAAATGAAGGAACGTGTATACACTTATTTTTACAAAATACTTAAGTAACAAAATTGTTACATTTCTTAAATTTCCATGATACAAAACGTTACTATAGTATAACTAAGCCGGAATAAGTAAGTACAAAGTAAGGTGATTCTTGGCGTACTACTTATAATTTACAAGGAGGTTAGTATAGTGAAAAGAATCTGGACCCTTTTGCTGATTTTGTTAGTAAGTATCGTAATCTTTACCGCTTGCGGTCGTAATGTAGAACCGGATCAAATGAATCAACCGCATGATGAGGAAATAAATACTCCTTCAGAAGAACCAGGAGAAGTGGAAGAGCAAGATGGACGGACTAATGGAGAAGAACAACTAAATGATGAGGGAGCTGTTGATGAATCCAATTTATCTCCTACACCTGATGAAAAGGATGAAACACATCAAGTTGTACTTTACTTCCCAGATCATGATTTAATGTCTACTTATCGTGTTGAAAAAGAGATTGTTGTAAGAAAAGGAGAAGATGTGACAAAGGCCGCACTTGAAAATTGGATTAAAGGACCCGACCATGAAGAATTAACGGGATTAATCGATTCAGATGTGATCATAGAGTATGTTGAAGAAGTTGATGGAATCGCCCATGTAAGTTTTTCAAAAGAGATTCAGGAAAGTAATTTAGGCTCAAGCGGTGAATTAATGTTTGCTGAACAGATTGCGATGATCATGCAGCAATTCGGATTTGATCGGACACAAATTTTAGTAGAAGGAAGAGTTGGCGAAACATTGCTCGGACATCTTTATACAGGTGATCCAATTGAAGCTAATGATCCGGAAAGCTACCTGTGGGTGGATGAAAAGGATTCTCGTGAAATCGTATTGCAAAATGTAGCTTTCCGAATTTTTGAACCTACACCTAACAGTGAAGTGAAGGATCGGATCGTTGTAAGTGGTTTAGCACGAGTTTTTGAAGGGACGATATTATATGAATTTGAAGATGGCCACTATATGCTAGATGAAGGCTTCACAACAGCGGCAAGTGGTGCACCCGAATGGGGCGAATTCGAGATTATTATTGAACTTGATGAGGTAACTAGCAATTCAGGTCGAGTGATTCTTTTCGAGGAAAGTGCTAAAGACGGTTCAAGAATTAATGAATTAAAAATCCCAGTCAAGATTAAAAATTAATTCACATTGTTTAATAAAATATAAATATAATTTTATATATAGCACTTTAAGAAACGATTTGATTCTCTAAAGAATCCGTTGTATAAAACATCCGTTTATGCAAAATCTACGCATATACATTGGATAAAAAGGAGAGGAAAATATGAAGAAACAACGAAAATCAACTCAGGTAGACCAACAAAAGCAAATAATAGCCAATCAAAATCAAACAGGACAGTTTACCGAAGTGGATACAGAGTTTTCTTTGGATGAAAGTGTGCAAGAAGCGGTAGCCAAAAGTCGTCAATATGAAGCAAAAAATCAACAGCCAACTTACGAACCCAATAAACCATTTTAAAAGGCTACAACCTATGTTCTGTTTTACTTTTTATTTATTGACATCGTTCTGGTTAACATATAAATCTGACACTTCGTATGGTGTCAGATTTTTTATGGAATTATTATTTCCTTTGGTCATGCTATTTAGAAAATGATGATAAAATCGAATAATAGATTTACTAAAGCCATATTTTACTAGATAGGAGGGGTATTTTATGAAAGATAAAGTAGATATGAAGAAAAAATGGATTGATATATCTCAACCATTAACCGAAACGATTGCCCATTGGCCTGAGGATACACCATTTTCTTATGAAGTTAGTTATACAAAAGAACAGACTGGATCGGTTAATATTGGTCAAATTACTACAAGTGTGCACATTGGGACACATATCGATGCTCCGTTTCACTTTAAGAATGATGGCACAAAAGTGCTTGACTTGGACATTAATGTATATATTGGCCCGTGTCGTATTATCGATGTGTCGTCTTATATGAAAATTGATGAGGACGTATTGGCGCAATATGATTTAGACGGTGTGACACGGTTATTACTAAAAACGTCAATCCCAAATAACCCGAGCTTATTTCCAAAAGAAATTCCTTATTTGACGAAAGGTAGTGTTGGCTTTTTAAAAGAGAAAGGAATTATCTTAATCGGGGTTGATGTTCCTTCTGTTGATCCCCTTGATAGTAAGGAACTAGAGGGGCATCATGCTTTGTATGACCATGGAATACACATTTTAGAGAACGTCATGCTAGACCATATTGATCCTGGAGATTATGAGTTGATTGCTCTGCCACTTCCGCTAAAAGAAGCAGATGGAAGTCCTGTTCGAGCTGTCGTTAGACCGCTCTAGGTAGAGCCATTAAAAAAGGTTCCAAAAGGTTCCATTATGGAGGGGTGCGAGGATGGATTATGATAAAAAGAAACGCAACTCTACAACTGCATCGGAAAAGAATATTCATACTGATTTCACAAATCTAATGACCTACGGTGAATACTTACAACTTGATCAAGTCTTGTCTAGCCAAAAGAGATTATCTAACCATCATGATGAAATGCTCTTTATTATCATTCATCAGGTTAGTGAACTATGGATGAAACTCATTCTCCACGAATTAAATGCAGCGATAGAATCGATTGAGAAGGACGATTTATCTACTTCCTTCAAACAATTAGCAAGAGTATCGAAAATTCAATCTCAAGTGATTCAAGCTTGGGACGTCCTATCAACTTTGACCCCTTCTGAATATACGGAATTTCGCAGCTCCCTAGGTCAGGCCTCTGGGTTTCAATCCTTTCAATATCGGATGATTGAATTTGCACTTGGTTATAAAACTGATCATATCTTAAAGATTTACAAAAAGGATCTAGAACTTTATGCAAAATTAGAAAAAGCATATAAATCCCCTGGAATTTATGATGTAGCAATAATGCAACTGAATAAAGCTGGATTTCCTATTCACTCTAACGTGCTTAACAGAGATTACTCCACCCCATATCAGGGAGATCGAACTGTGCGTAAGGCATGGTTGGAAGTTTATCGAGATGTAGATCAGTATTGGGATCTATATGAGCTGGCAGAAAAACTTGTTGATATAGAAGATTGTCACCAGCAATGGCGTTTTCGTCATATGAAAACCGTTGAACGAATTATCGGTTTTAAGGTTGGAACAGGAGGCTCTAGCGGAGTCAATTATTTGAAGAAAGTATTAGACCAACGTTTCTTTCCTGAATTGTGGGATCTCCGTACTGAGCTGTAAGCCATTTTTTTACACATGACATATCATATGAAAGACAAAGAAAACCTTATCCAAAAGATTATTCTTGGATAAGGTTTTTAATAATATAGCTGGTAGTTTGCCAATATGAGCATAAATATGTGTTGAAAAGAAGATACAACTTGATGATTTATAAAGATTTTTACAAATATGTGAAACTTTTTACATTTTCATTCGTAAGTAAGATATAGCAATACATAAGGTGGCAATCATTGTGAAGCCATCATCATTACTATTTCATTTTTCTTAGGAGGCGGTTACATGACGATTTTAACTTTTCTGGCATTTTTAATTCCAGTATTGATACTGGCTGCAATTGGGGGAGTTATTTGGTGGTTCTGGATGAAATTTCGCTATAAGACTGCGAGATCAAATGAAGCATTAATTATAGCTGGTCCAAAATTAGGAGATCCCAATAAAGAAACCAATATTTTTACGGATAATGAAGGTCGTTCAATTAAGATCATTCGTGGTGGTGGTCATCTACTAAAGATGCACCAAACGGCAACACCTGTTGATTTAACGTCATTTCAATTAAAGCTAACTACACCGCGCGTTTTTACAAATGGCGGGGTTCCAATTATTGCGGATGCCGTTGCAATGGTCACAGTGTCTGACACATTAAAAGGGATTGCCATTTATGCTGAGCAGTTTTTAGGTAAGGAGCAAAAAGAAATTGAAAGTGAAATTTCAGAAGTACTTAATGCAAACTTACGGGCGATTTTATCGAAAATGACGGTAGAAGAAATTAACGAAGATCGAGAAGGCTTTAACAAACAAGTAACTGAGGTTGCACAAAATCAGTTAGATAGTATGGGTTTCAAAATCACATCATTAGGATTACAAGACTTACGTGATGCTGACCCAGAAAATGGATACCTCGAGAACTTAGGTCGACCACGCATTGCTGAAGTTCGAAAACGTGCCGAACTTGCTGAGTCTGATAGCGATAAGGAGACACGTATTCACCGAGCGAACAATGACAAAGAAGCGAAGGAACAGGAGTTTCAACGACAAATTGAAATTTCAGAGGCTCAAAAAGAGAAAGACCTAAAAGACGCAGCAATTAGAGAAGAGACGGAACGGGCGCGCGCGAAATCAGAGCAGTCGTATCAGTTAGAAAAAGCAAAACTAGACAAAGAAGTTCAAGAAGAGGAGCTTCAACTCCTTGCACGTAAAAAGGAAGAAGAACTACGGATTAAGCACCTTGAAAGAGAACGTGCTGTAAAGTTAGAGGAAGAAGAAGCAAAAGTCCGTAAAGCTAAAACTGACGCTAACTTCTATGAAACTACGAAAAAAGCAGAAGCAGATGCTGAGAAATCTCGGATTGAAGGGGAAACGAAGGCGAGGATTAAACGGGAAGAAGGTCTTGCTGAGGCAGAAGTTATTCGTAAGCGCGGGGAAGCCGAAGCTGAAGCGAAACGTTTATTGGCTGAAGCCATTGCTAAACATGGTGAAGTCATTATTGTCGAAAAACTAATCGAAATGTTACCACAGTTTGCTGAAGCCATTTCTAAACCATTATCTAATATTGAATCTGTGAAAATTATCGACACCGGTAATGGTAACGGAGTAGCCTCGTATAGTAAAAGTATTACAAACACCATGGCACAAGTGCAAGAGCCTTTAAAAGAGCTGACCGGACTTGATATTTCAAAGCTATTAACGGACCTCGTAAATAGAGGAAATACTCATACTGTCGTACGTACAGAAGCAGCTCAGCCTAATCATAGTCAGAACGCAGAAACTACAAATATTGAAACTAAGCCATAGAAAAACAGCACCCCAAATGTTAGTTCGTGTCTAACATTTGGGGTGCTGTTCATAATAGTTAGCGTCCATTTATTTATATTGGGAACATTTGTAACTATTTGTTACTATGGACCATCTTCAAGTAAATTTTCTTCTTCTAAAATTTTTTGTACTTTATCAAAGCCAAATCCTTTAATAGGGCCTGAGTTAATTCCGATTAGGGCAGCAGCTGTCATCATAATGGCTAAAGCAATGTATGATTGTTTCCCAGCCCAATCCAACATCGAACGATCAATTTCTAGATGGTGAAGATCCTCCTCCTGAAGAATGAAATTATAATTGCGTTAATTTACAATTAATACTCTTTTTTTACACCCCGTTTACCCGATAAAAAAACCTAATTCAGGGTTAATAGCATTCGAGATGGATTAAAACATTTAGTAGTGGAGCGAAATGACTTGAGAAATTTACAGAAATATTGGATTATAGATAAGTGTTCTTGTTGATGTTTAAAATTTTGGAGGAAAATATGAAAACAAAAATCAATTCAAAAGCGATCCTAATCACCTTTATGATTGGTGCATTTTTTGCAATATTAAACGAAACCTTGTTGAACATTGCCCTAACGGAATTAATGAGAGTTTTCAATGTTGATGCTCCAACAATTCAATGGTTGGTAACTGGATTTATGCTGGTGATGGGTGTATTAATGCCTGTTTCTGCCTTGTTGATTCAGTGGTTCACTACAAGACAAATGTTTATCGGTATCATGACTGTATTTTTATTCGGGACAGTTATTGCTGCGTGTGCTATTAATTTTTCTATGCTTTTAGCTGGGAGAATGATCCAAGCTGTAGGTACTGGGTTATTAATACCTGTTATTATGAATGCTTTTCTTTTCATTTATCGACCAGAAGTTCGTGGGAAAATTATGGGGACGTTTGGGTTAGTCATTATGTTTGCTCCGGCAATCGGCCCCACTTTGTCTGGAGTTATTGTTGACTTAGTGGGGTGGCGCTGGTTATTCATCACCGTTATTCCTTTTGCTGTATTTTCGATTTTATTTGCTTTGAAATTTTTGGAAAACGTTGGAGAAGTAACTCGTCCTAAAGTAGATATTTTCTCGATTATTCTATCTACAATCGGAATTGGAGGAGTCGTTTATGGATTTAGCAGTGCAGGGGAAGATTCGGAAGGGTTTAGATCCGTCACGATCATTTCTATCATATTAATTAGTTTAATTAGTTTAACGATGTTCGTATGGCGTCAATTGAAATTAGATGAACCATTATTAGATGTCCGTGTGTTTAAATATAATAGTTTTTCACGTGGAATCAGCCTTTTTGTCATTGTCATTATGGCCATGTTTGCTTCTGAGATTGTGATGCCCATGTATTTACAAGGACCACTTGGATATTCTGCAAAGGTAGCTGGTCTGTTACTTTTACCAGGAGCATTATTAAACGGCGTCATGTCACCCATAATGGGAACATTATTCGACAAGTACGGTCCAAGGAAATTGATCATACCTGGTACTATTGTATTAGTCGGAGTTATGATTTTCTATAGTAACATAAGTACTTCAATCCCGATTTGGTCATTTATCCTTGTGTATATTGCATTGATGATGTCGATTTCGGCAATAATGATGCCTGCGCAAACGAATGCATTAAATATATTACCGCAGAAGTTATACCCACATGGGACAGCAATCGCAAGCACATTACAGCCAATTGCAGGCGCATTAGGAGTTTCGGTCTTTGTAAGTATAATGACTCAAAGTCGCACCAATTTCTTAGAAGAACAATCAAGTCCAATTAGTGAGCAACTCATAACTGAAGCGATGACATATGGTGTACACCATGCGTATTGGTTTGCACTGGCTTTATGTGTGGTAGCATTATTGATCGCACTTTTTATCAAAAAGTCTATTGCTCCAGATTTTACTCAAGCTTAAAGTGCAAGGAAGGGGTCATTTAAACTTTCTTATTCTTAAATAAAAAGTAGATAAAAAGTTGTATTTTTTGGTGAATTATTAGAATATTGTGGTAAGATATTCACAGGTCTTTTTGAAGTGTACGATAGAAGTGGGATAACAACATGATAAGGAGGATTTTTTATTTTGTCTTTTTTAAAAAATTTATCGATTCGTATTAAATTATTTTTAATTTTTAGCATTGTATTGCTATCATTTTTCGGGGGATTTGCATTTGTTTTCTTAGAATTAGATAAAGCAAATCATGAGGTCGAAACATTAGAGCATCGTGGAGAACGTGCTCTAATAATAACCGATATAGCCGCAATATTTCGTGCAAAGTTTATCCAAATAAGTGAATATGAACGTACTGGCAGCTTTAATCAAAATTCATACGATGAATTTAATACGAAACTTACTAGCATTCTAGAGGAAATCGAAAGTCGCATGGAGACTGATAAGCAACAAGAGTTATACCAACTGATTGCCCAGAACAATCGAAAAATGGATCAAGCTAAAGATCAATTGATACTAATTGAAGGTGCCAATCAATCTATTATGGAAGAATTGAATAAGATTAGAGAAGAAACGGCGATGGCCGCACTCGAGTTATCCGACTTAATAGTTTTAGATTTAGAGTCCGCTGGAGAAAGTGCTAAAGCCGCTATATCTCATACAAAAGTTGTCCTTATTGTAGCTATTAGCATAGCTATAGTGATAGGTACACTGCTTGTTATATTCTTTAGCAGCTACTTATCTAAATCTTTAAATCGAGTAGCTGAGACAGCGGATAATATTAGTAAAGGAAATCTTCAGATTGAAAAAATAAATGTAAATTCGAAAGATGAAATCGGGCGTATGAGTGATGCAATGAATAAGATGGTAGATCAACTACGTGATCTAATCTTCCAAATTTCTAGTACTTCCGATCAAGTTGCAGTATCAGCCGAACAATTAACTGCTAGTGCAGAGGAAACGAGCACGGCTACAGATAGTATTACAAATTCTATTCAAGAAGTAGCTTCGGGAGCTGAAAGACAAGCAGAGGGTGCAAACTCTTTAACAGAAGTGGCAAATGAAATATCAAATGGTATGGGGAAAATTGCGCATAATATGGACGAAGTACATCATTTAGCAGGTATCTCTTATGAAAAAGCTAATGAAGGAACTGGCGTTATTATGAGGTCTGTCGAACATATGAAGTTGAACATCAACGAAAAAACGATGACGACATCTGAAATTGTTAAAAAATTAGGAGATAAATCAACTGAAATAGGTAATATTATTAACCTTATAACTGATGTTGCAGAACAAACCAATTTATTAGCGTTAAATGCTGCAATTGAAGCTGCAAGAGCTGGTGAGCATGGAAAAGGCTTTGCAGTTGTTGCAGATGAGGTCCGTAAATTGGCTGAGCAATCTAGTCAATCTGCTGGGCAAATTGGTATGCTCATAAATGACATCCAAAAAGGCATACATGAATCTGTGTTAGCTATGGATAATGTAAAGCAGGCAGTAGAAGAGGGAATTGTTTATGCTGAAAATGCTGGTGATTCTTTTGAAGGTATTAATGGCGCTATTGATCAAGTTTTGTCACAAATACAAGAAGTTGCTATTGCTTTACATGAAGTTACAGTCAGTTCAGATACAATGATTAGCTCCGTAAATGAAATGACGGAAATCACAAAGAATTCAGCGAGCAATTCACAAAATGTAGCCTCTTCAGCAGAAGAACAAAATGCTTCTATGCAAGAAATAACAGCTTCAGCAGAAACGTTGAGTCAGATGGCAGAAGAATTACAGAACTCTGTTAAGAGGTTTACAGTGTAAAGTTTTTCACATTAATAGATTATATGAAAAAGGGTAATTCAATAAACATGTATTGAATTACTCTTTTTTTAAAGCCTATCGATTTTTACTCGATTTATCTCATACTCTTAGGGGACAAAGTGAGGCCCATGCTGAAGAAGTGTCGAAACAACCGTGAAATTTGTAAATATGTGTCTTTATTCAGAAAATTCGATAAAATAATTGACACAGCTCCTCAGCTATTTTATAGTGTTTATAAGAATATACATACTGACTAGTTAGTTATGGCAAAAATAATGTGATCGCAATGACTGCTAGTAGGTAACATTAGGCTAAACCGACCGATCGTACGGTCGAAAACCGGTTACTTTGAAAGCGTTATCTCATTTGGAGTTCTATCCCGTTTCTTTCGTTTGATTTGTAATTACAGATAAAAAGGAGAGATTCTATGAATCTTTATACAAATCTTTCAAACGCATTCAATCATTTTCCAGAAAAAGAGGCTTATATATTTTTAAATGAAAGTACAACCTACAAAGAATTACATCGTATGGTCAACAAATTTGCTCATAGTTTATCAAAACAAGGTGTTGGAAAAGGGGATATGGCCACAATGGATGAAGAGGGGTATTTTTACATTGTGGACAGAAAGAAAGATATGATCAATGTCGGCGGATATAATGTATATCCAAGGGAAATAGAAGAAGTACTATATGATCACCCAGATATTGTAGAAGCAGCCGTAATTGGAGTTCCAGACGAAAGTTACGGAGAAGCCGTTAAAGCATTTGTCGTTTCTAAAAATGAAACATTAACAGAAGACGAATTAAAACGCTATTTTGATGATAAATTAGTGAAATACAAAAGACCAAAGTTTATTGAGTTTCTATCTGAATTACCGAAAAACACAACGGGTAAAATTTTACGGAAAAATTTAAGAAATATTGGGCAGCAAACTCAAGTAAAATAGTTTATTTGAAAACAACGGATTTATCCGACATTCGATAACTCCGTTGTTTTTTGTTACTAGTAGGTTAATTTTAAGTAAATTTAGCATTTGTGTTGACAATTTGAAAGAATATTCATACTATTGATTTATACTGACCGATCCATCGGTCGGAAATGGAGTGTCTGCATTAATTAACTGAGGTGAATGAAGTATGGATAAAATTATTCAATTACTAAATGGCTCAATAACGGAACTTAATAAATTGGAGAAAGAATTAAAAAATTTAAATGAAGAAGAATTAGGACAAATCGCAGCTTCCTATCCGTTCAATGACTACTTTCATGAACTCGTAATGAAGCTAGAAAAATGGAAAAGCGAACTTGAAAAATGACTAATTGTCATTCGGTCGTTTATCGTAGATTACAGATTAATTTAACTTAAGAAATAGGGTTGACTGAATGGAGGAAAAGGAAGTGTCAGAGAATACAAAAAAGAAAATAACCAATGCAGCTTTAGCACTTTTTAAAGAAAGAGGCTTCCATGAAGTTACAGTCCGTATGATTGCAAAGGAAGCGGGAATATCTAATGGTGGCTTCTACCATCACTTTCATTCTAAAGACGAACTTCTTTATAAATTGAATGACTCGATCCTTACATACGTTATGGAAACGGGAAGAGCCGCAACAGTTGGAAAAGAAAGTCCAGTTGATAAACTAGCCGCGATGATCCGAACCTTCATCATGGCGTTTGATGTCTACAATTTAGAAGTGAGTGTTATGTATCGTGAAGGTCATTATCTCGCACCGGAATACTTTGAGAAAATTAAGCAAAAGAGAGATGAATATGAGAGTTATATTTTTTCAATCTTAGAAGCAGGAATTCAGACTAGCGAAATTCGTAAAAGTACGCCTCTTCTCTTAAATGGAATGGCAATTTTCGGGATGATTAACTGGACGTATCAATGGTATGAAAGAAATCGCAGTATTTCGATAGATCAAATAGCTGATGTATATATAGATTTTCTATTCAATGCATTACTGACGAAGAAAACAAAACAGAATCCAAAATATGAACAGTATTTTCTTGAAGATGAGTAAAGGCATGCAACCTAATAGATAGATTACTAATTTAAATAAAAAACTTAGAGAGAGATAGTAAATGAATTTTCAATTATCCGATGAACAACAAATGATTAAAAAAATGGTTCGTGATTTTTGAAAATGAAGTTGGACCAACGGCGCATGAACGTGATGAAAAATTAAAAATATCAATAACTAAAACCTATATGAGAGGAATCTCTGAATATTATATTACGTTTTAAGAAATAAATTACATATTGACTTAATTAAAAACACATGTTACCTTTAGGTCACACAATATATGTGACCTAAAGGTAACATGTAAATAAATATCGTAATACTATCAAGAAAGGATCATGTTATGGAAGACGAGCTTTCCACACTGTTTAAAGCGTTGGGACACCCTATTCGAAGAGGTATACTCGACATTTTAAAACAATCGCCAAAAACTACAGGTGAGTTAAAAGAATTCTTTCCTGATGTTTCTAGATATGCGATCATGAAACATTTAAATACTTTGCAGGAAGGAAATTTAGTCGTCATACGTAGAGAAGGAAAGTACAGACTTAATTATCTTAACGCTATACCACTACAGGAAATGTACAATCGCTGGGTGGGGAAATACATGAAAACAGCAGCGACTTCATTGTTAAATTTGAAATCGGTGACTGAACAAAAAGGAGGACACAAAGACATGAAAGCGATAGATCAAGCACGAGTATTCCGCATTGAACAAGAAGTATTAATCAACGCGCCGCGTGAGCGAGTATTTGAAGCGTTGACAGAAAATGTAGAGGATTGGTGGGAATTTCGTTTAGCACCAAAAGGAGTATCATCCAGATTTACGTTAGACCCTGTACCAGGAGGACAATTTATTGAAAAATGGGGTGAACGTGAAGGAGCCGTGTGGGGAAACGTTTACTATGCGAATGCTCCAGAGGAAATCCGTCTAATCGGTCATCTAGGTATGCAGGGGGCGGTGAATAGCTCATATACGTATCGCCTGCTAGAGAAAGGGGATAAAACAGTCTTGCAGCTTTCACATTCTGCATCTGGTATCATTGAAGATCACTGGGAGGAATCCCATATTGAAGGTTGGAAACACCTTCTTGAGACGAAGTTAAAAAAATATATAGAAGAGAATAAATAGTATTGTTCAGTCATGAATTAGAAGTGTGGAGGTAGTAGCACCTTTTATGTCTACGATGATAAAAAGAGTAAACAAGAAAGATATAAAAAAGATTAAGAGCAGTCTTGAGCGTAACAATAGCTAACTTCGTTTTTCATCTAAACTAAATTTGTTAAAGGATGAGTCACATGGAAAACAAAGTGATAATCGTAGAGGGAAAGAACGACCGGAAACGTGTACAGAAGGTTCTTGATGAACCTGTCGATGTGATTTGTACGTACGGTACATTAAGTGATGAAAAACTTGAGACGTTAATATTACCGATTGAAGATCTAGATGTTTATATTCTCGTTGATTCTGATGAGCCTGGTGAAAAATTACGAAAGCAATTAATGCATGAATTACCAAATGCTACCCATTTGTACACACAAAAGGAATATGGTCAAGTAGAGACAACTCCTTATTCTTATTTAGAAGTGGAATTGGGGAAATACTTTAATGTGAAAAATCAATTAATTTAGTTGAATGTATGATTTACCTTTCTTCTTTTTTGTTGGGACGAATGTTGTGGCTGAACTTCAGTATTATCCTCTGAAGTTCAGCCATTTTTTAAATGATATTTTCTCTACGAATTAAAATAATTCCGACCATGACTATAAGAATAAATTGTCCACTATGGCCCAGAAGATAAAATTCTGTTAAATGAATTACACCGGTAAAGACGAGCAGATCACGGACCATAAAGCCCGCCATCGCTAGGAAGCCGACTGCATAAAGTTTTGCTTCGGTACTTTTCATTAAGTTCCAAATGACAATGCCGAGTATAATAAGAACTTCAAATGCGGAGAGCTTTTCAAAAATGCCTTTAGTCAACGTAAAATAATCCGGGTTTATGATCGATAATAGGAACGCAAAAGTAGCTAACGTTAAATGGATTTGCCATAAACGACGGACAAACTTTTTATAACCAGGACCAAATAATTTATAAACAATTACGAGATCAAATGCGGATCTAAAAAAAACAGCAATCTGGAATACATAAATCCACAAATAAGGAATATCCATGATAAGCTGTTTAGAACCAGTAATACTAAATGAGTAAAGAGCAGCACAAAAGGCTGCAAAGGCAAAGGCAAAATATATTAGTTGAAATCGTTTAATCATAAAGAAAATGAAAGCAACTAAAGCAATAAAAAACTGGATCGCCCCAATTAGGATCTTATCAAAATCATCTTGAAACATTTTTGTTAAATAAGCGGAATGTGAGCCGACAGAAACTGCACCTGCAACACCAATCATATTTCCGTTAGAATATGACCGAATTGTAATTTCCTCAGAAGCAGATTCTTGGTCGAGAAGAATGAAGTGACGGCGGTTGTATCCTTTATAAGTGACGGTGTTAGCTTCAGGTATTTCACCGTACTGATAGATGAGCTCATCACCTTGAAAGACTTCGAATGTTCCATACATAAAAGAAATAAAAATAGCAGGATCTATCCAATCACCATCCGGGATGGAGTTACGTAAATATAAGATTTCACTTTCGTTTCGAGGTTCATCTAATTCTTTTACGTTTTCAGTTTTGTACCAACCATTTTGTGGAATTTCATGATCTTCTTCAATGGAATCAACCCATTGATACTCCCAACCATGTTCAAGCCTAAAAATAGAAGGAATGGACGAGTTTTCTTGGCTATATGTAGTGTAAGTAAAAAAGACCCAGTTTGAAATTAAAAATAAAAACAAAGATAGAATAGCTTTTGATTTCATGGTTTCCTCCAAATACGACAGTAAGGTTATTTACAAGGGTGGATGGACTGTGGTTCCGTTATTTGTGACAAAACTTTTTATTTTATTTTAAAGTAGAACGATAAGGAATACTATCATTTACTTTACTCCGTTATTTCATAAAATTTAAATACTATTTGCTTTTTCAAATTTTTTCTGTTATTCTAAGTAAGAATTATTTTTGTTCGGTCTGTAAGGAAAGAATAAGTTAAAACTTCTCGCCTTTGATTATTGAGCAACTATAGTATTAAATTGTGGTTAATATCCACATAGGAGGAAATAAACATGCAACAAGGTACAGTAAAATGGTTTAACGCAGAAAAAGGATTCGGTTTCATCGAAATTGAAGGTGGAGAAGACGTATTCGTACATTTCTCAGCAATCCAAGGCGAAGGATTTAAATCTTTAGAAGAAGGCCAAAAAGTTACTTTTGACACTGAACAAGGTCAACGTGGACTTCAAGCTACAAACGTAAACAAAGCATAATGATCAAAGGACCCTAAAAACTAGGGTCCTTTTTTTGATTATAAAAAAGACTGACTAATAAATGCCCCCCCCATTTGAATTCAAAAATATAGAGCTCATTAATAAATGAAAGTCTATATCTTCAGATTGAAGGATTTTGCATTTTAGTCAGCCTCAAGGACCAAACAGTAGTACAAGTGTTAAATGGTTAGATAAAGCATAACACAACATCTTTTAAATACCTATTAAAATTTGAAAATAATGAAAATCCCCTTATAATGAAAGAGTGAGAACGTAGAAAACTGGAAGAATAAGGAGAAAATAATGGATTCGGTAACTCATACGTTATTTGGTTTAACCTTATATGGGGCTACAAACAAAGAACACATGCCAAAGGAATTAAAAAGATCTGTATTTGTAGCTGCTGTTGCGGGGAGCTTAATTCCTGATATCGACGTCATATCGCAACTTTGGGATACAGAGGGCATGTATCAAATGTGGCATAGAGGAATAACGCACTCGATATTTTTAGTTCCTGTATGGGCGTTACTTATTTGGCTTGTATGTTTTCTCATATGGAAATCAAAAGATCGTAAAATTTTTTATATAGCTGCATTAGCTGTTTTTATACATAATACAAGCGATATTTTAAACGCATGGGGGACTGGATATTTTGAACCGTTCTCGTCTGTTAGGGTAGGATTTGGAACAATAGCTATTGTAGATATTGTCATTTGGCTAATTATGTTAGCTGGCTTTTTGTACGCCAAGATCAAGAAGGCAATACCCCATAAAGTGTATAAAATTGTTTGGACTATAATTGTCGCCCATGTCATCGTCCAATCGATACAAGGTTATATAATTTATCAGTCAACAGCGGATCAATACGAGCAACAAGCTTTAACGGCTAGGTTTATTCCAAGTCATTTTAAAGTTGCTGGAAAAAATGGATCAGATGTTGAAATATTACAAGGTAATATGTGGGGCGGTCTAGAAATGGTCGATCAGTTGATATCTCAAGATGAGGCAAATTTAGCTTTGTTGTTCCGTGAAAATCCTAGAGCTAAAACTCTTTATCAATGGTCTCCTTTTGTTGTTATAGTAGATGATGATGAAAGGTTAGGTATCTATGATCCGAGATTTTTTCGGATGGGTATCCCCTTTTTATATGAGTATATTGATAAGGAGGATTTGAAGTCTCTGGAACAGCGGTAGCGATGGGGAATGCAGCACCAATTAGACGGAGTTGCTATATTTTTAGAAGAGATGATGTCTAAAATAACGAAGTAAAATGAGTGAATCCGTAAAGAACAGATTTTTAAAATATGTCATTTTCTTTGCGTTTTAACCGGTTGTTAGATAAGAAGAGCATGTATACATATTAGCTAGAAATGGGGATATGAAATGATTCAACGTACAGTACTTGTCAAGTTTTCTGAAGCTACAACAGAGGAACAATTACAGGAAGTTGTAACTCGTTTTAAGGCACTAAAAAATCATTTGAAGGGCATTGTTGAATTACAAGCCGGCCGAAACATTTTAGAAAGAAATAAAGAATTCCAAATCGTATTAACCGTTCGCTTTGAAGACCAAGAAGCCTTAGATGCATATGTAGCGGACCCTGATCACCAAGCTCTTGCTAGATATATTAAAGAAGTAGGTAAAATAGATAGCATTGGAGTAGATTTTAAAATCTAAAGATTTAAGTAAAAAGAGCCCATATCGGGTTCTTTTTGCTGAAGGGATAGTAACGTAAAAACAAGTACCGAATTCATTTTATACATCATAGTTTCTAATGCTTAAATTTAGAGTGCAGTGGGTAATTTAAAATAATGAAAGTCTGAGAAGGGTTTAAAATAAAGAACATAAAACGAAATCTCTCTTAATTGTAAAATCAATCATAAGGATTTCAAATCATTAAAATAATAAAATCCAATTTGACTTATAGGAATAATATAGTACGATAAAATTAAGATTTTTGTTAAGAAAGAATTATTTTGTGAGGTGGATTTTGTTGCAACTTCAAGTCATGAACAGTCCGTTTAATCAGGAGCAGGTAGAGCTCCTTAATCGTCTTCTGCCAACTTTAACTGTTTCTCAAAAAATATGGCTGTGTGGTTATTTGGCTGCGACCCAGTCGGTTTCAGCACAAGTTCCAACTGAAGCACCAGTGCCAATTCCATCAACTAATGTGGCACCCCCTACTACTGAAACGCCAATTTTAAAAGACGTAACAATACTTTATGGTTCACAAACAGGGAACTCTCAGTCACTAGCTGTTAAATCAGGGAAAGCATTAGAAGAACGTGGATTTAACGTTACTCTTTCATCAATGAGTGACTTTAAACCAAATCAATTAAAAAAGGTCGATAATTTGCTCATTGTCGTAAGTACGCATGGTGAGGGAGAACCACCAGATAATGCTTTGTCGTTCCACGAGTTTTTACACGGAAGACGGGCACCGAAGCTTGATACACTTCGATTTTCTGTGTTGGCACTAGGAGATAGTTCCTATGAATTTTTCTGTCAAACAGGGAAAGATTTTGATCAGCGATTAGCAGAACTAGGTGGTACAAGACTTTACGATCGCGTAGATTGCGACCTTGATTTCGATGAGCCAGCTGCAGAATGGCTAGAAGGGGTTATTGCTGGTTTAAGTCAGGGAAATGGAAATACAGCAGCACCTGCTTCTACCGAAGATGTCTCTCCAGCTACTCCATCGGTGTATTCTCGAACGAATCCGTTTAAAGCGGAAGTGCTTGAAAACTTAAATTTGAATGGTCGTGGCTCAAATAAAGAAACACGTCATCTCGAATTATCGCTCGAGGGCTCTGGCCTCACCTATGAACCAGGTGACAGTATCGGGATATTTCCAGAAAATGACCCTGAACTTGTTGACGAGCTCTTAAAGGAAACGAAATGGGATCCAAATGAAAGGCTAACCGTAAGTAAGCAAGGAGATACTCTAACACTCCAGGAAGCCCTTCGATCCCATTATGAAATAACGAATTTAACAAAACCACTTCTTGAGCAAATCGCGAAACTGTCAACAAACGACAAGCTACAAGAACTTGTACAAAATACAGACAATCTAAAAAAGTATATAAGTGGTCGTGATCTCCTCGATTTAGTCCGTGACTACGGCACATGGGGGGAAACAGCGCAAGATTTCGTTTCAATTTTAAGAAAAATGCCTCCTAGACTTTATTCGATTGCAAGTAGTTTAGCAGCGAATCCGGAAGAGGTCCATTTAACGATCGGTGCTGTTCGCTATCAAACGCACGGGCGTGAACGAAAAGGAGTATGTTCGATTTTATGTGCAGAACGCCTCGAGCCAGGAGATACATTGCCGATTTTTATTCAGCATAATCAAAACTTCAAGCTCCCAGAAAGCCATGAAACTCCGGTCATTATGGTTGGTCCAGGTACAGGAGTGGCCCCATTTCGTTCATTTATGCAGGAGCGTGAGGAAGTCGGAGCCGAAGGAAAATCATGGATGTTCTTCGGAGATCAACATTTCGTGACAGATTTCTTATATCAAACGGAATGGCAAAAGTGGTTAAAAGATGGCGTACTCACAAAAATGGATGTAGCTTTTTCGCGTGATACCGATGAAAAAGTATACGTACAACACCGCATGCTTGAAAACAGTGAAGAGTTGTACGCTTGGCTGCAAGAGGGAGCAGTCTTCTATGTGTGTGGAGACGAAAAACATATGGCCCATGACGTCCACGAGACGCTCATAGAAATTGTTGAAAAAGAAGGCAACATGAGCCGAGAACAAGCAGAAGCGTACGTAGCGGAGATGCAACAACAAAAACGATATCAACGTGATGTATATTGATTGTGGAAGGAAAGGAGATATTTACATGGTGAATAAAACGTTAAGAGCACCCGACGGACCGCCAAGTGATGTCGAACGTATAAAAAGAGAGAGTGATTTTTTACGCGGAACGTTGAAAGAAACGATGCTTGATCGAATAAGTGCGGGGATTTCAGACGATGATAATCGTTTGATGAAGTTTCATGGTAGCTATTTACAAGATGATCGAGATCTTCGTAATGAGCGCCAGAAACAAAAACTAGAGCCTGCCTATCAATTTATGCTTCGTGTCCGTACTCCAGGCGGGGTAGCTACTCCAGATCAATGGCTGGTCATGGATGATTTAGCTCAGAAATACGGCAACGGCACATTAAAGCTTACAACACGTCAAGCTTTTCAAATGCACGGCATTCTAAAATGGAATATGAAACAAACAATACAAGAAATTCATGCATCACTCCTTGATACGATTGCTGCTTGTGGGGATGTTAACCGGAACGTAATGTGTAATCCGAATCCGGATCAATCCGAGGTTCATACTGAAGTCTTCAAATGGTCGAAACAATTAAGCGATGACTTATTACCCAGAACGAGAGCTTACCATGAACTGTGGCTCGATGAAGAAAAAGTGGTCGGCACTCCAGAAGTAGAAGAAGTCGAACCGATGTATGGCCCCTTATATTTACCAAGGAAATTTAAAATTGGTATTGCTGTTCCACCGTCGAATGATATTGATGTATTTTCACAAGACCTAGGGTATATTGCGATTGTAGAAAACGGAAAACTAATAGGGTTTAACGTAGCCATTGGCGGTGGTATGGGTATGAGCCATGGCGATAAAGAAACATATCCACAATTAGCTAAAGTGATTGGCTTCTGCACACCAGAACAAATCTATGATGTTGCTGAAAAAATTATTACAATACAGCGCGACTACGGAAATCGTTCGGAACGGAAAAATGCTCGCTTTAAATACACCGTTGATCGCCTTGGACTCGATAGCGTGAAGGCTGAACTAGAAAATCGACTCGGCTGGAACCTAAAGGAAGCAAAGCCGTTTCATTTTGACCACAATGGTGACCGATACGGATGGGTTAAAGGCGTGAAAGGAAGATGGCATTTTACACTTTTCGTTGAGGGTGGCCGTATCACGGATTACGACGATTACAAACTAATGAGCGGATTACGTGAAATTGCAAAAATTCATACCGGAGATTTCCGTTTAACGGCGAACCAAAATCTTGTCATTGCTAATGTTACGAGTCAAAAAAAGAAAAAAGTGAACGAACTGATTGAGCAATTTGGTCTAACCGATGGTAAACAATATAGTGCAATTCGCCGAAGTTCTTTGGCATGTGTTGCTTTGCCGACATGTGGTTTAGCGATGGCCGAGGCAGAACGTTATTTACCCGAACTAATTGATAAAATTGATACAATTGTCGGTGAGAATGGTATTCGCGACAAAGAAATTACGATCCGAATGACAGGCTGTCCAAATGGTTGCGCTCGCCATGCACTTGGTGAAATCGGCTTTATCGGCAAAGCACCTGGTAAATACAATATGTACCTTGGTGCAGCCTTTGACGGTAGTCGACTTAGTAAAATGTACCGCGAAAACATCGGGGAAGAAGAAATATTGAACGAATTAAGAGTTTTACTACCACGTTATGCAAAAGAGCGCAAAGAAGGTGAGCACTTCGGAGACTTTGTCATCCGTGCAGGTGTTATCAATGAAACAACTGATGGTACGAATTTTCATGAATAACGATAAGGCTTACGTATGAATTAACAAAATTTAATTGTAAAAATTAACCGAGTAGGAGACTGATAATAGGATTCCTACTTGGTTTTTTAGTGTATAGAGCTGTATGAACTGACAAATAAGAGATGAATGGTTGGACAAGTGTACAGTTTTAAATCATACAAAGGATGTCACTGAACTTTAGTCGATCCTGTGGTTATTTCAGGTATTTCTTCCCGTCTCTTTCCAAAACTATTGACAATAAGAACGCCAGAAAAAGCAATAATTCCACCAATTAATGCAAGGGTTGGCGGCCACTCTTGTAGCCAAATCCAAGCGACAAGTATAGCAATGGCTGGTTCAAGATACATCATACTCGCAACAGAACTAGCTTTACCAATAGAGAGTGCAACAGCCCAAGTGACATAAGCGATCGCGGCAGGAAAAATCCCCACATACAAAGCTGACAAATGCGCTTCAACGGAAGCGTTTTGAAGGGATGTTAATAATCCTGGTGAAAAAAATAAAAATGGAAGTGTGCCTGCACATGTAAAATAAGCTGTTAATTCAATTGGATGGTAACGAGATAACAGTTGTTTTTGAAGGACAAAAAACACGGACACGGCGATTGCTGAAATTAATACGAAAACGGCTCCCTTAGATAATGTTAGAGCTGGACCAGCAGACCCTAATGCAATACATATAATCCCCGTAAAACCAACCATCAGTCCAACCCACCCCATTATACTTATGCGTTCTTTTAAAATGAAAAGAGCAATGAGTGCTGTAAAAATAGGTGCTGCACCAATCAACATTCCTGCTGTGCCTGCGGTTATGGTTTCCATCCCAAATGTTACACCGATATGGTAAATACTAATTCCTATCCAGCCAAGAACTACAATTTTAATAAGATCTGCTTTTTTAGGTAAACTGAATTTCACTCCAGGCCACAGAGCTAACAGTATAAAAAAGAACGCTGATGCGATTAAATAGCGGACTAAAATCAAATGTCCTGGTTCATACCCACCTTGCAAGCTCGCACGGATAGCAGCAAAAGTTGAACCCCATATTAGAATTGTAAATAATGCCAGTAAAAAAGCCTTCATGTTCATTTAAAATCACTCCTTAAAACAGTACAGTAACGAATAGGAAATCAAAAAGATTAACTTGAAAATAATGTAAAAAATATAGTCTGGTCGTTAAATAAATAAAAACCAACCAATTTGCTTATTTACCAACGAACACTTCCTATTATATTTAGAGATTGATACAATGTCTTCAACTAGTAAAAGATATTAATGAATTTGAAGCCAAAAATCAATACATCCAGCTTGGAAAAAGTGAATTATCACATGATCTGTTTCCGTTACGCGAGATGCAACAATTGATGGAAACGTGGCCGCACAAATAACACCACTTAGTTATGAAGAACCTAGGGGAAATGAGCGATTACGAATAGCCATTTGTCGCTATTTAGAAACAAAAGGAATCTATACTTCGCCTTCTTCCATTTTAATTGTGTCTGGTGCATTGCAAGCCTTACAGCTTATTTCAATTGGACTATTAAGAAAGGGATCGACTATTTTTCTAGAAAGACCTTCTTACTTATTTTCACTGTCCATGTTTCAATCAGCTGAGATGAAGCTGAGTGGACTACCTATGGATGATGCTGGTCTCATCCCAAATGAAATTTTTAAACTTAAACATCAGAAAGAAAGTGCCGTCTTGTATACTATCCCAACATTTCACAATCCGACAGGTATATTAATGCGTGAAAAAAGACGCATAGAGCTCATGCGAATTTGTGAAAAAGAACAGATCCCGATCATTGAAGATAACGTATATGGAGATTTGTGGATCGATATGCCACCACCTGCACCACTAAAAACACTGGACAAATACGGGAGTGTGTTGTACCTCGGGAGCTTATCAAAAACATTAAGTCCAGGGTTGCGAATTGGTTGGATGGTAGGGCCCGAATCAGTGATTGAAAGACTTTCTGATTTAAAAATGCAAACCGATTATGGTTCGAGCTCATTATCTCAGAGGGTCGCTTTAGAGTGGTTTTCCAGTGGTTTATATGAAGAACATTTAAACAATGTAAGGGAACAGCTTAAAATCCGTAGAGAAGTTGCGATGCAAGCTCTTACAGATTACCTAAAAAGACTTGCTTCATGGTGTGAGCCAAAAGGTGGTTTCTTTATATGGGTAAAAGTTTCTAAACAGATGCAGAACAAACATCTATTTGAAAGAGCTTTGGCTGAAGGAGTTCTTCTTAATCCAGGAAATATTTATGCTAAAGAAGCGTATCAATATCTTCGCTTGTCCTATGCGTTTGCCCCTATCGATGAGATTAAAGAAGGCATTTATCGACTAGGTAAAATCATTCAATCAATGTGACGGTTTATATAAGGCAAAAAGTAACTGCACTATGATATTACTTTTATTTTTCAATTAGTTAATATTATTTACCGTTTTAATACATCTTCTTAAATAAGAAAAAGATGCTTGTAAAAATTGTATAAACTACAATATAAAGCTAAATCTATAAACAGAATCAAGAATGAGATAAAGGAGAATATATTGTGGAGCCAATTAAAGTAAATAACATGATTATCGATGAAGGATTTGAAATGGAAGAAGCGGTGACAGTATATATCACACACAATAATAAAGACTACAGCATTACGTTTAATAAAGCAGACCTTGAGCTAATCAATTCTTGGGTATTTGAAGAAGAAACATCTTTACCTGCGAACTTACCAGACAATATTATTGATTCAATAAGAGAAGATATTAAAAAAAGAATCTAGCTTCTTGTCTTAGTACGTTTTATCAAATATGGATAAATGTTTGAAGATACCGTTTCTGTTGTTGATTTAGAAACTTTAGACGAAATAAATCGTATAGAAGTTGGGGCGCATCCTAAAGGAATTTCTATTAACTAATGAAAGGCTTAAGGTTTAATAAGACCTTAAGCCTTTCACTATATGACATAATTACTTTTATAGGAGATTTTTGGTTTTACGAAATCGTACGGTTTAAAAGGCTCCAGACCCTCCACTGCCTTCACCTGTACCTCCGGTTGAACTAGAACTACTGCTATCTAGGAAGCTTCCTGCTTTTTAAGTTTTGACCTATTGACAGTCTTTTTACAAACATGATATATTTATCTCGAATTAAAGATACTTTAAACAAAGATAATTAAGGGTACCTTTTTTAAATAGCAACTACGTGTGATAGGGATGTGGTTGCAACGAGATGAAGTATCTGCAAACTAGTATTGGAATTAAAAATATCTCAACCATTCTATGGTTTTACTGGAGGATAAAATGAACGAATTAAAAGGATTACATCACGTAACAGCAATAACGAGTAGTGTAGAAAAGAATTACGAGTTCTTCACGTATGTATTAGGAATGCGACTCGTTAAAAAAACGGTGAACCAAGATGATATACAAACGTATCATTTATTCTTTGCCGATGACAAAGGAAGTCCAGGGACAGATATGACATTTTTTGATTTTCCTGGAATTCCAAAAGGCGTACACGGTACAAATGAAATTTCAAAAACATCATTTCGCGTACCAACCGATGCAGCTATAGAATATTGGGTCAATCGGTTTAACCGATTAGAAGTGAAGCATTTTGGTATTAAAGAACAGTTTGGTAAAAAGACATTGTCATTTGTTGATTTTGATGACCAGCAGTATCAATTGATTTCAGATGAAGGTAACGAGGGAGTTGCTCCAGGAACACCTTGGCAAAAAGGACCAATTCCATTAGAGTATGCTATTACAGGTCTGGGCCCACTTTTTGTTCGAGTTGCCAATTTTGATTTTTTCAAAGAAATGCTTGAGAAAGTGTTATTGTTTGAAGAAATTGATCAAGAAGGGTCATTCCATTTATTTGAAGTTAGTGAAGGAGGAAACGGAGCACAAGTAATTGTAGAGCATAATACTGTACTTCCACAAGCACGCCAAGGCTTTGGTACTGTTCACCATGCGGCATTTCGAGTAGAAGACCGCTCTGTGTTAGAAGAGTGGGATCAACGCTTACAAGGTTATGGGTTTCAAACATCTGGATTTGTGGATCGCTTTTTCTTTGGTTCCTTATATTCAAGAGTGGCTCCACAAATTTTATTTGAGTTTGCGACGGACGGTCCAGGATTTATGGGAGACGAGCCGTACGAAACATTAGGTGAAAAACTTTCGCTACCACCATTCTTAGAACCAAAACGAGAACAAATTGAACAATATGTTCGCCCGATTGACACTATTCGAAGTAATAAAGAATTTGTAAAAGAGTGAAAAGCACTGCCCATCGAAATATATTCGAATTTTGAATGAACTAAATGGTTCACTACTAGTAGAGATTATTTAAAAGAATATGTCTAACGAAATGAATTTCTCCCAATTAGTGAAGTATTACTTTCGATACGACAATAAACACTAGGAAATGATTCTTTTCCTAGTGTTTTAAATTTAGTTAAACAATGTCGTGTATACAATAAGGCTCTACAGTCCATGACCTACTAAAAAGTTCTCTTTTTTATACATATAACGGAACGAGAGTCATCAAAAATATAACTGATGTTGAAAGTAAATCACTAATTGATCATATTTTATTCTTATTTCATAAAAGCTACCTTGATAATCTCCCAGGTTAAATTGAAACCGAAAGCTACTCCTTAATCATTTGGTAAAGCTGAAACATGTCGTTTTGAGAAAATATTTTCGGTACAGGATATAGTGGGTTCGCTTCTTTCAATGCACGTTCTATCATTACAGGTAAATCATTGTCTACAATTCCATTTATTTTTTTAGGGATGTTCATGTCTTCATTCAGTTTTATTATAGCTGCTATAAACTTGTTTGCTTTTTCTTCAGTCGTATCCGATGGATTACCGATCTTTACTAAGTCAGCTAGTTCAGATAGTGGTATGTGTACCGATTTACCGTAATACTTGAGGACATATGGTAAGATAATCGCATTGGCTAATCCATGAGGAGTTCCATAGAAGCCACCGAGAGTATGTGCAATAGCATGTACATTACCAACATAGGCGCGGGTGAAAGCAAGTCCTGCTAAATAGGAAGCCTTTTGCATATTCATACGCGCCTGAATGTTTGATCCATTAACAAATGCTTCATATAGGTTTTCGAAAATCAATTGGATGGCAACTATACTGTACTGTCTAGTCTCTTTTGTATTACTTTTACCGATATACGCTTCAATTGCATGAGTCAATGCGTCCATACCAGTCGTTGCCGTAATAGGAGCTGGTAGCTTTTTTGTCAGTAATGGATCAAGAACCGCAACATCTGGAATAAGAACAGTATCATTAATCGCATATTTTTCATGCGTCTTGCTGTTTGAGATAACGGCAGCAAGTGTCACTTCACTTCCTGTTCCAGAAGTCGTCGGGACCGCAAAAAGCGGCGGAATTTCTTTTCTAACTTTTAAAACACCCTTCATCTGGTCCAGGCTCTTATCAGGTCTAGCAACACGTGCCCCGACAGCTTTTGCGCAATCCATTGGCGACCCTCCACCAAATGCAATTATTCCTTCACATTGATTTTCTTGATATTTTTTTAATGCTTCCTCAATATTATCAATGGTTGGGTTCGGAACAGTATCGTCATACAAAACAAAGCTCACACCTACAGACTCTAATCCTTCAACTAAAGTATCCAACAGTCCAAGGGAAGTAATTCCTTTATCTGTAACAATTAAAACACTATTAATCTCTTTACTTTTGATTAGATAGGGGAGATGACTCAATACATTTTCTCCTTCTAATAACTTAGGCATACGCCAAGGTAGAAAATGAGCAACCCATTTTAAGAATCGTTGATATACTCTGCAATAAAGCTCGTTCAACATATTACCTCCTTGTCTACGGAAAGCAAGAAAATGATTAGCACCTTAGTAAATTAAATTAGTGAATTAATCATACATTTACTAGATTATTATTACTAAAAAATCATCAAAAGACCAAAAATGTGAGCAAACCAACGAATGCACAAATAAGAATTTCTCCTAAAAGATGTAATATCCTTTTTATAGTACTCTATTAAAAACTACTTGATTTCAGGAACAGGTCAAAACGGTTATGAATAGAGAAGCACCCTCCCAATATTCTCGAGCAACAAAAATGCTGTTCCGTATGAAGGAGAAACCTTCAGTTAATTCTCTTTAGATACAATTAATTACAAATAGGTACATTTTGAGTTGCTTATTTTTTGAGATGGCATTTTGTTTCACTTTTGTTAAAATGAAATATGAAATAAAATTTATATTTTACATAACAATAATGAAAAGGGTGTTTTCATGGATTTTTTACAAGCAAAACAATTAATACAAGAAAGAAGAAGTGTTCGAAAATTTCAAGATAAATCAGTAGATATACAAGATATTATAGATATTATGGACTGTGCCAGATATGCTCCTTCTGATACGAACTCACAAACATGGGAGTTTGTCGTCATTACAAATAAAGATAAAATTAAAAAAATCGAAGAGATGACGTGGGAGGCACTTCATATAAAGGCCGAGGAAGCGACGGAAAAGGGATTAGATAAGCCAGCAAAACTTCTCGTTCGTTCTTTCGGGCCTTATGCGACGGCATTCTCAGGTGCACCCGTCTTAATCATTTGTTTAGCAACTCCTTACGAATCTAAATTCAAAGAAAAAATCTTTGATCCAATTGGATTTGTAGAAGAGGATGTATGGGCAGAAGAAGGGATTAAAAGTAGTTGCTTAGCTGCGCAAAACCTAATGTTAGCGGCACACGCAAAAGGATTAGGTACATGCCCTATGACAGGACCTGTTTTACTAGCACAAGATAAGCTTCGTGAGTATTTAAACATAGAAACTCACAAAGAAATTAACATGGTCATTTCATTAGGGCATCCAACTGAGCAGCCGAAAAAAATGGCTCGAAAACCTGTAGATGACATCGTTACGATTGTTGAATAAAGCTAGTTATTGTGGCTCAGCAATACATTTGAAATGGAAAAAGATTTTGTAATTAAAAATCTAATATTCATCTAAATGGGCGTAAGAGCTGCTTCGGCAGCTCTTTTTGTTTTTTTACAGATGACCTATCAATTTTTAATTCAGAAAATTTTATACCAGTCAGTATAAAATTTTAAAGAAAGAAAGAGGGATTACCTTTTATGAATAGAAATTAATTAAAGGGTAGTTAATTTAGAAATATTTTTCATCAATATCATTTAATAATTGTAGCAGCTAAGTCACAATATGCTACGAAGAAAACAACTTTGGCCTAAGTAGAATCAGGCTGATTTTAATACGTATTGGATACTGTGAAATTCAATTTGAAGAGAAACCCTTTAAAAGTGAAAGGAGTTTGTTTATGGTCAATCATACCGAAGTAAAAATACTTAAAAACTTTATAAATGGTGAGTGGGTCGAAGCAAAAACCAATCAAGTGGAAGAAGTTTTTAATCCAGCAACAGGGGAAGTGATAGCGAACGTTCCGATCTCTACATATGAAGATTTAGATCAAGCGGCTAAAATTGCGAAAAAAGCTTTCAAAGAGTGGAAAAACGTTCCTGTTCCTAAAAGAGCACGTATCTTATTTCGCTATCAACAGCTTCTCATTGAACATTGGGAAGAACTTGCTCAGCTCATAACAGCAGAAAATGGTAAAAGCTATGATGATGCTTACGGAGAGGTGCAGCGCGGGATTGAGTGTGTTGAATTTGCTGCAGGCGTTCCGACGTTAATGATGGGCGAACAACTTCCTGACATTGCAAGTGGAATCGAATCGGGAATGTACCGTTATCCAGTTGGGGTTGTCGGTGGGATCACTCCTTTCAATTTTCCGATGATGGTTCCTTGTTGGATGTTCCCGTTAGCTGTTGCATGTGGAAATACGTTCATACTAAAGCCTTCCGAACGAACTCCTCTATTAGCAAACCGCTTAGCTGAATTATTTAAAGAAGCAGGACTACCTAATGGGGTACTAAATGTAGTACATGGTGCTCATGATGTCGTCAATGGGATTTTAAATCACAAGGATATTAAAGCGGTTTCATTTGTCGGTTCACAGCCTGTAGCCGAATATGTTTATAAAACAGCCGCTGCCAATGGAAAGCGTGTGCAAGCATTAGCTGGAGCGAAAAATCATTCAATCGTTATGCCTGATGCGGATTTAGATCTTGCGGTTACTAATATTATTGGTGCAGCATTTGGTTCTGCTGGAGAACGTTGTATGGCTTGTGCGGTAGTTGTTGCGGTTGGAGATGTTGCCGACGAACTGATTGTTCGTTTGAAGCAGGCAGCCGATGATATTAAAATCGGCAATGGCAATGACCAAGAGGTAACGCTTGGTCCTGTCATCCGTGATTCACATCGTAATCGAACGATCCAATATATTGAGCACGGTGAAAAAGAAGGAGCAGCGTTAATTCGAGATGGTCGACAAGATAAAGTTAGTGAGGATGGGTACTTCGTAGGCCCAACGATTTTCGATCACGTCAACCCAGATATGAAAATTTGGCAAGATGAAATTTTTGCACCAGTTCTATCTGTCGTTCGGGTAAAAGATCTAGATGAAGCAATTGAAATCGCAAATCAATCTGAATTTGCAAATGGTGCTTGTTTATATACCGATAGTTCGAAAGCGATCCGCACCTTCCGTGAAGACATCGATGCTGGGATGCTCGGCGTTAACTTAGGGGTCCCTGCGCCAATGGCATTTTTCCCGTTTTCAGGTTATAAAAATTCGTTCTATGGCGACCTCCACGCGAATGGAAAAGATGGAGTTGCGTTTTATACCCGTAAGAAAATGCTAACAGCTCGATACTAAACAACAGGTAGAAGAAGGGAAAGTGAAGGCTATACGCTGTAAATAACCTCCCTTCTTCTATCAAAAAGATGATAGAGGAGATTATATTTATGAATGAAGCTAGTGTTTTATTTGAAGTAGAAAATAAAGTAGGTTGGATTCGTTTAAATCGACCAAAGGTCATTAATTCACTAAACGCAGAAATGGTTGAAATTCTGAACCGTCAGCTACAGGAGTGGAAAGATGATCCAACGGTCTATTTAGTTTGTATTAGCGGAGAAGGAACGAAAGGGTTATGTGCGGGTGGAGACATGCGCACCTTATATGATCTTAGAGATTCTAATGTTTTAGATATGGCTCGCAATTTTTTTTCAACTGAATACGCGATGGATTTGCTGATTCACCGTTATCCAAAACCTGTTCTCGTCAATATGGATGGGATTGTTATGGGTGGTGGGGTCGGATTATCTGTCGGTGCGTCTCATCGTATTGTAACAGAGAAAACAAAATGGGCGATGCCTGAGATGAATATTGGTTTTTTTCCAGACGTGGGTGCGAGTTATTTTTTAAATCAAATGCCTGGATATACAGGTCGTTATTTAGCCCTTACAGCAGGGATTATTAAAGCTTCAGATGTATTATATGCTGGAACCGCTGATTATTATATGAATAGTGAAGATTTACTTCAATTGAAAATGGATCTTTTGAATACGAACTGGTCAGAAACGAGTGTCGATGAACAATTGTTGGTCTTATTAAAAAAATATAGTCAACCACTTAATGTATCAACTTCGAATTTGGCGACTTCTCAAGAAAAGATTAATCAACATTTCTCTTTTAACACAATGGAAGAAATTGTGTCTTCATTGCAAATTGAAGCAAACAACGGAGATGAATGGGCAAAAGATACACTAAATATTCTTTTGTCGAAGTCACCAACCTCATTAAAGGTAACGCTGAGACAGTTAATGCAAGGTGAAAAACAATCGCTCGTTGATTGCTTCAAAATGGAATTTGTGTTGGGTATGAACTTTATGAGTCTTCATGACTTTTATGAAGGTGTCCGTGCTGTACTCGTTGATAAAGATCGATCGCCAAATTGGCAACCATCGAAAATTAACGACGTGTCAGAGGAGACAGTGTTAGCGTTCTTTACATGGGCAGAAGATGAAGAGTTATTAAAAAAGTTTGATGCAAAAGCATAATAAAGCTCTTACCGTTTTCGATCGTGTCATATGATCATGTTTTTCTATGGTCGAATGTAAGGTAAAGAAACGAGTTTCGCTAGTATGAGTAAGGGAGTTGGTACATTAATGAACGCTTTTTCGAGTGTTTACATGCCAAGAGCAATCTTTTATGGACGAGAATCTCTAAAGACCGTTGGAAAAGAGGCAAAGTCAAGAGGAACTCATGCTTTAATAATCAGTGACCAAATTATGAAAGACCTCGGTTATGTAAATCAATGCATTGACTTTTTAGAAGAAGAAAATATCTCGTATACGACGTATCTCGAGGTTAACACGGAACCTACAGATACTTTTGTTGAAGCAGGATTAGCTCGATTAAAAGAAAAAAACTGCGACATCGTTATTGCCTTAGGAGGAGGAAGTTGTATTGATACAGCTAAAGCTGTCGCAGTACTTGCAACGAATGAAGGTGATATTAGTGAGTACATGGGCAATAACAGGGTTGCAACAGAAAAGCCGTTACCACTCATCGCAATCCCGACAACAGCTGGAACTGGATCAGAAGCTACTGATGTAACGGTTATTACGAATACGAAAAACGATGTGAAAATGATGATCAAACAGTCTGCCTTTTTACCCGAAGTTGCGATTGTCGACCCATTACTTACGCTTTCTTCACCTAAATCAGTGACTGCTGCGACAGGCGTAGATGCACTATGCCATGCAGTCGAGGCATTTATTTCAAAAAAATCACACCCGTTTACAGATAACATGGCTTTATCAGCGATTAAATTAATCTTTGAAAATATACATGAAGTCTATGAAAATGGCGATAACCTTTCAGCAAGAGAAAATATGGCGTTAGCCTCGTTACAGGCAGGAGCGGCCTTTTCGAATGCTTCAGTCTGCTTAGTTCATGGTATGTCAAGACCGATTGGGGCATTATTTCATGTTCCACACGGGGTATCGAATGCAATGTTATTACCGGCCGTAATCGAATTTACTAAAGAGGAATGTATTGATCAGCTTGCTGAAATTGGATTAGTTATTAATCCTGATTTAAAAGGAAGTCCAAAAGAAGTTATTGCAGAAACAGTCGTAAAAGAAGTAAAGAAACTTTGTGTGGACTTAAACATCCCGAATATGAAGCAGTGGGGGATTGAGCAACCTGCTTTGGAAAAAGTTGTTCATAAAATGGCGGATGACGCGATCGCTAGTGGAAGTCCAGCGAATAACCCTAAAGTACCTGAAGCGCATGAAATTGTAGAATTATATTACCGTTGCTATGACTATAATGTGCAGGAGGAACTAAATACTCCTTAAATTAAATACAATAAGGGGTAGATTACTAATTATTGAGGGCAACCGAATGTTATTAATAATGTTAAAAGGTTGAGATTGTTGCATTTAGCTATTGGACCGTTAACCAAGCGAAAGCTTGGTTCTTCACGCTTTGGCGTGAAGCCTTTGAATATAAATCAGCCAGATGGACAAATGAATTTGTCCATTAGGGCTGATTTATGTTCAAAAAACAGTCCAATAGCAACAAAGTTTACGAAAACAGCTTTAAAAAAAATAGGCTCAGTTATATATCTGAGCCCATAATTCTTAATACTATTTTCCAAGCAAAGCCATTAATCCTTTATAGATAAGGAATAAAGAAAATACTAAAATAGCTAATACACCAACAGTAGTCGAAACAGGTTCAAACCCCGCTAAAAAAGTTCCTTCTACAGGCATACGAACTAAAGCGAAGCCTGCTAAAACGCTTGCTAACATTAATAAAATAAGTCGATCCATTCAAATTCCCCCCCTTCACAATAATGATATGTCCAAAAATGTAAAGGGTTACAAAAATAGGTAAAAGGACAGCTATGCCGTTACTGTGATTGTTACATTTAATCAAAATTTACGGAGAATTAACCGGTTATTTCAATTTTTCTCCCACTTAACCGAACGAGATAGGACAATAAAACGCTCTTTATTGATTGAACAAGTATATAAGGATGAAAAAATATGCTTTTAAGCAACAAGAAGTTCTATAAATATTGGTGTATCGGGGATGATATAAGTATGGTGAAGTATATAAAACCTATCTTTCTTGCTATAAAAAGTCAAATTTTAAAAATAGGGTGCTAATTCAAATGGCTTTATCTATTTCTATTACAATAACCATTATTATTTTACACATATTTTTTGTTCAAAAGAAGAAACTATCGTTTTTACAAAATTCTATTGTATTTATGGTTATGGTATTAATAATAAGAAATTACCTGACTATCATGAATATGGAATTGAACCTGATAAAAACGACAGAAAACCACATATTATTTGTGTATTTTCTTATTCAACGTGAAATTATAATACCTATTCTAACTCTTATATTTGTAAATACCTATCTGCAAACTTTCTCTTGGAAGGGCAAAACGTTTCTTTTTATAGGGATATTTTCTATTTTGTACGGAATAAACTATCTTGCTATTTACTTTGAAATAATAAAATTTGTTCAATGGAATTTTTTTAATTCAGTAATTATAGATATTTTGTACCTCATCATTAGTTTAGCGGTCGCTAAAATCGTATTATTCTTACAACACGGGGAGAGTAAGAAGAATGACAATCGTTTATGATAATGCATTTAATTGGAATGAGTGGTTTATCATTATAAGTATTATATCGTTAAGTATCCTAGTTTGGATAACACCAAAGATTTTTTCACTGTTGGAGGGGACCGCTTTTTTTATTTATGGTATTTATATTGGTTTGTTTTTTGATCATACCATTAGTATTCAACCATGGGATTTTTATGATGTGAATGACAGTTCAGAATATCAAGTAATGGACTTTTTAAGTTATCTTATGTACGGCCCTTATAGTTACTTTTTTATTTATTTCTACGTTAAGCTAAGAATTAAAGGTTTTATGAATATTTTGTATGTTTTAATCTGGACCAGTTTTTCCTTACTGATGGAATGGTTCACATTAAAAATAGGAATTTTTCATTTCGATAAAGGATATAAAATGTATTGGTCTATCCCCATTTATATGTTAGTACAGAGTTTATTAATTGTTTATTTTCACGTGATAAAAAGGAGTAAGAGTGGTTGTAAAATAGGATAGCGCACATATCGTAATTAATTTTACTTTACATATTCTCTATTTGTTTTTTGCAAATTAGTTTTTATTATAGGATCCAAATCAACTTTTGTTATTTTAAAAAAGTTTTTATAACTCCGACTTTAAAATACTATAATTAAAATGAGATATTACTAGCATGTAGAACGTTATTATTCCAACTCATAAAAATATTGTGATATAGAGTTAAAAGTTATTGAATAGTCTGGTAATTACTTATATAATAGTTACATACTAACCGGTCAGTACAGAACGTATAAAACGGATTTTCTTTTATTAATAGGTAAAAGTCAAAAAACATTTTTAGAGGTGAAAGCTTATGAGACTTAAAGGAAAAGTTGCAGTTGTAACAGATGGAGGAGGGATAGGTCGTGCAACCTCGTTGCTCTTTGCAAATGAAGGAGCCAAGGTTGTCGTGTTAGATATTAATATTGAAAACGCTTTAAAAAACAGTAGAACTAATTAAAAGAACATCAGGAGAAGCCAACGGTATCCAAGCAGATATATAGCATTTTAATATAAAGTTTATAAGAAAAAAGGGGATGTTATGATGAAGGCTATTCAATTTCATAAGTACGGGAAACCAGAAGTTTTAAAAGTAGTAGATATTCCAATTCCCTCAATAAAAAAAGGGCATGTTCTTGTCCAAATCAAGGCAGCTGGTGTAAATTTTGCAGATACAGCAAGACGTTATGGACAATATTTAGAAAAGACTCCACTTCCCTACATCCCTGGAGCGGAGGTTTCTGGTGTAATAACAGAAGCTTCTCCTGATGTAACTGATTTTATGGTTGGAGATCGTGTTGTTGCATTAACAAATCACGGTGGCTATGCCGAATACATTTCTATTCATGAATCACAGCTCGTCCCCATACCGGATCAAGTAGATTTTAACGAAGCTGCTGCCATATTAGGGCAAGGAGTTTCTGCTTACCATATTTTAAAAACATCTGGACAAATGAAACAAGGTGAATCTGTTCTAGTCCACGCAGCTGCTGGTGGGGTAGGTACATTAGCTGTGCAACTAGCTAAAATCATGGGAGCTGGGAAAGTTATCGCTACAGCAAGCAACTTTGAAAAACTGGAACTAGCCTCTTCTTTAGGTGCTGACACTGTGATAAATTACACAGAAGAAGATTGGCATAAACAGGTACTTTCCAATACTGACGGTAAGGGTGTAGATATTGTCCTTGAAATGGTAGGTGGTGATATATTTAAGAACAGCTTGAAGTGTCTCTCGATAAATGGTCGCCTAGTAATCTATGGACGGGCGGGAGGTCAGGTAACAGAATTTGATCCAGCTATATTAATGCAACGAAATGTCAGTGTAGTCGGATTTTGGTTAGTTCATATTTTAAAAGAGACTAAACTATATAAAGAAAGTGTAAAAGAATTACTGAGTTATATAGGTCAACGGAAATTAAAGTTAATCATTGGCAAAACGATGCAGCTAGAAGATGCTGAAAAGGCCCATCAATTAATAGAAGGACGTAAAACAATTGGAAAGCTCGTTTTAAACCCGTAAAGTGCGAAGACATGTGCAAAATGAGGGGAAGTGATTGTTTATGAAAAATGATATTAGAAAAACAAGTAATCCCATAAATATTAGATATCGAACATGTCCATTATGTGAGGCTACTTGCGGCTTGGAAATTCATACTCAAGATCGGGAAGTGGTTCACATTAAAGGGGATAAACTCGATCCTTTTAGCCGTGGATATTTATGTCCTAAAGGATATAGTGTAAAAGAACTGCATTCAGATCCTGATCGGCTTCAAAAACCGATGATCCGTCGGGGACAGGACTGGCAGGAAGTATCTTGGGAGGAAGCCTTCTCAGAAATTAGGATGAAGCTTCGTCCGATAATTGAAGAAAATGGAAATGATGCGGTCGCAGTTTATTTAGGAAACCCGACTGTCCATAATTTAGGACTGATGTTATTTATGCCTATGTTCCTGCGTACGTTAGGGAGCAGAAGCATCTTTTCTGCAAGCACTCTCGATCAGATACCAAAACAGCTTTCATCTGAAATCATGTTTGGAAGTGATGCAAATCTTCCCATCCCAGATATCGATCATACCGATTATCTATTAATGATTGGAGCTAATCCGCTGGCTTCCAATGGTAGTTTAATGACAGCACCTAATATGAGAGGGCGAATAAAGGCACTTAAGGAACGTGGAGGCAAGCTAGTTGTTCTCGATCCAGTTCGTACCGTTACAGCAAAACAAGCGAACGAACATCATTTTATTCGCCCAGGCACGGATGCATTGTTCCTATTTGGTGTTATCTATACACTATTTGATGAAAATTTGGTGAATCTAGGAAAGCTAGGCGACCTAATTAATGGATTGGAAAAAATGAAATTCCTATCGAAGGATTTCCCTCCAGAAGTCGTATCATCTAAATGCGGTATCCCAGCAGAAACCATTCGCCGTCTCGCGCAAGATTTAGCAAAAGCTCAGAAGGCAATCGTATATGGAAGAATGGGTACATGTACACAGCTTTTTGGTACGATGAATAGCTGGCTTATCGATGTAATCAATGTCTTAACTGGCAATTTGGACTGTGAAGGTGGTGTTATGTTTCCGAATCCTGCGACAAGACGCGCACTCTCCAAAAGAGTCCGTAAACCACGATATAACCGTTATCAAACAAATATAAGAAATTTGCCGGAGGTTCTAGGAGAACTTCCAGTGTCCAGCCTAGCGGAAGAAATAGAAAATCCCGGACCTGGACAGGTAAAAGCATTCATATCTATTGCTGGCAATCCTGCACTTTCTGCACCAAATAGCCAAAGGTTAAACGATGCCTTGGAAAAAGTGGACTTTATGGTCAGTATAGACTGCTATTTAAATGAAACGACACGAAATGCCCATGTGATTTTACCCGTACCTTCACCACTAGAGAAATCACACTATGATATCACCTTTTATAGTCTTGCCATTCGAAATATTGCTCATTATTCTCCCCCAGTTTTTGATTTGCCAAGAGAGAAAATGGACGAATGGGAAATTCTCCTTCACTTAACTGCCGCAGTCAACGAGCAAGTAATCGAAGGGGATCAAAGGAAAACCTTGGATGACTTTACGATAAAGGAATTAATAAAACATGAGATTAAGAACCAAAATTCCCCTATTTATGGCAAGGACGTTTATGAAATTCTAGACTTTTTGAAAGATAGAAGCGGACCAGAACGGTTACTGGACTTCTATTTACGTGTGGGCCCATATGGAGATCATTTTGGTGGAAATCCTGATGGGCTAAGTTTATCCGTCCTTGAGGATCACCCCCACGGATTGGATTTAGGGGCTCTTCATCCAAGAATTAAAGATATTCTACAAACATCTTCAGGGAAAATTGAGCTAGCTCCATCCTTATTAGTTGAAGATGTCGATCGTCTTCGGGAAACGATAAAAACACTTCCTGATAACCTACTTTTAGTAGGACGAAGAGATCTGCGGAGCAATAACTCCTGGATGCACAATCTCCCAGTGCTTGTTAAGGGAGAAGAGCGCTGCACACTTTGGATTCATCCAGACGATGCACGGCGGCTGGACCTTATTAACGAACATAGGGTTTTGGTACAATCACGTACTGGACAGATAGTAGTACCTATTCATATGACAGAGGATGTTATGCCTGGGACCGTTAGTCTTCCCCATGGATGGGGCCATAACCTTCCAGGAACCCGGCTTAAGGTAGCTAAAAAACACGCAGGAACAAATGTTAATATTTTAACAGATGAGCAAGTAATAGATAAAATCTCAGGAAACGCTGTACTTAATGGTGTGCCTGTATCGATTGAGAAAGTATAGGGGGTTATTTGATTCCGAAAGTGCAAAGAAAATAGGGATTGATCGGATAATTGCTGAACAAATTGATCAAATAAAATATTCTGAATTTATATATGATGATGCTACAACTGAACAATACAAAGATTTAATTTACATGCATTTGATTAATAATGATGCGATGTATGAAGGGCGGTCTAGGTTTATCAGATTTAAAGAATCAATTTCCCGTTTGTTATCACCTATATTATAATGCCTACTGCTCTATTCTTTTCATAATCTCTACCATTTTGTGTCTAATTTTTCAAACTAATCCTTCTCCATATTTTCTCGATATTTTCTTGTTATATTTTTATAGTAATCTTTTTTGAGTAAATATTTGAGGTGATAGTTATGAACATTAAATTTTTATTAATTACTGCATTAGTGGTTCTATTAGCGGCATGTAGTAATAATGCCGCAGACCATTCAAGCATGGACCATGGTAAAAATGAAAGCAATAATGCTGTAGAAGTAGTGAAAATAGAAGAAGAAGGTAAAAAGGTTTTTAACCTGGAAGTAAAAGAATCTCATTGGATGTTTAATGATGAATTGATGTTTGATGCTTGGACATATAACGGTAGTTTGCCAGGACAGGAAATCCGTGTTCAAGAAGGCGATGAAGTCGTATTGAATGTAAAAAATTTTTTATCCGTACCAACAGCTGTTCACCTTCATGGGTTCCCTGTTCCAAATGAGATGGATGGGGTTCCAGGTGTGACACAAAATGCAATCATGCAAGGTGAAGAGTTTACCTATGAATATACAGCTGATGTGCCAGGGACGTATTGGTACCATTCGCATCAAAATGGAGCAGTCCAAGTTGATAATGGGCTATATGGTGTATTTATTGTAGAGCCAAAGAATCAGCCTGATTATGATGTAGATGAATTGATTGTGATTGATGAATGGTCGACTATGGTGGAAGAAATGGATATGAACCAAAATGAAATGAACCATGGTGCTCACGGCGGTCACGGTGGTCACGGCGGAGGTCACGAAATGCATGGTGACACGGAAACCGATGGCATGTCCCACTCAGAAATGATGAACATGATGTACGACACGATGGTGATTAACGGGAAAACGACACCAGCAATTGCTCCGATTGAAGTACAAGAAGGTGATAAAATTAAATTACGTTTCTTAAATGCAGGCTTATTTACACAAGTGGTTTCTATACCAGGTCATTCATTTAAGATTACACATTACGATGGGCAAGAAGTCAATGAGCCAGAGTCGATCTCAGAAACTGCATTTAGAATTGCTCCTGCAGAACGATATGAAGTTGAGATTGAAATGGATCAGCCTGGTGCTTGGGGAATTGAAGTGTTCGCTGAAGAAAATCAATCGAATCTACAAGCATTCGTTCCAATTGTTTATTCAGGCTTTGAAGATAACGAATTGGAGATGAGTACTTTCTCTACCTATTTCGACTTTACAGAGTATGGTAAACCTAATGATATAACAGTTGGAGAGATTACGAAAAATTACGAGATGGCTTTAGGGACAAATGATGGAGGAGAAACGTTTACAATTAATGATAAACAGTTTCCAAAACACGAAATATATGAAGTAGAAGACGGGGATGTCGTCAAATTTACAATTACGAATGAAACGGAAGTGGACCATCCCATGCACCTTCATGGAGAATTTTTCTATGTCCAATCTAAAAATGGTGAACCGATCAAAGGTTCTTCTATTAAAAAAGACACATTAAATTTACAACCAGATGAAACTTATGAAATTGTATTTGAAGCGAAGAACCCAGGAATTTGGATGTTCCATTGCCATGAATTTCATCATGCAAATGGCGGTATGGTCGCTGAAGTTATTTATAAAGGGTATGAGCCAAATTTCAAGGTTGACCCCAACATTCCCAATCAACCAGAATAATATAATAAAAAAGTAAAAAAGAGGAGCGTTCCATTTGCTTGAACGTTCCCTTTTTTGTCACATACTAACTTAACTTTTAAAAAATTATTCAATTTCGCTATAAAGATTTTAATTATGAACTCCACTTATAGCCAATTCCCCAAACAGTCTTTAAATGTTCTTCGATTGGAAAGCCAGAGTTACGGAGTTTTTCTCTAAGGTTTCTAATATGAGAATCAATCGTTCGATCCTCAGTATCGACTTTAACGCCCCATATACTAGATAATAGATGCTCTCTAGAAAAAACTTTATTTTGATACATTAAAAACAATTCAAGTAGAGCGAATTCTTTAGGTGTCATTGGAATTTTCTTGTTTTGATAATGAACTTCAAATGTCGTTTGATTAAGCGTTAAATCAAGAAAAGTTAGTGGCCCTTCACCCGTTTGTCCTTGTGTACGACGAATAACCGCTTCGATTCTAGCTAGTAATTCTTCTTCGTCAAAGGGCTTTGATACATAATCATCAGCTCCATTTTTTAATCCTTTCACAATATCACCCTTATCATTTCTTGCTGTCAACATTATAATCGGGACATTTGAAAATTCTTGTATTTTTTCAAGGGTCTTCCAACCATCCATATCAGGCATCATAATATCAAGAAGAATAATATGTACATTGTTATTTTTTAAAAAATTAATCGCTTCACTACCTGAATCTTTTTTAATACATCGGTAGCCATAGGGTGTGATATATAAGTCTAAGAGGTCAAGCATTCTTTTTTCATCATCAACTAAAAGTACTGTCTTCATCGTCAATCTCCTTTAATCGAATTGTAAAACATGTTCCTACTCCCACTGTACTTTCGACTGTAATTTCACCGCTGTGGGCTTCAACAATTTCTTTTACAATAGCCAAACCTAACCCAAAGCCGCCGGTTAATCTAGAGCGGGATTTGTCGACGCGATATAATCGATTGAAAATATGAGGTAAATCCTCACTGGGAATCCCTTTTCCTTGGTCCTGAATAGAGATAAAAATTTCGTTGTTGAGATTTTGGGCTTTGATTGTGGTCGTCGTATTTGCAGGTGAATACTTAAGTACATTATCCAATAGGTTTAATATCACTTGCTCAAAGCGCCTTGGATCAATCTCAACTACCCGGTCCGTCGAGCATATAAATTGTATTTTGCTACCTTGATTATGAAAAACAGGGCGAGCTTTCTCATAGATCGAAGTTAAAAAGTCTTTTATGTTAACTTCTTCTCTTTGAATCGTAAACATGTTTTGATCTATTTTTGCTAGGTCAAAAAGTTCTTGTAATAATTGTTGAACATATTCTGATTCCTCGTAAATAATATCCAAGTATTTCATTCGTTCTGATTCTTCTAACGTTTTCCTTCTTCCAATATTCGCATAACCTTTGATATAAGTTAATGGCGTTCTCAATTCATGTGAAATACATGCCAAAAATTCATTTCGTTCTTTTTTTAAATAATTTAAATCATTCGCAAGTAATTGTATAGAATGCGATAGTTCTCCAATTTCATCCTTGGATTTAACAGGCAAAGATACAGAAAAATCACCACTACTTAGTTTTTTTGTGGCTTCTTTCATTGAAATAAGAGGTTTTGTTAATACCTTTAGTAAAAGATAAATTGTAACGAGCAAAAAAAAGAAAATAAGGAAAATAGCCAACAAGAAATGATGGTTTAACTTTGTAATAAATGCTTGAATGTGATTATTACTTTTCAGCATGTAAACATATCCTTGATTTCCAGTACCATCATCATATGGCGAAACAGTTGCAATATAATTTTGCTTTTTCCAATCTGGTTGTATAATGTATCCATTCCTAGCTACATCATTTAGCTTTTTATGAAGCATGGATTGAATACCAGCGTCGACCATAATCGAAGACTCTAAAATATCTCCGTTGAACTTTGTGATAATGACGTCTGTATCAGTTTGTGCTTCCATTAAACTGATGTGTTGTAGTGTATCGTTATGAAATGATATTTCTAATACATCGCGATGACTATTTCCTCTAGCTTGCAATGAATTCAACTCTTCGTTTACCAGTGAATCCACAACATTATTGTGTAAATACAACATTGAAGCGGTTTCAATTATTAGTATACATATAAAGAACCAAAGTCCTAATTTAATAGAAAATTTCATATCGGATCACCTATTTCATTAATAAGGATAGTATATTCACAAATTGTGGAGAAAATATGCAGTAAGTTACAAACCTTTATATTTGCACAGTAATACATTAAAATAATGGGATGTACAAAGAGTAATTTCAGATAGAAAGGGGTCAGACCCTTTCGTTTTAATTTTTATCCCGTTTAAGTGGCGCTAAGACTCCCACTTCAAGGGTTTGAGGATTAATGTATGATAAAATTACAACATAGATTAAATTTTTAGGAGGAATACAAACTGAGTTTATATCGATTCACGAAAATACAGATATTTCGTTTAATTTTATTTACTCTACTTGGAGTATTAATGTCAGTAAGTTTCTCTAAACCGTTGATTATTGGTTTTTTACCAGGATTTATTTATTTGGTCATTTTAGTTAAACAAAAAGGAGTCCCTTTTAAAACGATAGGGAATGTATGTAAAAAGGGAATAAAGAAAACACAGATGGTTGTCTTCATGTTACTCCTTGTTAGTTTCGTACTACCTTCCTGGTATTTGTCAGGTACAATAGATCAATTAGTAGCGATTTCACTACATGTCATTACACCGGAACACTTTTTTTTATTCAGTTTTATTATTGCGATGTTTTTTTCTATGGTATTAGGTACGTCAGTAGGAACTTTGAGTGCAGTTGGTATTCCGATTATGAGCAGTGCATTGGCTATTAATATGTCACCAGAAATTGTTGCTGGTGCTTTAGTTTCTGGGGCATTTGTGGGTGACCGTACGTCACCATTTTCAAGTTCTCATCAATTGTTATCACATACGGTCGAAGTTACTGTAATAAAACAATTTAAGTCTATGATTAAAACAACAATATTAGCGATTTTAATCGGAATCGTTTTTTATGGTGTATTAGATTATTTAAAGGAAGTGAACATTGACTACATTACAGCGTTTAGCTGGGAACAATTATCCTTCACTAAATTTTTACCACCACTTATGTTAATTACCATTGTTATCTTACGAGTAGGAATAATTTATGCCTTCTTAATAAGTATCGTAACAGCTAGCATAATTTCAATGGGAAATGGATTATCTCTTATAGAGCTTTCTCAATTTTTAATGTTTGGTGTCGAAGGTATGGGTGGAGGATTGGTGAACATGTATTTACTTTTAATGTTCCTTATACTTGCTGGTGCCTATAATGGATTATTAGAAGAGTTTCAGATTATTCAACCTTTATTAGATAACTGGCTGCAAAAATCAAAGACACTAGCAGAAGATACATTTAAAACGATTATTGCTACGTTTAGTATATCTTTAATTGCAGCAAATCAAACATTACCTATTATTTTAACAGGTCGAACGTTTTTACCTCATTGGAGCAATAAGCAAACAAAAGAAGAGTTAACTAGAGTTATGGCTGATTCTACAATGTTGTTTCCAGGTATGATCCCATGGAGTGTATTAGCAATTATGTGTAGTACAATCATAGGCGTACCCATTTTATCTTATTTACCATACACTATTTTCTTATGGGCATTACCAATAATTACAATAATTGTATCTGGAATAAAGCAACAAAAACAGAAAATACAAAAAAATAAAGTAATTAATAACAATGCTTCATAGTCATTTTAAGTCATCAATTAAAGCAATAGGGCTGCTGCGTGTAACTAATCCAATTGTATCTCCACTTTGTAACAGTGGTGGTTGAATAGCCATGTTTACACCTCTCTATATTCATCAATTTTTAAATTAGTAGCACTAAATTCAAGAAAAAACTTATTGACAAATAAAGAAGAGAGGAGTAAATTAATCTCCATAATAACGATAAAATGATAACCAAGTACCTTTTATTCGCTGAATCGATACGAGCGGGGGAACCATTTTGGCATAATAATATGTCTTGGGGTGAATCTTAATTATTAAGAGGGGATACTCTCAGTCCCTAATCCGACAGCTAACCTCGTAAGCGTTACTTTTCTTTCTCGAGAGAAGGGTCTATGGATGAGCCAAAGACCATTCTATTTGTAATGGTCTTTTTTATACTTTATGATCTCCTTCTTTTCAGGATTAAAGTGAAGGAAAAATATTGTTTTTCACTGACTTGGTGATAAATTATGTTTTTCTATTGATGGTACGTGGTCAAAGGAGAATGGAGAAAAGATGAAAAAGCAATTTTCAGTAATTGGACTTGGCAGATTTGGCAGTAGCGTTTGTAAGGAATTATACAAATTAGGGCATGACGTCCTTGCTATTGATACTAATGAAGAAAGAGTAAATAACATGACGGAATATTCCACACATAGTGTAATTGCTAGCGGAACGGATGAGAATGCGCTTCAGTCCCTTGGCATTCGGAATTTTGATTTCGTGATCGTCGCCATTGGTGATAATATTCAGTCAAGCATTCTTTGTACATTAATCCTTAAAGAAATGGGCGTAAAAAATGTTTGGGTGAAAGCAGTAAATTATTACCACCACCGAGTTCTCGAAAAAATAGGAGCTGACCGAATTGTTCATCCTGAACAAGATATGGGAATTCGGATCGCGCAGCATATCGTCTCTGAAAAAATCATTGATTATATTGAATTGTCGGATGAATATAGTATTGTTGAATTAATAGCAACGGATAAAGTGGCAGGAAAATCGCTTGCACAGTTAGATGTACGGGCAAAATTTGGTTGTACGATCCTAGCCATAAAACGTGGAAAAGATATTAACATTTCACCTTTTCCTTCTGACTTGATTGAAATTAGAGATATTTTAATTGTAATTGGCCACAAGAATGACTTGAAGAGATTTGAAGAAGAGGGGATGTAAATGAGATGTCCAAGTTATTCTCCTCAAGTCATCTGCGAGGGAAGGTAATTAATCTCAGCCCACCGCAAATTTTAGCGTTAAGTTTTTTAGTCTTTATTGTGATTGGAACCCTTTTATTAAAATTACCTACCTCTACAACAATCCATATTACTTGGATTGACGCGTTATTTACAGCAACGTCGGCGATTACAGTTACAGGGTTGGTCGTTGTTGATACAGGAACAGATTTCACGGTGTTTGGTCAAGTGATCATCATGTGTCTCATTCAACTTGGGGGTCTTGGCTTAATGACGTTTGCCGTTCTTATTATTATGATGCTAGGTAAGAAAATTGGCTTGCAACAGCGGATTTTGATACAAGAAGCATTTAATCAAACGTCATTAGGCGGATTAGTACGGTTAATCAAAATTCTTGTTATATTCACACTTATTTTAGAAAGTATTGCTTTTATTATTCTATCGATTAGATGGGTTCCAGAGTTTGGTTGGCAGGAAGGGATGTATCAAAGTTTATTTCATACAATTTCAGCATTTAATAATGCCGGTTTCTCCCTATGGTCAGACAGCCTGTCTGGTTATGTAGGTGATCCAATTATAAACCTTGTGATTACTGGATTATTTGTTACAGGCGGGATTGGTTTTACGGTTCTAGCAGACTTATGGGATAAAAAGAATTTCCGTAAACTAACGCTCCATTCCAAGCTGATGATTGTCGGTACCTTTGTTACGAATATCATTGTCATGTTCGTCATATTTGTTTTGGAATATGGAAATCCTGCGACACTTGGAAGCCTACCTCTTTCGGATAAATTATGGGGAGCATACTTCCAAGCGGTTACACCAAGAACTGCTGGATTTAATACACTAGAAATTGGTGATATGACAACCGCTTCAATTTTATTAATTTTGTTACTGATGTTTATCGGAGCTGGAAGTGCTTCTACAGGGAGTGGAATTAAATTAACGACTTTTTTAGTAATGATTTTAGCAACGATTACTTTTTTAAGAGGAAGAAATGAAACCGTTGTTTTCGAACGTACGATTAAACAGCAAACGAAAATTAGAGCACTTGCAATTATCGTCATCAGTATTTTGTTTATATTTATTACTTTATTTATTCTGACGATTACAGAGAATGCTCCATTCTTAATGGTGGTCTTTGAAGTTTTTTCTGCATTTGGAACAGTTGGACTCTCTATGGGAATAACAGGAGATCTAACAATTGTCGGGAAGCAAGTTATTATTGTCATGATGTTTATCGGTCGCATTGGCCCTTTAACTCTTGCATTCACATTGGCAAGACCGAAAAAATCGAATGTTCGATACCCAGACGAAGAGGTTTTTACAGGGTAATTATAATTTGGTGATATGCTCCTTTAAAGCAGTATCGTATTAAAGGAACCTATCACCATTTATTGCTTATGTTTTAATTTTTTGTACGTTTCTTTATTACATATGACATAGAGTTCAGCTTCTAAAGGAATCGGTTCTCCTAGTTTGGTTAGGATATTAAAGTCATTTCGATCTGATATTAAATTTGCACCAATTTTTTTTAAATCTTCGAAAGCATCATTATATGTCTTCCATTTATAATGTCTATTAATTTTCCATAAATCTACCCCGCTTTTACGACTTAAAAGTTTCATTACGAGTTTTCCAGAACCTTTATGTACAGCTGATTTAGCCATTAAATCCGACAATGCTTCATCAGCGAGGATAAATTCATCGACATTCGCATGTTCAAAAGTAGGAACATGCTTTTCTTTTAAGATTTCAACAAGCGTATAGACCTCCTTCTTCATTTCCTTTGCATAGCTTTCAATTGAGGAAACAATAATAAGTGATTTTCCATCTGCCGCAATGGGATCCATAACATTGTCTTTAGTAAAAATTAAAACTGCTTTTGCATGAAGGACATTTGCTTTTTCCAATATTTCTTTATCAGTTGGATCACCTTGGATAAAGAATAATTTTTCATGTTCATGAGGGGTTTTGGGTAGAAGGTCGATGACTACAAATCTTGAGTCGTCATCAATAGCGAGGATTTCATTCATCGCATGTTGTGCTTTATTTGACCAGCCAATGATGACATAATGTCCATACCCCTTAAACTTCAATTTGCCTTCCTCCTTTAGCTTTCTGTAAATCCCAAACCCTTCAACGATATTACCAATCACAATACCTATTAACCCTATACCAAAAAAATAAAGAAGTAACCCAAAAAGTTTCCCTACTGTTGTTTCGGGGACAAAATCTCCATAACCTGTTGTCGTCACAGTCGTCATAACATACCAGAATCCAATAAAGGGAGTTGGGAACGTTTCGGGTTCTAGCCAATGAATGATAAAGGAGCTGCTAATTAAAAAAATGACAGTAAATATTAGAAGGGGAAGCTTTCTAATTTTTACAACGACCCTCATTAACTCAAATATCATTAACATCGTATAAAACCTTCCTTTCACTACAATTGTTCCCTTTTTGTCCGATGAATATGAAAGACTTGACACTTAGTATGAAATAAATTACGAAACAAAAGTATAAACAAAAAAAACTAAAAAGAGCGACTCATCATATTAGACCGCTTAACAATACGAAAAAGTAGTTATTACATGCACCCATGTAATAACTACTTGTCGTCGAGCTTTTCTATTACTGCTCTATTGAAACACTTTTCACTCATACGTGTAGGGTACTTTTCTTCTAATAGGTCATTAAACTGTTGGAAATTAGAACGGTATGTAAATTTAACGGGTGTAAGAACGTCGTCGCTTGTTATTAAAAGATAAAGGCGATAACTAATAGTAAATAGATGATTCGAGTGATTATGTATTTAAAATACAAAAATTACATATATTGTAAATAAAAGAGGCAGAATAACCAACATACATTATATTTGAGGCGATTAATATGAAACAAAAACAATTATTATTACTACTGCCGATATTATTACTAACGATTATTGGGAGAACATGGAGAGATATTCCTAAATACTATAAAAGTTTAGGATATGTTAGTTTTTTTAATTCTTTTTATTACTACATCTGTAAAAGGTATTTGCTATGGGAGTTTCCACCCTATGGCTTTCATTGGAGACTTTTAAGAGCTTTACATATTTTTTTAATTACACCACTTTTAGTTCTTGCTTATTTATCTAGTTTTCCAAGATCATTTTCAAAAAAAATCGTACACCTAATAAAGTGGACATTCATCTCATCACTATTTGAATATTTTGCAGTAAAGCAGAAGATGATAAAGTTTAAACATGGATGGAACATATACTACTCAGGGCTAATCTACTTAAAAATGTATATGCTAAGTTACTTACATACGAAAAAGCCACTACCTAGTTGGGTTTTATCAATTATCTTTCTAATTGTTTGTATCTTAAAATTTAAAGTCCCTTTAAAGACAAGACTGTTAAAAGGGCCAATTTTTTTTCTTATAAAAAAAGATAAATTTTCCCCATTTGAATAGCTTTACTATGAGTTAATCATACTTGACAACTAGGTTTAGTTTGAATAGTATAATATATAATAAAATAATTTTTTTAATAGGCTGTTTTCGTAAACTTTGTTGCTTTTGGACCGTTTTTTAAAAATAAAATAGCCTTTCTAAGACAAATTCATTTGTCTGAACGGCTATCTTATTTTCAAAACCTTCACGCTATGCGTGAAGAGCCAAGCACCCGCTTGGCTTACGGTCCAAAAGCTAAAAGCAACAATCTTTGAGCCTTTTAATATTAATGAGCTGATTGGAAAAACCAAAGGCTAATGCTTCAACATCACTGAGGCATTGGCTTTTTTTTATTACTAATCACAACTAAACTAATCGGATTTGTTTGTTTAAAGTATAAGAGAAAACTATAGAGTATAAAATTATTAAATAAGAGGTGTAACATGAAAATTTCAAGCAAAGGTGAGTATTCATTACGGGCATTAATTACTCTTGGCCAAAATGTAGGGAAGGTGATGACAGTTATTGAAATTAGTTCTATAACAGATGTACCAACGCCTTATTTAGAAAAAATTCTTGTTCAACTCAAACAGTTAGGATATATTTCAAGTCGGAGAGGCTTTGGTGGTGGATATCGATTAAAGCAAAAACCTAGCGAAATTTGTATTGGAGATGTCATCCGAAAAATTGAAGGACCATTAGCACCGATGTCCTGTGTCAGTGTTACTTCTTATGAACCTTGTAGTTTAGAAGGCAATTGTTCACTTAAACCTTTATGGGGGCTTGTTAGAGATACAGTTGCTCATGTTTTAGAGAATATCACGTTAGATGATTTAGTAGAAAATAGAGTAAGAGAAAAGGAAGAACTTCTAAATAGCCTTTGGAGTAACAGAAAAAATAATAACGCTGAATGAAAGGTCGGAGTATTTTATAAAAGCGACACTATAGCTGCGACAGCTTCTCGTCCCCTTTAATCCAATTTTACTTGTAAAACATAAAGACCCCGTATTATTAGGTTTTCATGATTTTTAAATATCACATTGATAAATCAAGATAATTGTTGAAATTTTTTGTATAAAAGTAAATTTCTTAATCATATGGGAATAATAAGTATTCAAAGGATCGTACGCTTGTATTGTAGGTTTATTGGAGGACAGTTTTATGAAATACCGAGGAAGAATATTCACTATTTTCATTATAATCATTTTATGTAGTTTGTTTTTAATCCATCATTATCTATATATGAATGATCATTTCCCTTATTTTGAAACAGTGATGACCATTACATTAATAATTATTGCTTGGTGGATGGGCACGCAATACGATAAAGTGCAATTTCAGCAAAAAGAATTAAATAAATTTGCTTTAGCGATGGAATCATCGATGGATGGAATGGCTATTTTAAATGTTGAAGGAGAATTTGAATACATCAATAACGCTCATGCAAATATTTATGGATACACTAGAAGAGAGTTATTTCATAAAACTTGGAGAGATTTGTATGATCCCAAAACTAGTGATTGGATAAATGAAAATGTTATACCCCTATTAATAACAAATGGTGCATGGACAGGTGAAATTATTGGTGTTAGAAAGAACGGTGAGCACTTCCCACAACAACTTTCTCTTTCTATTATTAGTAAAGCAAACGGAATCGTATGTGTGGTAAGAGATATTACTTCACGTAAAGAAGCAGAAGAAAAAATTCACCATATGGCATATCATGATATGTTAACGGGTTTACCTAATCGATATACATACAATGATCATATGGAAAAAGCTTTAGCTCGTGCGAAGCGAAATAATCAACAACTAGCAGTCATGTTTATTGATTTAGACAGGTTTAAATTTATTAATGATACGTTAGGACATAAAGCTGGCGATGATTTATTAATTCAAGTTAGTAAACGTTTAGTAAATAGTGTTCGTGAAGCTGATATTGTCGTTCGCTTAGGTGGCGATGAATTTATAATTTTATTAGAGAATATAACAGCTTCCCAATCAAAAGAAATAGCCGAAAGAATCATCCAAGCTTTTACTGCTTCTTTTATATTACAAGAGAACGAGGAGTTTTTCACTTCACCAAGTATCGGAATAAGCATTTATCCCTATGATGGACAAGATGCAGAAACTCTTACAAAGCATGCTGATCAAGCGATGTACTTGGCTAAAAAACGAGGGAAAAATAACTATCAATTTTATATCCATGAAAAAGAAAGTATTGTTGATCGGAAAATAAAATTAGAACGCGGATTAAAGAAGGCAATAGATAATGATGAGTTCAAATTATATTATCAACCGAAAATTGAATTAAGCACAAGAAAGATTTATGGAGTCGAAGCTTTACTTAGATGGGAGCATCCCGAGTTAGGGTTTGTACCACCATATGAATTCATCCCTATTGCTGAAGAAATAGGGATGATCATTCCAATCGGTACATGGGTACTACAGAAAGCATGTACTCAAAACAAAAAGTGGCAATCTAAAGGTATCAAAGTTAAAATAAATGTAAATGTTTCAGCAGTACAGTTTGAAGATTCATTTTTAGATCAAGTAAAAGAAACTCTTCACAAAACACATTTAAAGCCTGAGTTTCTTGGGTTAGAAATTACAGAAAGCGTCATGCAAAATATCGCAGAATCTTCCGTAATTATCCAAGAAATTAAAAGCATTGGAGTAAAAATTTCGATAGATGATTTTGGGACAGGTTACTCTTCTTTAAGTGTACTAAATAAATTACCTATCGACTATGTAAAGATTGATCAATCATTTATTAATGAAATACTAACAAATGTGAATACTGCTTTATTAGTAAAAACGATCATAGAGATGGGAAAAAATTTAAATTTCGCATTAATTGCGGAAGGAATTGAGACGGAGCAACAAGCTGAATTTTTAATCCAAAATGGCTGTCATTATGGTCAAGGTTTTTTTTATAGCTCCCCCCTTCCAGCAGATGAAGTAGAGAAGTTATTAATGAAGAAACAAGTATAAGTTTGAAAAAAGATTACAATGGGGTAGAGCTGTAAAGAGGGCTCTCCTTTCTTATGTTCATTGTTTCCACAAGTACACAGCAAAAAAGCACCCAATCATTAGGTGCAATATTATCTTTAGAAATTTTGATATTACCTTTTCGATAATTCTTCTTCAAAGAAGAAGGTTGTTGGAAGTTCTTTAACTGTGTAAGAGTATCTTTTCATGTTTTTTACATATTGACATTTAGAGATGGTTACAATTTCATCCGACGCTTTAATTACCACTTGTTCACCACTAGAAAACATACTTTTTTTCATCTTATCACCCTCTCTAGATGCATTATAATTATTATATCTTAATAATCTTAATGTTGAAAGCCTTATAATTACTGATTATTATTCAATTTTAAGCAGTATTTTATTAATTAAAGGCTCTTTTCTAAAAGATTGTTGCTTTTAGCTATTGGACCGTTAACCAAGCGAAAGCTTGGTTCTTCACGCTTTGGCGTGAAGCCTTTGAACATAAATCAGCCAGATGGACAAATGAATTTGTCCATTAGGGCTGATTTATGTTCAAAAAACGGTCCAATAGCAACAAAGTTTACGAAAACAACTTAATTAAAACAAATGCAAAAAGAATGTAAGGTGTATTATAGACGAAACACAACTATACATTGTAAACTTAAAAACGTAGAAATTGTACAAATATTAGGTAAATTAAAAGGAGAGATGTTTTAATGGAATCTCATTTATTTAGGCACTATCTTGCAACTTTATCTTTTCGAGCAACAATAGCAATTAAGAATGCACCGAACCATTTTCATAATTTCCAGGCAGGAAAAGGGGTACGTACTCCAGTAGAAATTTTATCTCATACTTCTGATGTACTTACTTTAGCATACTCTTGGTTTGTCGACGCCGAAAGAAAAAAATCTGTTGGTGAGTGGGAGGAAGAGGTAGATAGATTTTATCATTTAGTAGAAAAATTAGACCACGTGATTGCGCAGCAATTACCCATGAAGGCAACAAATGAACAGCTTTTACAAGGTCCATTAGCTGATGCGATGACACATATTGGCCAACTCGTCATGTTACGACGTCTTGCAGATTCACCAACAGAAAGAGAAAATTACATTAAAGCAGATATTAAAGTTGGAGAAATAAGACCAAAAACAATTGAAGTAGAGTAATAAATGTTTCGCTCCTCACAATTACATTGATTGAGGAGCTATTTTTTTTATTATAGACTAAGTGATTGTCCACTTTAGGAGTACAATACATAATTTACATATTTTGTAATAACAAGGCAATAATAACTGTACTTTGATATAAAATTACATAACAAAGGCAGTGTACTAAATGAAAAAATCTGAAGCGATATTTTGGAGTATTGCCCTTCCTGGTTTTGCTCAATTATTAAACAAAAGGTATCTCAAAGGTATATTATTCATTTTTTTAGAATTTCTTGTGAATATTCAATCAAATTTTAATGAAATCATTATGCTCAGCTTTCTCGGGGAAATTGAAACAGCTATTGAACGTACGGATTATCAATGGCTTCTATTTTATCCCTGTCTTTATTTTTTTGCCATGTGGGATGCGTATAAAGATGCCGGTGGTGGAAAAGACCCTTATTCTTTTCTTCCACTTGTTTTTGCTGCATTTTTTGTTACTTTAGGAACGATTTTTTCTGTGAAAGTCAAATTATTTGATATATTATTTGGCCCAGTATGGCTTCCTATCCTAGCGGTTGCACCCGGTTTAGCCCTAGGTTTTTTAATAAAAAAAATCATAATTTCGGTTCAAGGTTAGAAAATACTTTACTTCTACCTAGCTTACAAACTGCTTGGCCGTAAAGAAAACATAAGAATTTTTTACTACTCCTGCATAAGTTATAGCATAAGCAAATTTTATGGAGGAGAAATATATGTTTGAGAAATTTTTTTCAAGCATTGGGATTGGATCAGCGAAAGTCGAAACCTTCCTTTATGATAATAAAATTGAACGGGGGAAGGAAGTGAATGGTGAAGTTCATATTTATGGTGGAAAAGCAGAACAACACATTTCAGAAATTAATATCCAAATCGATTTAGAGTTTAATAAATATTATGATGAAATGACCGATTTTCGAGAATTTAAAGAGGATATATTACAAATAAAAATAGATGCTCCTTTCGTTATTCCTCCACATGAATTGAAAGTAATTCCATTCTCATTTACATTACCATACTATACTCCAATCACTTTCAACGAACAGAAAATTTACATGCAAACCGAACTAGAAATAAATTTCTTTAACTGTCCAATCAGTAAGAATAAACTTACGATTATAGACCCGTTTATTGATGATATTTTAAGGTTACTAACGTTACACGGTTTTACTCATGAATGGACTAGTGGGTTTTGTAGACAAAAGCCACCAACCGCAAAAAATCCAAGTCACTATAAACAAACGTTTCAATTAATCAATAAATATGGAGACAAGATACATTTTATTGGTAACGAAGAGAATATCGAGATTTATATTAACGAAAACGATCAAGTCCACTGTTTTCCGATTAAGAGAGAGGAAGAGGTAAGTAAGCAACTACAAAATATACTGGTAATTAGTAAAAAAGGGACATCACATTAATCTTTATCACGCTATAGCATTTGTGTATTCACGACAACATTGACATCTCATCTTTTTTTTTCATAGGCTAAACGTACTTTAGTTATATTACTCGTTATTTCATCAAGAGCGACCAAATCTTCAGCATTCACTTCTTGAATAGATGTCTTTCCAAGTGCACGAATAGCTTCTTTCATTTCTTTTACACAAGAATTTAAAAAATTGATTAAGTAATGAGTCGCTAGATTTTCATCAAATTTATTTTTCATTTTGCCTGAATAATAAATAAGTTGAGTCGGTGGTTCCCATGGCATTGTTTTTGAAATTTGGTCATGTGTCATCGACCAAATTAATGCAGTGCCCATATAAACAGCATTAGCACCTAAAGCGAGTGCCTTTAAACATTCTCCTGGCGTATTAAAACCTCCTCCTATCAACAAGCTAATTTTATCCTTTAAGCCTCGTTTATTAAGATATTGTACTGCACGTGATAATGCATAAATAGTAGGGAGGGAAAAGTCATCCTCAAATATCGGTGCGCCACCACTAGAGCCAGCTTGACCACCATCTAAGCTAATAAAATCAACATTTGCTTTTATGGCAATTTCTAAATCGGCCTCTAATTCTGCACAGGGACATATTTTTATTCCAATTGGAATGCCCGCGGTAATTTCTCTTAGGTCGTTCACCAATTCCTTTAGGTCTTCAGGTTGGATCATTTCTTCACTATTAGAAGGGATAACTAATGTTTCATTGGGAGATAACCTGAATTTTTCTCTTATTTTCCCAGTTAAGTCCTTAGGCGCAACATATAGGGGAGACGCAGCATTTGCACCTTGACCAATATAAATTTCAATGGCATCAGCTTGTCTTAGAACTTCAGGATCTTTTGACCAACTACAAGGTGTATATTGCAGGATAAAATACTTTGCAAATTCTCTTTCTTCAGGTAAAAAAAGCCCTTGTCCACTATTAGCGGCTGTTCCAACAGCAGCTGTTGCTTTAGCAATTGCCCTTTTCACCTTTTTACTTAAGGCTACACCATAACCCATTGGAGCTGACAAAAGAGGAATATCGATCACTAGTGGTTTTTTTGCATTCGGTCCTATCGTTACCTTCATATTTACTGCGTTAGTTCTATGTGTTGGAAGCCGGTGTAATTGAGCAGGAGAGAAAACAAGACCATCAAAATTAATAAATTTACGTGGAGTTCCAAAAGGTCTTTTGATGATTTGACCAAAATGGGACCGCAAACTATTTTCAACAATTGTGATAGGATCCGTTCTCGTTGAAGCCGTAATCACTTCCCAAATATTTTCCTTATACTCTTTGGAATATAATCTTTTAATTGTGATTCTCATTACCCATTTAATGAGCGGCCTTGTAAAAATTAAAAGAAATAGAAAAAACATAACAAATACAACTATTATTTCAATAATGGTACTTATGATGAATTCAGTCCAGTTCATCACTAATTTCATCCTTTTCTACTTAATATGGCATCTCTTTTTTGTTTTCGTACGTTGTAACCCCAAGCGAATACCAACTCCAAAGAATGTCCTTTACTTTTCCAACCTGATCTTTGCTACAATGGATCATTAAAAAAACTTCTGTGAAAATCTGTTCCTGATTATATTTTTGCTTAGATTTCTTAGCACTCAAGAAATCAATGGTAAATCCAATCCCAAGTCCTAGAGCAATTCCTATTAATCCCCAAAAAATAGGTCCCCAAACAAAAACAAAGCCATAAATAATTCCAAAAAGTGACAATATTGTACCGAATATTGGTGTGAATAGAAATAATTTTTTTTGATTGGAAATGTAATGAATTTGTTCGGTTCTTGTATCTAATGGCAGGGCTAAAATTCTTTGATTGCTAAAACCGTTGTATTCTAACTCTGCTAGTGCTCTCTCTAAATTCTTATCTTGTTTAAAAGATGCAATAACATACATGATTTGCTGACCTTCCTTTCAAAATGGCCAAGGAAAATTCCTATGTTGATACTTTCTTTTCAAATCAATGTTCTGGTATTTTTTATATAATTGATTGTATTCTAGAGTATGTAAATAGACATCATAAGCTAAAAATCCATAGATCGATGGGAGAAATAATACCCATTGCGGGTCTATTATTGATTTTGCTAAATTGATATTACCTACCAAGGAATAGTGGATAGCTGGTAGTAAGTTAGAAAAATATACGGTCAGCACAAAGAACGGAACGAAAACGACCATTAGTGTTCTGTTAATATAAATATGGCCAGCTGCCGGAGAAATATAGGTCCAAAATACAGCTGCGATGGGATTTTTAATATCTAACCTGTTAAAGTTTATAGCCGAGTTACCCCTGCTAATGATTTCATAACCTTTTTTCCATGCAATCAAATAGTCTTCATTGAGCAGAACGGCTCGTTGATAGCTATCCCAAATCCCAAATATATACGGTGGTACATATGCTAAGGACCATTTTAAATCAAGAGTTTGTTTAGCGTTTTCAAAATCACCGATAAAAGAATAGAATAAAGCTCTATTTAATCCCATCAAATTATTAATTATTAATTCATGAATTAATAAAATCAGTCCTACTCCATAATTTCCTAAAAGAAAATGTCCAAAACCAGTGAAAGCACAAGACCACCAAACAACAACTAAAGGATTTTTCAAGTTAACACTATTAATCATGTGCGGACTAATATAACCAATGATTTCCTGGTGATTCCTCCTTGAATAAAAATCATACACTTTATGTCCACCCTTTAACTACTAAATGTTTGTTAATCTAGTATTCCCTTAGCACCTAGGTTGTATCCTTATAATCATTAGAGCTTACTTTCATTATATGTTCCTTAAAAGGGAGGGGAACAGCCTTTAAGTTTTTACCTTATTCCAAATCAATGCCTCAACCCTTTTTGAAAAGTGAACAAGAGGCGGGTGAGCTGAAAAGTCAAAGTCTTGGGCATGGATCAAATTATTTTCCCACTCTTTTAAAGTAACAGGTTGTAATAACCAAGGGAGGTGATGAATATTTACACAATAAATCTTTGTCATATTTTTATTCGTATTAAAGAGACAATACCTCTCTGTTAACCAATGCTCTAAATCACCTTCATTCGGATGAAAATGGTAATCCTCGACAGTATAAATTCCTTTATAATTTCCAAAACCGTTTGTATTTTTTACAAACAAAGCAAATGTCATATTATCTATAACCATCGAGATCGGGTGGTAATAGTAGGGTAGAGCATACCAAACTTTTGCTAATTTACTTGCCAGCCAACTATCCGCATGAATTCGAATAAAATAAACCCCTGGCTTCCCTTTATATGTAACGTACGTTCGTATATTGAGTTCTAGAAATGGTGGTATTATGGATTTGTTATGTCTTCCTTTAGGAAAAATTCCATTAAGGATAAAGTGAACGATACCAATCCATGCCTTACCTTGATATGTATCTATTTCTAAAGCTTTAGGAACTAATTGGCGAATTTGGTCATGAGAAACAGGCCAATGAACAAAAAAAAGATTGGACCAATATTGTTTTATAAACGACCTTCGTGAAGGAAGAGGATATGGTCGGTGCAACGTGTGATCTAGGACATTCAAATAAAACACCCTTTTCAATTTAGTGTTAGTTATATTTTTAACTATCTTATTAAAATAAAAATAGTTGAGAGTTCCTATCTGTACTGATGGGAAATCTTTCTCACAGGATCTCGTCGTTCCTCGAGAATATTATTAGCTGCTATGCTAAACTGAGCATAATATGAATAGTCGAATGGAAGCGTGAGCAGGCTGAGGGAGTTGAATGAAGAATGAGCGGGATCATTTTATATGATGGTATTTGTAATTTTTGTAATTATAGTGTGCAATTTATAATAAAAAGGGACCGTTGTGGCTATTTTAAGTTTGCCTCACTTCAAAGCGATGTTGGCAAAAGGTTATTAAATGAATATCGGTTAAGTCATAACATAAATAGCTTTGTTTACATTGATTCTGACAAGTGCTATTTAAAATCTACTGCGGCGTTAAAGGTGTCTCTACATTTAGATGGGGCTTGGAAATTTCTCTATTTATTCCGCATCATTCCTACACCAATTAGAGACTTAATTTATCACGTGATTGCAAAAAATCGGTACCGATGGTTTGGTCAAAAGGAAAGTTGTATCCTCCCCACAGTAGACGAACGAAAACGATTTCTAGATTAAACGAAAGGATTCGGTAGACGCGAATTAAGATTTTTAGGCCCAACCTTATTTGTTTATTTGATACTTTAAGTAGACGGCATCAAATTTCACATTTAAATGGATCAACATTAGTATTAATTACTTATGTTTCCTCCATAACCTGTAATCGTAATTGAAACGTCATAGTTAATTGGTGAATTACTAAAAATAGTGTCCCAATCTTCTTTATGTTTTTTCCAATAATCAGGGTATTTTATACTTACATATTCAGAAAAATTAATGACATCGACTTTATATTCTTTTTGTATTTTTTTTAAGCTATTTTCAATGATAGTATTTACTTTTTTCTCAATCAGTTGCTCTAATTCTTTAACAGATTCTTTTTTTGTAACATGTTCGGTTTCTGCTAGAACTTCAGAAATTATTCCTTCCGATTCAACTTTTACGTGAAACGAAAGCTGGTCGTTATTTAATTCGGGAGTTACTTTACTTTTTAAACTTTCTAGCTCATATATTATCGTATGTCCAGCCTTTTCATAAAACAGCGGTACGATGCCTCCACCTGAAATGGCAGTAAGCCAAGATAAACCTTCCACTTCTTGTTCATTTAAAAATCCAATCATGTTTAATTTGTCTCCTTTGATGACGGACGCACCGGAGAGCTTAAGTTCATCGTTCAAGGTGGTAATATTTTGTAATAAAAAACTTGACTTCGCATTCATTCTTGCATTTATTTTTGCTAATGTAGCTGGTTCTAATATTTTCGTTGTTTTAATAATATGGTCTTTCATTTCAAAAATCTGTAAGGAAGGGATTTCCTTTGCCTCTTTAAAATTTAATATATCTTTCGCTTTCTTATCGGTAATCATTACAACACAACTCGTTCTTACTTCCGGGTCCCTAATAAATAAATCCAGCAAGCTTCTTAAATTGTATTCCTCGGCAATCTCACTACTTAATAAGATTAATCTTTGGTGTTGCCCGTTTAAAAGATTGTTTCTCTTAAGAATAAACTTTCGAGCCACCTCTAAAATAGAGCCGCCGACCTCCTCAATATTAATATAGGGTTTATTTTGTCCTTGTAAACTATCCGTTGCACTTTGTATTTTGTTCACATTTGCAAGCTGAAATGTTACATGCATAAAATTTTCACCGTATTCATTGTTCTTTTGATCATTATTTTTTTCTAAATCAACACCGACTCCAAATAACATATCCAATTTCTCAATATCTCTTGAACTCCAGCAGCCAGTTAAAATATAAAGAAGTAGGATAAAAATCATAAAGAGAGATAAACAACGTTTGAAAGAAAACATAGTTTAACGATTCCCCCTAATTTTAGTAATTGCTAAAAGAAGAAGTGGTGTAATTCCGAACAAAACAATTGCAGCTTCTCCGAGCATATCGCCAACAAAAAATATATCATGCAAATTTTTAGGCACCATTGAAAAAATATAGATAAAAGGTAAAAGGCTATACATAAAAGTAGTAAAACGTTTATTAAACAAATGAGAAAGACCTAAAGCTGCAGCAAATATAGTAATAGTACTCGTGGCATACATTTGCATAATCCATATGATTAAAAATAGTGAATCATATCTTTCAAAAATAATGCCGGGAAATTCAAAGGATCGAATTAAAGAAATGGTTGGCCAAGTAAGATTATTTACTCCCTCAACAGATAATGCACCGATTACAACGACAACAGTGATCACATAAAAAATAGTAGGTAATAACACACCCCATAATACAACATAATTTCCATCTCTAGGCTTGATAAGGTAGGCTGAAAGTATTAACAAAATTTCTATTCCAATAAAGGACAATGACGTCGTCTTTATCCCTTTTAAAACAGGAATGATACCATCACCTAAAACAGGACGTAAATGATTGACTTCAAACAAACCTAAACTCATAAAAGCAATTAAAATAAAAATAAAAACAGTAATTGGGAAAATGATTTGAAATAAACGAGCAATTGAGCTAATCCCACCTACTATTAAATAAACGGAAAGCCATATGTAAATGACGATCAATATTTCAATTGGAGTTCCTTCTAGTAAATACATTTCAGTAACTTCTGCCATGACTCTTAACTCAAAGCTAGTCAATACCATAAAATAGAGTATAATAAACAACCCTAAGACTATACTTAAAAATTTCCCGATAATTAGATGGTTATATTGAAAAAATGTTTTACCCGGAAACCTGTTATTAAGCTTAATGATAATGAGACCAATCCAAATCGGAAACACACTACTAATTAAAACAGTCAGCCATATATCTGGAGTACCAACTTCTGCAGCTGCTGTTCTAGGTAATGTTAAAATACCAACACCAAGTATGTAATTAATGATCAAAATAATTGCTTGAGTTGATGTAATAGCCCCGCTATTTTGTAGTTTCATTTCTTAATATCCTTTCCGTTCTATTTAACTTTTACGGATCGAGTCTTTGGATTGTAAAACTTGTGGCCTTTTTTTCATCAATTGTAATGGCAATCTAAAAATAAAATCCTTCCAGTCGCTAACATAATAAGGAGCAATAGGGCTTAAGTAAGGTATTCCGAAGCTTTTCAACTTGACTAAATGAATACATATAAATAAGAAAAATACGACCACTCCGTACAATCCGAACGTAGCAGCTAAAAACATAGCTATAAATCTCATTAATCGTAAAGAGATGCTGATGTTATATAAAGGTAGTGAAAAAGATGAGATCGCTGTTAGTGCAACTACAATTACAGTTACAGGACTAACAATGCCTGCTTGTACTGCAGCTTCACCAATAACTAATCCACCAACAATCCCAATAGTTTGTCCGATTGGTTTTGGTAAGCGGAGACCAGCCTCTCTTAATATCTCAATCGCAATCTCCATAAATAACGCTTCGATTATAATAGGGAATGGGACACCTTCTCTTGATTCTATAATAGAAATAGCAAGCTTGGAGGGTATTAACCCTTGGTGAAATGAAACAAAAGATATGTATAATGCTGGAGTAAAAACAGCAATAAACGAGGCGATATACCTTAAAAACCTTATTAATGAACCTGGTATCCATCGCTCATAATAATCTTCAGGAGACTGTATAAACATGTTCAATGTTACTGGAGCGATCAATGCAAATGGAGATCCGTCTAATATAATTCCAATACGTCCTTCTGCGATGGCACCAAAAAGACGATCCGGGCGCTCCGTACTTTGAATTTGTGGAAAGATGGAGAAGTAGTTTTCCTCAATTAACTGCTCAATGTAACCTGATTCAGGTAAATGATCTATATTAATTTTTTCAATTTTTTTCTTAACCTCATCCACTAATTCAGGGCTTGCAATGCCCTCAATATATGTAATGACTAATTCTTTTTTAAAGCGGCTACCTACTTGTAAATGAATAAACTGTAGGTCTGTATTAACAGCTAATTTACGAAGTAACGTCATATTCTCATGAATATCCTCATTAAATCCAATCCTAGGTCCTCTTACCAAGGATTCCGTCGGAGGCTCCTCATAATCTCTAGTTTTAGATTTTGTTGTTTTGATAATGATTGCCACATCTAGTTCTTCCAAGATTAAAGCTGTATTTCCTTTTATAACTTTATGAACAATCTCATCTGCACAAGAAGTTTCGTATATTTCACTAACTGGCAGTAAATAGTCTTTCATATAATCCTTTATGTCTTGTGTTATATTGCCTTCATTCTTAGTTGATGATCCATCCATTAATGGTTTTAAAATATTATTATTGATCACGTTGGTATCAACTAAGTCATCAATATAAATAATTGCTGCATCTATACTCGTTCCACCGATTTTAAACGTTCTTAATACAGTCCCATTATCGTTCCCAATTGTTTCATTTATTAACGTAATATTCTGTTCAAAATTGTAGGAAAGCAAAGTAGGTAGTTCTTTAACTTTCTCAACTTGGTTGTGATCTATGTTTTTATGAAGGTATTGCATTATTTTTGATATTCCTAATGGGATAAGCAAGGTAACAAAAGCAATGAAATAAACATTAAACGGAGGCAAGTACGATTTAATAGTTTGGATATAAAACAAAACCACACCCTCCTCGGAAAATGAGAATAGAAATCCTACCTAGTTGTTTGAAAAAATTAAGAAAAAGTAGATGAACTAAAAAATTTAGGTTTATTATCACTCACTGACGAAAAAGTTATTCTTATTTAGAAGGTACTAATAATAAGGTTGAGAAAAGATAATTGGTGTTACTGTTTGAAATAACTATAATTTATAATTTCATTGCCATTACTTCCCGGGTTTTAACATGCAAATTTAAAAAAGATGAAGGAAAAATAATATATATGAGATGAATGGAAATGGAGGTACTAATGATTGTAAATTGAAAATAATTTAGAACCTTTCAATAAACAAGTGTATACTATCAGTGAAGTTGAAATTGATGGATATAGGTGATGTCAGCCATGTGGCAATTATTATTGGTTATGATTGAGCGACTTGGGATTATTATTTCAGTTGCCTTTATAATAACACGGTTAAAATTTATTCGAAATTTAATCGAGAAGCAGGAAATATCAAAAGCTCATAAAATAAGTGTTATTGTTATATTTGGTTTATTTGGAATTATTGGTACATATACAGGGTTAACGATCAATGTAGAGGATGCATCGATTAGTCGAACTGTTTTAGAAGTTAGAGAGGGTGAAGCTATTGCAAACTCTCGTGTGATTGGAGTAGTAGTTGCTGGCTTACTTGGAGGCTGGACGGTTGGATTAGGAGCGGGGGTAATTGCAGGTGTTCATCGTTCCTTATTAGGAGGGTTTACTGGTTTAGCATGTGGTTTGTCTGCAATAATTTCAGGCCTAATTGCTGCTTATTTTTATAAAAAAAATAATGATAGTAATGACATTGTGTCTATTAAAACGGCATTAGTTGTCGGAATGTTAGCCGAGGCCGTACAAATGGGGTTAATATTATTGATGGCTAGGCCATATGATCAAGCTTTTAGATTAGTAGAAAGTATTGGTATACCAATGATTATTGCTAATGGAATCGGAACAGCAATTTTTATTTTAATTATTCGTAATGTCGTCCACGAAGAAGTAAAAATGGGATCACTCCAAGCTCAAAAAGCACTAAAACTTGCTGATTTAACGTTAAAATATTTACGAAGTGGTTTAACCAAGCAAACGGCTCAACCCACTTGTGAAATCCTACTAAAAGAGATAAAAGTAGCATCTGTTTCAGTAACTGATAAGGAGAAGGTGCTAGCATTTGTTGGAGCTGGTGAAGATCATCATGTGAATAATGATGAAATAAAAACAGAAGCAACGAAACGTGTATTAAAACACGGAGAGCTAGTGATCGCTAATCCGGATGAAATCAAATGTAAATATAAGAATTGTGTGTTAGGTGCAGCGGTCATTGCTCCATTAAAAATTAAAGAGGAGACGATCGGAACATTAAAGTTTTACTTTAAATCAGAAAAAGAAATTTCCCCAACGATTGTAGAACTAAGTAAAGGACTTTCTACTTTATTAAGCCACCAGCTTGAACTATCAGAAGTTGATCGTCATTTAGAGCTGGCAAAGCAAGCAGAAATTAAGGCGCTACAAGCGCAAGTAAGCCCTCATTTTTTATTTAATGCTTTAAATACGATTGTTGCGTTAATTCGCACCGACCCAATGAAAGCAAGGAAGTTATTGATTTCACTCTCTCATTACTTCAGACAAAACTTAGCAGGTACAACGGCAACGGAAACAACATTAGAGGATGAATTAAAACACGTAAAAGCGTATTTAGAAATCGAACAAGCTAGGTTTTCCGATAAATTAACGGTTGATTATGATATTGATGAGAACATATTATTCTATAAAATCCCACCGATGACACTACAGCCACTCGTAGAAAATGCGATTAAACATGGCGTTAAGCAAATGACAGATGATTGTGTTATTTTAATACAAATAAAAGAAGCTAGACAAAAAGTGACAATTACAATTAAGGATAACGGCATTGGCATACCGAAAGATCGATTACTTGAAATAGGACAAGAAAAGGTAGCGTCTGAGACAGGGACTGGAATTGGTCTTTATAATGTGAATCGCAGGTTACAAATGATGTACGGAGAAGAAGCGATTCTTAAGATAGAAAGTGAATTCAATCAAGGGTCTCGTATTTCATTTACAATTGGAAAAAGTAAGGAGAAAGTAAAGAATGAACAATAAAATTAGGACGATCATAATTGATGATGAACCTTTTAGTCGTGATGAATTAAAATTTCTCTTAGAGAACGATAGTGATGTTGAAATCGTTGCTGAAGCTGATTCTGGAGAAAAAGGGTTAGAAATGATCATGACAAAAAATCCAGATGTTATTTTTGTTGATATTGAAATGCGGCAAATGTCTGGATTAGATCTAGCCAAGACAATTCAAAACATGAAGAAGATCCCGCTTATCATATTTGCAACAGCGTATCCGAATTATGCAGCAAAAGCATTTCGTGTAGAGGCATTAGATTACTTATTGAAGCCATTTGATGAAGAACAACTCCAAGAAACAATGAAACGCGTGAAGGATCGATTAAGTTTCAATGAAAAAAATGAACAAACGAGTCCAATCGCCAAATTAGCCGTTGAGGACGAAGGACGTATTGTATATTTATCACCGTCTGAAATCAGTTATTTATATCGAGAAGAACGGGAAACGATCATTTGTACAAAAGACCGTAAATTTAGCTTAAAGGCTCCGATAAAAGAGTTAGAAGAAAAATTAAAAGGTTACCCGTTTTTTCGAACACATAAGAGCTATCTAGTAAACCTTGATAAAGTAGAACAACTCATTCCATGGTTTAATGGGGCATATCAATTAAAAGTGGTTGGAAAAAAAGATGAAATACCGGTTAGTAGAAATTATGTAAAATCATTAAGAGCGCATTTAGAACTATAAGTTGTACAATTTAATCAAAAAATAATGCATGTTAGTGTCCGCTTTTGACATGTTAGACATAAACTTGTCACAATTATGAATAGCAATGCTAGAATAATAGCATGATGAAAACGCATTCAAAGCAGGAGGGGGATCACTAATGATCACATTTTTATTTGCTATTGCAATTTTAATTATAGGTTATTTCACGTACGGTAAATTAATAGAAAAGATTTTTGGTGTCAAAGAAGCAAGACAGACGCCAGCTTATAGTATGAAAGATGGCGTTGACTACATTCCAATGGGCACAAACCGAAACTCATTAATCCAACTATTAAACATCGCTGGTGTGGGTCCTATCTTTGGTCCAATCATGGGTGCACTTTATGGTCCAGTCGCCTTTATTTGGATCGTAATAGGTAGTATTTTTGCAGGAGCTGTTCATGATTATTTAACAGGGATGATTTCCATTCGGAATAAAGGGGCTCACTTGCCTCAATTAGCAGGTAAATTTTTAGGTAATAGCATGAAGCACATTGTTAATGCAGTGGCTGTTCTACTTTTACTTCTTGTTGGAACCGTATTCGTAACTGCACCTGCTGGCCTTTTATTTAACTTAATGGACGGTGTAATTGCGTTAGGTATTATTACAGGTGCTATTTTTGTTTATTACATTGTTGCGACGTTATTACCAGTTGATAAAATTATTGGAAGAATTTATCCAGTCTTAGGAGCACTTTTATTAATTAGTGCGATCGGTGTAGGTGGTATGCTTGTTGTAACAGGGGCACCAATTCCTGAATTAACATTACAAAACATGCATCCGGCAGGAACTGCAATTTTTCCATTATTAATGATTACGATCGCATGTGGTGCGATTTCTGGCTTCCATGCAACACAATCACCAATTATTTCTAGGACATTACAAAATGAAAGAAATGGGCGGAAAGTATTTTATGGAATGATGATTGTCGAAGGGATCATCGCGATGATTTGGGCAGCTGCGGCCATGAGTCTTTTCTACGGAACAGATTTAAATGAACTAATTGCTACTGGTGGGGCTGGTCTTGTTGTAAGTGAAGTTGCATTTACATTATTAGGTGCTATTGGCGGTACATTAGCTGTTTTAGGTGTTATCGTATTACCAATTACATCTGGTGACACAGCGTTCCGTTCCGCTCGAATGATAATCGCTGAGTATATTAATCTACCACAAATGAAAATCTTAAGTCGCTTATGGATTGCTATCCCTTTATTTTTAGTTTCATTTGTACTAACTAATATGGATTTCACATTATTATGGAGATACTTCGGTGTTACGAATGCGGCTATTAGTGCAATCGCTCTATTTGTAGGAGCTATGTATTTAGCTGTCCAATACAAAATACACTGGGTTGCTACTATCCCAGCGGCATTCATGACAATGGTAGCTCTCACATTCATCTTTTATGCACCGATTGGATTTGGATTACCGATGTCAACGTCTTATGTAGCAGGAGCGATTGGTACAATAGTAATTCTTGGATTGTTTGCTTATAAGGTTAAGCTAAATCGTGAAGAAGCAAATTTTAAAATTGATGCAGATGAGAAATTGGCTGCATAAAGGCTCACTAAGACATTTATTCTAAAATCAAATTTAATCAATACTTGAAGAGGTTACAAGTGTGATATTTGACTTGTAGCCTCATTTTTATTGTTCTAATAATTTTTACATGTAGCTACACTAATTAATAGTAAATCCCTTACCGAATAAATCAAGCATCGACTGCAAATGCTATCACTATAAATTATATATTGAAGAAGGGGGCAGGAAAATGAGTACTTCTAGAAAACCATCTAACCGATTAGCAAATGAAGGAACGAAACCTCGTGAAAACCAATCATCGAAGCAGGAAACAACTAAACAACCTAATGCACAGAATGATGGATTTCGTTACGACTACGACGATTCTTCAGATCTTTAGAGTAGTTCAAAGGCTAAGTTACGTAATGATTCAGAAAATACAGATCAATTACTAAAGAGTTTCCGTAGTAAAATTTAAATTGACATTGTAAGCGTTTTCATTTATATTAGAATTAGGTAGGATAGCAACTGGGGCTATCATGGTATTATGCGTAGGTGGGGCTAATACTGTAGAAGGAGAAGTGATGTCTTTTCACCATGACTCCGTTAAGTGTAAAAATTATTATTGTGGAGAAGATATCCTTTTCCTTATTTCCAACAAAAATCTTTGTGTATAGAAAAGCCTATTATTGTACTGCACCCCAAAAGTTAGAGTGAAATCTAACTTTTGGGGTGTTTTTAATGGCTAAATATAGTGAACAATTTAAGTTAATGCTAGTTAAAGAATATCAAGCAGGAAAACTAGGATATGACCTTT
>NZ_JAFLJM010000010.1 GCF_017745675.1 Alkalihalobacillus sp. BA299
ATTACCAAATGAAACAGTATCGTCATGCCTTAAAAGAACATGGAATAACACAAAGCATGTCACGTAAAGGAAACTGTTATGACAACGCCGTTATAGAGAATTTCTTTGGAATTATGAAGTCTGAATTTCTTTATCTAAATGAATTTGAAAGCATTGAACATTTTAAACAAGAACTTGAGGAATACATGTTTTATTATAATAACAAACGTATAAAGTCAAAATTAAAAGGCAAGAGTCCGATACAATACCGAACACTTGCCCAACAAGCAGCTTAATAAAATTATCTGTCTAACTTTTTGGGGTCACTTCAAATCCAAGCGTTTTATAAGCTAAATGTATTGTGATTTCTTTTGCTTTTTCTGTTGTGATTTTCAATACTTTTTTACAATCTATTTTACCTTTTATCCACGGTATTGGAATTACTTATCAAACTGAGAAAGCTTTTACAGTAATAAAAAGCCAACCAAGACACCAATTGCTCCGTAAAAAAGTGCAAAGGGCATATTGCGAACGGTAATCCGGTATGGGTTTTGATGTGTATTCATTGATGTCATAGTTACGGTAACCCCGTAGGTCCCGACTGTCGCCGTCGCTAACGCTCCGGTAATAAGCACCAAGCCAATACTTACTGGGTTTACGATCGTATACAATGGTGGTAACACTTCGATTAATACACCAATCGTAGCTATTGGATGAACACCGATCATACTCATGGCGAGATATGTCATTTGAATGAGAAATAATATAATTACCGGCTGATCGGATGCCCCTAAAAATGGCTGTTGAATCGCTTGAAGAAATGGAGTTTCATTCAAACTACTTGAAAAGAACGCTAAAGATAAAAAAAGAACGACAAAATTTTGCATGTTATTCGTTCTTACTTTCCAAGTTTTCCAACCAATAGAACAGAAGCTATGCCATCTTTTCAATATAATAGCCCACCCAATCGAAAAGGGTAAAATAACTAATGTAACAGATAAGATAAAGTTTAGCATGAAGTAATTTCCAACTGCTACAACTATGACTAAAAAAGTTGTCAGCGCGATTATTAATTGAACAATTTGAAAAATAATTTTTTTTGGTTGAAGCTTCTTAACCAATTCGTTTCCTAAGGGTTGGTATGGTATTGATTGAAATCTCTTTTGACTCCAAAGACTATCTAAAGTGAAGATAATCATCGAACACAAAAACAACCAAGGTAAGTATGATAGGTAGCTTATCCCCGTCGCATCGACCGTAATGGCAACCATGATTTCCATCGGACTCCAAGCTAATGCAAGAGCAAATGCTCTTAAGGTTGTTCGACTAATAAAGGAATCAGAAATGTTCTTCTTCATTTTTTCCATGTTATGTTTAAGAACATCTTGTGTTAATGGAAGGGCAGATAAATTGATAAACGTACATAAAATGTATGTCGTAAATGAACTTCTCACATACAGCTTCCCTAGATCAGCTACATTAGCTTTCATTATTTCATTAATTCTGCGATCAAAACGGCCCGATCGCACAACATTATGCATCCATGGAAGTACGGTCAAAAAAGCTAATAATGGCATTGTTGAAGTTGTATAAAGTGGGATTTGGTAGATTGGTAGTCCTGAATAAATATATAACACTACCCCAATCCCTAAAAAAATAGTACCCATAATGCGAAACAACCTAGTTGCTCCCAGAAAAGAAATGCCTAACATTGGTATTGCTAAAATGCCAACAATATAAGTTACTACAATATTTTCAATAAAAGTATTTATAATAAACAGGAACAAGATTGAGGAGTACATCCAATATAAATTATCATTGATCCATCTACACATATGATTTCCCCTTTGTTTTAATGAACAAACTAATATTTCGTCTCCCTACATTCATAACATTAATATACCTTACTCCTCTTTTAGAAATCTTTCAACCTATTTGCACAAAGTGTTCTGAATTCATAAGAGTAAATTATTTTCATTTTTGACAAAAACAATGTAAAATTAATTATCAGAATATTAACCTACTAATTAAAAACTAACTCAATATTTATATAGAGTGTACAAAGAAAATTATTTAACTTAATCAGAAAGGAAGTTCTTTATGCAAATAAATAAAAATAAGAGAATATGGATGTATGGGGCGATAGGAATGTTAACAACGATAGTCGTACTAGCTTTCGCAAGACTTTCCTATGGAGTTGTACTCCCTTTTATGAGAGGTGGTTTAAATATTACATACAAAGAAGCTGGGCTGCTCGGTACCATCACTTCATTAGGTTATGTAAGTATGGTCATGTATGCTGGAATACTTGCTGCTAAATGGGGTGGTAAAAAAACGATTTTACTTGGTATCTCTATAGTTACAATCGGTTTTCTTGGACTTTCATTCAGTTCTTTTTATGGAGTGATCATAATTTTTATGCTCTTATTAGGGATAGGTACAGCATTTACGTACACTCCGTTAATTTCTTTGCTCGTTGCTTGGTTCCCACAACATAAAGGATTCGTCATCGGACTGACAGCAAGTGGCGTTGGTGTTGGAATGCTATTGACTGGTATCATTGTTCCTTACTTAAATAGCATTTATCCTGTTCTCGGTTGGAGAATGTCTTGGGGGTTGTTTGCTATCTTTAGTTTTATCGTAGTTGTCTTAACAATACTATTCATTAAAAACCCACCTTTTACCGCAACCTTTGATCAAAATCAACAACATACCCGACCTAGAGATATTTATAAAAATCGTACAGTCATTAATGTCGGATTGATTTACGGTATTATTGGGATCGCCTACATTATCCAAATGTTGTTTATTATGAGTTTTATGATCGAATACGGAATCGACGCTACATTAGCGGGACAGTTAATCGCTCTAAATGGTATTTTGTCCATTTTTAGTGGTCCTATTTGGGGGATAATTTCAGATAACTTAGGAAGGAGAAAATCATTAATTTTAACAATGGGCCTTACCTTAACTTCAATGCTTTTGCCAATTTTATACCCAACAATTGTAGGTTTCATCATTCATATTGTCGTTTTAAGCTGTACTTTAATCGGTTTATTTACATTAGTTCAAGCTGCAAGTATGGATCAAGTAAAACCAGCTGACATGCCACTAGCTTTTAGTTATGTCACTTTATACTTTGCAATCGGTCAATTTATTGGTCCTACTATTGCTGGTTGGCTAATCGATGATTGGGGTGGTTTTAAAGCGGCCTTTCTCTTTTGTTCCTTCTGTTTATTGATTGGTTTATTTTTAACATTTAAAGTAAAAAGTACAGATCAAAGCCAAATTAAAAGCGAAGTCAGTGCGGAGGTCAATTAAAAAAACAACAATATGAAGAGCTTTGAAGAGGATAATTTAAAAAGAGGGTAACTAAGAGACAGGTGTTAGACACTCTTAAACCAAATTTCGATAAATCTGAGGAGCGTAAACACTTATAAGTCACCCTGCGATGGCAACTACTTCATTTTAATACTCTTAATTACTTCCTCTGCTGCCCTTTGTCCTGATTGAATTGCTCCTTCCATATATATACGCCATTCATTAGCAGTTTCTGTTCCTGCCCAATGAATTGGACCAATCGGTTCGCTTAGTGCTGAGCCGTATTTCGTTAGAACTCCTGGTGGAAAGTGACTACCATAACCACCACCTGTCCATTTTTCTTCTGACCAATCTTTTTCCAAAAAACGGATAGGGGTAGCAGCCTTCTTACCATAAAAGCGGACTAATGACTTTAACGTTTCTTGTTTTCTATAATCCTTACCCATCTTACTAAAGATTTTTGCATTTTCTCCACCTATTAATACCGTTAGCACTCCGAAAATCTCGTCTTCTGGTGTACTATCCATCGTAAAACTAATTGGCCCTTTGTCTGAATATAACGAGCCATTCAATTCTTCCTCGCGCCAAAATGGCCGATCATAAATTAAGACCATTTTAATCACAAATGGAAAAGTTGCTAATGATTGTAGCTCCTCCCGATCCTTTGGCAGCCTTGGATCAAACGTAATGTGCCGAACGATATTCGGTGGGGCAGTAATAATCACTTTTGTCGCTTCCCATCTTTCACCATTTGAGCTAATAACCACATTTTCACTACCATACTCAATTTTGCTTACCGGTTTTCCGAAAAAAACCCTCCCTTGTAAATGCTCAATCATTCGCTTAACCAACGCTGTTGCGCCAGGTTCGATCCAAAATTGTTCAGCTGCCAATAATTTATTCACATTACCTGCTGATTTTATAAACCAAAGGACATCGAGTGCAGATACATTATGTAATTTCTCATTCATTTCTTCTTCAGCTAATAAAGCAAAAACCTTTTTCCCCTCATCAGAAAACATATGTTTATCAACAAAATTTTGCATCGTAATTTTATCAAGGCTCTGTCCTAAATCTGATTTCCACGGTTTTTCAGGAAGTTGTTTAATTATATGATTGATATTTCGTTTCATTTTAAAAAGGTCAATAATTGCCAACCTCGACATTTGGGGAAAAGAACCATGAACTTTTTTTATACTACCACTTTGTTCGTATATCGTTTTTCCCTTTTGATATGTTGAAATTAACTTCAAGCCATATTCATCAATTAATTGTATAACTCTCAGATGAGAAGAACTTACCCATTGTGCCCCTAAATCAAGTCCGAAACCTACTTCAGTTAAACTAAATAGTCGACCTCCAGAGCGTTCACGTGCTTCCAATACACCGAATGATAAATCTGCTTTTTTTAGTTCATGAGCTGCAGCTAATCCTGACAAGCCAGCTCCGATAATTACAACATCAACATGATTGGATGTATACACGATCATTCCTTCTTTCAACTGGCCTAATGACTTAATCAATACTATATTTTTGTGAGTAGAAATATTACCTTTGTATGACTAGAATAGCCACTCACAATAGGTTTATACTTCTAAAACTAAAATGAAATTCCTAATAGAAAAGCGCCTTTAGCTCTAATGGCAAAAAGGCGCTTTTCAACAATAATAACTATCGATTAGACAACTCGTTTTTTAAATTTTGATAACATTTTAAGAGATTTACCAGTTCCGATAGCAACCGATTCTAATGGACTTGGTGCAATCATTACAGGAACGAAGATCTCTTCACTCAACCAGTTCTCGATCCCATTTAATAAAGCACCACCACCAGTCAAAATCACGCCCCGTTCAACGATATCTCCACTTAACTCTGGTGGACATTCTTCTAAAGTGGCTCGTATTGCTTCTAAAATGTGAAGCAGATCCTCCTTTATAGAATATTGAATTTCTGTCGAATGAATCGTAATATTTTGAGGTAAACCTGTAACAAGGTCTCTACCTCTAATTTCAATCGACTCCTTTTCATGTTCGCAAGGAGCATAGCCGATATCCATTTTTATTTGTTCTGCTGTTCTTTCACCAATTAGGAGATTATACTTTTTACGGATATATTGAATGATGTCTTCATCGAATTTATGTCCGCCAATCCGAATAGAATGACAGGTTACAACGCCACCAAAAGAAATAATCGCTACTTCAGTAGTTCCTCCGCCAATATCTACAACAACATTCGCAATCGGTTCATCCACTGGTAAACCGGCGCCAATCGCTGCTGCAACAGGTCCCTCAATCAGTTCTACCTGCTTTGCACCGCAGCTTCTAACGGCGTCTATGATCGCTCGTTGTTCTACCGAAGTAGATCCAGACGGGGCACAAATGATGACGCTCGGTTTTCTAAACGACAATCCCAGTTTTTTAGCTGAAACATTCATCACATGCTTAAGCAGCATAGCAGTTACATCAAAATCAGCAATGACACCATTTTTTAGCGGACTAACCACTCTAATATTCTCAGGAGTCTTACCGACCATTTGTTTAGCGTCCATTCCTACAGCTACAACTTCCTGTGTTTGTTTATTTATTGCAACTACGGACGGGTCGTTCATTATTATTCCTTTATCTCTACTATATACAAGAGTATTAGCTGTTCCTAAATCAATACCTAATTCAAAATTTGAAAACATACTTTCCACCAACTTTTTATATTCTTTACTATTTGACCATTTTAACAATATTCTATTAAGATCAAACAGCTTCTATTGCCTTATCTTATATGTAAATTCATGTAGGAATGTGTAAAAGATTTTCGAAAAGAAGGATCAATGTATGAGTAAATGTCATATTGTGGTTCTAAAATGATCACAACTAAGCTATTAGTACTATTTCTATAGTTCTACCGAAAAGTTTTTAATATATTATGAAAAGATAAATATTAGGTTAATTTTGTAAAATTTTCTGTTATTTTAATTGAATTATGATATAAATAAAAGGAGCTGACTCCAGAAATATGAGTCAGCTCTCCAAATTTGGTATAATCTTAACTTACTTTCTTTACTATAAGCTTCCTTTTTAAGATAACACTGGTTCTTTTTCTTTTTTATAGCCCAGAATAATTGTCTTAAACATGTCATCATCCATCATTAACACTCTATTATTTGTTGCTTTCAGGAGTTCCTTCGTGTTAGAGATATCAAATTCAATATCTCGATTAAAATATACCGAAAAACTTGAGATAAACTCGTTTAAAACTGCTTCTTCTTTTGTTAATGTCACAGTTTCTTTTCGACTAAATTGGATAGGAGGTAAATCCAGTAATTTCTGGATGACTTTTAATCCCGTATTATTTACTGGTGGATTAGGATTAGTAATGTGATAGATTTTTTCGTGTTGAGCATTTTCTAATCCAGCGATAAGAACTCGACAAACGAAATCAATAGGCACAAAATTTTGCGTGCCTAAAGGATTTCCAATTATATTAAACATCTTTTCTTTATAATCACTAACTCTAGAAATTCTCTTTTTAAAAATTTCAAGCCCTTTTAAAAATCCATACAAGCCAAACATTGATTCTGTTTTACCTGTTTTAGAATCGCCTACGATAATCGCTGGTCTAAAAATAGAAATCTTCATCGTCTTGCTGAAATTCATCACTAAATGCTCCGCCTTACATTTCGTTTCTTCGTATGCATTATTAAATTCTCCGTTAAGATCATGTAAAGTTTCACTCGCTTGAACTTTCTTTCCTAAAGTATAAGCTGTACTAACATAATAATAAGATTTAACACCGATATTTTTTGCGAACTCTAATGTGTTTTGAGTACCATGATAGTTAATTTTATTTAACTCTTCTTTTTTTTTCATATCGAACGATAAAAGAGCAGCAATATGATAAAATACATCAATATTATTTTCTAATCTAATTTGATCATCTTTAGAAATCGATAGTTCAGAATTGGAAAGGTCACCCTCAATAATTTCAATTTGAGATTGTTGATGTAGAGGAATTTTATCTAATAAAACATGACTCTTCTTTTTTGAACGAGCCAACACAAATACTTTATGTTTTGACTCTATTAATTGTAATATCAGTTGAGTACCTAGAAAACCAGTACCTCCTGTTAAGAAAATATTCATCTCGTTGCCCCTTTCCGAGCTGTCAGCATTTAAATCACCTTTAAGTATAACAAAGAATAAGCAATACTTTGGTGTATAAATCTTTCAATTTTGTGAAGAGTCTCCCTTACATTCTTTAAAAAGGATAAAAAGTAAGGGGTTATGATATCCATTTTTCGATTAGATGGCTATATACAATTAAGATCCCTAATTGAAAAGGAGAGTCAGGCTCTAAAAAGGAGGATCGAATCCTATTATTTTCCTTTAGTCATTATTTCAACTTAACTGGACTTTCGTAAAGCAGCTTTTTTCCAACGAGAGGATAATTTTTGATCCATTAATCCTGTCGTCAAATAAACACCAATAAAAACGAATAGTCCACCTAATATTTGGACAAGTGTGATCATGTTACCTAATAACACACTGATAATCGCTGTGAAAACAGGGATCAGGTTTAAAAAAATGCCAGACTGACTAGCACCAATTTCACGAACAGCCACATTCCAAAAAATAAATGAGCAAACCGATGGAAAAATAACGAAATAAACAATACCAGTAAGTGCAAGCGGACTCAAATCTGAATAAAAAGTTAATCCTTGTGATAAAACAAATGGAGCTAGAAGTAGTATCGCAAATAACGTTGATACTGCTGTAGCAGTGATCGGTGGTAACGTTAGACGTTTTCCAATAATTGAATAAAAAGTCCAGACAACAATTGCACCAACCATCAAAAGGTCGCCTTTATTAAAGTCAAATTGAAAAATACGACTAAACTCGCCTTGCGTTAAAATAATGATTGCTCCAGCTAAAGAAATGCAAAATCCTAGAATCTGTGCTTTCGATAATTTTTCTTTTAATAATATAACAGAAGCGACCACAATGACGCCTGGGTTCATAGCTGCAACTAACGAAGCGTTTATAGAAGTCGTGTATTCTAATGCGGAATATAGAATCAAGTTGTAACCGATAATTCCAAGAACTCCGACCAAAATTAAGTAAGGCCAATCCTTTTTAATTAGTTTCCAATTCGGCTTTTCTAGGAAGTGAGCAATCGGAAACAATAAGAATAATGCAAAAAACCATCTAGAAAATGTCATCCAAACTGGATCGATTTCAGTTACTACGAAACTTCCAAAAACAAAATTTCCGGCCCAAAACAAAGTTGCTAAAATTAACATAATCCAAACTTGATATTTTTTCACGATGAGCACAACCTTTTACGAACTTTATTCTTAATTAAGCAAACAAAGTAGTAATTTCTTCATCATACGAACCACTCGTTATTTTTAAATCCCTAAAAGAAGAGGAATAAGACAAAAATTACGCTTCATACTCTCTTCTTAAGGGGTGAAGTGTATGGAAATGATGAAAATTCCACTTTCAAAGATAACTCCTGCTTTTGAAATAAAAAAGTGTAAGAGTGAGGTAAACACCATTAAACAAAATATGAATTTTAAATCGGTACTATTTATTCCGCTGTTTGTTGAAAAGCAACCAAACGGAAAATATTTACTTATAGGTAGCTATCAAGATTATTTTGCTTTTAAAGAGACTTTTAGTGAAACTGCAGAAAATGTTCTTCTGCCTTGTATAACCATTAATACATCAATAAGTAGAAAAGAACGACTGTTAATTATTTTACGATACTTACTTCAATACTCCCGACTTGATCCATTAGATAAACACGTACTATTTGTACAACTTAGAAAGCATATTCCACTTGAAGTAATCGCAAAAGAAACAGGTTACCCATGTCGTGAAGTGTTGAATTACCTATTTCACCCCAACATTCCTCTGAAGTTTCGTAGATTAGATTATTCAAAACGCCTTCTTATCCTGAATAAAATTGAAACACTTGATTTAGACCCTGATCTGAAAGAAAAATTATATCACTTAGCCGTCCTTCAGGATGATCACCCCAAACGGTTAACTTTTGATAAACTGAGGTGCTTTAGCCGCTTTTTACAAACATTTAAAGAACAAATTAGTCGAATTTCAAAAGTAGATAAGGAAACACTATTAATAAAAATCATTGAGTCGGATATTTATATTGATCGATACCTTGAAAGTTTATTAAAAGAAACCGTTAGCCGTCAAGGTATTCAGCTTAAGTATTCCTTTCTAGAAAATGAAATAAATCCTATCCCGTTCTCAGTTAAAAATAGACCAAAACATGTCTTACTTAAACTAAATAAAAAAATACTTATAACGGTTTAGTTGTGTAAAACGAAAAGGGTTCATCTTCTTGTTATGAACCCTTTTCTTATAGGTGAGCTGCTAATGTCTTACCGCCTACAGGATCCAACAGCCCTAGCCCAAAATTGCTTATCACACGAGCGATTTTTCTCGGGTACAACATCTTCACGTGAGATTACTTCATTAGCGCCAAGAGTATGTAAAAAATCGTGCTCCGCTTCCTTGCATTTTCTTGCAACTACATCATAACCTCGTTTCTATAATCTTGCAACGACAAGACTCCCTACTTCTCCAGTAACACCGGTTACAAGCATTTTTCCTCTTATAGGTGTTAATCCGTTCTCTTCTAAACTATGTTAAAAAGATTAGAAGCTTATATTGCTTCTGTATTTATTTATTAACAAATAAAAATAACAAAACCAGCCTTTTTTCTGCTTTCCACAGGAAAATGACTGGTGGTTTGACACTTATAATATTTTAAAGCAATAATTCAATATTTCTAATCTGTTCTTTTCGTTCCACCGTTTGCCTTTTTTAATGACTTATTTATATTTCTATTTTTTTGCTTTTCCACAGCGATATTTCTTTCACCACCGTCCGCTAGCTCCTCTGCAAATTCTTGACTAACTTCATTTTCACTTAATGCCAGGTCTAATGGTTGACCCCTATGTTTTTTATGTGGCATCTTCATCCCTCCTTCAACACTATTTTCTAACACATCCGCTAACTTTATGTTAGAAAAAACAGGTATCATTTTCACTTTAGTGAAGTAAAGGTGCCTGGCACCATGTTAAATGGTGTCAGTTTCTATTTATCATTTGTACTATTCAATTTCGTTCTATCCACTCTCAAGCATTGAAAAACTCCAACACTTCTGCTTTTTTGTCATTGAACACCTTACTCCCTAATTGAATGAGTTCATTTATATACTTTGTTTCATCAAACGGCATTTCTTTGCCTAATTGCTCATTTAATCGTAAATAGTTCTCGCCAAGAAGATGTTGACAGTGGTAGGAAACTGACTCTGACGATAAATGAAGGGCTAAATCTAGTAATTTAGGTGTTACTTTCATCGATGGAAATTGAAATGGCAACCATTTTTTTACACCCCAATCCATATTATCATCAACTGTAAAATCAATATTTTGCTGCCCTGTACCAAGCGACAAAATATTAATTTCTTTTAATGATCGATTGAAAAATTCCATAGCTTCTGTAACGCAAACTAAAGATGGGTTATTCGCCCATAACCCGCCATCGATCGATAAGTACTTATTTTTCACTTGATTAGGAGGAAAATAAACGGGTGCTGAGCATGAAGAAAGGACGGCATCCCAAAGCTTAACAGAGAGATCATCATTTTCAGGATGGCCAAAGTTAGAACGATGAACAAATGGTTTACCATGGGTTAAATCGACTGCTGGAATAAGCAGCGGCTTTTCAATATCTGCCAATGTCAAATCTCCAAAAGCCTCTTGAAGAAAATGTCTTAAATAGTGATCGCTATATACACTTTTAAATAAACCAACCTTTGTCTGACGAACAAAGATTTTTTTTCCATATGTCTCATAATTTTTAAGGACTTCCTTCATATCCTTTTTTATAGAAATAGATGCAGCAATGACCGCCCCTGTACTGGTCCCAGCAATACAATCAAACAGGTCACCAATCTGACAATCACATTCCTCTTCTAATGCTTTTAATATGGCAAGAGCAAACACACCACGAATACCCCCGCCATCAATGCACAACATTTTCATATTTTTCTCCTAAAGTATTGATTTATTCGTCTTTATTCTTTCCAAAGTAGAAAAAAATAAAAGGGAACAGCGCTAAGCTATCCCCCTTTATTAAGCAAGGTTTTAAATTAATACTTGTTCGGTGTATGATCCTAAGCGTAATCATCATTTAATTATACAAAAAGTTGTTTTCAAATGTAGAAAAAATTAATTCGTTCCTGTTTGTACTAATGTACGGAAACTCTCCTCCATACGTCCTGCAAATGCTTTATTTTGCTCTCTTAATATTTTGATATATTCATTTGTAACAGAAGTCCATGCTGCACGACGATTACGACTATACTTAATGTATTCTTCGGTGTTTTGTTCCACTCGCTTTTCGATACGTTCAATCATATTAAACGTTTGATTAACTGGTGTTAGAGCCATTTCTTCAAATCTAGATGCAAGATCTCGCCATTGCTGGACAAATTCTTGAGAATTCTGGGATGGTTCTTTTTCAAGCCTTTCTGAAATACTTGAGGAAAACCCTTTTAATAGCTCTTCATTAGTACTTTTAGATTCTTCATAAAGCCCTCTAATCGTATTACGATAATCTCCATTAAATTTATTCATTTGTTTAATTGCATTTAAGTAAGCCTCTGATCTTTCATCATTTTCCTTACTTAAACGGGACAAGGATTCCTCTAATTGATCCCAGAACGTTTCTACAAATGTTTCTGTTACATTCACATCATTCTTCTGCTTCGCTTTTTGGCTCATCTTGGTTCCTCCTCTTTTGATCTTTATTTTGCTCTATCTTATCCTCCTTTTTAAAAGAAGGGATGTAGAGATCAAGAAAACTCGAATACATATTAAAAAATTGATCAAGCATGGATTGATAAAGCTCCAGCTTTTTAGCATAGCCTTGTAAAAAGTTTTTACCTACATCCGTAATCGAATAAAGTCGTTTAGCTGGTCCAGTTCCTGTGGTATCCCATTCGGATTTAACAAGGTTTTCTTTTTCTAGCTTACGTAACAATCGATACAAATTTCCCTGGTCCACAGTGTGAAAACCAAAAGATTGTAACTTTTGATTTAACTCATAACCATGAAGGGACATTCTACTTAAAATTAATAAAATAAATGGCAACACAAAATTCTTTGAAGGACTTATGGAAGTATCTTTATTTTCATTTGCCATATCTAACACCTCGGTAACAATTTCTTATAAGTGTATTTTACACATAGGGTGCATAATCAGTCAAGTATGCATATACATGAAATACAAAAAACTTTTTTGAAATTTCGGTTAACTAATAGTGAGTTGGATCATTAGAGAGAACAACCACTTATTTGTTTAGGAGGATTCCTACTATGTATAAAACAAAAATTGGTGACATCACCATGTATTATCAACATCTTGGAACAGGTGAGCCCCTCGTACTGATCCATGGGTTAGGTGAAATAAAAGAAGGTTGGTTTTATCAACATGAACTAGCTAATGAATATGAATTGGTCATCCCCGATTTACGTGGTCATGGCGAAAGTGAAACAACTGAAGGCATTTCCATAGAAAATTTTGCTAAGGATATTCTTCTTTTACTTGATTTCCTAAAAATCGAAAGCGCTCACATCTGTGGTTTGTCTATGGGTGGTATTGTGGCACAAGAATTATATCGGCAAGCACCTGATCGTTGTCGATCTTTAATCCTTGCTAGTACTTTGCACTATGTCCCTGATCACCTAGGGAAATCCATCATGAACATTCGAAAATACCGAATGCAGAAATTACCTATAGCTCTACAAAAACAAATCTCAGCTCGTTCGTGTTTTTATTCCTGGAATTCAAATATGTTTGAACATTTCTCTAATTATCATAGGCCAAAGCCTACAGCTTACCTGAAATCAGTTGAAGCTTGCCTCAAAGTCGATTACCGAAAATTACTTTCCGAAATTAAAGTACCGACGTTAATCATCGGCTGTCAATATGATGCAATTGTTCCTTTATGGGCGCAGATTCTCATGCATAAACGAATTCCCAATTCAGACTTATTTATTTTTAGAAGGGTAGGGCATATAGCCAAACTAGAAGCCCCAGAACAATTTAATAAGGTCCTCCGAGCCTTCTTAAATAAAAATAAGCTAGAAAAAGCAATGTAAAATTTTATAAGAAAAGCGCAAGCGCCCGTTCAGCGGCGTATGGACTGGAGCCCTCCGTATGAGATAAAGGCAACACAGAGAGCGTAAGCGATCTGATGTTAACTTATCGTAAGGAGGAGAGCGAAGTCCACTAGACGCTGGGCGCTGCAGCTAGACAAGAAAAGCGGAAGGTGTCTGCTTATCGGCGACAAACGCTGGAGGGCCAGCAATTAGTGTCTTGACTTTTAGACACGTTTGATGGACCGAAGCGACCTCGAGCCGATGACACCTGCAGCTAGACATCCTCGAAATTTCTTATTCTTTGAAATTTACATGGGGCGACTTCGCCCTCCTATATTATTATATTATTTTGGTATTGTCCTAAATAGTACTAACTATCTGATTGAACAACTTGTGAACGACTCTCTAACCATTCGTCTAGCAGAACAGCCAACTTTCCTGTTACAGCTAATGAAACGTGACCTGAATCCACGAGCTTGTACGTTTTATCTTCACTTGAAACTAGATCTAAAATAGGTAAGCTTTGTTCTTCGAGGATCAATTGGTCAAATTTTGAATTAATAACATACAGGTTTGCTTTAATATTGGATAACTCTACTTTCTTATCCCTTATCATTAGTTCGCCTTTAACTAATTTATTATCTCTACCCAAATCAAAAACTAATTGTTTAAATGCTTTACCTGTAAATGGTACATGTTCTGTCATCCACTTATTAAAACGACTCCATTTTTCCACGTACTTTTCATCACCTGCACGGGACAGTAGCATAACATATGGAGTGAAGTTAACAGGTGCTGTAATCGATCTCATCATCGATTGAACAAAATAAGGTGGCATATTTCCATAAACATCTATCATTCGTTCAATATCTAGGTCCCCATTTTTTAGTCCTTCATCCCATTTGGTTGGAGAGGACGAAATACTGTAATCAATCGGCGCTGTTGCTACAATCAAGTTTTTGATTGGTTCTTCAGCAATAGCAGCATACATTGCAGCTAACGTCCCTCCTAAACAATAACCAATGATTGAAACTTCTTCAGCACCCGAATGGCGTAACGCACGCTTTACACCTTTCTGTATGTATTCTATAACATAATCATCCAAACCGATTTGGCTATCCTCGTAGCCTGCGATACCCCAATCTAACAAAAAGACATCATAACCACGGTTTATAAGCGCTCCAATCGAACCTGAACCTGGATTTAAATCTAAAATAAAAGGCTTGTTTATTAAGGAATATACGATAAATAACGGAACATCATACTTTTTTTCTGGAGCAGGATAATACCATAAAGTGGCTTTATTTTTTTTCCAAACCGCATGCCTTGGTGTATGATCCACCTCTGGTTCAGCATTTTTTCCACTCATAATATTGAAAAAGCTCCCCCATCTCTCCCACTCTTTTTTTGGGTCTAGACTTTGAAAAGGAATAGAATACTTTTCTTTCTCTTTCGTGGACACAAACATTCCCCCATTCAATTACCGTTATTATTTATCACCTTCACCAACCAAAACCGTTTCTTTCGTCGTACCCATTAGATCTTTAAGAGAGGCAAGCTCTTCTTTTAATCCATTTAAAGACGCTAATTCTTCTTTTACTTCTTGAAGCTCTTCATTTAATTTCTTTGTGCTTACAAGTTCTTTTTTCGTTTTCGTTAATTCTGTTTTTAATTGCTTTGTTACTTTGATCACTTCTCTTGACACGTCTACTATACTTTCAATCTCTTTATTCGTTTCAGCAAACGAATCGGACAAGCTCCAAATTTGCTCTTCTAATAGATCTAACTTTTCTTCCGTTTGAATCGCAATTTTAGAAACATTGGCTAAATCATTTTTGGTTGGAATATTAAGTTGGTTCGCAAAGAATTCCTGATTTTTACGAATGAATTCAAGAAAATTTGCATTTGCATCCGAATTCATTTTTGTAAATCGAACAAACTCTGGATTATTTGTCCATAGATAAAACATATCATTCAGTTGTTTCTCCCATTGGACACTATAATTTTTAAAGGCTTCGTACGGATCATAAGTTTTGTTATCAGACATTTCCCTCGCCTACCTTTCTCTTTAAGTGATACGAATATATTGGTTTTTATGAATTTGTCATTTTTTCTGATCGTTCTATATACATATTAAATGGAAAAAGGACATTTTTAACTTGTTTTGTAAATAATTCAACCATACCTCTTTGGTTTTCATGGATAATCTTAAGTGTTCCTTTTAAATTGTTAACAAACTGAAGCCTGCTGTTTTTTCGGAACGCAACAAATCTTTCAACAGACTCTACAAACCTATCAAGTACTTCTGCGTTATTCAATGAATACATAGGAATTTTCGAAAGTTCAGTAGCTTTATTCTGGAAATTATCGAGGATTCGATTGATCTCTTCGAAAGATTGAATTGGAAATAAATATTGTAAATGAGATGTCGAAGTAAGTAGTTCTTCACGAGCAACTTTTTCCCAATCACGCTGCTCTTTAACAAACTGTTCAATTAGCTCTTTAATATTCTCTTGATTTCTTTTCGAATTTGCGACAATTTTTTTTGTGTAACGCAGCAATGCTTCTTCACGAGAAGATGCACGCTCACTCCACGCATCTAATTCTTGTAACGATTGTTTCCATAGGAGATCTAAGCTAGTAAAATGATCATCATTTGCTTTAACATCATTTTTAATTTCTGAAACAATTTCAGTATCTTTTTCATTTTCTTGACTCATTTTTATTCCTCCTTATGGTGCTTTTTATTTATGAATTAAGGCAAACTTATAAACTCTTATAAGCCTACTATTAATCCTACTAATTCTTCTTTTAAAAGTGCTAGTTCTGTTTTAGGATTTTCCTGCTTAACTTCACTTTCTAAAAAATTTTTAAGAAGAGTGATTTCGGAATTGGTTCTTTTTAAAACCTCAATGGTTTTACGCCTCTCCTTATTCAGACTGAACAGTTGGTCTTCTAAAAAATCAACTCGATCTTCATGCTTGATTACTTTATTTGCTAGGTTGGCGATATCATTTTTAGTTGGAACATAAAGTATCTCTAACCACAATTCAGCGATCTTTCTTTTTTCTATGACCTCGTCGATATGGGCATTGATCCATTTTCCAGTTTGATAAACAAAATGATGGGAGTTAAACGTAGAAAGAATATATTTATTCCATTCATCCTCTTGCTGTTTATATTGCTGAACTTGGTCGGTATGTTTTCTATTCATATAAAAATTTCCCCACATACTTTTCCTTACTTCTCTATTAAGTTTAAGAATATAACGATTTGTCTGAATAATCAATCCATTATGGGTAAAAAATTGAATTTAGTGTTAAAAATTCCGTAAAATACTATCATTTTTTAAATCAAAAGAAGAGAGCATAAAGCTCTCTTCCTAGATGTATCAAAATATTTGGTTTATCAAATTCCTGTCTTAGCTAAAGATCTGAAACTTCCTTCAATTCGACGAGCCATATTAATATTTTGTGCTTTTGTATATCTCATGTACTCGTCCGTTAGAGTTGCCCATGCTTTACGACGTTTTTGTCTATATTTAATATATTCTTCCGTATTTTGCTCTATCCGGTTTTCGATCCGGTCCATCATATCAAACATTTGTTTCACTGGAGTGAATGTAATCTCTTCAAGTTTATTTGATACATCTTGCCATTGATTTTGTAGTTCTTTTGATTTTTCTGAAGGATCATTTGACAATCGATCAGCAATATTGGAAGTTAGACCTTTAACGAGATCTTGATTTGTATTTCTAGCCTCTTTGTAAAAACCTCTAATCGACTTTCGATAGCTTCCTTTTAATTGATTAGCTTGCTTTATTGCATTTAGAAAAGCATTAAATCTTTCATCGGTTTGTTGACGATAGCGTGCTATAGCTCCCTCGTATTGATCCCATAATGTTTCTACTAGTATTTCTGATACATGATTTACTTCATTATTTTGCTTCGCCTTCTCACTCATGTTTATTCCTCCTCATTTGATTTACATTTTTTATCTCATTCCTCCATTTAAAATAAGAAGATAAATGAGCTTGCGATTAATTATTTTGATTTCTATTTTTTTATGTTTTAAAAATCTTATAGGTGTATTTTACATATAGAGGTTATAATTGGGAAATATTGCATATAATTAGATGTATAAACTGTGACAAATTGGATAACATTTACAAAATTCTGTTTAAAAACCAATGAAACTTTATATCTAACCTGGGAGGTTATTGATCATGTACAAAGTAAATGTTAATAACGTAACTGTTCACTACCAACGTTTAGGGAACGGCACACCCCTCGTTTTAATTCATGGCTTAGGAGAAATCAAAGAAGGATGGGTCGACCAACATGAATTAGCCAATGAATATGACCTCATCATTCCAGATTTACGTGGCCATGGTGAAAGTGAGACTTATGAAGGCATATCTATAAAAAACTTCGCCCATGATGTTATCGGACTACTTGATGAGCTCAGAATTGAAAACGCTCACATTTGTGGCTTGTCCATGGGTGGAACCGTTGCACAAGAAATTTACAGGCAAGCTCCTGGACGTTGCCGTTCACTCATTCTTGTTAGTACTTTTCACTATGCACCAAAAACCCTTGGAAGGTATTTCTTAAAGTTTAAAAAGTTACGTGGCAAACTTTTAACACCTAAAATGCAAAGGGAGGTAGCGGCTCGCACCTGTCTATACGATTGGGATAGTGAAAAAGCCAATAAATTCTTTCAATTTTACAATCCAAAACCGAATAGCTACCGGAAGTCTATGGAAGCTTGTCTTGGAATCGATAACCGTAAGCTTTTACCAACCATTAAAGTTCCTACACTAATTATTGGCTGTCAATACGATACAGTTGTTCCTCTGTGGATCCAAATTATGATGCATGAAAGTATACCACATTCAGAATTAGTGATCTTTAAAAATGTCGGACATATTGCAAAGCTTGAAGACACAGAAAAATTTAATCGTACCCTTCGAAGCTTTTTAGGCAAACATAGTGAGGAACAGGTGAGATAACGTGAAACTATTTTGTGGGAGGGGCTATTGTCCGTCCCACAATTTATTCTATTAAAGTAGTAAGGCAATTATTACTATTATTTCGATATTGAATTCGAACGTTTTGTTAACCATTCATCAAGTAAAACAGGAAACTTTCCTGATAATGCTAATGAAACGTGGCCAGCTTCAACTAGCTGATAAGTCTTATCTTTACTTGCAACTAGATCCATAATCGGTAAGCTTTGTTCTTCTGGAATTAAATGGTCATACTTGGAAGAAACGACAAGTAAATCAGCTTTAATTTTCGCTAAATCCACTTTCTTTCCACGAATGGTTAGTTCGCCTTTAACGAGTTTATTATCTCTGCCTAAATCATTGGAAAGTTGTTTAAAGGCTTCACCTGTAAATGGAACATGCTCCTTCGTCCATTTATTGAAACGACGCCACCTTTCAACAAACTTATCATCGTAAGCTTTTGTTAATAGTTGAACATAAGGGGTTAAATATACAGGTGCTGATATGGAACGAAACATTGCATTAACAAACGCTGGTGGCATATTGCCATATACCTCAACTAGTCGGTCAATATTGTAATCTCCATTCTTTATTGCTTCAACCCATTTGTCAGGTGCAGATTGGACACTAAAGTCGATTGGAACAGTTGCTACTATTAAATTTTTAATTGGCTCATCATCAATCGCAGCATAGATCGATGCAATCGTACCACCAAGGCAATATCCGATAACAGAAATTTCCTCTGCCCCCGAATGACGGAGTGCTCTTCTTACACTTTTTTGAAGATAATCCACGATATAATCATCAAGACTCGTCCCTTTATCTTCATAGCCTGGTGTACCCCAATCGAGTAAATAAACGTCATATCCTCGTTTAGTCAGGCCCTCGATAATGCTAGAGCCAGGATTCAAGTCCAAAATAAACGGCTTATTAAATAAAGAATAAACAAAAAATAGTGGTACATCATATTTCTTTTCAACCGCAGGGTAATACCATAAAGTAGATTTATTTTTCTTCCATACGAGTTGTCTTAGTGTATGCCCAACAGAAGGTTCAGCTTCTAATTCGTTCATAATATTAAAAAATCGATTCCAGCGTTTCCATTCTTTTGTATAGTCCAAAACTGAAAAGGGTGTTACGTTCGTTTCCATTGTCTTTGTAGTCACTAAAGCTCCTCCATTTCAATAGTTACTTCTCATTTTCACCTACAAGTACTGGCTTTAACTGTTCTTCGTTTTGTTCTTCATTATTTAAGTGCGGTGTGGCCAACATTTCTTTTAGAGCAGCTAATTCTTCCTTAATCTCATTTAACTGTGTGAGCTCCTCTTTTACTTCTTGCAATTCAGCTTTCAATGAATTATTTTCCGATAGCTCTTTTTTTGTTTTTGTAAGCTCCGTTTTAAATTGCTTGGTAATTTTAACAATATCTTCAGAAATTTTTATAATTCCATCAATTTCTTTATTTGTGTCATTAATTGAATCAGATAAATCCCAAATTTGCTCCTCTAATAAATCTATTTTTTCCTCTGTTTGAAGTGCTAGTTTAGATACATTTGATAAATCTGTTTTAGTAGGAATATTTAGTTGAGTTGCAAAGAAGTCTTGATTTTTTCGTAAAATTTCTAAATATCTAGACTGTGCATCAGAGTTAACTTTTGAAAATCGAACAAACTCTGTGTTATTCGTCCATAGGTGAATCATATCGTTAACTTGTTTTTCCCATCTTTCACTAAACTTTTTAAACGTATCATATGGGTCATACGATCTATTCTCTGCCATTTTTTCTCTCATACCCTTCGTTTTTTTTATAGTTTTTATGCTTTTAATTCACTAGAACGTTCAATGTACTTATTAAAAGGAAATAAGACATTTTTCACTTGCTTCGTAAATATATTAATCATACCTCTTTGATTTTCATGAATGATGTTTATTGTTGCTTTTACATTTTCAAGGAATTGAATTCGACTTTGCTTCCTGAATTCAACGTAATGTTCAACAGACTGAATATATCTTTCAAAATATTCTCCGCTGCTGTATGCTCTAAGTGGAACCTTTGAAAGTTCTACTGCTCTTAACTGGAAATTATCAACCATTCGATTGATTTCTTCATAAGACTTTACCGGAAACAAATATTGCAAGCTTGTAGTAGAGACTAACAATTCTTCACGAGCGACTCTTTCCCATTCGCGCTGTTCTTTAACAAACTGTTCAAGAAGTTCCTTTGCATTATTTTGATTTCTCTTGATGTTCTCTACTAAATCCTTAACTGATCGAAGTAAAGCTGCTTCACGTAAACTTGCACGTTCACTCCATGCATCCAATTCTTGCAATGACTGTTTCCAAAATAAATCTAAACTTGTCACACTTTCTTCGATTACTTCTAAGTCTTTTTCTTGACTCATTTTTTAATCCTCCTTCAGTCGTTACTTCCCATTTTTTTAGAAATTACATTCAATCATCATGTGCTTGCCGTTAAATCTTTCAATTCTTCGTTTAATTGCTCTAGTTCTGATTTTGGCCTTAGGAATTTCGCTCCCCTATCAAGTGTAGTTGTATGATCTTTTAATACATGATTGAATTGCTTTAAAACTTTCTTATAATGTTTCTCTATTTGTAACAGACTGAACAGTTCCTCATCTAAAGAATCTGTTTTTTGCTCCATCCTTTTAAATTGATTTGCTATCATCGCAACATCATTTTTGGTTGGAGCGTCTATTGCCTTAAGCCAACTTTCTGCTAGTTTTCTTGTTTCTAATACTTGATCAAGATGCAGGTCTAAAGATTTCCCACACTTAATGATATTTTTCGGACAGTTAAAGGTTAAAATGAGATGTTCGTTCCACTCTTGTTCTAGTTGTTTAAATTGTTCAAATGCTTCTACTATCATATCTTTCATCTCTTGTGCCTCATTTAAATCTATACTAACCGGTTAGTATTTTACTAATATCATATACTTAATTTATAAAAATATCAATTCTTAATTTTCTAAAAAATAAACCTTAATACAAAAATTATAATTTTAGTAAAGCTTTTCAAGTCGAAAAGTTCTTGCATTTATTCTCTAATCATATAATATTTAGGACAAGTTCCTGATTTTCCAAAATAAGGAGGTTATTAAAATGCCAACTACTCATTCAAACGGTTGTGAAATTTACTACGAAGTACACGGACAAGGTGAACCATTATTACTGATTATGGGACTCTCCCATAACTCATTATCTTGGTTCCGGACATTACCAGAGTTAGCCAAACATTATAAGGTGATCATTTTTGATAACCGTGGCTGTGGTAAAAGCGATAAGCCTAATACTCCCTATTCGATCGAACTTATGGCTGATGATGCTCGCTCTGTCCTAGATGCTGCTGAAGTGGAAGCTGCACACGTTTACGGAATATCAATGGGCGGTATGATCGCTCAACGGTTAACATTGCAATATCCTGATCGTGTAAAATCACTCATCTTAGGATGTACTACTGCTGGTGGACCGAATCATGTTCAACCATCTATGGAAGTATCAATGCAAATGATGGCACGAGCTAATTCACCAGCATCTCCAGAAGAACTTGCTTGGGATAGTGCTCCTATTCTTTATAGTTCGTCTTTTATCGAAGCGAACCGGGTAGTGATTGCAGAAGACATCAAAAAACGAATTGAAATCCCTACTCCACCAAATGGATACATGTTACAGCTCCAAGCTTGCCTCGCTCACAATACAGACGAAGAACTAAGTAACATTAACGTGCCAACACTTGTAATTCATGGTAATGCTGATGTTCTAGTACCCTATGAAAACGGTGTAAATCTAGCAAATAAAATAAAAAACGCCCAGTTTTTAACGGTTCCAGGAGCAGGACATCTTTATGTTTCAGAAGCTACTGACCTTGTCAATCGTAAGGTGCTCAATTTTTTATCTGCCCAAAAATAGTCTCAGATTCCTTCATTTAACGCATGTCCTACTTACAAAAGTTGCCAAAAAGTGCCAAGAACATTTCTTAGGCACTTTTAATTATTTTTAGATCACAGCAGCACTTGCTCCACCATCTACAACTAGTACATGACCGTAAACATAATCAGATGCTCTTGACGCCAAGAATAGCGCTGCGCCTTTCATATCATAATCTGAACCAAAACGGCCTGCAGGAGTATGAGCTAATAACTTTTCGCCAGCATAATCAAGGACACCTTTTGCCATTTTAGTTGGAAAAAAGCCTGGTGCAATAGCATTTACATGAATATTATGACGAGCTAGTTTGACTGCGAGGTCTTTAGTAAAAGTAATGACAGCACCCTTACTTGTTGCATAACCAATCGCATCCATAACTTCTGGATCTTGCCCACCGTAACCTGCAATAGAAGCGATGTTAATTATTTTTCCATAGCCTTGATCAGCCATCACTTTTCCAACTTTTTGTGAGAATAAAAAGATAGCTTTTACATTTACATCCATTACTTTATCCCAAGCTTCCTCTGGCATTTCAAGTGCAGGTGATCCCCAAGAGGCACCACTATTATTAACTAATATATCAATTGAACCAAATTCTTTAAGAGTTGTTTGAATAACAGCATCAATTTCATTTGGTTTCGTTACATCACAATGTAAAGCAAGAGCTTTAACTCCTTTTTCTTTTAAGCGTTCACTTACTTGCTGACACGCTTCAAGCTTACGAGAACAAACAACAATATTGGCACCTGCTTCAGCTAAGGCATTGGCAATTTGTTCTCCTAAGCCTCTCCCACCACCAGTAATAATTGCTGTTTTATTTGCTAGATTAAATAATTCTTTAATGTCCATTATTTATTCCTCCCATTAGTACAGGTATCTGATATTTCACAACTTTTTCTAGGCTTTGAGGAAGCCCCCATAGGGTTGATAATACTGAAAGATTTTTGGGGCTTACTTCCTGCCATCTTATCTTTTAATGAGACCTAGCTACTTCCTCATCACGCAATGCGCGTCTTAATAATTTACCAACTGCTGTTTTTGGTAGCTCATCTCGAATTTCTACAAACTTTGGCACTTTATAAGGAGCTAACAATGGTTTTGTAAATAGGATAATCTCTTCTTCTGTTGCTGTTTTTCCAGCTTTTAAAGTTACAAATGCTTTTACCGTTTCACCACGGTACGTATCTGGTACCCCAACAACGATTACTTCTTGAATAGCTTCATGTTGGTATAAAACTTCTTCAATTTCACGTGGGTATACATTGTAACCGCTTGCAATAATCATATCTTTTTTGCGATCTACAATGTAAAAATAGCCATCTTCATCCATACGGGCCATATCTCCTGTGTGTAACCATCCATCTTTAAGTACTTCTTCTGTTGCTTCAGGTCGGTTCCAATACCCTTTCATCACTTGCGGTCCTTTAACTACTAATTCACCAACATCTCCCACTGGAACTTCTACAACCCCGTTTTCTGTTTCCTTAATGATCTTAGCTTCTAAACTAGGAAGAGGAATTCCGATACTTCCAACATTTCTTTCACGGAAGGGTGGGTTAAAATGTGTCGTTGGTGAAGCCTCTGACAATCCATATCCTTCGCATAAGTTACAACCTGTCCGTTTTTCAAATAAGTGAAGCTGCTCGATTGGCATTGCTGCTCCGCCACTATTAAAATATGAAACTTTATCAAATCCGTAATCTTCTAAATTCGGATGACTATTTAATGCAACATACATCGTAGGAACTCCAGAGAATTGGAATGGTTGTTCTCGTTTCACCTTTTCAACAACTTCCTGTACATCAAAACGTGGTAATACAATTTGATTGCATCCTGCCTTAAAACCTAGAAATACGTTACATGTTAATCCATAAATATGAAACATAGGGAGTACACTCATTATTTTTGGATTATCTGGAAATTCTATTGCTCTGAACATAAAATCATAAATTTGTTCAATGTTAGCTATTAGGTTCCGATGTGTAAGCATTACCCCTTTAGATACCCCAGTAGTACCACCAGTATATTGAAGCATTGCAATATCTTCAGCTGGGTTTAATTCAACTCGCGGAGGTGCTTCCGCTTGAATTTGTATAAAGTCATCAAAGTAAAAATCACCTTCTGTTAGTGGTATCTTTTGTTGTTGGAGACCTACAACAATAATATGTTTAAGGTTTGTTTTGGCTTGTATTTGTTTTACTCGCGGGTATATGAGGTCTAATACCACCATATATTCAGCTCCAGAATCTTTTAACACATGTTCAATCTCTCTTTCAACATACATAGGATTGACTTGAACACCTATTCCACCAAGACGAGAAGCACTAAAAAGTGAAAAAATATAATGAGGTGTATTTGGCAGCATAATTGCTAAACGATCTCCTTGTTTAAAACCAATACTATGTAATGAAGCCGCATACTTTTCTGAAATGCCATATACTTCATTAAAACTAAAAGTTTTATTATAAAAAGTAATGGCAGTTTTCGGCCCATATTCTTTTACTGAATTTAACAGCAAATCAGTAAGTGAGATCTCGCCAATTTTTGTGCTTTCACCAATTTTTTCATCATAATGTTTTAACCACGGTTTTTCACTGTACATTGTCTATTACTCCTCCTTAGGTGAGGTACTTGTCTACATACTAACCGTTCAGTTAGTAATATTCACAAAATACCAACTAATATTTATCAAAATAGTTCTATAATTTAGATTATTAATTCTATTAGCCGTTTTGTAAATAATAGATTTTCGACAAAAGCTTCTTTATTTTGTAGTATCTTGTCGATTGAAGATTTATTATTAGTAGTATTAATGCCTTATATACCCCATGCTCATCTTAAAAAACTGATACATAAATCATTAAAATTTACATCGAATTTTGACGTAAGATTTTTAAAGGTTTCTACTTTCTTTTATCACCTTATTATCTATTCAATAGTAATTATTTTTTCCTCAAGGGTATATTTAGCCATAGAAAAACTGCACCTCCAATTGTTAGATAGTGTCCAACAATTGGGGTGCAGTTCATTTCCAAGCGTTTTGTAAGCTAAATGTTATTTGAGTTTAATTGAAATGTAAGTCTCTTATTTCTAAATTAGCCGATTTTTTCTTCGTTATCACCGGTATCTAAAATAATTCGTTTATTTTCCACTGGAATAACATCTTGCTTTTTCAAGAGATATAACAGGTGCTCGACTGGCATCGAACCATGGCCTTTGTTATTTCCTAATATAAATTGAACAATGTTTCGATTTTGACGAATAACAGTTAGTGTATCTGCTGAATTAAAATGACCTTTTCTATCTTCAGAAATTTCATATTCAGTTCCTAATTCAATATTCATCCGGGAGATCTCCTTTTTTAAATTCTCCCTGTTAGCATTCCGTAAATTTCAATTACTATACATAAAATTTTCCAAAAACTTTATTTGATGAAAATCAAATCATTATTTTTATTGTCTCTCAATAGTTTTCATTGGTCGCGGTATTATATCCCACCTGAATATTTTTTCCGTAAAAAATTTCATCCATTTCTTGTTTTAATTTTTCTGTTATCTCAACAACTTCTCTTGCTTCTAACTTTTCCTTTTTGTAACCAAATAAATAATTGTTTATATCAAATTCTTTTAAACGACATTTTGTATGGAAAATATTTTCTTGGTATACATTAACGTCAATCATGTCATACAAGCTTTTCACTTCATCGGGTATGTAATTTTGTATAGAGTTAATATCGTGATCAATAAATAACTTATTTCCATCTATGTCTCGTGTAAATCCACGAACCCGGTAATCCATCGTCATAATATCCGTTTCTAACGAATGAATTAGATAGTTTAGTGCTTTAAGAGGTGAAATTTCACCGCAAGTTGAAACATCAATATCGGCTCTAAAAGTACTGATACCTTCCGTTGGATGAAATTCTGGGTACGTATGAACTGTGATATGACTTTTATCCAAGCCCATAACAACTGCCTCCGGTAGTGGTCCAGGTGATTCATCAAAAGAAGACTCAGTCGGAACTTCGACTACTGGACCTTCAGATACTAAAATAGTTACACTAGCACCTTGAGGTACATAGTCTTGTTTAGCAACATTTAATACATGGGCACCAATAATATCCGCAACATTTTTTAATATATTTGTTAAACGATCTGCATTATATTGTTCATCAATGTAATCGATATAGGCCTTTCGTTCTTCCTTCGTTTTTGTATAACAAATATCGTACATATTAAAACTTAATGATTTTGTTAAATTATTAAATCCATGTAGTTGTATACGTTGCTCTGGAGTTAGTGTCATTAAGCCTTCCCCCTTCTCGATAATTATACTTAAATATTTATCTCATGATTTCTATTTACTCTTTCCCCGTATCAAGATGATGTTAAACTGATTAGTCTTATCATACCCAATCTTTTCTATATAAAACAGCTTCGTACTCGTTTGCTATTAATGATTTGAACACGAGAAACTTTATTAATTGCTTCGACATTAAAAAAGACTACTTCTATTGAAAGTAGTATTTTTTAAAGCGCATTATTTGAATTATAGTCATCCTAATCATCATAGCCTTTGATGCGAAATTTAAGTATCCCTACTCCGTAATTAGTTTAGTACCTATTTATCATCATAATAATTTTGAAACTTTCTTTACTCGTTCACGATCTTTAAAGTCACCAACTGGTACATCTGCCTGTCTTTTAAAGCCATCCCCATCAAAACAATGACTTATTTTGTTATTAAATTCTGCATTCATCATTAAAGATTCAATGAGTTGAGGGGCATCTTCTGGATTTAAATCTTTATACCATACACCCTTTGGGTAGGCTATTAGCACACATTTATCTTGACACCGGCCATTACATTTTGTTCTTGTCGTATGGATAATGTCATCAAGTTCTCGGTCAGATATTTCCTTCCTTACTGCTTGTGTAAGTTCCTCAGCTCCAGCTTTATTACAACTGCTTCCATTACAAATTAATAGATGATGTTTTGTTTCCGATAAATCCCATGTCGCCATTCCCATTCCCCCATTTTTTAATAATCATGCGCTGTTAAAAAGTACAGTCGATTTTCAACCAATCCGTTATACTGAATGGCAGACGAGACTCAAAAATGCACCATCGATCAGCACAATAGCAACCGAATTTCAACGATGTACTTTAACACAGCAAAAATTAAAAAAGCATTCCTGACTTCAATAAAGAGGTCAGAAATGCTCAGGTAAATCATAGTTATCCGCATACTAACCACTTCCCTATCAATCCCGTAGGTCAAACAGTGATGTTAAAATAGGCAGGTCTCCTGACTTAGGGCTTAGCTTTCAGTCCTTCCCGGTATTTCCCAGTGGATTTTCTGAAAGTTTCAGTGGATGTACTGAAACCCTATACAGTGGCGGGTCCGTGTCGGCTTTGAACCGAACTTCCCTTTTAAGCTGATAAAAGCAAAGCAAGCTTTTATCTAGCACCTATTCTCTACATTATGAAGTTTATAAACTATTAACAATATGTACTTGTTGTTAATAGTAGACGTAATAAAAGAAATTGTCAATACACAGTGTCATTCTGTGCAGTTAAAATAAGCGGGCCATTTTTAGTTATCGCCAATTTCTTTGACAATTATTTATTACTAATATTATATACTCTATAACTAATTATTGCATTTAAGGATGAAAGGAATTTGTACTAGGTCATCGCTCATAAAATTTACATAAACATTATTCATTGATACCCACTTCTTAAGCAAATGAAGGATTATGAGTTGTTTCCTTTTGTATCCATTCGTATTGTCGTAACCTCACATTGAATAATGTAATCGGATCAAGATATTTTTCAGGGTTAGCTTTAAGCTGTTGTAACGCATCTTTTTTATCTTGAATATCTTGTTGTTCTTCTTCTACAACTTCTTGTAGAACATTGAAAGGCTCGCTATAGAACATTGTGATATCACGTTCTAAACCTTTTTCAAACAATTCAAATTGGAGAATAAATTGTTTCGAGATCGTTGCCGCTATCTTTTCATACTCCCCGTTTTCGATAAACTTTTTGTACATATTACATAACATCGTCTTATTTGGACGAAGTGTTCCAAACAGTTTTCCAGCACTTTTAAGAACTAATTGTGATGGGGTTTGGCGGTTTAAAATATTCATATTCTCTAATTGTACTCCATTAGCTAAACGACTGGCATCACGGCCCCAATCTTCAAGAACTTTAAAGTCACAATTCAACTTCAACCGCTGCTCCCCATACATCTTATTAAAGCTCTCACTCATTTCCTCTAAATAATCTTGACTTTGGTAAAATTCTTCATTTGCCATATCAATCCAGCCTTGAATGGCTTTTGAAAATCTTGGTAATATCGTGTGCTGGATATAGTTCTGAACTCTTTCGTTCATCTCATGATTGAGCTCAATATGAATTTTCCGAAAATCACTATTTTCTTTGATGAGTGCCGAACAATCCCTTAATAATTTAGGGATCGTCGTTTTAAGATCATGCTTAATATCCTCTTTTATTGTATGGTAAGTATTTTGAATTACTTTTATTTTTTCTTTTTCTAAATCACTTAACTGTAGGTTAGCCCCATTTAATTTAGAGACGATGTCTTCTTTCCAGATTATCTCTTCTACTATTTCGTTTTCTACTTCAACTCGTCTTTTCAATAGATACGTGAGGGCCTCTCTAATATAAAATAACAATTTCTGATTTCTTTTCTCAGGTCGCACATTTTGGTTAAGAGCCACGCGAATAAACTCCGATAAATCCTTAACTTGCTTACTACTTTTATTGTGCTTTGAGTACGGAAAAATCTTTGCTTTAGGGAATTGATCAGAAATCCTTACACGTATTTCTTCGACCATTTGCGTTACTTCTTGTTCATGGTAGATCGCATCTGTTTTTAATAGGAAATGGATCGGTAAGTTCGGAACAAGCTCTTGAATTTTTAATAATAGATCACGTTCTCTGTCAGTGAATAGGGTTGTAGCTGTTAATACAAATAACAAACCATCTACTAAATGAACAAATTTAAGCTCCTCATTTTTATTATTTTTGATTGCTTCATACGAACTTCGATCAAAATCAGGAATATCCATAAGTGTCAACTGGTTTTCTATTAAAAATTTACTTGGTAATTTAAAGTGAATGAGTGATGTTTGTTGGTTATTCGTTTCTTCTTCCTTCCATTCGGCAAAATCAATCAAACTCGGTACTTCTCGAGTAGTAGTCTCAGTTATTTCATCAATTTGAATTTCTTCACCATTACTATATAAGACAACTGTTGAAGATGGTGCAGCTACAATATTGCCACCTAGTAACGAATTGATAAAAGTAGACTTTCCATTCCCTGTCATTCCGGCAACTAAAAGTCGGATTTTTTGTGGATTTGAAAGCTTTTCTACGACCCACTTAAGGCGTTCATCAACCTCTATCTCATTGTCTCTTGCCCATTTTACAATTTCCTCAAACAGTGCCAAGCTTCGCTCAATATTCGCGATATCCTTTTTTGAATCGTATAGGACCTGTTCAGCTTTTTCTGTAATCGTAGCATTAAATGATTCTTCAAAAATATCATTCCATGCTAGTACAGATGTAGCTGCAAATAATGAATGCACAGGATCGGATAAAATTAACCAGTTGGTAAGTAAGTTCGGTATGATATCAGATATTTCATTTATATAATACTTTCCACTAACTAATTCAAAATATGTTTCCTGATATTTGGCTGATACATTTGGCCATGTTGCCGAAGGATCCAACTCAAGACTTAAGAATAAACGATCAATTTCACTAATCCATGAAAAATAGAATTCAGTTCCTTCATAGCTATTCCAAAAAGATACAACAAGTTGTTCAAAACGAACTGGATTGACACGATATAATACTTCTAAAAGCTCAGAAAAATAATCAGGTGGAATTTGTTGGGTAAACCCTTCGTCCACATAGTTTATAAGAATGTCAAACCATTCTAGATATTCAGTACGAATCGCCTCATTAACTGCGAGTTCAATTGCACTACTCCAATCACGGTAGTTTTCAAAAAATGCTCTTGCTATTTTTGTTACATTAGGATAATCAGGGTTTAAGTAAACAGCTCTCTTAATAACTTCAGCTGCAAAATCAAGATCTGCTTGTTCGTTATATATCGAAAATAATTGCAGTGCAACTTCAGTATCCAATGTTAAGCTTTCACTACTTATCGATTTGTATAAATCCACTGCTGTTGATAATAGACCAAGCTCATAATATGCATCGGCCATATTTTTCTTTGCCCAAAGCTCTAGCTCGTTATGTATTTTCTCCCATTTAAAAATAGCCGCTTCATAATCTTTATTATGGAAATAAACTTCTCCTTGCGAAAAACGGATATAAGAAAGATCTGTTTCTTTACTTCTTTGTTCATCCATGTATAAGTGACCAAGAAATTGTACAGGAGCTTGGTTCGCTCTATCTATAATTAAACTTTCAAAATATTTCTTTTGAATAAGCTGCATTTCTAATGTCATATCTTACCCCCTAAGAATGAGTTTTTAGTAGAAAGAGCTCGTCACTCTCTTCTCTACTTCAACAATATTCAATAAGTACCTTCCATAAATAGTAACAAATGTTCATTTTACAAAGGTTTCAATTTTATTTCAATTTGACGTCAATCTATGTAAAAAAACCGCAAACCAAGAGAAACTTCAAAAATAACAAAGACTTATAAAAACTAATCAAGTAACATCGCAAAAGTTGTAAAAGTATCCAATGAAAGTGTTAAAGTTATGGATTGACTATACAAATGAGATCAAACTGCGTAAGATGGCAACTGTATCAGCATTACAAATTTCACAAGGAGGTTTTTTCAAAATGAAAAAGCTATTATTAACAGCAGCATCAACTATTCTTGCCATAGGAGTTCTAGCAGCATGTGGGGACCAAAATATAGAAGATCCTACATTAAATAAAGAACCCGACTTTGGAACAGAAACAGAAGGCAATACGGGTAATTTTGAAGAAGAACCTGCGATCGAGGAAGGTACAGAAGGTGAGCTTCCTGCAACTGAAGAGGAATCTGATGACATTAATTCGGATTTAGATATGGGTGATGAAGGAGAAGAATCTTTAGAATTTGAATCTGAAGAAAATGACCAAGTTGAAGAAGACATCGAAGGTTAATCAATAGTAAACGATTATAATACACTTTTAACAAAAGATAAGATAGAGCGAATATAAAAGCTTCCTAGCCAAACAATTATAATTGAAAAGCTAGGGAGCTTTTCGTTTTTTACTTCAATTTATTTACTTTCATCCAATCATCTTAAATAATTTTTCCTTAACTCATTATCTTTCCTGCAATGACTGATATGTTTCTTTATTACAAATGATATATAATACCGCATCGTCTGGAATCGACTCATGTAACCTTCGATTGATATTTAATTGATCACGATCAGCAATCAGAGTTGCCCCATTTGATAGCAACTCCTGGAATGCATCGTTATAAGTAACCCAGTTTGCCTTTTTAGTAACTTTGTATAAATCTTCACCGTGCTGTCTGCTGATGAGCTGAGAATAAACTTTACTTACGCCTTGATACATCGCCGAACGAACGGCTAAGCTAGAGATTGTTTCTTGAGATAAAATAAACTCATCGACTTTTACATGTGAAAAATTTAAAATGTGCTTTTCGGTCATTACTTCTACTGTTGTATGTACACTAGGAGCTAATCGCTCAACTGTGATTGCCACTAATAACGTCTTCGCATCTTTTAGAGATCCATTTTGAATTGTGTCATCTGAAAAAACGATCACAGCCCGAGCTTTTTCAATATTAGCTTTTTCAAACGTCTCTTCTTCCGTAGGATCCCCTTGTATATAGTGAATTCGGTTATTTGAAACATCCATCGGTGCTTGCTGTAATGTATCAATAATAATCACTTCTATTGCTGGATCAGAATCGAGAATTTCTTTTACCGCAAAATCTGTTTTCTTTCCCCAACCAATGATGATTACGTGATTTTCATTTGTATAACTCAACTTACCTTCCTCCCTTTTTCTTCTAAAAATCGTAAATGCATCAACGATTTTTCCTATCACAACCCCAAGTAATCCAATCCCAAATAAATACATAAAAATAGCAAACAATTTTCCAGCCAATGTGACAGGAGAATAATCACCATATCCAACTGTAGAAAATGTTGTCATAACGAAATAAAACGTGTTAAGTACACTTTCAAATGTATTAGGTTCTAAAAGGTACATGATGATCGTGCACATTAAAATAAAGATTAGTGTTGTTAATAACAACGTTACATTTTTCATTTTGATTAAATTAAGACTAATTTTTAGAAAGAAATGCAATGTTGTCCCTCCTTCCTTTTTAAAAGAACAAACGAGAGGAACATATCCCTCGTTTACACGTATCTATCATTTGGTCAGGCATTTGGAAGTATTGTTGTTCTCATTCTCTACACTTACCACCACTTTTATTTACGAAACACTTTCGGTATGGTTTCAAGTTTTTAAATCTTCGGTGTCAATTTGTCGTACAAAGAAGCTTTACCTTTAGATAAACAGATGAACTAGGTCATATGATGGAGAATTTTGGTGAATTATTTTTTCTTCATTATATAGGATTTAAGTACCTATATGTCGAAGTATTTAATTATTTAAGGAAAGAAGGATGGATTAAAATGACTGAGTGGGACTACATAGAAATGCCTACAAGTTTAATGCAAACAATAGAACAAAAAAGGTCAGAATTGGTGAGCTTCGCAATAAAATACGGACTCTCCTCTGAAAAAACGATTAAAAGTAGCCAAGAACTAGATAAACTGTTAAACACACTTGAAAAATCAAAAAGTTTTCATTAACTGAAAGCAACCGTACCTTTAATTCTAAAGGAGCGGTTGCTTTCGTATGGCTTAATTGTTATTAACTAAAGCGTTTTATTATTTAATATTAGGCTCTTTTCTCATAGATTGTTGCTTTTTGCTTTTGAACCGTAAGCCAAGCGAATGCTTGGCTCTTCACGCATAGCGTGAAGGTTTTGAAAATGAAATAGCCGTTCAGACAAATGAATTTGTCTTGAAAAGGCTATTTCATTTTCAAAAAAACGGTCCAAAGCAACAAAGTTTACGAAAACAGCCTAATATTATGATGTTGAAGCGCCAGGCACTTAGCGCTTTTCACTTCCCCCTACTTACTTTTCCTTAATTAATTGTTTCTAGTAACCTGGCTCTAAACTAGAAGTATCGACTTGAACATTATAGTTAACTTGTTGTGATTTTCCAGCTTGTACATTCAGGTTATTACTTGTTATAACTTTAATACCCTTTGGATTTCCATTGAATTTAACTTCGAAACTTAACCGTTTACTTTTATTTGATAGGTTTTTTACTTCAAAGCTTTTCCTTTACGATTAATTAAACATTTTGCTTCTTCTTACGCCATTACAGACAAGACAATACCAAGCATCATAAATAATAACCCAATAGTGATAAAATTATAAACTCCACTAAAGGTGTTTGGTAATGTTTGATCCTCATTTGTAGTTCTAGACTCATTCTTTTCTTCAGAGTTAATTGGGGCTTCTTCCTCTTCTGAAGTTGCTGGGTATTCTCCATCTTCCGGAGCTTCTTGGTCTTCTCCGTCAACCGGTGCAGTAGGCTCTTCTCCTTCCTCTGGGTTTGACGTGTCTTCTCCTTCTTCCGGTAATGATGTACTATTTCATTCATATTTTGTATTTACATAACAATAAAATTTTTCAAAAAATTATTTACACTTCTCAAATACTTTAGTAAAATAACGGAATAAATTATACTTGAATAGTAAGTAATTAAAGGAGATTACACTTATGATCACGTTTATAGCCGCTATCACATTACTCATTTTAGGTTATTTCTTTTATTCCAAAATCGTTGAAAGGGTATTTAGTATCGACGATCAACGTACTACCCCAGCTTATGTAAAACAAGATGGACTTGATTTTATGCCAATGAGTTGGGCGAAAGGAAGTTTAATTCAACTATTAAACATTGCTGGACTTGGTCCCATTTTTGGAGCAATTATGGGAGCCCTTTATGGACCTGTTGCATTTATCTGGATTGTTGTTGGAGCCATTTTTGCAGGTGCTGTTCACGATTACTTTGCGGGAATGATGTCGGTACGCCATGGAGGAGAACAATATCCTTCAATCGTAGGTCGTTATTTAGGAGGAACAACAAAAACAATCATTAATATTGTTTCAATAATATTAATGATTTTAGTTGCTGCTGCATTTACTGCCGGACCAGCACAATTACTTGCATCAGTAACTCCCCTTAGCTTTACGGTGTCTATTTTCATAATTTTTAGTTATTTCTTAATCGCGGCATTGTTACCTATTAATAAAATAATTGGACGAATTTACCCTATATTTGGAGCGATTTTAATTTTTATGGCATTAGCGATTGGTATTGGTTTATTATTTCAAGACCAACCTATTCCTAACTTAACAATTGAAAATTTACATCCACAAGAATTACCTATTTGGCCTCTCATTATGATTACGATTTCGTGTGGAGCAATCTCAGGCTTCCACTCAACTCAAAGTCCAATCATTGCGCGAACGATGAAAAAAGAAAGTGATGGTCGAAAAGTATTTTACGGTGCGATGATTGCAGAAGCAATTATTGCAATGATTTGGGCAGCTGCAGCTATGACTTTTTTTGGTGGAACAGACGGATTACAAGATGCACTAGCTAATGGTGGTCCTGCTGGAGTGGTAGACTTCATATCTAAATCGATGCTCGGTACTCTAGGTGGTATCCTTGCAATTATAGGTGTTATTATACTTCCTGTTACAACCGGAGACACTGCGCTGCGTTCTTCTAGAATGATGCTTGTCGATTTATTGAGTACCTTCTGGAAATTAGAAGAAAAATGGAAACAGTCGTTACTGGCGATACCCGTAATCATTTCAACATTTGCTTTAACACAAATGGATTATTCTTTCTTATGGAGATATGTAGGCTGGACAAATCAAGTCGTTGCGACAGTTATGCTTTGGACTGCTGCCATCTATCTATTACAAACTAAAAAGTTTCACTGGATATGTTCAATCCCTGCGTTATTTATGACCGGAGTAGTAGGAACTTACATCTTCTATGCGCCAGAAGGATTTAGTCTCCCTTATCCACATTCTGTCGGAATAGGAGTTGTACTAATGGTAGTTGTCGCGATCTGGTTTGTTTTACAAATTAGAAAAAACACTATCCGAACAGTAAAGGAAAATTCTAAAGTTGCATAACTGATTAATAAACAACATTTCAAAAAAATTATAAGGCGGTAGGATAAAAAATGAAACATCCTGCCGCTTTTTGATTTCCAAAAACTAGATTTAATAATCCCATACTCCTTTATATAATTTAATTGTAAAAGCAATTAACTCTAATATTACATTTCTTTCATTTAATTTTTACTTTAAGATCTACAAATTTTGCTATAATATTAACGAGGACAAGCAATGAGAAAAAGGGATCATAAATAAAATACTTAAGGAGGTGAAACTAATGAATGATCAAATTCTTCAACAGATCTTACAGGAACTTAAGGGACTTAATTCGGGACAACAAGAAATGAAAACAGATATCCAACTTCTCAAAAATGATCAGCAAGAAATGAAAGCGGATATCCAACTTCTCAAAAATGATCAGCACGAAATGAAAGCGGATATCGGTACCATGAAATCAGACATGCAAAGTATGAAGTCACAACTGGATGAGAATTCAGCAATTGTAAAAGCGATTCGAGACCGTCAAGAAGAAACTGATGCTAACCTTGAAAATCTAGCTTCAGACGTTCATCAAATTCATGGGGAGTTAACTCACCTTGATGAAAAAATCGATTTAACTCGCAACGAGATAGTCAAAGAGCTGCAAAATATTAGAAATGATCTAGATTTCACTTATCAAAAAACAGCAATAAATGAAAGGGAAATTTATAAATTAAAAAACAGATAATCCGTTATACCTTACCTCTTCTTTTCAAGTAAAAATACAAATACACACTTTTATTTTTTCACTCTCCTTAAATATAAACTTCACTAATCTATCCACCTTGTCATCCGAATATGTAAAGCGGTTGGCTTTTTGCACCAACCGTTTTAACCCAATTTTTAGAAAAGGGAACAACTTACCATCGATAAGTTGTTCAATGAGCTCCTCAATCATCATTTTTTTTTATTTATATTCTCATTAGCTAACGGGATTCCGTACTTGACCAAATAACCTAGGTACTACCTGCAAACCATTAAGGTTCATATTATCACCGTTACGTCCTCTAAGGAAGCCGTATGCTACAGCACCTAGTCCTAGTCCTACCAATGACAACATTAACCCATTTCGATTATTGTCTCGTCTAATACCGAACATGTCCATTACTTGTTGTGTCCTTCTGCCACTACGAAACATATAGGTTAACCAATTTCCCATGATGTGATGGAGTCCCCCCTTTTATATGTTTAAAGAGTTAAATGTCCCTTCAAACACTAATTATTTTTAAACTTTTCCAAAGTTATATTCATGGAGAAAATTTCCACTGAACTGATATAAGTGTATTATAATATTACAAATCAATTACAATCGAGCGAATGTTCAGATAAGTATTGCATTAAATCTTCTGACCGTTTATTATTATTTCTTGGATACGTATTCAAGGGAGGATATCATGTTAGTTAAGTTAAGCGATGAAGGTTTGTTGGAAGCATATAAAGAGGCGATTAAATACAATTTACCTAAAGATTTTATTCAACTATTAAAACTAGAGTTAGAAAGAAGGGAAACAAAAAAACCAAGGGAAACAAAGTGATTATTTAGAACCAGCTATTTTTTCTTGAAGCCACTTTAAAAATTCTATTTCTTTTTCTAATAAAGTTCTATTTAATTTACTTTCAAAATAAGCGACTAATTTATACAATTCCTGTTTAGTTGACAAATTTCTCACTCCTTTATAAAAATATATTTCAAAAGTCAAATAATTTCAACTATTTTTTTGTCCTCTCTTTGAGTGGGCTTTTTATTTTCCAGTAAAATCATACCGCTTACTTCCAAATTGAATTAAATTAGGCACACTCCTTAGTTAAAAAGAACATAGGCTATTGTGAATTGGTTATTAATAAGAAGGAGCTGAATTATGAATAATAATTTTTCTCACTGGCCACCTAACCCTCACTATTCAAATCAAGTTCATAATCCTTATCACAATCAATTGAAATATTCTGACCCTCAAACCCAACAATTAAAACATCACACCTTGTCAACAGTAGAACCTATTGTTCAATACGGTCTTAATGAAGCCCAATTCACCTCTCACCTACACGCTATGAGGGAAGTTGCAGCCATAAGTTACTTAATGGGAAGAGGATATGACCCAAGGACTGCTCATCAGATTGTTGAATCTTGGGAAGAAAATGAAGTTTTTTATCGCTAAGTGTATCAAGAAAAGCGCAAGCGCCCGCTTAGCGGTGTATGGACTGGAGCCCCACCGTATGAGATAAAGGAAACACGGCGAGTGCTAACGAGGCGATGTTGACTTATCGTAAGGAGGAGAAGCGAAGTCCACTAGACGCTGGGCGCTGAAGCTAGACAAGAAATGCGGAAGGTGTCTGCTTATCGGCGACAAGCGCTGGAGGGCTAGCAATTAGTGTCTTGACTTTTAGACACGTTTGATAGACCGAAGCGACCTCGAGCCGATGACACCTGCAGCTAGACATCCTCGAAATTTAAACTTCCTTATTCTTTAAATTAAGACAGAGAGAATATTCTCTGTCTTTACTTTCTTTAAGTTACAAATATAATTAAATAACCTAAGATGTATATTAAAAATGCATCCACGCGGGTACTTTTTTCAATTATTTATCGTTTATTATACGTTTCTTTAATTTTTGATACGGACTCAATGATTTTCTCGAAAATTCCTGTTTTTTTAGATTGATAGGTTTTAAGCTCTGAAGTATAAAATTGATAGTTACCTTTTCCTTTTTCTTTCGCAAAGTACATTGCCTTGTCCGCATTTTGAACAAGTGTTTCAATTTCATCACCATCTCTTGGAAAAATACTTATACCGATACTTGGAGTAACTTTAGCATCATTCGCTTGAATAGAATAAGGCTTGGAAACGACCTCTAATATTCTTTCAGAAATACCGATAATCTCTTCTTCGGTTGTCTCTTCAAAAACAATAATGAATTCATCTCCGCCAAGGCGCCCTGTTAAATCTTCTTCTCTGACACAGCTATTAAGTCTACTCGCTACTTCTTTAAGTAAAATATCTCCACCATCATGTCCTAACGTATCATTCACGCTTTTAAAACCATCCAAATCTATAAACATAATGATTAGACTATGGTTATGACGTTTAGACCTCGCTAAAGCTTTTCTTAAATGCTTAAAAATTAATTTACGATTTGGTAAATCAGTTAACTCATCGTAATATGCCATTTGTTTTAAATGTTCTTCTAACTGTTTCCGTTCTGTAATATCAATGATCATACCGTCAACTCTAGTTATATTGTTTGAACTGTTAAATTGTGGATTTGTTGTTACTTCGATCCATCGTTTACAGTTATTTTTGTCCATTACAAGTAGTTGATTTTTTACTTTCCTATTAGCAAATAATTGATTTCTGAATAACGAATTTTGTGAATTTTGTTCTTCCGATGACCTTAAAACATTTTCTAATAATTTAACATTTTTACAATAATCTTCATGGGCAAAAGGAAAAATTTTTTCAATACCTTTAGTAATAAAAAAGTGATTATCCTTTACATCATACGAAAAAAAATTTTCATCAAAACCATTTAATAGCTCGTATAATCGTACATTCTGTTTTTCGAGGGTATGACTATCTATTTGTAACTTTTCACTTTCGACTTTGAGCTTGTCCTTTTCGTTTTGAATGAAATCGATTTGCCTACAAAACCAAAGGATTGGGATGAGCAACAAAACAGACAGGAAGATATCAAACGGTATAGAAAAAAAGGAATGGATAATAAGAAATGTAACCATATAAAGAAGAATATATATTTTTAAGGGCTTACTTACTTTATTCAAAAAATCACTCCAATTAGATACAAATATTTATTATTTCTAACTATCCGTACCCTCCCGATTGTTAGATATCGTTGATGACACACTATATTAATCACTTTTACAATATGGGAGATGTATCCTTAACATCCCGATATTTATTATAGCAAAAAGTGTTGAAATATAAATAACTTTGTCGATTTTTCTTGCTTTTATATGTCTTTTTCTTAATTTTTTATCCATTACATAAAATAAACTTAAAATAAAATAAAACCCAACTCATTATGAATTAGGTTTTAAATAAATATTATTGACAACTTTCGTCATTACAAATGGAACCTTTGTTACTCGTTGAAAGTGTCTGTAATGGCTTCTGTTTATTTTCTTCGTCCCAAACTTTTTCTAATGCATTCAAGAAAGTCTCAGTTGCCTGTGCACCAGAAATGGCATATTTATCGTTTATTACGAAAAACGGTACCCCTTGTACTCCAATGTCCTTTGCTTTATTTTGATCAAATCTAACCTCTTCTTCAAAGTCATTCCCATTTAAAACATCTTTTACTTCTTGAAGATCTAAACCCGTAGCTACTGCAAGACTTGTTAATGTTGCATGATCACCAATATGCTTAGCTTCAATAAAATACGCACTTAATAACCGCTCGGCAACTTCCTTGTCTTTTCCTTTAGTTTCAGCTAACTTTGCAAGGCGATGTGCATCTAGTGTATTCGTTCTGAGCATTGTATTAAAATCAAAATTCAATCCAACCGTCCTTGCTTGAGCCACAACTTCTTCAGTCATCTTTTTTGCTTCTTCTATCGACATACTATACTTCTTTGCTAAAATTTCATACACAGATTCATTTGTATCCCTACTAGCATTAGGATCTAACTCAAAACTTTTGAATTTCACTTCTACATCATCACTGTGAGCAAATTTTTCTAGAGCACTCTCTAGACGTCTTTTCCCAATATAACAAAATGGACAAACATAATCTGACCATATTTCGATTTTCATCATTACACCTCTTTTTTTCCTTTACTTTAAGAATATCACACATTATTTTATTAGATGGTAAGATATGCTCAGTATATTTAAGAGTTCGCTAAAATCATCACGATTTGATCTTCAAGCTCCTTTCCTTTTCGGTTATCAATCATATTATTAAGTAGTATCGAAAAGATGATTGTCTCTCCACTCTTGGTTTCAACATAACCAGATATGGAGCTTACGGTCGTTAACGTACCAGTCTTTGCTCTTATATGTTCTGATGAGTTTGTCATCCGTTTTTGAAGCGTACCACCAATCATTTTATCAGCAACACCAGCTACAGGAAGAGATTGAAAAAATGTAGAATACCATTTCTCTTTTTGAATTGAATATAAAAGCTTCGTTAGTTCATGTGCGGGAATTAAATTTACATGTGAAATACCAGACCCATCTCTTAAAAGAATAGTCTCGATATTCAGTCCATAATGGCTGAGTACTGTTTCCATTACATCAAGACCTTTTTCCCAAGATCCTTCCCCTTTTTTGACCATTCCCATTTCTTTAACAAATATTTCACCGTACCCATTTTTACTTAACTTCATAAAAGGATGAAGTAAATCAGATAATGGTCTGGAAAAATGTGACACCAGAACCTTTGCGTCCTTAGGGGTTACACCTCTATAAATATTTCCTAATAATTTTATTCCGTTCTCATTTAACGATCGTTTAAATAAATGTAGTGCAAAATTGGTCGGCTCCCATATAGAGACAGTATCTATTATTTTTTTTCCATTGATCGGCACCGTCCCTTGTATTACTATTCGATTCGTCCCGTGAGTACGCTCAACCTTGATATCACCTTTTTCATCTTCTGGTATTGTAATTGTCTCGTTTCTGATCTCAACGTAATTATTTTGAGGGTGTAATGTTATATGTGCTCGGCTATCTAATTTAGTCCCAGGGACAATTTCAAGTGTAACGGTACTCATGTCGTATTCTTCATTTGATGACACCGACAATGCAGATATTGGCGTACCATAACCCATCGTTTCATCACTCCATGGCAAATCGATCGAATACCGAACATCGTCATACCACGTATCGTCACCAATTAAGTCTCCCCGAATGACTTTTACTCCTTGATTTTTTAATTTTCTAACCATATCATCGATATTTGTTTTTAAAAGTGTTGGATCCCCTTTTCCTTTAACATATAAATTTCCGTTTAGAAAGCCCCATTTTATATTACCGTCAGCTAAAAGTTCAGTCTCAAAGCGATAAGCTTTGCCTAAGGTTGTAAGCGCTGCAACTGAAGTAAGTATTTTCAAATTAGATGCTGGCTTCAAACGGTGATTACCATTGAAATCATAAATGATTTCTCCTGTTGTTGCTAAACGGATACTTATACTTGCCGTTGCTCCGTCTAAGCTTGGATGATGAGATAAGAGCTGATCTAATTCGGAAGCTAATGTTGAATAACTACGGGTGGCAGCCAAGACTTGATCGTCTATATGTAAGAAAAATTGAGCAGTTATTATAAGTATACTAATCAAAATAACCAAAAATTGATTATAATATTTCATCTATCTACCTCCTGGAAAATGACAATTATTTGTATTTTTTCATATATCCATTAATTCATGTAAAAAGTTAAATATAAATACAAAGGCTAATGGGTATATTACGTCTGAAAACAAAAATGAGGTGATGATGTGGAACCAAATGAATTAAGAGACCATATTACTGTAGAAGACAAGCATGGTAATGAAATGGATTTTTCTGTTGAATCATTGTTTGATATGGCAGATCATTCCTATGCTTTATTATCATCAGATGATGATACGATCCTTATGCGTGTCGAGGATCATGAAGGAGAACAGCATTTAGTAGGTATTTCAGACCCTGAAGAACGAGATGCGATATTAAGTGCGTACGAAGTTGCCGTTGAGGCCAACCCAGCTGAAGATGAATAAGATTTTTATTAATAATGAGAACCTTTCAAAAAAACACCAATGATTTGTTTTTATCAACAAGTCATTGGTGTTTTTTTAGTAATATCAACAATATACCTCCCATTTTTTGACGAACATGAAAAAATATTATCTAACTCATACTAGATGTAGGAGGGAGTCTAGCTATGAGATACCATTTTTTAACACTTTTTTTCGTATTTATGCAAATGATTAATATACATAATAACTTATCCATAACGCTAGATGGACAAACCATTGCAACTGTAAAGCGCTCTGATTTTACAGCGACCGTATTTGAAGGATTAGTTGTGGACGAAGAAAAATTTAATGCATTTGTTGATAAGATCGAACAGCAAGTAAATAAAGAGCCAATAAATGCGACAATAGACCTTCATGGAAGGTTGGTTCCTGAGCAATTCGGTTATACGTTAAACCGAAAAAGCTTTATAGAAGCTTTCTATTCATATTTTTTTGACGATGCTCCTGCTGAAATCGAAGTGCCAAGAATAATTACATACCCTAAAGTTGATAGTGAATTGCTATTAAATATACGTACCAAACAAGTCGGACAATACATTACCTATTTTAACAAATTCAATAAACAACGATCACATAATATTTCTCTAGCGGTTGATGCCATTAATAATCATGTCGTCTTTCCTGGCGAGACATTTTCTTTCAATAATGTCGTTGGAAACCGGACAATTGAAAAAGGTTATTTACCTGCACCTATTATCGTCAGAGGTGAATTAACAGATGGGATTGGAGGTGGGATTTGTCAAGTTTCTTCAACTCTTTTTAATGCTGTCGATCAAGTAGGATTAGAAATCGTTCAACGCTACTCCCATAGTCGACGTGTTCGTTACGTCCCACCTGGCCGTGATGCCACTGTAAGCTGGTATGGTCCTGATTTCAAATTTAAAAATAATTTTAATCAACCTATTCTCATCCAAGCAAGAACGTATGGTGGTTCAGTTATCATTCGAGTTTTCTCTTCAGAAACATTTATAAAACCATAGATTAAAACATTTATTATGACTATCCTAAATTCGTAATGTATTTAAATCAAATGCTGGTACTAAACCTTCATTTGCCGCTCGACCGAGAAGTGAGAAAACGGCTTCATACCCTTCGTCGCCTAAGTTTCTTGTGAATTCATTTACATATAGATTGATATGAGCTTGAGCCACATCAATCGACATCTCCTGGGCGTGTTTTAAAATATACTCTTGGGAGGCTTTCGGGTTAGACCATGCGTACTCTACCGAAGAGCGGATCCAGTTTGTAATTTTGGCAATGTCAAGTGATCGATGGGCAATAATTGCTCCTAACGGGATCGGTAAGTTCGTGTCTTTTTCCCACCAATTACCCAAATCTTGTAATAAGTTTAATTGATAGTTTTCATATGTAAAACGCGCCTCATGAATGACAAGTCCTGCATCCAATTTACCGTCGCGAACAGCTGGCATGATTTCATGAAACGGCATAACTACGATTTCTCCTACTCCTCCAGGGACATTTTGTGCAGCCCAAAGTCGGAATAGTAAATACGCTGTTGAACGCTCACTCGGAACAGCGACTCGACGGCCTGATAATATTGTAGGATCTGCTGAATGATCTTTTGTCAGAACTAACGGACCACAGCCTCTACCTAACGCCCCACCACATGGAAGGAGTGTATATTCAGATAAAACCCAAGGTATAGCTGCATATGAAATTTTAAGTACGTCTAAATTATTTGGTTGTGTTGCTAGCTTATTCGTAATATCAATATCTGCATAGGTGACATCAAGTTTTGGTGCACTTTGAATAAGACCGTGTACCCATGCATGAAAAACAAAAGTATCATTAGGGCAAGGAGAAAAAGCGATTTTCATGATAAAACCTCCTGTAAAATCGAGCTAACTTCTTGTAACTTTTGTAAGGCTTCCTTCATTCGCCAAGAATTACGATCTCGTGGTCCGACAACGTTTGAAATCGTACGAATTTCAAGCATTGGTACGACGAATTGTTTTGCGGCAGTAGCTACCCCAAACCCTTCCATTGCTTCAGCTGTAGCTCCAGGTACTCTTCTTATAAGTTCTAACGTCGTTTCTGCTGTACCTGTTACTGTTGAAACTGATAAGATTGGACCTGTTGTTACCTCTTGTCCTGCATTCGAAAGTGCTTTTGCTACATTTAATACTAAATTATTATCAACATTATAACGATTAGTGCCAAACCCGAGTTCATCGATACTAGAAAATCCGTCTAACGTTTCTGTCCCAAAGTCAGCTGCAATCACTTCAGTTGCAACGACGATAGAACCAACCTCAGCGAGCCCAACAAAACCACCAGCTATCCCAGCATTTATGACTAACTCGTACTTTTGATTTGCTAATTGTATTGCTGTCTTTGCTGCTGCAGCTGCTATGCCAACTCCTGAAACCACAACATCAAAAGGGTTCACACGTTGCAGTCCTCGTAAGATAGCTTCTTTTTCAGCTTCAACTGAAGTAATAATAAGGATTTTTCCCTTATTATTATTTTGATTTGACGGTATGTGCTTTTTATTTGTTAAATTATCATTCAATTGAGATACTCCTTTATTTTTAAACTAAATATGTACTAGCTTAAGCATTAAGGTAACGTTTTTTTCCACATGTACAATCATTGACCACTATGACATTTTACCATAAAGTGAAACTTGATTATTTTAAAGAGAATCAAATACCTATATTATTGAATAATAACAGGTGCTGCTGAGAAAGTTATATACATAATACCACTATTCTAATGATTCATTAAGGAGGATTCATATGACAACAGAACAAAGTCAACCTACCGAATTTGATCGATACACAGCTGCACAGCTTAGCCAGGACTTATTAGACCGCGTGATTGCATTAGAAAAAGACCTTCAATCTCAAACAAATAAAGAGGTCATTCTCATAGCTTATGAAGAAAGCGAGCATAATCCTACTTAAACAAATGGAAAACGCCATTCTATTTGGCATTACTGAAGTTATATGAAAAAAAACATTTATTATCTAAATGAAGCTATAATATCTTAAGAAGAAAATTTTTCTAAAATAAAGAAAAGAGATTAACTCATAATTAAGAGTTAGTCTCTTTTCTTATTTTTTTAATAACCAAGCGCAGTCGTCTTTCTCTAGAACCGTTCCACTTAATTTAACGTTGTATGTTCATTAACCATAATTGCTACAGCATGTCCATTTACATCTGTTAATTATGATAAATACTTTAGATTTAGAGAGTATTTAATTCACTTACCCATTTCAGAAGTCTTAAATCTTGATTGCGTCCAGCGATAAATGATAATCCAATCGGTTTTTCTTTTTCATCTTTTAAAGGAATAGTAACTTGTGGTAATCCTGCTAATCCAGCAATACATGAGAGCTTTAATGTGTCCGCTCGAATCTGATTGACTATATCACTCGGTAGTTGAAGGTAAGGAGCCCTTCCAGGAACTGTAGGAATAATCAATAATTTGTCTTCACCAAGGAGCTCTTCCATGTATTGGCGTATTTTATTTCTTACAAGTAACTGTTGTGTATTTTCCTCTTCTGTTATCATACTCGCCATTTGAAAACGTTCAGCAATACCAGGGCCAAATGCTGGTTTTTCATTTTGTACCCATTCCCCATGAGCCTTCCAAATCTCATAGCCTTGCAACACTCGAAATGTATTGACCCATTTGCTTAACCCTTCTTCTGAAATATGAAGCCAATGACTTGCATCTACTTGATTTTCTAATTTGAAAATGAAATTATGAAGTATTTTTTTTGAATCTTTATCCGCTAAACTCCAAGCATCTTCAGCAAATAAAAAACCTTTAAACCGTTTAGATGTATGTGATTTCAATTTTTTTAATAGGACTTGACCTACTCGAAGTAATGTCTCAGTGTCACGCGTCATCCACCCAACGGTATCAAAGCTTGATGCTAAAGGAATTACCCCATCAATGGATACAGTATTATGCGTTGGTCGAATACCAAAGTTTCCACAGTAGGCAGAAGGAACACGAACCGAACCACCCGTATCTGTACCAATAGCAAAATCTACTAAACCTGCAGCTACCGCAACTGCAGATCCACTAGAGGATCCTCCTGGAATAGACTGTGGAGCATTTGGATTGATGGGTGTACCGTAATGTACGTTTTCTCCATGTAAACTATACATCAGTTCATCCGTAATGGTCGTCCCAGTTAACTTCGCTCCTTCATGTAACAACTGATCAATGACAGAAGCATTTGTTTCAGCTCGCTGATGTGTGCGTAACCAATCAGGATTTCCTGCACTCGATGTATTTCCTTCAATATCAAATACATCTTTAACTGCAAATAAGAGTCCATTTAATGTACCAAAATGTTTTGGCTCAATAACTAAATCTTTGTTTATAAACGTATTAAATTTATCTAGCATAGTATACCTCCACATGATTTCACCGCCATATGTTCGAATTTCCCTTCATGTTATCGAATATAGATCAACCTAGTATGAACCAACTGTAAAATAATTCCGATAATACAGCCCGTTAAAATTCCCCACTCAGGTCCATATAATAACGTCACTAGTAATGTAACAACTAATAAAACTCCATCTTTCTTATTCGACTTACAAGTTGACCATAATCCTTTTATGTTTATCAATTTAATTATTGCAACGATTATGATAGCAGCTAATGTTGGTTTCGGTAAATAGTAGAATAAGGGCGTGAAAAAGAGAAGCGTTAAGAAAATACATATTGTGGTGATCAAACTGGCTACTTTTGTTTTCGCACCTGAATCATAATTAACAGCTGAACGTGATATTCCACCAGCTACAGGCATACTGCTAAAAAATGATCCTACTACATTTGCTAGCCCTAAGCTTGTAAGCTCTTTATTAACCCCAACATTGTAATTTTCTTTTTCAGCAATCACTTTAGCAACCGCAATTGATTCGATATAACCAATAAATGCAATAATGACAGCAGTAGATAATATGGTAGTCATTACTACCCCATTAAACATAGGTAACGTAAACATGGGAAACCCTTGTGGTAATTGACCAATAATCGGCACACCTAAGTGATCTAATTGGAAAAATGATACACTAGTCGTACAAATGATAACAACAAACAAAGGTGTCGGCAATTTTCTACTAATTGAATTTAATGTTAAAATTAGTAGAATACTGATCAGTCCTATGAAAAAAGTTGCCATATGTATGTTATGCAGATTCGTAAATAGTACAAAGACTGTATGAATGATCGAAGTAGTATGTCCTAATGAAAAACCAATTAAATTTTCTAATTGACTAATTGCAATTAAGATCGCACATGCCGATGTAAAGCCTTTAATAACACTAAAAGGTACCCATTCAATCATTGTTCCAAGATGAATGAAAGCAAAGAACATTTGCAAAAGCCCTACGAGTAAAGTTACCGTGATAACGATGCTAAAATATTCTGCGGTGCCAGGCACCGCAATTGATGAAACACCTGAAAAAATAAGTAGTGAAACGATGGCAACTGGCCCGACCGATAAATGTGGTGAAGTTCCAAATATTAGATAAATTAATACCGGCACTGTCGCAGAATACAACCCTACAACTGGAGGAACACCTGCTAAAATTGCGTAGGCAATGGCTTGTGGTATAATTAAGATCGCTACGATGACACCAGCGACCATATCATTTTGAAAACTATTTTTCCAGTACGATAAAGACAAAAAGATGTCTCCTCCTTTCGTTTGACCTTTTTTCGCTTTTCTTCACTAATTTTCTGCTTTTTGCAAAGAAACAGGCCTAAGTAATGCATATGAAAGAAGAATGATAATAATACATGGATGGGAAGTCGATTTACCATTGTACTTAATCTTCTCCTTACCTTCCTAGTAATTACTGTCTTTAACATGACGTTTTTTAGATCCACTTGCTACAATGGATAATGCTCTTCCGTAGTCTGCTGGTGTATCGACATCGAAAGTAATAAATGCATCTGAAACAGGAAGATATATTTTTTCTTTAATCGATTTCATTAGCTTTTGTCCCCCTGAGTCACCGATAACACTTGAAAGATCTAACTTCTCATAATGTTTAAAAAACACAGGGTGACCAACCTGATTTTTATACGTTGGTCTTATAACTACTGGAGATGACTTTCTTTGCCTATGGTTAGACCCAACTTTCATAATATAGGAGATCGTATTATTTTTAATAAAAGGTTGATCTCCAAGAAATATCATCACGGATGAAATAGATGATGGAAGATTAACAAATGCCAATTGAAACGAAGTACTTTGCCCCTTTTTGTACTCCTGATTAACAGTCCATTCTATTCTCGGATCTGTTAATTGTATTGACTGCTGTATTGTCTTTGCATGATGACCGATGACAACTCGGATTTTCTCGAACGGATGCCAAGCGACCCTTTCAATGACATGTTCCAACATATACTTATCATCGATAGATACTAGTTGCTTTGGAGAACCCATTCGAGTAGAACATCCTGCCGCTAAAATAACAGCACAAATAGGATATGTCATCTTCATTTCATCACATCCCATTAACTAAATGTAAAGCTCGATTTTGCTTTTTTTGTTTTTTAAGTTTTGCTCGTTGTTCATTTCGAACTTTGATTAATTCCGAAAGAATGCTAATACTTATTTCTTCTGGCGCTTCTGCATTAATATTTAAACCAATTGGAGAATAAACCCAATCAGGGACGCATTTAGGATATAAAAGCCTTTCCGTTCTTCGCTTTGGGCCTAATACTCCAAGATATTTCGGTTGAATTTCTAAAAAGAATTCTAGTATTTTTTTATCTCTCGTAAAACTATGTGTCATGATAAGCACAAAACTATTGAGGTCTATGTTTGTGTCGATGAAAAAAGCTTCAGGATGTTTAACGACTAGTTCTCCTGCTTGAGGGAAATGATACTGGTTACAACGACTACTTCTTGGATCAATAATAATGGTGTGAAAGTCAAGGTCATATGCGCTTTTTACTAAAGGTTCAACATCAGGACCTGCGCCAAAAATATATAGGACATCTTTTGGTTCAATGATTTCAAAAATGAATTTCGTTTGCATCGAGACGAGTGTGCGATAGTCAAAGTGATGGCTGGTTTCCAAAAATTCAGTCAATTGGAAATGTAATATTTCCTTTAAGGTTGGATCGTCTATATTCCCAAAAAGTTGACCTGAATTCGCTAGACATAGCTTGAGACCATACACATCCGCACTTGCACCACGAGCGATGGCAATCGATTGGCCTTCATCTAATCTTTTATATATGTTATAAGTGTCCTCGTCGAACTGTATAGGTTCAAGAAAAACGACAACCTTTCCGTTACACCCTGCACTTAATCCCCAATCTAAATCGTCTTCCGAACGAAGATCATACGTTTTTGTGATCGGCTCATTTAAATCGATAACTTCTTTTGCATAATAGCCTAAATCTTCTTCAAGACAGCCCGCACTGATTGTACCGTACTGCTTTCCATCTTTCCCTAACAACATTTTTGCTCCTTCATGACGATAGGATGATCCTTCTACACGGATAACAGTCGCCATGGCAAACCGAGTAATTGGATTTTTTTTCATGATTTCTAAGTACTTCAACCATTCCTTCATAAACATCCCCTCACTCGATTCTTCTTTCAATTCAAAGTTATAAAATTCAACATTATATATACTATGAAGCGGGCTACTTTTTAACAATTTACGTAAAAATTTAATGTAAATTATAAGAAGTCGCTTTTCCAATCCTAGTATTATTCTTGTTTTTTTACTGTACATTCCTTACTTATTCGTTCTAACGAGCGAAGAATTCCACCATAACCTGTACAGCGACATAAGTTCCCAGACAATCCTTCTCTCAAATCTTCAAAGGAGGCATTTGGACATTGTTTTAATATTCCTTTTACAGATACTACCATGCCGGAAGTGCAGTATCCACATTGTAATCCGCCTTCTTCAAGGAGGATTTGTTGGACAGGATCGAGCTTTTCTTTGCTAAGTCCCTCAATTGTCACTACGCTTTTCCCTTCACATTGATAAGCCATCGTTAGACAGGAGTTTTGCGGCTTCCCGTTGATGAGAACCATACATGCACCACATCTCCCAATTTCACATGAAATCTTCGTCCCTGTTAAGTTAAGATCATCTCTTATTATTTCGATTAACCGCTTTGAAGGGTCGACGTTAAGAGTCATTACTTCACCGTTTAAAACAAAGGAAACGGTTGAATCGACTTCCTCTATATTTTCTAAGGAATCTTTAGATAAACTCATATGTGCACCACCTTTTTTCACTAATAATGGGAACACCGGTTTAACTCCAGATATACCAGTCTAATTTCAAATTTATCGGTCTAATTTCTGATATATCGGTCTAATCACAACTCATTAGGTCTGTAGTAAATAGATTACTTTATATCTCTTCTAAAAATGGCGAGGATTTCAGGAGCAGCTCTGGTGAAATTGGTAGTTTCGTTATTTCAATACCTGTTGCATCGTGAATCGCTGATACTATGGCCGGGGCAAGAGCGACTGAACCAACTTCACCTACACCTCGAGGACCAAATGGGTCATCCTGGGGCAGCGTTTCAATTGCATCAACGTTGTGATTTACAGGGACATCCAAAATTGTAGGAATCATATACGTATCTAAGTTTTTTGTCACATATCTACCTGCTTGCATTACAGCATCTTCTGTTAACGTAAAACCGAGTGCCATCACGCCCCCACCTTCAATTTGTCCTACATATCCCATTGGATTGATGACAGGACCAGCAGCGACGAAATGATCTATTTGCTTAACGGTCACCATTCCCGTTAATCGATTTACTTCCACTTCACAAATCACAGAAGTACACGTATAAAGAAAGTGAGCCCCTATAATTGGGTCTGGTGTAACTGGAAAATCAAACTCAGTTGTCCATTCGAAGTTAGTTTCACTTTCAGTCACTAACTCTGCATAGGTTACCACACATTTTTTCTCACCAGCGATCGTAGACCAAATTCCACCAGGTCCAGTCCTTAGATTATCAGTTGAAATACCCGTACATTTTGAAGTTGCTAGAAATATAGCTTTTAAAAAAGCTGGCTTTAAGCGATTTAATGAATGCCATACCATACTCGTTGTCCTTGAAGCCGTAGATGATCCACAAACCGGAACACGATCAGTATCGCCGATGACGATTTCAATGTCTTCTTTATCACAATGAAAATGATCTAATAGTAAAATTTCCAGCGTTGCTAGTAGTCCTTGCCCCATTTCTTCGTGTCCAAAGGCAACTTCAATTTTTCCAGCATCATTTAAACGAATTGTTCCTCCTGCATGATCTGGTAATCCATACCCTAGTCCAGATCCGTGCATCGCTAATGCAGCTCCAATTCCTCGGCTAATCCACGGCTTACTGTACGGTTTTGTTTCCTTTCGTTTATTCCAAAGAGATGATTCCTGTACACTTTTCCAAACGTCTGCTACTCCATTTGTCGGTACAATTCTTTGCCCCATTGGTCCGAGATCATCTTGACTTCGTAAGTTAATTTTTCTAAGCTCCCACGGATCGAGCTTTATTTTTTCAGCTAATCGATCGATTTGTCCTTCAAGAGCAAAAATAACTTGATTACCGCCAAACCCCCGAAACTCACCAGAAACTCCGTTATTGGTGAAAACTGCTTTCCCATTTACTTCAACATGTGGAATTTTGTATGGACCAATGGCATGTTCGGTCGCAAAATTTAAAACGGGAGCACCGAGTGTTGAATACGCTCCTGTATCAGAAAGTATATCCACTTGATGTGCAATGAGCTTGCCATTAGCATCCATACCCGTTTTCATCGTTACTTTCATTGGGTGTCTTTTTAATCCTGCTGTTACCGATTCCCACCTGGAATTATGCATTTTGACTGTCTGGCCACTATATATAGCTAATAATGCACCATAAGGCTGAATATTTAATTCATCTTTACCACCGAATGAACCACCAATTGGACTTGAGATGACACGAATTTGCTCCTCAGGAATTGCCAATATTCGAGCAAGCTGCATCCTATCTTTGTAACCATGTTGAGTCGGTGCGTAAACGTTTAGCTTTCCGTTTTCCGGTACAAAAATGCCGCCTTCCGTTTCCATATACGTGTGCATCTGCCTAGGTGTAAAATACGTTTCTTCTACAACGTAAGCACATTTTTGAAAAGCTTCTTCTACTTGTCCTCGCGAATAATGAGTAGTATGAAGAATATTACCATCCTCATGAAGTTGAGGTGCTGTAGGCGCTAACGCTGCCTCAGGACTGTCGAGTACAGGTAATTCTTCATACTCAACTTGAATAAGTTGAAGTGCTTTTTCAACGACTTCGTCACTGATTGCCGCAACCGCTGCAATCGCATCACCTTCATAACGAACGACGGTATTGCAAAAAACGGGTTGATCAGGGTTAGCAATCCCAAAGCCGTTCAGACCAGGTATATCTCGATGGGTGATAACCGTCGAAACACCATCCAATGATTTTGCTTGTGTAATATTAATGGATTTAATTCGGGCATGTGGATGAGCACTACGCAATACTTTTCCGTAAAGCATGTTAGGAAATGTAATATCTGTTAAATAGCGAAGCTTTCCAGTTACTTTCTCTTCACCATCAGGTCGCAACTTCCATCCTTTCCCATTTTGATTACATTTCAGACGCATAGATTTCACCTCCCTCTTCAAAGCGTTCAATCAACTCAATGAGTTCACATGTAATTAAATTTGCTGCTACAGTTTTTTTATAAGAAATCGAATGAAACGTATCACCATTTGTCTCGTACTCTTCTTTAATAATCTTATGAACTTTTTGAATGAGAGCTACAGAAAACTTTTTCGTTTCTAATTCTAGTTCAGTTCGGTACAATCGCCTCGGTAAAACCGTACCGCCGCCAACTGCTAGCGCTACATTTTGGAGTTGCCCTGTAGGCTGAATTTTTCCTTTACCTGCTACTGATATAATAGCTGGAGTAAACGTCTCTCTCCTTCCAATCTTTGTAAAAAACGAAAAGTTCTCTTTCTCAAATTCCTTTTCAACTAGTATTTCTATATCAATTAGAATTCGATTTTTTGAATGTGGGTTTATCTGAAAGTCAGTCAGCCATTTTTCCAAAGGCTCGGCTTCAACTTTTTCACCATCAAACCAGTTTAATTTTGTTTGATAGATTAAAAGTGCAGGGATCGTATCGCCAACGGCTGTCATAATATTTCCACCTATCGTTCCTTGGTGACGGATCGAAGGAGCTGCAATTCGTTTACAAGCATGAAATAAAGTTTGAACGTATTTTTTTATGAATTGGTTTTCTATACAATCAGATAAGGTTGACAGTGCACCAATCTTTATCATAATGCCGTTAGAACTTGGCACTTCTCGAATTTTTTTCATTTCAAGAATGTCTTCTAAGCTAATTAGATGAAGAGGCATTTCTTTTAACTTCGCTTCCCATTGGGTACGAAGCCATGTTCCCCCAGAAACAAAGCAATAATTTGAAGTACCGATGAGAGTTTGTACTTCCCTCACTTCTTTTAAAGTTCTCGGTTTCCAAACTTTCCGCTTTGTTGCCATTCTTTATCCCCTCCATTTCTATACATTAATTTTAAGTCAATCGTAATGGGCAATAATCTTAGAGTCATTGGTTAAAATAACTAAAAATCGAATGAAAGATTGTATATAAAAACCATAAGCGATTATGTTTTATTTATTAAATGCACCTATAACTTTATTCGTTCTCATTAATGTATCTTAACTTTCACATTAAACATGTTCATACCTATCGAAACCATATAATGTAAGATCATTTTTCAAAGGATATTTTGCAGCTTAAAGATATTTGAAAATTTTATAAGCTATTTAATAGATTAGGGACTTTTTTCATTAGTCTACGTATCGATTGGTTTGCTTCCTGTAAGACAATGTTTTTATCGATTGTTTTTAGCCAACGATTTTCCATCACTATTTTTCCATTTATAATAGTTGTTTCAACATCTGCATGAGTAGCTGAATATACGATCCTTGATATTGGATCTACACCAAATGATGGGTACGTATGAAAGTCGTTTAAATTTAAAATGGCGAGATCTGCTTTTTTTCCGACTTCTAAACTACCAATTTCATTCTCCATCCCAATCGCCTTTGCTCCTCCAATCGTTGCCATTTTAAAAACCGTTTTCGCATCCATCACAGTAGGACCAAAGGTTGGTTTTTGAATAAGTGCAGCAAGCCTCATTTCATTCAACATATCTAAATTATTATTACAAGGAGCACCATCTGCACCTAAACTCACCGAAATGTTTTGCTGTAATAGATGAGGGATTTCAGCGATACCAGAAGCGAGCTTTAAATTTGAGCCCGGACAGTGGCTTACTTTTACGCCTTTTTCTTTAATAATGATCTTTTCAGTTTCATCTAACCATATACAATGGGCTAAAATTAACCGTTCATTGGCAAGACCGAGATGATCTAAATACGTAATGTTACGCATTCCTGTTTCTCTTTCTACAATTTCAATTTCACCGCGATTTTCGGAAGCATGTGTATGAACATAAACGTTGTAATGTTTCGAAAGACTACTCACTTCTTTTAATAATTCTTCTGTACAAGAAACAACAAAACGAGGTGAAAACGCATATTTAATTCTTCCCCCATCAAACTCATTCCACTGTTCCAATAGATCAACACTCTTTTGGATTGACTCACTCGTTTTCTCTTGTAATCGTTTAGGTACTTCATTCCCTTTATCCATCATGACTTTCCCTGATAATGCTCGTATTCCACTAGCAGCAATTGCTTGAAAAGCGAACTCTGTATGATGCACCGTTTCCATATCCACAATCGTTGTTGTTCCACTTTGAATTAATTCGCCAATTCCGAGTAATGCTGAATAATAAATAGACTCCTCATCATGTGCAGCTTCTAACGGCCATATTTTTTGCTTTAACCAGTCCATCAATTCTAGATCGTCAGCTCTTCCTCTGAATAAAGTTTGGCACAAATGAATATGCGTTTGTACAAAACCTGGAATAACGGTACGACCACTAGCATCAATAATTTTATCGGCACAAGTAACAACTAGATTTTTTCCTATTGCTTTTATCCGATCATTTTCAATGTAAATATCTCCATTAAATATTTCATCATTTGCATTCATCGTTACAATTTCAGCATTTTTGATTAATAGATTTGTCAACACTCATCCCCACCTTGCAATAAGAAATAAGACCTGACCATAAAAAATAGCCGTTCATTACGGTATTTTTCGTAGCCAGGTCTTTTACGGTACCAAGTAGAAACCCTCAAACCATATTTTTGAGGTTATACGAAATTATAATATTCATTTACAGCTTGTTTTTATTAATAATATAGAAAATTATCCAACTAAACTATAAAATTGTTAGAAAATTTTTCAAGTGATTTTTAAGTAGAAATTTGTGTTTTTTCCAAATTTTTATAGACATCTAATGCTGCCTGACATCCTTCACCGACATTTAGCTTTGCACCATGTCGAAGTAATACGGCTTCAAGACATGCGAGTGTATGAAGGACATTCGATTTTTGACAACTATAACCCATCGTTCCAATGCGCCAAATTTTACCATGAAGAGGTCCAAACGAGCTCGCAATTTCAATACTAAAATCATCTAAAAGCATACTTCGGACTGAATCGCCATCAATCCCTTCAGGAATGTTTATACAAGTTACAGTAGGTAATTTACAACTGTTGTCTCCAAATAACGAAAGTCCCATCGCTTCAATCCCAGCAACTAAGGCCCGCTCGTTCAATCGGTGTCTTTCAAACCGTTTCTCCAGTCCTTCCTCTAAAATAAGACGCACACCTTCATAAAGGCCATAAAGCATCGACGTTGCTTCTGTATGATGATTTAGCCGTGCCGGGCTCCAATAATCCTGAAGCTGACTTAAATCAAAATAATTACTGCGAATCCGTCTACTAACATCTCTTGTACTGTTAATATCGGTAACGAGTCCTTTTTCAATTGACTTCCGTTTACTTAAAATGGCTTCAATCCGCTCGTTATACGTAATGGGTGCCATTCCTGAAGGTACCGATAAACATTTTTGCGTTCCTGTAATCAATCCATCAATATACCATTCATCAGTTTTTACATCTGTTCCAGCAACGGTTGCAACAGCGTCTACAATCAGTAGAGAATCGTTTTCTCTACAGGCATAACCAATCTCCTTCAACGGCTGCATTCTGCCTGTCGATGTATCCCCATGAACCATCGCTACCACTTTTGGTCGTAATTTTTTTATTTTATTGATGATGATTTCTGGATCAAATACTTGTCCCCATTCACATTCGATCGAATAAACGTTAGCACCACACCGTTCACAAATTTCAATAAGCAAGGAACCAAAACGACCAAATGATGGTACGAGTACAGTATCTCCTTCTTCAATCACACTGCATATCATCGCTTCAATTCCAGCCCTTGACGTGCCGTCGATCGGAAAAGCCCACTGATTATTTGTTTGTAGGAGGTGTCGTAATAATTCCATCGTATCGTTCATTAAAGAAGTAAACTTCGGATCAAACTGTCCTAAAATTGAAGAAGACATCGCTTGTAGAACACGAGGATCTACTTCAACTGGTCCTGGAGTCATTATGGTTCGTTTTGGTACTTGAAATGGTCTTGTATCGTACACTTCTTTTCACCACCATCTATTTTATTTAGCTAGTTTTACTAATGTTTCAAAGAGAACTTGAGTACCTACTGCGCAATCTTCTAAGTCTGTCCATTCTTTTGGATTATGACTTATTCCATCTTTGGAACGAACGAAAATCATCCCCATTTTTGTATAATTCGCCATGATTAACGAATCATGGCCTGCTCCACATTGAATTTTCTTCGTAGGAATACTCAACTCAGAACATACTTCTTCAAGAAGCTGAACAATTTCTTTAGAACAAGAAGCCGGATCCACATCCTTTTTTACATCAATATGAGCATGAATCCTTCTCCTATTACTCACACGATCTAAAGATTCGAATACTTTATTCACCATTTCAGTTCTTAATTCCTTGTTGACATGGCGAAGATCTACTGAAAATGATACTTTACCTGGAATAATATTGACTCCTCCTGGTTCGACTTTTATCTTACCTACTGTACCGACTCCTTTATATGTTGTAGCTATGGTTTCAATTTCCAATAAAACTTCTGCCATCGCTAAAGCCGCGTCCTTTCTCATATGCATTGGTGTCGCACCGGCATGATCTGGGTTACCTATTAATGTAACCTCTAGCCATATAGGACCTTGAATATCCGTGACAATTCCGACGGACATATTATGTTCTTCAAGGACCTTTCCTTGTTCAATATGCATTTCAATATATGCTTTCACTTCTTCTTTTTTTCTTGTAGCTTCTTTATAACTTAATGGGTCTAGACCTGCATTTAGAATGGCTTCTCGATACGTTATTCCGTCATCATCTTCTAAAGTAAATATTTTCTCTTCTAACACACCAGCCATCGCCTTACTTCCGATATAACCTGTTCCGAATCGCGTCCCCTCTTCATCGGTAAATGAAACCACTTCGATTGTGTGGGTTAAGTTAATTCCTGCTTCTTTTATCGTCCGGACTGCTTCTATCGCCCCAAGGACGCCTAGTGCCCCATCAAACATCCCACCTTGATGGACGGTATCTATATGTGAACCTGATAATACAACGGGTGCTGTTTTTTTTGACCCGTTTAGTTTTCCAAATATGTTTCCAATAGGATCAACGCGAACTTCTAGCCCTGCTTCTTCCATTAGCTTGATTAGATAACTTCTAGCAGCAAGATCCTCTTTACTAAGTGATAACCTTGTTAACCCTTCCGCTTTATTTGAACTTGTTAACCCAATATTCCCAAGTTCCATGAGTGTATTCCATAATCGTTGTTTATTTATAGGACATGTGATGATCAAACCATCCACTCCTCTCTCTCAAATAAAATTAGAGTACTACAGAAAAAGAAAAAGGAAGACCAACCAAATAAAATGGCCAACCATCTACGACTCCTTTCTGTTTCGAAATTCATTTAACTTCCGCGATACGTACTATATCCTCCTGGAGCAAGGAGAAGAGGTACATGGTAATGCTCCTCTACATTTGCTATACCGAAGCGAATCGGGATTTGATCTAAGAATTGAATTTCTTGCCCGTTTTTAAGTCGTTTAGAAAAATAGTCACCCACAAAAAATAGTAATTCATAGGACCCTTTAGTCATTTGATTACCTCTTAGTAAAGGTTCGTTCAGCCTTCCATCCTCATTCGTCCTATTACTAATCATTAGTTCCTTTTTTCCAGAAGAATAGATCTTATATAACTCAAGATAAACCCCACCAGCTGGAACACCTAAACTAATATCGAGTACATGTGTAGTTATTTTTCCACTCATTTTATATCTCCCTTATTTACTTTTTCCTAGCTTTCAAGTTACAAATTTAAAATTTCATGTTTATTTAGGAACACTTCACCGCACCATTCTTTTGATTATCGTGACTAATAAAATCTGCTAAACCATTTACTTCACTTCAATTCGATCTGAAACTATATCTAGTAATCGAAACTTAGCAATCTTACATACTTCATTAAGAGCTGTTTCGATTTCTTGCTCATAACGATAATGCACTCTTTTTTTCATATTTTCTTTTATCACTTCTTTTGTTTTCCCACGAACTGCCAAAATAAAAGGAAACCCAAATTTCTCCGTGTACTGTTTATTCAGTTTAGAAAATTCAGTATATTCATCTTCTGATAATTGATTCAAACCTGCTTGTAATTGTTCTTGCTGCGAAGTTGAGGAGATTTCAAGTCTCGTCCCTAAATCTGGGTGTGCTTTTAACAAAGCTAATTTTGAGGAAAGCCGTGCATCAAACACAATGGTTACCATGATATTATACATTTCACTTAAGTTAGCGAATGGACGATATCCCCAAGCTTTTTCAGCAATCCACGGAGAGTTTTCAAATATAGATCCAAATGTTTTAATGTACTCCTTCGCTTGCATTTTATTAATCGTTTTCATTGAGATCATCAGGATCATCCTTTCATTTTCCTGAGGTTTGTAATATTTGGTGTTAATGATTTACTACACACATCATATGATTTCGCGCATTGTGAGTCATTGTTTATCCTGACTAAAAATAGATGAATATATTGTATAGGTACGCTAATCAGAAAATCTAAATAACCATTCAATTTAATAACATCTAAAAATTTACGAAAAACAGTAGGCAAGATTAATCAAAACAAACCGCTTTACCCAAAAGCGTATCTTTCAGTTGACGTCTCTGATCATAAACAATTGAACCTCGTACGATAGTCAAAACGACTCTTCCTCTTGTTTCTTTATCTATATATGGTGAATATTGATTTTTAAATAAGATATCCGATGATTTAACAACATAAGAATGGTTTGGATCAAAAATTGTAAAATCTGCATCGTTGTCTATTTCAATACTTCCCTTCGTCTGGCGAAGGTCAAAGCGGTTTGCTACATTTGAGGTCATAAGTGGAACAACCTTTTCTAAAGGTATACCTCTTCGAACCGCTTCTCCAATGAAGAAAGGAAAACCAAACTGTACACCTTGTATACCACCCCAAGACAGCCAAATATTATCATTGCCTACTTCTCTCATCGATATCGGACAAGGAGAGTGATCGGTTCCTATCGTATCTACCCATCCATTTTCAATGCATTTCCACAATTTTTCGATCGTATCCAAATCACGTAACGGTGGTGCGCATTTTAATATTGGTCCAGTCCGGAGGAAATCATGATCACTAAAAAGTAAATAATGGGGACACACTTCTACCGTTACGTTGCACCCTTTTTCTTTGTAATAAGATATTAACTCAATAGCTTCTGGTGAGCTAACATGGACAAAATGAACTGAGGCACCGGTTTCTTCTACGAGAGACAACGCATGATGGATTGCTGACAATTCTGCACTTAAAGGCCGACTATTGAGAAATGCTTGGTGATCCCGTCTTTGATCTTTTTGCAATTGAGATGTATAATGCTCAATTAAACTTTGATCTTCAGCATGCAAGGCTAATAGGCTGTTTAGTTTTTTACAGACGATCATCGCTTCCTTTAATTGATCCTTCGATAAAAAGAGAAAATCACTAATACCACTTTCAGATAAAAAAGCTTTAAACCCAACTATTCCTGCTTCTTTCATTCGCATTAATTCAAATTCGTTACTAATATTTTCAGCCGTGATTCCTCCCCATAACCCGAAATCAATAAATGTACGGGAGCAAACATGCTCCTTTTTATTTTTTAGGATCAAAGAGCTAATGACAGACGGACTACTATTTAACGGCATATCAAATACAGTCGTAATTCCACCTGCAGCTGCTGCTTTACTTCCAGTTAGAAATCCCTCCCACGTCTCTCTTCCTGGATCATTAAAATGAACGTGAGCATCGATAAAGCCAGGAAGAACATAGCAACCCGTTGCATTGATGACTTGCAAAGCTATTTGATCATTTGAATTTACATTAGATTGCACAATGGATTCAATTTTGTTATTTTGCACAATAAGGTCAACTTGTTGAAACGTCCTGTTTCTATAAACTAAGCCGTTTTTAATTATTAATTGCTTCAATCCGTCTCCCTCCTCAGTTATGGAATTATATTGGGATGATATCTCTATTTTGGATGAATTAACTAAATGTGCGATAAAAATTGTCAATAAACATGACATAAAAGTTTCAGTTTCATATATTTTTTTGTACATTTAATACAATGAAATGTGAGGTGGAAGGAGTGGAAATGATTGCAATTAAAAGAAATATTAGCACTTCCTACATTTAAAGAGGCAAAAGTCGTTGCGGGTCATGAAGGATTAAATAAGAGTGTTCAATCCATTAATCTCATGGATGCTCCAGACATTATTCACTATTTAAAGCGAGATCAATTACTTCTGACAACTGCTTATTCAGTAAGAAATAACCCAAATGCTCTTAATGAATTAGTTAAGCAAATGGCAAAACAAGACTGTGCTGGACTTGGGTTAAAAACGAAGCGTTATATTGATGAAATCCCTGAGAACTTAATTGAGGTAGCAAATAAGTTTAACTTTCCAATCATTGAATTACCATTACATCACTCACTAGGTGAAATGTTAAATGAAGGATTAAGTTATATCTTAAAGGAACGAACCGAGGAACTGAACTATGCGTTAAATATTCATCGAGAATTTACTAATATCATTATGTCAGGTGGTGGTTTTTCCCAAGTGATCAAAAGCCTGGGCTCCATATTAAATACATCCATACTTCTATTAAACTATCGACTTGAAATTATGTCTTCTTCTCACCCGATCGATAAAGAGGAGTTTTTTGATGTCTATTGGAATATATACGAGCTGATTAGTAATGAACAATTCGATAATTACAAAGTACTAACCATACCTCTTGAAGGAACAACAATAGACTACGAGCAATTCTCAATTTATCCAATCTACACAACAAATCAACAAAAAGGCTATGTCGTTATTTTAGGTAGCGCTTTAAACGAACAAACCTCTTTTCAACTTGCCGTTGAACAGGCTGCAAATGTTTTATCCTTTGAATTTATGAAAATGCACGCTGTTGAACAACAAGCAAGAAGGGTAAAAAATGAGTTTTTTACCGATTTAGTTGAGGGGACCATTGCTTCTGAGCAAGAAATAATTAATAGAGGTAAAATTTATTCACTTGATAAATCTCGACAATACATCTGTCTGACCTGCAAAATTGATGGTGCTTCCGACTATTATTTAGACCATCATCCATTACAAGCTGAAAAAGATATGAACAATAAAAGAGATCATATCTATGATGTACTAGAAGTTGTTTTGGCGAAAAAGTTTGAGCAAAGTGTCGTTTTTACGAAAGGTGATGTTTTTGCGATCCTCATTGGCTTTGACTTTTATAATGATAGCGTTGAAAAAGAAGTATATGATTCAATTTTACAAACTCAATTAGATGTTCACATAGCCTCTGATATCTCATTATCATTTGGCATTAGTAATTATGTTGAAAATGTAAAGGATATTCCCACCACTTTTCAAGAAGCTGTCGACGCCCTTCGTCTTGGATATCGAGAAAATAAAGAAAGGTTTATTAAGACGTACCGTACCAAAGATCTTACTGAACTGTTAAAGTCGATTCCAACCCAAAAACTAAAAGAATTTTATAAATCCACATTAAAAGACCTTGCCTTTTCATCAGAAAAGGAAAAAATAGATCTAGTCCAAACGTTAGAATTTTTCCTAAACCATAATTGTCAAATATCAGAAACAGCTAAAAGTATGTATATTCACCGAAATACAGTAATTTACCGACTGAAGAAGTGTGAGGAAATCCTTGGAAGAGATATTAAAAACTCAGACGAGACGCTTCGATTAAGAATGGCCCTATTTGTAAAAACATTACTTCCTCAATAAGGTGAAACTTTACGATGAGATGTAGTTGTACGAAACTGAATACAACTACATCATAATGTAATGTGAAATATGATTATAAGTATAGAAACCTTCGATTATTGCTGATCGAGATCCCACTTTTGAATGGAGCTTGTTACTTTACCATTCCGCACTTTGAAGGAAATGGCGTTGTTCTCTACGATTGGAAACATTCGGGCCGTAAATACCTCTTGACCATCATTAAGAAAAATTTCTATCGATGATGTGTCGACAAAGAATCGAACTTTATCCAAGTGATTAAGTTTACATTGGCGAATTTCAGGTTCACCAGTAGCTAAACTTTTACGTTCAAGTGTAAAAATTTGTTCTTTTTTATTATACGCAAGGTGAACACAATCTTTAATTGTAATCTCTAGTATATCCGCTTTGATTTCATGGGTATCCATTTGAAGTTCATAAGCTATTCCATCAAGATTAGTAAACGGCTGATCATCTTGTATTAGCACATTTTCTAGGCTCACCTGATTTTTTCGAAGCGCTTGTAATTCTTCAACAGGTTGTTGATATAAACGTCCGTTAACAAGCTTTAATTCTCGTGGAATGGTCATACAGTGAACCCAGTGGTAAGGAATAGTCGGATGTTTATCTTCATCTTGTTCAGGAACACCCATCCAACCAAATAACAACCGCCGGCCTTGATCATCTTCAGTTGTTTGTGGAGCGTAAAACTCAAATCCACGATCGAGCTCTTCGAAATCCCCATGTTCTAGTCCTCCCGTCTCATAGTTCAATGTTCCAATAAAATAACCCGTGTTATAAACGTTATGATATAACATACCTTCAGGTTGTAGGCCTTGCGGTGAAACGAGTAATACTTCTTTCCCCTTTAAATGAAAAAGATCAGGACACTCCCACATATAGCCGAAATTTTCTAAACCGTTTATGTTCGTTCCAGCTACATCACCAATCAACAACCAATCCTCAAGCGTTTCAGATGAAAATAATACCGCTCTACCTTCTAGTTGTTTCGATTGTGCCCCGATTACCATATACCACTTATCTTTATGCTTCCATACTTTTGGATCACGAAAATGTGCAGTATAGCCTTCAGGTAAATTCAAAACGACTCCTTTTTTAAGAAAATCAATCCCATTCATCGATTCAGCTAAGCATTGATACGTCTCCCGATTTCCTTTTTCGACTTTTACATTACCGGTGTAAAACAGTTTTAATATACCTTTATCATCTATCGCACTACCTGAATAGCAACCATTTTTCTCAAACCATTCACTCGGGGCAAGTGCAATTTTCTCTTCCTGCCAATCGACTAAATTACTAGAACTATAATGTCCCCAAAACTTAGCTCCATGTGCTGTTTTAAAAGGGTTCCATTGATAAAATAAGTGGTATCTCCCCTGCCATTGAATAAATCCATTCGGATCATTTAGTAATCCGACAGGCGGCATGAGATGAAAGTGTAATCGATACGGATCTTGGTTTACAACCTCTTTATATTTTGAAACGGATTGTTCTGCTTGAAAAATTAGTTCACTATTACGATCTATGGTAATCCCGCCTTCCTTATTACTTACCATGAAGCTTTTCTTGAACCTTTTCTAATGTTGGCAAAGCCGTCATCGCACCTTTTGTAGAAGCCGCTAAACCACCTGATACACTAGCAAATTGTGCCATACTCACAACTTCATCAATCGTTAGTGAATCTATTTCCTGTTCTGTCTCGTTAAGTTGGTATAAAATTCCTGAAACGAAAGCATCGCCCGCGCCAGTAGTATCAATTGCATTAACTTTCATTGCAGGAACAGATTGTCGTTCACCTTTTAAATAAACGATACAGCCATCTGCTCCTAACGTAATAATAATAAGTGGAATTTGATAGATACCTAATGCTTCTAAGCCTTTGGATAGATCTTTTTTCCCTGTAATAAATTCTAGCTCTTCTTCAGAAATTTTTAACACATCCGCTTGGTCGAGCATAGACATAATTCCAGTTCTAGCCGCCATTTCGCTTGGCCATAAATTCAAACGTAAATTAGGATCATATGAAATAAGCATCCCTTTTTCTTTCGCAAGAGCCACTGCTTTTTTTGTTGCGGTTCTCACTGGATCATTAATTAAACTAATGGATCCAAAGTGAAGAATTTTATTTTGTTCAAATTGCTCCATTGGAATTTCATTTACCATAAGCATCTGATCTGCACTCGGATTAATATAAAAATCAAAGCTTCGCTCACCATTAGAGGCGAGAGTAACAAATACGACACCCGTTCGCGTCTTCTCATCCAAATACATATAGTCCGTATGTACTCCGTATTCCTTTAATGTATTTTTCAAAAAGTGACCTAACACATCGTCGCCGACTTTACCTAAAAACATTGATTTTGCACCTAAGCGCGCTAAGCCTACAGCAACATTTGCTGGGGCACCTCCAGGACTTTTTTGATACGAAATATTCTCTTTATCTAAAGGGATAAAATCGATTAGTGCTTCTCCTAAAGAAATGACGCCATGTCTCATACTATATTCCTCCATTCTAAAATGAGAAAAGAACAGGCAATCTATGCCATGCCTGTTCAGGTTATTCAACTGTTACTTTTCTTCTTCTTTAAAGCCAAGAATCCATGTTGCCACAAACGAACTAACTAGCGCAATTGCAAAGCCAATTAGATAATTCATCAGGTTAATTGTTCCAAGTGGCCAGACGATCGCTATCATCGGGATCCCTGTTAAGCCATACGCTGTTGCTGCTACGTTAGTAAAGACGACATATGCCCCTGCTAAAGCTCCACCAATCATCGCACCGATAAACGGCCTTCTATATCTTAAGTTTACCCCAAAGATGACAGGTTCTGTAATTCCTAAGAATGCTGAAAAAGCTGATGGAAGTGCAACTTCTTTTGTCTTTGCTCGTTTTGACTTAAAAAATACAGCTAGTCCAGCGCCACCTTGTGCAATATTCGCCATCGACCAGATTGGAAGTAAATAGTTAATTCCGATACTAGCAATTAAACCAGCCTCAATCGCATGGAAACTATGATGAACACCTGTAAGAACAATGAGAGAGTAAGTCCCACCGAACAATAACCCAGCAACAAACCCAACATTATTATAAACAAAATTAAGGATCGTTGTAATCCCATCACCGACAAATGTTCCAAGCGGACCAATGAGCATTATAGAAATAAAACCAGTTGCCATGATTGTAACAAACGGAATGACAAGTAAATCTACAGAGTTCGGAACAACTTTTCTAAGTCCCTTTTCAATTTTACTCATAAAATAAACAGCTAGTAAAACAGGTATAACTGTCCCTTGATATCCGATTAGTGCGATCTCAAAACCTAGAAATGGTAACATCTCCGGCTCTGCGTTTCCTAAGATCCATGGATTTAAAAGAGCAGGATGGGTCATAATTCCGCCGATAACTGCTCCTAAATAAGGATTTCCGCCAAATTCCTTCGCTGCACTAACACCGATAAGAATAGGAAGGATAATAAAAGCAGCACTAGAGAACATATCAAGTAAAACAATTAGTGCACTATCTGGAGCTACCCATTCGAATGTACGAAGCATTCCAAGTAACCCCATTAAAAGACCAGCTGCAACGATCGCTGGAATAATCGGTACAAAGATGTTAGATAAAGTCCGAGCAAACCTTGCAATCGGGTTCATTTTCTTTTTAATGGCTTCTTGATGATTAACCGTTTCCTTTTCTTTTAACCCCACTTCTTCTGCAAAAGGTGCATACACCTTGTTAACAACACCTGTACCAAAAATGATTTGGAATTGGCCTGAGCTTAAAAACGCTCCCTTTACACCTTCTAATTCTTCAATTTCAGCTTTTTGTGCTTTTGAGTCGTCTTGCAACACAATGCGCAGACGAGTCGCACAATGAGTTGCACTTACAATGTTATCTCGCCCACCTAATAGAGGAATGAGCTGTAAAGCTACTTCTTTGTGGTTCATTTTATTATCACTCCTATAATTAATATAGATTTCTGGTTAAAAAGGTTATCAAGGCTTTAGACAAAAGAAAAAAGACCTAAAATGCATAGAATCCACCTCATAGTAAAGGAGAAATCCTTTTAGCATTTTAGGTCTTGCCTGCTTAACCAGTAACAATCCTACGATATTAAATTTATACGCTTTCATTGTAATCGGATATTTTTAATTCGTCAACACTAAAATATAAATAAATAAGGTTTTCCATCATTTTTCGACTTTCATTTTTACCGAGTATCGTCACTAAAAAATTATGGAATTAATCGTTGAATATGAAGCGAGATATAACCAATTTCAGATTCCGGTAAGTTTATTTTATACTCTTTTTTAATAAAAGCTGCTGCTTTTAACGCAATGTCATAAGCCTTTTTATATTTCGTTTGGATAATATTTAACATATCTCGGTCCATCGCTTGAAATGGTTCTTTATTTTCAATTCGTGTTAAGGCAAAACGTAGATGTGTTAACAATCGTTGGTACGAGATTGAGTCCTCGTCAAGTGTCATTCCTAATTCAGAATGAATAACCTCAATCACCTCACTTATGATCGTTGTTTGCTGAAGGGTACTAGCCATGTCTCCTGTACCTAATTTGGCCGTATGGATATGAAGTGCAATATGACCTGCTTCATCAAGAGGAAGTTGAAGGTTTAGTTTTTCTAAAATATAATCAAGAGACCATTTTCCGACTTCAAATTCCTTCTTATATAAATTTTTAATTTCATTTAATAATTTATTTTGAATTTGGAAACCTTGTTGATGTCGTTCAATTGCAAATGAAAGATGGTCTGTTAATGAAATATGAATATGATTACTAAGTGGTACTTTCAAATATCCTTCGGCATAACTAATAATATCCTCAGCGATTTGTATATGAGCTTCAGGCAGCGTTTTTAATAATTCTTGAAATTTTTCATTTCCTTCATTCATAATAAAAATCTTTTCGATTTTTTGACGATTAATCACGTCATTTTTCTTTTTCTGAAAAGCAATGCCAGATCCCATGACAATTTTCTCTTCATCATTTTCTTTTACTACAACAGCATTATTATTTAAGATTTTATATATTTTCACGTACTACACCTTTTCGACAATAATATCAATGCTAGATAGTGTACCATATGAAGTATAATAATACTACTACATATCAATATTCAAAGTTTCGAGTGTTTGATACCGAAGAGCCTCTTGATGAGCTTGAACAGTAACTTAAACAAGATGTATTTTCATTTTAACTATATTATGGAAAAACACAAAAAATCTCTCCCTCACAATTGAGGTTTATAAAATTTCTCCATATAAAAAAAGTAGCCGACTCTATTTGGATATAGGGTCAGCCTCTTTAATAGATGCGGGAATAAAAAACTTCTCCGATAATAAAATCGTTTCTTTGGCGTTTGTTGAACTTGTTCCAACAATAAATAAGCCCAACAACAAACAACCTAAAAATATTGCAATAAAAAAATTTCTAGCATATTCAGCCATTTTATTCACCTCATTCATTTGACGTTATTCAAGGTCTTAACGTTTCAACAATTTCTCTTCAATTACCATTATTATTAACTATTTGTAACAAATATTCATACAATGTACTACCTGATGTGAAAGGTGGTGTTTTTATGTTTGGTTACGGATGTGAAGCCTATCCAGTAAGCCCTGTTCTTCCGGGGTGTGGTGGGACTGCTCCTAATTTTGGTTACGGTCCTTCTTATATTTCACCGACAGGATATAAACCTGGTTATGGTGGTGGATTTACATTAATTGTGGTTTTGTTCATCCTATTAATCATAATTGGTACATCTTGGGGTCATAAAGGTGTGTGCAAGTAATAGTTGAAATAAATGAAGAGAGCATTTTAAATTAGTTTCAGGAAACTCCATTATCAAATAGAAACATTCAACTTTAAACCCAAATCGGTGAAAAAACGAAGTGCCTACACTTACGATTTCCTCTCTTATCTTATTATGCAAATCAAAATAGGTGCCTCAAAAGTAGCGTTTTTGAGGCACCTACCATTATGATATTCTATGCATCTTTTCGTAACTCTTTTTGTTCATCTTCCCAACACTCTGTATTTTGAAGACCTTCAATGTTGCTTGCATAGAACACTGGGTCTTTTCCTGCGTTTTTCTGTTTCAAGTAGTCTTTTAATACAGCAATTGCGATTTTACCGATCAATGCTAATGCGATTAAGTTCGTAACTGCCATAAGACCCATAAATAAATCAGCTAAGTTCCAAACCATATCTAATGAAGCAACTGAACCAAAGACAATCATGCCAAGTACAGCTAATCGGAACACAAAGATTGCTAATTTATTCTCCTTAATAAACTCGATATTTGATTCACCATAATAGTAGTTCCCAATAATAGAACTAAAACAGAACAATAGAATCGCTACTGCGATAAAAATACTTGCCCAAGGACCGACATGACTACTTAGAGCCGCTTGAGTTAACTGAATTCCTCCCATTCCATCACCAGGAACTCCAGCTAATAAAATAATAAATGCAGTTGCAGTACAAATAACGAGTGTATCGACAAAAACACCTAAAGTTTGGATAAAGCCTTGTTTAGCAGGGTGGCTAACATCAGCTGTAGCTGCTGCAACAGGTGCACTACCCATACCTGCTTCATTTGAGAATAAACCACGTTTTACACCATTCATAATCGCAGCACCAATACCACCACCGATGGCTTGTTCTAAACCAAAGGCACTAGAAACAATCAATCCAATTACCCCGGGAAGTTCCCCAATGTTAATGACTGCTACATAAGTTGCTAATAAAATATAAAATATTGCCATCACCGGTACAACAATCTGAGAAACTTTAGCAATCCGTCTAACTCCGCCAAAGACAACAAATGCCACGATCACTGCTAACACAATACCTAATAATAAGCGATTAATTCCGAAAGCTTCTTCAAATGCAGCAGTAATCGTATTTGCTTGTACTGATGTAAAAGCTAGTCCAAAACAGAATGTAATGAGAACAGCAAACAAAACCCCCATCCAACGTTTTCCAATCGCCTTTTCCATATAGTAGGCTGGACCACCTTTAAATCCACCTTTACCATCTTTAATTTTATATACTTGCGCTAACGTACTTTCAATGAAACTTAATGCCGCTCCAAAAATAGCAACAATCCACATCCAAAAGATAGCTCCAGGACCACCTAAAGTGATCGCAATAGCAACACCTGCAAGGTTACCTGTACCAATTCTTGTCGCCGCACTAATACAAAAAGCTCCGAATGATGAAACACGTTTGTTACCTTTTGTACTCGAAGGGCTTTCTTTAATTAAACGGAACATTTCTATTACGTTTTTAATCTGTACAAAATTTGTTGTAAAAGTGAAGTAAATACCTAACCCGATCAATAAAGCAATCAATACATAAGACCAGAGAAGGGTATTACCCCAATCGATTAAATCGTTAAACATAATATCTCCCCCTTGATTATGATAACGCTTACAGCATTTCAGTTAATCAATTAATATGCAAGCGCAATAATAACATTTATTTGTTTTACTAACATACTTACGGTGCTTTCACGTTTATTACTATACTATTATATTAAAATATTATCAAGTTAAAATTTATTCACTTATGTATTTCACTTTGATAATCATTCGTATTTCCAGTATTAATCTAGTAATTTGATTATAGATTCCAGTATTAAACATCTGAAAACCTGAAAATCAGCTTTTAATTTACTGCATTTTTTGACAGTAAGATCTCGTACTAATAGAGTAAAACCTTCCTACCAGGTACATAAAAGCGCAAGCACCCGTTCAGCGGCATATGGACTGGACTGAGCCGCAGGAGATAAAGGAAACACAATGAACGTTAGTGAATTGATGTTGACTTATAGTACGGCGGTGAGGGAAGTCTCACTAGTCGCTGGGCGCTGTAGCTAGACATCCTCGAATTTCTTATTCGTCAAAAAAGGCTGACACGTGAGTGCCAACCTCTTTTAAATATTGATTGTTTTTGAACAATAAAATAACTATATTACAAAACCAAAGCTATCTTTTTTATTAATACCGAGAGAATGCGATATTTCCTTTTATCACTTCAGCACCATTTTGATTAACTGCACTTACATCAAAATCAAGCGTACTATCTCTTGTTTCTTTTAACTTTGCTTTAAGGGTAACGACATCATTTAAAAAAACCATTCCTTTGAAACGGATTTGGTAATCTTGAATAAACCCTTCTTCAAAATGTGCAGTAAATAGCTTTGCTAAATTACCCATCGTCCACATCCCATGAGCGATAATACCAGGAAGACCTGCTTTTGTTGCCTCCTCATCTATCGTATGAATCGGGTTAAAATCTCCTGAGGCACCAGAGTATTTGATTAAATCCATTCTGGAAACTGGAGGAAGTTGAACTTCTTCCAGCGCTTCTCCAATTTTTAATTCAGCTAAACTTTTCACACTCCTAACCCCTTTCTTACAGTTTCTGTGATAATTACGACCATTTCTTCTGTAAAAATCGTATTACCTTCTAAATCTTCACCATATCGCTTAAACGTTATAAAGCCCATAGTTCCAGTTCTGCCTGATTTTTCAACATAATTTGTAACTTCTGCAAAACAATAAATATCTTCACCTACTAAAAGAGGTCTTTCATAATGATATTTTTGTTCTCCGTGAATCAGTCCAACGTTAGGAAGATTTAAGCCGTCAATATCGCCATATTCAAACACTCTCGGAAAAGTTGGAGGCGCAATATTTGTCCCATACCTAGATTGCCTTCCGACTTCTTCATCTAGATATATTGCGTGTTGATCAGCTATTGCTTCAGCAAACTTTTTCACAGCACCTCTTTCAACGGTATTTTTAACTTTATTAGAACGCTTCCCAATACAATTTTTTAGCATTATCTCACCTCATTAATCTTTTGGTCCACCAGCTACATAAATCACTTGCCCGTTTACAAATAAAGACCGCTCATCCGCGAAAAAAGCAACCGCATTCGCAATATCACTAGGTTTTCCGCTTCTTCCAACAGGAATTTCCTTAACAGCATGGTTGATGAAATCTTCAAAAGAAATGCCAATTCTTCCCGCTGTTTCTTTCGTCATCTCTGTTTCAATAAACCCTGGCGCAACAGCATTAGACGTAATCCCGTATTTTCCTAGTTCAATCGCAAGCGTTTTCGTGAAGCCTTGTAATCCTGCTTTTGCTGCTGCGTAATTAGCTTGGCCACGGTTACCTAGTGCTGAAGTAGATGAAATGTTAATAATTCTCCCATAATTTTTTTCAACCATGTATTTTTGTACTGCTCGAGCAGCATTAAACGATCCTTTTAAATGAACATCCATGACCGTTTGCCAATCTGAATCTGTCATTTTAAATAATAAATTATCACGGATTACCCCAGCGTTATTAACGAGAATATCAATGGAGCCAAATGCTTGAACTACTTCATCAACTGCATCTTCAACTTGCCTAGCATCAACAACATTAACAACTTTTGAAATAACATCAAACCCTTTTTCTTTAAACTCACTTGTCGTTTCGCTTAACGCTTCTTCGTTGACATCTACGATGGCAGTTTTTGCGCCTTCTTCAGCGAGCTGAAGAGCAACCCCTTTTCCTATTCCACGACTTCCTCCTGTAATAAATGCTACTCTTCCTGCAAAACGTTTACTCATCATTCAACCTCCTTGAAAAGCACTTTTCCTTATATTATATATTCTGTCCTACCTTGACATGTCCTTTTAATAGATTACGAGAAATAATTAAGCGCTGGATTTCATCTGTTCCATCGTAAATTCTCCAAAGTCTTGCTTCTCGGTACCACCGTTCAATCGGTAATTCTCTTGTATAGCCCATTCCACCATGAATTTGGAGGACACGATCAACAACATTATTGCCCATGATAGCACCGTATAGTTTTGCCATTGACGCTAAATGACGGTTGTCCTCTCCTTGATCAAGTGTAAATGCTGCATTAAGGACAAGCCATCTTGCTGCTTCAATTTCAACTGCTGAATCAGCAATTTGCCACTGAATAGCCTGCCTTTCAGCGATAGGCTTTCCAAATGTTTCTCGTTCTTTTGAGTAGTCGATCGCCATTTGCAACAATCGTTCTGCTGCTCCAACAGCTCGTGCTCCAACTACCCAACGTGCAAAACCGATCCACTCTAGACCTAATTTATAGCCTCCGTGTACTTCACCTAAAATGTTTTCTTCTGGAACACGAACATTGTCAAACACAAGAGCTGCCGGTCCCCATTCTCCCATCGTATCAATATATTCCGATTTCCACCCCATCTCACGGTCGACGATAAAACAAGTTACACCTTCTCTACCGGTTGCTTTATGTTTTTCTTTATCTGTAATAGCAATAACCATAACAAAATCTGCTTCATTTCCACCGGTAATAAATGTTTTTTCACCATTTAACACCCAGTCATTTCCGTCTTTGACAGCAGTCATTTTTATATTTCTTGTATCTGAGCCTGCATCTGGTTCTGTCATCGCAAAGCATGATTTCTTCTCACCATTAATCGTTGGTATTAAGTACTTCTCCTTTTGTTCTTCGTTAGCATAGTAAAGAATGTTATCAGCTGATCCACCGAAACTAAAAGGTACAAACGTCTTTGAAACTTCCATCATGACAATAGCCATCATCATTTGCCCTAGATCAGCACCACCATATTCAGCCGGAGTGTTAATACCCCAAAAGCCAAATTCCTTCGCCTTTAACTGAAGCGCTTTCATTTGTTCGTTTGAAAGACTCGGTCTACCTTCTCTTTCATTTCTTAATACTTCATTCTCCAAAGGTTTTAATTCATTTTCCACAAATTTACGAATCGTTTTTTGAACCATTCGTTGTTCTTCCGTCAAACGTAAATGCATTAAAATTTCCCCCAGTCTAATTTTAATATTAATTAATCCACATAATCCAATTATACCTACCGGTCAGTATGTTGTCGATAGTTTATTTTCAGAATATTAGATAATTCAAAGTTTTGTTCTAATTTATCAAGGAATTGACTGAAAAAAATAGCCCTATAGGTCCATGCCATTACCTACAGGGCTAACATCTCAATTATCTTTTATTTTGAAAAATGCATCATTTCTTCGATTTTTTACTCTTAATATTACTCATCAACTCTAACATAGAAAGCCATTTGTTGAAATGTAGTAGGTTATTTAATGACGAACGAGGTTTGGCTATGGCCTTCTTTCGTTTTTCTCACGTCCAAAATAGCAGGTATTGATTGCTTGAGCTCTTGAACGTGGGAAATGACGCCGATCAATCGCCCTGATTGTTGGAGTTCAATAAGCGTATCGATTGCTTTACTTAGTGACTCTTCATCCAATGATCCAAAACCTTCATCAATGAACATTGTCTCAATCGATATTCCTCCTTGATGAGACTGAATAATATCCGCCATACCAAGTGCTAAACTAAGCGACGCATTGAACTTTTCTCCACCCGATAACGTTTTTACATCACGTTTTTGACCGGTATAATTATCATACACATCTAAGCTTAGTCCACTCTGCTTCCCTCTTTTTTCAAGGCGATCGCTACGAACGAGGTAAAACTGGCCATTTGAGAGGCGATTAAGCCGTTGATTTGCTACTTGGACAATTTGCTCTAAAAATTCTATAAGTAAATACCTTTCAAACGAAATCTTTTTCGCATTATCACCACGAACAATATCATATAGATCTTTATGGATATAGTAAAGTTGTTCGGATTCTTTCACTTTTTCATTCGCCGCCTCAATATCCTTTATTGCTTTATCAATAAGATTCGTATAGTTTTCCATTTGGATAAAGGATAATCTCACGGTTTCAAGCGCTTCTCCTAACTGTTGAAGTTCATTATCTAAAGCAACAAGATCATATCTTTCTTTTCCTTCGAGCTCGTTTTTAAGGTCTATAATTTGCTGTTGAATAGAGGCTACATCTGCCCTGAATGTCACAATCTCTTTTTTCATCGTCTCACGTTCTATTTTTGAACGTTTTGCTTGATGATACTCTTCTTCTGTTGTAAAACCTGAGGAAACGAGCTCATGGTGAAACTTCTGATAGGCTTTTTCTTTTTTATCGCTAATCAGCTCTAATTGTTTTTTTATATTTTCAATATTTGTTTTTGCAGTAAAATATCGTTCATTTGCCTTATTAAGCTGTTCTTGTACAACCTTCCACTGTCGCTCTAACCTTTGTTTTTCTTCTTGTTGTTGTTTGAGTTCGTTTTGAAGCTGATCTAAAGATTGTAAATGCGACGGAATATCTGTTACAAGCTGGTCGTAAGAGGTCGTTTCTTTTTCAAACGATAAAACGATTTCGTTATATTGGTTTTCAGCTTGAATTTTTTGTTGCTCTGTTTGTTCAATCCATTTTTCTAATTTGTCATATTCACTTTTTTGTTGCTCCATTACTTTTTGCTCTAATTTCAGCTGACCGATTTCATCTTGAAGACGATTTTCTCTTTCTGTTAATTTGTAAACTTTATCACTCAGTCCATCGATTGGTAGGTTAAACTCAGTAATTTCTTGTTGTTTCGTATCTAGTTGAGAATTGATAGAACTTAAATCCGCCTGTAGTTTCCTGTAGTTAGCTTCTGCTGTTTCTTTTTCTTGCCTTTTTTGCTCGAGTAATTCTTTTGTTGGAATTTCTTCTTTACGACTAGGTCGACCTGGATGTTCTCGACTACCACACACCGGACATGGCTCGTCGTCATGAAGGTGCTCGGCTAATAAGCTAGCTTGTCCTTCAATCCAACGAACTTCTAACTTATCATAGTCATTTTTCACTGTTACAAACTTTGTTTCTTGATGAAGCAATTCAGTAGAAAGCTTTGTTTGTGTCTCTATCAACTGTAAATATTCATATCCAGTTTTTATTTGTGTCTTTGTAGCCTGAAGTTGCTCCACCTTCGTCGTGTACTCTTGACTATTCGTTTCAAGTCGTTTGATTTCTAAGACCAGTTCTGCTTTTTTTCGTTTTTGTTCTGTCATTTGTACAGTCAGTTTATTAGTTTGTTGTTTTAACCTTTCCACTTCAGCCTTCAAACCAATTAACAATTTCCGCTTTTCATCAAGATGAGCAACTTTTGGGATAAATTCACTAAGTTTATTGACATGAATGGCAGCTTGTTCACGCTGCTCATGTTTTTCTTCTTCTACTTTATAAGCATTCATGACAACATTCATTTGTGTTTCTGCTAAGCCAAGTTCATGTTTAGCATGTTCAAGTTCATTTTTTCCTCCATTGAGCTCTTGAACAAGTTCTTTATATTGCTCTTCATAAACGTCTAACTGGCTTGCTTTTTCAGCTAGTTTGAGCTGAATTTCTTTTCCTTCGATTTCAGGAAGCTTCTTATGAAGTAGCTCATTTTGCTTTTGTTTCATTTCCAGGTGATCAAACCGTTCATTCAGTGTTTTTGCGTCATGATAATAAGTTGTTTTTTCTTGAAAGTGTTTTTTTAGTGCATTAAAATGTTGTTTCTGTTTTCCTGTTTCTTGTTGGTAATATGTCATCTCATCAGCTAAAGCTTCAAGTGCTTGATGAGCATTATAATTTTCTTGTTCAAATACTTTCGTTAGCATCGACTCTTGGCGGTTCGGAAGACTTTTGTTAATGTTTTTAATATGAAGATCACGCTCTTGTCTTTGCTCTTCATATACTTGTTGTGATGAAATTCTTTTTTCATTTAAACGCTCCGTTACGTGCTTAAACAGCCCAGTTTTAAAAATCTTTCGTAGGATTTCTTCTTTGTCTTCTGTTTCAGAGGTTAGTAACTTTCGAAATTCTCCTTGTGGAAGCATAACGATTTGACTGAACTGCTCTTTCGTTAGGCCGATAATTTGCTGAAGCTTCTCGTTGACTTGGCTTACAGTTAAGCGGTCAACTAATAATACTTCTTCCCCTTCTGTTATTTCATACAGTTCATATTTATCACCGGTCGCCGTTTTATTTGTACCTTTCACATGAGCAAGCTGGCGGAACACTCGGTACGTTCTACTGCGGAGCTCGAATTCAAAATCGACGGATGTATGATCCTCATCAGCGGCAAAGTGACTACGCAACATTCTTGGATCACTACGGTCTTCTCCACTTGCTTCTCCATATAGAGCAAAGCAAATTGCATCAAAGATACTCGTTTTGCCAGATCCAGTATTTCCTGAGATTACGAACAGTCGGTGATCGTCTAGCTCTGTAAAATCAATGACTTCCTTTTGTTTATAAGGCCCAAAAGCGGATAATGTAATTTTTATCGGTCTCATTTTCGTTCACCATCCAAACTGATCGTTTCTTGTAAAACTTCCGAGAATAATTGTTCGGTTTCTTCAGTAATGTCAGTACCTTTTACTTCTTTATAAAACGCTTTAAAAAGAGACAGTTTGTCCATTTTCGATCGCGAAATAGCTTCTGGATGATGCTCATTTGTAATTAATAAAGAGATCACTCTTTCCACATGCAACGCATTTGGATAAACGGAGCGAATCCGCTCCATTGGTGACAAAATAGGACTTTCATCTAATAGCTTAACAAATACATAGTCTTCATTTCGTTCGTGCTTTTCAATATCGTCCATTTTTCCCTCGACTGTACGAATGTTTCTCCTCGGTTCAAGCAACCGCTTTTCAACAGTAATTTCACCATCATCACCCAAATCAACCACATAAAACCCTTTTTTATGATGCTCTTCAGATATGGAGTATTTTAATGGCGATCCAGAATAACGAATTTTTTCATTCCCGACATGATGAGCTTGGTGTAAATGACCAAGCGCCGTGTAATGAAAACAATCAAAATGGCTCGCATTTACGTGTTCAGCTCCTCCGATCGCTAATGGCCGTTCCGAATCGCTTGTATTCGGTTTTTCTTCCCCGTACGGTGTAACAAAAGCATGTCCAACCAAAACGTGCCGAGCATTTTCATCCATCGTTTCACTGATTTTATTAACAATAGCTCGCATCGCTTGATCGTGTGATCGTACATCATCGATTTGCATTTCATAGCGAACTTTACTCGGCTCTGCATAAGGGACTAAGTGAAAATGAACCTCACCATATTCATCGTGAAGAACGACAGGTTCAAAGGCATCCGTAAATTGGCCTACAATATGAAATCCATTCGTTTTCATAATTTTTCTACCAAAGTCGAGGCGTTCTGGGCCATCATGATTTCCACCAATTGCAAGTACTGGAATTTTTAGTTTAAGAACAATCGTTTCTAACACTTCATCTAGTAGATCAACAGCCTCAGTCGGTGGAATTGAACGGTCATATAAATCTCCGGCAATAATGACTGCATCTGGTTGTTCTGTTTTTACTTCCTTAATAAATTGCTCTAGTACATGTTTTTGATCTTCTGTCATATAAACACCTTGTACTAATTTTCCGAGATGCCAGTCAGCGGTATGGATAAATTTCATTTAAGAGCACCATCCTTTTCTAATATGAAACTTCAATTCATTCACTACTTCTATTATGACAAAAAAGGTATACCAAAAGTGGTACACCTTTTTTAAAAAATGTATATCTTTTTATCTTTCTTAAATAATACTATCATTATATTTTCTAATTTCATAGAAATTTTGTCGCAAAGGCTTTTATCGAATTTTCATTAAGGTTCGTGATATCACTACTAATTCCCTTTACTTTTTGGATAATTTGCTGTTCTAAAAAGTTCATTTGTGAAAACAATAGTTCCCCACCAAATAAACCATTTGCTATCGAATGTTCTCTTAATTCAGAAGGAAATGCCTTATTAAACTGTTCTTTTGCCAATTCTCCTTCGTTCATACAGCAAAGAAATAACCCTACTTTTTTTGTAAGTAATATATCAAGGTTGGTTTTTAAAAATTGTTTCACTTGCCTTTGAATCGAACTTAGATGAATAGAGACTCCGATGATAATTACATCGTAGATTTCTAATTCTCTTAGTGGGGCTTCATTATACAAATCAACTAGCTCAACATCATTTTTGAAATATTCACAAATATGATGTGCTGCTTTTTCAGTTGTTCCATGTAAAGAACTAAAAACAATTAAATACTTCATATGTATTCCTCCATAAAGTCTCTAAACCTGAAATTAAAGGAAGTCTACCTTTACATATTAGCAATTGCTTTATTTCTACTAATGATTAGAACTTTATATAACCAGTATATTATAGGATCCTCGATTAGAATACCAAAACATTAGAGAAGTTTCACCAAATCTCACTATTTCTACTTATAACAATACCCAGACGGCTTTTCCGCTTTATACCCTTCGTTGTAAAGATCATAATAATGGATCACTTTATCTACGTATTTTTGACTATGATTATAGGCAAATACTGCTTTTGCAATATCTGCATTGGCCGCACCATGATCGGCTAAATATTTTGCTGCTGAGTTGGTTGCATCGACGACATTAAATGGATCGGCTTTCCCATTGCCAGAGGCATCCAATCCATATCCACCATACTCAGATATAAGAGCGACATCAGTAATATCAACATTATCTATAATATCTCCTAGTTCTGTTCCTGGATATCCCCAACCTACCCATGTTCTCGGCATAAACTGAAAGTGGCCGACAGCACCGACCGAACTTACCATGGGATCTATCGTTGAAAATCTCGTTTCAACCCGATGAATGGCTGCTAATAATTTCCATGGAATAGAGTATGTTTCAGCAGCTTCTTGATAAATCGGGATATAACAACTCGGGATTGAGTTGTCCCTAAACGAAAACTCGATCAAACCTCTTTTTAGTTCCTTTTGATAATGTAACACCATCACAAGAAGGAGAACGGCAAATACAAATATTAACCGTCCTCTCATTGACTTTCTATTTGTTTTTTTCTTTTTCCCCATCGACGTTTACCTTCCAAATATTTACTATTTTAACACTCGTAATAGTGGTCATTTCTTTTGTATTTAGAAGCATAGCAATCATTACAAATTGCAAACGTAAAATCCAATTCAAGCTTCGTGCCACATGTGCGGCATTTTTTACTCATATTACGAACGTCCGTCTTTAAACGTTCATGCACATCATCACTAATTTCTTCACGAACTCTCTCCCAGTAAAGTGCTTCGGTACGACGATCTAACCGATACAAAAATAACAGATGTAAGCCTACCGCTTTATAAGACAACTCAACTTCTTCAAGACTACCTTTTTTAATAATCGGTTCAGGTAATTCATTTCCTTTAATAATCGCAGCCATTGCACGACGCCACTGTTTCGTCAGTAACGGTTCATTTGTTGAAAAAGGCAAATGTAAAAAACCATATAGATCCATCATCGATAAACGTGCTTCAATTTGGGTGCCTCGAACCATCGTATATAATTCTCTTTCCTCAGATAATGTTGCCTTTTTCGTTCCTTTAGGACTTTCAAACTTATTCCATAGTTCAAAAAATGTTCCAAGGTCGCGATGATACTTTTGAAAACGTTCAAAAACAGAATTTGTAGGAGCGATCGCAAATGTCGATACAAGTTCATCATCTTGGTATAATAAACGTTTCATCCTTTTGATGTCTTTCGTAAAAGCAACCTTTCCTACATCATAAATTCCTTTACGGCCTGCACGTCCAGCAATTTGCTTCACTTCTTGAGACGTCAACCGACGCCTTCTCGTTCCATCAAATTTTTCATTTTCTAAAAAGACAATCCGACGAATAGGAAGGTTTAAGCCCATTCCAATCGCATCAGTAGCAACAATCACAGTAGTCTCCCCATCAATAAACCGCTGCATTTGTTTCTTTCTTGTTTCAGGCGGCATACTCCCGTAAATCATACTTACTGAATGACCATTATTTTGAAGTCTTGAAGCGGTTTCTAATACACGCCTTCTCGAAAAACAAACAAGAGCATCCCCTTTTCTCGTATGTTTCATACTGAACTCTTTTCCTTCAACTTCAAGTGGAATATCTCGATAATATTTATAAATTTCAATATTAGAATCGCCCAATAACTCAACAATCATTGTTTCTGCATTATGGCTAGCGATGATATGGACTTCTTTTGCATTCGCTTTCGTAATAGCCTTGAACCATGAAAAGCCACGATCATTATCAGCAATCATTTGCGCTTCATCAATAACGACAATATCGTAATACTCTTTTTCATGGAACATTTCAACCGTGCAAGAAATATGGTTGGCACCTTCCACATCTTTTTCTTCTTCACCAGTTTTAAGTCCGCATGGTATGCCTTCATGGTTTAATTTATCGAACACTTCAAGTGCTAATAATCGAAGAGGTGCTAAATATAAGCCACTATTTGCTTCCTTCATCCGCTCAAGGGCTTGGTGTGTTTTTCCAGTATTTGTCTCACCGATATGTAATACATATTGAATATTTCGACCAATTGATGGTCGATACTCTCTTCCAAAGATATCTTCGAGCATTCGTTCTTCGAATGCTTTTTTTCGTTCAATTTCAGCTAACTCTTCAGCTTTCTTTCGTTCACGATCTTCAAGATCTTCCTCATAAATTTTTTCATGACGGTCTAAGTCAAAAGGTACGCTTGCGAGTTCGAGCAGGTCAGAGATATATTCTTCTTGGATTCTTTTAAAATAGTCACTTTCTAGTGTATTCACATAAATGGTAAGCATTTTTCTTAACGCTCGTTGTGACAATTCTTTATTAAACTCAATCGTATACTGGTCAATGAGTGATGGAGACAACTGCTTTATAAGCGTTCTCGCAACAAGATTTGGAATATAATCATTTATTAGTTTCTCATACGCATAAAAGTATGTTTCATACTCCCAATGAAATTTTCGGTGAACCGCTCCTGTCAACTCGTCAAAAAAGGAAGCTAACGTCGAATAATTGACTGGGTCAAACGGTCCTTCTTCGACTAATTTTTCTTCAATTTTATATGGTGGAATAGCTGGGTACTTTTGATTATTTTCAAAGTCGTTTGCTAATTGTTTGGCAACATGATATCTAACATAAAGGTAAAAATTGTCATACTCTTCTTCAATCAAATGTTGCGCAAAAGCTTCAATACTTTCACGGATGTTGCTTCTTTTCTCAGCCTGTAGCTCCTCCTCCTTTCTTTTAAGGAATTCATTTCGAACTCTTTGATAACGCTCTTCCCACTCTGTCTCATTTTGAGAAAACGTTTCTTCAACCCATGAAAGAGTATCAAACGGTTGGTATGTTCGCATTTCATTACGAAATAAACGGTTGATCAGCTTTCTGTCGACTCCTTCGACTTCATAATCACTGTCACTTAAATAAGCTTTTTTCTCCCGCTTTGGTACATCATTCGTAACTTTAGTTAGCCAAACATTGATCCAAATTTGTTCAATATAATGCCGACGGTCAATGATATATTGTTCATACGTAGGCATGATCTCTTTTGTTTCCAAATAACGATCAAGATCCTCGTAAATTTTTATTTTCGTATGTTCTATCGCTTGAGGGTAAAGAGCGGATAACTTGCTCATGATAAGCACCCCTTCCTATTTTAAAGAGAACACTATATATTTCATTTCTAATTTAATCTTTCTCTGTTTAGTTTTCACCTTTTTTATTTGTTTATGTTGTTTGTAAAATACATCGAGAAGTTGTTTTGTTATAATATATTAACCATACTGTTAAAAAGGAGATTTTTCAATGAGTAAGAAGCAATTAGAAGAACAAATTATCCAAAACTTTCAACAAGACGAACAAATGATGATTCTCATCTTTGCCCAATGGTGTGTTAATCACGACCTAAACCCAGAGGAACTATATACACGCGCCTACCCTAAACAAAAAAGTAATTCCGCTTTACAACACGCATTAAGTTTAACAGTTTCAAAAGAGGAGGCAGGTCCAATTTCCGATCAAACAGTACTCGGAGTTTTATCACTTTTTGGAAATGATGATCTTGCATATATCGTTACTGAAGAAATTTCAAAAAGAAATAAGTAAAAAGGACTGTTTAATACTTTCTAATGGTTGGATTACAAAGGAGGAATGCCACGCTTTTTATTGTCAACAACTGGTTTAAATAGTAACAGCGTCTCCTGAAATGATATGACCATTTACATAAGACATTTTTACATTCACTCTCCATCAAGTTTTGTTTTAGTGTTCCCTATTCTTCCAAACTTATCAAGTAGTTTCTCATTCATCGATTTACTATAATAGTAGGAGACAATTAGTAGATAAGGACTGTTGTGTATGATTGAAGAAAAAGCTCTTGCTGTTAATTGGTGTAATGAATTTTTCAAGTCTCAAGATGACTATACACTCACTCCGATCGGGTATCAGTATATTTTATGGAATCGTTCAAAGGAATATCAGACGCAAAGCTTTGATTGGTTAATACTGAATGCTCATCTGCGGGCATCTCTTGACAATCATTCTTTCACAGAACAGTTTTTTGAAGTGATCCAAAGTGTAGAAACCTACTCGGACATCTTGAAATTAATCAAAATTGAAAATGAGTTACGAGATTTTCAGCAATTTACGAATATTGTTCCGTTTAAAAAACTTATCGTGACAAGAGGCTGATCATATCAAGAAGGTTAGCTTCTTCTTTTTTAATAGCTGTTTTCGTAAACTTTATTTTATTTTCAAAGGCTTCACGCCAAAGCGTGAAGAACCAAGCTTTCGCTTGGTTAACGGTCCAATAGCTAAAAGCAACAATCTTTTAGAAAAGAGCCTTTTTTAATAAAAATACTATCCAAAAAATTCCTCATGAACAACACTTTTCTAAACACTCACAGTAACGAAAACAGTAATGATTCTGATTTTCAGCATACTTTTTATTGCCCCCAAAAATCTGCCTATGTTTCAAAGCAAATTAGGATAAACTAAAAAGGGTGTAACCTCAGTACTCTAATTATCGTACATAAGTTTAGTCTAATGAAAGAAGTGATACGATGTTACTCGATCCTTTCCAACCAAAAATGGAACAATATATAGATGGTTATAAACAATTAAAGAAAGAACTAAAATGGAGAGTGTCTGATCGAAATCTTATGATGGTTTCCTCCATTTATGTTGTTCATAATAAACGATTGAACATTTCACACTTCATCAAACTGAGCGACTATATCAAAAATCAAGTAAACATGCTATCTACTTTAAAATCCTATCAACGCTTTACAATTGCAGCTTTGCTTGATGTTCACTTCGATAACGCTGAAGAAAAGTTTCATGAATTCATTAACTTATATGATGAGCTTATTCAGAGGGGCTTTAGTCGAGGAGCATTTACATATCTTGCAGCAATGGTTTTATTAACAAATGATCCTGATAAAAGCGATCATAAAGTGAGTATTGAACGAGCATTATCCATCTACAAAGTCATGAAGGCTCAGCATTATTTTCTTACTTCAACGACCGACTACCCGTTAGCTGTCTTATTAGCAAGAGTGGACGCAAACTTTGAAAAGCTACTTGAGCTCACAAAGCTGTATTATGATCGTCTTTCGAAAAATGGTTTTAGTAAAGGAAATGAACTTCAGTTTCTTAGTCACATTTTATCTCTTCAGCACGGTATTGATCCTAACATTCTTATCACACGATCTGTAACCATTTTCGAAACATTAAAACGGAGACGTAAAAGATTAAAACCAATACATTACCCAGAAATTGGCTTACTTACGTTTTTTGATGATGGAGTAAATGAAATCGAGATAGTCTTGCAGCTAGAAAAAGACCTAAATAAAGAAAAGGTCTTTAAATGGTATAAAGATATGAATTTCATGATGGTTGTCAATTTTTTAATGACAGATAAAATGGAGGAATCAATGGTATTAGAAACTGGTATTTTCACGACATTCGAAGCTCTAATTCAAGCTCAGCAAGCCGCTATGGTTGCTGCTATATCGAACATCACTGTCACATCAAACTCTACAAATACCAATAGCTAATGTTTTTATCATTTAAGAAATTATACAACTTACCTTATATTATGCCCTACTACATTGATCCTACGTATATTTTCCGGAACGGATGTAAAACTAAAAAGATGCTATGAACTTTTGAACCATGGAGGTCCCTTTTATGAAATTCATTGACGATCTATTTGCCATGTATAAAAATCATTTAACAGGAGATGAGGAAGATGCCTTCATTATTATAAGCGGTATCCTCCAGGAATTTAATATTGGTGATATTGAAAAATTAATCAAAGAATTATCTGACGAAGAACGTTTTGAAATGTTTGGTTTGTATGTATATGAAAGATTCCGTTTAAAAGTTGCCCAAGAAGGGGTTGGCGATACAAATAATGAAGATGACCAAAGCGACGGTTACATTCATTAAATCTATTGAAGCTTCCGTTATTCAAATCATAAATTCATTGTTCTCAGGATAATTTTTTGATCCAATAGGCTGTCATTAATATTCTAATAAATGCGATAACACCTAACAACAATAAGATCATAAAAAGATTATTAATAACCCCAATAAATTGAAGAAAAACCGTGCTTATAATATTCCAACATCTACCTCTCCTTCTATTTATAATTACTATAAATAAGTATTGATTATTTTTTAAAAGCTGATATTATATATATAATCAGTATTATTTAAAAGAACGGCTATTTTATTTTCAAAACCTTCACGCTATGCGTGAAGAGCCATTTAAAAAGATTATCATATTTGCAATGCTAATCTTACCATTTTCACCTAGCAATTACACGAGTAATCAATACATGATATCTAAGAAAAGGTGGGGTCTATTATGCATAAAAAAACAGTTTGTCCAAAATGTCAATCCGAAGTCAAACAGTTAAAACATAGTACATTATGCAATTGTGGAGTTAAGTTTAAAAAGGTGAAGACACTCCTCTAATGTATATGACTAGATTGCGTATTATACACCATCAAATGGTGATATAAAAATCCCTCTTCAAAGCATGATTACAATTGCAATCAAACTCAAATCATACATGAACAAAAAGAGCTTGACGATTTTTCAAAGCTCTTTTTGAATTAAAGATGTCATTTCATAGTCTCACCCTTATATGGCTTTTATAATTTCCTACAAATAAGAAAAAACCGCAATTGAATCCTTTTTACGGGCTCATTGCGGTTTTCCTTGAGTATTAAACCTCTAAGGCGACTTTTGTATCGCCATATGCTTCCATGTAAATTTTTTCGATATCTTTTACATTTAAGGTACGAGGATTATTGTTCAATAGACGGTCAATTTTACTTGCTTCTTCAGCTAGTGCTGGAATATCTTCGACTGATACGCCGACATCTTTAATTGATGCAGGAATACCAACATCTTTAGATAAAGTTGCCATCGCGTGAACAGCTTGTTCGGCAGCATCTCTTGTAGATAATCCTTCTACGTTTTCCCCCATTGCTTTCGCTACTTCTGCAAATTTCTCTAAGTTTGCCACTACATTGTATTTCATCACGTAAGGTAATAATAATGAGTTTGCTACACCGTGTGGTACTTTAAACTTTCCACCTAATGGATAAGCTAAAGCATGAACGGCACCAACTCCAGCATTTCCTAAAGAAATTCCAGCAAGTAAGCTTCCCATCGCCATATCTTCACGTGCTTTTAAGTCTTTACCATTATGAACAGCAGTGCGCAATGAACGTGATATTAATTTGATCGCTTGAAGTGCGATACCGTCTGTTAGTTCATTTGAACGAATAGCCGTATACGACTCAACTGCATGGACAAGAGCGTCCATACCAGTTGCTGCAGTTACAGCCGGTGGTACAGTTAACGTTAACTCTGCATCAACAATAGCGATGTTTGGTAATAAGTAAGTACTAACGATCCCTTTTTTCACTTTATCGCGATTATCTGTGAAAATCGCATTATATGTTACTTCAGACCCTGTTCCTGAAGTCGTTGGAATTAAGATAAATGGTAAGCCTGGATTTTTAATATTGTCGATTCCAACCATATCACGAACGTTATCTGTATTTGTCATCATTACCGCTAATAGCTTTGTGACATCAAGTGCACTTCCCCCACCGACACCAACAAAAACATCGTAGCCTTTATTACTAATTTTCGCAGCCATTTCTTCTAAAATTTCAAAAGGAGGTTCAGGAATAACATCATCAATAATATCTACTTCAAGAGCTTGTCCTTGAAGTGGGGCGACCACTTTATTTACAAGTCCTGTTTCTCTAATGATCTTATCGGTAATAATAAGTACTTTTTTTCCGCCTAGTTTAGCAACTTCTTCGCCAACTTTTGCTACTGAACCACTTCCTGTGATCAATTGACCTGCTGTTTGAAAAATTGAAACGTTCATCTCTCCTACATCTCCTATCCTAGCCTATTTTTATTTCTCTACTTACAATTAGATTATCTGCTTATCTAGCCTAATTTAATACCAACAAACTTAATTTCGGTCATATCTTCAACAGCATATTTTACGCCCTCTTTACCAACGCCACTTAGCTTCACGCCGCCGTATGGATAGTTGTCTTGACGGTACGTAGACATTTCGTTAATCCAGACGCCGCCTGTTTCGAGCTCATCTGCTAAACGCATCGCACGATTAATATCTTTAGTAAATACACCTGCTTGAAGACCGAAGTCAGAGTCATTCGCATAGCCGATCACTTCTTCTTCCGTTTCAAAAGGAATGATAGAAACGATTGGCGCAAAAACTTCCTGGCAAACAACTTTCATTTGTGGCTCAACGTTAACTAGAACTGTTGGCTCAAACAAATTACCTGTCCGCTTTCCACCTGTTAAAAGCGTAGCACCTTGAACTTGTGCTTCATCTACCCACTCTTCAGCACGTTTAGCCGCTTCTTCTGTAATCATTGGACCGATATCTGTTGTTTCGTCTGTAGGATTTCCAATTTTCAACGCTTTGACTTGTGGTACAAATGTGTCTACAAATAGTTGATATACATCCTTTTGAACGTAAATACGTTGTGCTGAAATACAAACTTGACCTGCAAAAGCAAACGCACCTTTAACTAAACTTGTAGCAGCTGTTTGAATATCACCATCATTAAAAATAATATTAGGAGAGTTAGAACCTAACTCTAACGTTACTTTTTTAAGCCCAGCTTGCTGTTTAATGATTTTTCCAACTGTCGGGCTACCAGTAAACGTAATTTTACTTACACGATCATCCGTTACTAGCTTTTCACCCATTTCAGATCCAATTCCCATTACTAAGTTTAATGCACCTTTCGGAAGTCCAGCTTCTTCAAATAATTGTGCTAACATAAATGATGTAAAAGGTGTTTTTTCTGCAGGTTTTAATACAACAGTATTCCCCGCAGCAAAAGCCGGCCCTAGTTTGTGTAACGCCAAGTTTAACGGGAAGTTGAATGGTGTAATTGCTACAACAACGCCAATTGGATTGCGACGAACCATACCGATACGGTTTTCTCCACCAACGGCACCATCCATTTGAACAAGTTCACCTTCGATTTTCTTCGCTTCGTCAGCAGCAAATTTTAGAACTTGAACGGCACGCCCTACTTCACCGCGTGCGTCACGGATTGGTTTACCTGCTTCTAGTGCAAGAACTTGAGCGAACTCTTCTGTTCTTTCAATAAGAAGATCTCCTGTTTTTCTTAAAATATCAGCACGCTGATGAGCAGGAAGCTTTTTCATCGTATTACGAAAAACGCTGTGGGCTGTCGCTAACGCTAGCTCGATATCTTTATCTGTAGCTAAGTCGATCGAGCCGACAACATTTCCATCAAAAGGACTTTTCACTTCTAAGCTTTTTCTTCCTGAACCCTTCAATTCTTCACCATTAATTAATGAACCAAAATGTAACGGTGTACTTACCATATTGAATCTCCTCCTAAAAAAGTAAAGCTTCTATCAAAAGGGGAAGAATCCCCCTTGATGTGAACTTTGTTTTTCAATTAAAGCTGTATACGTTCAAACAATATAACAGTCATCATCTAAACATGTTCGGAAGCCATAAAACGATCTCTGGCACAAAGGCGATAATCAGTAACGCAATAAATAATGTAATGATAAACGGCAAAACCGCTTTACTCGCTTTTTCCATCGAAGTACCGAGTATTGGGACGGTAACGAATAAGTTAACCCCAACTGGCGGTGTCGCCATACCAATTGCAATCGCTACTACCATGACAATCGCAAAGTGGACTGGATCCATACCAATCGCAGCTGCAACTGGAGCAAGAACTGGTCCAAGTAGCATTACGATCGCAGCACCTTCTAAGAACATACCGATAAACATCAATAATAAGAGAATTAATAATAAAACTATGACTGGATTTTCAGTAATCGACAAGATCGAATCGGCAAATGCTTGTGGAATTCCAAAGTAAGCCATAACCCAGCCGAAAGGGGCGGACATCGCAACAACTAAAAGAATAACGGCAGAGATTGTTCCTGTACGAATTAAACTGTCAAAAATGTCATTCCAAGTTAAACTACGATATACCAATGCACCGACTAAAAATGCATAGGCTGCGGCAACTGCACCACCTTCTGTCGGGGTGAAGATTCCACCGCGAATACCGATGATGATAATGATCGGCATCACAAATGCTAATGAAGCAGCTAATGTTACATCAAATAAACCTTTCCAAGTAAATGGCATCTTTGATGTCGGATAGTTATTTTTTACTGCAACAACATAAGATACAATCATTAATAATGCCGCAATAACAATCCCCGGAACGATACCTGCCATAAACATCGCACCAATGGAAACGTTCATCTGCGCTCCGTATAGGATCATAATAACACTCGGAGGTATTACTGGTGCCATAACCCCTGCACTTGCAATTAATGCAGCTGTAAAGCTCTTTTTATAGCCTTCTTTTTCCATCGAAGGTCCGAGTGTTTTACCTAGAGCTGCTGTTTCAGCAACAGCTGAACCTGATAGTCCTGCAAAGCCAGCTCCTGAAACAACCGCAACATGTGCTAACCCACCACGGAAGCGTCCCATGAAAAACTTAGCAAAATTGATCAACCGGTCTGTTATACCAGAACGACTCATCAACTCACCCGCTAAAATAAAAAATGGAATCGCCATCATTGGAAATGATATCGTCGGGTTATAAAGTGTTTGAACAAAGACATCAAACGGTAACTGAGCAGTAGCAATCATAAAAATGACAATGGCTACCCCTAAACTGAAGGAAATCGGTATTCCAACAATTAATGCAAGTAAAAATGGAACAATAAGCCAAAAAATCATTTTACGATCACCTCCTTAATGTCTCGAACGATGAAGTGTAGCATATGGGTGATCATAACTAATCCAGCAAAAGCAATACTTAATCTTGGCCAAAAAAGCGGGATATCAAGTGCATTCGATGTGAAACCCATGCTATTTATTGCAAAATTTAATCCTATATACGTAAGTAAAATGATAAATCCAAGCAGAATTAGTTTTGTAATAAAACGAAGTATTTCCTGCCCTCTAATCGAAAGTTTTTCCACAAATATATCGATATTAATATGCTCTAACTGTTTTACAGCAATTGCTGAGCCTAAAAACGTCATCCATCCCATTAAGAACGTCGTAACTTCTTCTGGCCAATTCAAGCCAGTATTAAAAAGATATCTTAATACTACTTGAAGAATAACTGCTGAAAACATCGAACCAACAATAATACCAAGGGCAATCTTAGAATAATAATTAAGAGTATTACTTATTTTCTCTAAGTTTTTATCTAGTTGCTCTAGCAAGACATTCAACTCCTTTTAAAAAGAAAGAGGCTTAAAACGGTCGTTTTAATGCTTTAAGCCTCTACTTGCTTTATTGTTGAGCTGCTTGAATACGCTCAATTAAATCTTGATCTACTTCTTCTGCAAATTGATCCCAGATCTTAACAGAAGTTTCAACCCATAATTGCTGCTCTTCTTCTGTAGGTGTGTAGAATTCAACACCTTCGTCAATCATTTCTTGTTTTAATTCATCTGCAAACTCTGGTGCTTGCTCAAAGTTATATTCTTGTGCTGCACTTGCTGCATCTAATACGATTTGTTGTTGTTCTTCAGTTAAACCATCAAATGTTTCCTTGTTCATAAATGCAATATGAAGGGCATGAATTCCACCTGTTTCTGTTACGTAACGAATAACTTCATGTAAGTTAGCAGTAACTGCCCAGTGAGGTTGCTGCACTAATCCATCAACAACACCTTGCTCTAGCGCAGAATATACTTCAACCCATGTAATTGGTGTTGCAGTTGCTCCTAAAGACTCAACGTAAGCCATTTCAATTGGGCTCTCTGCTGAACGGAAGCGTAAACCATTTAAATCTTCAGGAACTTTTACTTGACGCTCAGTGTTCATGACGTGACGCTGTGTACCAGGGTCTAAGTAAAATAGTAACTCTAAGTCTAAATCTTCTCTTGTCATGTCTTTATATTCTTGTCCAATCTCACCAGATAAAACTTTATGTGTGGCATATACATCTTCAAAAAGGTATGGTAAGTCAAATGGTAAGAATAAGTCTGTAAATGGTGCCATGTTGTTTGTAGCTGCTGAAGCAATATCTAGTGTATTGTTTTTCAACATTTCGATTCCTTGAGTATCACCAGCTAATGTTGCACTGTGGTGAATACGAACTGTTACTGCTCCTTCAGAACGCTCTTCAACTTCTTCTTTAAATTTTTCATATGTTAAATAAATCGGAGTTCCTGGTGCCGCTGTATGTGAAAGGACGATTTCTACATTATCATTTCCGCCAGCGCCTCCTCCTGCAGTTCCACATCCAGCTAGTGCTACTAATATAAGTGCTGCTGTAACGAGTAATAAAAGTTGTTTTTTCATGATCTTTTCCCCCATTAATAATATTTTTAGATTACCTTGATTGCGTTTTCATAAATTATTATCTCTAAAAGTGAAAGAAGTTATGAGTTTGAATCACCTCCTAAAAGAAATATAAAATTTCCCTTTTTTTGAATACGTATTCATAAACTACTAAAAAACATAGAATAATGTCGATTATATATTGTTCATAGTGTGTATACGTATTCATATTAAATTAAAAAATTTTAATTTGGTTTGCTTGTTGTTTTTCGCACCGCTAAATGTGGCTCTAGTTTTATTTGTTGATAGTTCCCTTGCTCTATATTCCCTTCAATAATATGAATAAGACTGTTAACCGCAATTTCACCCATTTGTTGAATATTATGAGCAACACTTGTTAATTGGATTACCTGATGACTCGCAAGTGCAATATCATCAAAACCAATTAGACTAATATCTTCAGGTATCTTTCTTCCCATTTTTAATATAACATCCATTGCAGTTAAAGCAATTTGGTCGGTTGCACATAATACTGCGGTAAGTTGTGGCTGTGTACTAATCAGATCGTACATGGCCATTTCAGTTTCCTTTGAAGTTGTATCTACAACTTTTAAGAGCTGTCTATCCATCTCTATTCCTTTTTCGCGAAGAGCTTCGTAACATCCTTCTTGTCTTTCAAGGAATGTCGAAACATTCGTTGGACCCATAATCATTCCAATATGTTCATGACCCAGTTGGAGAAGATGCCCCATGGCCAGCTTTCCTGCTTTTACATTATTTAAAATGACATAATTCCCTGCTTTTTTATGCTTACGGTTAATTTGAATGTAAGGTGTACTGTTATCAGAAAAGAAATCATACATTGGTTCATCTAAATTAATCGATGACTGGATGATACCAGCAACATTATTACTTACAATATGTTCATAAATTTCTTCACGATTCGGTTGATTATCAAAATAGACCATTGTATTATATCCTTTTTTAGTTGCTAAATTGATAATTGCCGTAGTAATCTCGGAATAGAATGGGTTTTCTAAATCACCTGAGATTAGTGCAATCGTCTTCGTTTTTTTCATTACAAGACTTCTCGCAATCATATTCGGACGGTAATGTAGTTCAGCAATGGCTTTCTCTACTTTTTCTTTCGTTTCTTTCCGAACATTCGTAGAGCCATTTAACACGCGTGATACTGTTGCTTGGGACACCCCTGCTAATTTGGCAACTTCTTTCGATGAAATCATTGTATCCCTCTATTTCCCTTAATTCTTTTTGTGAATACGTATACATACTTTTTTCTTCTGTACATAAATTGTAACAGAAAGTTTTTAATTTGTTAACATCTTTTTTAAATTTTTTGTCGAAATTTTAAAAAGTGTGGAACAAATGCTTTATTAATAACAAAAAATAAAGCTTCCGATCAAGTAGTAAAGCCCCTAATCAGAAGCTAAAATTAACTAAATCCTATCGAATTGAAAAACCTTTACTCTCGATAAAAGATTTCATATATTTTCGTCTAGGATTTGATAGCATTTGTGCCATTTGTTCTGTCCATGTATCTTTTCTTTTACCATTTGTTCGCTTTTCATAGTATGCGGAAATTATTTCATTATATTCTTCTAGCTGTTTCTTTAATACTTCCTTATTCTCGGTATAGCCATCTTCATGATAAATGTGATTAAATGGTAGCCGTGGTTTAACATCTGGTGATTGAGCAGGATAACCTACCGCAAGTCCAAATAGTGGAATTACTTTTTCAGGTATATTTAATAATTGGCAAACTTCCTCTAAATTATTGCGGATCCCTCCTATATAACAAACCCCAAGTCCTAAGGCTTCTGCAGCTATCGTTGCATTTTGAGCGGCTAATGCTGTGTCAATCAGTGCAACCATAAACTTCTCTGTACTTTCCAACCCCTCTGATAAATCCATTTCTTCCATATCACTAATTAGCTCATGACGGTGTAGGTCTGCACAAAACACAAAAAAATGTCCATTTTTTTCAACATACGTTTGGTTTCCAGCTAGTTCTGCTAATTTTTCTTTTTTCTGTTGATCTTTTATACCGATTATGGAATACGCTTGAATAAAGCTTGACGTTGATGCTGCCTGAGCACTTTTGACAATCGTTTCAATCTGTTCATTTGTTAAAGACCGATCTTCAAACTTTCGGATGGATTTATGACTTAAAATCGTTCCAATTGTTGGATTCATTTATTTCAACTCCTAATTAGTAATCGATATCGGATAAAAAGGAATACACCTCCCCAATATTTTGGGAAGTAGTTCTTATATTCTTTTCTTTAAAATTGATAAATCTCACCGTATTTTTTACGTAAGTAATTAACAAGATATTTCGAATTGATGCCTTCCCCAGTAATATCCTTTAAAATTTCTACTGGCTTTTTCATCTTTCCGTATTGATGAACATTCTTCGTTAACCATTCTTTGATCGGTTGAATGTTATTGCCAGCTAAAAGTTCACTGTAGTTAGGCATTTCCCTATCCATCGCCGCTTTCATTTGTGCCGAATAAATATATCCAAGCGCATAGGAAGGGAAATAGCCAAAAGCTCCCCCAGACCAGTGAACATCTTGAAGAACACCCTCAGCATCATTCGAAGGCCGTACACCGAGATACTCATCCATCTTATCATTCCAAATTTGCGGGAGATCTTTAACTTCGATGTCATCACTGAATAACCCTTTTTCAATTTCATAACGAACAATCACATGGAGTACATACGTCATTTCATCGGCCTCAATCCGAATGAGTGATGGACCTGCTACGTTAATTGCACGATAGAAATCTTCTAATGACACATTGTCAAATTGGCCACTAGAATACTTTTGAAGTAAAGGATAATTCACTTCCCAGAAAGAAGGGTGACGACCAATCATATTCTCGAAAAACAATGATTGTGACTCGTGAATCCCCATTGAAGTTCCATCACAAAGCGGTGTCCCAACTAAATCCTTTGAAATGTTTTGCTCGTAAACCGCATGACCACATTCATGAATTGTACCAAATATCGCCGTACGAAAATCTTTTTCATCGTACTTCGTAGTAACACGAACGTCATTCGGATTTAAACTGATTGCAAATGGATGGACCGTTTCATCTAAACGACCAGATTCAAAGTCATACCCTAGATTTTTTAATATTTCTAAGCTTAATTGACGTTGCTTCTCCTTTGAGAACGTTTCAAATAAAAAGCCTGTTTTCGGTTGATGACTTGATTCTTTCACCGCTTGTACTAATGGTACTAATTCATTGCGAAGATTTCCAAATACATCATCAAGAGTTTCGACAGTTATTCCTGGCTCATAATCATCGAGTAACGTATTGTATTTATGACCTTCATAGCCCCAATACTCTAAAAAGCGTTTTTTCGTTTCGACGATTTTTTCTAAATATGGCTGGAACATCGTAAAATCTGATTTATCCTTTGCTTGCTCCCAAACAGCTTCAGATTTTGATTCAAGAATGACATATTCTTTATATTCTCTTTCTGGAATCTTTTTATTTCGATCATAATTTTTTTGACATTCCTCCACCGTTTTCCTTGTAATTTCAGAAATGTCTGAGCTCTGACTTAATGCATCTATGTAATCTTTCATCTGATCAGACGTCGACATATTAAAGATTTCAGTAGAAAGCGTACCAATGACTTCAGAACGTTGCTCTATCCCTTTTTTAGGTGCCCCTGTTCGTAAATCCCAGACCATTAAGGAACGAGCTTCGCTAAAGTTTTCCATTTTCTTAACATACTCTAAAAAATCATTTTCCATTTTTTTCGTCTCTTTTGACATCTCTTATGCACCCTCTCTTTAATTACCAATATTTCGAATAATGAAATACAATTTCATTATAAATATTCTTTTAGCAAAAGTTAACTATTTTTACTTGAGAAAGAAATTTGGTATGATGGCTTAATATGAATAAAGGGGGAACGTCAATGAATGTAATGATCAGTTCTGAAGCCGCTCGCTTTTACAAGCAAGAAGTTCTTTCAGGAAAAAATCAGTCCTTACGACTCTTTGTTCGCGTTGGAGGAGTAGGTTCAGGTGGTTTTTCCGTTGGTGTCAGCGCAGAAGAACCTACACGTAATTGTTATCATTTAAAAAAAGAAGGCGTTGTGTTTTTTATTTACGAAGATGACGCTTGGTATTTTAACGGTATGACCATCGACTACAATGAAGATTTAAATATGATGGTATTTACTAATCCACAATTTGAGGATATTTACCACCCTGAACAATAGAAAGCGGCTGACTCTATTCTACACACCTCAGTTCACAAGAAATTATGAGGAGTACAGAAACTGAGAGTCAGCCTCTTCTTCGATTTCTACTATATAAAGGACTCGATAAATTGCTCCTTATTTCTTTGCTTCTTCTAATTGATGGTCAATACGTTCAATCAACTCAGATGAAATTTCAAAAAAACGCTCGTCCACTCCTGTTTGATGTGAAGCCGCAGAATAGTATTTCTTTTTTGCTTGTTGTACTGCATCTGTTGCCGCTTGCAGTTGGTCTGGGTCCATACTCATCGTTGCTTGTCCTACCATACGTTCTGCTGCTTTGATTGCCATCTCTACTTGCTTTAAATCGTTATACGGCTCTGACATACAATATTCCACCTTTCGTTCATATAGTGCTATTATATGCCTTTAAAAAAGAAAATATTCACAATAAGTTAACATAATATCATTATGGTTAATTAAACTCATCTGTATAGATCAAAAAACGAATAGCAACTAACTGTTAGAATAGAGTTCAAACAAAAAAGCCACAATCTCTCCGTTACTAAGCGTTGTGGCTTTGTTTTTATAACCATCATTTTTTTTGTACGTCTACTGGTTTTGGAGGCCTAGGTCCCCAATATTGATAGAGATCGGTTCGAATTTTACCATTGTAAAGCTTCCGTTTTTTGGTCGCCTTTTTACCATACAGCTCTTCAAATTGTTCATTGGATGTAAGTACGTAAATCGACCACGTTGGAATATGCTCTTGAAAGATTTTACCCATTTCTTTATACAACTGAGCAACTTGTTCTTTCTCGCCAAGGCGCTCGCCGTATGGTGGATTCGCAATTAAGCAGCCATATTCTCGTTTTGCTCTTAAGTCAGTCACTTGCATTTGCTTAAAGCGAATAATATCCGTAAACCCAGCCTCAACTGCATTATGTTCGGATAACTCAATCATACGATGGTCAATATCGGTACCAAGAATATCTAACTCCTGATCATATTTTGCTAAATCCTCAACTTCCATTCTCGCTTGATCCCACTTTTCTTTCCCGATCCACCCCCATTGTTCTGAAGCAAATTCCCTCATAAACCCAGGAGCAATATTTTGTCCGATCATCGCTGCTTCAATCGGTAAAGTACCTGAACCACAAAACGGATCCATCAAAGGTTTGTCTGGTCTCCAATTGGTCAACATAATAAGAGCTGATGCTAACGTTTCTTTTAATGGAGCTTGATTTGAACGGTATCGATAACCCCTTTTATGTAAGCCGTCTCCACTTGCATCGATTGTTAACGTTGCGACATCCTTATGTAGGGCAACTTCAATGCGGTAAAGCGGTCCATCTTCCTTAAACCAATCAGTACGATACTTTTTCTTTAAGCTTTCTACGACGGCTTTTTTTACGATTCCTTGACAGTCAGAAACACTAAAAAGCTTTGACTTCACAGATTTCCCAATGACAGGAAATTCTGCATTGATAGGTATAAAATTCGCCCATGGAAGTGCTTTTGTTTTTTCAAATAACTCTTCAAAGCTAAGTGCTTTAAATTCTCCTACTTTTACCTTGATCCGATCAGCAGTTCTTAGCCATAGATTCGAGCGGCAAATCGCCATCGGATCGGCTGTATATATAATTCGTCCATTTTCAACAGTTACATCCTTATATCCTAAATCTTTTACTTCTTTAGCAACAAGTGCTTCAAGGCCCATTGTAGCCGTTGCGATTAATGTTACTTTATCCATTCAAATCACCTACATTCTATTCTTTCCCCATTATAGACATGTTCACTCTAAATCACAAATAAGGATATTTCTCTAATATTTTCCAATAAAAAAGAGCAAATAAAAAAGCCCTTATACTGTGGGCTTAACAGTCATCTATTTAGCGTTCGATAAGCCATGTTTTGTCCCGTTGTACTGCAGACGGTGATGAACCTCGTACTCAGGGGGTAATCATCTATCTACAGGTGAAGTCTCACCTGTCCCTCTCTCCGTTGAATTCCTTCAAGAGGGTGCCCCTACCATTGTTTGGGTTTCTCGCTCGAGGGGTTTACCCGTTCCACTCCACTTGTTTCCAAGCGGACTACGTCACTGTGGCACTTTCAGAAGCATCACACCATATCCATAAGGACGTAGGTGCTTACCTCGCCGTTAGCCCAGTCAAGACCAGACTACCCTAGCTTATGACTTCGCTAGGCACGAACACTACGACCATCTCAGGTCGTGCGAGCATGGACTTTCCTCTATATCATCAAGTGATATAGCAATTACCTGAACGCTAAAAGCTGTTCTGTCTTAACGACAAGTATTATTATAGTACGAGACACACTCTAAGGTCAACTGGTACTACTTTGAAAATGATGCTAATTTTTCCTTACTGCTTGTCTAGACAGTTCATCGGCATTTTTATTTTTGTTACTCGGAATCCATTTCATAAAGAATAAATCGAATTCATCAATGTACGATAATGCTTCATCTAACAACTTTTGATATTTTTCTTTTTTGACATAACGCTTTTCGACTGCTTGATCAATCAGTTGCGAATCCGTTCGAAATGAAACGGCCGTCAGCCCTTTACTTTTACAGAGTTCTAGTGCTTTTATAAGAGCCATATATTCTGCTTCATGATTTGTTAATTCACCAAGTGGAATAGCATAGCGATCTTCATTGCCATCTTTATAGTTAATATAAACTCCCGCACCAGAAGGACCCGGATTTCCAGCACTTGCACCATCAATATATACTTCGATCAATAAAGTCTCTCCTTTATTTCATCGTAGTTATTTAATTTTATCTATATTTTCGTACATTCTACAATCAATTATTCGTATAGTTTTCTACCAAATACTTCTTTTTCCAAGTTTGATAGACGTTGTAGAATATCATAGTTAGTACTACCAACAGGTGATGTCGTTGTAGGAACTTTCTGTTTTTGTTCAGATGCTCTTTTTACTTCACGACGTAGTTGTTGATTTTCTTGCTCTAATCGTTCAACGGTTTCATGAAACTTTTCATAATCTTGGATAATCGCATCTAGAAATTTATCGACGTCATCTTGATTATATCCTTTAAGACTTGTTTTAAATTCTTTCTCTAAAATATCTTTTGCTGTAAAACGAATTTGACTCATATTAAAATCCACCCCAGTTCTAAACTGTAGACTACTACTTTTACTATTTTTTCAGAATTAAGAACAATTGTCAATTTGTTCTTTTCGACTTTCTTCTTTTTCAATACTCTTCCAGTTCTTCTTGAACCGTCGAATTGATGTCATCGGGGGTTATGTAAAAAATAGGATATCCCTCTCGGTCAAACCGTTTCAATGCAGGTTCTAAGTAATAATTTGGTGAACCTTCCTTCCACTCATCATATAAAATGACGAGTCCATCACTTTTTTCAATCAAATATTGATTTTTCACTCGTAACTGAGCTGGACTCTCGTACTCTCGTTTGGAAATACTATCAACAAAATCAGCAAGTCCTAAAACATGACGATAGTACTCTTGATTTGTATCACTCCAATTTTTTTCTTGCTGTAAAAAAGGTGTCATTACTGCCAGCTTCAATTGAGGATATTCTTGCTTTAATTCAGCAACGACTTCACCTGTCCAAAGTTCAACACCTAGTTGTCCACTAATAAGAACCCATTCTAATCCTTCATCAATAAGATTTCGCAGCTTTTTTTCAATCGTCTTTTTTATGTAATGTATCCCTTTATGTTTCTGATCAAAAATTCCTAACTCCTGCGCTTTGTAACCAGAAACGACACAAACTTTTACCACATATATTCTCCTAACATTTCCAGTTTCATTTCACCATGACCCTTTGCTTCATAACATATCCTAATACAAGTTATGTTATTTGAAAAGGAGAGTATAGTTACTCTCCTTTATTAGTCCCTATTATCTACCACAAGATTTTTTGTGATGAGGGTTACCCATTGGCCCCATTCCATACGGTGACGTTTGGTTTGGTCCCATTCCCGGTCCCATTCCTGCTGGAGATACTTGGTTGTTTGGACCCATTCCCGTAGGCGCCATTTGATTGTTTGGTGGCATTCCTGGTGCCATTCCTGGCGCCATTTGGCTTGGCATCATTCCAGGTCCCATTCCAGCTGGCGCAACAAAGTGCTGATGCGTAATTTGTTGTTGCTGTGAAGCTGTATGAGGGAAGCTGTGAATATACTTGTAGTTATGATGAGTAACATTCGTTGTGTGACTCGGATGAATTTCAGGTACAATATATTCGCAACATTGATGAGTAACATTGCATTTTGTCGGGTGAACAACAGCAGGCATTACTTTTGTGCAAGGTCTATTCCACATGTTAATTTTCCTCCTTTATTGTTATTCAATATTAACCTATGTAAAAACCATGAGAGATGTACTAGTTGTTTGACCTATTTTCCTATATAAATTACGAGTTTGCCTAGGTTTTACTACATTTGCTTGTCCAAACTTTTGTAATAACAGTACTATTTCAGGCACTATAACAATTCAGAAAATTTCGTCAAAATCATACAATCCCGACGCCAAAATTGACGAAACACCTCTAATTATGCGCTTCCTCGGGAAATACGAATGTTTTGTATCTTGGAAATATGGGTAATATAATAAATGGAAAAGGAGGAATTATCATGGCAAAATTAACAGTACCTGGACATGGTACATTTGATGTAACCGAAGGAACAAAGCTAGTATTAGCTTTAGAGGACAATGGGATTGATATTCTGCATCGTTGTGGTGGAAAAGCAAAGTGCACGACCTGTCGTGTCGAAGTGGTCGATGGAGAGTTTGGAGAGTTAACAGACATTGAAAAAACCGCCTTTTCAGCTAAAGGCATCAAAGATAATTACCGTTTATCCTGTCAAGTATTTGTTAAAGGTGACACTACAGTAAAGCCGATGATGACTGTAAGTGATTCAGGACTAGACGCTGGGCCAAGACCAGACGAAGATTAAAGGGGGAGCGTCTGACTCCATGGAGGTGCCAAGCATCTTTATAAAATATGGTGCAAAGGGATACTTAAGAGTCAGACGCTTTTATTATTTTCTGTTCTAGTCGCTCTATTCGTTTAACAAGCTCTGCTGTTTGTTTTGTTTTTGATTTCCCAGTTAACTTCGCCGTTTCCTTTATCCAGGTCAACCCATTCACTGCATAGTCCAAAGCTTTTTCATAATCTTTGACATGATGTTCATATAACTTGGAAAGCTCCGTAGCCATTTCACTTGAAGGTAATGAGCGAAAACTTAAAGCCTTTTCTAAAAGCGAAATCGCCTCAGCTGATCGGTCGGCTTGTTTATATAATTTCGTCAGCAGTAAAAAGCCATCTTCCGACACGTTAGCGGCGTCTTCCTTTACTAATTGCTCGAGGCAAACAAGCGCCCGTTCTTTTTCTCCTACAAGTTCAAGCCATTTTCCAATTTGGAACTTCTCATTAGTCGTCAGTGCTTTGTTTTCATACTCTAATAAACATCTAGATATATGTACATATAGCGAGATAAGTGACAAAACATCCCACTCATTATGCGTTAATATACCTTTGATATACCCTGGATCAGGTTCATGTAAAAAATCAAAGTATAACATTGGGGCCATATAACCTGGTGTATCTTCACCACGTTCAAACTTTAATATTTCACCTTCAATAACTGATAATTTACAAGAAGGTAACGCTTCCTTCCACAGCCTCCTAGCCCCGTGTAGCAAATCAAAATGGCCAAAGGCTGGTAGTTTCGGAACTTCATTTCTTACAAACGTATGCCTCGTTTTTACTTGCGGCCAGTCAAACGCCTTGCCATTATAAGTCACGAGATTACTTAAGTTTTTCACATCGTTTAAAAAGTGGTAATAAAGGGCAACCTCATGTTCAGGACCAGGCAGAAAGTATTGCCTTACTTTTACCCCATCTCGACTTACTTGACTATATCCAAGTAAGAAAATCGTACTTCCTGCGCCACTCGATAAACCGGTTGTTTCTGTATCAAAAAACAGTAAGTCTTCAGGTGAGCGACCAGCGGCTGACAACGGGTGTTTAAGGCTCGTTTCTTGCCACCGCTCAATAATATCGACCACTTCTGCAAAGGAATACTTTCCGTGCCAGGTGCTTAGATCATAATATTGTTCACGCAGAATCGTATATTGTTCCTCGAAGTGAAGAGCCTTTGCATTAAGGTTTTTCCATTTATCATAAAAGGGTATTTCACTTGATATCACTTTGCTAGCAGGTGCTATTACCTGTTCCTCTTGCTTTGTTTCAATTGACAAATGTTGTTTCATTCGTGATAGCTTACCTTTAATGGACATGTCGATCATCCTTTACTAATTTAGTGATTAGTCGACTTACTAAACTTTTACCTTTTTCACCTGTTTCATTTGCAGTTCCTACACAGGATGGACAGCCACTTTCACAAGGGCAGTTGCTGACCATTTTCATAACTTCCTTTAAGACGTCTTGAAAGTTCTTGTATATTTGTTCACTTAGACCTACCCCACCTGGATAGCGGTCATAAAAATAAATCGTCGGTTCTTCTGAGTGAACAGCTTTGATTTGTGGGATGACATGTAAATCATTCCGATCACACATGACAAACACTGGCGCAACATGTTGGAATAAATGAGCAATTCCAGTCAATGCTTGTTCGAGTGGTTCTTTTCCAAATTCATCAAGCACTTCTTTTGAAAAACTCATCCACATCGCACTCGTATGAAGTTCTGCTTCAGGTAAATGAATTGGCCCTGAACCGATGTTTTCAAAGGTTGATAGTTTAATCTTTTTAAAAATGGTTGCTTTTGCATTAACCATCACGTCACCATATGATAATTTCGCTTTTTTCATTGGTTTTTGTAGATCTTCTTCGAGTACTTTTAATTCAACAGCTAGATTAGCATCCGTAAAATACTCGACCTCAACTTCCCGAACCCATGCTTTTTTCTCATCCCAATCCAGTAGTTCCACTTGATATTGTACACCTTGATGAAGGTAGATCGCTTCGTCATGAAGTAAGGTCATCGCACTAAATGTATCCATTTCGCCAATTACTTTTACATTTCCCATATTCGTTTGGTCAATGATAACAACATTTTCTTGCGAAGCCGAACGTAAGCTAATCCCATGTGCAGGGAAACCATCGTTCATCCAGTACCACTTTGAGCCTTTATGGTGAAGAACTTGCTCTTCAGCTAAAAATTCTAACACTTCTTCAATCTCTTCACCGTCAAAGGTTTCCCCTTGTTTAAAAGGAAGTTCATAGGCTGCACACTTTAAATGATCCACTAAAATAATTAAATTGTTCGGATTGATCCGAGCTGATTCAGGGTTACGTTCGAAAAAGTACTCCGGGTGTTGAATCACGTACTGATCCATCGGCGTTGAACTAGCCACCATAATAATGAGCGACTCCTCCTGCCTGCGTCCCGCCCTCCCCGCTTGCTGCCATGAACTTGCCACCGAACCAGGATACCCTGTCATAATGCATACTTGAAGCTGACCAATATCAACTCCTAACTCTAGCGCATTCGTACTAACGACGCCAATAATATCTCCTTTTCTTAAGCCTTGTTCAATTTCACGTCGCTGTTTCGGTAAATAGCCCCCACGATACCCTCGGATTGAAGCGGGACCGAGCTCCTTTTTTACAAGCTCTTGGAGATGACTTAAAATGACTTCCACACGAACCCGACTTCTTGCAAATACGATTGTTTGAATTTTTTCTTTTAAAAATGTCTTCGCTAGTTTATTCACATCAACTGTGGCACTCCTGCGAATGTTTAATGGCTCATTGACTATGGGAGGATTGTAAAAAAGAAAATGCTTTCTTCCTCGCGGAGCACCATTTTTATCTATTAACTCCATCTTCTTTCCTGTTAATTTCTCTGCTAATTCTTTCGGATTCGCGATCGTCGCAGACGTACATATAAACATTGGATCACTGCCGTAAAAATTAGCGATCCGCTTTAAACGCCGAATGACATTGGCCACATGACTACCGAAGACCCCTCGATAAGTATGTAGTTCATCGATAATGATATATTTTAAATTCTCAAAGAATGCAACCCATTTCGTATGATGAGGTAAAATAGCAGAGTGTAACATATCTGGATTCGTAATAACGATATGCCCCGCTTTCCGCACCGCTTGGCGAATATTTGGAGCTGTATCACCGTCATACGTATAACATTTCACATTCACGCCAATATCTTCAATGAGTTCATTCACTTCACTTTTTTGATCTTGAGCAAGCGCCTTTGTAGGAAAAAGATACAATGCCCTACTTTCCTCATTTTCTAGAATTTGCTGTAAAACGGGTAAGTGATAACAAAGACTTTTTCCAGAAGCTGTCGGCGTAACGGCAACAAAACTTTTCTTAGCAACAGCCGCTGAAAACGCTTGGCCTTGATGACTATATAACGATTTGATTCCACGATTAGATAAGGCACTTTTAATGCGATCATCTAATTGGTTGGGAAATGGAACGTACGATCCCTCCTCTGGAGCAATTTCATGCCAATATGTAATATTTTTCGATAGTTCTTCATCCGTTCTTAAAAGATCTAAAACGTCTCCTAAAGATTTTTTCCCGAACATCTCATTCACCTCTATCCTTATTGTAGCGAATGTGTGTTTGTTTATAAAGAGAAAAGTAGCAGGGAAATATTATCTATTTCTATCAGTAAATTCCTATACGATTCGGGCCACCACTCAGCAACAATTCTACCGTCCCTTCATTTACTTTTTTAACCTCTCCTCTAATATTTGGTGGTCTACCAGCTGGTGGGGTTACGGCTGTTAATAATTCAATACGGTTGAAAACCCTTATTTATTAGTTGTTAAATATAATGAAAATACAATAGAAAATCCACTAGAACATATCATTTCAAGAAATGTAAAAAAGCATTCCCTTAAATCAAAGTCGGTTATGCCAGGGAATGAATATGAAGTTACCTATGAAATACGCGTTAAAGAAACAGACATGAGCTTTATTAATCATATTTCAAACTTAGAGGGTGTAAAGTCAGCAATTATGTTAAGTTACGACGGGAACTTTACAGCGTAATCTCCTAACTACAACAGATTGCATTAGCAAAAAAAGCAGATGAATTCATAACCAATTCATCTGCTTTTTGTCGTTAAGAAAGATCATAATTTTTTGTATGTTCATTCTTAATACTACCTTCTTTTAGATTCACGATAACGTTTGTCATTTCTTCTGCAGAAACTGGTTTACTAAAAAAATAGCCTTGACCATAATGACAGTTATTTTGTTTTAAAAATGAAAATTGCTGTTCGGTTTCTATTCCTTCAGCAATTACTTTGAAGTTCAAATTATTCCCCATATCGATGATCGTCTTTACTATCGCTCTACCACTCGAATAATCCGTGATATCATCAACAAATGACTTATCAATTTTTAGCTTATCAATTGGTAAATGTCTTATATAACTTAACGAAGAGTACCCTGTTCCAAAGTCATCCAACGATATATGAATTCCCAGTGATTTTAATTTATCCAAAATTGAAGCTGCTTCCTCTATATTTTGTACAACACTTTCCGTGATTTCTAATTCTAGATATGCTGGGTCTAGTTCAGTTTTTTCTAAAACATATTTCACAGTTTCAATGAAGCTGCTTTGCTGAAGCTGGCGTACGGAAACATTTACTGCTATTCGTATAGGTAGACACCCTTCTTCTTGCCATCTTTTATTCTGTTTACAAGCAGTTTCAAGCACCCATTCACCAATTGGAATTATAAGCCCTATTTTTTCTGCAACAGGTATAAATTCCATTGGTGGAATCATTTCATACTCTGAACTTTCCCACCGTATTAAAGCTTCTGCCCCTACTAATTTCCCAGTTTCTAAATCTACTTGAGGCTGATACAGAAGTTGAAATTCATCGTTCTCCAATGCTTTTCTCAAGCCCGTTTCGATCTTCATTAGTTGCTTATTTTTATCAGAAAGTGCAGAATCATAAAAGCAGTAATTATTCCCACCGTTCTCTTTAGCCATATACATTGCCATATCCGCATTTTTTATTAGTGCATCTACACTGTCACCATGATTCGGATAAATGCTAATACCAATACTCGGCGAAATAAAAAGTTGGTTCCCATTTAACATGAGCGGACTAGATAGTTCTCTCACAATCCCTTGTGCTATATTTGATACATCTTTATAAGTAGTATTTTGCCGTAAAATGATAAACTCATCACCACCATAGCGAGCAATAATATCATCATCAGGTAAACACCTTTTTAGCCTTTTGGATACCTCTTTTAACAAAGAATCTCCAATCGCGTGTCCAAGTGTATCGTTAATGATTTTAAATCGATCTAAATCTAAAAACATAACAGCCATTTTTTGGTTATTTCGTTTTGCTTGAGCCAACATTTTATTTATGTGTTTATTTAACAGATTTCGGTTCGCTAACCCCGTTATGGTATCATAATAAGCTAAATAATGTGCACTCGCTTCAGCTTTCTTTCGCTCGGAAATATCTCTGACAATAACTTGTACAGCTTCTTTTCCATGATAATTCGTTTTAAAAGCGATGATCTCTACAAAAACTGTTTGTCCATTAGGTAATAAAATTTTTTGCTCTACTAACTCTCTCTCTACTCTTTCTTGTACATTAATAATTCTTTTTTTCGTTTCTTCACGATCTTTTTGAGGAATAAAATCTAGAATGTGCTTTCCAATAATTCCATTTAAATCCCTTGCTCCAAGAAGACGAACTCCAGCATTATTTATATAAACAATTTTCCCCATAATATGTACGAGGATGGTTTCCGGAGATCTTTCCACCAACCTGCGATAACGCTCTTCACTTTCCTCAATCGACTTAATATTTTGCTTTAAAATTTGATAAAAAAAAGCACTTGTTACTAGAACAAAAGCCCATCCTTTTACAACAGGCATCCAATTAATTCCAAAAAAATCCCATGATCCCAACCAAACTTCATTCACCAAATCCGTGACAAGAATCCACAAAAAACTTACTAAAACATATAAAGTTGTAATACGTAGAGCGATAGTATGCTTCTTGTATATCTTTTTTTTCATTACTTTTTAGAACCTTTCATGCTTATGTAAGAATAATTGTTAATTTTGAAAGAAAGATACAAGTAAAATAAAATACCAAAATAAATTATTCTCCTTAGATTTTTTTATGTTGCTCATTTTAGAATCACCTCATTCAATAAAAAATTTAATAATATTAAAAATACTCCTTTTATGATCACTCCATTAATGATTTTGGTTTAGTTTGCCTACAATATAAAGAAATGTATTAACTAAAGATTAAAGAAAGTATGTACTTTTTTAGGGGTGAACAGCATGAACATTCAACGCTACGAATTGCACAAACTTAATAAGGACCAAGATGAGTACGCGTTAGTTATACATCTGGATGATCACTTGACCGAATTTGCTAATGAATTAGGAACAATACCTCGCTCGAAAGAAAATTTAAGGAGAACTGCCCTACAGTTAATTAAAGGCAAATATCTTGGAATTAAAGTTACTGTGGTAAAAGTGATGGTAGGCGGAATGCTCGTTAGCTCGCTTCCTCTTTTAACAAACACACAAACGGCGTCAGCTCAAACACCAACAACACAGTCCGCTCAAAATTCATTAATTTATTATCACGTCTCACAAGGTGATACACTTTGGATGATTTCTAGAACATTTAATACAACTGTAGATAACATTAAAAGAGGGAATAATTTAAAGTCAGATACGTTACAACCTAACCAAAGGTTAATTATTCCAAAAGCTATTCATACTGTAAAAACTGGAGATTATTTATCCGTCCTTGCTAAAGATTACATGACGGCGGTTTCAGCTATACGAGAAGCAAACAACTTAACAAGTGATAACGTCCGCTTAGGGCAAACCCTAATAATACCAGTAATCATCAGTGGGAAACCATCGACTGACACTGTACAACCTACACCACAACTAGCTCCTGATATGCAACCAACAGCACAGAACAGTCAATATACAGTAGTATCTGGAGACAGTTTATCTGTGATTGCAAAAAGGTTTTCAACAACGGTTGATGCTATACGAAATACAAACAATTTAACTTCAGATGTTATTCGTGTTGGTCAAACGTTAACGATACCATCCAACAATGAAACTTCTGCACCTAAAATACAAATCATCGATTCGGTCTACACAGTGGTCTCTGGTGACAGTTTATCTGTGATCGCTAAAAAATTCGGAACAACAGTAGATGCTCTTCGTACAGCAAATAATTTAAATACTGATGTCCTGCAAATTGGACAAAGGTTAGTCATTCCTACCGTAAATACAAATTTAACGACTCCGAAACAGACAGCTCCTGCTCAGGACGGATCAACAGAGCCTGTTACCGTTAGCTATATTGAACACACGATTCGTTCAGGAGATAATATATGGAACTTAAGTAATCAATACGGTGTTCCTTACAATGATCTGCTCAGACATAATAATATGACAACACAAAGTACACTACGAATTGGGCAAGTGATACAAATCCCTCAATATAATGTCCCCGTTAGGCCTGTTGTCTCTGCAAAGCATGGAGAAGTATTAGATTGGTGGACCGAAGCGAGATACGTTTTTTCTACAGGAAAAGTGGCAACGATTACCGACTTTCAAACAGGAAAGCAGTTTCAAGTTAAACATACAATGGGAGGAAATCATGCAGATAGTGAACCACTAATGGCAAGAGATGCCCAAATTATGAAGGAAATTTGGGGAGGGGGCTATTCGTGGACACCGCGTGCTATTATAGTAGAGGTAGATGGAAGAAAATTGGCAGCTGCTATGCATTCAATGCCTCATGGAGATCAAGTCATTCACGATAACAATTATAATGGACACTTCTGTATCCACTTCCTTAACAGTCAAAGACATAGTGATGGAAAAATTCAGGAGTCGATGCAAAGACAAATTGAGCTCGCTGCTGGAAGAGCCGTCAGGTAAAAGTTAGAATTATAAACTTATCTTGTCCTTCTCGCTTCCCCAACCATATTTTATGCCTATAGATGAAAAGGAGCTTTACAATATGGAAGCTCCTTTTTTTAACAATGACTGTTTTCGTAAATTTAGCTTTCAATCGTTACTATAAGCCTAACTCAGTTAATAAAGTGAACCTATATTACATGAAGGAAAAGCATGAATATCCTTTATATTATTAAAGCTATAATGGAACGTCGCAAATTGAGTCGCGTATAAATATTGCATTACAAATACCTCACCTGATTGTACACTACAAAGAACACCAGATACACCTTGGCCATTCTTTAATGAAATACCTACTGGTTGACCAATTAGCCCTATAGCCTTTTGCTCAATCCACGAAGGTGGATTTACAGATAATGGACCAGGATAGTTCATCTGTCTATACATACAAAAACGCCCTTTCAGAAAATGCTATTGTAAATATTTCAATGTAGTATATGCAGATGATATTAGATAGGTTATCGCCCTTTTTTTCTACAAAATAAAAAATAATTCAAAATATGATATTAAGTAAACTCGTTTTACAACTACCTGTTCCACCACTAATAACATTTATTGTATTTCGTTAAGGATAAAAATCAAATTTTTCATAATTCGCAGCATGGACTACCTATTTTCGCTAGTAGCATTAGCATCTGGGGTATACATTTATTTAGAGGCGGATCGACTTTTAGCTCGGCCTTTTCAAATGAAAAGAAGCCAGGACTATACTAATAAGTCCGGCTTTGTTTTGTTCTAAAAAACATCTTTTTATGTTAACAAGTTATTGGATATACTAGCACTACTTAGAATAAGTCCATCTTCTCCATAACGCTTCTAGTGGTCCTTGTGTATATTTTTTTAACCAATAGTGACTTATTATAATTTGAAAAATAATGATAATAAACGCAATCCCGATTCCAGTTCCAGCCCCTACCTTTCCAAACAACCCAAAACCAAATCCATAAAATAAACAGGCACAAATCAAAGACTGTGCAATATAATTCGTTAATGCCATTCTTCCAAAAGAAGCAATTGGAAGAAACCTCTCGACACGGTCATTCTTTTGTAAAGCTACGACAATCGAAGAGACATAAAATAACATTAGTAACGGCCCTGCGACCGTATTAACAGTATGAGCCAGAGCATAGGACAACCAATATGGTGTATTAAGACCTCCATAAAGTAAAAAACCAAAGAGAAATGTTAATAAGCCACCACTCCAAAAGGTATGGATTCGGACTTTTTTCCAGCTTGCTATTGAGCCGCTAATATTATGAAACATTCCTTTTTTACCAAGATAAAGACCGATGAGAAACAAGCCAAGTACGTTTGGTATCGCAAATACTAGATTGAATATCATATAAAGGACTTCATTAAATATACGAAATTCTAATACCTCAGTATACGTTCCTGTTGAAAAAACAACCATTGCCTGTTCAAATAGTTGTTGTTGTGTACCTTGAAATTCCGGATCTAATAGACTAATAGCTCCGTAACTGATTAGTAAAATCGACATCATTACCGCGGAACTAATTAATAAGACTATAGCCCAAATTAAAATGACTTTTGGGCTTCGTTGGATAAATAAAATAAGAAATAATCCTGCTATAGCATAAGTATGTAAAATATCACCAGACCATATAAATGTTAAGTGAAGAAGTCCAACAACTAGAAGAAATATAGATCGCCTTATAAAATATCGCTTCCCGTTTAATCCTTTTTCAGACAACCGTTCATAAAAGATATAAAAGCCTAATCCGAACAATAACGAAAACATTGGATAAAACTTTCCATTAATAAAAAAATTTAATAGAACTTCTGCTATTTGATTGAGTGTTCCTTCAAATAATAAATTCCCTTGCAAAACAAAAGAAGATTCTTGGAAAACCGGTGTCTTAAACGCAACCATATTGGCAAGTAAAATAGCCATTAATGCAATACCACGGATAATATCAACCGTTACTATTCTTTCCTTAGTAGTTGTAGGATTAGCTTTCATACTTAACTCCCTTTAACTTAAAATTATCAATCCCTACTTTTATTTAAAAACTTTCTCTCGAGATGCTAACATTTTTATAATTAGAAAAAAGGTATAATTTCACATATACATATAATGTGGAATTATACCATAATTTAGATAACACTGTAAGCCTTCCTTCTACTTATCTAATTCATTACACAGCTTCTTTTTTTGAAGCTTCTTTTACTTCTGCAATGGCAGTTTGAATTTCTTCCATTTTCCGATCATCAAGCGGATAGAATTTCATGGCAATTAGTGAACAAATATAACCGAACATTGGAATACCGAACATTAAAAACAAAGTCATAAGGAGTAATGCAGGCGTTAATGCTTCACCTACTTCTGGGAATGCATCCTGGTATCCGATAAGAGCTACGGCGAAACCAACAACTGCTGGTGCTAGTGATGATATAAACTTATCAACAAACGAGAAAATGGTAGAAATCATCCCTGGAACATAACGACTCGTTCTATACGTTTCATAGTCAGATACATCGGCAATCATCGGAATAACCATGTTTCCAGTTAAACTTTGAAACCCCTGTGCTAAACTGAACAATACTAAAAATACAATCGTCACTAATCCCATATTGTTTAAGGAAATAGTTGTAGAGTCAATCATTAGTAAGAAAACCGCAGTTACAGCAAATAAGATAAAAGCGATCCAAGTACCCATAACAAAGGCACGCTTCATACCGACTTTTCGTGCTTTACCGATCCCTAATAATGTAATTAGAAGTATTGGAGCTAACGTAATTAATCCAACGGTACCACTTAATGCATAATCCCCTAGTAGAATTCCGAAGAACATAACACCAACAGCAGCTTGTCTGGGTAGTAACATCGCTAATTTATCTGTAGAAGCAGCCACTATTAACATTTGCAAAGCACAGTTTCCTTTTAAAACTGGCCAGTAATCACGGAAACTCGTTTTAACATTTTGCTCTGCCAACCCGTAAAACTCTTTTCGGTCTTTTCCTTTGATAGCGATTACAGCTAAAACTGTACCAATAGCACTAAGAGCGATTGCATAATATTTTAATTCTGTAAATAGTCCTAAAGAAAAGCCACCATGCTTTGAAACAAGATACATAGCAATAAACATTTGCCCACCGGTAAACAAAATCGCATTATACGTTGCATCAAAAATGGAAAAAAGTGGACGCTGTTTCGGATCGTTAGTTAAAACCGTTTGTGCAGCTCTCGTACAAGCTGCTTGGAATGTATATCCAATAATATAAATAGCATGAATAACTATAAAAAAGAGAAATTGGAGTGAATCGGGCATCAAGTGTGTAAATGTAAACGTAACAAAAGTAGTTACAGCTAAAATTATATTACCTAAAAGCATTAAAGGAGCAAATTTACCGAATTTTGATTCCGTTTTATCGATGATAAACCCAATTATAGGGTCGGTAATCCCATCAAAAAAACGCATTAATGTTAAGATCGTACTAACGACTACAACTGTTAATCCAGCAACCCCTGTCGCATAATAAGACACAAAAAACATAACAAACATATAAATATTTGTTGCTGTATTGTTTAAGGCAAAACAACCAATTTGCCATAATTTCGCTATGTGGTACTTCTCTCCTTTGTCTACTGTAACTGTTGCCATCAGTATTCCCCCTCAACATTATAATAACATAATAAACCGCTTTCATCGCTGTAACTATTCTCCAAACACCTCTAATTATTTGTTTGTTAAACAAACTAAATGTACGACTTAAATGATAAGTGAAAACGCTTTAAATAACAAGGTTTTTTTTAAACTTTAGGCTCTTTTCTCAAAGATTGTTGCTTTTAGCTTTTGGACCGTAAGCCAAGCGGATGCTTGGCTCTTCACGCATAGCGTGAAGGTTTTCAAAAAACGGTCCAAAAGCAACAAAGTTTACGAAAATAGCCAAACTTTATGAAAAAAATACTATTAATTAAGTGGGTCTCGAATTCGTAACATTTAACCTGTAGCACCTACTTACAAGGGAAATTATTCCTTCATCATGGAATATTACTAAACTTATTAAAGTTCTTTCGCCAAAATTTGTTATAATACAACTATAGATACCTATTACAATTAAAAAGATTTGGGAGGATTTGCTGTGGTTACAGGGGATGGTTCTTACATTAAAAAAATAAATCGTAGTATTATTTTAGAGAAAATAATTGAGCATAGATTCATTTCAAGAGCTGATCTATCAAAAATTACAGGATTAAATAAAGCAACCATATCTGTTCAGGTTGCTGATTTATTAGAAGAAGAATTAATCCGTGAAACTCAACAAGAGCATAATGCAGTTGGCAGACGTCCAATTATGATCTCTATTAATAGTGAAGTCGGCTATGTTCTTGGGGTAGACCTTGATTATAAAAACATCCATTATACGGTTTCTAATCTTCAAGGTATTCCTGTTTATAACCAAATAGTATCACTTAAGACAGATCAATATGACGAAATAGTGGCTTTACTAATTAAAGATATAAAAAAATTCCAAAAGAAATTTGCAGACAGCCGTTATGGATTAGTCAGCTGTACGATCGGAATCCACGGAACGGTTAATAAAAATGAAAATATTTATTTCGTTCCTAAATACCAATGGCATAACAAAGAGTTAAAAGCTGATCTCATGAAAAAATTAGACTTGGAAATTTCAATTGAAAATAATGCTAATTTATCGTCTTATGCTGAAAAAGTATACGAATACCATACGAGTGAGAACTTATTGAGTATTATTTTAACATCAGGTATTGGTGCTGGAATTATGATTGATGGTCAAATTCAAAAAGGCTTCCATGGGTATGCCGGTGAAATGGGCCATATGATCGTTTCCCAGGACGGAAAACCGTGTAAATGTGGAAACCATGGTTGCTGGGAGCTCTATGCCTCTGAGCCAGTTCTCTTTAAACAATTAGCGGAATCACTGGACAAGCCAGCTGTAACAATTGCAGATTTAAAAAGTTTAATTACAGAAGAGGATGAAAAAACGATCAACTTAATGGAAGAGTTCATTAAAAATATATCCATCGGATTAAATAATGTCATCAATTTTTATAACCCTGAAACACTCGTTCTAAATTCTGATGTCTTAAAAATTTATCCAAATGCCGTAAAAAAAATAGAGCGTCATTTGAAATCTTCAGTAAGTCAATATTGTGAAATCGTTTTATCGGAACTCGGGAATAAAGCCTGTGTAATGGGGGCTTGTGCTCTTGCCATTCAACGTTTTCTTGAAGTTCCAGAACTATTATTAACGCTACCTGAGAAATCTTTTTAAGATAAGTTCTATTTTTAGTAACGCAACCTATACATTGGTGAATTCATAGCTTATAGTTTTAAACCTTTTTAAAACAACGCAGATTAGAAAAACACGACTTATCACCAGTGATGGCGAAAATCGATGTCTTTTCTTATACTTTATTCCTCTAAAAAAGTTAAAATTTCTTAAAGTGAAAGTAAAGGCCGGGCAGCATTTGCCCGGTCTTTTCAATGTTTTGTATGCTTAAGCTTCTGTAGGTTTTTTTTGTGCTAAGTTATCAGCCTTTTAAAACCATTCTGCATATCCAAGCTTCCTTAAATTTTCAGCAGATGTTTCGAGACAGTCAAATGGGTCCCGCCCGTACACATCATCTTGCTCTACTAAGAAATACTGTGCCCCACTCTCAAGGCCAGCTTCAATAATGGCTTTCATATCCAAATTTCCATCACCAACTTCTGCAAACTCAATTGTATTTGTAAAAATACGCATGAATTTACCCATATCCTTAAAATCTACTTCACTTAAATCCATTGGTCCGATACGATAATCTTTTAAATGCAATAAAGAAATACGACCTGCATATTTTTTAATAAACTCTACTGGGTTCACACCCGCTCTTTGAATCCAGTGAACATCTAATTCAAAACCTAGTTTAGAAGTATTATTTTTCATCAAATCTAATAAGTATTCACCATCAAATTTTTGGAATTCAAGATGGTGGGTATGGTAATATAATTCAATTCCAAGGTCAGCTAATCTCTCCGCCATAACTTCAGCTTTACTAATAAACTCCATAATTTGATCTTTATCACCCATGATGTGTAATGGCATCATGCCCATACGCAAAAAGTTACAATCTAACACTTTGCAATCGCTTGCAATTTTTTCAAAATCCTTTGTTAACGTTTCCCCTGGTGCATCAGGTAACATTGGTTCTAATGGAGCAGATAGGGCAGCAATTTTAATATCAAAATCTTGACTAGCTCTTCTTAATTCTGCAACATTTTCCTCAGTCATCGGTATTTGTGAAACTTCGACTGCCTGGTAGCCAAGTTCCTTAATTTTTCTCATCGTTTCATAAACGCCTAACTCCTCAACCTTGCCTTTTAGCATCATCATTTGAACGCCAATTTTTCCTTTTTTCATTCGTTCATACCTCCATTTTTATCACTCTATTTTCTTCTGATGATTTTCGAATTGCATCAATCATCGCAATGGATGTGAATGCATCTTTTGCCCCGACATAATTTCCTGTATTGTTTTTGATACACGAGTAAAAGTGATGAATTAGCTTCGTATGGCTAGGGCCATAATAAAATTTGGTGCCAGGCATCCTCATGTCCTCAATAATTTCTTTTGTAATTCCGTCATTAGTCATCATCAGCTTATTGTCTTTGATAACTAGTTTTCCCTTTTCAAAAACGGCTTCGATTTCAACACTAGCATTCTCAGAATTCGCATTTGATGCAAAAAACAATCCCGTTGCACCATTTTTAAAAATAATTGAAGCAGTGGCTGTGTCCTCTACTTCAAACCCATAATCTAATAAGTTACAAATTGAGCCTTTAATAGCTTCAATTTCCCCACCAATTAATTGCATCAAATCTAATGTATGGAGAGCCTGATTGATCATCACTCCTCCACCAGCAAACTCCATTATTCCGCGCCATGGTTTGGAAACATAATAAGATTTCGGTCGAAACCAAGCTACTAATCCTTTGAGACCAATCAACTTGCCGAAGTTAACAGCAGCAACCATCTCTTGTAACTTTTCAAAAGACTCGTTATACCGATTTTGAAGGCACACACACAATTTAACTTTCTTGTTAGCTTCTTCAAGTTTTACAAGAGCAAGCCCTTCTGCAGTGTTTAATCCTAATGGTTTTTCTTGAAAAACATGAATTCCCTTATCAATACAAGCCTTGGTCACTGGGTAATGTAAGAAGTGTGGCAAACAATTATGGACACAATCTACTGTTTCTTTTTCTAGTAATTCAAGATAATTGCTGTAAAATTTAACACTTGGTACCGAATCCTTTAAAGTTTGATCTATGTCACATACAGCGACTAATTCAACATTTTGGGCATCTTGTATCGCCTGAATATGAACTTTTGAAACATCTCCAAGTCCAATTACTGCAACTCTTAACATCCCTCCACCTCCTTAAAAAATGAGGCTGCCTCATAAGTGTCCAGCCCCTTAAATTTCTAGATAAGTAAGGCTAACTGTTTTATTTTGAAACAGCCTCTAAAGATTTTTACTAGCTTAGTTTAATAATTTCAATATTTAATATAGCTTTTTATTAAAAAATACATTTGTTACCAATTATTGTTTAACTAAGCTTTTTTCTTCTTCAATCTTTTTATTAAGTTCAGCTACATATAAATCTTCATCAATTGGTAGCTCTACTTCTTTACCTAACCAGCTAGATAGGTGGATCGCATTAGCTAAAGCAACCCCATGGATACCGTCGCTGCCTGGAGCAATTAAAGGACTACCTTCTACAATATTAGCTGCAAAGTTTTCTAATACAGCGATATGCTGAGCCCCCCATACACTTTCAAACTCAAGGACTTCTTCACTGTATACATCTGAAAGGTCGCCACCCATGAAGATTTTCATAACATCTTGCATCGACATCGTCGTACTCATTTCAGCCTCTGGAGTCTTTAGTCGTTTGATCGTAATTTTCTTACTATCATCCACAACAATCTTTCCTTTGTCCCCATGTATTTCTAAACGATCTGTCCCAAGAACATCATGTGTTGCGGTAATAAATACACCTGTTGCACCGTTTCCATAATCAAGCATCGCTGTTACTTCATCTTCAACGGCAATATTTCTTTGATAACCGTACTTCACATTAGAATTGACCTTTTTCGGCATCCCGCAAATCCACTGAAGTAAATCGATTTGGTGTGGCGCTTGATTTACAAGGACACCACCGCCTTCGCCCCCCCACGTTGCTCGCCACTCACTTTGATCGTAATAACCTTGAGGTCTCCACCAAGTAGTAATGATCCAGTTTGTCCGACGAATTTTGCCAATCTCATCATGATCAATCAGCTCTTTTAACTTTTGATAAAGTGGATTCGATCTTTGATTAAAGAAAATAGCAAAGGTTAACTCTGGTTTTGTTTGTGCAAATTCATTTAACTCTTTTACTTGCTTTGTATAGACACCCGCTGGTTTTTCAACTAGTGCATGTATATCTCTTTTTAATGCTTCCATTCCCATCTCTGGATGAAGATAATGCGGTACAGTCGTCACAATTGCATCAACGGTACCACTTTCAAGCATGTCAATATAGTTATCATAAAAAGGTACGTCTGGATATTTTTCTTTGCTCAATTTCTTTTTCTCAGGGTCAATATCACAAATAGCCCCAATAACCATGTTTTTCACTTTTCCTTCCGAGATAAATCCAGCGTAAGTTCCACCTTGTGCACCTAATCCTATAATTCCTAATCTTACTGTCATTTTTTACTTCGCCTCACTTTCAATTTTTTTAAGTATTTCTAATAAAGCTTCATACTGTAGCTTATAACCGCCTTCACCATCTAATCCTTTGTTATCTTTAATTACTTCTTTGGCATCTTCAAGCTCTAAATCTTTTAAGGAGTCAAATAGAACTAAATGGGGCTCAAGTGTTAAGAAGCCTTTGTAGCCGCTTTCAATAAATTGGGATAGGATCTCAGGAATCTTCCCTTCACCTGTTCCGCATACAACGTTTTGACTATCTGTTGTAACAGCATCTTTAATATGAATGTAAACGATCTCCTCTTTGAGCAAATCGTAACAAGCCTGAGGGTCTTCCCCACATTGAACAAAGTTAGCGAAATCGAATATCCCTTTGAAATATGGAGAATCAACTTCTGAAAGGATCTCGTGACAACGTCTAGCAATATCCCCATAGATGTCCTTTTCATTTTCATGGACTAAAATCACATCATACTTCTTAGCAATTGCCGTATACTCCTTTAATTGACTGACCACTTGCTCCTTATAATGATCAGCATCTTCACCTTTTGGAATATAGAAGCTAAAAATACGGATATATTGACAATCTAAGAGATTAGCAATTTGACAAAGTGTTTCTAACACTTTCTTTTGTTTTACAAAACCTTCAGCATCGTTAATGAATACTTTTCCAATTGGCGATCCGATCGATGAAACATGGATCCCTGCTGTTTTTAGACGTGGCAACACATTTTCTTTAATTTCATTCACTGTAAAATCCCCAATATTTTTTCCATCGATTCCACGTAATGATATATAGTTCATCCCTAACTTTGAAACGACTCCTAACTGGGTATTAAAATCTGATGAGATTTCATCTGAAAATCCTGAAATCTTTAAATCTTGATTCATAAGCGACTATTCCTCCTTAATTGCGTTATATATTACTAAAACAACCCTTTTTCACTTACCTGAGACGGAAACGGCGATACTCTTTCGGAGTCATTCCTACTTGCTGCCTGAAAAAACGACTAAAGTGGGAAACGCTTTCAAATCCGCACTCATAAGCAATATCTTTTAACGGTTTATCTAGCTCGATTTCAAGCAAATATTTGACTTGTGTTAGTCGACACCCCATTACATACTCCATGACTGTAAAACCCGTCGTTTCTTTAAATACATGTGACACATAAGATTTACTTTAGTGCGTCTGCAATGGTATCTAAAGATAATTTCTCCATGTAGTTTGACTGGATATAGCCTGCTATATTTTCAGCATGCTTAGCTTTGTCGACTTTTTGCTCTGGGGTTATCGTAAATTCCTCTTGACCTAGTTGATGGAGAATAATCAATATTTGTAAAAATACTACCTTCATTTCAGTTTCTACTTTAGGATTGTTTATGTCCGAGTTGTTCTTCAATTCAGCTAAACGGCTAATGTGCTGTTCTAAACTTTTCGATGCAGTGTTTTCCTTCGTTCGTATCAAACAATGGTGCAATCTCTGAAAGGATTCAAGTAAATACATACCCCCTATTTCATGTAATACACCTTTAATCCAATGTGGTGAAAAATGAATGACACTACGGACATACTCACTACTTGAACGAACATTAGGTCGATGAAGCGTCATCCCATCCATTAAGATAATATCCCCTGGTACTAAATCATAAATTTGGTTATGAATCAAATAACGGCATGAACCTGCATGAAAAAAATAAATTTCATATTCCTGATGCGAATGGTAGTCAAATGATTGGTCTCCTCCACCATGCATTCGGTAATTAACTAAAATCGGTTCATTCATATAGGTCAGCCTCCAATGAAACTAGTTTAAGTATAATAATAATATCGTAACATTTCATTACCTCAAAATGCCTTTATTTGAGCCAGAATTGACTGAGAATGCTTTCGCAAAACATGACAAAACGCAGTATTTAACTTTTGTATGAAAGTGTACCTAACCTTTTTCAAGAGCCTATTTTAGTATCCTACTTACTTATAATGTGTATATTACTTTGCCCATAAGAAAAGCTTGCAAGGCTGAACACAATCAACCTGCAAGCTTTTTCCTGAAATTATACAACTTCTTTCTTTCCACCAGCTTTAATTTCTGCAATTGCCGTTTGGATTTCTTCCATTTTCTGATCATCAAGTGGATAAAATTTCATCGCAATTAATGAACAAATGTAACCAAACATTGGAATACCAAACTTTAGAACTAATGCCATAACAAGTAACGAAGTCGTTAACGTTTCTCCTACTTGAGGAAGTTCATCACGATAACCAATTAGTGCTACTGCAAAACCAACAAGAGCTGGTGCAAGTGATGAAATTAATTTATCAACAAAAGAGAAAATCGTTGCAATCATCCCAGGTACATAGCGACCTGTTTTATATGTTTCATAGTCTGAAGCATCTGCAATCATCGGAATAACCATATTTCCAGTTAACGCATTGAAGCCCATTGCTAGACAATAAAGGACTAAGAACATAATCGTTACAAATCCAAGGTTTGATAAAGAAATTTGCTGAGTATCAACCATTAACAAGTAAGCAGCAACGGCTCCAAATGTAATTAATGCTGCCCAAGTCCCCATTACAAACGAACGTTTCAAGCCAATTTTTCTTGCCTTACCGATACCAAAGAAAGTAATTAAGAGCATTGGAACGAGTGTAATTAACCCAATCGTACCACTTAATGCGTAATCTCCTAGCAAAATACCAAAGAACATAACCCCGACTGCACCTTGTCTTATCATTGAGTTAGCTAATTTATCAGTTGATGCTGCAATAATTAGCATTTGTAATGGACGATTTCCTTTAATTACTGGCCAATAATCACGGAAACTTGTTTTCACGTTTTTTTCTGCTAACCCATAGTATTCTTTACGGTCTTTGCCTTTAATGGCGATAACTGCCAATACAGTAAAAACTGCTGACACAATGATTGCATAATACTTTAATTCCGTAAATAAACCTAATGTAAACCCTTCATGCTTGGCTACGAGATACATAGCAATAAACATTTGCGCTCCCGTAAATAACAAACTGTTATACGTTGCATCAAAAATTCCAAACAGTGGTCGTTGTTTCGGGCTATTTGTTAGTACGGTTTGTGCTGCTCTTGTACAAGCCGTTTGAAACGTATATCCAATAATATGAATGAAATAAATACCTAAGAAGAAGACAAACTGAAAGGCATCTGGTAAGAGATGTGTAACTGTAAACATCACGTAAAGGGTTCCCGCTAAAATGATGTTTCCAAGAACCATTAACGGCGCAAACTTACCAAATTTCGATTCGGTCTTATCAATGACATAACCAATCAATGGATCTGTTATCCCGTCAAATATTCGCATGAAAGTTATAATTGTACTAACAACAACAACTGTTAGTCCAGCGACACCAGTTGCATAATAAGAAACAAAAAACATAACAAAGAAATAAATGTTTGTCGCTGTGTTGTTTAAAGCAAAACAACCAATTTGCCATAATTTCGCCGTGTGATACTTTTCTTCATTTCCTACTGTTACTGTTGACATAGTATTACCCCCTTAAAATTCCACTATAATAAAACGCTTTCAAAATTACCTTCTTATTAATTTGTTGGTTAAACAAATTAATCTATAAAACTAATATATATGAAAGCGCTTTAAATAACAAGTGTTTTTTTTTTTTTTTTAAATATTTTGAAAAATTACCATACATAAATATATAGCTTTAGAGAAACCTGATCGTCTCTTATGATTAAGAAAATTGTTATTTATCCTGCCTATTTGGTTACTAAATAATGGGTAACAAATCTAAAAAACGTTCATTAAACAGTAAGAGATCACTTAATTTTGATGTTGAGTCTTTTTAATTTTTGTTAATTCTTTGTTTAGTGAAAACATTAGTTTATCGTTAAAAAGATCTTCAGCCATTGATGCAATAAAATCTATTTGCATTCCTTGTGCCATACCATACATCGGATGTTCTGAAAAATTGCCTAAATACTTTTCAACTACAGCTTTTGCTTCTGGGTTTTCCATAAGCTCATTAAAGGTGTCACGAGTAGAATAAACATCATCGGTAATCTGAATTTCTTCAACCTCAACATCAGCTAAATCCTCAGGCATTTCAAACCAGTTCGCTACAATCCCACCTTTATCTTCCTCAGGAGCTTCATAGCTTGGGTTAGGTTCAGCGACTCTATTGAATCTAGCCACATCCTCAAATACTTCACCCTCTTGATTAGCAACAACTTTTATTTCATTGAGTGCCTTTTGTAATGGAATATTGTCAAAAATAAAGACACGTGACTCGCCCGTTTTTGTTTCAAATTTTTCGCCATTTGCATAAAGGCTTACTTCATTACAATTTGAATAAACCTTAACCGTAATTTGTTCATCTGCACGGTCAACAAAACGTTTGCTTGTAATATGAACAAATCTTTCATCCGACCAGTGAGCTTTATACATGTAAAAGGCATCTTTCTTAATCTTGCGGTCATAAGTGATTAAACCTTTGTTGTTTCTGCCTTTTACACCGCCCTCATCCCTGATGTTGGCACCGAAATCAAACATGTTCCACACATAGGTAGACCAAAGGAACGGGCGCTCAGAAAAGATTTCCCAAACTTTTTCATGATACAAAGTATGATAGGTTTCTGAGTAATCTTTTACTTTTGGGTCATTCGAATGGTATTGTAATATACCTTCTGCCCCGTATTCAGAAATCCCTAATTTTACATTAGGGTTTAACTTATGAAATCCATCCAGCCAGTCAGCAAAATCCTCTGCCTTCCCTTGATACCAACCGTAGTACTTATTGTAGCCCACGGTATCCGTAATAAAATTATATTCATCCTTATCAGGGACAAACATTACATTGGCCATTGTCGATAGTCTTGTCGGATCTTCTTTTTTGGTTAACTCATTTAATTCTTTGACAAGCTTTCTTAATTCTGGTCTTTCACCACTAATTTGAATTTCGTTTTGAATCCCCCAGAAAATAATTGATGGATGGTTAAAGTTTTGTCTAATTAATTCGATCATCTGCTGCTTTGCATTCAAGCCTTCTACCTCTGTCTTGGACATAACTGAAATAAATGGGATCTCCGCCCAGACAACCATTCCCTCTTGGTCGCATAGGTCATAAAAATATTGATCATGTTGATAGTGTGCTAAGCGAATGGAAGTGGCACCAACCTCTTTAATTAATGCCATATCTTCTTTGTGTTCTTTCTTCGTAATCGCCCAGCCCATATCTTTTCGGTCTTGGTGTCTTGAAACACCATTTAACCGAAGCGGCTCACCATTTAGGAAGAATCCTTTTTGTGCATCAACTTCAAAGTATCTTACCCCAAACGGTATTGAAAGCTCATCAACCGTATCATTAAAACTTACCATCGATACTTTCGCTTCATACATATATGGATTCCTTCTCCCATTCCATAATGTAGGATTTTCAATCACTGCTGGGATTTCAACTATTTTTGTTTCCCCTGCTGCTAATATTACTTCTTTTGTTGCGTATGCCACATTTTTACCTTCTGCATTCAAGATATCGGCCCATAACCTGACTTTCTTGTCTTCATCATTATCATTAACTAACCTTGACTTCACCGTTAAATTAGCTCGCTGATTAGAAACTTCACCTTGCACAATGTAAACACCTTGAGATCCATAATCCATTAAATCAAAATGAACAGGATTTACAATGACTAGGTTAACATCACGATAAATTCCACCGTAAAAAGTAAAGTCAGCCAATTGAGGATACACATCATCGACAACGGTATTGTCGACCTTAACAGCAATCGTATTTTTTTTTCCGAATTCAATTACATCTGTAATATCAAAGCGGAAAATCGAGTAACCGCCACGATGTTGACCCAAATATTCCCCATTTACATATACATCCGTTATACTGTTGGCCCCATTAAACTCAATAAATACTTTGTTTCCTTCATGAACTGTGTCTAAAAATATCTCTTTTCGGTACCAGCATTCACCTTTATAAAAGTCAAAGCCATTAGCACCGTCAATCGCGTTCCACGTATGTGGTACATTGACTATTTCCCAATTTTCATCATTGTAAATTTTATTAAAAGCTTTTTCTTTATCATCTTTTTCAAACTTCCAAGCATCATTTATATTGATTATTTTTCTCATTAGTTGAACCTCCTAATTTTCTATAAATTTATATATGAATTAATTTTAAGGGCATACATTACGATTCTAAATCTCTATCAGACGACCTCAACAAATTATAAGTAAGGCTAAATTTAACCGCTTTCATAAAAAATATTCATTTTGGACAAGGATTGAGTATTTCTACCCAATGCCTAATCCAGCAAACGAATAAATCAGCCTGCTATATATTTTTATAATATTTTTCTATAGTCTAGTATCCCATTTGTTACACCAAACATTTTCATTTGGTGTTCCTTTAAACTCTGATTCTCCCATGATTTTATCGATGACCGTCTTAATGGTAAGTTCCGTATCTTTATATGCATTAATATAGCATTTAACCATCGGTACATCCGTTAAATGAGTGGTGAAGTTTAATGAAACGAACACAGTTGGGACTTCATGGACATACCAAGGTACTTCGTTTGACATCGCCGTTTTCCATCTGATGCGGTAGTTGTTTTCTGCACCATAACCGACAACATCTGCAAAAATGAATGCAGCATCCACTTCTTCCCGATACTTTAAAGTAGGCCCTTTAATCCGAGAAGTACCGTCATTAACCGTAACTTCAAAGCCACGTCTTTCTAACTCATCTACAATAAAAGATAATGTTTTTTCGTTCGGTTCGTAAATTCCGCCAACTTCACCTTCTAAGAAATATAGGCGAATACGCTTATGGGTTTCAGGGCGAATGGGTAATTGATCTAGCGAGTTTTTAACCAATGTGATTCCTTTATCGACCGCTAGTTTTGCCCGTTCTATATGATCATCGCAACCAATGACTTCCAAATCTTCTTTCGAACGTAATAATGTGCCGTTTTCTTTTGCCTTGTGTAGACCGTATTTTGCTTTTAAGCCTAGAATTCTTTCTAATGCATCTTGAAGGCGTTCTTCTGTTATAACACCCTTTTTGTAGCCGTTCATCATAAATCCGAAATCTTCTTCAATATTATTAAAGAATAAAAACATGTCACAACCTGCAGCAATCGCCTGTGGAACATAATCCTCACGACGCATCGCCGCAGTCATTCCTAACATATGAGTCGCGTCTGTTAAAACTAAGCCGTTAAAGCCGAGTGCTCCTTTTAGTAGGCCATTGATTAATTCTGGTGCTAAAGTGGCTGGAAGAATGTCTTTATCTTCTAAACTAGGAACTAAAGCTTTTTGGTATTCTGGTAAAGCAATATGTCCAGCCATAATCGAATCAACACCGTTTTCAATATGGTTACGGTATACTTTACCGAAAGACTCTTCCCATTCTTCTACTGACAATTCATTGACACCTAATACTAAGTGCTGATCCCGCTCTTCTGTACCGTCTCCTGGCCAATGTTTAATACAAGCAGCGATATTGCTTTCGGCTAACCCTTCTAAATAAGCATTCGTGTGTTTTATTACTGTTTCCGCATTTGTACCGTAAGCACGGGTGTTAACGATCGTATTTCTCCAGTTTTTTAAAATATCGACACAAGGGTCAAAGTTCCAGTTTACACCAATTGCTCGTTCTTCACGCCCACTGACATAACCCGCATCATATGAAACTTGTGTATCTCCTGAAGCTTCACACATTGCAGCAGAAGCGATATATGTTCCATCGTTACATGCACCATTACCACCCGCGTCACAGTTGGCAGCTACTAATAATGGCACTTTCGAATGAGTTTGTAATTCATTGATTAAACCTTGAACCTGCTCAGATGTTCCACCTTGGTATCGTGCACCACCGATATGGAATTTTTCAAGCAGTTGTTGATTAGTAAAATCATTTCCACTGTATTGATCATTACCAAAGAAGAATAGATTAATAAATAATTGACCTATTTTTTCTTCATCAGACATACTAGCAATCGTGTCTTTGACCCATTGGATATCTTGATCTGATAAATTGTAAGGTTTTGCCTTTAAGTCTACTTTTGGCAATTTAATTTCTACTTTAGTTCCCATAATTTACTCCCCCTGCTTTATTTCTGTAAGTTGGAATGGAATTCATTGATCAGTTGTTGCTGATATTCCCCTGCAAAGCTTCCCTCATAAAATTTAGTCAATGCTTCACTCGCTAATCGCTCCCAAGAAAACCGTTCGTTTCCGACAAGAATAGGATAATAGAGTACACAATTCACTTTTGCAGCCTCTAAATCTCCAGGCGCATCTCCTACCATTAAGATTTTAGTAGGTTCATAACCAAATTTTTGTAATTCAGCTATACAATGTGCTTTCGTTCCTGATTCTTGACCTAGCATAGCTTGAACGTGACTTATGAGTTCATGTCTTGTCCACTCATCACGTACTGCACCGCCATTTGCCGATGAAACAATCGCAATATCTGCTCCGTCGTTAATTTTTGCTAATCCTTCTTTAACTCCAGAAAATGGCTCATCATCATCAGATAGCTCAGTAATTGCTTGATTTACTTTCAGGCTCCAATCGAGCGTTTTCTTTAACTGCTGATCATCTGTTTTAGCAATTTCTCGTTCAAGGGATGGATTGGATAATTCATCTGTCGTTTCAGTCCACTCTTTTACTGTCGATAAATCCGAAATTTCATATCCTTCTTCGGCGACTAGATCAAATGTTCGAACTAAACCTTTGAAACGATTAATTCCTCTTGATATCGAATATAAATTGACCTCATTCCAAATCTCCATAAATCTTTCTTCAATATCTTGTAATCCCCAAACTTCGATCGCCTTTGGTCCAAAGCATTTTTGATGCTTCACATCCATCGTATCCATCGCACAACCGTCAGAATCAACACAGACTAAATACGGTTTTGTTTTCTCAAAATCCTTAATGCCCTCTTTCATATTCTCACCCCTTTTTTAGACCAGTTGCTTTTCGTCTACATTTATACTGAAGTAGTTTTTTGCATTGTTATAGCATATGTTTTCGATTAACGTTTGCAATAATGCTGGATCATCTGGCACTTCTCCATCTTCTACCCAAGACCCAATTAAGTTACATAAGATTCTACGAAAATATTCATGTCTACTATATGAAATAAAGCTACGAGAGTCTGTTAGCATACCTACAAAATGCATTAGTAAACCTTGATCTGCTAAAGCAGATAGTTGCCGTTCCATCCCTGGTTTCGTATCATTGAACCACCAACCAGACCCTAGTTGAATCTTTCCTTTCACTCCAGCTTCAGTTTGAAAATTAGCAATCGTACTTCCAATTAGATCATTGTATACTGGGTTTAAGTTATAAAGGATCGTTTTCGGTAATTGGTCACCCCGATCGAGTGCGTCTAAAAATGCGTTTAATGGTCTTGCCACTTCTCCTTGATCACTGATCGAATCAAATCCAGTATCAGGTCCAAGCTTATTAAACATTTTCGTATTATTATTACGTATCGCCCCAAAATGGATTTGCATCGCCCAGTTTTTCTTTTTGTAATAGCTAGCTAAGGCAATAAATGTTGCCGTTTTGAACTTAGTTTCTTCTTCAACAGAAACGCCTTTTCCGTTTCGTCCTTTTTGATAGATTTGTTCTAATTCACTTTCTTCAAATGCTGCAAATGGTATTTCACTTAAACCATGGTCGGAGATTCGACAACCTTTCTCATGAAAATACACTACTCTTTGTTCAAGCGCTTCGATAAACTCTTCATACGTTGTAAGGTTTTTATTAACAACGGTCTCAAGAGCTTCTACAAATGGAACAAATGTATCCTTATTGATTTCTAAACCTTTATCGGGACGGAATGTTGGTAGAACGCGAACATTGAAATCCTGTTGGTCCTTAATTTGATCATGATAATACAGGTCATCGGTTGGATTATCTGTCGTACAGATCACTTTTACATTTGAACGTTTAATTAACTCTTGGACGGAATAGTTATCTTGCATTAATAACTCATTACATTGATTCCAAATTCGTTCTGCGCGTTCTTCATTTAATAACTCATCAATCCCAAAGTACATTTTCAATTCTAAATGTGTCCAATGATAAAGCGGATTTCCAATAGTATTTGGAACAGTCCTCGCCCATGCAGCAAACTTTTCTTTGTCGCTTGCATCACCTGTAATGAAACGTTCCTCAATCCCGTTTTCCCTCATTGCTCTCCACTTATAGTGATCACCTGCTAACCATAGTTCTGTGATCGTGCTAAACTTCTTATTTTCTGCAATATCTTTTGGAGATAAATGACAATGGTAATCATATATTGGCATTTTTTTAGCGTATTGATGGTATAAATTAATTGCTGTTTTATTTTTCAGAATAAAATTTTCATGGATAAACGTTCCCAAAGAAATTCCCTCCCTATTCTTTTACTTCAGCTAATTTATCTACAAATTGACGTGCTGCTTTTTCAACAGCGCGATAATCACCTTCAGTAACACAACTAGTTAAAGCGCTACCAATTCCAACTGCAAAGGCACCTTTTTTAACCCATTGTGATAAATTGTCTAAGCTTACCCCACCAGAAGGCATTAACTCAGCATGAGGAATGGGACCTTTCACATCTTTTATATAGCCTGGTCCTAGTAAACTACCTGGGAATAGTTTAATGACATCAACCCCATACGTAAGTGCACTCATAATTTCAGTTACTGAGCCACAACCAGGTAAATATGGAATTGCATAGCGATTACACATTTTAGCAATAGATGGATCAAAATGCGGACTAACAATATATTGAGCGCCTTTCATAATCGCTACTCTGGCGGTTGCTTCATCTAATACAGTACCTGCACCAACGATCATTTGCTTGTCACCTAGACGAGTTAGCTCTTCAATCGCTTCTTCCGCACCAGGAGTAGTAAAAGTTATTTCAAGGGAACGGATGCCGCCTTTGAATGCTTGCCTCGAAATTTCTACTGCTTCCTCTTTGTTTTGACCCCGGATAACCGCTACTATGTAGCCATTATGCATCTCATTGAGTATTTCATATTTTTGTAACATTCATTTCACCTCAACTATTTAAATTATCCGAATTCGGATTAAAGCTTTTTATAATACTAGTTTAACTAGCATACATTTTAAAATTACCGCTTCATATTAATTTGTTTAATAAACAAATTAATTAATTCTATTTTAACACGTTATTTTGAATAAGCGCAACTAATGCTTAATATATTTTCATAGAAAATCCTTGAGACAAAATTCACCACATCCTTTTACATGGTCACTCGATAGATTAAGAACGATTCAAAAATAAAACCGAACCCTCGTTAAAGGATTCGGATAAATAAAAGCTATTTATTACTTATGCTCATTTTTTTTGTAATTGCATGTCTTTTTTATTCATACTTTTAAACAGCACTTCTCGCTTTTCGCTTAGACTGACCTTAATTGCTAGGGCTAAAAATGTTGCCGCTACTAGTAATATAGCACTCGCTAAAAACTGATATAAAAACCGGACCGTTTCATTTCCAAAAACCATACCTATCCCATCAAGAACGAGTGGTGAAATAAACTGACCTAAAAAGAGCATGCTCGTAACAATTGCCATTGCTTGAACGGTTTCAGACCTAGGCACTTCACGAGTAACTTGATCAAAAACGGTAGGTAGAATTGAACCAAACCCATACCCCGTAATACCTACACCTAACGCAATGATTATTAAGTGATTTGAAAAGCTTAAAGTAAAAAAGCCAATTGCCATGATTAACAGTTGAATTCCGGTAAAATAGTTTTGTAGCAACCGTCTAATACGTGCTAATAGCAACCCAGCAATAAACCCAGCCATCGTTCCTACTGAAATAATTACTCCAGCAAGCTGTGAGCTTCCAATTCCTTCTTGTTGCATATACAAAGCCATATTTACAGGGATAGCAAAAAATATTAACACAATAAAAAGCGCACTCAAACCAAAACCATATATTTTTTTCGGTACACCTATTACAAAGTTACCTGATGGTGCACCATCACTTTTCGTTTTCGGTAAATGGAAGTAAACAATAATGGCTGAAACAAGTGCTAAAATGTATACAAAAAAAGCAACTCTCCAACTAATGGCCGCTAGTACCCCAGACATTAAAAATAAGCCGACTCCACCTAGGTTGTTTGCAGCACTTACTTGCCCCATTGTAGCCGTCCGCTCTTCTCCATCAAAGAAATCAGCTACAAGAGAAGTGGAAATTGGCATCATAAGCCCGACACCTATCCCTAAGATTGCACGACATAATAAAAGCAATTCAATCGTTGAGACGAGTCCGCCGCCAATCCCACCAATTAAATAAAAAAGGATCCCAATAAAAAGAATACTTTTTTTTGAAAAACGTGTTGTTAAATAACTAGATACAAAAATAAAAGGTATAATCATAACAGATGGTAATGTTAATATTAACTTGATTGTTGTTTCATTAGACTCAGGAAAAGCAAGGGCGATGTCAGCTAACGCAGGTGATACGGCAGCTCCCGCCATTACGGTTAATAACGAAACAGAAAGTATCGCTATTTTAATTAGTCTTTTATTCATGATTTCCCTTCTTCCAAACTATTAAATTAAATGCACATTTCTTTTCTCTACTTTCATAGAATTTCATGACGAATGTTTAATGTATATTTCTATTATAAAAGATCCTACAGAAATCTTACTAATTTCTTGCCTGAAATTTTGAGGTCATGTCTTGATATAGTATAAAAACCCTGGCAAAACCAGGGTTTCTTTTTACTTTTTATAGTTAAAGTCATGAATTTCCGTCCAGCGTTTGCGAAGTGCATGAGCCGCATATTTCGGTTTTCGATCTCGGGTGAAGATGCCTTTTTTATTTCCATGAACTCTTAAGATCCCTTGACTCGTATTGAAATCAGCGAAGTTCCAAACTTGTTCGCCCACAAAATTTTCAAACTGATCAAAGATTTCATGATTAGCACGTAAATACTCGACTTGGTATTCCTCAGTAAACATGACAGGGTCGACATCGTGTAAACCCGCTACCGTATCTGCCCCGTATTCGGTCATTATGATTGGCTTTTCAGGGCAACGTTTATTCCACCCTTCAAACTCTTCACGTAATTTTACTTTTGCGACTTCAAGCTCTCCACCTTCAACGTACCACCCGTAATAACGATTTAAACCGAGGACATCGATTAACTCGGCAATTTTATCGGTTTCTGGCGTGGACATTAGATGTGTTACGATCGTTACTGGACGATTTTGCGGATCGCATTCCTTTGTTAACTCAACGAGAGGTTTGAAATATTCATAGGCTCCCTCTTCTTCTGATGCAGGTTCATTGGCTACAGACCACAGGACCACACTTGGATGGTTTTTATCACGAGCGACAAGCTCTTTAATAATTTGTTGGTGATGTTCAAACGTTTGGATATGCTCCCACGTATTGCGTCTTTCTTTTCCTCCTAGTAACGTGGCTGCAAAGTTCAAATGTACACCAACTGCTGGTGTCTCATCAATCACAACAAAGCCTTCACGGTCAGCTAGTCGCATTAATTCCTCTGAATATGGATAATGTGCTGTACGGAAAGAATTCGCACCAATCCATCGCATTAATTGAAAGTCCATCACATTAACCGTCTCATCAAACCCAACCGATGTGGTTACGTATTTCTGCAGTAACCCCTGCATCATTGAATGAAGCAGGAACCGCCATATTTATAGTACCCGTTAACTTTGATTGCTCCCATCCAGCTTTCAGTCCACTACCATCGTCTAATTTAAAATTCCAAATTCCATTTAAGTCAATGACTCTACGTGTTTTCGTAATAATAGGGTATAACATAACTTACACTCAATTATAAAAATTATAAAACCTATATCGAAATCCATTAAAGGCTATCTATTTACATCACCGCCTCGATTGGCAACAAACGTTTTTACTTCATCTACGGAAAATTGATTATGATCCCCATAAACAGTATGCTTCAATACACTTGAACTCACAGCAAATTCAATCATTTTCTTTGACTCATAACCAGCTGCAATACCATGTAGAACACCAGCTGCAAACGCATCCCCACCACCGATACGATCTAAAATTTCAAATGAAATACGTTCACTTTCATATAAACAATTTTCAAAATACACATAACCGACTATTTCATTTTTTGATGAGGAAATGATTGTACGGTTAGTACATACAAGATAGCTTATCTCATATTTTATTGCTAATTCACGGTACCAGTTTTCTAACACGTCTTTAGTAAAATGTTCTGGTCCATCATTACCAAGAAGAAATTTAAAATCTTTATAACCAACAAAGCAAATATCAACGTAAGGCAGAATGGATAGAAAGGTTTCTTTAGCTTTTTCGATCGACCATAACTTTGCACGATAATTAAAGTCAAAGCTAATTTGAACCTTTCGCTTTTTTGCTTCCTGAATAGCTTTTATTGTAAACTGCTGTAATTTTTCACTTAATGCAGGTGTAATACCAGTCGTGTGCAAAATGTCAACTCCTGCGTAAACTTGGTCCCAGTCGATTTTTTCATTTGGTAGTTCAAGGATCGAAGAATATTTACGATCATAGATTACTTTTGCTTGTTTACTAGAAAACCCTTGTTCATAAAAATACAATCCTAACCGTTCGCCACCTCGAAATATCGATGACGTATCAACCCCAAATGCTTTTAAGTGTGACAAAGCTGCTTCACCTAAATCATTGGCTGGTATTACAGATAAAAGAGAAGCATGGTGACCAAATTGACTTAGTGATACGGCAACATTTGCTTCTGCCCCGCCATAACTCATTGTTAGTTCTCGAGTTTGGTTTAATCGTTGAAGCTGGACAGGCGTTAAACGTAATAATAATTCACCGATCGTAAGGATTTTCGCCATTGTTTACTCTCCTTTTAAACTCCTGAATACGCTGAGAAACCACCATCAACAGGTATAACAACTCCATTCACAAAACTTGACGCTTTATGATTAACTAACCACAATAGAGTTCCAACTAATTCTTCTGGTTCACCGAATCGTTCCACAGGAGTTTGTGATAAAATTTTATTGGCACGGTCACTATACTCACCATTTTCCCCTATTAATAATGATCGATTTTGATCTGTCAGAAAGAAGCCTGGAGCAATTGCATTTACACGTATACCTACTTTAGAAAAGTGAACAGCTAACCATTGTGTAAAATTACTTATGGCTGCTTTTGCTCCACTGTAGGCTGGAATTTTCGTTAAAGGACGGAATGCATTCATCGATGAAATGTTAATAACCGTTGCATCTGCTTGATTCACCATATCTTTTGCAAATACTTGTGTTGGCAACAATGTCCCTAAAAAGTTAAGATTAAATAGGCCTTCGACTGCATTTGAATCTAAATCAAAAAATGTTTGTTGCTCTGCGTCCTCTAAATCCTCTAGCTTAAGACGTTCTCTTGACGTTGTTGCCTTCGGATGATTACCACCCGCTCCATTTATTAAAATGTTACAAGGACCTACTTTAGATAAAACCTCTTCACGAACAGCTTCTAAATCGTCCTTACTTAAAACATTCACAGCATAGCCGTAGGCTTCTCCACCATTGGCATTAATTCGGTCTACTACTTTATCGATCTTCTCTTTATTTCGTGCTAAAATGACTACTTTTGCACCTGCTGCTGCTAATGCCTCACACATGGTTGAACCAAGGACACCGCTCCCACCTGTAACAACAGCTACTTTATTTTCTAGACTTATTTGAAATGGTAAATTCATAGCAATCCCTCCTATTTGTTGTTCAATGTATCGATAATTCCATTTAAATAGGTTGCACCTAATGCACGATCATATAAACCGTAACCTGGTCTTCCTTCTTCTCCCCAAATCATTCTTCCGTGGTCGGGACGGATCGGTCCTGTAAAGCCAACTTCATGTAACTTACGAATAATACCCACCATATCAAGAGAACCGTCTTTTATTGAGTGAGAAGTTTCTTGGAACGATAATTTTCCAATCCACTTCACATTTCGAGCGTGGACGAAGTGAATACGATTTTTCGCAATTTCAATAATTTCCTCTAAGTTATTTTCCGGGTTGGCACCATAAGAACCAGAGCAAAATGTAATTCCGTTATTTGGACTATCTACAGTTTCTAGTAAATATTGCACATTTTCTTTCCCTGTAATCACTCTAGGTAATCCAAAAATAGGCCAAGGTGGATCATCCGGGTGAATAGCTAGTAAAATATTTTCTTCTTCTGCGACAGGTACTACTTCTTTTAAGAAATAAATTAGGTTTTCCATTAATTGTTCATTCGAAATTGTTTGGTATTGCTCCATAATCTTTCTTAAGTCGTCAGTTTGATACGATAAGTCCCACCCCGGTAACTCTAATTCTCCACTTAAAGGATCTATATTTTGTACCATCGCTTCGTCATAGAGTAATGAATTCGATCCGTCTGGCAGCGGTGCATCTAACTGAGTGCGCGTCCAATCAAACACTGGCATAAAATTATAACAAACGGTTTTGATCCCTGCTTTTGAAAGGTTTCTCAATGTTGTTTTATAATTTTCAATCCATTTATCGCGACTATCTAAACCCATTTTTACTTCCTCATGAACAGGCACACTTTCAATTACGTTTAGAGTTAATCCATGATTTTTAATTGTTTGCTTTAGCTCGATAATTTTTTCATGCGGCCATACTTCCCCTACTGGAATGTCATAAATCGCAGAAACGATTCCAACCATTCCTGGAATTTGTTTAATTTGTTCTAACTTTACTGGATCCTCGTTTCCATACCAACGAAAGCTCATTTCCATTTGACACACCTCTTTTTTTTATTAATTAACGTACTACTTTTCTAATAAATATTGATCCAAATCCTAAGTTCGTGAAATTTCCCTAATGGATTTATTTTTATTTATTTATTTGTTTATTAAACAAACTATTAACTATATAATACTATGTAAACGTTTTAAATTTCAAGAGTTTTTTGTTTAGTAGCTAAACTATTTACTCGATAGGAATTTATTCATCCGCTTAAAGTGGAACTTTTTAATACTAAAAAGGTATGAAAAGAATACGGTTTATTGGAGGGCGAAATATGAACACCGGGGATGCAAATTATATTAAACAATTAGATCGCAGGATATTGATTATTGAAGAGATTATTAAAAAGGCTCACTTTCAAGAAGTGAGCTAGCAAGGATAACCGGACTAAATAAAGCTACTCTAATCCAAGCTGAGTTAATTTCACAGATAAATTACAATTAACCTTAGATTCCGCAATGGCTTCTAAAGTTTCAATACAAATATAAGTGGACTCAATCGCTTCAGCTTTGTTTAATACAAATTCTCCTAAGTGATCAACTGTGCAAACTAATCCTTTTTCATTAAGCTGTCGTACCGTATCGATAGCACTTGAAATCGATACACCTGCTACCACTTGCGACGCCCCTAAACGTAATCCCCATTTCTTCGCACCATTGTTTAATACTTTATTTTGAGATAACGAGATAAAGAAATTTTTTGATATCTTCTCAATAATCATTTGAAAAACCCCTTTATTTTCATAGGAAAAACTCCCCTACTCACAGATTGGATTAGGGAAGCTTACCTCAAGTATTTTAGTACATTTCTGATACTGTTTTTGCTTGCATATGAAGTGCTAAATAATCAGGTCCACCTGCTTTTGAATCGGTACCGGACATTTTAAATCCGCCAAATGGGTGGTATCCAACAATTGCTCCTGTACAATTACGGTTGAAGTATAGGTTACCAACATGGAAGTCTTGTTTTGCTTGTTCGATGTGCTCACGATTATTCGTGATAACCGCTCCAGTTAATCCATATTCTGTGTTATTAGCAATTTCAATGGCATGATCAAAGTCTTTTGCTTTACTAAACCCAACAACTGGACCAAAGATTTCCTCTTGCATAAGTCTTGCATTCGGATCAAGATCTGCAAAAATCGTTGGTTGAATGAAGAAGCCTTTGGAGTCGTCACCTTTTCCTCCAGCCATTAGGCGACCTTCTTCTTTTCCAATTTCAATATAGTTCATGATTTTATCAAATGCGCCTTTGTCTACAACTGGCCCCATATACATTTCGCGTGTTGACGGTTCACCAACTGTTAATTCATTAGTTAATGCCACTACTCTTTCTAATACTTCATCATACACATCCTCGTGAACAACAGCACGAGAACCTGCTGAACATTTTTGTCCTGAGAAACCGAATGCTGATACAACGATAGATTGTGCAGCTAATTCAAGATCTGCCTCTTTGTCCACAACAACTGTGTCTTTTCCACCCATTTCAACGATGACTCGCTTTAAATGGTTTTGACTTGGATGAACAACAGCAGCTCTTTCATATAGGCGTACACCTACATCACGTGAACCAGTAAACGTAATTAAGCTTGTTTTCGGATGATCTACTAAGTAATCCCCAACTTCTGCACCGCTTCCTGGAATGAAGTTAACTACCCCTTTTGGAAGACCTGCTTCTTCAAGCACCTCAACGAATTTTGCAGCGACAACAGGAGTCGTACTTGCAGGCTTTAATAAAACAGTATTACCAGTTACAATCGGTGCAACTGTTGTACCAGCCATAATGGCAAGTGCGAAGTTCCATGGTGAAATCGTTACACAAACCCCAATTGGAGTATAGAAATAACGGTTATGTTCACCTTCACGGCTATTTACTGGTTTACCATCTTTTAAAGCAATCATTTGACGGCCATAATATTCAAGAAAATCAATTGCTTCAGCTGTATCTGCATCTGCTTCTTTCCAAGGCTTGCCTGCTTCTTTTACAAGGTATGCAGAAAACTCATGTTTACGGCGACGGATCATCGCAGCTGCACGAATTAAAATATTCGCTCTTTCTTCAGGGTTTACTTTTCTCCATGATTGGAATGCTTCATCTGCAGCTTGCATTGCTTTTTCAGCGATTTCTTTATTTGCTTTTGAAACAACTCCAACTACTTCTTCTTTATTTGAAGGATTAATAGAGACGATTTTATTTTCTGTCGTAATTCGCTCTCCACCAACAATTAATGGGTACTCTTTTCCTAGCACTTTTTCTACATTTCTTAATGCCTCTTCAAAAGCGATGCGATTTTCTTCTACAGTAAAATCAGTAAATGGTTCATGTTTATAAGTTGTTAACATATATGTTCCCTCCAAAATTTTCTTTGATATATTTTTCTGTTGATATTTTAATAGATTAGTCACAACCGTTTGAAACGGTATCTTCTTCTAAAAGTGCTAACGTCATATCAGAACAAACGCGTTCACCTGGCTCAACATTTACTTTTGAAATGACGCCACTTACACCCATTTCAATTTTCTTTATGGCGCCATTAGCCGTTTTGATAAGGAATAACGGTTCCCATTCATGAACATACGTCCCTTTTTCTACAAAAACCTTCTCTACGATACCATCCGATAAACTATCCACTGTTCGATAGCTACTCAATTTTCTCCCTCCTTAGTTCTTAAACCCATCCGCGGAATCTTGATGCTTCAGCAGTCTTTCGAATTCCAACCATATACGCAGCAAGTCTAGTATCCACCTTATGAAGAGATGCGGTATGAATCACGGTATTGAAAGCAGATACAATCTTTTCACGAAGCTTTTCAGCGACTTCTTCTTCTGACCAATAGTAACCGATATTATTCTGAACCCACTCGAAATAGGATACAGTCACACCACCGGAACTCGCTAACACATCAGGAACAATTAATATGCCACGGTCAGCTAAGATCTTCGTTGCTTCCATTGTCGTTGGTCCATTCGCAGCTTCTACAACAATATTTGCCTTGATTTCATGAGCATTTTCGCCAGTAATTTGGTTGGCAACCGCTGCAGGAACCAATATGTCACACTCTTGCTTGAGTAGTTCATGATTCGGAATCGTATTTTTAAATAGTTTCGTAACGGTACCAAAAGAATCTCGCTTATCTAATAAATAATCAATATCTAAACCAGCTTCATCATATAAAGCGCCGTATGCATCGGAAATACCGATAATTTTTGCCCCGCGTCCTGTTAAAATTTTAGCTAAGTAGCCCCCAGCATTTCCGAAGCCTTGAATGATGATTTTCGCTCCGACGAGATCCATTTCTTTCGCCTTAGCCGCTTCTTCTATACAAATCGTAACACCCATTGCTGTTGCCGTTTCTCTACCGTGAGAACCTCCTAATATTACAGGCTTACCGGTAATAAACCCAGGCGAATCGAATTCACGAATTCGACTATACTCATCCATCATCCAAGCCATCGTTTGCGAGTTCGTAAATACATCTGGTGCCGGTATATCTTTTGTCGGACCAACAATCTGACTTATTGCACGAACATACCCTCTACTCAACCGTTCAATTTCTGGAAAAGACATACTTCTAGGATCACAAACGATCCCACCTTTTCCACCACCATATGGAACATTGACAATTCCACACTTTAAGGTCATCCACATTGATAAAGCTTTCACTTCATCTTCCGTTACTTCGGGATGAAAACGAATACCACCTTTTGTTGGCCCTACTGCGTCATTGTGTTGGGCACGATAACCAGTAAAGACTTTGACATCCCCGTTATCCATTCGGATTGGAATACGAACGGTTAACATTCGAACTGGCTCTTTAAGTAGCTCATACATTTCATCTCGATAGCCTAATTTATTGATCGCTTCTTGAATGACTTTTTGCGTTGCCGACAGTACATTGTTTTCAACTTTTTTTTCAACGACTACTCCCACCGACATCCACCTCATTTTTCATTTGCTTTAGATTATTTACCTAGCACTTTATAAATTTTTTCGATTGCCCAATCAAGATCTTCTTTCTCGATTACAAGCGGCGGTGCAAACCTGATCACAGTTTCATGTGTCTCTTTACATAAAAGCCCTTCTTCTTTTAATTGTTCACAATACTTTCTTGCAGACTCTGTAAGTTCAACACCGATGAATAGCCCTCTCCCACGAATTTCTTTAATCACTGGGTTATCAATTTGTTGTAATTTCTCTTTTAAGTAGTTTCCAAGCTCAAACGAACGTGCAACGAGGTTCTCTTCTTCGATAACTTCAAGTGCAGCAATAGAAACTGCGCAAGCAAGTGGGTTTCCACCAAACGTCGAACCGTGTGAACCTGGCTCAAAGACTTCTAAAACGTCACGGTTTGCAGCTACAACTGAAATCGGGAATACTCCACCACCAAGCGCTTTACCTAAAATATACATATCTGGCTTAACGCTTTCCCAATCACATGCAAACAACTTACCTGAACGCCCTAACCCCGCTTGAATTTCATCAGCTATAAATAGAACATTCTCGCTTTGACATAGTTCATAAGCTTCTTTTAAGAATCCATCTCTCGGAATTCGAATTCCAGCTTCCCCTTGAATCGGTTCAAGCATAAATGCAGCTGTATTTGGTGTAATCGCTGCTTTCAATGCTTCTAAATCACCGTATGGAATGATTTTAATTCCTGGAAGCATTGGTCCAAAGCCTCTTTTGTACTCATCGTTTGAAGAAAGTGAGACAGCTGTCATTGTACGTCCGTGGAAGTTTTCTTCACAGACAATAATCTCAGCTTGATTATTTGGAACTCCTTTTTTATCATAAGCCCAACGACGAGCAGCTTTAACGGCTGTTTCCACTGCTTCAGCACCTGTATTCATTGGGAGGATCATATCTTTCCCGGTCATTTTTGCAACCTTCTCATAAAACGGTGCAAGTTGATCATTATGAAATGCACGCGAAGTTAACGTAATTCGCTCTGCTTGCGTTTTTAATGCACCTATAATTTTCGGGTGACAATGCCCTTGGTTCACAGCTGAATACGCACTTAACATATCTAAATATTTATTTCCTTCAGGATCTTTCACCCATGCGCCTTTTGCTTCTGATATCACTACTGGTAGAGGATTATAATTTCTCGCACCAAAAGTTTCTGTTTTCTCAATAATTGTTGTTGTTGCTAACAAAACAATCCCTCCTTAAAACTTTCTTTTCCCTACACACTTTCAATAATGCAATTTCCGTGCCAACTTTTTAAACCTTGTAAAATAACTATTTATCAATTTTTTCCGAAAAAAAATTTGCGATGTCGTAAAATTATTTTTCATTAAGAAAGAAATTTTTCGTTTTCTGCTAAACTAAGTTCATTTTTAATAGCCAATTAAAAAAAAACGAAAAAAAACTGTCATTCTTCCACTTTACCCGATACAATTAATAATTAATAATAGAAGAATACTAAAAAATTGAACAATTTAATCATTGGCTACTCATAGGCTACATTTATTTTTAAATCTTCAAGTAAAGTGCCTTCTAATAAGAAAGCGAAAGCGCCCGATTACCGACGTACCTACTAGCCTCGGCCGCAGGAGATAAAGGAAACTCGGGTGTTCGTTAGTGAGTCGATGTTGACGGAGGTGAGGGAAGTCTCGCTAGTCGGTGGGGCATGTGCTAGACACCTTCGAAATTTCTTATTCTTTAAAAATTGCAAAGGAGGAACCTCCATGAATTCTTCTAAATCAAACCATTCCACACAGCTTATGACGATTTACGAAACATTACTAAATGAAATAGATGTTGGAGTTCACGTTATTAACGAAGCAGGAAAAACAATTATTTACAATAATAAGATGGCCGAAATCGAGTCACTTACAAAAGAAGAGGTTTTTGACCAAGATTTCTTAGAAGTCTTTCAATTTGAAGATGGTCAGCGCAGTACATTGCTAGAAGCTTTGTTTGAAGAAAAAGAATTTAAAAATATGAAACAAACGTACTTTACTAAAAATGGAAAAGCAATCACTACTATTAATAACACATTTCCGATCTATGAAAATGATAAAGTGATTGGTGCAATAGAAATAGCTAAAGATGTAACAAAAATAGAAAACTTAATCAAAAATAATATGAAGTTAAAAGGCGATACTCGTTTTACATTTGATAGTTTAATAGGTGACAGTTCAGCTATGAAAGAAGTGATCGCAGTCGCAAAAAGAGCGACAAGAACCCCTTCCTCTGTACTCATTATCGGCGAAACTGGAACGGGTAAGGAATTATTCGCACAAAGTATTCACAATGGAAGTGAGCATTCATCTGGTCCTTTTATATCCCAAAACTGTGCAGCCATGCCTGATACGCTTATTGAGAGTATACTTTTTGGTACGAAAAAGGGCGCCTTCACAGGGGCAACCGATCAAATTGGCCTATTTGAACAAGCCGAGGGCGGAACTTTGTTACTCGATGAAATTAACTCCTTAAGTCCCATGCTTCAAGCGAAGCTACTCCGAGCGATTCAAGAAAAATCGATACGTCGGATTGGCGATACAGTAAATAGAAAAGTGAATGTACGTATTATTGCAACAATAAACGAGGATCCAGTCGAAGCGATCGCTAACAATCGCTTGCGAAAAGACTTATACTACCGTCTAAGTGTTGTTTCTTTATTCATCCCTCCGATTAGAGAGAGAAAAGAAGACATTCAGTTATTAGTTCATCATTTTATCGAGAAATATAACCGTATCTTTCAAATGGATGTTACGGAGATCAGTGATGATGTAATGCAATTATTTGAGCAATATGACTGGCCAGGAAATGTCAGGGAGCTTGAACATGTTATCGAGGCTGCAATGAACGTCCTTGTTGGAACAAGCACGATCGAAACCGCTCATTTACCATATCACTTTAAAAACAAATCAACATTGGGGATGCAACAAAAGTCTTCGATTGTTAGTGTTTATGATCCAAATCAAGAAAAACAAGTGAGTAACAGCATAGGTAATAATGATAAAAGCACTCCAACTCCAGTTGGAAATTTAAAAGAGTATTTACTCAACGCTGAAAAATATTATATCCAACGAACACTCGAAAAGCATAAGTATCATAAAACGAATACTGCCGAAGAATTAGGATTAAGTAGGCAAACACTTCAATATCGGATTAAGCGCTTGGATATCGATGCCTAGTGTAAAAATCTTTATCGTCAACAATTCCCAGATAAAAACAACGGGTCAGTCTTATCGGTTGTAGTTTGAAATTGCACTTGAAAAGTAACAGTAACAATAAAAACATTGGGTTATTATGCCCAATGTTTTTATTATCTTATTGAAGGTATGCTATTGGCTTAAATACTTAACTGTATACCATTTTAATATCCTTGTTTAATGAGAGATAATGCATAATCAATTTCCTCTTTTGTTGAATACCTCCCTAAACTAAAGCGTATAGCACCCTTACCTTCCTCTTCGTTTACCCCCATTGCCTTTAATACAGGTGATAATGTTACTTCACCTGAATGGCATGCTGAACCAGTGGATGCAGCTAATTGAGGAATTGTTGTTAGGATATCTTGACCGATTCGTTTGGTAAAATTAATATTTAATGTATTTGGTAAACGATATTCTGGATGACCATTTAAAGTAACCATATCTTTAAAATGCGCTTTTAATTGCTGCCAAAAGTAGTCACGTAACGCTCTTACGTGTTCATTTTGCTCCATAGACTCATTACCTACTTCGCAAGCTTTTCCTAAACCAACGGCAAATACAACATTTTCTGTTCCCGCTCTTTTTCCACCTTCATGACCAGCTCCATGTATCAATTGCTCAATATCTATTCCTTCACGAATGTAAAGAGCTCCAATACCTTTAGGAGCATATAATTTATGCCCTGCAATGGTTAAAAAGTCAACATTTAATTCCTTAACATCTAACAGCACTTTTCCAACTGATTGGGAAGCATCTGTATGAAATAAGATGTCATGCTCTTTAGCTATTTCACCAATTTCTTTTATAGGTTGAATGGTTCCTACTTCATTATTCGAATGCATGACAGAGATTAAAATCGTCTCCTTTGTTATTGCAGCTCTAATATCATTCGGATTTACTCTACCAAAATGATCTACTCTAACATATGTAACCTTCGCCCCTATTGACTCAAGGTATTTACATGGGTTGATAATCGATGGATGCTCAATAGTAGTTGTGATGATATGGTTTCCTTTTTGCCTGAAAGTAGAATAGACACCTTTTAGCACATGGTTATTTGACTCACTTCCACCACTAGTGAAGATCATCTCACTCGGTTGGCACTTAAGGATAGTGGATACTTGTTTTCTAGCGTTTTCTACAGCTCTCTTTCCATGGACTCCTTCAAAATGCAGAGCAGATGGATTACCATAATGCTTTTCTAAGAAAGGAAGCATTGCTTCACGTACTTCCGGTGCAATTGGTGTACTAGCATTGTAGTCTAAATATACTTGTTTCAATTTCTTCACTCCTTATCCTATCTAGCTACCATATAGTCAGCTTCCCTACAAAATAACTATAACACAAACGTTGTCCCTCTTATGGGTAAACGCGCAAGAGAAAAGCCTGTATCTAAGGTTACCAAGTCATCATTGATACAGGCTATTTTTTTAATAATCTTCAGGTCGACTATCCAGCTCTTTTAAAACGTTTAAATCTGCTAAATCATAAAAAACAATAATTCCATGAAAAATTAAAACCCCTGAAATAGACCGAGTTCCTACCCTCACAATAGTGTAAGGTCAGAATTTAAAGTCTACTTCAGAGGTACAATATTTTTAATGGATTATACTATGCTTCCTTTAAGTGATTTTCATCGTTAGCCTGTGTATTGTGTTCTCTAATATTATAAAGATGATATTGATCTTTTTCTATTTGAAATAAGTCATAAATCGGACCGTTCGAATTAATATATTCATAGACATCTGGTCGAATCTCATTCGCTAACGTATTGTAAGGTAGCTTTTGTGCTGCTTTTAGCGAACGGATATTTTCTTTACGAATTCTCATAAAAACTGTTTGAATGTCAAGCTCAAAAAAGAGTTCACTAAAAAAAGCGTCTTTTGCCAACTGATTATAGCCTTTTCCAAAGTAAGGTTTGCCAATCCAAGTACCAAGAAAACCAGTACCAGCTTGAACATCAAATAAATTGATGGTTCCTATCGGATTACCCCACTCATCTGTAATTGTACGTGAAATTAGCTCACCACGTTCCTCAGCCTCAATCGTTTGTTTCGTTAAAAATAGAAACTCATCATATGAATAGGCCTTGTGACGAACAAAAGGAAAAACAGCGGGATCAATCATTAAATCGTATAACACATGACAGTCCGACAGTTCGCGTTTTCTTAGCATTTGAATCCCTCCTTATTTTAGAGGGCAGTCTTGTAGTGTAAGATCCACCCTCGAATATGTTTTTAAAAATTCGGGGTGGGAATCGAACCCACTAGAACCAGTACGAACTGGTGCCGCACCAATTGCCTTCCCATTCCTTATAATCAGTGAAAAAACGTCGAATTTCTGTTTATTTTATTAATATTCCTATATAAGCTTGTGATATGATCAAAATCCTTTATAATAATGTGATTTTCTCAACCACCTTTAATATAATAATCGATTTATAACAAAAAGGGAACCGATTTTTTTATTTATTTTTTGTAAATAATTTCCCCATTTATTAACGTCATAACAGGTGTTGCTAAGTAGTGAAATGGCTGTTCATTCCATAGTACTAAATCAGCATCCTTACCCACTTCAAGACTTCCGACTTTATGATCAACACCAAGGTTCAATGCAGGGTTAATGGTCACCCCTTCTAATGCTTTTTGTTCATCTAAACCTTCACGGACAGCTAGTGATGCACAAATATTCAAATACTGAATGGGCGTGTACGGATGATCGGTCGTAATCGAAACGTGGATCCCGTAATCCGTTAAAATTCGATACGTTGCCCACGTTTTATTTTTTAATTCAATTTTAGAGCGTCTAGTCAGTGTTGGACCTACCGTAACATGTAAGTTCCGGCCACTTAATTCACCGGCAATAAGATGTCCTTCCGTACAATGTTCGATTCGCAAATCAAGGTTAAACTCGTCAGCAAATCGAACAGCTGACAAAATATCATCCGCACGGTGGGCATGAATCCTAACGGGTATTTCTCGTTTTAACGCAGCAACTAAAGGTGCCACTCTTAAGCTTTCTGGATCATCACTGTACTTAGCGGAAATAAACGCTTCTCTCAGCATCCCCATGATCCCCATTCTCGTAATAGAGTCATTATTGGTCGAACGACTATGAATTCGTTTTGGGTTTTCACCTAGCGCAATTTTTAAGCCTGCGGTTTCCTTGATCATCATCTTCTTAATGTTTTTTCCATGCGTTTTAATGACTGAAGTTGTCCCTCCAATCACATTGGCACTACCAGGCATGACATGAACCGTAGTTACTCCAAATTTCACTGCATCTTTAAAACCGATATCAAGTGGATATACCCCATCAATCGCTCGTATATGCGGAGTCGTCGCTTCAATCGTTTCATTTGCATCATTACCAGCCCACCCTGTTCCTTCATCATAAAGGCCAAGGTGAGTATGAGCATCTATAAATCCTGGGAGTAAGTGAAGACCTTTTGCATGAATAACCGTCATAGAAGAAGTTTGTTCAATCTCCTTTGCAATCGCCGCAATTTTACCGTCTTTTATTAATAAATCCCCTTTTTTTATTTTTTCAGAAGTAATTGGATAAATGATTGCACCTTTGATTAATTTCAATATGGCAGCCTCCCTTATATATAGCATCTATAGCATTAACTATTTTTACCTTTAATAAATGAGTAAATCAAAATTGTGAAGAAAAAAATGCTATTTTCCTACTAGTAAAAACTAATAGAATGATAGCATTTCATCAATAAATTTCTAATTGATATATATCTATTCCAACAGTACATTAATTACCATTACCGTTTTTGTCACAAATAAAGGAATGGCTGTCCGTTTACTTGTTTCTGTACAAGAAAACCGTCTTAAAATACACATACAGCCACCATTTAACAGTCTATTCTAATCAATTACTCAGTCTCCTTATGCGATTGACATATCATAATTACATGGTCGTCTGGATCTAGGATCGTAAAAAATGATACATCTCTATGTTCTTCTATTTCCGTAAATACCTTAATATTGTTACTGTTTACAAAGGAATACGCTTCGTTTATATTGTCTGTTCCAAACATAAAAAGGACCTTAAAATCTTCACCATTCAGATGACGATTATAATCTAATAAAATATTTGCTCCCTTTTCATTTTTTATTTCTAATATCGTTTCTTTAGGAGCCATTGGTCGTTGTTCAAGACCTAATAAATCGAAATGCCATTCAGCTGCTTTGTGGATATCCGTAACATTTACAAAAACCGCTGGTATGCTGTTATGAATGGGAGAGGGTGCCACTTTTTCAATGGGAACGTTATCTTCATCCGCACTACATACCATAAAGACATTTCCATCTGGGTCTTCAAAATTAAAAAACGTAAGTCCTTCTTGTGGCGTTTCGATCTTTAGGGTAATCTTGATCCCTTTCTTTTGAAGTTCGTCATATGCTAATGGAACACTTTTTGTCTTGTACATAAATAATGGAGCTTTCTCTTTGCTCCATTCACCTCTTGCTATATTTACGCTGTTATCATCTAAAATTAGCCCCGTGTATCGATCCAACTCCATCCAATACACGGGACCACCGTTTAACCGCTCATCCAATACCTTTAACCCAAGCAGCCTACTGTACCACTCAGCCGAACGTTGAAGTTGATTTACATGAACAAAAACACAATTAATCGTGCTTTTAATGAAACTACTCATAATACGCCCCCAATTTACTTTCACTATCTCTATTATTTCAACTTTTAGGCTCCTAATCCTTCTTTTTGTTTTACTTTTACGTATGGATGATTTATTTGATTCCACAGAAAAATAAGAAAAGCGGAAGCGCTCGTTCAGCGGCGTATGGACTGGAGCCCCAACGTATGAGATAAAGGAAACACGGCGAGTGCTAACGAGGCGATGTTGACTTATCGTAAGGAGGAGGAGCGAAGTCCACTAGACGCTGGGCGCTGAAGCTAGACAAGAAAAGCGGAAGGTGTCTGCTTATCGGCGACAAGCGCTGGAGGGCCAGCAATTAGTGTCCTGACTTTTTGACACGTTTGATGGACCGAAGCGACCTCGAGCCGATGACACCTGAAGCTAGACATCCTCGAAATTTAAATTTTCTTATTCTTTAAAAAATGCACTGTATAAACAGTGCACGCTCTATTATCATAATCTTGATATTGCGCTATGAATGATAACAACCGTCATTACAAAAAGAGCACCGATTAAAAATTGGTACGTTGGTAAGAAGGGCATTAACCCTGCAGTGAATGACCCGAATATAACACCAAGTGAAAAACAAGCATAGAATAGTCCAAAAGCTTTACCTCTTTCATTTTCTTTTGAAAACTCGATTACTGAAGCACTAGTTGAAGGAAAAATTAGTGCAAAGCCTATACCATAAATAGCCATAGCGATAAACAAATGCCATAATGCAAATGAAATCGATAAAAAAATGAGCGCAATAGCTATTACAATTAAGCCACTTTTCATTAAATTGGTCTTTTTCCACTGATCAAATAGCTTATTCGTAGGTAGGATAAATAAGGAAATAGCAATCAGTCCAAAAAAGCTTAATAAAAGGCCCGTAATTTCAGACTTTCCATGCAGCTCATCTACTTTAAATGGTAATAAGTACGTTAATAGTCCTAAAGTATAAAGCAATAAAAAGATAGATAGATACGCAAGTACTAAGCGTTTTAATTTCGGGAAGGTAAATGGCTTAGAGGCCATTTCCTCCGTTGATATTTTACTTTTTTCTTTTAGAAAAATTGCAGTAATCACACCAAAAGCAAGCATTACACTCGATACGAAGTAAAATAGTCCTTCATAACCAAGTTTACCACTTACTATTGCCCCCAGTGCCGGTCCTATTATTGCTGCGATACCTACACCAGCACCTGAAAAAGCCATCGTTTTTCCCTTTTCTTCTCGGTTTCCTCTAGACCCTAGATAAGTGAAGGCTGCAGGTACAATGAATCCACCTGCAAACCCGTGAAAAAAACGAACCGTTAGTAGCTGATATGGATTGGACACGGTAGAATAGAAAAAAAGAATGACTCCTACTAACAGCATACCCAATGATAAAATTCGCCTGGAACCTATTCGGTCAATCCAGATGCCTGCCAAAATATTCCCAAGCATATTTGAGAAAGAATACATCCCAATAATGATACCGACTAGAAGCGGACTAGCTCCAACACTCACAGCAAATGGAGAAATGATCGGTAATTGTGAAAAAGTATCAATAAAAGCAACGGCAATAATGATGTATACTAAAATCATAGGTTTCACCTTCACTACTGAAGAAATCATCTACGTGAAATCAAATAAAAGAGGAAGCCATGTGAACTTCCTCTTATCTTTCTTTTATAGTTTATCTCATTTTTACTTATCTAAATCTCCAGCTGGGCCAAAAAATTCAAAGTGAATTTGTTCCTGTGGAACTCCCCATTCTTTTAAAGACTGATTGATCACTTTCATAAATGGCACTGGACCACAGAAATAAAATTCTGCATCGTTATTTTTAACAACTGATTTTAACCAATCGAGATCAATATATCCTTCTTTTTGATAGTTTTGCATCGAGCGATCTTCGTCCGTTGGCTGTTCATAAACGACATAGTAATCGACGTTATTACTTTCTGAAACAACAGCAGTTACTTCTTCACCTAGCGCATGATATTTACTGTTAATCGCTGCGTGAATATACGTTACTTGTTTTTCTGGAGCACTATCAACTAATGTTTTTAGCATACTGATCATTGGTGTTTGGCCGACACCACCACTCAGTAAAACGACCGGACGATCTGATTCTGTATTGAGGACAAATTCGCCTGCTGGTGCTGTGACTTCTAGTATATCGCCTTCATTGACATCATGATGCAAATATGTTGACACGATCCCTGCTGGAATATCATCTCTGCCATCTTCTCTTTTTACACTAATACGGTAGTACCCTTTCTTTGCTACATCTGATAAGCTATATTGTCTAATATGGGTATATTCTTCACCATCGATGACTGCTTTGATAGAAATATACTGTCCTGGAAGGAAATCAGAAATTTCTTCGCCATCAGTTGGTCTTAAGTAAAACGACGTAATAACATCACTTTCTTGCTCTTTTTTAGCTACTGTAAACTTTCGGAATTCTTTCCAACCGCCTGCTTTACGCTCAGCTTCCTCATACATTTCGCGTTCAACAGAAATGAAAACATCTGCGATCACTTCATATGCTTCTGCCCATGCATTAATAATGTCATCGGTTGCTGCATCGCCTAATACGTCTTTAATCGCTAATAATAAGTGCTTCCCGACAATTGGGTAATGTTCTGCTTTTACATTTAAACTTCTATGTTTATGAGCAATTTGCCTTACTACAGGTATTATTGCTTCAAGATTATCGATGTAAGCAGCTGCCGCGTAAACGGAATTTGCTAGCGCTTTCGGTTGTCTTCCTTGCTTTTGATTCGCGTGGTTAAAAATATTAAGTAATTCTGGGTGATTTGTAAACATCATTTGATAGAAACGTTTTGTAATCGCTTCCCCGTGCTTAGCTAAAACAGGTACCGTTGATTTAATAATATCGATTGTTTCTTGACTTAATGTTTTTGTAGCAGTCATTATATCAGCTCCCCTAAAAATTAAAACCTATATTTTAAATACATGTTTTATTTAAACACGTCACAATTAATAAAGCAATATTTTAAATACACGTTTTCACTAAATAGTCATAATTTAAATCGGAGCACTCTTTTGTGAATACTATGTTAAAATATATTCAACACTTTTTTGATCGGAGGGTTCCTTATGCAGTTAACATCATATACCGATTATTCTCTTCGTGTCCTTCTCTATTTAGGGACTCAGCCCGAGAATAAGCTATCAAGTATTAGAGAAATTTCCTCGGCATATGGACTTTCAAATAACCATCTCAGTAAAATTGTTTTTGAATTAGGCAAACTAGGATTAATTGAAACCATTAGAGGTCGTAATGGTGGCATAAAACTAGCTAAATCTCCGAAAGAAATCAACATTGGGAAAGTTGTAAGGCAAACAGAGGATTTACAAATTGTCGAATGTTTTAATGAGGAAGAAAACCACTGCATTATAAGTTCAGGTTGTCGTTTAAAAAATGTACTAAACGAAGCCTTAAAAGCATATTTAAACGTACTCGATCAATATACACTTGACGATATATTAATTAATAGAGATTATTTAAGAATGTTATTACCAAAAGGATAATAATCATTGTGTTCCCCTTAAATTCCGTGAACTTTTCCCGAAAAAAGAGCAGCACAGGTTGTATTTTTACAACCTGTGCTGCTTTTTTTATTATAGATGCCGATTGAAATCCTGAGTTGACAGGGGATTTGTACCCCGAGTTTTGATTATCGGTCTAACTTGCGATTTATTGTCCGAGGTGATTTATTTCCATTTGATGACCAGTACCTTACCTTGGTATGATGGGTAAAACGATATGTGAAGGATACTCTTCACTATGGAAGACACGTTGGGTCGCGGAAAGTAATTCCTTACTGTTACTTCCTGATTTTCCAGTATTTAAATTTCGATCGAAACGCGGAAAGTTACTGCTTGATAGCTCTACTCGTATTCGATGTCCTTTTTTGAATAGATTACTAGTCGCCCATAAGTCGATTTCATAGCAGTATACTTTGTTTGGTTGAATAAGTGAAGGCTCCGACCTATTTTTATGTCTATAGCTAGCCCGGATAATGCCATCTGCAATGTTATAGGCTTTATCGTCAGGATGAACATCTGCTAGTTTTGCGGTAAAATCAGTATCACAAGCAGTACTTGATGCGTATACAACCACCTTGATAGGTCCGGTTACTTCTAGGTCTTCTTCCAATACATCACTCGTGTAAACTAACACATCTTCACGAGATTCAACACGGTTCTGATCGACAGGTCCTCTTGGATAATGCATCGGTAATAAATGATTACCGCCAACAGTCGGCACAGGATCGGTCGGATCATAGACATAACTGTCGTACATTTCTCCACTTGGTCGCTTAGTTGACAAGCTTCCATCTCCTGTTTTTGTATTCGCATTCCCGTTACTATGAAAATAAAACGAAGTGTACAGCGTTCGTTCTAATGGCCATTCCTGTTCATTTCGCCACTTATTTTCACCCATAACAAATAGTTTGACAGGCGACTCTTGAGCTATTTCATTATCGATACCTTTCAACCAATAATCAAACCATTTTAACTGTAAGCTCGTTAAATCAGTTTTTAAATCGAGGAGCAAGCTGGAGGCGCTCAAGCCAAAATTCCGTTCGCCCACAGCTGGGAGAAAGCTTCCGTGTGACCATGGACCGATCATTAATTTTATATTCTTCTTTTCTTTTAAGGTTTCATAATGCTCTAGATCTTGCCCTAATAAACAATCGTACCAGCCCGCGATACAAAATGCAGGTACATCGAATGCTGCAGATTTTTCCTTTACACTAATAGCCTGATGGTATTCGTCATATGTGTCGTGATTTAAAATATCATGAACAAATGTAGCATAACCTTCCCCGAGCTGGAACCACTCACTTTCTTTAATCGGTAATTTATTGAACGCCGATTCCTCAATATGATCGATCGCATGAATAAGAGCCATAAATTCTTGGATAAAGTCTTCTTTCCCCCGCTTCGCTTTCACTACTGCATTCGGTCCGATTGTCGCTAAACTCCAAGACTGTAACAAGCCAAGTTCAAGAGCCCCTCCTCGGTACATAAATACATCGGTTCCCCATGTAATCGGAAATATCGCCTTTAAGCTCGGGGGCCGCATGACGGCAGCTTGAAATTGGGTCATTCCCATATAGGACAAGCCGTACATCCCGACATTTCCATCAGAATAAGGTAAGTTCGCTGCCCATTCCACCGTATCATAGCCATCATGAAATTCATTTTTATAAATATAAAAAGGGGCACCCTCTGATTCAAACCTTCCACGGACATCTTGAATAATAACGACATAGCCTTTATGAGCAGCAGCTATTGGATCCAACACCAGCGTGGAAAGCATTAAAAATTCTTTATTATACGGGATTCGTTGTAACAACACCGGAAATGTTCCCTCTCGCTCCGGTCGGTAAACATCCGCGTATAATTTAGTCCCGTCCCGCATAACAGCTTCAACATTTCTTTCATGAATGATTTTACTCATTTATTTCCTCCTCTCACTTGTAAAAAAACATCCCCACTTCCAACTATATGTTTGAGTGAGGATGTTATTAGACTATGAATTTTGAAGCACTTCTCTCTTTTTACGTTTTCATATTTTTTTGAAGCAGTCCTTGGGAACTCTTCTACCACTTGTAAATGGTGTAGACGCATATATTTTGCAGTTACTCTTTTATTCACCCAACACAGTTCTATTCACTGACTTGCATGCTTTTCCTTAAAAGGAATCGCTGAATTTTTCCGCTCTGTGTCTTAGGTAGGCTATCTACGAACTCTACTTCTCTTGGATATTGATGTTTTGATAATTTCGCCTTTACAAAAGCACTTAACTCTTGTGCTAATTCATCTGATGACTGATACGTTGAGCTTAATACCACATATGCTTTGACAATTTCACCTTTAGATTCATCTGGTTTTCCAACAACAGCAGCTTCAGACACAGCAGGATGTTCAATTAAACTACTCTCGACTTCAAAAGGACCAATTCTATATCCTGCACTAGAAATAATGTCATCAGATCGACCTTGAAACCAAAAGTATCCGTCCTCATCTTGTAAAGCTAGGTCTCCTGACCAAAACCATTTACCCCGAATTTTTTCCGCTGTCTTCTTTGGATCGTTCCAATAGCCAAGGAAAAAGTAAGGAAAGGCAGTAGTATCTATTACAATTTGACCAACCTCGCCACTATTTACAGAATTGCCATTCTCATCTAATAATGTAATATTATAGCCTGGAGTCGGCAGTCCCATTGAACCAGGTTTTACAACCATATCAGTAACATTAAAATTATTCACGATCATACCTGTTTCAGTTGCACCATAGTGGTCATAAATTGCCCTTCCAAAATTTTCTTTAAAAAATCGGACCACTTCAGCATTTAATGGTTCACCTGCACTACTGAACTTTTTCACTTTGAACGTATGTTGTTTAACCAATTCAGATCCAGCTGCCATCATCATTCGGTAGGCAGTCGGTGCGTATGCAAAATTTGTAACCTTATATTCTTCTAATAATTGATATGTTTTTTTAACTTTGAATGGGCCTTTATAGACAAGGATCGTAGTACCAAAACTTAATGGAACAAATGTACAATTGACGAGTCCAAATGCCCAGCCTAAATCAGCCCCACCAAAAAAAGTGTCTTCTTCCTCTACTCCAATTGCATACTTCACATACGGATAAGAGCTAATGAGCAATTTGTGAGCCCATAATGCGCCTTTGGGCATCCCTGTCGAACCAGATGTATATTGAATAACACATGGGTCCATTACATCTGTTGGCTCAATAGTATATTCAGGTGAAAATGTCTGAATAAAGTCCCAAAATGACAAACCATTGCTGGATAACCCGTCTGTCAAAATAATTTGACTTGGAATTTCAAGCCCTGCAAATTTTTGCTCCTGCTCCTCATTTGTAACTAAAATTTTACATCCAGCATCATTTAATCGGTACTTGATCGCTTCTGGACCAAAAGCAGTAAATAAAGGGACATAAACTGCTCCAATTTTCCATGTAGCTAAAACGGTAATAATTAACTCCATATCTTTACCAAGAAGACCTGCTACTCGGTCCCCTTTATTAACACCTAGCGAAACTAAGGCGTTGGCCATCCGGTTAGACTCTTCTTTCATTCTTCGATATGTCCATGTATCTTTATTTCCTAACTCATCTTCCCATAAAATTGCAATACGATTTGGATCTTCCGCCCACCGATCACAACATTCGTTAGCCATGTTAAACTTCTCATTTACATTCCAATCGAAGGTTTTCACTACTTTTTCCCATGAAAAATCCTCTTTTAGTACTTGATATTTCAATTTTATCTAACCTCCATCCATTTTGATTTTCTAAATACTTCAATGCAAAATGAATACTATCTTTTTACTAACCCAACCATCTCTATTTCTAGTACTAGCTCATTGTCTTGATTGAGCGTTCTTAATAATGTCGTGACAAAACCTCTATCTAAATACTTTGGATGTTCCTTTTTATCAATCATTTTCACCTCTACTGTTAGACGATCTTCAGGGTAAACTGGTTTTACAAATTTAACATAATTCATTCCTGCTCCACCAATAATGTCATCCCCAATAATACCCATATCCACCCAAAGTTTCCAAGATATACTTAACGAATGAAGACCGGATGCAATAACACCTCCGAACATACTTTGTTTTGCTTTTTCTTCGTCGACATGCATGTATTGAGGATCATATTCATTAGCAAACTTAAAGATATCTTCCTTTGTTATTTCATAGGTTTCAGTCCGATAAGTTAAATGAGTATTAATATCGTCAAATTTCAATAGTAACATCCCTTTCTTAACAGTAGGTTCAATGTTTTATTATATAGTAGGCTCTCTGAGTAATGTTGGTACATTTACTTACCATTAATTAATAATTTAATAATTATTAGTATTCTGATAATATCATTTATTTTTATAAATTGACAGTACTATACCTTACTCTAAGGCTCATGGTATGTAATTTACGAGTACTCTACATGTTAACTTTTCTACTCAATTAATGTATTAAAAACCTAATGTATCACTTGTTCGAAACAATTGACGTGCCTCGTTTGAAATCTGTTGAACAACCGTCTCTGCACTTCCTAAATCATTTATTAAACTAGCTACTTGGCCACAACTCATAAAGCCACCTTGAATATCTCCGTCAAACATCGAAAGTTTGTTATAAGTTCCGCGAACCATCGGTAAAATATGCTCTAATGTTGGATGATTTTTTTCTGTTACCTGAACTTGTTTTGCGTATTCATTTTTTAAAACTCGTAGTGGACCTTTTAACATACGGGTCATAATTGTAGTGGAATCATCTTTGGCCTCTAGTATGGCTGCTTTAAAATGATCGTGAGCTTCACACTCTTTCGTAGCTACAAATCTCGTTCCCATTTGAATTCCATCAGCACCTAATATCATTGCAGCAGCCATACTTCTACCGTCAACAATTCCACCTGCAGCTACTACTGGTATAGAAACTACTCGTTTCACTTGGGGAACAAGTGTAAACGTAGTTAATTCAGAAGGACCATTACTTCCTCCTGCTTCATACCCTTCGCAAATAATAATATCCGCACCAAGGTTTTCTGCTTTTGCAGAGTGAAACGCAGTTGAAGTTAATACTAGTGCCTTCAAACCATTTTCTTTAATAAATGGAATTAGTTCCTTTGGATTACCAGCACCTAAACTGACGGCTTTAATTTTATCCTTATGTTTCTTGATCCTTTCTAAATATGGGGTAAAATCGGTATGCTGACTTATGGGGATATTTACGCCAAACGGATTTTTTGTCGCTTCACAAGCTATTAGTATTTCATCCTCAAAATTTTCGGGAGTCCGTCCAGCAGAACCAATTTGACCGAATCCCCCACCGTTTGATACAGCTGCTGCCAGCAAGCCGTTTCCTACATAAGCGAGTCCCCCTTCAATAATTGGGACTTCTATGTCTAATACTTCACAAATCCGATTCATGTCATCACCGCCTACATTATTGTCCAAAAATATTATATTTTCTTTTAGCAAGCCGCTTTTAATAAAGTTGAATTTCCTTTTGTAAATCCTGTGTATTCAGCACAAATAAATTTTTCTTTACCTTTTATATCTAAAAGCCTTCTCATTTACTAACAGATTGCTTTAATTACCTTTAATAACTAAAATTAAACAATCCCCTATACTGGTAAACGCTTACACTTCGTAACATACTATTTACCTTTTTAAAAGCACCTACATATGCTAACCTTTCAATTTGGAGGTAACCTTAATTTTAAAAAGGCACTACCAATAATTCAAACCACCGTTTGTTTTATTATACAATGACAGAAAAATAATGGCAATATTAAATTTAAAATATTCTGAATTTATTTCGTGTGTAGATATATCCTTCTATATTTTTTGTCTATCTATTTGGAATTTATTAGGATCACATTACCTTTTGTATCTTGACAAGCATCAAAGAATTAATTTATGCCAAGTCTAAGAAATATTTAGAATAAGGAAAAAGAAATGTATCGGGGATATTTTACAAAAATGGATAATTATGTATTTTATTACCAACGAATACTATTTGCTTTTTAAGGCCTAGTATTCATAAAAAAATGATTCTGCACCATATGTCAGAATCATTTCTTATTAACGTTATTAAATTAAGTACTTACAATTCATGATTTTTAGCTAACTCATATTTTGCAATAAATGGTAATGAAACGATAGTTATAGCAAGAATTATTAACCCTACAACAAACGTTTGAATGCCCGATAATCCTATAGCAGTTGATAATAATAATACGAGTAAAACAACTGGGAAGGTCACTAACATCGCAATGATTAGTTTAGATATTTCCTTTATTTGATGGACTGTCCCACAATTATTGCATGTGATTGGACGGTACCCTTTTAATAATGAATGTTGAATTTCTTTTTTCGTAATAACTTGACCGCAGTTATCACATTTTTGTTGTGCCATTAATGCTCCTCCTTGCTCAAGCTTTGTTAATCACTCAAATTGACGATACTCATATCATATCATTATTCATGAATTAATATAAGACTTCATTGTTCTTACCACAACAGCTGCGTTTCAAGTATAAAAATGTCAGCAACCAAAAATACTTTGGAGAGGAGCAAATTACAAAATAAAGGAATGGAGCCATTGATCATCCCTGAAAAAGTAAGTCAAAAAATTAATGATGCTTATCAATTATTAGTCTCTGCAAATCAAATAGATCACGCGATTTGGCTTGAATATGTATTTTTATCCTGGCAATGGTGGCTTTGTGTTGTGCTTTCGACCCTCCCGTGGTTGTTTTGGTATAAATTTAGACAGAAAAAAAGTACTAACCGGTTATTATTAGGGGGGTTTTTTATCATAAGCATATCCATGTTTCTGGACTCACTCGGTTCAGAATTAAACTTATGGGACTATCGGTATGAAGTGATCCCATTCCTCCCATCCTTCATGCCATGGGATTTAAGTCTACTCCCTGTACTATTTCTATTTATAGTCCAAATTAAGCCAAACGTCCATCCACTTCTTAAAGCTTTCCTTTTTTCGATAATTTGTGCTTTTATCGGTGAACCATTATTTAAGTGGCTTGGATTTTATAATGCGATAAATTGGAACGAATTTTATTCCTTTACTATTTACATTGTTTTATATTTAATCGGACACCGGATGATTTGTAGTAAAAACTTTGAAGAGATTTCAGAATAAAAAACTAAGTGCCAAAATAAGCGAACCTCTTTTTCCTGGCACTTAGTAAGATATGTCATTTTAAAAAATGAAATCTATGATTAAACCTTTGAAGTAGTCGATTGGCTACTTACAAGTTGAACTGCTTGTTGATATTCTTCTTTTAGCTCACCTACGACATCGGCAATTGGCTGAACTTTTTTAATCGCACCAACCCCTTGCCCAGCAGACCATACATCCTTCCATGCTTTGGCTTCGTTTTGATCGTGAGTCACATCAATCGTGTCTGGTTTTTGCAAATTTTCTAAGTCGAATCCAGCCTTCTCGAGACTCGGAATAAGGAAGTTCGCATTTACACCACTAATCGCATCTGTATATATAATGTCATCGACATCTGATTCTACTAGCATCGATTTATACTCTTCATTTGCGATTGCTTCAGTTGTTGCGATAAAACGAGTTCCCATATATGCAAAATCAGCACCAAGCACTTGCGCTGCAAGTACATCTCTTCCACTCGATAAACAACCGGCTAAAATCGTAATACCATTCCAGAATTGTTTCACCTCTGCGATAAAAGCAACAGGGTTAATTGTTCCCCCGTGTCCCCCCGCTCCGTTACATACGAGAATAAGACCATCCACTCCACAATCAGCTGCTTTTTTTGCATGCTTCGTAGAGATGACATCGGAAAAGACAAGGCCACCGTACTCGTGTACGACCTCAACGACCGCCGACGGGTTCCCTAAAGATGTGATGACAATCGGTGGTTGATATTTCTTTAATAGCTCTAAATCGACTTCAAATCGTTTATTCGATTTATGAATGATTAAATTTACACCCCAAGGAGCGATTTTACGATTAGGTTCTGCGTTTCTTGCTTTTTCAAGCCCTTCGGTTATTTCTCTCATCCATTCTTCTAATATATCAACTGTACGTGCATTTAAAAGTGGGAACGTACCGACGATACCAGCTTTACATCCTTCCACAACCATTTGCGGGCTAGAGACTAAAAACATCGGTGCAGCAATGACAGGAATTTCAAGCTGCTCTGAAATATTAACAGGGATTTGATTAGACATATCAATCAACCTCACTTTATAAATTTTTACTATTCTTTTAATTGCATATAATGAACGGTTAGTATGTTTACTCTTTTATCGGATCTTGACGAGTTGTTTTCCGAGATTATCTCCGCGGAACAATCCAAGGAAAGCATCTGGTGCATTTTCTAATCCTTCAACGATATTTTCTTTGTACTTGAGCTTCCCTTCACTGAGCCACTTTGATAAATCACGGACTCCTTCTTCATATCGATTCGTATAATTCGACACGATAAACCCTTTTAATAATACACTATGTTTTAGAAAAGTCGTTAAAAACCGCGGTCCCATCTCAACTTCTGTATCGTTATAGTGGGCAATTTGACCACAAAGGGCGACACGAGCATGGAAGTTTAACAGTGAAAATACGGCATCGGAAATTTCACCTCCGACATTATCGAAGTAGACATCTATTCCATTTGGGCAAGCTTCCTTTAATGCTTGGCGAATATTATCTGTCGTTTTGTAGTTAATTGTTGCGTCATAACCTAATTCATTGACCAAATAGCGATTCTTCTCTTCAGAACCAGCAATCCCAACTACACGACAACCTTTAATTTTAGCAATTTGTCCAACAACCATCCCAACAGCACCAGCGGCACCTGAAACAACAACCGTTTCCCCTTCTTTCGGTTGACCGATGTCTAGTAAGCCGAAATACGCCGTTAATCCCGGCATTCCGCTCACATGAAGTGCCGTTGTGATTGGAGCTTTGTCTGGATTAATTTTGCGTAATTGACTGCCATCAATAGCGGTATAGTCCGCCCAATCTAGTAGGCCTGTTACTGTGTCTCCTTGTTGAAACTTTGGGTGCATAGATTCAATAACCGTACCGACAACTCCACCTTTTAATGGTTCATTCAGTTCAAAGGGCGTTACATAAGACTTCGCATCACTCATTCTTCCTCGCATATAAGGATCTACAGATAAATACTGAGCCTGTACGAGCACCTCATTCGAATTTAGTTCAGGTATGTCCGTTTCGATAAAATTATACGTTGATTCATCGGGCATACCCTGAGGTCTTTTTGCTAATAAAATTTGTCTGTTTTTACTGACCATGTTCCCCACCTCTTTTTTACTATAATGATTAATCGATTGTCCGTTCTCTTTAATAATTCTTTACACTTTTTAAAAATCCTTGAAAACGGTGTCATTTTTTTTGGAATTTTCCATTAAAATATCCTTTACTGGAGTTAACAATCATTATTTAAAGAGTTTTTTTATTTTTTATCCTTTATTTTCCTATACTATATTACTAAAAGATTCCAAGTGAACAGAATAACTGCTACCTATTTCAAATCTATTATTATATTGGTGGAATGAATGATGACTCTAGCTCCACAAGCTAAATTCTTTCTCCTGACAGCATAGTATCAGTTAATACCTTTTTCAACATAATCATTACAGTCCGAGATTTTTGGCGATAATAATTTTCATAATTTCATTAGTTCCTGCATAAATGCTTGAAATCGGTATATCACGATATCTTCTCGCAATCTCGTATTCTTCCATATACCCGTATCCACCGTGAAGCTGCATACAACGGGAGGCAACCTTCTTCGCCATATCTGTCACCCACCACTTGGCCATGGAAACTTCATTGACTACGTTTTCCCCAGCCATATGTTTGACGATAAGATCATCAACAAATGTCCGCCCAATTTGTATTTCAGTTGTCATTTCTGCAATTTCAAATTGTGTATGTTGAAATTGACTTATTGATTTTCCAAAGGCTTTTCTTTGCTTTACGTAATCAATTGTAATTTCTAGCATTCTCTCTGCAGCTGTCATCGACCCAATCGCAACCATTAATCGTTCTTGCTGCAATTTTTCCATTAAATAATAAAACCCTTTCCCTTCTTCACCGAGAAGGTTCTCGACAGGAACTCTCACATCTTCAAATATCAATTCTGCTGTATCAGCTGCATTCTGCCCGATTTTTTTCAGCTTTTTTCCTTTCTTAAACCCTGGAACTTCTTGATCAACCGCATCTATAACAATTAAACTTATTCCTTTATGAGCTGGAGTTGCTTTAGGGTCGGTCTTACAAACAACAACGACAAAATTAGTCGTATATCCATTAGAAATGAATGTCTTTTCTCCGTTAATAATATAATGATCTCCATCTCTCACCGCTGTTGTTTTAATCGCTGCAAGGTCAGATCCTGTTCCTGGTTCAGTCATCGCAACGGATGATATGATGTCTCCTGTTACGCATCGCGGTAACCATTTTTGTTTTTGTTCTTCAGATCCAAACGAATCGATGTATGGAACGATAATATCTGCATGAAGGGACGGACCACTAATTCCAGTACACACCTTTTCAAGTTCTTCAGCAAGAACGACAGAATACCCAAAATCAGCATACATACCTCCATACTTTTCATCGACCCACGGACATATAAATCCTTGCTCACCAAGTTGCTTCCAGAACGAGCGTGGAACTTGTTTGTCCTCTTCCCACTGCTCATAGTACGGAAGAACTTCTTTTTCAATATACTTTCTAAGTGACTTCCTATACATTTCATGATCTTCATTTAGAAACGGACGGCTCATAATATTCACTCCTCTGTATGGTGAAAATCGTAAGGTCACTCACCATTATGTAAACACTTACATGTTGTCAAATTAATCATACCAATTTCCAGCAATTTAAACAATGGTTTATTTTTTGAATTAATAGAGGACTTATGTAGAGATCGGTCAAATTCTATTATCAGTTCACGATTTCCAATCCATTGGGAAAATCAGGAGTTTTATTAACGCTAAATAGATACAGTATTCCCCTAAATCTGTCTCAGAATCAAAATAAGGTACTTCTTCCCATTGGAGAAACACCTTATTAGTATTCATATATTTCATTTCACTGTTTTCGTAATAAAAGAGCTCACATCTTCTTCCTTTTCAATCATTTCTTCACTAAAAACAGTACTTGTTTGCGGGTCAAAGACTACCGCTTTGAAGCGTCCCTCTTGATCGTTGTAATATAATTCTACAGCATCGCCAAAGTCTTCAGGAGGTCTAACGATATTAAAGATTTCGCTCTCTGACTTACCATTTTTCACATTTGCAATCTTATGTAAGATTTCTTCTTTATCCATTTCTACATTCCTTTCTTATTAGACACTATTGCCTTAAGTTTGCCCTTTTGACTGAATTCTATCCAAGATAATATTTAATGTTTGATTTAATATTTTCAATTCATCTTTGCTCATCGAAAGATTTTCTATTAGTTGTGTGGGGATACAGTCTGCTTTTTCTTTTAATTTTGTCCCTTTTTCTGTTAGTGAAATGATAACACTTCTTTCATCCTCCAGTGACCTACGACGGACGATGATCTCATTTGCTTCCATCCGTTTTAACATTGGAGTTAGTGTCCCTGAATCTAAAAACAATCTTTCTCCTAGTGCTTTTACCGTCATCGACTCTTCCTCCCATAATACTAATAAAACTAAGTATTGTGGATAGGTGACTTCCAATTCATCAAGCAGCTCTCTATAAAGCTTGGTAATCTGTCGTTCAGCAGTATAAATTTTAAAACAAATTTGATTTTCTAATTTTAGCTTCATATTATCCATCGTTCATTCCCTTTCTATCTTTTCCTTGCTCATATTTTACAACAAAATTTATCCTAGACAAAATTAAATTGCACGAAATTTAATTGTTGACTATTTTAATAATGCACGTTATTATAGTTTTGTAAAATTAAATTGCGCACAATTATAATAGTGAAATTAAAGGAGTGACTTTTCATGCATATTTTTTATACTGCTAAAGTAACAGCTGGTGGAGGTAGAAGTGGGAAAATAGAAAGTAGTAACGGAGCTCTAGATTTAGCGTTATCGATGCCTAAGGCTCTAGGTGGAGACGGAAAGGAAAATGCAACAAATCCAGAAGAATTATTTGCCGCTGGTTATGCTGCTTGTTTTGATAGCGCCTTAAATTTAGTGGCTAGACAATTAAGAAAGAAAATCGATTCAAAAGTAGTCGCTGAAGTTAGTATTGGTAAAGATCCTGCAGACGGTGGATTTAAATTAGCGTCAGTACTTACTGTATTAATTAATGGCGTTTCATTAGAAGAAGCTGAGGAGTTAGTTAAAAAGGCACACGGGGTTTGCCCATACTCTAAAGCTACAGGAGGCAATATTGAAGTAGAATTAAGAACAGAATTAATGTAACAAATATCGATCAATATATATAGATATTCAATCACTACATTAACATAAACATAAAAAATTGGGTGGCTCTAAAGGTATACGTCTCGTACCTTAACGATCAATATATGAAAGTTAGTGAGACGTACTTCTATCCTTATGAGTCACCCATGATTTTTATAATTTTAGATTTCACCCTATTTTCAGGTAAAGGATAGGATGAAAAAGCCTTATCGCTGTATCTTTCATTATTTCTTAACCCGCCAAGCAGTCTTACTTTAATTTTTCAACATCTACTCTGCCAGAAAAGAACGTTGCACCGCCGCCCATATCAGCTACTCGGTCAGGGGCAAGTGAATTAACGAAGCTTTTAGTATGTGGCATATCCGCCCAAAGACCTTGACTGACGACGACACCAGGCAGAACATTTTCTCCTACCGCTGCAACGAGCTCACATTCGCCGCGTCCATTCCAAACTCGGACTGTATCACCGTTTTCAATCGAACGTTTTGCTGCATCCGCTTCATTCATATGCAGTCGCGGGAATTTTTCTAACGTAATATGCTTTTCATTATTCGAAAAGGTTGAATTCAAAAAGTTATGATTCGGCGCCGGAATAAACAAAAATGGGAAATCCCCATCGTGAATAATCGGCGTATACGTAGGAAGCGGTGGAAACCCATCTCGTTCCATTTGCTCAGAGTAAAGCTCAATTTTTCCACTAGGTGTTGGTAAGTTATCTAGAAGCCCAATGCTTCTATCAGCCTTTATAAATTGCTTTTCAACGAAAGTTTCATAGCTTACATCTTTTAAATATGGGTTGTTCACATCTGTAATCGACTGCTGAATTAATTGTTCATCGGTTTGTTCAAATGCTTCTTCTTGGAAACCGAAAGCTTTCGCCAACAGTCTGAAAACATCAGGATTTGACTTACTTTCCCCAAATGGTTCGATAACTGGCTGTTGAATTTGCATGTAGTGATGCCAATAAGACGTATAAAAATCCGTATTCTCGAAGGATGATGTTGCTGGGAGGACAAGATCTGCATACATCGCCGTCTCTGTTAAAAATAAATCATGGACAACGGTAAACAAATCATCTCTTTCAAACCCTTTTCGGACTTTATTTCCTTCAGGGGCAACTATCGCCGGATTACTATTATACACATAGATTGACCTAATCGGCTCACGTTTATCTAGTAACGCTTGACCAATGAGATTCATATTGATAACACGTGAGTTTCTATTTTTCCTTAAATCAGGGCGTTGCAAAGCATTTACATTGTGGCTTAGGAAACTACTATTGCCTTTAATTGCGCCGCCTCCTTTTACCTTCCATTGACCTGTAAGTGCTGGAAGACAGGAAATCGTTCGTACCGCCATGCCCCCGTTATCATGATGCTGCAATCCATTCCCGATTCGAATAAACGAAGGAGACGTCTGCCCATACATACGAGCTAAGCGGTAAATGTCTTCTACAGGAACACCTGTAATTCCAGCTACGGTCGCTGGATCATATTGAATAACATGCTGACGCAATGCATCATGTCCAACCGTATACTCCTTTAGGAATTCATTGTCTGCCATGTTCTCTGCAAATAATATATGCATGATCCCAAGCGCAAGAGCACCATCGGTTCCTGGTAAAATGGGAATAAACCAGTCTGCTAAGCGACCCGTTTGATTTTTATGAACGTCAATGACCACGATTTCTGCTCCGTTTTTTCTCGCTTTTTGGGCTAAAGCCACTTGATGCATATTCGTACTTACTGCGTTCACACCCCAGAAAATGAATAATTTCGAATGTACGGTCTCTTCGGGGTCTGTACCAAAGCTCCCACCCATTGTGTAGTAGTAGCCTTTTGATCCAGCTGCCGAACAAATCGTTTGATCTTGAATACTCGTCCCCAATCGATTGAAAAATCGACGATCCATACCTTCTGCACTAAGTCTCCCCATATTGCCATAAAAACCATAAGGAAGAATACTTTCTGGCCCAGTCTGTTCTATAAGATCTGTCCATCGGTCTTTGATCGTCTGAATTGCCTCATCCCAACTGATTCGCTCAAATTTTCCTTCTCCTTTACGTCCGACACGTTTTAGTGGATATTGGAGACGATTTTTATCATAGATACGATCTGTCATATGCCGAACTTTATTACAAATATTCCCTTGTGTTACGGGATGATCAGGATTCCCAGCAACTTTGATAATTTTTCCATCTTTTTTGTGTAACAGAAGCCCACATTGATCAGGACAATCAAGCGGACAAACTGCTGGAAAAATACCATCTTTTTCTTCTGTAAATGCCATAAAAAAATTCCTTTCTTCCTACTAATCTATGATTTCAAGGCACACTTTTATCTATCAGAAATTAATCAGTTCAATTCAAACCATATGAATAAGATTATCATTTTTCGTGCCACTTCGCATCTGATTCATCCTATAAAAGTTTTAATTATCAAATAAAATAATAATACTATAATATCAATATTTTATAAATAAAAGTTATTTATAGTTAGCAAGACCTATGTGAAATTATTAGGAGGTATCCTTACAAACCCCTTGAATATCATCCCTAATCTCATATGATTAAATTAATAGAAATTGAAATATTTAAAGAAGAGTAAATACTTTAATTACTCATAAACACGAAAAGGCATTTACTATCACTTTTTTAATAGAGAAATTTGTTTTCAAAAAATAAGTATCCTGGAGGTTTCGTATTGTTAGGAAGACTTAATCTAACTGTCAAACTTAGTGAAGAAAAAAGCATTTTATCCAACCTCAATTTTTCTTCACCTGTCAAAGTAATGAGGCCATTCTATCTAGATGATATCGGTACCGCTTATCTATATATAATGGATATTTCTGGAGGTATGCTTTCAAATGATACACTTGATTTTGATATCAGAGTAGAAAAAGATTCACATTTATACATAACGAATAATTCAGCTACGAAAATCCATCCAATGGAAGAAGGTTTCGCTACGATCAACAATTATTTTCTTATTAAAGAAGGTGCAAGTTTAGAATACTTCCCCGAAGAAATCACATTATATAAAGATAGCTCATTAAAGACGAGTACGATCATTGATTTACATGAACATTCCTGTATCGCCGCATCTGAGATTCTTTTTATGGGACGGAAAAATTATGGCGAGGTTCTTAATTTCAAAAACCTCACCAGTCATTTTGAAATAAGAATGAAGGGAAACATTTTATTGTTTGAGAGATTTAATATGGACCCGCAAAAAGAGAATTATAAAGGTTTAGGTTTTATGGAGAATTATAGCCACTATGGAAGTCTATATTTATACTCTCCTCAAAATGATCGTGCATTGTTAGAAACTATTCGCAGCTCCTTAGAAAACTCTCATGAAAATGCACATATAGCAAGCAGCCTTCATCATAGTGGTGTTATTGTCATAAAAGCACTTTCTAACAACCACTATTCTATTAAAGCTTTGTTTAAATTAATATGGCAGCATGTTCGGCCAAAGTTGTTAAAGGAGAGGTTGCCTTATATTCGCAAATAAACAGATTTCTAACTTATTAACTTGGCTACAATTATCAGGTGGAACTTTTCCAACAGGTGGTTTTAATCATTCATATGGACTTGAAACCTATATCCAATCCTCCACCATAAAGACTGGAAAAGATCTCGGAAAAATTTTACATGTTCAATTAAAAACGATGAAATACTCGGATGTTATTTTCATAAAAGAAGCTTATTACGCCACATGTAATAACATGTGGGAAAAGCTCTCCTATTTAGATCAATATTATTCAGCTTTTAAAATTGAAGATGAGTTAACAGCAGCTAGCATAAAAACAGGTCGTTCACTTTTATACGGTGTTATTCCATTATATTCAGGAGAAGCAGTAGTAGCGTTAAACAAATTAAAAGCTTTAAAAATAAGTCATTATCCCGTTATCTATGGAGCGATCACCTCAATTTTAGATTTATCTTTGGAGGAAGCCATCTACACATATCTATACTCTTCTCTTTCAAATCTTGTTTATGTATCTAGCCGGATTATCCCATTAGGACAAACAGAAGCTCAAAGAGTGTTAGCTGTGATTCGAGAGGATATGACAGATCAAGAATTTGACTATGAATCTCTTACCTTAGACGACATTTCCACTTTTAGCCCCGGACTTCAGCTAGCTTCAATGAAACACGAGACATTATTTTCAAGATTATGTATGTCATAGATTATATTCAGATTTGGAGGGTAAGCCATGCATTTAACCCCGAGGGAAAATGAAAGATTAACACTTTTTGTAGCAGCCGAATTTGCAAGAAGAAAATTTAAGGACGGCATTAAATTAAATCACCCTGAAACGATTGCTATTATTTGTGACGAGCTCTTAGAACAGGCCCGTTATGGAAATAAAAGCCTATCAGATGTCATTGCTTTAGGAAGAAGGATTCTTACAAAAGAAGACGTTATGACTGGAGTCCCTAAGCTAATCCCTATCATTCAAGTTGAAGGAGTTTTCGACGATGGTGCAAAATTAATTACTGTTTATGACCCTATTACGTGTTCGACCCGGTCTGAGCTTGAAAATGAACCGTATATAACTCTCAAATAGCTAGGAGTGATTCTCTTGAATTTTAAAGGGCTCGAAGTTGGATCCATTATTTTTAAAGAGGAAGACATCACGATCCATAAACGTTCAAAAAGAATAAAGCTAAAAGTTGTTCATTGTGGTGATCGTCCTATTCAAATTGGCTCTCATTATCATTTCTTTGAGGCTAACAAAGTACTTAAGTTTGATAGAGAAAAGGCTTTTGGTATGCATTTAGATATATTATCTGGTACAGCTGTTCGATTTGAGCCAGGAGATGAAACCATTGTTTCTTTAGTGGAGTATAGTGGCAATAAAAATATCATTGGCTTTAATGGGTTAACGATGGGTAACGTTGGAGATGAACTGGTCAAACAAGAAGCAATTAAAAAAGCACGTGAACGGGGATTTTTATTTTCAGGTGAGGTGGATGATAATGAAATATAGTAGAAGAAACTATGGCGAAATTTATGGTCCAACAGTTGGTGACAAGGTTAGTTTAGCTGATACAAATTTATGGATTGAAATCGAAAAAGATTATAACTCAGAATCTTACGGAGATGAAGCAGTTGTTGGGGGCGGAAAAACCATTCGAGATGGAATGGGGTTATCAAACACTTCTAGCAAAAGTGAAACGCTTGATTTTGCAATAACGAATGTGATTATTATGGACCCTGAACTAGGTGTTATCAAAGGTGATATCGGTATAAAAGACGGTAAAATCGTCGGGATCGGAAAAGCAGGGAACCCTGAAATAATGGATATAACACCTGGTCTTATCATTGGCCCAGGTACTGACATAATCTCAGCTTCTCCCGGTATGATTGCTACAGCCGGCGGAATTGATACTCATATTCATTTTATTTCAACCGATCTTGTCGGAGAGTCACTTAGTAGTGGTCTTACAACGATGATAGGTGGAGGGAGCGGTGCCGTAACATTAGCTATTGACGCTGCTGGTGAATTTAATGTACAACGAATGATTGAAGCATTTGAGTCGTTTCCGGTCAATGTTGGCATTATCGGAAAAGGAACTTTAAGTAAAAAAGAAGCTGTCATTGAGCAGATTGAGGCTGGGGTCATTGGACTTAAGATTCACGAGGACTGGGGAGCGACCCCTTCCGTTATCGATAATTGCCTATCTGTTGCTGATCAGTTTGACGTTCAAGTACAAATTCACACGGATACGTTAAATGAATCAGGCTTTGTAGATGATACTTTAGATGCCATTAAGCAGCGAACTATACACGCTTACCATGTAGAAGGAGCCGGTGGTGGACATGCACCAGATATATTAAAGTCAGTTTCGTACCCTTGGATTCTTCCTTCTTCTACTAATCCAACAAATCCTTTTACTGTCAACACAGTAGATGAACATTTAGATATGATTATGGTTGCCCATCATTTAAACCCACTGATCCCTGAAGATGTATCCTTCGCTGACTCTCGTGTTCGCTACGAAACGATTGGAGCCGAAGATATCTTACATGACCTAGGAGCAATTAGTATGATGAGTTCTGACTCACAAGGGATGGGTCGTGTCGGAGAAACGATTTCACGAACTTGGCAGCTAGCTGCCAAAATGAAGTTGCAACGTGGCCCTCTAGAAGGTGATTCAGAGTATAATGATAATAAACGTGTTCTTAGATATTTAGCAAAATATACGACCAATCCAGCGATTGCACTTGGAATTCAGGATTATGTTGGATCACTAAAACCAGGAAAAATCGCTGACATTGTGTTATGGAAGCATGATTTTTTTGGTGCGAAGCCTGAGCGAATCATTAAATCCGGTTTCGTTGTATGGTCCGCTATGGGAGAACCTAACGCTTCAGTAATGACATGCGAGCCTATTACTTATCGACCTCAGTTTGGTGCATTTGGAAGCAACCCAAATCGACTTTCATATGTATTTACAAATAAATTAGCATTAGAGAAAGGCCTGAAAGAAAAAGTTCCAAATTCTGCACAAAAATTATTGCCGGTAAAAAACACTAGAAACATCACCAAAAAGGATATGGTTCGAAACGACTACTGTCCCAACATTAAGGTTGATCCTGAAACATATAAAGTATTTATTGACGGAGTTCCTATTAAAGCAGAGCCTATTAGTGATTTGCCTTTAAACAAATTATATTTTTTACGATAGACAGCAGACAAAGAGCGTTCCTAAAAATAGGAACGCTCTTTGTCAATCCATTATGCTATTATGATTATTTAATAATCATTTCTTTTGTACGGCTTTTTGATAACTCTTATCTTCTTCTTTTTCGTTTCATCTGACGTATTCGATCCTAGACAAGAGATCTTTTAGTATTAGGTGATTTTTCATGGAAGTTCGTTATCTCTTTGAAAGGCTTGTCCTACCCTAAATAATGTGACTTCATCAAATGGCTTTCCAATAATCTGCATTCCCAATTGGCAAATTGTTATCATCAAATCCACAAGGTACCTCCCCAAGCGAATTCATGAAGATTTGTTTTTCCAATAATATTGGCACCACTACTTTTTAAACGACTAACAACGGTTGCATTAACTCTCGAGATTGTGGTTTACTCATTTTCGCACTTAACTGATTTGCAGCCTCTATTCAGCTTTTTAATTCTGGTTTTATGACTTCTAGTCGATCTTTTGATAAAGGTAGGTTCGCAAAAGTTGCTACCACTTTTATATCTTTTGTCTCCACGATCGTTCCTCCTAAGAAAACGTAGATAGATAAAAATTGAGAAACAAGCTACTGCCTGTTTTCTCAATTTTTGATGATTTCCCATAACCTAGTTTCATTAAATTACGCTTTTATTTAATTCCTCTTCAAACGATGGTTTTTGTCCATTTAAAGGATTTGTTTTCTCTAAGGCATAAGCGAAATTAAGGATCTCTCCTTCTTTAAAGGCCGGCCCGATGATTTGCATTCCTACTGGCAACCCTTCACTTATACCACAAGGAACCGAAATAGACGGAAGTCCTGTAAGGTTGGCAGGGCAAGACAAACGAACACCTTGACTAGTTGTGTCGTTTCCAATGGTAGGAGGAGCAACAGGTAAAGATGGTCCAATGATGACATCGACTTTTTCAAACGCTTTTAAGAATTCGATATCAATCATTCTTCTAATTTGTTGTGCTTGGAGATAATCAACACCACTTGGAACCATACCTAATTTCAGGTTCAGTCTTACATCCTCACCGAAATCATTCGGGCGATTTTTAATGTTACGATCATGAATGGTTGTTGATTCTGCTAGAATAGTAATATACTCTGCGTACATCGCATATTTAAGAGATGGCACTTTGATTACTTCAACGGTTGCACCCAAGCTTTCAAGCTGCTTGATCGCATCTCTAACTGTTTTTTCAATGCCTTTGTCAATATCTTGGAAGAAATAATCTTCAATTACACCGATGACTTTTCCTTTAATATCACCTGTTAGATAACTAGAAAATGTCTCAATTGGTTTCTCAATGGTTGTAGGATCTTTTTCATCATAGCCTGCAATATACTCAAGAAGAATTGCAGAATCTTCGACTGTTTTGGTCATTGGACCAATATGGTCTAAGCTCCAAGATAAAGGGAAACATCCATACTTACTAACACGACCGTGCGTAGGCTTTAAACCCACAATACCACACGCTGCTGCTGGCATCCGAATCGAGCCACCCGTGTCGGTACCTAACGAAGCAATCGTCATATCTGCTGCAACAGCTGCACCAGATCCTCCACTTGAACCCATTGGATTTCTTTTAAGATCCCAAGGGTTACGACAAGCCCCAAAATGTGGGTTGTCTGTTGTCGCCCCCCATGCATATTCATGCATATTTAATTTTCCTGTAAAAACCGATCCCGCTTCTTTTAGCTTTACTACAACTGTTGCATCAAAATCTGGAACAGATTCTTTATGAATTTTTGATCCGTAAGTAACTGTTTCCCCTTTAAAATTAAGAATGTCTTTTAACGCTAATGGAATTCCATGCAAAATCCCCTTGTAATCTCCAGCACTGATTTCAGCCTCCGCTGCCCTGGCAGCCCGAAGAGCTGTTTCCTCATTAATGTCAATGTAGGCATTGATGGTTGGGTTATATTCTTTCGTTCTTTTTAAAACTGATTCCGTGATTTCAACAGGTGATAGTTTCTTAGATTTCACTAAGGGAGCTAATTCAGCAATCGTTTTTTTAGCAAGTTCACTCATATTATTTCCCCTCCTTTGGAGCATGGCAAAGGGCAATATCTAAGTCATTTTGGAGGACATCCTCTAAATCCTGTTTTAACGCTTGAATCGCATCCCATTGAGCTTGAAGTGCTAAACTTTCCTCTTCCGTAACTTCAATTCCTTTTGCTGTTAATAGATCATACATTGTCATATGAAAACACTCCTCTTTTTATAATTTATTTCATTGCTACTGTTAATTTGTTAATAACTCTTTTAAATTTGGCTTCCTCGTAAACTGCGGGTTGGACTTCTCAAAAGCGTAAGCGAAATTTAACACTTCTTTTTCTTGGAAAGCAGCTCCCATTATTTGCAAGCCTACTGGAAGACCGTCGCTAAACCCACATGGAATTGAGACTGCGGGAATTCCTACTAAGTTTCCTGGGCTTGTTAAACGGATTAAACTAGCTAATGCTGGATATTCTTTTCCATCAATAGTAACCATCTCATCTCCAATCGTAGGTGGCAGGGCTGGTAAAGTTGGAGATATCAACACATCTACCTGACTAAAAACCGTTGCAAATTCTTTGATCATCATCGTACGAACTTGCTGGCCTTGAAGATAATCTACAGCTGATGGGATGTTGCTAAATTTCAATAAATGTTGAACATCTGAACCATATTGATCCAGCTGATTCATAAAGTTGTTTCGGTGGATTGTCGCTGACTCTGCCATAAATGTAATGTATTCTGTATATTCTGAATATTTTAATGATGGAATTTTCACCAGTTCCACTTTCGCTCCTAGAGATTCTAGCTGCAGTATGGCAGCTTCAACAAGCTGTTTTACATTGCTGTCAACCGTATTGAAAAAGTAATCTTCCTCAATTCCAATGACTTTTCCCTTAATGTCACCCGTTAAGGAAGAAGCATAGTTTTCAACTGGCTTATCAATTGTAGTAGGATCTTTTTCATCATACCCAGCAATATATTCTAGCAATACAGCAGTGTCTTCCACTGTTTTTGTCATAGGACCGATATGATCTAACGACCAAGATAACAGGAAGCATCCATATTTGCTCACTCGTCCATGTGTAGGCTTTAACCCAACAATTCCGCATGCTGAAGCAGGAATTCGAACAGAACCAGCCGTATCTGTACCAAGAGATGCAATCGTTAAATCTGCTGCGACTACGGCGGCAGAGCCCCCACTAGACCCTCCAGGAATTTTTTCGATATTCCATGGGTTCCGACAAGGTCCATAATGGGGATTGTTGTTTGTAGGTCCGTATGCATATTCATGCAAATTAAGTTTTCCAGTAAATGTTATTCCTGCCTTTTTTAACTTTGATACGACAGTAGCATCCTCGCTAGAAATAAAACTTTGATGAATTTTTGAACCGAATGTAACTCGCTCGTTTTCAAAGTGAAGGATATCTTTAAGCGCTAGTGGAATTCCGTGCAAGGTTCCTTTGTAAATTCCTTGGCTGATTTCAGCTTCTGCTTGCTTAGCTGCTTTTAATGCTTTTTCCTCATCAATACTAATAAAAGCATTAATTTGAGCATTGTAATCCTTAGCCTGGTTTAATACTGATTTTGTTATATCAACTGGTGAGATTTCTTTAGATTTGATCAAGGGGGCTAATTCAGCAATCGTTTTCTGGAAAAGCGGTTGTTCCATTCCATCATTCCTTCCATTATTTCTAAAGAAAACCTGTTTCACTTTTAATCATTTCCTTAGATTGATAGGTTAATATAGAAATGTTAGATTAAATTAATACTTTATTTAGGTTAGGTTTTTTCCCTTGAAGCGGATTGGTTTTTTCAAACGCATAAGCAATGTTTAAAATCAAAGTTTCACTAAATCCCGGCCCAATTATTTGCATACCAACTGGAAGCCCTTCGCTAAACCCGCAAGGAACCGAAATTGCAGGTAAACCTGTCAAATTAGCAGGAGCCATTAAACGAACAGATTCTCCAACGACATTATCATCTCCGATTTTTGGAGCTGTAAACGGAAGCTGTGGAGAAACTAGTACATCTACTTTTTCAAATACGCTCGAAAACTCTCGTTTCATGATCGTTCTAATTTGTTGAGCTTGTAAGTAATCTACTGCAGAAGGTACTTCCCCTAGTTTCAAAAGGCACTGGACATCTGCACCAAAATCTTCTGGACGCATCTTAATATTCTTTTGATGAATGGTTGTTGCTTCGGTAATAATGGTGGTCATTTCAGCAAAGACGGTATATTGTAAGGAAGGTAATTTGACAATTTCGATCTTCGCACCAAGTTGTTCTAATTTTTTAATGCCTTCTCTGACAACATTCTCTACACCACTTTCTATATTATTAAAAAAGTAATCTTCTTCGATTCCAATTACTTTTCCTTTGATATCTCCAGTTAACCATTTGGAGTATTCAATCGAGTGTGTATACTGAGTTGTAATATCCTTGTCGTCTTGACCAGCAATATACTCTAGCATTATTGCGTTATCTTCGACTGTTTTGGTCATCGGTCCAATATGATCTAATGACCATGCTAGAGGAAAGCAACCATATTTGCTCACAAGACCATGAGTTGGTTTTAATCCAACAATTCCACATAGAGCAGCAGGCCCTCGGACAGAACCACCAGTATCCGTTCCTAACGAACCAATCGTCATATCTGCAATGACAGCAGCTCCTGATCCACCGCTAGATCCTCCTGGAATTCTTTCAAGGTCCCAAGGATTTCTGCACGGTCCAAAATGAGGATTATTCGTTGTCCCTCCCCATGCGTATTCATGCATATTCAGCTTTCCAGTGAAAATAGCGCCTGCCTCTTTTAATTTAGAGACAACTGTCGCATCTTCTGTTGATCGGAAGTTTTGATGAATTTTAGAACCTATTGACGTTTTTTCATCTTTAAAATAAAGAATATCTTTGAGGGCAAGAGGGATCCCATGCAGTTTCCCTCGGTATCCTCCTTGACTAATTTCATCCTCAGCAATCCTAGCTGTCGCTAATGCATTTTCTTCGGTGATGTCAACATAGGCATTAATTTGGGGATTATACTTTTTGGCCTGGCTTAAAACGGATTGGGTCAACTCAACAGGTGATATCATTTTGTTTTGTACTAAGGGGGCTAACTTAGAGATACTCATACGAAACAATTGATCATCCATTTCTTAGTCTCCTTAATTATTAATTTTTTCTACCACTTGATAGATTTCTTCTCGTCGATCACCCATAATAGAATTTAACTTTGTTTTCGATTTTCCGCATTGTGCTTTTGATAAGTCACAAGTAGCCAGCAACAACTCTTCTTTATCAACGCTTGCAGGGCCAGAAACACACCAGCCATCAGAATCCACGATCACACTGCTACCTATGAAAGGTTGCCCTCGCTCAACGCCGACTCGATCTGCACAGGCAACAAAGACACTGTTCATATGCGCATTGGCTTGCGCTACATGAACCGCCATTCGTTTTTCTTCATTTGGTTGGTTAGCCATTGGAACCCAATTGGTTGCTACACAGACTAAATCAACACCTTGTTTAGCATAGACACGAAAAGCTTCTGGGAACCAAATGTCATAGCACACTAGAATTCCAATCTTACCGTATTTCGTCTCAAACACAGGAAAACCTAAATCCCCTTCCTCAAAATAAAGCTTTTCTTCATTCCAGAGGTGATTTTTCCTATACGTCCCTATATAGCCTTCAGGTCCAATAAGAACAGCTGAGTTATAAAGCTTATCACCTTCTTTTTCATGAATCCCAGCTACAATATATACATCGTTTTGTTTGGCAGCATGAAGCCATGATTGAATAGTAGATCCATTCGGGATCTCTTCTGCAAGCGATAGAGCTTCCATCCGACTCTTAAATACATAACCAGAATTACATAATTCAGGAAGAACAATAATATTTGCCCCTTTATTACTTGCTTGATTGATAAGTTCAATTGTTTTTCTCGTATTTCCTGAGATATCCCCAAATACTGGCTCCATCTGTATGCAAGCAATATTAACTAAGTTTTCTTTGTGGTTCATCTTGGAATTCAACTCCCTCTTCTGTAGGTGGGTTATAACATGCATACTGATGACCACCTTCAAGGTGTACAACTTCTGGATGTGCCTCATAACAAACTTCTGTGGCATAGGCGCATTTTTCAGAAAAAACACATCCTCCTCCTCTCCCAGTAGTTTCATTAACATTATCTAACAACGGCTTTTTATCTAAAGATAAAACAGAGTCAAGTAACATTCTTGAAACGGGATGGTAGGGAGTTTGATATAACGTGTCACTATCTGCTAACTCTACTAACCTTCCTTTATACAATACAGCTACACGGTCACAGAAAAATTTAATGATACTTAAGTTGTGTCCTATAAATAAGTAGGTCAAGTTAAACTCCTCTTGAAGATCAAGTAATAGATTAAGAATTTGAGCTTGGATAGACACGTCTAGTGCTGAAGTCGGTTCATCTAAAACTAAAAACTCGGGTTTCAATGCTAGTGCTCTGGCAATGCCGATCCTTTGTCTTTGCCCCCCTGAAAACTCATGTGGATACCTGACAAAATGCTCTTCTTTTAAACCCACTTTTACTAATAATTTAAGAACTTCTTCCTCAGCCTCCTTTCTCTTATTAGCAACTCCCAATCGTAACATTGGATTTACGATTTGCTCGCCAATTGTTTTTCTAGGATTGAATGAAGAAGCACTGTCCTGAAAAATGATTTGCATTTTTCGATAATATTCTTTCATTTCCTTATGAGAAAGGTTGGTAATGTCTTTCCCGTCATAAATAATCTTACCTGAAGAAGGTTCTAATAATCTTAAAACCATTCTCCCAATCGTCGATTTACCTGAACCCGATTCACCAATTAAACCAATAATTTCACCTTTTTTGATCGTCAAGTCAATTCCATTTACAGCCTTAAATGTCTTAGAGTTTTTTTTAAAGAAACCATTTCCTAATGTGAATTCCTTTTCTAAGCCCTGAACTTCTAATAAGTTATGCATAAGCTTCCTCCTCATTAAAGCAACGCACTAAATGACCATTCTCTTTAATGCTTACTTTAGGAAATTTATTTTGACACTCACTTGTTGCCTCATTACATCGACTGTAAAAACTGCAACCAGTAGGAAGATTCAATAAATCAGGTGGCGATCCACCTATCTGTTGTAGACGTTTCTTCTTCCATGTCGTATTAGTTTCCCGTGCGTCTAAAGACGTCTCAGGCATAGCATTCATTAAACCTTTTGTATATGGATGCTTTGGTTTTGAGAGAATTTCTTGCGTCTTTCCATATTCAACAATACGCCCAGCATACATAACGGATACATAATCACAAAGGTTGGCTACAACTCCAAAATCATGTGTGATAAATAAAATACTAGTGTTCAATTCTTTGTTGATCTTTTTTAATAAGGCTAGTATCTGCATTTGAATGGTGGCATCCAATGCGGTTGTTGGTTCATCTGCAATTAATAATTTAGGTTTACAACTTAATGCCATTGCAATCATTGCCCTTTGACGCATTCCACCACTTAAAGCATGTGGAAATGAGTTTAACACTCGGTCGGGATCATGAATGCCAACCAAATCCAGTAAATTATTTGCTTCTTCAAGTGCTGCCTTTTTTGATAGTCCCTGTCTATATCGAATAATTTCTAGCATTTGATTTCCAACTGTAAAAGAGGGATCCATCGCTGTTAAAGGATTTTGGAAAATCATTGCAATATCATTGCCTCGAATTTTGCGATATTCTTTTTCTGTTTTCTCGACTAAATTAATACCTTCATAATTAATTGAACCATTGGCAATTTTTCCATTCGGTTTAGGAATAAGACCTAAAATCGATAGACCTGTAATACTTTTCCCTGAACCTGACTCTCCTACAAGAGCCATAATTTCACCAGCTTTAATCTTTAAATCTACACCATTCACTGCTCTTACTAAGCCATTTGGAGTAGAGAATTGGACTTCTAAATTTTTAATTTCAAGTAAAGTCATAATCATCTCTCCTCTCATTATTGTGTACGTTTAAATGGATCTAAAGCATCTCGCAACCCATCACCTAACCAGTTAAAAGCCGTTGCAACAATTAAAATAACAAGCCCTGGGATTGTCGCCACATGAGGAGCACCTTGCGTTAAGACGGATAATCCCCCTGCTGTCATCCTCCCCCAATCTGCATCAGGTGGTTGAATCCCTAGTCCAAGGAAACTTAACCCTGCCGCAAAAACGATCATAACGCCTGTTAACGTTGTTGCGTAAACAATCAAGTCAGAAACAACATTTGGTAAGATTTCTTTAAATAAAATCTCAAATTTATTAGCCCCTAAAGCTCTAGCTGCCTCAACATACTCTTTTGTTTTTTCTGTTACTGTCGATGTGTAAACGACTCTTGTCATGTAAGGTAATAAAACAAGACAGATCGAAAGCATAATCGCAGTCATCCCAGAGCCAACAATCGCAGCAATTGCTACTGCTAATAAAACCATTGGAAATGCAAACAAAACATCAAGTAATCGCATGATGATTTCACCAAGGCGTTGGAAATATCCAGCAACTAACCCAAGAGATAGACTCACCGCAAACATGAACAAAATCGGAACAATAGCAGAAACTAATGAAAGTCTTCCTCCCCAAATGAGCCGACTCAGTATATCTCTTCCTTGATCATCTAACCCTAAAATATGGCCAGCTGTCCCGATTCCCATTAATCGTTTCGATCCATCCGTTACGTTTGGATCATAAGGGGCAATAATAGGTGCTAGGATCGAAGCGATTATTGCAATTGCGATAATAATAGCACCTGTAATCGCTAGCTTATCTTTTTTGAATACTCGAATCGATTGTTTAAATGCATTGCTCCCTAAAAAAATTTGCGTATTTGTTACAGGCTGCTTATCAATAGTTAAATTTTTTGACATCTCCTTTTTACCCTCCTAGTTTTTTAACCTTGGATTTAATGACGTTACGATGAGGTCATTTATCAAGTTCAATACTACGAAACTGATGGCAATAAATAAAACACCCGCTTGAATCATCGGAACATCTTGAGCGTTAATAGAAGTATATAATTGACTTCCAATTCCTGGCCAAGAGAAAACAACTTCTACGAATAAAGCTCCGCCAAGCAAATACCCAATTTGTAATCCAGACATGTTTAATAGTGGCGGAAGGATATTTCTAAATACATGTTTACCGATAATTTTAGATTCTGGTATCCCATTGGCACGGAACGTTTTAATATAATCCGCATTTAACACCTCAATAATGCTACTACGCGTTAACCTAGCAATAACTGCTAATGATACTGTTGCTGTCGCAAAGGCTGGTAAAATAATATGTTGCAGTAAACCTCCAAAACTAGGACCAGTTCTCATATTATACATTCCAGATGACGGTAACCAACCTAATTGAATGGAAAAGAACCACATGATCACAATCGCTAACCAGAAAACAGGAGTGTTAGCTCCAAACTGAGCTAAAAACATAATAAAACGATCAAAGAAAGTGTACTTTCTTAGCGCAGCAACTAACCCAATAAGGACGCCACCCAAAAGGCAAATAATAAGTGCTCCTGCAGTTAAAATTAATGTATTAATTAATTTTGGAAATAAAAAGTCTCCCACTGGAATCCGCATTGCGATCGAAGTTCCTAAATCTCCTTGAAGAACGTCCAGTAACCATATTCCGTATTGAACGAAAAATGGTTGATCTAATCCAAGTTCAGCACTTAATTCAAGTACCGCTTTTTCTGTTGCCGCTTGACCGAGGATAATTCTAGCAGGATCGCCTGGAATCAAGTACACCATCAAAAACACTAAGAATGAAACACCTAATAGGATGGGAATGATAGATAATATTCTTTTCAATAAATAAACAAGCATACATATCCTCCTATCTTGTTAGAATGTAGGTTGCTAGTATAATATCTAGCAACCTACTTTCGTTTTAGTTTATTGTCACATCAATTAGGTCGTACCACTCTTCATTTGGTGCAACAAATCCTTCAACATAATCAGCCATTAAATATGGTGCTGTATCATTAACAATTGGAGCAAAAGCAGCATCATCAGCTAAAATTTGATTCGCTTGTTTCCAGTATTCATCTGCTTCATCTGGGTCGACTTCTGTTATTGCTTTCTCAACGAGCTCATCGAATTCTGGATTATAGTAGTTACCTGCATTTCCTATCCCATTCTCAGTACCGATGATTGAAAGGAAATATGGTGTTGACATGCCCCATGACATTTGATTAAAGCCCACCTCTGGCTCCATTGTGGTCCAAAATCCTAAATACGTAATCCATTCGTAAGTGTCCAAAGTAACATTGATGCCCACTTTTGCTAAATCTGCTTGAATCCATTCAGCCATTGGCACTGGAATAAGCTGACCTGAACCATCGATAGACGTTTGGAACGTAACATCAAATCCGTCACCATATCCAGCTTCTTCTAATAACTCTTTTGCCTTTTCAGGATTATACTCATAATCAATAAAATCAGGATCATATGCTGAATTCGCAGGTGCCTGCGCACTTGTTGAAGGGGTTGCAGTCCCTCTTAATAAATCCTTTGCCATCCCTTCTCTATCGATCGCCATGATAATTGCCTGTCTAACCCTTAAATCTGATATTGCAGGATGGTCAAAGTTAAAGTTCAAATACCATGAATGTGGCGGTGCAGATTGCTCAAGCTTAAATCCGCTATCCACTAAACGCTCAACACTATCTGGTGTTGGAACAGCGATTATATCCACCTCACCAGACTCTAAAGCTAACACACGAGCTGATCCATCTGGAATTGGTCTAAAAATTACCCCACTAAGCTTAGGTTTTTCACCCCAATAATCTTCATTACGAACGAGTTCAATTCTTTGTCCTCTTTCACGAGATTCGAATTTAAATGGTCCTGTACCAACTGGATTTTCAGCGTACTGGTCATTACCAACTTCCATCAGAGCTGTTGGACTTAAAATACCAGTCGATCCCATTCCACCTTGTGTTAACAAGCTTAGGAATGCTGAAAAAGGTTCATCAAATTCAAATACAAAAGTGTATTCATCTTCAACACGAATATCCTTTACTCTTTCATACACTAGACTTAAATTCCCAGCGCTTTTTGCATCGTAGTATTCAAAGCTTGGGTCCCACGCTCTACGAACGTTGAATTCAACGGCTTCTGCATTAAAATCAGTTCCATCGTGGAATTTAACACCTTCTCTTAAATGGAATGTGTATGTTAAACCATCCTCTGAAATATCCCATGATTCTGCTAAGCCTGGCTTTATTGGAGGGTACATTGCATTTGGATCTGATAAATCTCCTGTTACAAGTGACTCATGAATTTGTCTGTTAATTCTGAATGTTACCCATCCTCCTGCACGATGTGGATCCAATACATCAGCTTCAGATTCAATACCAATGATTAACGTTCCACCATCTCCTCCACCTTCAGCTCCTTCTTCACTAGGGGTATTTGATTGTGTCCCTTCAGATGAACAGGCAGCAACTAAAGTTAATGCAATAAGTGTAAACAACGACAACAGAGTTTTCTTCAATTCATTCAACCCCTTTTTTAATTTGAATTATGTTTTCTATGTATTTACCTCCTTTTCTGTTTTCATAATAGTCACAAAATTGAGAGTTGTCTAAAAAAATGTAACATTTTATTACATATTATTTAAAAATAGGATTTTCATCAGGGTGTTTTTGTATATTTTTGAAAACGCATACAAGATTTGGTTTTTATTAATTAATCATTAATCGAATTTTATGTTGTTATATAGGATTTTTATAAAAAATTATATAGAAATGTAAATATTTAAACTCAATAACTTCTTTTTTGATATTACTATTTTAGGATAATAATATTACTTAAAAATACAGGCACTATCCTATATTCTGATAGCACCTGTATAAAGACCATATTCCCTCTAGAATAGCATTTAAAAACCTAAACACATATTTGTAATACAGACAATTTTTTACACTATTTTAAAAAGATAAAAAAACTATTAGATTAAATCAAAACAATCTTTAATACGAGGAAAATTCTAAAGAAAACTGTAAATTTTATTTTAGCGTTTACAAAAACCACAGCATGAATAATTAAAAAGTGTTTTTCATGTAGTTTTTATGATCCTAATTTAAGATGTAAGACCCTGAATTCTTAATTTATAATCCAAACAACCTTCAAAGATGAAAAAAAGGTCAATCAGAGTTAAATGACTGATGACCTTTAATTTCTTACTCTAAAAATAGAATGAATTTTTTACTTCGAAATTAATCCTCTTAATGCAAAGCTCACATTTTGCGGACGTTCTGCCATTCTTCTCATAAAATAGCCAAACCAGTCTTGTCCAAATGGGACATAAACGCGTGTTGTATACCCTTCTTTTACTAACTCTAGTTGCAAGTTAGTACGAAATCCGTAAAGCATTTGAAATTCAACTTGACTTTTCGGGATATTATTTTCTTTCGTAAATTTTTTAACTTCATCAATAATTTGATGGTCATGTGTTGCGATCGCTGTGTAGCTGCCACTTTGTAAATGTTTTTTAATAATATTTAAATAGTTTTCATCTACTTGTTTCTTTTCTTGATACGCTACCTCTGCAGACTCTTTATAAGCACCTTTAACAAGTCTTAACGAAACACCTTGTAAATCAACAATGTCTTGTTCAGCCCTAAACAAATATGCTTGAATGACCGTTCCGACATTATCAAATTCTAGCCGTAACTTAGCCAAAATATCTAACGTTTGTTGACAGTGTGCGTAATCCTCCATATCTATACGAACAAAATTGTTATAGTCTTTCGCTGTTTGAACGATGCACCGCATATTTTCTAAGCAAAATTCGTCACTAATGTCTAAACCTAGTTGGGTCATTTTTAATGACAGGTTACATTTTACTCCACATGCTGCGATCGCTTCTAACGTTTTAATGCAATAATCTGTTGCTTCTAGCGCCTCCTCCTTACTCTCAACAAATTCGCCAAGGTGATCTAATGTACATGCAAGTCCTTTGGCATTTAACTCTTTCACTTTCTTGATGGCGCTTTCGATATTTTGTCCTGCGACTACTTGAGATGCACCGAATTTTAAGCCCCACTGTTTTGCAGCATTATTCATCGCCTTATTTTTCGAAAGATACATAAAGAATAATTTCATAGGTTGGTCTAATACCATATTTACCCCTCCGTAAATGAACTCATCACCTATTAACTAAACATTCTTTTATAATTTCAGTTTGGTAGACAGCAGTGAAATGATGCTACCATTCCACTGCTATTACGATTAATACATTTCAGATACGGTCTTTGCTTGCATATGCAGAACTAAATAGTCTGGACCGCCTGCTTTTGAATCGGTTCCTGACATTTTAAAACCACCAAACGGATGATATCCAACGATCGCACCAGTGCAATTACGGTTGAAATATAAGTTACCAACATGAAAATCACGTTTTGCTTTTTCGATATGCTCCCGATTTTTTGTAATGACTGCACCTGTTAAGCCATATTCCGTGTTATTGGCTATTTCAATGGCTTGGTCGAAGTTTTTCGCTTTTGAAAGAGCAACGACGGGGCCAAAAATTTCTTCTTGCATAATACGAGCTTGTGGATCTAAGTCAGCAAATACTGTTGGTTGGATGAAGTATCCTTTCGAAGCGTCACCTGTACCTCCAGCTACAAGGCGTCCTTCTTCCTTCCCAATTTCAATATAGCCCATAATTTTTTTGAAAGATGCCTCATCAATGACAGGACCCATATAATTATTGTTTGACGTCGGGTCACCTACTGTTAAATTTTTTGTTAACTTTACAACTTTCGTTAAAACTTCATCATAAACGTCCTCATGAATAACTGCACGAGACCCCGCTGAACACTTTTGTCCAGAGAAACCGAATGCTGATACGACGATCGATTCTGCAGCTAAATCAAGGTCTGCGTCTTTATCAACAACGACTGTATCCTTTCCGCCCATTTCTACTATGACACGTTTTAAATGGTTTTGACCTGGATGGACAACTGCTGCACGCTCATATAATCTTGTGCCTACTTCACGTGAACCTGTGAAAGTAATTAATGCTGTTTTCGGATGGTCAACTAAGTAGTCCCCAACTTCAGCACCGCTTCCAGGAATGAAGTTAACAACTCCTTTTGGTAGCCCTGCTTCTTCTAAAACCTCTACGAACTTCGCAGCAACAACTGGTGTTGTACTCGCAGGCTTTAATAAAACAGTATTACCAGTCACAATCGGTGCTACCGTAGTTCCTGCCATGATCGCAAACGCAAAGTTCCAAGGCGAAATTACAACGGTTACGCCCATCGGAGTATAGAAATAGCGATTGTGCTCTCCTTTACGGCTATTTACCGGTTTCCCGTCTTTTATTGTAATCATTTGACGAGCATAGTACTCCATAAAATCAATCGCTTCAGCTGTATCCGCATCGGCTTCCTTCCATGGTTTCCCGGCCTCTTTTACAAGATAAGCAGAAAACTCATGTTTACGACGACGAACAATCGCAGCTGCACGGACTAAAATATTGGCACGCTCTTCTGGGGATGTTTTTCTCCACGACTCAAATGTCTCATAAGCAGCATTCACCGCTTGCTCTGCAATATCTTTGTTTGCTTTTGAAACGATTCCAATGATCTCTTCTTTATTTGCTGGGTTATAGGATGTAATTTTTTGTTCTGTTGAGATGCGTTCTCCACCAACCACAAGATCATAGGACTTCCCTAATTGTCCTTCTACGTACTCAAGCGCTACTTCAAACGCTTTTTTATTTTCTTCAATTGTAAAATCAGTAAATGGCTCATGCTTATATGTTGGTAACAATTAAATCACTCCTAAGAAGAATTTTTATATGGGTATGAACATTCTGTTGGTTCAAGAACAACTGAACGAGTGAAAGGTCTATCTTTTCACCTCACTTGTTTTATTGCAATCACTGTGCCAACTTTGAAGCAGCCAAAAAATGAACTAAAATCAATATTGGGATAGATATATCGCAAAAATAAATATACAATTATGTAAAAATCGTCTAAATGTTTTACAATTATGTCTAATTTGTTGTAAACGGATACACTATTGTTATACGAGTCATTTCGGGAGGGGTTTGTGATGAGTTTTGATATCCCTTTGTCTTCACTAGCATTGCCTTTAGAAAACCGTACTGCTCATACAAGTATGATGCGTTATTCAGATCGAACGATGCTATCTGAGATTACTAGCATACTAGAAAATGATAAAGGGGAAATCGTCGGCTGGATTCCATATTAACAGATAGTGAACGAAATGTTGAAGCAGTGGAAGTTACTATTAACCTACTACAATACATTACTTCATTCAGTCGATGATGCAATTACAGTTGTAGATGAGAACGGTGTAATTCGCTCTTGGAATCAAAAAGCCGAAGAAATGTATGGGTTAACTGTTGCGGACGTCCAAGGAAAATCGATAACGACGTTTTTTGAAACGGAGTCCGTTGTTCTCATGTCAACGATTCATGACAGAAAAGGGGTTATAAAAAAATACAACCAACCGAAGCCTGACGTTCATGTCTTAATTAACATGTCTCCTATTCTAGTAGATGATGAGGTTGTTGGCGGCATATCGGTGGAGCGAAATATTACTGACATTGTTAAATTGAATGACGAATTATCTTCAACTGCTGCATCACTGCATGAATTGGAACGAAATGTGCAAAACGAACAGTCTTTGTCCCCGTTTAATAAAATCAAAGGAAGAAGCACTGTACTACAAGATGCACTTCACCTCGTCGAAAAAGTGTCAAAACCGATGCGACTGTATTAATTACAGGAGAAAGCGGCGTCGGGAAGGAATTGTTCGCAGAAGCGATTCATAAATCGAGTCACCGGGCAGCCGCCCTTTCGTTGCGATTAACTGCGGGGCCATATCGACCGCATTAATTGAAAGTGATCTCTTTGGATATGATCAAGGCGCTTTTACTGGGGCAGTAAAGGAGGAAAAAAAGGAAAATTTAATGCGGCTAGGGGTGGAACGGTCTTTTTAGACGAAATCGGGGAAATACCGTTAGAAGTTCAAGTGAAGCTACTTCGTGTATTGCAGGAAAAGCAATATTACCGAGTCGGTGGTACCGAACCAATTCCTACAGATGTTCGAATTATCGCTGCAACACATCGTGATTTAGATAGGATGATAGAGGATGGTCGGTTTCGCGAAGATTTATTTTATCGTCTGAACGTCATCTCAATAGCGGTTCCCCCACTAAGAGAACGGAAAGAAGACATCCCAGAACTCGTTCAATTATTTTTACAAGAATTTTCTATTAAATATAAAACGCCAATTCCAGAAAACGATCCAGAAGTCATGTATTTGTTTCTCCAGCACTCTTGGCAAGGAAATGTTCGCCAACTTAGAAATATTATTGAAAGGTTAATCATTTTAGTTGATGAGAAAGAACGAATTGAACCAAATCATTTACCGCAAAATTTTGTCAAACACCCAAGCCTAACTAATGATAGCATTACTTCTCTAGTGATATTTTGAACAGTCCCCATTGCTTTAACCAAACCCTTCTTCAGTTTAGTATCCCATATCTTCATCCGAAGGTTCAATCTACTTGCTAGCCTAATCTTGTATCCCTCTAATAAGTTGTAGGCTAAGACAAACTAGTATACTTTATTTAAGCTACCTTTACTCTATCCTTACTCTTTCTTAAGATAACCTTCCAATTGACTAAAAATATTCCGAAAAAAATAAAAAAACCTCCACATTTCCGTTTGAATCCATTGATTTAAGAGTGGGGTTCACCTTTCCATTATAAGCAGTTAAACTATAGGGGTCATCCTCTATAATCGGGATTCCAAATTTAGCTGATAACTCAAGAAGGTATTTTCTTCTATTTTCGCTGAGAACCGTACCAGTTGGATTTTGGTAATCTGGATTAACGAAGACCATTCGAATCCGATGTTTACGAAGGACATCTATTAAATCCTCTGGATCTATACCCTTTTCATCAACTGGTAAATGATAAATTTTTAATCCTGCTGAATGAAATAAAGGTAAAGAATAACAGTAGGATGGATCTTCAATTGCAACTGAATCTCCAGGCTTGAGTAAACCTTGGACAATAAGATGTAGCGCTTGCTGAGCCCCTGATGTGATCAGAATTGATGACGGACTCGTGTCAATATTTTTATATTTTTTTACATGCAGTGCTATTGTACTTCTTAAAAATTCGTTTCCTTGGGGGTGATCATAACCCAAATGTTCCCTAAAAGAAACCGAAGTTATTATTTGTTGCAGTTTTTCTGCTGGGAACAAATCAGAAGATAATTCCCCACTAACTAAATTAATAATGTCATTTTCCTGAGTTTGTTGACGAAGTCGCTGGACAATAGGAAAATTCGGGAGAAATGAACCATCTTCAACATACTTGTTCCAATTAGGAATTCTTTTATTAAGTAAGCCCCAAATATCTCCACTAACCTTTGTTCCACTACCTTTTACTCTATCCACTAATCCAATTGATTGAAGCTCATCATAGGCTGCAACAATTGTACTGCGATTAACCGAAAGCCTCTTAGCTAATTCTCTTTCAGATGGTAAAACACTATTAGGCGAATAATTCCCTAAAGAAATTTCACCTTCAATATATTCCGCAATTTGTTTATAGATTGGCTTTTTTTCATTCCGATTTGGAGTCCAATTCATGGAATCATTCCTAACATATTTCAAATATCTACTTGTTAGTTAAAAACATAATTTCAATAATTATAATATTATTAAGTATTAATTCAAATTTTTTCTTCTAAAGCTTTATGTTCCAGCGCTATTATAACATAGAGATACTATTTTTTAGTTTATTGTCAAAAGTGAACCACATAATGTCTCAACAAAAGGAACATCTTCCCTTTTCAGTTAGTCTTTACAGAAAATAAGGAAAATGCCAATTAGGCATTCTCCCATTTTTTAAACACACGATCGATAACTATCCCTTCTTCTTTTAAAAGCGGCTTGACAATCTGCACTATACATTATATATTTAATTACGAAAAGTAACTGGTTACTAAAAGTAACTTATTGATTAATAATAAGTTTAATTAAACCCTAGGAGGTGGAGATATAATGTCTTATTTTATTAGTCATGGTGCGCCAACACTTGCGATAGAGAACAATGATTACACTCAATTTCTGCAAAAGCTAGGGCAAGAAATTGGAAAACCTAAAGCCATTGTCCTTTTTACCGCTCATTGGGAAAACGATGTTGCTACGATCTCGTCTATAGATAACACCTATGAGACGATTTATGATTTTGGTGGGTTCTCCGAGGAACTGTATGCCATCAAATATCCAGCAAAAGGCTCAACAGAAGTCGCTTCACAGCTTCAAGAAATGTTAAAAGTAAACGGGATTGCTAGTCAATTAGACACGAAAAGAGGCTTGGAAGAGCTGGAGAAAAAACACCAAAATTGTTATATCGTGGCTACGAATTAGGGACAATTAGCCATATATGTTTTGAATTTTAAGGAAGCTACTTGAGTAGCTCTTTATTTTAACTATTTGGTTTCTTTTTGTAAGTAATTTATTAAATATAATGGAGGTTGTAAAAAATGGAAAAGAAATATGAGTGGAGTTTATTGATTTTACGTGTAGTGTTAGGGTTAAGCTTTTTTGTTCATGGGCTTGATAAGTTTCAAAGTGGGATTGGCAATATCGCAGGTTGGTTTGGTAGTATTGGTCTTCCTGAATTTTTAGCTTATGTTGTAGCAACGATTGAATTAGTCGGTGGTATCGCTCTTATCCTTGGACTAGGTACACGGGTGATTGCTAGTTTATTTGCTTTACTAATGCTAGGAGCTTTTATTACAGTAAAACTACCGATTGGATTTTTAGGAAATGGTCAAATGGCTGGCTATGAACTTGATTTGGCTTTCTTCACTATGTCCGTTGCACTGATCCTTAGTGGTAGTCACTTATATGCTTTAGATCAAAAAATATTTACAAACAATAAGAAAGATAATAGCCATGTAGCATAACGTAAGTCCAGGCGCCTTTACTATTTTAAAGTAGTATAGGCGCCTGGTACTTTTTTTTATTTTATATGTTGAACTTGCTTATAGCTGTCTATAAGTTTTGTGCTAAATACCTAAAAAATATTTTGTTCTTCATTCAGTTTATTTAGAAAATTTTTCCTCGTCATTCCATACTTCCTTAACTATCTCATAAGAGCGTAACCGGTCTTCGTGATCGTAGATATGACTATTGATTATCATTTCATCAGCGCCCGTTTCATCCAAAAAGTTTTGGAGTTTTGCTTTAACCATTTTTGGACTGCCTACGACCGATGAGCCTAATTGTTTTTCAATCGCCATTTTCTCCGTACTTGTCCAAAGCTGTTCCATCGATTCAATCGGCGGTTGTAATTGACTTGGGCGATTTCTGATGAGACTAAGAAATGACTGTTGGTGGGATGTTGATAGCCAACGAGCCTTTTCATTCGTATCAGCAGCAATGACATTCACTCCTACCATTACGTACGGTTCAGATAATACATCTGACGGTTGGAAGCTTTCGCGGTATAAGTTCAGTGCAGGGATCGTATACTCAGGAGAAAAATGGCTGGCAAATGCAAAAGGTAAACCGAGCTTCCCTGCCAGTTGTGCACTAAATCCACTTGAACCAAGAAGCCAAATAGGAATATGTAATCCTTCGCCTGGTACCGCCCGAACTTGCATTTGGCCAGCAACAGAACTCGGGTCAAAGTATGCTCGTAATTCATCTAGTTGCTCCGGAAAATCATGACCACTTCGTAAATCTCTCCTTAATGCAAACGCTGTATGTTGGTCACTTCCAGGGGCACGTCCTAACCCAAGATCAATACGCCCTGGATACATCGACTCTAGTGTTCCAAATTGTTCAGCAATGACTAGTGGAGCATGATTAGGGAGCATGATCCCACCGGACCCGACGCGAATCGTTGACGTACCCGCTCCAATATATCCGATTAATACCGATGTTGCTGAACTAGCAATGCCAGGCATATTATGATGTTCAGCCACCCAGAAGCGGTGATACCCCCACTTTTCCACATGCTGGGCAAGGTCTAAACTTTTTTTAAAAGAATCTGCTGCCGTACTTCCACTGACAATCGGAGCTAAGTCTAATACAGAATATTTAATATCCTTTAATTGTTTTCGAGACATTAATTTCACCTCTCAAATTTTTCTATATGAAGCTACAAATTTTATGTAAATGCGCTTTTATTACATACTTTATAAACTTTCAGATATTCATTTTACAACTTATGGATGACGTTTTCTAGTTATACGACTTTAGGTATAGAAAAGAGACTGCCGTGGCAGCCTCTTTCCTTATTCACTTACTTTAATTTGGTTATCTTCAACGTTTACAGTAATTTTTTCGATTTGCTCTTTTTCAATCAATAATTGGGTTACTTGATTTTCAATTTGATCTTGGATTACACGACGTAATGGTCTTGCCCCGAATTCTGGGTGGTATCCAAGTTCTGCGATTTTGTCTTTTGCTTCTTTTGTTACATCGATTAAAATGCCTTGTTCTTGTAACGATCCTTTTAGCTCATCAAGCATAATATCAACAATTTGTACAAGGTTTTCTTTGGTCAAATGCTTAAACTCAATAATTGAGTCAATTCGGTTTAAGAATTCTGGTTTAAAATAATGTTTGAGTATTTCGAGTTGAGTCGTCGTTTCTGCTTCAGTTGAAGTTGAACCAAAGCCGATCGCAGGTTTTTTCTTATCCGTTACCCCAGCGTTTGACGTCATGATGATAACTGTCTCATTAAAATTCACAACTCTTCCTTGGCTATCTGTGAGTCGACCGTCTTCCATGATTTGAAGGAAAACGTTCATGACATCTGGGTGTGCTTTTTCAATTTCATCTAGTAGAACGATAGAATAAGGATTTCTACGAACCTGTTCAGTTAATTGCCCTGCTTCATCATGGCCAACATAGCCTGGAGGTGAACCAATTAATTTAGAAACAGAGTGTTTTTCCATATATTCACTCATGTCTAAGCGGATCATTGAATCTTTACTTCCGAACAGCTCCTTGGCAAGTGTCTTCGTCAGCTCGGTTTTTCCTGTACCCGTAGGTCCAACAAACAGGAATGAAGCTGTTGGGCGATGCTTCGGTTTTAATCCTACACGAGCTCTCATAACCGCGTTAGCAACTTGCTCGATCGCTTGTTCTTGCCCAATGACTCTTTCCGCAAGTCTTTTCGGTAAATCTTTCATTTTCGATTGCTCATCTTTTTGCAGTTTTCTCACAGGGATACCTGTACTTTTTTCGATAATTTCTTGAATGTTCTCTACTGTCACTTCTGTAGTTGGTTCCTTCGTTTGTTCATTCGCTAGCTTAGCTTTGATTTCTAATTCTTCATCACGAAGCTTTGCTGCTTTTTCATATAATTCTTGTTGTGTAGCCAATTGTTTTTGATGTTCAATCTCTTTTAATCGTTGCTGCATATGACCTTTATCCGTTTCCTCTTGTGAGAGGTTTAGCTTAGAGCCTGCTTCATCTAATAAGTCAATGGCTTTATCAGGTAAGAAGCGGTCTTGGATATAACGCTTCGAAAGCGTCACACAAGCTTTTAGGACGTCGTCAGAGTATTTTACATTATGATATTTTTCATAGGTTGGACGAATTCCTTTTAAAATTTCAAACGCTTCCTCCTCTGTCGGTTCTTTAACAATTACAGGCTGGAAACGACGCTCTAGGGCTGGATCTTTTTCGATCATTCGATACTCTTTTAGTGTTGTTGCACCAATGATTTGCAAGTCACCACGAGCTAATGCTGGCTTTAGAATATTTCCTGCATCCATTGATCCTTCTGAAGAGCTTCCTGCACCAACCATCATATGCAATTCATCAATGAACAATATAACATCTTCTCGTTGCTGTAATTCAGTAATGAGTTCTTTCATTTTTTCTTCAAACTGACCGCGATAGCTCGTACCCGCAACGAGTGCGTTCAAGTCTAGTGTGTATATTTGTTTGTTTTTTAATTTAGCTGGCACTTGACCTTCGACAATCTTCAGTGCAAAACCTTCTGCAATCGCTGTTTTACCAACTCCTGCTTCCCCAATTAGTACAGGGTTATTTTTGTTACGGCGATTTAAAATTTCAATTGTGCGCTCAATTTCTTTATCTCGACCAATAACCGCATCAATTCTGCCTTCTTTTGCTTCTTGAGTTAAATTTCGTCCGTTTTGATCTAAAAAGCTGTTCCCACCTGCTTGCTGAGGCGGCATTTGTTTCACCGTTTGCTTATGCCCGCCATTTTGGAATGGACTTGCAGCTGAAAAGAAATCGTTAAAATAATCATTGAAGTTTAAAGTGTTCGCTCCAAGTGATGAATACGATTCGTTGTAACACTTAGAGCATAAATGAACTTGTTGATGTTGTTGGTTAACCATAACACTCAATTTAATATTTGCTTGATTCACTTTACATTTTTGACATAACATTTTAACTACCTCCTCTTAGGTTTGGATTTAAAATTCAATTTTTGACTTTGACTATATTTGACCTTTTATTTCTTATAAAACCCCATGTGTAATGGGGTTGGATTAGTTACTTTGTATTTTTATTATATCTGACTTTCTTTGACCTTTCAAGAGGGATAATACAGGAAAAATTTTACTTATTAATTTAGCTCTATTAACAGTAAAAATCTCCTCTTACTATTAAACTAGCAATCGTTTAATCCACTAGATCAGGTTGCTCTTTTACAATTCGATCCCAAAGTGGTTGAAAGCTAAACCATCCCGCTATTTCAGAGCCTACTTGCGTACTCGTCAGCTTAGCATATTCACTATTAATTAAAACAGGGGCTCCAGCAGCTTCTGCCATTAGCTGAGCTTGACATGAACGCTCCATTGTAATAAACCACCACGCCGCTTCATCTACTGATCGACCAACCGTTAACATGCCGTGATTTCTTAAAATCGCAGCCTTATGATTTTTAAGTACTTCGGCAATTCGTTTTCCTTCCTCTGTATCTAATACGACTCCTGTGTAATCATCAAATAACACGTGATCATCATAAAATGCACACGAATCTTGTGTAAGCGGATCAAGTAATCGACCAAGAGCTGACCATGTTTTACCGTAGATAGAGTGAGCATGTGCAGCTGCGATCACATCAGGACGTGCCGCATGGATTTGAGAATGAATCGCAAATGCTGCCCGATTGACTGGACGATTTCCTTCCACTACATCACCATCGTGATTACAAAGTATTAAGTCTGATGCTTTAATTTGGCTAAAATGCATGCCAAACGGGTTTACCCAAAAATGATCTTTTTGTTCCGGATCGCGTACAGTAATATGTCCAGCTACCCCTTCATCAAATCCGAATTTTGAAAAAAGTCGAAACGCAGCTGCTAACCGTTGCTTTAAATAGACCCTTTCCTCTTCCACTGAATCAAATTTTGGCATCAAATTATCTAGTGACATCACTTTTTCAAAAGATTTCCCCATTTTTTGCATACACCCTTTCAAACGTTTGATAATAAATATAGAAAGCGTTTACAAAACATAACAAGAAGCCTTACCGTAGTATATAAACTTCTAACACTATACCAACCGGTCAGTATCTAAAACTATAGTATACTGTTTTTTCAGAAGATTCAAGTTATAAATAAGCTCTTTTATAATAATGATTCAGTTACAAAAACCTTCATTAAAGAAATAGCCCCTATAAAAAAAGCTATTTTGAATAAATAATTATCAAGACCTAAATTAAATAAAGATTAGATAAATTAAATTATATAACATTATAGTCATATAAAATATGTTATGTCCTTTCTTATTCTACTAACGCCTCCTTAGCACAACAAGAATAGGAGCTGCCAACCAGCAGCCCTTCTTACACTCTTACACCCGTTACTTCTTAAATTGACGGAATAACAGCTTCCTTACTTTTATTCAAAAAACATTTCAATTCTTTTTTTCTTTGTTTTGATACAAGAATATAAAGAATATCTCCTGGCTGAACTTTTGTTTCTCCATGTGGGGTTACTAAATCACCAGTGCGGATAATCGCACTTATTAGAACATCATTAGGGAATGTTATTTCTTTTAACTTTTGCCCTGTAATAATTGCCTGCTCATTTACAACAAATTCAATAATCTCAGCGTTTGCTTTTCCAATAGAAACGAGTTCCAAAGAATGAGGTGCTTCCACTTTCCTCGGACCATTTAAGTTTAATTTCTTAGCAATAAAGGAAATTGTTGAACCTTGAATCAAAGCTGAAGTTAATACTACGAAAAATACAACATTAAAAAATAACTGACTATTTTCAAGTCCCATTGTCATTGGGAACGTGGCGAGTACAATTGGAACTGCCCCTTTTAATCCTGCCCAAGAAAGAAAAACTTTTTCTTTTAAATCGAATCCCATTTTTACAGTCGAGAGGAAAACAGCAACAGGACGAGCAATGAAAATTAGAATAATAGAAAGCAAGAGACCTCTAAGGATAATATCTATTGATAGGAATTGTGAAGGGAATACTAATAAGCCCAAAATAATAAACATTAAAATTTGCATCATCCATGCAAATCCTTCATTGAATCACGAGAAGAATGATTAAAGATAGACTGTAATAAAGAAATTGCAATTCCCTTACTGTATGCATGGTATCCAAATGTTTTCCGTAATGTATGTGTACCTATTTTTTTAGAAATGCCAACTTCTCTAGCGACAGTATTAATAATTCGATAGGCTTGTTGGCGAGTTATTGGTTGGTTATTTTTCTGTGACTTGAAAAGGTAATCTTCTGCTTTTAATTTAGCTAAGTTTATATATTCAATTAAGGCACTTTTTACCTTGTTGTTTATATAATAAGGTTTGGTTTCATCACTTTTTTGTTCTTGTAAAAAAATAATATTCTTTTACTAAAAAAACAATGATAATTCAAAGTTAATCAAAAGGTAACCTTCCCATGTCTTTCTCCTATTCAAGTAACTCTTACACTTTGAGGAATGAAAAAATCCCCTATACCAATAATAAGAAAGAAACTTTTCATTTTGGAAGGAGCAGGTTTGATGAAAAAATTATTGTTGATGGGATTGACTTTATTATGTCTTCTAAACATGTTAGCTGGGTCAATTAGTGCCGAAGCTAAAACACAGGAACAATGTATGAGCCAATCAGAGGTAAAGTTCAAAAATGAATTTCGGAGACTTTGGATTGATCATGTATTGTGGACAAGTAATTATATTACAAGTGCAACAACAGCAGGAGCTGAGGATCAAAAGCAGGTACTGTCGAGACTTCTGAAAAATCAGGAGGATATCGGTAATGCTGTAAAGCCGTTATACGGTGAGAAAGCCGGGAACAAACTTACGGATTTGTTTAAGGAGCATATTGTTATTGCCGGCAAGATCGTAGATGCAGCTAAAAACAGGAAAGAAGACATGGTATATAAACAAAACAAAGAATGGTATAGAAATGCTGATGATATAGCGGCTTTCCTTAGTGGTGCTAACCCTCATTTAAAGAATGAAGACCTAAAAAAATTACTATATATGCATTTGGAATTAGTAACAAATGACTTATCAGCGAGCTTAGAAAAAAATTGGGATGCGAGAATCGTTTCGATTGATGAAGGGGTTACACATATAATCTTAATGGCAGATGCTATCTCTTCGGGAGTTGTGAAACAGTTTCCGGAAAAGTTTAAAAAATAATCCTAAGAAGCTCCAGCATTGAGCTGAAGCTTCTTTTTAAATTTAGTTTGACAAAAACAACTACTTAAACCTGTAATGGCTAATGTAAGAAGCTTCAAAAAAGAAGTAATTTCAATAAATGCCATGTACAAAAAAATCGTTGTTATGCTAAACCTAATTGTTCTTGTTTTAGAACGACAACTTCTGTTATTTAACTCTTGCACCCATTAATACAATAATGAAAGTAAAATAATTTTATCCATTTACGATGACACCGCCATTGAGGTGGAGAATTTGACCAGACATGTAAGAGGAATCATCACTTGCTAAATAAATGTACGCGGGTGCCAGTTCCACCGGCTGACCTGCGCGCTGCATCGGTGTCGTGCTTCCGAATTCGGATACTTCTTTTGGCGTAAAGGTAGACGGTATAAGCGGAGTCCAGATTGGGCCAGGAGCAACTCCATTGACACGAATCCTTTTTTTGATTAATGAAAGAGAAAGAGAACGAGTAAATGTAACAATTGCCCCTTTAGTTGCAGAATAGTCAACCAGCTTTTCATGACCTTTATACGCCGTAACGGAAGTTGTATTAATAATGGAACTTCCTGATTTTAAATGTGGCAATGCCGCTTTTGTTAAGTAAAAAAATGAAAAGATATTTGTTCGAAATGTTTGTTCTAACTGCTCACTAGTGATGCTCTCAAAATCCGTTTGTGGATGCTGTTCTGCTGCATTATTGACTAGTATGTCAAGTTGATTAAATTCATTGATCGTCATTGTAATAACTTGCTGACAAAACGCTTCATCCCCTAAATCTCCAGCAATATTTAGACAACGGCGCCCTTCTTCTTCGACTTGCTTCTTCGTTTCTTCCGCATCCGAATGCTCGCTCAAGTACACGTTAACTACGTCTGCTCCTTCTTTTGCAAAGCCAATCGCTACGGCCCGTCCGATTCCACTATCGGCTCCAGTAATAATTGCTACTTTATTTTGCAATTTCCCAGAACCTTGATAGCTATAATTTTCATCAGTCGGATGCGGGTTCATTTGCGATTCAATACCTGGTTGTTGGTTTTGATGCTGTTCAGGAAACGTTTTATGAGGTTGATTAGAAGTGGACAATCCAAGCACTCCTTTCCTATTTTTTGCTGCTACTTCTGATATGGAATGTTTAATAGCTCTGGAACTGTAACAAATTCGAAGCCTAACTCCTGAAGTTCAGGTATGATCTGATGCAGAGATTGTACGGTATTTGTACGATCTCCGTCCCATTCTGCTCCATCATGTAATAGAACGATTGCCCCTGGATGAATATTACTTAATACACTAAAGGCAATATCTTCTGGTGGTGGTTCGCGCCAGTCTAATGTATCAAGCGACCAGCCAATGACGTTATAGTTCATTTCTGCTAATTTTTCAACCGCTTGATTATCTAAAAATCCATATGGGGCACGAAATAGACTTGGTCGGTACCCAATAATATTGTTAAGCACTTCCTCCGTTTGGTTGACTTCGTGTTCAAGGGTAGGTATATCCCCATCTACTAAGTTTGGATGCCAATAACTATGATTTCCGACAATATGACCTTCGTTAACCATCCGCCTAACGATGTCAGGATACGCCTCTGCTCTAGCACCCATTACAAAAAAAGTAGCAGGGACATTATATTGGGCTAGTACATCTAACACTTGCTCAGTATAGCGAGGATCAGGACCGTCATCAAAGGTTAATGCTACTCGATTTGCCGTATCAGGACCACGTAATATCACTGTATCTGGATACTGCTGCTGTAGAACAATATTGGAGATTGGGCGTCGTACCGCTTCTTCATCTCCACCCTCTAGATTAGGCAAACCTTCAACTTGTCTAGGGTTGTCTTTATCTTTTTTAAACCACCACTCTTGATTGACCTCATCAGCATGCTTTTCATTCGCCTTAGCTTCAATATTTGTTTGAACTAAAAAACCCGTCAAAAAAACAGTTATTAAAAACCACTGCAATACTTTCTTTATCACATAGTCATCTCCTTATTCATTTAGTACCATGTTATTTTTTATTCAAAAAGGCATTTTATACATGAGAATGATCAAAAAAGTGAAACTTCAATTATTGGGTTTCTGTGCTAGATAAACGGAATAAATAAAAGTTTCTCCTAGATGCACTTCAAAACAAAAAGGACTACTGATCCCTAAGTCAATAGTCCGTTCCTTTTTTGTTTCTCATTTAGCGAATAATTATATATAAAATTAAAATGATGATTATTAACACATAAATGAACATTGGCATTTTTCGTCTAGCTTTCATTTTTACCCCTCACTTCTAAGAAACACTTTTTTACTAGGGCAATTTTTTAGCCATTTTCTAGTTCTTATTATTGATTAGAACAAATTAATCATACTATATTATTATTTACTTTTTTAGGAAATATGTATTTTGGTAGGACTTTCTATAGAAGTGTAATAAAAAAGAAGGTGCTATATTGGAAGTAGTCCTGGTTGTCGTGGAGAAACCTGGGGATTAGCGTATCCATTAGAAGCCCAAATCTCATATTGATTTGGGCTTTCATAATTTATTGTTATATCAACAATTATTGAAGCTACGGCTGATTTTTGAATACATATTCTTTATCCTTTGTGTTAACTTTAATTTCCATTTCGACGGTATCGATATCCACTCCATATGATGCTAGCATGTTTTTTACAGCAAGCTGTAAGTCCTCTTGTGATTCAATCACAACAGATTCAAACAGTTGTGCAACAAATTCTTCTGCTTCTTCTCCATTCAATTTTGTTTTTTCATTTTCTAGTTCAATTTCAACTTCAGTCTTTACCTCTTTCTTCTTACGTTCTTGCATAATCTCAATTTCAATTTGATCATTTTCAATTTCTATTTCAAGTTTATCGATATCCTTTAAGAAATTAGATGGTGCAACTACGTTTTCCATGTACTTTAGCTCTTTTGTTGGTATTTCCTTTGCTTCTTCTTCAGGCGAAGGTAAATGGACAACATCTTGTTTACTAAAAGTGCTACTATCTTGTCCATTTTCGTTCTGATTTGCTAGGACATACACTGGATTTTCATTCACGACTTCAAACATTTCTTGATCATCTTTGTTTGTTTCTACTTCACTGGAAGTAGAAATACCTTCAGCTTCGTTATTATTTTTTACAGTCCCTTTATCTTGATCTATTACAGACTCTGTAGAATTAAAGCTATCTGCAAAAACGACATAACCAAATGAAATGATTAGCGTAAACAGTGCTCCGACAAACATATATCCAATTTTACTCATGTCTTCCCCCTAAATCGAAAATCATCTCTTTATTATAGAGGAAAAACCTTATTTCTTCATCCACAAAAATAACCGAAACATGGTGTGGCTTTCGTACTATCCTAGCAAAAAGTGAACCCAATTAGGTTCACTTTTTGCTAATATTCACTTAACGGCTAATAAACATCTGTGTCCAGTAATTTCCATTACTGTTATGTCCAACTCCAATATGCGTAAAGTTTCCGTTTAAAATATTAGCTCGGTGGCCTGCACTGTTCATCCATGCTTGTACGACTTGCTCTGCTGTTTGTTGTCCTTGTGCAATATTTTCAGCAGCTGCATTATAGTCAACACCAAAGTCTCTAATCATATCAAACGGAGAGCCATACTTAGGGCTCGTATGTGAAAAATAATTATTTTCCTGCATATCATTTGATTTTGTTCTTGCCACATTACTTAAAGAAGTATCTGCTTGTAAATCAGACAGTCCATTTTTTCTTCTTTCTGCATTCGTTAAGTTAATCACCTGCTGTTCAATTTCACTAATTCCTTCGGCTCTTTCATTCTTTGTAGGTGTTGCTTGCTCTTCTTTAGGTTGTTCTGTCGGTTCCTGAGGCTGTTGAGGTGTTGCATCAGGTTGCTGCGGCGCAGTACCTGGCTGCTGTGGCGCAGTCTGTTGCGGTGCTCCTGGCTGCTGTGTAACTCCTTCTCGTAAACGTCGTTGAATATCTTCAGGGCTTAACTGAGCACCTTCTGGTAACAGCTTTGCAATATCTTCATGAGATAATTGTTCTCCTTCTGGAAGAAGTCGCGCCATATCGTTAGGTAATAATCGCTCAATATCTTGTCGAGTTAACTGTGCAGCATTTCCTCCTTGATGTTGTTCATGTCCATCTGTAACAATAAACTCATACTTTGCGTGTTGCACTTGAACAGGTTTCGTATGAGGATACTCTTTACTTGGTATCGTAGTTTCTTGGCTCGAAACCTGGCCATATCTCACATCGTCTCCTTGTATTTGTGCCCCTTGATCAGCTTCAAAAACATTACTACCATACTGTCCACATCCAATTAAAAGCAATACCATGAATCCGATGATAGAAATCAAAAGATATCTTTTGTTCATTATCGTCAGCTCCTTTTCTGCTTATTTCTTACGTTATTATTTTTCTTTATGGACATGAAATATAGTTGGTAAATTTCGAGAATAATATAAGATCTTGGCAAAAAACCGAAAACAATGAGGTCTGACCAGCTCTATGCTCCTAAAAATAAATTATTTCAGGTTATTATGATAAACTTTAATAAAAAATGGCTATACCGTTTTTATAAAGGAGTTTCCACGATGAAAATTATAGTTATATCAGATACACACATGCCTAAAAAAGCGAAAAAATTACCGGCTCGACTAGTGGAAGATTTACAAAATACAGATTTAATTATTCATGCAGGGGATTGGCAAACGATGGACGTGTACGAAGAACTAGCTCAGTATGCAAAAGTAGAAGGAGTAACTGGAAACGTTGATGACCTTGAAATTCAACAGCGGTTTGGAGAAAAACTCATATTACCAATTGGGAATTATAAAATTGGGGTCTTTCATGGGCATGGACAGAAATTAACAACAGAAAAGCGAGCGTTAGCAGCCTTTAAAGAAGATGTTGTTGATTGTATCATTTTTGGCCATTCACACATTCCTGTTTTAAAAAAAGTAAATGATATACTACTGTTTAACCCAGGATCTGCAACAGATAAACGAAGACAAGCCAACTTTTCCTACGGCCTTTTGAGGATAGGAAAAACATTGGCAGCTGAGCACATTTTCTATGCCGACAAACATCATTAAGTTAGTTCAGCTTTATCTTTTGGGTCTTCTTAGAAAATTCATTTAAATATTCATTTTCAGTTGTAGCGAAGCTAACCGACTGTAGACTTTGCTCGGGGTCCATCCCATAATACCCTTTTTGCTCATCTTTCATTTTGTACGTGGACAGTGAATGACATTTACGCCTCGTTTACTCATTAAATGAATTTCGCCATCCTTTTTTTATGTATTAAAAAAAGCACAACCCTATTGGATTGTGCTTTATGCCTAGCGACGTCCTACTCTCACAGGGGGAAGCCCCCAACTACCATCGGCGCTGAAGAGCTTAACTTCCGTGTTCGGCATGGGAACGGGTGTGGCCTCTTCGCTATCGCCACTAGACTCTACGAATTTTGATAAGCGGCGAATTTCTTCGTTGACTGCGTCCACTGTGTTGCTCATGTACCCTTCAAACGTACACTCCGCTACTCGTGAACTTGCCGCCTCAAATTTCTTGCTTAAATTATTGAGAGTGATTCTCTCAAAACTGGATAATGTGCTAGATCAAGTTCAACGCTTTTCAATGTCCAGCTTCAATGCCTAGATTTTTGTGTCATTTCGCTTCCTCAGTTGAAGTGTGACCACTTCGCCTTCTGAAGCTCCAATGCACGGCAAATCTGACCAAGGCATTTCCGC
>NZ_JAFLJM010000011.1 GCF_017745675.1 Alkalihalobacillus sp. BA299
GGAGGGCTCCAGTCCATACGCCGCTAAACGGGCGCTTACGCTTTTCTTGTCTAGCTGCAGCGCCCAGCGTCTAGTGGACTTCGCTCTCCTCCTTACGATAAGTCAACATCGCCTCTCTAACGCTTCGGCGTGTTTCCTTTATCTCATTCGGAGGGCTCCAGTCCATACGCCGCTAAACGGGCGCTTACGCTTTTCTTGTCTAGCTGCAGCGCCCAGCGTCTAGTGGACTTCGCTCTCCTCCTTACGATAAGTCAACATCGCCTCTCTAACGCTTCGGCGTGTTTCCTTTATCTCATTCGGAGGGCTCCAGTCCATACGCCGCTAAACGGGCGCTTACGCTTTTCTTGTCTAGCTGCAGCGCCCAGCGTCTAGTGGACTTCGCTCTCCTCCTTACGATAAGTCAACATCGCCTCTCTAACGCTTCGTCGTGTTTCCTTTATCTCATTCGGAGGGCTCCAGTCCATACGCCGCTAAACGGGCGCTTACGCTTTTCTTGTCTAGCTGCAGCGCCCAGCGTCTAGTGGACTTCGCTCTCCTCCTTACGATAAGTCAACATCGCCTCTCTAACGCTTCGTCGTGTTTCCTTTATCTCATTCGGAGGGCTCCAGTCCATACGCCGCTAAACGGGCGCTTACGCTTTTCAGATGATTGCAAAAAAATAAGGCGACTCAAAATAATGAGTCCCCTTAGAATGTTTCATCTGTTTCGTAGGTAGGGTCAGAAATTACAATAACGACACGGCGATTCGTTTGTAAATTTTCTACAGTTGTATTTGGTACAACTGGACGAGTATCACCATATCCTGTTGCAATAAATCGGTTAGCTTCAAGGTCATGATTATCGACTAAATAACGAATAACACTACTTGCACGAGCTCCGGATAACTCCCAGTTTGATGGATAACGATACGTTGAAATTGGTCTTGAGTCCGTATGTCCTTCTACTTTTACCATATTAGGTATCGCAGCAAGTAATGTCCCAACTTTATCTAAAAACGGTCTCGCGTCTGGTAGTACATCAGCTTCAGCTGTTTCAAATAACGTCCGCTCTTGAAGTACAAGAACAACTCCCCTATCATCACGAGTTGCTGATATCAATTCGTTTAAATCATTGGTTACCAAAAATTCTTGAACCTCTTCTAAGAGCTCATCCATATCTACATCTTGTTCTCCACCAAATTTCCCTTCGTCAAAGGGGTCTCTTCGTTGTTCGCCTCTATCTTCTTTTGGAGTTTCAAATTCAATGGCTGAAGGCAGGAAATCTAGAACTTGACGTTGTTGAAAGGATTCTGCGATTGCGCGGAATTTCTCAGCATCTACGACAGACATCGAAAATAATAGAATGAAGAATACTAGAATAAGAGTCATTAAATCCGAAAAAGTGACCATCCATTTTGGAGCACCTTTATCTTCTTGACGACGTCTACGATTCAACATTTAAACCACTCGTCTCTTCATTCTCACTTGCTTTTTTTCCTTTTGGAATGAATGCACTTAGTTTTTCTTCTAATATTTTCGGGTTCTGACCTGATTGGACACCAATAACTCCCTCAACGATAATTTGCTTCACAAACACTTCTTGTTCCGTTTTATTTTCAAGTTTTGAAGCCATCGGTAAAAAGACTAAATTAGCTAAAACTGTCCCATAAAGAGTCGTTAATAATGCCACAGCCATATTTGGCCCTAAAGTAGCTGGATCATTTAAGTTTTGTAACATAAGTACAAGACCGATGAGCGTTCCAATCATCCCCCAAGCAGGAGCATATTCTCCCATCTTTACAATGATCGCTCGTCCTTTTCGGTGTCTTTCTTCCATCGCAATAACCTCAGCCATCATAATATCTTTGATGACATCTGGTTCAATTCCGTCAACCGCAAGTAAAACACCCTTTTTAATAAATGGGTCCTCTACTTCTTCTAGCCCTGCCTCAAGAGCTAATAAACCTTCACGTCTCGCTTTCCCTGATAGCTCAACAAATGTTTCTATTAATTGGTTTAAGTTATGATCTTCATGCCGGAAAGCTTCCATAAACACTTTTGGCAAAACTTTTACATCAGCAATCGTAAAATTAATAACTGTAGCTGCTAATGTACCACCAAAAACAATTAATATTGATGCGATTTGGATAAAAAACACAACACCAGATGGACCTGAATTAGAAAAAATGGCTAATAATAGCACTAAAATCCCTACAAAGATACCTATAACCGTTAATATATCGAACTTTTTCATATTCCTCTCCCTAATCTTTGCCCACTACCACTTACTCTTTAAGACGATGTTTAAAAAGTCCAGGAAAAATAGCTGTCGAATCTCTTCGTTGGCTTGCTTCTGTGCTGCTCATGTATTAAAAACATACACTGCGCTGCTCGAACCTTCGCCGCCTCAACCTTCTCGGCTCTTTTTGTCCTCCTTTTTAAACTTACTCTTTAAGACGATGTTTAACTTTCTTTATGAACGGTAGAATCTCTAAACTCTATCCGATGTGGCAGAACGACAATATGGTCTGTGACTTCTTCTTTGTTCATAAATTTTGTTAGTAATCGCATGGATACAGCCCCGATATCATACATAGGTTGTACTACCGTCGTTAAGGTTGGACGAACCATTGTTGCTAGACGAGTATTGTCAAAGCCTATGACTTCAAAATCATTCGGAACATTAAACCCTTTATCTTGTGCCCCGTGAATGATTCCTAATGCCATTTCATCGGTAGATGCGAATATTGCAGACGGCTTTTCTTCCATCTCTAAAAAGCTTTGCATTGCTTCAATACCAGAGTCATACGTATAATCCCCGATTTTTATCAATTCTTCATTAAATGTTAATCCAGCTTCCTCAATGGCTTGGCGATAGCCTGCAAACTTTTGGTACCCATTTACCGGATCTTCAAGAGGACCTGAAAGCATACCAATTTTTTTATGGCCTTCCGAAATTAAATGATTGATGGCATCAAAAACAGCTTGTTGATAATCAATAACAACAGACGGGATCTTTTTCTCTGAATCTAACGTAGCTGCTAAAACAACCGGAACAGGTGAGTTCTTAAATTGTGCAGCATGTTCTTCTGTAATTTGCCCTCCCATAAAGACGATGCCATCCACTTGCTTTTCTAGTAATGTATTAATGAGGCGAATTTCTTTGTCTTTGTTTTGATCTGAATTACAAAGAATAATATTATATTTATACATCGTTGCAATATCTTCTATCCCACGAGCTAACTCCGCAAAGAAAATACTTGAAATATCGGGGATAATTACACCGACTGTCGTCGTTTTTTTACTAGCCAACCCTCTAGCAACTGCATTTGGTCTGTAACCGAGTTGCTCGATTGCCTCCATTACTTTTTTTCGAGTTGCTGGTTTTACATTTGGATTTCCATTCACAACACGAGAAACGGTTGCCATTGATACTCCTGCTTCTCTTGCTACATCATAAATTGTCGTATTCACGATGATCCTCCTCTATATTAATTAACTTTTTATAACTAGGTTTAATTGTATTGTTATCATACGATACATTAAGGAGGTTCCGCAATCTGTTTACAATAGTTATATCGACAACATTATGAGTATTTTTGAGTAAAGTTTTTGAATTTCCTTATTTTATGTAGAAAAGTGTCGATACGTCTCCTTAATGTACGTATATTATCCTATCTTTAGCAATGTCCGTAACATATATTTCCTATACCTAATTTTATTCCGACAAAAAGCCTTCTACAAAACAATGGTAGAAGGCTTGCTATTTTGAATATTAAAATTTGTAAAGTCCAGACTCTCTAAGGTTACTTACAAATTCCTTAAACTGCCCGATATCCATCTGCTGAGCAGAGTCTGAAAGTGCTACCGCAGGATCTGGGTGTACTTCCGCCATAACCGCATCAGCACCAATTGCTAGTGCAGCTTTTGCAGTAGGAAGTAATAAATCTCTACGTCCAGTAGAGTGAGTAACATCCACTAATACTGGTAAGTGTGTTTCTTGTTTCAAAATTGGTACAGCAGAAATATCTAATGTGTTACGTGTTGCTTTTTCGTATGTTCGAATTCCACGCTCACAAAGCATAATATTGCCATTACCTTTTGAAATAATATATTCTGCAGCATTAATGAATTCCTCAATTGTTGCAGAAAGACCTCTCTTTAATAGGACTGGTTTATTAACAGATCCTGCTGCTTTTAATAATTCAAAGTTGTGCATGTTACGTGCACCGATTTGGATAACATCGATGTATTCTACTGCTACTTCAATATCTTCAGGACGAACAATTTCACTAATGACAGCCATATCATATTCATCAGCTACTCGTTTTAAAATTTGTAAACCTTCAAGTCCAAGTCCTTGGAAATCATACGGCGATGTACGAGGTTTAAACGCACCACCACGTAATAATTTCATGCCTTGTTCTTTCATAGCCTTAGCAACAGCAGCAACCTGCTCGTAGCTTTCAACAGCACATGGTCCCATGACTAAACGTTGCTGACCATCACCAACGAGTTCTCCTTTAATATCAATAATTGTATCTTCAGGATGCTTTTTACGAGAAACAAGTAGTGCTTTGCGATTATCATCTTCTTGAAGCTCTAATCCTGCTTTGAAAATTTGTTTAAACAGATGCTGTAATGTTGATGTCTCAAACGGCCCATTATTATTTTCAGCAATTAAATCAAGCATTTTACGCTCACGAACTGGATCAAATCGGTTTACACCTTGCTTATTTTTTACCTTACCGATTTCTTGCACTAAGCGGGCACGCTCATTAATTAGCTCTAATAGCTGTAAATTAACCTCATCTAACTTGTCTCTTAAATTATCTAACTGCTCGTTACTCAACTCTCCCACTCCTTCTTGTATGTTTCAAAGTTTTAAGAAATATGGTACATTTCTAATGATTAGGGATTATTATATACGATATTTTACTATATGTCACGATTTTTTTCTTTATTGATTAAACGCTTTTAAGCACTAAAGTGAAATTTATTATTTAAAAAAAGCGTATAAATGTTGATTTAATAGTGTATGAAATACATTTTAAGAAGGTGTTACATATGAACAGAATTGAAAATTTACCTATATTTGCTTTAGATATTGGAACTCGATCTGTCGTTGGGCTCCTTTTACAGGAGGAAAAAAATAACTATCAAGTGATCGATGTTATTTCAAAAGAGCATTCTGAACGTGCAATGTTAGATGGCCAAATTCATAATGTCTTATCTGTTTCTGAATTAATTATTAAAATAAAATCACAATTAGAGGAAAAGCACGGAAAATTAAAAAAAGTTTGCGTAGCAGCTGCAGGACGATCGTTAAAGACAAAGCGTGCCAAAGTGGAGCTAAATATTGCTGGGAAGAATCTCGTTAATCAGGATGATATTCTTCACTTAGAATTAAGTGCTGTACAGCAAGCACAATTTTCACTAGCAAACGACTTTCAAGATCAAGAAAGCTTTAATTATTATTGCGTGGGTTATTCTGTTCTTGATTATCGACTTGATGGTGAAAAAATTGGTAGTCTTCTTGATCAATCAGGTCAAACGGCAACTGTTGAAGTGATCGCAACATTTTTACCGAAAGTCGTTGTTGAGTCCTTACTTGCAGCTTTACAGCGTAGTGATTTAGAGCTAGAAGCTTTAACACTTGAACCGATTGCCGCGATTAATGTTCTGATACCCCCATCCATGCGAAGGTTAAATGTAGCACTCGTCGATATTGGTGCCGGAACTTCTGATATTGCCATTACGGATGAAGGAACCGTAACAGCGTATGGGATGGTTCCAATTGCTGGTGATGAGGTAACAGAAGCAATCAGTGATCATTTCTTACTTGATTTTCCTGATGCTGAACTTATTAAAAGACAATTATCTGAAAAAGAAGAAGTAACTGTTACCGATATTCTTGGCTTCGAAACCACATTTCATAGAGATGAAGTAATACAAGCAGTTGAAGAAACCATTACTGAATTAGCCCGCTCAATTACTGCCCAAATATTAGAGCTCAACGGAAAAGCACCTAAAGCAGTCATGTTAGTTGGTGGGGGGAGTATGACACCACGTCTAACAACATACATTGCAAAGGCACTACACCTTCCAGAAAACCGCGTCGCCATCCGGGGGATAGATGCCATTAAAACACTAGCATCCACAGAGGGAATGAAGGCTGGTCCTGAACTTGTTACACCAATAGGAATAGCGATTGCTGCGAAAGAAAACCCTATTGAATACATAAGTATTACCGTCAACGGACGGACCATTCGTGTATTTGATGTAAAAAAATTAACGGTCGGGGATGGGCTCCTTGCTGCTGGAGTTGAAATATCAAAATTATATGGAAGACCTGGAAGTGCGATGATGATCTATGTCAACGGACAGCTCGTAACGATTCCTGGATTTCACGGGGAACCACCTACCATTTTAAAAAATGGGGATAAAGTATCGCTTGACTCTCCTTTAGAAGCCAATGATACAATTTCAACTGAAAAAGGAAAAGATGGTGCTGCTGCCACTGCTAAAGTCTCAGACATTATCGAGGACATACCATCTGTAAATATAACGCTCAACAATCAGCCTATTTCAGTAACTGCGTGTATTTTAAAAAACGGACGACGGGCTAATCGTGAAGAATGGCTACATGAACGAGATGATTTATCCATTCAACTACCAAAGACCGTTAAAGATGTTCTGACTACTCTCCATTACGTAGATGAAATGACGTCTCTTACACCGTTTTACGTTTATGTCGATGGTAATAAAGTAACAATACCACCTAAGAGCACAATCACCATAAATGGTACAGCAGCTAGCTTACATTCGTCTATAAAGAGTGGGGATCTATTGAACATTTCTATAGTTCAAAATCATGTAACAACATCAGACCTACTCGCAAGCTTGAACGGCACAACTGAACAATCAATTTCCATTTTTTTTAATGGTGACCCTGTTCAGCTAGTCAAGTCTTCCGTTAGAGTCATGCGAGGAACAAAACCTATAGAAAATGATGCTCCTTTAGTGCTAGGTGAATCTTTATCTCTTTCTACTTCAGACCATGAACCGTTTATTTTTCAAGATATTTTTCGGTACGTTGACTTTGATATTGTTCCACAACCTAATCAACGAGTAGTCGTCCTCAAAAACGGTATAGACGCTTCTTTTAGTGAAACCATTTATAGTGGGGATAAGCTTGAGGTTCGCTTCGTTCGTTTTAAGTCATTTAATGCAGAATAAAAATAAAAATAACAATTATATGAACATGAAAAATCGCATTGGATTGAAACTTCCAATGCGATTATTTCATGTTTATTTTGCTTCATTTGGCAAGACCACATAAGTTTATGCGGTCTTACTATAACAAGTGTTGATAGAACTGATATTTTACTGCACTCTTTTTAGCGATATTAAAGTTTATTCCATTCCGCCTTCAATTTAGAAGCTGTCACATTCCAGTGGGAGGCATGCCAAACGATTTTTCCACCTGAATATAATAGAGCTTGTGGAGATTCATGTTTGACTTCAAATTGTTCTGCAATAGCATTTGATAAAGGACGTGCTTCTTGAACGTTTAAGTAAAAAAACGTTCCACCAGGCTCTGCTTCAGCAAATTTTGTAAATTCCTTATAAGCCTCATGACTTACTGGACAAGTTGTGCTATTTTTCAATAAAAATAATTTATCATTCTCATTTAATAATTGTGTGAACTCTTCGATTGTATTTACTTTCTGCATTTGGATATTTGCTCCTTTATACTTGCTCCGCTGCTTCTCTTCGTTTTTCTGTTTCTTCTGTAATGGTATTATGCATGTTTTCTACTTCTTGTTGAATATTTTCTTTTAGGTCTTCGCTACTTTCAGTCACTTGATCAGATACATCTGCTACCAAGTCTTCAGCAGAGCTATTTGCATCCTCTACATCATTCTTAATATTTTTTGTAACTTCCTTAACTTTATCCACGACTTGAGAAGATTGCTCTGATACGGTTTTGGCAAGGTTAGACGATTTTTCTTTCGCTAGTGATGCCCATTCATTTCCTCTTTCATAGGCTGAGTTCGTTAATTTCGTCGTTCTTTCCTTTGCCATTTGTGCTTGTTCATTAATTTCAGTACGAAGCTCCTTACCAGATTTTGGAGCCAGAAGAAGAGCTGCTGAAGCACCTACAATTCCACCAATTAAAGAGCCGATTAAAAAATCTTTCGTATTCATATCACCCATATCAAATTCCTCCTTTTATGAATTAACATCATTAGGATGTTGTTGCTTTTTTTCTTTCCACTTCGAATATAAGTCAATGGCTGCATTTCCCCATTGAACAACTTGAGCAACTTGAGCGGATTGTTGATCGGATTGCCTTGCAACAGTGTTTGATACTTTTTTTAAAGAGTTATTGACGGTTTGCACCGATTGACCTAATTCTTTTGCCGAGTCAAACATCGTATTCAAGGCTTGTGATTTGTCATGTATGTCATCTGCAAGTCGATTTGTCTTCTGGAGTAAATGTTCGGTCTCTCTTGTAACTCCTTGTAATTGCTTTTCTAAACTACTAACAGTATCCGCCACATTATTCAATGTCTTCGTAGCGGACTTCAGCGTTTGGATAAGGTAAATGACTAATATGAAAAAGGCTATTGCTACAACTGCTACACTTATGTAAACGATAATCATTGTTTTTTCTCCACCTCCCTACATCATGCTATTTACCCACTTAGAAGTATTTTTAAACGGAGACTTGATAATAACTTCTACATGAAGTAAGATTTTCCTTCATTTATTTAAAGGCTGTTTTATTTTCAAAACCTTCACGCTATGCGTGAAGAGCCAAGCATCCGCTTGGCTTACGGTCCAAAAGCTAAAAGCAACACTCTTTGAGAATAGAGCCTATTTAAAATATAGCTTCACTCACAAACTTAATAATTAAGCTCACTGCTACTATAATTCCGTTGAATCGTATACAATAAGATAAAGCAATCGATTAATTAGGGGGAAACTTCCATGAGAGATCCAAGGATTACAACTTTAGCCAAAAATCTTATTAATTACTCTGTACGCCTTCAAAAAGGTGAAAAAATATTAATAGAGAATTTCGGGCTACAAAAAGAATTAGTGAACGCCCTTGTTCAAGAGGCGTACGAAGCAGGTGGTTTGCCTTTCGTTACTTTAAAAGATCATCATGTCGATCGGGCGATCCTAATGAATGCATCAGAAGAACAGCAAGCATTAACGGCACAATTTGAAGCAAATGTGATGAAAGAAATGGATGCGTATATCGGCTTACGTGCGGGTGATAACATCTCTGAGTTAAGTGATGTTCCCTCTGAAAAAATGGCAATACATAGTAAAACCGTTGGCACCAAAGTTCACAGAGAAATACGAGTTCCTAAAACAAAATGGTGTGTACTGCGCTACCCTTCCTCATCAATGGCACAATTAGCGAATATGAGTACGGAAAGTTTTGAGGATTTTTATTTTGATGTGTGTAATTTAGATTATGGGAAAATGGACAAAGCAATGGATGCACTTGTTGATTTAATGAACAGAACGGATAAAGTACAAATTAAAGGTCAAGGAACAGACTTGACCTTCTCCATTAAAGGCATTCCAGCAATTAAATGCGCCGGCCATATGAATATCCCAGATGGAGAAGTGTATACAGCACCCGTTAAAGACTCAGTAAACGGTACGATTTCATTTAATACACCCTCACCATATCAGAGTTTTACGTTTGATAACGTCCAGTTTACATTTAAGGGTGGTAAAATTGTTGAAGCATCTTCAAATGACAATGAAAGAATTAACAAAATTCTTGATACAGACGAAGGCGCTCGCTTTGTTGGAGAGTTCGCCATTGGTGTAAACCCTTATATCCTTCATCCTATGAAGGACATCCTCTTCGACGAAAAGATTGATGGTAGCTTCCATTTCACACCAGGGCAATGTTACGATGACGCTTATAATGATAACTATTCTGCGATCCATTGGGACTTAGTCATGATCCAACGCCCTGAATATGGTGGCGGAGAAATGTACTTTGACGATGTCCTCATCCGTAAAGACGGTCGCTTTGTTATCCCTGAGTTAGAAGCGCTAAATCCAGAAAACCTTAAGTAACCTTTTTACGTATTACTTGCTTTATTAGAAACTGTCTCCAACATTCTTAAATAATTGAAGACAGGTGCAGTCAAAAAAGCAGAAGCTGCTGAGGTCCTCCTCGTCTTCTGCTTTAGTACTAGACTTATTTAATTGCCTCTTCATACGCATTTTGAAACTTTTGAATGTCACCAGCACCCATAAATAATAAAACGCCATTTTCGTGCATTTTGAGCTTTTCAACTTCACTTTCATCGATAACTTCACTATTAGGAATTAATTCCTTTAAGTCATCAATTGTTAAACTTCCTTTGTCTTCACGAGCTGAACCGAATATATCACATAAGTAAACTTTATCTGCTTCATTCAAACTATTAGCAAATTCATTTAAAAACGCTTTCGTTCTAGTAAATGTGTGTGGTTGAAAAATGGCTACAATTTCTTTTTCTTTATATTTTTGCCTTGATGCATCAATTGTCGCATAAATTTCAGTTGGGTGATGAGCATAATCATCTATCAACACTTGTTCATTTATAAATGTTTCGCTAAATCTACGCTTTACACCTTGAAAAGTTGCTAGGTGTTCCTTTAATACTTCAGCTGGTACATTTTCATAATGACATAACGCAATCACGGCCAAAGCATTAAGAACATTATGTTTTCCATATCCAGGGATCGTAAAAGTACCGTAGATGTTATTTCTGACAAAAACATCAAATGAAAGCCCTGAATCTGTCACTTGCACATTTCTTCCTTGAAAATCATTATGTTCGCCGAAACCATAAAAAACAACCGGTACATTTGCATGAATTTCCTGTAAATATTGATCGTCACCGCAAGCTACAATCGCCTTATTTACTTGCATAGCCATTTCTTGAAAGGCTGAATACACATCATCAACGTCTTTGAAGTAATCGGGATGATCAAAATCAATATTCGTCATAATACAATAATCAGGTGTATAATTTAAAAAATGTCTCCGGTACTCACATGCTTCAAATACAAAATACTTGCTATCTTGGGCTCCCTTGCCCGTACCGTCACCAATTAAAAAGGAGGTTGGTTGCGCCTCTCCCAAAACATGTGCTAATAGTCCAGTTGTCGACGTTTTACCATGAGCGCCAGTTACAGCAATGCTCGTAAATTTTTTTATAAATTCTCCTAAAAAAGTGGGGTAGGGATAAACCTCAAGCCCAATTTCCTTAGCTCGTTTAATTTCTACATGATCATCTTTATAAGCAGCAGAAGCGATTACAATCTGCCCTTCCTCAATGTTTTCTGCATTAAATGAAAAAATTGGTATACCTTTTTCTTCCAACGGTTTTTGTGTAAAAAAGACTTTGTCAACATCAGAACCTTGAACAGTATAATTCATATCATGCATGACCTGGGCCAATGCACTCATTCCCGATCCTTTAATTCCAATAAAATGGTAAACAGTCATTGACTGGACCTCCAAATAAATGATGATATCTTTTCCATTAAAAAGCACTATTACTACTTATGTATGAAAATTCCACTAAATTGGGGAATAAATATTTTTAATTAGGATACGTCATACAAAGATTTATTATAACAGAAACAAGCGAATAGAAAAACTATCAAATGAAAGCATCTAAAAAAATAGGTCTATGACCACATTTTCTCCTACATCAGACAGTATATGCCCACCCTCTAAAAAAAGACCCGTCATTTACGACAGGTCAATTGAAAAGCGGAAGGTGCTTGTTTAGCTCCGACAAGCAAATGGTCCTCCAGATGAAAAGTCCGTTTTTTGACTTTTATCTGAGGAGTTATTTGACCTCGAGGGTGTATTATTCTACAAGCTCGAGACGAGGGTTTTCTCTAAATTGTCTCCCCGCTTTGGCCTCACTTTTTCCATTTAGAATTACGTTATCCCCCGTGAAGCCGATATTAATTTTTAATAAACTACTTCCAACACCATAAATATCCACTGGGACATTTAAGTCCTCATATTCTGCAATCCGTTTCGCTGTAAATCCACCAGTAGCAATAATTTTCACATGAGTATAGCCTTCTTTATCAAGTGCCTTTCGCAGTGCAAAAAGTAGCTCAGGGTTGGCTCCTCGTGGGTCAAATGAACCCATTACTTCAGGATTACGACAAAAATACTTATCGACCATCGTACGTGACGTATCGACACGAACCCCTTTTAACTGGTCTCCAAATTCTCTTGCTACTTTTAAAGAGTCTGTAATAACGTCATTATTATAATCGACAAGTGACATTAAATCATCTTCGGGAAATGTCTCTTTATAGGCATGGGTTGCAGCGACTACGTCACCTTCAAATAATTGAATAAGTGCATGCGGCATCGTTCCCATTCCTTTTTTACCCCACCACTCATGCATAGCATGGGTCGCTTGTGCTTTTGAACCTCCAATATAAGCAGCATATCCATCACCAGCTTGTTGAGTAAAGTGATCATCTCGATCTCCCATGAAGATGACTGGCTTTTGAATCCCGGATTTCCTTGCCGATTTAACGACATTATACACGTTCGTTGCCACTGACGTTCTTCGTGCAAAAATCCCATCAATAATTCCCTCTAAATACCCAAAGTTTTGGTATGGTCCTGTAATTGTCAAAACCGTTTCAAATGGTTTGATTTTATCGCCATCTTTTAGAGAATGAATTTCTAGGCTATCTGGGTCCTTTGCAAATGTTTTTATCAGTGCAATTACTTCATCAGTTCCACATAGGACTGCATTTGTTTTTTGAAAAAATTGCATGGTAACAGTATTGTTTGGTTTATGCTTTTCCACGATTTCACGAGTTTTCAAGAAATATACCGCAGAAAACCAACCTTCTTTTACACGTTCATCAAATTTGAAGGTTTTGTTTGTCAATCGTTTTATTTTTCCTTGTAACTTAAGTTCGATTTCTTTCATATTAATCTCCTTGGACCTATTTCCTGTAAAACACATTTTTAGTTTATGCTTCCCTTGATTGGAGGATCTCATCCATACAGGACCGTTTATCTTTTCTTGTCTAGCAGCTTTTGCTTTTCTTATAATATATATAACCTTCTGTAAGAAAACAAGATTTACTCGTTTGTAGTCGCTAATATATTCTCTTCGAATTCCGTTACAGACATGAGAATATGGCGCGGTTTACTTCCCATTGCTTCAGAGACAATTCCTTTTGCCTCCATCATATCAATTAACCTTGCAGCTCTGTTATAACCAACTCGGAAACGTCTTTGTAGACTAGAAGCCGAAGCCCCATCTTGCTCAATAACAAAATAGCAAGCTTCTTCAAATAAATCATCTTCTTGTCCATCTATTTCTTGTCCTTTATTTAGATGCTCATTTTCAATTAAATACTGTGGTTTTCGTTGCTTTTTTACAAATTCAATGACCCTTTCAATTTCCTCATCGGAAACAAATGTACCTTGAACCCGAATAGGCTTAGCTGTTCCATTTTCATGAAATAGCATATCACCTTTTCCTAGTAGTCGTTCTGCACCATTCATATCAATGATTGTCCGTGAATCGACTTGAGAAGATACTGAAAATGCAATTCGTGTTGGAATGTTCGCTTTAATCAATCCTGTAATAACATCCACAGATGGACGCTGAGTCGCTAATAATAAATGGATGCCACAAGCTCTTGCTTTTTGAGCAATCCGACAAATCGCCTCTTCTACATCTTGAGGAGAAACCATCATTAAGTCTGCTAACTCATCAATAACGACGACAATGTACGGAAGGGCTGGTTTTTCTGGATGTTCAGAATATAGATCGTTATACCTTCCTATATCTCGAACTCCTTGCTGAGAGAACAACTCATAACGCCGTTCCATTTCAGCTACAACCCATTTTAAGGCTGCAGTAGCTTGTTTCGCATCTGTAATCACAGGTGTCACTAAGTGAGGTAATTCGTTATACGGTGCTAACTCTACCATTTTTGGATCAACTAATAATAGCTTCACTTGATCCGGTGTCGCTTTATATAAAAGACTTATAAGGATCGAATTAATACACACACTTTTACCAGAACCCGTTGCTCCTGCTACAAGACCATGTGGCATCTTTGCTAAATCGGTCACGATAGGTTGCCCAGAAATATCTAAGCCTAAAGCTACTGTAAGCGGAGAGCCCTTTTGGAATACTCCACGGCGTAAGATTTCACGTAAAAATACAGGGTCACTCTTCATATTAGGAACTTCTATACCAATCGCATGTTTCCCAGGGATCGGCGCCTCCATACGAATATCCTTTGCAGCTAAACACAGTTTTATATCATCGGTTAAGCTAGTAATTTTACTAACTTTTACCCCAGGAGCCGGCTGAATTTCAAATCTGGTCACCGAAGGGCCTTTTGTGACATGAATGACTTTGGCCGAGACATTAAAATTTTGCAATGTCGATTCTAAAATCTCTCCTTGTTCATTTAACCAAGCTGAATCTTCTTCCTCTTGACGTGGTGGTATGTTTAGCATATGGATCGGTGGAAAATAATAACTTACCTTCTCTACATTTGAAGCTTTTCTTTGCTTATCTAGTCGATCTTGTGGCAGCATGAGCACATTAAATGGAAACGTCTTAGTATTTTTTCTAATAGGTTCTTCTTGCTTTTTATTCATAGGTACCTGTTCACTTTGAGGTTTTCTAACTTTCTCTTGTTGTATTTGGGTTTTTGAAGGTATTTCTTTATCCACTCCATTAGCCACTTCTTGATGCGGTTGAAAACCTACCTTTTCTTGTTCTAGGTCTGGTTGCTGTGGAGGTTCTTCGTAGACTTTCTCCGACACCGTTTGGTGCTCTGGCTCTTCGTAGACTTCCTTTGACTCCGGCTGATGCTCGAGTTCTTCGTAGATTTCCTCTGACTTCGGTTGATGCTCGAGTTCTTCGTAGATTTCCTCTGACTCCGGTTGATGCTCGTGTTCTTCGTAGATTTCCTCTGACTCCGGTTGATGCTCGTGTTCTTCGTAGATTTCCTCTGACTCCGGCTGATGCTCTGGCTCTTCGTAGACTTCCTCTGACTCCGGCTGATGCTCGTGTTCTTCGTAGACTTCCTCTGACTCCGGCTGATGCTCGAGTTCTTCGTAGATTTCCTCCGGTTCCTGCTGCTTCATAAGCTTTTCAATAGCTTCCTCCTGTCCTTGAGTAAGCTCTGTTTCTCTACTTAAAAATTCATCAGCTAGTTGTTGTCTAGGAAGAAGATTCAGATCTCCATTTTCTTGAGTGTCTAACTCAATCGTTGCTGCAACCTCATATTCATCATTTGTAATCCCACCTTTTTGGTCAATTTGATAACCACTCAACTCTCCTGACTTTGCCGGTGGCTTGAGAAAGTCTTCTTTGGAAGAAGTCTCAATTACTTGAAAATCTTCTACTATTGGTGCTACATACTTTTTTTCTCGTTGTTTAAATCCATAGACAGGAGACGGAATGGCCGTCGGCTTAAATTGACTATTTGTAAACAATTCACGTTTTTTTTCGTTTGAGCTTTTGTCCTCTTCTCTTGAACCTTGATATGTAGAATCAACTCTTGTTTTTTCTACTGACTTACTTTGTTTGTCATTCTTTGTTTCATAACCTTTCTTTTTCGACTGAACTACTTCTGGCTCATCTTCTATCACCGGAAAGCGAAATTTCCCTTGTTTTGGGTACTGATGAACGACTCTCATTTCAGTTGGCCTATCATCGGCTTCTAACCGCCCGTAATGAGAATTTCTTCTGTTTGGTTCCACCGTCGATGTCTCTTCTTTACCCAAAAACCACTCTTGGATTTTGCGTAACCATTTCGTATGTTTGGAAACCACTTTTTCACCTACTTTTTAAAGGGTAGTACTTTTTTGGCAAAAAATTAATATTTTGCTAGTCTATTCATTTTAACGCAAAAACCACTAGAAATCTCTAGTGGTAGTGAAAGATATTACATTTTTCATATTTTTTAATACATTTTTAGTGTTTAGGCTTTCGTTGAGCAAGGATAAATGTCGGTTCTAACTCGCCATTTTCATAAATAAAAGGAAGTGCTGTTATCGGATTTCGTCCTTGAGTGAAAAATTGAAACACCATTTGTCCTAGCACATCATAACCTGTATTATTGATTAGATCAGCAAAAATAAGTACATCTTGATGTGGAACTGCAACAGCTAGTGTCCCTTTTGCTTTCTGTTTCATACTTTCTAGTAAAGATTCATCTAAAATGCGACTTGCATCATAACCGTCATTTGTATTTAAAAAGTAAAACGTATTTTCAGCAACTTGATCTTCTTTTAACGGATGAGATAAAGATCGAACATTAAACATGGCGACCTCTCTTATCGTTTTGCGATCATATTGGTTCCGTTCCAACATATCCTCATCAATAAGCGAATAGTAATGTCCCATATCTACGGAGTAAAAAATTCTCGTTTCCGCTGTATGTTCATCAAAAACTAGCTGCTTTCCATCCTTCGTTTCAATTGGAAAAGAAGTTCCGCGAATTACAGGATAAATGTCTTTTTCTCTTCCATCTAGAGAAATATCACGTTCCATCGCTGTAAGTGTAATTTCTACATAACGTACCGCTTCTTCTATCGCTTCTTCCTTTACTCTTTCATATTTCGTTAATAGTGGCTTTAACGCTACGTTAGCCCCTTTACGAATTTCTTTGTTTTCAATGCGAAGGCGATCTTCATCTTTATCATACTTAATTGTCCACTCAGGTCTCTCTAGACGCTTTTCTAGAGTTTCCCTTAGCATATGAAGGTCCATAAAACGTCCCCCTTACTAATATCATGTATTAAGTATAACATGATATTGACATTAACACTTGTTTAGTGCTTCTGTTAAGAATGTTTTAATTTCTTCTTGTGTTTTGCGATCTTTACTAACAAACCGATGCACTTCTTGACCATTATGATAGACAATAAAACTCGGAATTCCAAATATATTTAATTCACCACATAAATCGATAAATTGATCACGGTTCGCATACACAAAGTTCATTTGAGAGAATTCCGCTTCAACTTCAGGCAAAAACGGCTCAATCACCCGGCAGTCTGGGCACCAATCAGCTGAAAACATAACAACTGATATACCCGATTGGATTTCATTGTTAAACATTTCTATTGATTGAATCTCTTTCATTTTACATTCCTCCTAAATAAATATTATTATTGGTCAATTTTCATATCACCAAGTTTGATTAAATTCATTTTCCTAAACCATTCAGATATAACTAAGCTAATGATAGCAGGACCTAATATATGTAGAAATAATATGATAAAAAAAATATTCCAAGAGAACCCCATTGCTGTAAACGTCATGATTTGTCCAACAAAACCACTCGTTCCCATACCAGCACCCGCTGGATTATTGACCATTTGAAAAACAACCGTCGCAAAAGGCGCAAGGCAAATTCCTGCAACTGTAGGCGGAACGAGTATTAATGGATTCCTTACGATATTTGGTACTTGTAGCATCGATGTACCAATTCCTAATGCCATGAGTCCAGATACACCGTTTTCGCGGTAACTACTTACAGCAAAACCGACCATTTGTGCAGCACATCCTACTGTTGCTGCTCCAGCTGCAATTCCTTCTAATTCAAGCATAATCGCAATCGCTGCACTGGAAATAGGTGCAGTTAATGCGAGTCCCATCAGGGTAGCTACTAAGATTCCCATTAATAACGGTTGCTGCTCTGTTGCCCACATCACAAGACTACCAAATTTAGTCATTCCTGATTGAATGGCTGGACCAATAAAATTAGCTACAAAGAACCCAACTGCAATTGTCACAAAAGGCGTTACAATAATATCTACCTTTGTTTCCTTTGAAACAAGCTTCCCAATTTCTGTTGAAAGTAATGCACTTACAAATGCACCTGCAGGACCACCGAGCTGGGCACCTGCTGCACCGCTCACAACAGCAGCAAACAGGACAAGTCGAGGCGCTTTTAAGCCATAAGCAACCGCAACTCCAATTGCAGGGCCCATCAGCCCCATTGCTAGCCCACCCATTTCAGTTAAAAATATTGGAAAAGCCCCTAACTGAAATCTCCCGAGCTGCTCACCAACGGTTCGAATAATCAGACCAATAATTAAGGAGGAGAATAGTCCGAGGGCCATATAACTTAAGGCTGTGATCACATAAGTTCTCCAAGATAATTCGATTCCTTTACGCTTTAGAAATCCCAAATTAAATTCCTCCTAATAATAACTTACTTTAAATAGTATTCAAAAGAACCTTTCTTTTTAAGATTCGTTTTTATACTGAACACTATGTAATATTTCAGTCATAATTTCAGTGCTTTCAGCTAAATCAGCTACAGTTGCAATGGTCGTCATTTTAGCACCGCCTATACCGACAATTACCTTATAGGAGCCTTCCTCATTAGGAGAAATGGCTAAATAACCTAGTTTATCCGCTTCTTGAAATTCTTCAAAAATAATAGCATCCTTTTCAAACTCTTGATCCCTTTTAAGGTGTACATCACTATCCCATGGTTCAATTGGAATAAAAAACATTAAAAAGATTTGATCATTTTTCTCTAATTGGAGATTAAACTCTATTTCCTCTGTTACTTCCATTCCACTAGGTAAATAAAAATCAACTTGAGCAGCTTCAAAATTCGCCTCAGCTATTTCTTCGGGAGAAAAACTATTAATGAATATATTCTTAGCTGCTTCTACTGCTTCCTCTTCTGAAACTTGACACCCTGCCATTAGGAGGATATATGATACTATTGTCACTAATAAGATAAATGGCCTCACTCGTAACCGTCCTTTCAAATAATTAAAATATTTATTATCTTTATCATACCTTGAAACGATTTTTCTTGACAAGTACAGCCTGTTTTCGACAACTTTCGTATGTATTTTAGGTCAATAGTATCAGTAGCTCTTTTTATTTATATTTTTCTACTAAGGTATTTTCGTAAACTTTGTTGCTATTGGACTGGTTTATGTTCAAAGGCTTCACGCCAAAGCGTGAAGAACTAAGCTTTCGCTTGGTTAACGGTCCAATAGCTAAAAGCAACAATCTTTTAGAAAAGAGCCTTCTATTAAGAAAAACATTTCAATTGCATTAATAACTTAAGGACTCAAATCTTACTACAGAAAGCAGATGTAGTGATTGCCCTGTTCGGTGAAAAGTATAGCTATTGAGTATCCTTTTTATTTTAAGGGGTGTTGTAGATGTAGAAATTACCTAATTTCATTTTTTTAACTAGATTAGCTTCTTTTAAACTCATATTGTCCAACTAACAAACGAACGATGTGCTCAAACATCTCACTTCGTGAAATCCAGCCATTTGTTAACACCCCAACAGTTCCGCCTTTTTTTCGAACATCTTTTTCATGAGCAAACCCATCAATGACTTCTCCTAATTCTTTACCTTCTCTAACTTGACTGGCTAATTCTTCAGGTAATACGATTTTCGCACCACTGGCAACTATGATTTCTCCTTCGCGGTCGACTAATGCTCCCCAATTACATAGCATCAAGCCAGCTTTAGTCTCCAGCACTCCACCTTCTAAGCCGAAGCCGACAGCTACCTTCTCGTCAACGAGACAACCTTTCGCACGTGTAATTGCACCTTCCATCGTTTCTTCGTCCGAAAATGGCTGTTCTGAAACATTTGAGCTTACTTTCATTCCAATAATTTTCTTATTTTCTTCTTTAATAACGTTTCGTACCGCACTAATTTTTGTAGGATTCGTCGATCCTACTGCGTAAATAACCACTAGCTTCACCTCATTGTTCATCTTTTTCGTTTTAGATTTTTTTATGATAAAATTTTAAATCATCAGATTCAATAGATCGACTTAAGAAAAACACAAGCACCCCGTTTAGCGGCGTAAGGACTGGAGCCACACCTATGAGATAAAGGAAACACGGCGAGAGTTAACAAGCCGATGTTGACTTATCGTAAGGAGGGGGAGCGAAGTCCATTAGACATCATCTGAAAAGTTATACTCCCTCATTAAAGTAGGGATTTCCTCTCGATTTCTTCAATTTACTTAGATTTTCAGCCTTGGTTACTATTAATAATGGCAATTAAGTTGGATAAAACAGTTTCATTTCAGGAAAGTAGGTAGAGGAGGGTGCACTTAATAGCCCTTCTTTCTTACCTTCTATAAAAAGGCAGTGCACGATTTGGCACTGCCCTCAAAATTCTATATTAACTATTTTTCAAAATTTGCTCTAATGTATTATTATCCGTTGATTTTACTAGCTTCGTTAATAATTCTTTTGCAGCTGCATAATCATCTACATGAACAATCGAAGCATGTGTGTGAATGTAACGTGAGCATACTCCAACAACTACCGATGGAACACCATTATTACTCGTATGCACGCGGCCTGCATCTGTTCCACCTTGAGAAATAAAATATTGATACGGAATGTTATGGGTTTCTGCTGTATCCAGTACAAAATCTCGAACCCCTCGATGTGTAACCATCGTTCGATCATAAATACGAAGAAGTGCACCTTTACCTAGCTGTCCGAAAGCATCCTTGCCGCCTGTTGCATCGTTGGCAGGACTAGCATCTAATGCATAAAAAATATCAGGTTGAATCATATTTGCAGCAGTAGCTGCACCTCGTAGTCCCACTTCTTCTTGTACTGTCGCTCCAGAATAAAGTGTATTCGGCAGTTGCTCACCTTGTAATTCTTTTAGTAGTTCTATCGATAAACCTACCCCATAACGATTATCCCAAGCTTTAGCTAAAATTTTCTTTTCATTCGCCATCGGCGTAAACGGGCAAATCGGAACAATTTGTTGACCAAGTTTAATACCAATTTTTATTGCATCAGCTTTGTCATCTGCACCGATATCAATATACATTTCTTTAATGTTCATTGGTTTATTTCGCTGTGCATCCTCTAATAAATGAGGCGGAGTTGACCCAACAACCCCAATAACTGGTCCATTATCTGTAATAATTTGCACCCGTTGAGCTAGTAAAACTTGGCTCCACCAGCCACCTAATGTTTGAAAACGTAGAAGTCCTTTTTCGCTAATCGATGTAACCATAAATCCAACTTCATCCATATGGCCTGCAACCATTACTTTTGGTCCGTTTTTATCACCTTTTTTTACTCCAAAAATACTTCCTAGCTTATCTTGGATTACTTCATCTGAATACTTTTCTAATTCAGAACGAGCGAAGCGACGAACTTCATGTTCAAATCCAGGAGCACCCGGAAGTTCGGTCAATGTTTTAAAAAGAGCTAATGTTTCTTTATTCATGACTAGACTCCTTTCGAGTTCCGAAAAAATTATGTACACGATTATTTTACCGAAAGCTGATTGGATTTTCCAGTAAAACGTAGTTGCTTACTGATTAAATAAAGGGTTTAGCTTGATACAAATTTGGAAATCTAATAAAAATTAAGTATACTTTAAGTAATGACAAAAAATGAAGGTGGGATAGCTTTGGGAATGAAACGTTTTGCTATTGGAATAGGTGTTGGTCTCGCCGCAGGACTTTTATTACGCTCAAAATTAGAGCAAGATCTAATTTCACCAGAGAAAGCATTAAAGCAGGTTAAAAACAAATTATCTCACTCGTTTAATGTAACAGGGTCTTGGATTCATATGATACCCGAAACGTGGGACAAAAATCAGTTAGAATACACCGTTTATCGTGGAGGAGTAACCGCATCTACTGAGCACGATAAAAGTCTACAGTATGATTTCATTGTTGATGCCAAAACAGGAACGATCTTAGATGTAACTCAATAAAAATGTATCAGGCCCTTTAACATAGTAAATTGTTAAAGGTGCCTGATACCATAAAATGATAAGAGGCTGCTGAACAGCAGCCTCTTTATTTTTATTTTGCTGGTTTTTTTAATATTCCAAGCATGATCGCTGTAACGATTGCACCAATAATAATCGCTAAGAGATACAGTAATGGGTTTCCACTAACAAGTGCGATAACAAACGCTCCACCATGAGGAGCAGGTAAACCAATTCCAAACATCATTGTTAATGCTCCGGCTACAGCTGATCCAACAACGATTGACGGGATGACACGTCCTGGGTCTGCTGCTGCAAATGGAATAGCTCCTTCTGTAATAAATGAAGCACCCATAATATAGTTTGTTTTTCCTGCTTCGCGTTCTTGTTTTGTAAATTTACTTCTAAAGAAAGTTGTGGCTATTGCAATACCTAATGGTGGTACCATACCACCAGCCATAACGGCTGCATGTGGACCAAAGTTACCCGCATCAATCATCGCAATTCCGAAAGTAAATGCAGCTTTATTGATCGGTCCACCCATATCAACTGCCATCATTCCACCAAGAATAATTCCAAGCAATACAACATTCGTTGTACCCATGCCGCCAAGCCAATTTTCAAGACCTGTATTAAAAGTACTCAATGGTCCTACGATTGATAACATAATCACACCAGTAAATAATATACTGAACACAGGATAAAGCAATATCGTTTTAATACCTTCTAAGGAACGAGGTAAGTTTTTAAGTGCCCACTTAATTAAAACAACTAAGTAGCCTGCTAAGAAACCTGCGATCAATCCACCTAAAAATCCACCGCCACCAGTTGAGGCGATTAAACCACCGACCATACCAGGCGCGAACCCAGGACGATCTGCAATACTCATCGCAATAAACGCAGCTAATACAGGGATCATTAATCCAAATGCATTTCCACCACCGATTGTCATTAGCATTTCAGCAATTGGATGGTAACTTGGGTGTTCTGGATCAAATGCTTCAATACCAAAAGCAAACGATAAAGCAATGAGGATACCTCCACCAATTACGAACGGAAGCATATTTGAAACACCATTCATTAAGTGTTTGTAAAAACCTCCTTTACCTCCACCTTCTGAAGCACCGTCTTGCTTTGAACCACCTGTAGACTGGTAAACAGCTACATTACCGGAAACCGCTTTTTCAATTAACTCTTTGGGACGACGAATACCGTCTGTTACACCAACTTGAATAACCTTTTTCCCAGCAAAGCGATCCATATCGACTTTTGTATCTGCAGCAACAATAATCGCATCCGCTTTTGCTATTTCATCTGAAGTTAAACGATTTTTTACACCACCAGAACCATTTGTCTCAACTTTAATTTGTACACCTAATTCTTTCGCTTTTTCTTTTAAAGCATCCGCAGCCATATACGTATGCGCAATCCCTGTTGGACAGCCTGTAACAGCTAGTACAAACTTTCCATTTTCTGTTTGTTCTGCAACTTCTTCAGTGCTTTCTTCTTCACTTGCTTCCTTCGCATCAATCGCTTGAAGGATTTCCTCTTCTGTTCGAGCTTCTAATAAAGCATTGCGGAAGTTCGTATCCATTAAATAAGTTGCTAGACGAGATAGTGTTTCTAAATGTTCATTGTTTGCCCCTTCACTTGCAGCAATCATGAAAAATAGGTGACTCGGCTGTCCGTCTAGTGCTTCATAATCTACTCCTTTTTGTGAGCGACCAAAGGCAATAGCTGGGGTTTTCACCGCTGCTGTCTTTGCGTGAGGAATTGCAATTCCTTCTCCAATACCTGTAGTACTTTGTTCTTCACGAGCTAAAATCGCCTTTTTATATCCCTTTTTATCATTTAGGCGACCCGCACGATCTAGTTGATCAATTAACTCATCAATGACTTGAGCTTTCGTTGAACTTTTTAAATTTAATATCATTGTATCTTTTTTTAATAGTTCAGAAATTCTCATATTTGAATCATCCTCTCTTTATTGGTGTCAACTCTACTTCTGCAACTAATTTTTCTATACTTTCCTTCGTACAAAATCCATTAGAAAAAGCGGTTGCACTTCCTGCAGCTATGGCATTTTGAAAAGCCTGTAAATTATCATTCGTGTCATCTAAATACGCTAAAAACGTAGCAACGACAGTATCTCCTGCACCAACCGAATTAATGACTTCACCTTTTGGAACGCTACCATGAACACAATGATCTTTATTCAAAAATAACGCACCCTTTGATGCAAACGAAACGATAATATTTTCTACTCCTTTATCCAACAATCGTTCGGCTAAAGGAACAGCATCCTCAATTGCATCTACTTTTGTAGAAAAAAGCTCTCCTAATTCATGATGATTGGGTTTAATTAAAAAAGGTTTTTTTTCAATAATTCGTTCTAACGCATCCCCACTTGTATCGACGATAACCTTTGCACCACGTTGCTCACCAATTTGCATTAACTGTAGGTAAATGTCACTCGTTAATGTTTTCGGAACACTACCTGCTAACACAAGACAATCACCAGCTTGCAGTTCTGAAATAATTTCTTTTAATTCTGCTATATGTTGCTCTAAAATTTCGGGTCCTGCTCCATTAATCTCTGTTTCGGTTTCGGTCTTTAGCTTTATATTAATACGTGTGTCCTCGTTTACATGAACAAAGCGAGTTGCAATATCTTCTTGTTTCATCCTTTGTTCAATGAAATCCCCCGTAAAGCCACCGATAAATCCAGTAGCTGTAGACCTTTTTCCTAAACGAGTAAGTACTCTTGAAACATTAATGCCCTTCCCGCCGGGTTGTTTTATTTCTGTATCACTTCGATTTAATTCACCAAGTTTAAAATTTTCTACATTAACGATGAAATCTATAGAAGGATTTAATGTCACAGTGTATATCATCTGCCTACCACCTTAATCTCTGTCTTCATTTTATATGCTTGAATAATGTCTTCATCTACAGACGAACTTGTAATAATCGTAATTTCATTTATATCTGCAATCTTTGCAAAGGCGACTTCACCAAACTTCGTATGATCCACAAGTAAAAAGGCTTGCTGTGCTTTTCGTAATGCACATTCTTTTACAAATGCTTCTTGCGTATCTGGTGTCGTTAATCCGTAATCGAGGTGAACTCCGTTTGCACCAAGGAATACTTTATCGAACCGGAATGATTCTATACCTTGAATTGCTGCTCTTCCGACGAAGGCTTTTGTCGCTGATTTCACAAGTCCCCCAATAACATGAGTTTCAATGCCATATTCCATTAATGAATTGATGTTGTTAATAGCATTCGTGACAACGACTATTTCTTTTTCTTTTAAAAAAGGAATCATTTCCGTTACCGTCGTCCCAGCATCAAGATAAATGGAGTCGCCATTTTCAATAAATTGTGCAGCATACTTTGCAATCTCTATTTTTTCTTGACTGTTTTTGACCGTTTTTTCAGCTAAAGTGGGCTCAATCAATCGCTTCTGAATAAGTGAAGCTCCACCATGGACTCGCTTAAGTTTATTGGCCTTTTCTAGATCAGTTAGATCCCTACGTATCGTAGATTCTGATGCATTGGTTATTTCAACGAACTCTTGTAACTTTACAATTTCTTTTTCATGTAATAGTGAAAGAATTAAATGATGCCGCTCAGCAGTTAGCATTCTAACACCTTCTTTCTTGCTACTAATAATTCTATTATAAAGTGAAACGCTTTCAAATTCAACCACTATCGATCATTTTTTATCAAAAATAATCAAAAACACTCAAAAAAATGTATCGATTCGGTCACAATCTATTAATACGCCAACTGCAAGTCTAATTAAATTACTTATAATTTTTTCGGCAATATTAGATAAAGTTCAAAAAAAGGTATAGTGTTAAAGAAAATCATTAACACTATACCTTCATATTGTTTTTCATTTTGTCCATATTTATTTCTAAAACTTATTAGAACATGATTTCACAAAAAACTATTTTGTATTTTTACAAATTATTGAGAATTAGCGTACACTGCCTCACATCTATAAATTCGCATTCCTTTGGCGGAAAACTTCTCTTCATATTCTGTCATAATATTTCCTTCAAAATTACTTTTGTGCAAATCTAAACTTACATTATTCAAGGTCATTCCATACTTCGAAAAGCTATGCAGAGAATATTCAAATAAACCTTGATTATCTGTTTTAAAATGGATTTCACCATAAGGTTTTAATAATGTATCGTAAAGTTTTAAAAAACCTTCGTGTGTAAGTCTTCTTTTCGCATGTCTTGCTTTTGGCCAAGGATCAGTAAAGTTGATATAAACCCGATCAAGTTCTCCTTTTTCAAAATATTCGCCCAAGTTTAGAACATCTTTATTTAAAAATTTAACATTACTAATATTTTCATCTCGAACTCGTTCCACCGCAGTGATTATTACACTCGTATACTTCTCAACCCCAATGTAATTGATCTCGGGGTGAGCTTGGCCCATCTTAGTTAGAAATTGTCCCTTACCTGTTCCTACTTCAATATGAATAGGGTTATTATTCCCAAATAGTTCCTTCCATTGACCTTTATGTTGTTCTGGGTTTCCAATGACAATTGTAGGTTCTTTACTGATCTCATCTTGGGCCCATGGTTTATTTCGTAAACGCATGATTTCACTCCTTTAAAATTACATCAGAATCTTTTCAACGGTAATTACTCAATTTTCTATTATAGGTTCTTTCTGAATTATTGTATAGATGCACATCTTTTTTGCTGTGAATTTTAAAGGTTTAAGGATAGCAAGTCCACATTTAACGTATTCTAATACTATAATTATTGTATATTATGCTGAAAGGACGTATCGGTTATGCCAATGAACAATTACGATAAACTAGGACTTCTCGCTGATATTTTAAAAAACCAATCAACTGAGCAATATATGACAAAAGATGAATATGAACAGATCAACCGTCTGACAGAATCATTGCTTGCTGAAAATCAAACTGACCCTAACTTACTACAAGCTTTACAGCATATCCAGCAAATGAATGTCAATAATCATCAACCTTTTGAAAATCAAGATGTAACACAATGGCTTCAAGTCCTTGATAACACTACCCTCACCTAGAAAAGCGGAAGCGCTCGTTTACCGACGTACGGACTGGACTGAACCGCAGGAGATAAAGGAAACACGGCGAATGGTAGTGAGTCGATGTTGACTTATCGTACGGCGGTGAGGGAAGTCTCGCTAGTCGGTGGGCGCTGCAGCTAGACAATAAGAAAAGCGGAAGGTGTCTGCTTATCGGCGACAAGCGCTGGAGGGCCAGCAATTAGTGTCCTGACTTTTGGACACGTTTGATGGACCGAAGCGACCTCGAGCCGATGACACCTGCAGCTAGACACCCTCGAAATTTATACTTTTTTATTCTGAAATCAAAAAATTCCCCATATTTCCTGGGGAATTTCTCATTTTTTGCCATCTTTAAGCGTTCTTCCTCTTTTATCGACAGCAATTATAGGGAGTTATCTTTTAGGAGCTCGACAAGATATTTTTCCCATCGATTTACTTCATTCCATTCATCTCTTTGTGTATGCCAAAGAATTATAAACATCGTTTGTGATATAACGTACCAATGCATTCGTAAGTGTAATTCTGCTGTTAAAGAGATGCCATATTGGTTTAGCCAGCTTTCCCATTGTGGTTCAGGAATATATAAATATAGTAGTAAGCCTAAATCAAGTGCTGGGTCTGCAACTGTGGCCCCATCCCAATCGATTAAATAAAGCTCCCCAGTTTCACTCAAAATCCAATTATTGTGGTTAACGTCGGTATGACAAACGACGAATCGATGATGTTCGACCTTATCTTTTTGTTTAAACAAGTAAATTAATCCATGCTCTAATATTTCATCATTAGATTGAAGTGAAGCTAATTTCTTTTGAAGATTTTCTATAATAATATTTGGAGTTAAAGGCGAGTTCCCAATACGCTTAAACATATCAAGTAACTCACTAGAACGATGAATTTTTCCTAATAACTGGGCTACATTCGTACCATTCATTTCATATGATTTTAATTCTCGCCCATTCACCCATCGCTGCGCAGTAATCACATCTCCACTTTCTAATCGTTTCGTCCATAGCAACTTTGGAACGATGCCTTCTGCAGATAAAACGGCTAAAAATGGAGACGAATTCCGCTTTAAAAAAAGCTTCTGGTCACCTTGTTGTGCAATATACGCTTCTCCTGTTGCTCCACCGGCTGGTGTTACATGCCAGTCGTCTCCTAAAAAAAATTTCAACCATTTCACCCTCAATTTCCTTTTGTTGTCCATTTCCAACAATTTGCTATCTACAGTATAACCCAATTTTCTAAGTTAGCCTATGTAAAATTTCATAGAATCATGAAGCAGAACCGCTTGATTCGGCTCTGCCCTAAGCCTGAAACAGTACTTTTGTACTAATTGGCGGAATTTTGATATACTTGTCTTTTTCCGAATATAATGGTATCAAATCTGCCCTCTTATCGTCAACGACTACGTGCCATTCGCCTTTGTAAGGTAACTGTATTTCAATTGTTGACCAACTGCCATTATGAATAACGGCTATTCGACTCCATTCATCGATCCCTTGTAATTCATCCAATACATACCCGATCACGTGTGCTGGCGTATTGAATGGTTTTATATGCTTTTGCACTAATTGGACAGAAGTTAAACGAAAAGCAGGATGTCTTTTCCGAAGTGCTATTAAGCCTTTTACATAGTCTACGTTATCAATAAACTTTGCTTTCCGATCCCAATCAAATGCATTGATTGAATCCGGGGCATTGTAACTGTTTTCTACTCCATATTTTGTCCGAAAAAATTCTTGTCCTGCATGTATAAATGGAATGCCTTGTGCTGTTAACACCATCGAAATTCCTAGTCGATGCATATTATATCGATACTCTTCGGGGTCTCCTCCGTTTGAAAGAGCAAGTTTATCCCAAAGTGTGTGGTTATCATGACATTCGATGTAATTTATCGATTGCTGTGGGGTTGAAAAAAGTTGATCTTGTGCCTGGAAAACTCCCATAGTTCCCGCTAATACTTCTCTTGTACTTTCCGTTAATTGAGCATTTCCATTAATAAATCCTTTTTCCAAATGATTGAAACTACTTCCTTTCAAACGATCTCGAAATCGATCGTTAAAAAAACTAATTTTTTCTATTTTTTTTGCTTGATCTAGGACTGCCCGTTTTTCAAACGGGAATGCAGTCGGTAAATTCCAACCTTCACCTAATAAGACGATTGATGGATTTAATTCATATAATCGATCACCAATCTTTTTCATTGTTTCCAAATCTAAAATTCCCATTAAATCAAAGCGAAAACCGTCGACATTATATTCTTTTACCCAATACGACACACAATCTAAAATAAATTTTTGCACCATTCTTCGTTCAGAGGCAATATCATTTCCTACTCCAGTTCCATTAGAAATTTGCCCATTTTGATCATATCTAAAATAATAGCCTGGGACGATTTTTTCAAAGTCACTCGTTTCCCAAATATACACATGGTTATAAACAACATCTAAAATGACACGCAGTTCGTGTTTATGCAATGTAGAAATTAATTCTTTTACTTCTCTGATTCGGACATAGGGATCTTCTGGATTAGTAGAATAACTTCCTTCTGGTACAAAGTAATGAGTTGGGTCATACCCCCAATTGTAACTATCCACCTTTTTCTCATCAATACTGCCAAAATCATTTATAGGTAAAAGTTCAATATGTGTGACTCCTAATTGTTTTAAATAATTTAACCCCGTTGCTGTTCCGTTTATTCCCGTCGTATTATCCTCAATCCAGCCTAAATATTTCCCTTTCTTTTCAATCCCACTTGTATTCCCTATCGTAAAATCTCTAATATGCGCTTCATAAATAATCGTTTGATTTCGTTCATGGAACGGCAATTTTCTTGGCCAGCGTGTTGGGTTTGTTTTTGATAAATCGATTACCATTCCTTTTAATCCGTTGACGGAAAGTGCTTTTGCGTATGGGTCAACAGCTTCATTCCAAGTCCCATTTACACGGACTTTATAAAGGTAGAATAGACCATCTTGCTCACCAGGTAACGTCAATTTCCAAACTCCTCTTTCCTTGCGAACCATGGGAATTTCAATACCTTTTTCTTCTTGCCAATCATCAAAAATAACCAATCTTACTTCTGTAGCAGTAGGCGCCCAAACTTTAAAAGTTGTTCCTGTCTTTGAGTAAGCAACTCCTAGGTCGTCTCCATCATAGTAAAACATATCATCAAAGGCTTTTGTTCTAACAACGTCACCTACTTCAACAAATGAACGTTCGCCTGTACTTGTTAATAACGTATATTCTTTACCAAAGTCGATTGGATTTAATAACTGTAAAGTATATTCTCCAGACTTTATTTGTTTGATATTAAGGATAGGAATTTCTTTATTCCCTGTACGCAATTTAAAGAAATCATGTTCATATTGTTCAATCGGTGAGGACATGACGACTATTATTTGATCTACTTCTTTTATAGTTGCTTTCTGAACCTGAAAAGCCCTCATAAACATGCCCCCTAACTTTCTCTATATCCTTAGTATATTTCAAAAGTGGTTATTTGGTTATTTGTTGACCATCAATAATTATTTTACTTTATATAATTTAATATTCGGTACCCCGTTGTTTTACTCTTTTCTTTTTATATATAAACATGTTACTCTTTTACTAAAATGTTTTAATAAGGGTGGAAGAAAGAAAATGATACAAAGAAAATTAGAAAAACGCGCTAAATTATTAATAACGTGTCCAGATCGTCCAGGAATTGTTTCGGCTATCTCTACTTTTTTACATGAACAAGGTGCTAATATCGTACAGTCCGATCAATATACAACAGATCCTGAAAGTGGAATGTTTTATATGCGAATCGAGTTTGATATAGATGATTTTGATAAAGCTTTTGAAGCTATTCAAATGGAATTCGCGCCAATAGCTGAGGATTTTTCGATTGAATGGCGACTTGAAAGTGAGAAACGAATGAAGAAAATGGCCATTTTTGTTTCAAAAGAAGATCACTGCCTATTGGAATTACTCTGGAAATGGCGCTCAGGAGAATTAATTGTTGATATTCCACTGGTCATTAGCAATCACCCAGACTTAAAAGACACGGTTGAGTCTTATGGTATTCCATTTTACCATATTTCAGTCAGTAAAGACACAAAGGTTGAGGCTGAACAGCAACAAATTCAACTTCTTAAACAATATGATGTCGATTTCATCGTCCTGGCGAGATATATGCAAATATTATCTCCAAACTTTGTCTCAGAGTTTCCGCAACAACTCATTAATATTCATCATTCATTTTTACCAGCATTTATCGGTGCAAACCCATATAAACGAGCATTCGACCGTGGGGTAAAACTTATTGGAGCTACTGCGCATTATGTTACGGATGACTTAGATGAAGGCCCAATCATTGAACAAGATGTCCTTCGTGTAAACCATCGGTATACAGCAGAACAGTTGAAGATAGTTGGTCGAAATGTTGAACGAATCACATTAGCCAGAGCAGTCTCTTGGCATAACGAAGACCGCATCATTACTTATGGTAATAAAACAATCGTCTTTAATTAAAAGGCTCTTTTCTCAAAGATTGTTGCTTTTAGCTTTTGGACCGTAAGCCAAGCGGATGCTTGGCTCTTCACGCTATGCGTGAAGGTTTTGAAAATAAAATAGCCGTTCAGACAAATGAATTTGTCTTGAAAAGGCTATTTTATTTTCAAAAAACGGTCCAAAAGCAACAAAGTTTACGAAAACAGCCAATTAAAAAGGATCGAAAGGGGCTACCAAAAGAAGAATATGGTAGCCCCTTTATTATTCATATTTAACAATTCTTTTCTTATCACACATAATCACAATAATAATAATAACATGATCGCAGAGATGGCTAGTTTATTCATTCCATTCTTTAATGACGAAATTCACTTGGTCAAACTCTTCTTTCGTCATCGCAGGTTCAATAATCAATAGCGGTCGATGTTTATTCTTTTTTTTCGGTAGTTTGGTTAATCCTTGTTTCTTTAACCAAAGTCGAACTGCGAGAATTAAATCTTCTTTCGCCTCTTTGTATGTATCTCCATATCCAATACATCCGTCGAGCCCTTTGACTTCAATTGAATATTCTTCACGGCCTTTCCAGTTATATTGTCTACGAACGAGCCATGAGTACTGTTTTAGATCTAATATATTCTGAGACTCTTGATGTCTACGGTTCATACTTATCCCCTTTTTTACAATATTTAAAAGACTGACTTAATAATCGTTAGACCTCATCGGAATTCATACATAAAGATACTAAGTTCATCTAACCATACCGATGAAGTGCCAACACTATCATATAAGCCAGCCTTGTTTTTAATTCTCTTCATAAAATTAAAGTATACCCAACCCCTTAACAATTATTCATAGAGATATAACGAACTATTCATTGTCATTTTCTTTAGTATCCTCTATTTCTTGCCGAACATGTGCTGAGGTGTGGCAGTGATCTAATAACATCTTTGCCACTTTTAACTGGTGACTTTTTATTGGAGAAGGATGTTTTTTCATTTTATGTTGCCATTGTGAGAAACTCCGCTTATCAATCAATTCCACCTTTAACCCTTGTGCATTATGATCAATGAAGCAATCCTTCGAAAGAACGGTTTTCTTTATTGGGAATTCACAATGGTTCTCTTTCATTATATCACTGATGATACTTGCCATTCGATTTAGGGAAACAATTGGACTTAATCGTTTTCTTTCGCTTTTTTTTACTTGCTCGATCCAAAAGCGCTCAGAAGAGGCTTGAAAAATACTGTGTTCACTACCTTCTAATGTCGTTATACAATGAACTTCACTAGGGGTAATTAATATAATATCCATATCTATTGGTGCTTGTTTCATCCAAAACACAGGCAAATACATTAAAAAATAATTATCAGGCATTTTCTGGGCAAAAAATCGCAAGTGTTCATCATACTTATATTTAGGATTTAAATAGGATCGTTCTAGCAGCGATGAACTTGCCCACATCAGTTGTGATCCAAATATATCATCTAAAAATAATTGCTTTAAATCGTCAAGACTATTAGCTTTTAAGGTAATTCGGTCTTTTTCTTCTTCGGCTGAAGAAGCAGCTTCTTTATCTTCAGTGGTCTTTCTTTTTTGGAACAACCTCCATCCCTTTAGCTTCTTAACTGTGCTCATTACGGTATTCGACTGCTCCCCATGACTAACAGAATTTTCACCTTCTTTTTCGTCCATTGAAACAGATACATTTAAATGTTCCCATTCATTTTTTAAGTAGTACCAACGTTCCTTCTTCATTCTTGTAAACTGAGTCGGATACCGTTGCATATCAAATTGATACCTAGAAATATAATCTTCTAATTTTATCAAGTGGGCCAAAACCTGAACCTCCACATTTACTAATTTGACATATTAGTGCGAATCTAAGAAGGAAACTAGACTAATAGAAAAACGAGCATAGGACCAAAAATCGACACAACGATTGCACTTAAAGTCATTGCTACCGAGCTTGCTGCTCCTTCTTCCTCACTATTCTCTAATGCTTTAGCCGTTCCAATTGCATGAGCAGCACTACCTGTCCCAATTCCTTTTCCTATATAGTGGTTAATTTTAAAGCATTTAAAAATATATGGAGCCAATACAACTCCACCAATACCAGCAACCATGACAAAAACAGCGGCCAACGGTGGAGCTCCACCTATTGTTTTTGCTACATCCATTGCAACGGGAGTCGTAACAGACTTCGGAATAAGTGAATAGATTAATATTTCTTCGACACCCATCCACTTCGCTAATTGCAATCCGCTAACAATCCCAATAATTGCACCAACAAATACACCAACGATGATCGAGGTAAAGTACTTTTTTAACATATTTAACTGGTTATATAAAGGGTAAGCGAGTGCAACTACAGCTGGACCTAATAATTTCTCAATCCATTCACCACCTACCTTATACGTATCGTATGGAATGTTAAATGCCACTAAAATAATAATCATTACGACAGTTCCAACCACAAGTGGTAGTGTAAACGGATAAGGATATTTTTGATAAAAGCTGCGAGCACCCACATAAACGATAACCGTTAAACCTATAAAAAGAAGCGCTAGTAATAAATCCATCATTTCTGCTCCTTTCTTGTCGCAAGAAATTGACTTAGTGCTCCAGAACATACCATAACTACTAACGTGCTAATTAACGCAATAAAAACAAGAATAATTCCTTTGCCAGAAAATACGTCTAGAAAATTCAATACTCCTACAGTGACAGGCAAAAATAATAAAGGCATATGCTTCAATAGCAAGGAGGTACCGTATTCGATCCATTTTGGTTTGATCACTTTAGTTACAAAAAGAACAAACAATAATAACATTCCTATGATACTCCCTGGAATAAATAAATCGAATGTCCGTTGGATGAATACTCCCACCCAATAAAATAAATATAAGATTGTAATATGAAGAACTGTACGTAATATCATAAAGAAAACACTACTCCTCTTCTTGTAAGAAAAGTGCAAGTGACTTGTTCAGCCATGACAGGGGACTTGTGCTAGACATTCTCGAAATTTATATTTTCTTATTCTACAAGAAAAAAGTACGAATTGGCTCATACACTGGACTTTTTCCTATATGCGATTGGTATAAATGGAATTTGTCCACATTCCATGAGCTTCTATACTCTTGGGTAAACGATTGCGAAGCCTGTGTTGAGGAATAATGATCATTCCCCTTCCAGCGTCTTGCTAATGTGATATGAGGACGATACGGGCGATTTTCAATCTCTATTCCCAGATCGGCACAAGCATTTGCAACTTTCTTTTGTAAATCGTATAATCGCTCCTCTTTTTCAACACTAGACCAAAAAATTCTTGGTCGATTTTTCTCACCAAATGTATTTAATTCATTAATCGTCAGAGCGAATGACGGAAAGCTTTTGATCACTTCATCGATGTGGTCGCCAAGACTCCTTAACATAGCTTCTTCTACATGACCTAAAAATACGAGAGTGATATGCAAATCGTGTGGATGTACCCATTTTTGAAATGGGAACTGTTGAATATTACGCTCTTTCCACTCTATTAAGCTTACATTGGCTTGACCTAATACAGGTATAGCTAAAAAAAAATGTGTTTTCATCATTAATACACCCTCTCTTCATATTTTAACGAATATCTCATATTTTGTCGTTACAATTTTTGTAAAACATTATCAAACAAATAATATAGGTTTATATAACCAATTTAGACGATAGGAATTATCCTGTTGCATATGATAAAATAAGATTGAGAAAATTTATTACATAGAATATTAAGGAAGTGACTACATGCGAGTTGTAAACAATATTGCGGATTTAATCGGTCATACCCCTTTAGTCAAACTAAACCGAATTGCAGATAAAAAAGGTGCAGCTGTGTATCTTAAGCTTGAATTCTTTAACCCAAGTGGCAGCGTTAAAGATCGTGCTGCTTATCAAATGATTGTACAAGCAGAAAAAGACGGCTTGTTAAAATCAGGAGCGACAATCATTGAGCCAACGAGCGGTAATACTGGGATTGGCCTTGCAATGAACGCTGCAGCAAGAGGGTACAAGGCAATCTTAACTATGCCAGATACGATGAGCCAAGAGCGTATTAATATTCTAAAAGCTTACGGAGCGGAAGTTGTGTTAACAGACGGCGAAAAAAAAATGCCGGGTGCCATTGATAAAGCACATGAATTAGCTAAACATATTCCAAATAGCTTTGTTCCGATGCAATTCGAAAACCCGGCTAACCCTGATGCTCATCGTTATACAACAGCTGTTGAAATCAAAGAAGCGCTCGATAGTATCGGAAAGAAACTATCTGCTTTTGTCGCAGCTTCTGGGACAGGTGGAACGATTACAGGTACAGGAGAGGAATTAAAGAAATTCTATCCAGAAGCTACTGTTCATGTGGTTGAGCCTGCAGGTTCACCTGTACTATCTGGAGGAAAACCAGGACCACATAAACTTGTCGGGACAAGCCCTGGATTTATCCCCCCTATCTTAAACGAAAGAGTTTATAACGAAATTAAAAAGATTGAAGATGAGGATGCTTATTGGGCAGCCATTGAGCTGGCTCAAAAAGAAGGTATACTCGTTGGACCTTCATCTGGTGCTGCATGCTTCGCTGCTCTCGAAGTGGCTAAATCATTGTCACCTGATGACGTTGTCGTTGCCATTGCCTGTGATACAGGAGAGCGTTATTTATCAACTGATTTATTTGATTTTGAAAATAAATAATAATGCACTTGACTAACTCATGCTAAAAGTCTTACAAATCAACACCATGACCTATATAGCAATGAGTTAGTCTTTTTCTCCAATCGAATTGGCCATGTCAATTAAATCATGAATCGATACTTTCTCCTCAATTCTTTTACTATTAGCAAGAATATATTCCCAACCGCCTTTTTGAAATATTAGGATATTGTGATATCTATCCCGCAATTGAATCGCTTTTCCTCCATCATCTAACGTATACAGCTGAGCTACCGGTGCTTTTTTATATATTCCTTGATCCTCTGGTATAACAAACATTTTGATTTGTTCTTTCGGTCTCTCTTCATTGATATACTCTATTTCTAACTTTGGCGGGTAACTATAAGAGTCAATTATTCCAAAAGAATGTGTAATCTCGATAGGGGGCTTTTTTGTAGGTAAGCTTACTTTTTTTTGATATAAGGTCTCAAATTTTTTAACTGCAGCTTGAATCGATTGATACCCCATGATTTGGTATTGCTTTTCGATTGACTGCGGTTTCCAATAAAGTTCGTTATAATGATCTCCAGCCTTTGCATACCCAACGCTTCCACCAAAAAGAAGCAATCCGAAAAGGATGAAAAGTAATTTTTTTTGCACTATAAAAAATACCTCCTTCTCAAAAACGTTTGCTGTCTTTATTATTCTTACAACAGTACACATTATACTAAGAAAAGCGGAAGGCGCCTGATTAGCTCCGACAAGCAAATGTTCTGACTGATCAAAGTCCGCTTTTTGACTTTTATCTGGCAGGTTATTTGTCCTCGAGGAGCTGGCGACTGCAGCTAGACATAAGAAAAGCGGAAGGCGCCTGATTAGCTCCGACAAGCAAATGTTGTGGTTAACTAATAAAGCTAAGTGTCAGGCACTTCAACCCCGCATATGCTTAAAAATTACCCTCGTTTATGCTTTAGCTAGCTCATAAATCGCCTGAGCATAGATGGCTGTCATTTTTAATAAATCATCAATTAGAATATACTCATCTTTTTGATGCGCAACGTCTTCACGTCCTGGAAATAAAGGTCCAAATGCCACTCCAGCTTCTAAAGAACGTGCGTATGTGCCCCCACCTATAGAAAGAAGTTCAGCTTTTTCACCAGTCTGGTCCTCATAAACTTTCGATAAGGCTTGAATAAGAGAATGTTCTTTGTCCACATGATGTGGTTTGGAATGATCGAGTAGTTGAAGTGAAAGATGATGCTCCTTAGCTACTAATTGAAGCTGCTCAATCATTTCTTCCCCTTTTTTTGTCACAGGGTAGCGAATATTTAACCCAACACTTCCACCTTGACCAACTTCATAGGAAATCAGCCCACAGTTGACCGTTAATTCACCTGTAATCTCATCCGAATAAGCAATCCCTAAACGATGTCCTCTTGAGTCGATATATAAATAAGCTGTAATGAAATCGACAAATTGCTTCGCTTCACCATCTGGTAGCAACTTCTGCAAGAACTGACTTAAATATACCCCTGCATTAATACCTAGTTTCGGTTCCATTCCATGTGCTGATTTTCCTTTTACAACAAAAGTGAACTGATTCTTATCTTCTGTCGTTAAACCTTCTAAATTATTCGCTTTCAAAAATTGATTAAACTGTTTTTTCAGTTTAATTTCACTTCCAGCCGCAAGTTCGACCGTTGCCGTCGCTTCATCCGGAACCATATTGAGTCTCCTGCCTGATTGAAATCGAATTAAATACGGCAAAGTCCCTTGTGTTTCCTCGTTAGCCTTAAACTCAAGCTTAATATCGCAAATTCCCTTTTCGGCGTATATAATTGGGAAATCTGCGTCTGGTGCAAAACCGACGGTCGGCATTTCTTCATGTTTAAAATAATGGTCGACACATTGCCACGTACTTTCTTCATCCGTTCCAATAATCATTCGTACACGCTTTGATAATGGTATTCCTAAATCTTTGACGATTCTCATCGCATAATAAGCCGCCATCGTCGGACCTTTATCGTCAATCGCCCCGCGAGCAACGATTTTATCGTCAATAATATCAGCAGCGTACGGAGGACTAGACCAGCCTTCCCCTTCCGGAACTACATCAATATGGCATAAAATGCCGACAGATTCCTCTCCTTGACCAAATTCAATGTAGCCGGCATACCCATCTAAATTCTTAACAGAAAAGTTACATTCTTCACCTTTTTTTAATAAAAAGGTTAAAGCATCCTGAATTGACATACCAAATGGGTGACCTGGACCTGCACTTCTTTCGTCCAAAACACTTGGAATCTGCAGGAATTTCCGCGTTTCGCTAATAATTTCAGCTTTCCTTTTATCCACTTCGTTCTTCCAACTAATTTTAGACAATATTCCTTCACAGCCTTTCGTTTGTTCTAAAATGTAACACGGTACTTTGCTAAATTAAATGAATTATTGTACAATAAGTAGCAAGGAGGGAATTGATGTGAATTTTAGCCATATGATGGTTGCGAATGTTAGTCAGTTACAACAAACTTTACGTATTAATATACTAAAAAGTTCAATGGCAACACAAGCAGCTTTTGCAGTGAATATGCTTGATGAGGTTTCATCAAATCAACTTCCGAAAAGGCATCAGCCCCTCACCCAACTCTAGGACAGAACATTGATATTAAAGGCTAATGTCCTATCACTGCTCATTCGACCATGCAGCCATAACTGTAATTGGCACGAATGATCATTACCCCCCTTTAATACAATGGTTGTAAGGACGATCATTTATAACAAGGAGTGGTTTTTTGAAAGCTTCAACTGATCGAATGCTGACTCGAATTAAGTCGATTTACCTCTATATTAAACAAAGGGGGACTGTCACTACGAATGAATTGGTTGAAGAGTTTGGCATAACTCAAAGAACGATCCAGAGAGACTTGAACGTCTTAGAGTATAATGATTTAGTACTTAGTCCTAGCCGTGGAAAGTGGACCGTAAACAAGAAGAAAACGAAAGTATCTTAAAATTCGAATGAACCCAAAACAGCCACTGATTTACGTGGCTGTTTTTCTTTATCAATCCAACATCGCGCAATGATAACATCAGAAGGATAAGTGTATTTATTAGCTTCCTTTAGAGCTTCTTAACAGTTCCACTTCCTCATCTGTCATTTCACGATATTCACCAAGACGTAATTTTGGGTCTAAGTGAAGTGGGCCAATTGAAATTCGTTTCAATTCCAAAACTTTTTTTCCTACGGCAAGAAACATCCGCTTAACCTGATGAAATTTCCCTTCTGTAATTGTTAACTCAATCGTTGAAATCGGACCTCCTTCGCGGATAACGAGGTGTCCAGGTTTGGTGACATACCCATCATCAAGTTCTACCCCTTCTTTGAACTTTTTAACATCTTCTTCTGTCACTTCTCCTTTTACCGTTGCTACATATGTTTTAGCAACATGTTTTTTAGGCGACATCAGTTCATGAGATAATTTTCCATCATTTGTTAAAATAAGAAACCCCTCAGTATCTTTATCAAGCCTACCGACTGGAAATGGTTCATATATTGCATGCTCAAACGCCAATAAATCAATAACGGTTTCATGTTGGTTATCTTCTGTAGCAGAAATAACCCCTTTTGGCTTATTTAACATCAAATAAATATATTGTTTATATTCCACTTGTTCACCATGAACTGTAACCGACTGTTTATCAGGATCGACGTGAAATTTTCCATCCTTAACAGTTTCACCGTCCACATGCACGACACCGGTTTTTAGCAACTTCTTCACTTCTTTTCTCGTTCCAAAGCCAACATTAGCTAACAATTTATCGATTCTCATCTAGCGACACCTCATTTTGCTTTTCTATCTCTTCTAAAAGTTTTCGACCAAAGCCTCCTAACTGCTTATGGCAGTAACTCTTGATCACCCCACGAACGGTCACTTCAAGCGAATGGTCAATCCACTTTTCATCAAATCCTTTGTTTTGAAGCTCTGTTTTTAATGATACAGCTAAATCAAGCGCTTTTTTTGTAGCCAGTTGATTAATGAGTAATACATCCTCTTCTTTCCCTTCAAGCACACTGATACCTTTTGAAAAAAAAGATTGAAGCCACTTTCTTTCCTCCTCAAACGGCTTTGGAACAATCAGCATCGCTTTTTGATCGACTACCATTTGATCCGCTTGTCCGATACATTTACAAGGTACGATTTTACATCCTTTTATGTATGGCTCGACATCAGCTTTCAACAATCCTGTAGCCATATGAAAAAAAATTGTTTCCTTTTGAAAGTATGAACCATATTCAGTAAAAAAATTAGGGTAAGCAGTTGCAGGTAATGATAAAAAAACGTGCGTTACTTCAGAAAACTCAGTGGGCTGCAGGAATTTAACGTTGAATTGTTCGTAATCATCCTTTGTTCGGACCTTTTTATGAAAAACATGAATATTAGCTTCATTCTCTTTCAATGACAATAGACTTTTTGTCAAACGGCCAAATCCGACAAATAAAATCACGTCTACCACTTCCTATCTAGTTTTCAATCAACAGCATTTATTAACTGCGCTTAAACAAAAGCGTCCAACACCTCAATGACAAGATACTGCACAACATGATAATTGTACTTGATCTCGTCTTTTGATAGTGTGGACACTTTTTCTATACTTCTTCTGTTTGAAACATATAATGCCTCGTTCTCATATTGACATTTAATACGATACCAACCGCTATCATATTGGTCATTAAAGCACTTCCCCCATAACTAATAAAAGGTAGGGCTAAACCTGTTATTGGCATTAACCCAATCGTCATCGCGATATTTTGGAAGATTTGAAAGACTAATAAACCGACAATACCTGATACTAAATAGGTTCCAAATAAGTTATTACAACTAAAGGCAATCACAATCATCCGGTAAAATATCAAAAAGTAAATAACGATTAAAATAGTAGCGCCAAGAAAACCGAACTCCTCACCAATAACCGTAAAAATAAAATCAGTATGAAGTTCAGGAACACGAGCAGGTTCACTTTGTGATTGCATCCCTTGTAAGTATCCACTTCCATACAATCTACCTGCACCGATTCCTTTTAAAGCTTCAACAAGCTGGTAACCATAGCTTCCTGCATTTTCTTCTGGATAAAGCCAGCCATAAATTCGTTCCATCTGATGATCTTTAATAATTTTATTAAATAACACAAAGTAATGATTATGCAGCCAAACTAAAAATCCAAGACCTGCAATGACACTTGTTACAAGTAAGGTGAACATTCTCCACCCGACTCCGGACATTAATACCATCGTTGCAATGATACTGCCAATCACGAGAGCCGTTCCTAAATCTGGTTGTTTTAAAATTAAAAAAAACGGTGGCAACCCAACAGCTGCAACTTTGGCAACAAGAATGCAATCCGACCTAAATCCTTTCTCTCGACCATCCTTTGTAATTCGGTACAATAAATGAGCGAGAGCAATTACAACAAAGATTTTTACAAATTCAGATGGTTGAAATAAAATTCCTCCAAAACCAATCCACCGCTGCGAACCATTTTGAATGACTCCAAATAGCTCAACAAGCACTAGTAGCACTAATCCGATAATATATAACGGTATTGAAAAGTTTCGAAATAAATCATAATCCAATACCATCGCACTTATCATTAAAAAGATCCCAATGGCAAACCAAACAACTTGTCGTTTCACAAAATAGGTCGGGTCACTTGAAAAATACTGACCCGAACCACTATATATTGCCATTAAACTTATGCACATTAATAAAAATAGTAAAAACAATAACGTATAATCTAACTGCTGTAAACTCGATTTACGTTCTTCCATAATTTCCTCCATCTATCTAAGAAAAGCACAAGCGCCCGTTCATCGGCGTATGGACTGAAGCCCTCCTAACGAGATAAAGGTAACACGGTGATCGATAGTGAACCGATGTTGACTTATCGTAAGGAGGAGAGCGAAGTCCACTAGCTGCTGGCGCTTGCGCTAGACATCACTGACAAGTTATATTTTCTTACCTTATAAAAAACAGGTTATGCCCCTAAACGATTTTCCGTCTCTTCAGCGAGGCGCTTTTGTTGTCGGGTTACCCTTGAAATATTGGCTAATATCGCGACTGATATCATCGATACGAGTAGTGATGAACCTCCATTACTAATAAAAGGTAATGGAATCCCCGTTATCGGTAATAAGCCAGAAACAGCACCAATGTTAAAAACAATTTGAATCCCAAATTGGAAGACGATTCCGAAGGCTAATAGGCTTCCAAAAGCATTTTTGCAACGAATACCAATGACCACACCTTTAATAAAGAGAATCGTATAACAAAGAAATACAAAAGCAACCCCTATCAGGCCTAACTCTTCAGAGATAATCGCTAATATAAAGTCAGTTTGAGGCTCAGGAAGATACATGAGCTTTTGAACACTTTGTCCAAGACCTGCACCCGACAATCCACCATGCGCAATCGCTATATAGGATTGCAAAATTTGATAACCATCTCCTGAAGCGTAGGCAAACGGATCCATGAATGATGTAATTCGCTTCATTCGATAAGGGGCTGCAAGAACTGCAAGCACAAACACAGCTGCTCCCGAAAGGCCTAAAAATAATAAGTGTTTAATCTTTGCTCCTGAGAAAAATACGATTAATATCGTAACTAACAAAATGGAAGTAGCTGTTCCTAAATCAGGTTGTCGAACAATTAATCCTAAGATAATCGTTACGACGATTAAGGGGGGCATAACTCCTTTTATAAATTGATTAATATAAGCTTGTTTCTGGCTATATACCGAAGCTAGGTAAATAATCATTCCTAATTTTACAAACTCAGATGGCTGTAATGTAAAAGGACCAATCTTTATCCAACGTTGGGCCCCGTTTACATCTAACCCAATAAGTAAAACGAGCGTCAAAATAATAACAGAACCTAAAATAATCATCGGGGATATTTTACGATAAAGGCGAAATGGGAAATGCATGACAATGAAAAATAAAAAGACACCTATCCCAAGCCACACCGCTTGTCGCTTTACAAAGAAGTAATAATCACCAAATGTATAAAGAGCCCAAACGTAACTAGAGCTAAATACCATAATCAGACCAAATATTGCTAATAAGAAAGTAACGACAATAAGTAACCAGTCATTGTCTTTTGTAAACGAATATTTCATAGCCCCTCCCAAGTTTATGGCCTCAAATTAACTTAAAAGGCTATCAGTCTCCTTTGTGAACACTTTTAAAAGAAGACTACTGTCCTATCGTAATTGGAAATTCAAATTCAATTTTTTATGCTTGTACAATTATATCAAACCAGGAAACTAAGAGAAAGAGACTTTTGCTGGCACTTCTTGTAGAAAAATAGGCAGTTGACTTATACTTTTCGCCCTTTCCTCGTAATATTGAACGTCGCTTATCTAGACTCGAACACACAGTTGAACAGCAAGAAGAGCAAATCAATCGTCTGAATCGTCGTCTTCGTAGAGTCGAACGCCAACTAGGCTTCTCATATTCAGACGGGTTTTAACACATGGCTCTAATTCTTATTGAAATCTGTACAGGAAAATGCTAGGGCAGTTTTCTTGCCCTAGCATTCATTATGTCTCTCTATGTGTTAAAAACTCTCACTAGTTGTTTCTTTCTATTGTGCTTCACTTTTCTTTTTCTTCCATCGCAGAAAAGAAAACCGATGACCTAAAATATGACCAGCTAAATGGGAGCGAACGGTAAAAAATAAATACACAAATCCGCCACCAGCTATCGATGGAATTAAGATAATTAACGCGTTCAGCCATCCTGTCATTGGAAAAACAAGCTCTAGCACATGTTTTAATACTATAACGACTATTGCCATTACCGCTACAAATATGGAAATGAGCAAAAACCTCTTAAGTATAAACCGATAACTATAATTTGCGAACTTACCAATCGCCCACACATTGATCGCAATCGATATCGCGTACCCAACATATGTCGTTAAAACCCCACCTACTGCACCTAAAGAATAAATTGCCCAATAATTTGAAGCCAGCTTAACAACAAGAGCAATCACTAAACCAATCACTGCATACTTTTGTTTATTCATCCCTTGCAATATTGCTGCTGACACAGCAAATAATGAAAAGAACACAGCAATTGGCGCATAGTAGCGAAGGATGCTTCCACCAATCTCAACATCTGCAAATCCGAAAAGGACACCAAACGCAGGGTATGATAATATCGATAAACCAACAGCTGCAGGGACCGTTAAAAATAGGATAATTTGATAGGTCTGCGTTACCTGTTTTCGCAGTAACTTTTCATCTCCATCAATAAACGATTTTGTAATCGTTGGAACGAGCGTAATCGAAAATGCTGTAGCTAATGCCACTGGAATTAGGATAAGCTTATGTGACGATTGGGAAAACACCCCGAATGCGACTTCTGCATCCGCTTGTGAAACTCCTGAGGCCATTAATGCCTTGTTAAATGTAAATAAATCAATAAGCTGATATAACGGGATCGCAAGGCCAACAAAAGATAATGGTAGCGCATAAGAAATGAGCTCACGATACATCTTTTTAAGAGAAATCTGATGATCAATTGTACTTTCACTCATTTGACGATTTAAAAGCTCTTTTCTTTTAAACCAATAGTATAATAGGACACTAAGTCCACCGATCGCTCCAACAAACGCTCCAAATGTCGCAAAGCCAACAGCCGTTCCAATATTACCTTGATACACTCCGACAATTAAAAATGTTAAACTTAAAATGAATATAATTCGCACAATTTGTTCAACAACTTGTGATACCGCTGTCGGCCCCATCGATTGAAAACCTTGAAAGTATCCGCGAATAACTGACATAATCGGAACAATAATTAACGCTGTACTGACCATGCGAATCGTAAAAATCATATCGTCCATCGAACTTCCTTGAAGTTCACTAGGGTCTTTAATAATCCACGTAGAGATAACAGGCGCCATAAAAAACAGCATTAAAAACGCCATAAACCCTGTAATCGACATGACCACCAGTCCCGAACGAAACAACCTTCTACCCGTATAATAATCTCCTAATGCATTATATTTAGCAACAAATTTTGAAACAGCCAGCGGAACCCCCATCGTAGCTAAGCTAAGGATGACCGTATAGGGCAAATACCCATATGCATATAAGGCTAGCCCTTGCTGTCCAACAATTGCACTAAACGGAAAAATATATATTAAACCAAGTATTTTTGAAATGAACGTCGCAGCCGTTAAAATCATCGTACCGCGAAGAAGTTTAGAGTCTGACATAGAGTCCTCCTGAATATTTGCAACCTCTGAACATATACAGTCTACAGTATTTTGACAAAGTATCAAGTCAATCTTTCATTATTTTTATAAAATAATTTCGTTTTTTCGGACCATCAAATTCACAAAAATAATTTCATCTCGCTTTGTTGTATGTAATGTTACTTTCATTTGGCTCTTTTCTCAAAGATTGCTGCTTTTAGCTTTTGGACCGTAAGCCAAGCGGATGCTTGGCTCTTCACGCATAGCGTGAAGGTTTTGAAAATAAAATAGCTACCATCTATTTATTGTACTCATCTCTTTTATCATGATCAATTGAATTGTCGTTACTTTCATATATTATTCATTCTATCTAAATACAACCTTTAATTTTGCACTTTCCACATATCACCTATTACATTTCGTGATTTATTGCATAAGTTGTACTAAGTAAGAAAAAAGGAGGTGCAAGTGATGAGCGCATACAACAACAGCTTTGCGTTAATCGTAGTATTGTTTATCTTGTTAGTAATTGTCGGTACATTCTACTGCTAGCCATCAAAACAATAAATATCTCATTCGTGTATGCATAAAAATAGTATTACCTCCTCTTACTAAAGGCGTCTACTTGACGTCTTTTTTCAGATATGAAAGTATACTTTTCAGATGATGTCTAGCGCAAGCACCGCTAAACGGGCGCTTGCGCTTTTCCTTATCAACGCGTTGTAGTGATTAGCAACTAGTCAATTCAAATGATAAAATCAAAAAAGAAACTATAGAAAAGAGTAAATACCATTTATGAAAGGTGCTATATCAATATGTATGATGTTATTGTAATCGGTGGTGGTCCCTCTGGACTGATGGCTTCTATAGCTGCTGCAAGTCAAGGAGCTGCTGTTCTTCTAATTGATAAAGGGGATCAGCTCGGTCGGAAACTAGGGATTTCGGGTGGAGGTCGTTGTAATGTCACAAATCGCATGGCTCTTGATGAATTAATTGCCCATATTCCTGGTAATGGAAGGTTTATGTATAGTCCTTTTTCTGTATTTAATAATGAAGATATTATCCAGTTTTTTGAGAATTTAGGTATTCGCTTAAAAGAAGAAGATCGTGGGAGAATGTTTCCCGTCAGTGACAAAGCTTCGACCGTTGTACGAACGTTGATCAACAGAGTAAAAGAACTTGGGGTTACAATCAGAACCCATTCCCCTGTAAAAGATGTTCGATATGACGAAGAAAAAGTACTTGGGGTCATCTTAGAAAATGGTGAGACGATCAATTGTGAGGCAGTCATTATAGCTACTGGAGGAAAAAGTGTTCCACACACGGGATCCACAGGTGACGGTTATCCTTGGGCAAAAAAAGCCGGTCATACCATTACCGACTTATATCCAACTGAAGTGCCGATCACTTCCAATGAACCATTCATTCAAACAAAAACACTTCAAGGCCTTTCATTAAGAGATGTTCAATTGTCTGTCGTTAATGCAAAAGGGAAAAACGTTATTACCCATGAAGGTGATATGATTTTTACTCACTTTGGCATTTCAGGGCCAATTGTTTTAAGATGTAGTCAATTTGTCGTTAAAGAGTTAAAGAAGAAAAAAAGCCAACCGGCAACCGTTTGGATGAGTATCGATTTACTTCCTCATAAAACGACTGAAGATATTTTTCAAGAATTACGTGATCTAACGAAGAATGAACCGAAAAAAGCAGTGAAAAATGTGTTAAAAGGCTATTTACCTGATAGAATACTGACCTTCTTTTTAGAAAGGATTCAACTGGATCCAGTCATAAGCTGTGCGAACTTAGGTAATGAACTTCTTCGTCAGCTATCCCTTCTCATTAAAGATTTTCGCTTTGAAGTGAACGGAACATTATCGATAGACAAGGCGTTTGTGACAGGAGGGGGAGTTTCAGTTAAAGAAATTCACCCGAAAACGATGGAATCAAAAAAGAAGCAAGGCTTGTATTTTTGTGGAGAAGTTTTAGATATACATGGATATACAGGCGGATATAATATTACCGTGGCGTTTTCAACGGGTTATACCGCTGGTTTTTCTGCAGGAACTAAGAATTTTATAAGGAAATCATAAGATAATCACAACCTTATGCACAACCTGTGGATAAACACACCCACAAATTGTGTAAAACTCCTTTACGTTAAATTAACGTTTTCCTTACATATTGTTTAAATTGTGGATAAATAATTAGATTACCCACAAGATTATACACAAAATAATGATAAATTCCGACAAAAGTATTTAAATTATTCGATTTTTTTGTCACTTTTGAAACCAGTTAGCATTAGGAATGAAAATGGTGGCTGAAAAATTAGCCCCAACTAACACAAGACAGGGGTAGTTGGCTCCTGTCTTGTGTGCAGTTTTAATTTATTTTACATTTATTGTATTTTTAATGTTTTCATAGAAAGCTAGAACAAGCTCAGCAAATTGCTTAGGCTGTTCTAATTGTATAAAATGTCCAGCATGAGAAAGAAGTTCAAGTTGAATATTCTCATTCGTATTCATGATTTCTACTTGTGCATTAGGAGGAAGCAATCGATCCTCTTCTCCAAAAATAGCTAGAATGGGCAACGTCAATTGTGCAATCGTCGCTTTGCCTTTTTCATATGAATCACACGCTTTAAAATCATTGAGTGCAATGGATACAGGTGTCCTATCAAGTTCCGCATTTTCTTCTTCTATTAAGCTTTCATCAATATTTTTACTGTAAGAGGCTAGGAAAAGAAATTCTGGGAAGTGACCTGTTTCTAATTGACGAATAATCTTTGGGTGGACAGGAAGCTCATAAAATGACGCTGCAAGTATGAGTCCTTTTACATGCTGATTCATAGCTGCTAATTCTATTCCAACCATACCACCCATCGAGTGACCGACAACAATTACATCTTCAGTTATCGTATCATTCACATTTTTTGCATATTCTTCAACGGTTTCTACGATTTCCTCCGAGTTCGATCCGTGTCCTGGTAGGTCAATGCATTCAAACGGAATCTCTCTTAAATGTTCATCTATTTTCCGCCACTTACTACTTGAACCCCCAGCACCATGAATAAATATCACTTTCATTTCATTTCCTCCTTATTTGTAGTAAACTCTATAATTCTTCTTCTCCTGTAAATTTAATCGCAATAATTATGCCAATATTCTGTACTTAATGTTGAACAAAGTTTTTTATGTCCATTTTAAACCTAAATATTAATAAAGTATACAGCCTATTTTTCCTTCATGTCACATGATAAAATAGTACAAAAGGAAAACGTTCTCCAAGGAACCATGAATATATTACATATGATAAAGGAAGTCGAATACAGGATGTATAAAATCGGATTAGTCGGCCTAAACTCTTCTATAAAACAAATTTTGGATTTGGCAGAGGAATATAAACATGAGTTGGAATTCATCTCTTTTCCTTATGTAAAAACCGAAGAGGTAGAAAGAATTGTAAAGGATTATAATTCTCACGTACATGCATGGCTTTTTTCAGGTCCACTTCCCTATGAAGTTGCAAAAAAAACGATAGATACTGATAAAATAATGGTCCATGTTCCTGCAACGGAATCGGGTTTTTATAGTTCTTTTTTAGAAATGATCTATGAACAAGGAAAAATTATTGAGCAGTTAAGTGTTGATACAATGTCCTCAAACAATATTAGTGAAGAAGCTTCGTCACAGTTAAATATAAAAATCCCCAAAATTTATACGAAAGTGTTTGAGTTAGACGTTGATACGAATGAATTATTCGATTTTCACTTAAATTTATGGAATAAAGGAAAAATTGAAGGCGCTTTAACTTGTTTTCCATCAGTGTGTGAAGCTTTAAGGGAAAAAGGAATTCCAGCCTATCGGTTGTCGATGAGTAAAATGGAAATACGACAAACTCTTCGGATTCTTTTTGAAAAAGTAAAGACTTCTTACTTTAAGGACACACAAATTGGAGTTGAAATCATTGAAGTTGAATATTTTACCAGAGTGGCAGAGGAAATGAAAACTCCTTATCATTTACAGTACTTAGAGCTTAGGCTAAAGGAAATGTTAATTCAACTTGTTGAAAAAATAAATGGTTCTTTTTCAGATAAAGGAAATGGTAGATACATGATTTTTAATTCTCGCGGCGCAATTGAGCGAGAAATTATTACGCTTGAAGAGACCATTCAAAAATTGGCTTTTGAAGCAGATACTACCGTTGCCGTTGGAATTGGCTTTGGCGAAACCGCCTATTCGGCGGAAATAAATGCTTTTCGTGCTATTCAACATTCAAAGGAAATGAAAAAGCGCGAAATCGTGATTGTTCAAGATGATGGCAAGATTGTCGAATCACCTGGCAAAAAAAGAGAACTGCAATATGCCAACCGTACCCAAAATGAAATCCTTATTGAAAAGTTAAAAAAAGGGAATATCAGTGTAAAAACGTATAAAAAAATATCGGCCATCATACAAAAAATGAGATGGCGCGATTTTACTACAAAGGACTTAGCGGCACATATAGAGATGACAGAACGCAATGTAAGGCGAATTGTTACGGACATGTGCGAAGTTGGTTTGGCACAATGCGTTGGCAAAGAGGCCTATGCCACTCGTGGTAGGCCAAGTAAACTTTATCGATTGTTATAAGCACCCATGATTTTGGGTGCTTATTTATTTTGGCATGTTTAATTATTTAAAAGAACACTTCCACCATTAGATTTAGTAATAAACATTTCCATTTGGAAATTTCAAAAAATTATTGAAATTAATTTCATGAAATACTATACTTCATTTAAGGAATTTTTTCCTTAAAGTACACTTAATTATTAGTTGTTACTTAAGATGATTAAAAAAGGAGATGAAATGGTGTCTAAAATGACAATGTTTCAAGATTTAATCGAGGAAGTAAAAGACGAAGTGATTGGATGGCGAAGATATTTACATAAGTATCCAGAGCTATCTTTTCAGGAAGAAAAAACTGCACAATTTGTTTATGAAACACTACAAAGTTTTCGTAATTTGGAAATCTCACGCCCGACAAAAACAAGTGTTATGGCTCGTTTAATTGGTCAGCAACCTGGAAAGATTATTGCACTGCGAGCAGATATGGATGCGCTTCCAATTGAAGAAGAAAATGATTTTGACTTTGTGTCAAAGAATTCAGGCGTGATGCATGCTTGCGGACATGACGGACACACAGCGATGCTGCTTGGTACGGCAAAAATTCTTACACTGTTAAAGCACGAAATTAAAGGGGAGGTACGTTTTTTATTTCAACATGCTGAAGAGCTGTTTCCAGGTGGGGCACAGGAAATGGTGAAAGCTGGTGTAATGAAGAAGGTAGACAACGTTATCGGTATTCATTTGATGTCAACAATTCCTCTTGGAAAAATCGGGCTGACTTTTGGTGCAATGACAGCCGCTGCTGATACATTTGATATTACCATTCAAGGAAATGGCGGTCATGCTTCTCAACCGCAGGAAACGGTTGATCCTATTGTGATTGGCTCACAAGTGGTGAGTCATCTCCAGAATATTGTTGCCAGAAACAACGATCCGTTGGAAAAACTCGTTGTTTCCGTAACTAAGATCCACGGAGGAAGCACATATAATGTGATTCCACATTCACTAACATTAAGCGGCTCAGTACGTAGCTTCAATCCTGAAATTCGTAAAAAAGTTCCTCTGTTAATCCAACGAATCGTTAAGGGGATTACCGAAGCTCACGGTGCTTCTTATCATTTCGATTATCATTTCGGATACAGCCCAACGATAAACGAAAAAGAAGTAACAAAAGCAATTGAGGAAACGGTACGTGACATATTTGGTGAGGAATACCTACTGCAGATGCCACCGCTTATGGCAAGTGAAGATTTTTCGGCTTTGGCAAAAGAAGCTCCAGGCTGCTTTGTTTTCGTAGGATCAGGAAATGTAGCGAAAGGAATTGTTTATCCACATCATCATCCTCGTTTTACCTTTGACGAAGAAGCGTTGGAGCGTGGCGTAAAATTGTTTGTTCACTCAGCATTTAAGTTATTAGGTCAATAGTAAATATGAAGACAGCTTTATCAAACTAAAAGGAGGACGACCAATGAAAAATCAAATATCTAAACCACAGGCTATAGAGCCCCCACCTTCAAATGAGAATAAAAAAGGACTTTTTAATCAAATCCTCGACAAAATTGAGGTTTACGGAAACAAGCTACCGGATCCACTTATTCTATTCGTGATCATTTCAGCTGTTATTCTTGTTGTTTCCTTTTTTGCATCACTCGCGAACGTATCGGCTGTTAATCCAGTCACAAAAGAAACGATTTCAGCCGTAAACTTACTCTCTGGTGAAGGCTTGATTAACTTTCTCACAAGCATGGTTACCAACTTTAGTGGCTTCCCGCCTCTTGGTGCGGTATTAGTCGTTTTGATCGGAGTTGGTTTGGGGGAGGCTACAGGTTTTTTTTCCTCACTTATGAAGCGTACGGTAATTACTGCTCCAACGAAAGCGATTATTCCTGTCGTTATTTTACTAGCAATTTTAGGAAATGCAGCTGCAGATGCAGCCACTGTAGTATTACCTCCGATTGCTGCTGTCGTTTTAATGTCACTAGGGTTTAATCCGCTTGTCGGTCTAGTTGTTGCTTATGCCGCTACATCTGGGGCATTTGCTGCTAACTTAGTGATTGGCATGGCAGACGTGTTAGCCGCTAGTTTTACGCAAACAGGAGCACAAATAATTGATCCGGAATATGTAGCAAATCCAGCAATGAATTACTACTTCATCATTGTATCTACCTTTTTGTTGCTAATTGTCGCGATAGTGGTCACATATAAAATTACGATTCCTCGTTTCGGGACGTATTCAGGAAAAATTGAACAAGTAGAAGAGCTTTCGTCATTGGAGAAGCGTGGACTGCGCTGGGCGGGAATCTCGACGCTCGTTTTAGCAGTACCCTTGCTTTTTTTATCGGTTCCGAGTGATTCTTTATTGAGAAATTCAGAGACTGGATCATTAATTACTAATTCACCTTTTATGTCGGCACTTGTTCCTCTAATCACCATCTTTTTCTTAGTCCCTAGCTTGTTTTACGGGATCGGTGCAAAGACGGTCCGTTCAGGTAAAGATGTTGCTGATATGCTAGGAAAATCGATGAGTACAATGGGACCTTATATTGTCTTAGTATTTGTTGTTGCACAAATGCTCGCCTTCTTTAGTTGGAGTAATTTAGGACCAATCCTCGCCATTAAAGGTGCAAATGTTTTGCAGGATGTAGGTTTTACGGGAATTCCGTTGTTTATCGGATTAATTATTGTTATAGCACTCATTAATTTGTTTATCGGTAGTGCTTCAGCGAAATGGGCAATTTTAGCCCCTATATTTGTGCCGATGTTCATGCTGTTGGGTTATGACCCGGCTCTTACGCAAATGCTTTATCGGATCGGTGATTCTATTACAAACCCAATCACACCGCTGACTCCCTATTTACCGTTGATACTTGCTTATGCTAAAGCTTATGATCCAAAAGTCGGGATGGGAACATTAATTGCTGCATTACTTCCATATTCAATCTTTTTCGGTATCTTTTGGATTATCCTTATAGTTGTGTGGTTTATGCTAGGTCTTCCGCTTGGACCAGAAGGACCGGTATTTTTACCGGCCATAAGTTCTTAACTTGCTCTAGGTCGTTACTGCTAGATTGACAATATAGTTGTATTAAAATTTCGAGTTAGAATTAAGACTCATAAAATTTCTCAACCCAAAAACAAACTCTTATTTTTAAAAACAGCCGCATTTTTCAATGAAAGAATGCGGCTTAACGCTGTTAAACATCTCTAATTTATTCTGGAATGTCATCGATGACAAAATACGACTTTGAGCAAACCGCCACCATATGTCCGAGTACATTGTACAGCTCCCTTACATTTCTAGGCTAATGATATTGTTGTAGTGCTCTGATGATTCCTTCATCTACACTCACATGCTTCAAACGAACTTCATGTAATCTCTTTGAAATATTATATCTTTAAAACACCATTTTTTATTTACTCACTTTAAAATGTACTTCTCAACATTTTATTCACAGCTTGTGGATAAAAACATAGTTTCACTGTGAATAAAAAGTGTAGATAATCTACAGGATTATCTTATATTTCCACATTAGTTGTGTACAATAATATAAGTTATTCACAGATTTATACACAACAATGATAGTTATCCCCGGCTTGTTAGTTCATCAAAATTTTTACCACCGTGGATTAGTAAAAATGAAAAAACGGGAAAGGCATTATCCCGAAATAAAGAATAATATCTTCCCCATTTACATTAATTCGCAACGATATTAACAAGTTTTCCTGGGACAGCAATTACTTTTCGAATGGTCTTTCCTTCTGTTGCTTCTATTACTTTTTCATCAGCTTGTGCTAGCTCTTCCATTTGTTCTTTATTTGCATCTTTCGGAATAACTAACTTCGCCTTCACTTTCCCGTTCACTTGAACAACAATTTCAATTTCATCTTCAACTAAATACGCTTCATCGTAAGTTGGCCAAGCTTCATAAGCAAGTGTTTCCTGATGGCCTAGCTTTTCCCATAGCTCTTCTGCTAAATGAGGAGCGACTGGAGAAATTAATTTCACAAAGCCTTCCATTAGCGATTTTGGTAATTTTTCCTGTTTATAGGCTTCATTTATGAACACCATCAATTGAGAAATACCAACATTAAAACGTAAGCCCTCGAAGTCTTCACTTACTTTTTTCACCGTTTGATGGTACGTTCGTGTAAACGCCTCAGAGCCTGCATCATTTGTAATAATTGAGTTAAGCTCGCCACTCGCTTCGTCAATAAATAAGCGCCAAATTCGATCTAAGAAACGACGTGCCCCGTCTAAACCATTCTCTGACCATGCAATCGAAGCATCCAGCGGTCCCATAAACATTTCGTATAAACGAAGAGTGTCTGCTCCATGACTGTTAACAATATCATCAGGATTGACAACATTTCCTTTAGATTTACTCATCTTCTCATTATTTTCACCAAGAATCATCCCTTGGTTATATAATTTTTGGAATGGTTCTTTCGTTGGTACAACACCAATATCGTATAGAACTTTGTGCCAGAATCGGGCATATAACAAGTGAAGAACCGCATGCTCGGCTCCACCGATATAAATATCAACTGGAAGCCAATGATTTACCTTTTCCGGATCAGCCAGTCTTTCACTATTTTTGGGATCAATGTAACGTAAGTAATACCAGCAGCTTCCTGCCCATTGTGGCATCGTATTAGTTTCACGACGACCTTTTTTACCTGTCTTAGGACAAACAACTTCTAACCATTCCGTTGCGTTAGCTAGAGGCGATTCTCCTGTTCCTGATGGTCTAATTTCGTCCATTTCTGGAAGAACTAACGGCAGCTCCTCCTCGGCTACAGGAGTCATCGTTCCATCTTCCCAATGAATAATTGGAATCGGCTCGCCCCAATAACGCTGGCGGCTAAACAACCAGTCACGCAGACGGTACGTAATTTTCTTCGTTCCTTTTCCTTCTTTTTCAAGCCATTCAAGCATTTTCGCAATTGCATCGTCTTTGTTTAATCCATCAAGGAAGTCTGAATTCACATGAGGTCCATCTCCTGTGTAAGCTTCTTGCTCAATATTTCCACCAGCAACAACTTCTTTAATTTGAAGCTTAAATTCTTTTGCGAACTCATAGTCTCTTTCATCGTGTGCAGGGACCGCCATAATTGCTCCTGTACCATAGCTAACAAGAACATAATCAGCAATCCAAATCGGAAGCTTTTCTCCATTCACTGGGTTGATTGCATACGCTCCAGTAAAGACCCCTGTCTTTTCTTTTGCTAACTCTGTTCGTTCTAAATCACTTTTTGTTGCTACTTTTTTCTTATAACCTTCAATCGCTTCTTTTTGTTCTTTTTTTGTAATTTGCTCAATGAGTTTATGTTCAGGAGCTAAGACCATATACGTTGCCCCAAATAAAGTATCAGGACGCGTCGTAAATACTGTAATTGCCTCATCATGACCATCGATCATAAAGCTGACTTCTGCACCTTCTGATTTACCAATCCAGTTACGCTGCATATCTTTAATACTCTCAGGCCAGTCAAGCTCCTCTAAATCTTCTAACAAGCGGTCTGCATACTCCGTAATCTTTAGAACCCATTGCTTCATCGGACGGCGCTCTACAGGGTGACCACCACGTTCACTTTTCCCATCGATGACTTCTTCATTTGCTAGCACTGTACCGAGAGCCGGGCACCAGTTCACCGCGACTTCATCAACATACGCTAAGCCCTTTTTATATAATTGAAGGAAAATCCACTGTGTCCATTTATAGTAGTTCGGATCCGTCGTATCAACTTCACGGTCCCAATCATATGAAAAACCAAGTGCTTTAATTTGTCTTCGGAAATTATCAATATTTTGTTGTGTGAATTCCCTCGGGTGCTTTCCTGTATCTAATGCATATTGCTCTGCCGGGAGACCAAATGCATCCCATCCCATTGGATGAAGTACATTATAGCCTTGCATCCGTTTCATTCTTGATAAGATATCCGTTGCTGTATAGCCCTCAGGATGACCAACATGAAGCCCTGCACCTGACGGATACGGAAACATATCTAAGGCATAAAACTTCTTTTTTTCTAACTCATCTAACGTTTTAAACGTTTTATTTTCTTCCCAATATTGTTGCCATTTCTTCTCGATTGCTTGATGTTGAAAAGACATTCCTTTTTCCTCCTAATTGTTTTCCTTTATATATGTAATAATTTTTTATCGAATAAAAAAACCTCCCACCCCTAGCGTTATCGTTAGGGACGAGAGGTTGTTCACAATATTAAAAATTCCCGCGGTACCACCCAAATTAGCATATTATATACATATGCTCACTTTAGTAACCTTAACGCGGCGTACGGCAACAGCTACTAATTGTTCACTACTGCAACTTTAAGGCGAGTTCGTGGGGATCATCGATTGACTTTCACCAGCCGTCAATTCTCTAATTACGAGATACATCACTACTATTCCTCTTCATCGTTTTTTTCATTCTTCACATGTAAAAAGAGTGTATATACTTGCTATTGTATGAATTTGTCGATTTTCTGTCAAGACCATTCTTACCATTTTCCGCTAAAATAATACTTTTTTTTTGAATTTTATGATGAAACGGTTTAATCTGTAGCAATCACATTTCACTACCGTGAAGATGCCGTTCGAGTTTATCCTTTATTTATGATAGGATATATAAATAACTTAAACCCAATAAAGGTGATTAATAAATGGAAATAAAACAACATGAACCTGTACCTCTCTGCTTCGGTGGCAAACGATATCACTCTTGGAATTATCATCTACGTCAGCAATTTGGTGAAAAAATTTTTAAAATCCCTCTAGATGCAGGCTTTGATTGTCCAAACCGAGATGGAAACGTCGCGAGTGGAGGCTGTACGTTTTGTAGTGAACGTGGGTCTGGTGATTTTGCAGGTGACCGAAAAGACGATTTAGTGACACAATTTCATACGATCAAAGAACGGATGCATCGTAAATGGAAAAGTGGTAAATATATCGGTTACTTCCAAGCTTATAGCAATACGTATGCTCCTGTTAGAGAGCTTCGTGAAATGTATGAGGTCATTTTACAACAGGAAGGGGTAGTTGGACTTTCAATTGCAACGCGCCCCGACTGCTTACCTGATGACGTTGTTGACTATTTAGCTGAGTTAAACGAGCGTACGTATCTTTGGGTAGAGCTTGGTTTACAAACCGTTCACGAACGAACAGCTCTCCTCATTAACCGGGCACATGACTATCAATGCTATGTTGATGGTGTGAATAAGCTTAGAAAGCACGGGATTCGGGTCTGTGCTCATATCATTAATGGACTCCCATTAGAAACGACAGATATGATGAAGCAAACAGTAGAAGAAGTGAGTAAGCTAGATATCCAAGGGATTAAAATTCACCTTCTTCATTTAATGAAAAAGACACCTATGGTTAAACAGTATGAAAAAGGGCTTGTGCAATTTATGGATTTTAATGAATATATTAACCTTGTTGTCGACCAACTCGAAATGCTACCACCTCAAGTGATTATTCACCGTTTAACAGGAGACGGACCTGCAGACATGGTTATTGGTCCAATGTGGAGCTTAAAAAAATGGGATGTCTTAAATACAATAGAAGCAGAGCTCAAACGACGGAACACATGGCAAGGTAAGTATTTCTGTGTAGGTTCACATAACAGAAGGGAAGTTGAAAAGGGATGATGTTAGATGGAATTCTTCCTTTTGCGCGTACTTTATTAGAAAAAGTCGTTCATCATGGCGATATCGCTATTGATTGTACAGCTGGGAACGGCCACGATACGCTCTTTTTAGCAAAACGAGTTGGTGAAAATGGCCACGTCTATTCCTTTGATATCCAACAAACTGCCATCGAAAAAACGTCCTACCGAATAAGCGAACAAGCACTACAGCATCGAGTAACACTTTTACATGGAAGTCATGAAAAAGTAGCTGAGTGTATCCCGATTGAACAACACGGAAAAATTAAAGGGGCTATTTTTAATTTAGGCTATTTACCAGGTGGCGCTAAAGACATTGTCACTACCCCTACTTCAACTATTTCAGCTATTGAACAACTCATTGAAATGCTTGACGTAGGTGGTATTATCGTTCTAGTTATTTATCATGGCCATGAACAAGGAAAAATAGAGAAAGACGCCGTTCTAAGTTTTGTTGAACAGTTAGCTCAAGAGAAAGCCCATGTATTAAAATACGAATTTATTAATCAAAGAAATAACCCTCCCTTTATTGTCGCAATAGAAAAAAGATAATTTCAATTATTCAGAAGTTTCTTTCCTTGACAAGTAGATATAGGTTCCTTATAACTATATTAAACATAGAAAAACCATACGCTATTAAGAAAAGCGCAAGCGCCCGTATAGCGGCGTATGGACTGGAGCCCCACCGTATGAGATAAAGGAAACACGGCGAGTGTAATCGAGCCGATGTTGACTTATCGTAAGGAGGGGGAGCGAAGTCCACTAGACGCTGGGTGCTGCAGCTAGACAAGAAAAGCGCAAGCGCCCGTATAGCGGCGTACGGAGGTAAGGGAAGTCTCGCTAGTCGGTGGGCGCTTGCGCTAGACATCTCCGAAATTTATACTTTCTTTTTTCTTTAATTTAAAACTGTCTAAATCAATTAGTGGAGGGAGAAACCAATGACTATATTACAGACAATTCTTGATCATAACGATACGTTTGTAAAAGAAAAAAAGTACGAAAAATATCAAACGACGAAATTCCCAAATAAAAAGTTAGTCGTTTTAACTTGTATGGATACTCGTCTAACTGAATTGCTTCCGCGTGCGATGAACTTAAAAAATGGCGATGCAAAAATTATTAAAAATGCTGGTGCCGTTATCAGTCATCCTTTTGGCAGTATTATGAGAAGTATCGTTGTCGCATTATACGAGCTTCAAGCACAGGAGGTATGCATAGTCGGTCACCACGGTTGTGGAATGGCTGGACTCAAATCATCGAGTGTTTTAGCAAAAGCAGAGGAACGTGGGGTATCAATGGAAAAAGTAGAAACTGTCTCTTTTGCTGGCATTAATATAAACGAATGGCTGAACGGATTTTCAAATGTTGAGGAAAGTGTTATGCATAGTGTTCAAATGGTCAAAAAACATCCTCTTCTGCCACCGAACACCCCTGTACACGGCTTAGTTATTTGTCCTGAAACAGGAAAGTTAGATCTTATTGTTGATGGCTATGAAGATATTACAAATGACTAACAAAAATTAATAAGAAACATTAAATACCTGAATAAAAATAGAGGCTAATGTTTAAGTCAGCCTCTATTTTACTTTTTTATTGGAATATTAGATGCTTATTTCAAGAAATAGTATTTTTATGATCTCTAAAATGTGTGTTTTTAAGGTCGCAACTCTAACAATTTTGCCTTCTTTACGATATATCGGTCTAATTTTGATTATATCGGATCTAACTTCAAATATATCAGTCTAATTCTAAATATATCGGGTCTAACTTCAAATATATCAGTCTAATTCTAAATATATCGGTCTAACTGTTAATTTCTATGGGACTGACGTTTGTCTTAGCTACTTCTTCCTTCGATAAACCCAACTATTAATATAGAAGAAGATCGTAGACAATCCGCCGAGCCGAATAAACTTCTTCGCTGTTTCCTTCACTTTCTTCTGCCTTTGTACTTTTTCATCCGCTAAGTAGATTGCTACTAAGCCTTTATTAATTAAGTAATGAAAGTTTCTGTTCGGGAGCTGATTAATACTTTTTTCTGCTTGTTCTACGAAATGACGAAAACGTGAAATCATTTCTGCTTCATTTTTATAGTAAAAACAAAAATTTAAGTCTCCTCCGACACGATCTTCCTCTTGATCAATAAAGTAGTCTAATAATATATGTAAGCCTTGCACGTATGGGAAATAACCATCTTTCACTCGACTCACTGTTGTTTCCTCAAGATTTTCACTTGTCGCATAAGCCGCTAAACAAAAAATCCCCAAGGTTGAACCAGCACAAGCTGAAAATTCATACCAAGACATCTCGGGTACATTTTCTTTATGACGGTCAAACCATTCTTCAAGTAACGGCACTCGTTCCTCTTTTTTGACGTGTTTGTACACTTGGAGATCACAATAATATTGACAAAGTTCAAGCATCACAGGTTGAACTTTGTTAAAGGATGGTAGAGAGCCTAAAGCTTGTTGACAAGAAAGAACTAAACTTTCTAAATATCCGCCATCATCTTGCTCTTCCCGTACACGATAATAATTTACCGGTTCAGCTCCTGGTGTTAATGCATGAAGCATTGATTCATGCAGTGCTCGAAAATCTACTGGGTCTAAAGAAGTACTGCGATCACACAAGTTATCTAAGTAATCGCTAATCGTTTGATAGGCAACGATAAAATTGATAATTTTATCGGCTTCTGGGCCGGCAAGTAACCCGTAAATCCCTCCACCCTCACAATGGAACGTTTTTGTTTCTATACTCATTAACGCTTGTTTTCTTAATTCCGGATCCGGGATCGAGCTTGCTTTCTTTTTCCAACTATCCAGATACTGATGTACGGTCGGAATCACTTGCCGGTAAATACTAAACATTAACGTCCAAGGTTGACTAGGCACTTTCACCAATGAAATCCTCCTCACCGTGTTCCTCTACTCAATATTAGTACCTTATCATAAACAATATTATTATCCAAATCTTGTGTCTTTTGCCCGATAAATTGTTTAGAAATAAAGGTTTGCAACTATTCTTAAAATGAAAAACCCCACCTTAAGTAAGGTGAAGCTCCACAAAAGCTCTTGTATAGCTAAATACATCATCTCGTTCAGGTTCATTAAATAATTCATGGTAAAGCCCTTCCCATTCTTTGTACCATTTCTCATCTATTCTTAAGTGGTCAAACCAAAAGCGAGCAGCTCTACTACTAACAATGTAATCGTCTCCTGCCTGAACTAAAAGGAGTGGAACATTCGGAAAATCACTGACATTCCTTTTTGCAAGATTCATCGCTTTGACGATTTCCTGATACCATCGTAACGATACCTTTCTTACTCGTAGTTCATCGGTTAAATAAGCTTCTCGTATTTCTTCATTTCGAGTGACAAGATGAGTTTTTAATCCAGATGGTGCAGTAACTTTTGGGAGGATGCGATGTAAAGCTTTCGATGTCATCGTCTTGTATTTAGGTGGCTCTTCAGCTATTTTCAATAAGGGGGACGACAACACCACTCCATGTAAATCCAGCTTTTTTTCCATTAACGTCCTTATGGTAACGAGGCCACCCATACTATGTCCTAATAAAAAAATAGGTAAACCGTACGTTGCCGCTTCTTTATACCATTCATAAACGGTGTCAATATATTGATTGAAGGAATCGATATGACCGCGCTTCCCTCTCGTTTTTCCCTGACCTGGCAGATCCCCCATCACAATATGAAAACCAGCTTGTTGCCACTGCTTTCTTAACCAACCATATCTTCCGTGATGCTCTCCCGCTCCATGAACAATGACAATAACACCCTTTGGTTGTTGACTACATTCCCACTTCCACATAATAATCCCCTTTCTCTCTATTTTTTTCCCCCAGGATTTGCTAAACTAAACGTATTAAATAACGTGGTAACGTACGTTTCTTATATTTATGTCATAAATACGTAACTTTGTCATCTAAGTTATTTCACTCATTTTTTATATTGAAAGGAGTACTATTTTTGATCTATCCATATTATAATAAAACACCACAAATTGCCGACTCAGCATTTATCGCAGACTATGTTACAGTTACCGGAGATGTAAAGATAGGTGAAGAATCGAGCATTTGGTTTAACACCGTTATCCGCGGTGATGTAGCCACTACAATTATCGGAGATCGGGTCAATGTTCAAGACAACTCTGTTTTGCATCAAAGCCCAAATAATCCACTCATTATTGAAGATGATGTAACGATCGGTCATCAAGTTATATTACATAGTTGTATTCTTCGCAAAAATGCACTCATTGGAATGGGTTCCATCGTACTTGATGGTGCGGAAATTGGAGAGGGAGCTTTTATCGGTGCAGGAAGTCTCGTCCCTCAAGGAAAAGTGATTCCGCCAAACAGCCTTGCCTTTGGACGCCCTGCAAAGGTTGTCCGTGAGTTAACAGAAGAAGACCTTAAAGATATGGCAAGAATACGTAGAGAATATGTCGAAAAAGGTCAATATTATAAAGGGTTACAGTCAAAATGATCAGATAGTTGTAATAGAAACACTCACAAGAAAAGCGCAAGCACCCGTTTAGCGGCGTACGGACTAGCCTCGGCCGCAGGAGATAAAGGAAACACGTTGAACAATAGTGAGGCGATGTTGACTTATCGTACGGAGGTGAGGGAAGTCTCGCTAGACGCTGGGCGCTGAAGCTAGACATCTTCGAAATTCTTTCTTATTCTTTAAAAATGAACGCAACAGCGCTAGGTCTGAAAGCTCAACCTAGCGCTGTTATTGTCTTCTGCATAAATTGTTGACCACATTAACGAGACATTCTACGTCTGAAGTACTAATCTGATTTAGTTACAAACTGAGAAACACTCATTTGCAACCCTTCACCTTGCTCCTTCATCTTTATTGAACTCTCTTTAATAGAACGGGAAAGAAAACTATTTTCACCCGCAATATTTTGAATTTCCTTGATCATCGTAACGAGCTCTTTCATTTTTTGTAGCTGAGATATTCTGTTGGCACCCATCTCAGAAGTTTTTAAACTTATCGCTTCTAAATTGCCTAGAAACTCACTCGTATCTTCGTGAACGCTTGAAATTCCTTCATTTATGGTCACAAAGCTATTCGGAAGAGATTCTAGCGTTTGATGTAATTCCGCAAATTTCGAAGTAAAAGTATGAACTTGCTTTTGCCCAGACTGAATGATCTCCGTGTTTTCTTTTAAAATTGATTCAATTTCATTCGTTGCTTGCTGTGATTGATCTGCAAGCTTGCGAATTTCATCAGCAACAACTGAAAAACCTTTACCATGCTCTCCTGCCCTCGCAGCTTCTATTCTAGCATTTAAGGATAATAAATTGATTTGTTCTCCGATAGAGTAAATGGTAACAATCACTTCACGGATTTTAGAAGAAAATTGCGAAAGCAGCTCGATCTGGCCACTCATTTCAATCATTGCCTCATTCGCATCACGATTTGAAGATGTAACGTTTTGAAGTAAATGAGACATCCCTTTTATTTCATTTTGAATAACATCAATCTGCCCTCCTAACACTTCCATTGTTGAAAAGGACTGTTGGATTTTGGCAATCACTTGTTCATCGCCTTGAGCTTCCTCTTCAAGCTGAGCTTCTGCTTGTTCGAAATACTCTAAAGATTGATCTACATATTGTAATTGTTTTTGTGAACTATCTTCTAATTTATCAGTCAATTCAATTAAGCCATTCGATGTTTTATAAACAAAGTTAGATTCCTTTTTAACATCCTCAATTAAACTATTTAATCGTAATAATAAGGTGTTAAATGCATGATGAAGCTCCTCGGTTTCTTCACCTGGCTCTATAGGTAATTCTTGCGTTAAATCCCCTTTCGCTGCAGCAATTTCTCTCATTGCTACAATCGAATCTACCATTGCAATATGTTCACCATGTTCAGATACATTTAATCCTGCCATTTCATCTTCTTCACTTACACGTAATGGATAAATTTTATTAATTGTACAATAAAAGATAAAACCTAGTCCAAATGCCCATATAAAAGCAACTCCTACTCCTAACGCTTGTACTCCAAGCTGGGAAAGCCTGCTATCAAGAAGTAATAATTCGCTTTTTCCCAAAAGAGCAATCGCAATTGTTCCCCATGCCCCGCAAAAACCATGTACAGCAATTGCACCGATTGCATCGTCAATTTTCATTTTACGGTCAATCCAATAATGAGTCGTTACAACGACCACACCACCAATAGCACCAACTAGAATCGCATTTAATGGTGACATTACATCAACACCTGCTGTAATTGCTACAAGACCTCCTAATACCCCATTAAGAATACTTTCTACATGATGCCTTTTATAAATAAACCATGAACTCATCATCGCAAGTAACCCACCTGCTACTGCAGCTAATTGTGTATTCAATGCAATTAGGGCTATGTTTCCATCAGCATGAGTTGTTGAACCTGCATTAAATCCAAACCAACCAAACCAAAGTAAAAAGACACCTAACGTAGCAAGTACGGCATTACTTCCTCTAAACGAGTTAACCTTACCATCAGGTTGATATTTACCAATCCGAGGACCAATGACAAGTGCAGCCGCTAATGCGACCCATGCACCAATGGAATGGACAACTGTTGATCCTGCAAAATCCATAAACCCTAATGCTTCAAGCCACCCCTCTTGCTCTTCTATCCAAAGACTCCCCCAGGCCCAATGCCCAAAAAGAGGATAAATAAAAAGAATAATTAAAATCGTTCCAATAATATAACCAGTAAATCTTACTCGCTCAGCAATCGCCCCAGATACAATGGTAGCTGCTGTACCTGCAAAGACAATTTGAAAAAGAAGAAACGCAAAATTCCAAGGATCTTCTTCCATACCTAAAAAGAAAAACGAGCCCCAACCAAAAAAGCCATAAATACTATCAGAAAACATTAATGGAAATCCTATAAGTCCAAAAAGCAATGTTGCCACAAGAATATCAACAATGTTTTTCATTGCTACATTGATTGAGTTTTTTGAACGTGTCATACCTGCTTCTAGGGCAGTAAATCCTGCTTGCATAATAAAGACTAAAACACTAGCTAAAATGATCCATACAAAATTCATATGTACTTGTAATTCTTCCACACTCTCACCTCCAATAAAGTTGTTTTAAGCTTTATCGAAAATTTTCGACATTTAAATTTTAGCACTAAAAAAAACTAGGTAAATATACCTTGTTATATAATCTGACACACTTCTCGTCTAAATCCTATAAGTAATGGCATCAATTATTCCAAACATAAGATAAAACGTGAGCTAATTAAGATGCCATCGTCGCTAATTGAAGAAAATTGCTGAAAATCATTAAGTAGGCTTAACCTAAATTAAATAAATTTTTAAAATTCCTTCATATTAACATAACATTAAATTGTTACGATTTTGTTACCAGTAGTAATTAGTGCCGTTGGCAACTTCCTTGAAAAGAGGTTTTCGTATGGATCGATCAAAGCAATGGTTATACCGAACAGATTGTAACTTGTTTTATTTTTTTAACGAGAAAAGTCGTTCCAAAAGTTCTTTTCGCACGATGAATTTCATTACACATTTAGGAGGAGCTACTTTTACTGTCGGTATAACGATTATTCTTTGTTTACTCCTCTCTGCCCCATTACAAGTATTAGCATATGCCGCTGCCCTTGCCTTAACATTAAGTCACCTTGTCGTTGTCATCGTAAAAAAAGGGTATAGGCGCAAGCGACCTTACCTCGTTTTACCGAACACTTTCGTTGTTAAAAATCCATTTAAAGATCACTCCTTTCCTTCGGGACATACAACAGCTATTTTTTCAGTCATAACACCATTTATTATTTTTAATCCTTGGCTTTCCATTCTATTGCTACCAATCGCAATATTAGTCGGTCTTTCTAGAATCTTCCTAGGACTTCACTACCCTTCTGATGTAGTCTTCGGAGCTTTACTTGGATTTTCTAGCGCTTACCTATCAACAGTGTTATTAAATTACTGGCTTATATAGTTCTTTTTTGGAGTTTTTTTAAACCAAGGAATGGAGGACGATTCAAATGAAAATTGCCTTATTTACTGATACTTTTACTCCACAGGTAAATGGTGTTGCTCGCACCTTACAGCGACTTGTTCATCACTTTGAGCATCGAAGTGTTCCTTATCAGCTGTTTGTTCCTGAAACGATCCAGCAATCAGACGTGTATTCACATCATATTCACTCATTTTTCAGCTTACCTTTTTTTCTGTATCCTGAGTGTCGAATGGCACTACCGAATCCATTTACGATTCGGCAACAGATGGATGCTTTTAAACCCGATCTCATTCATATTACAACCCCGTTTAATATTGGACTTAGTGGACTTCACTACGGTAAAAAACAGAACATTCCAATGGTTGGTTCTTACCATACTCATTTCGATCATTATTTAAAATATTATAAGCTTACATTTATGTCAGAATGGCTTTGGAGATTTATGAAGTGGTTTTACTCTCATTTCAATAAAACGTTTGTGCCTTCGCAAGAAACGAAAACTCATTTAGCAAGACGAGGCTTTACGAACATCGAACTATGGACTAGAGGAGTGGATTGTTTTCAATTTAGCCCAAAACAAAAGGATGATAGTCTTTATAAAAGATTTAACATTCAAAAGAAATATGTGCTTCTATACGTTGGGAGGATGGCACCTGAAAAAGATTTAGATACGTTAAAGCTTGTCATGCAGCAACTACCAGAAGAGCTAAGGAATGAAGTGCATTGGATTTATGTAGGAGATGGGCCACTTTTCCAAGAATACAAAGAACATTTCACAGAAAACATTACGTTTACAGGCTATTTGGCAGGGAGTGAATTATCATCCATTTATGCTTTAGCTGATTTATTTGTGTTTCCTTCAACAACGGAAACGTTCGGCAATGTCGTTTTAGAAGCACTAGCTTCAGGAACACCCGCCATTGTTGCAAATGAAGGTGGCGTTACTGAAATTGTAAACCATGAACAAACCGGGATGATTTGCGAAGCTAAAAATCCACAAGCTTTTATTTCCTCAATTGAAAAGCTTTTAAGTGATGATATTCTCCGCTTACAAATGAGTTATGAAGCGAGAAAATATGCACGCTCTCAATCGTGGGAGGCAATTTTTGACAATCTCCTTATCCAATACGAAAAAGCCTATGAAATGTCTCGTTCACATATGAAGCTAGCATCTTCCAATTATTAAATAAGAAAAGTGCATGCGGTAGACATCCTCTGAAAAAGGAGTGGGACACTCCCCACTCCTTTTTCTACTATTGTAATGCTTCAGCTTTTAAAAGCTCCGCTTTATCTGTTTGCTCCCATGGTAAATCAATATCATTTCGGCCAAAGTGACCATAAGCAGCCGTTTGTTTATAAATTGGACGACGAAGGTCTAACATTTTAATAATACCAGCAGGACGAAGGTCAAAGTGCTTACGAACAAGCCCTACTAGTACTTCCTCTGATACTTTACCTGTTCCAAATGTATCGACAGCGATTGAAACTGGCTGTGCAACACCAATCGCATAGGCAAGTTGAACTTCACAACGTTCAGCTAGACCTGCAGCTACGATATTTTTCGCAACATAACGAGCCGCATACGCTCCAGAACGGTCAACCTTTGTTGGATCCTTACCTGAGAATGCTCCCCCGCCGTGCCGAGCGTAACCACCATACGTATCTACAATTATTTTTCTTCCTGTAAGCCCCGCATCACCTTGAGGACCACCAATAACAAAACGTCCTGTCGGGTTAATGAAATATTTTGTATTTTCATCAATCAAATTCGCAGGAACAACCGGTTTAATAACATATTCTTTAATATTACGTTGAATTTGCTCTAATGTTATTTCTGGATGATGCTGAGTAGAAATAACAATCGTATCAATACGTACCGGCTTACCGTTCTCATCATATTCTACCGTTACTTGGGTTTTACCATCCGGACGTAAATATGGAAGTACTTCATCTTTTCGTACTTCTGTTAAACGGCGAGATAATTTATGTGCCAACGAAATCGGAAGTGGCATTAACTCTTCCGTTTCATTGTCTGCGTAACCAAACATTAATCCTTGGTCTCCTGCACCGATCGCTTCGATTTCTTCATCTGTCATTTGACCTTCACGTGCCTCAAGCGCTTGGTTAACTCCTTGAGCAATATCAGGAGATTGCTCATCAATTGAAGTTAGTACTGCACACGTTTCAAAGTCAAACCCATACTTTGCACGCGTATACCCAATACTTTGAATCGTTTCACGTACAATTTTTGGAATATCAACGTATGTACTTGTCGTAATTTCACCTGCTACAAGCACCAACCCAGTAGTTACCGATGTTTCACAAGCTACACGTGCATTCGCATCGTTTGTTAAAATTGCATCTAAAATTGCATCTGAAATTTGGTCACATATTTTATCGGGATGACCTTCTGTTACCGATTCAGAAGTGAATAGGCGACGACTTTTCTTTTCAACCATTAACAGTATCCTCCTTTTACACATCTTTTAGAGGTAGTCACAAACTTTCATAAAATAGTCTCCCCATAAAATGTGTTAAATATTGATACGGCACTCATTCCCTCACCATTGTGAGTAAAATTTAAGACATGTATAGTCATGAAAACCCTTTTCCTCATGAGGAAAAGGGTTAGACATATCACCTTTAGCCTCTTATCTTTCAAAGCATATGCTTTGCAGGTTAGCACCTTTACACCTTTTTTAAAATGGTGTTGGTTGCTGGGTTTCTTCGGGCCTGTCCCTCCACCGACTCGGGATAAGAGTATCCGTTCGCGACATATCATAACTTACATAGCAAAAGATGTCAACCATTACTAGTTGACATCTTCTAAAATTAAAATAATATCAAAAACTCACTCATTATATACTTTTTATTTTAGGCTCTTTTCTAAAAGATTAGTGCTTTTAGCTATTGAACCGTTAACCAAGCGAAAGCTTGGTTCTTCACGCTTTAGCGTGAAGCCTTTGAACATAAATAAGCCAGATGACAAATGAATTTGTCCATTAGGGCTGATTTATGTTCAAAAAACGGTCCAATAGCAACAAAGTTTACGACAACAGCTTTATTTTAATACGGTGTATCTTGATTTCATTTCCCGACTCTCAGGCTATGGACCATAATGCACACAGTACTCGAGTAGTTACCTATATAAATAGTCATCCTAATTCAGCTTAATATACCCTTCCCTTCTCAAAAGGCACTTAATAGGATAATAAACAGTGTGAACTCTTCTTATTAATAGCACTTTAATAATTTAGACACACAATTTCTCAACTTATTTGCACACAAATTGAAATAATAGTATAGACTATTTAATAAAATGTGTTATACTAATTTCAACATAAAATATTGATTGTTATTCCTTACTAATATTACTTAATAAAAATATAAAAAAAAGAGAGGGTTTTGTGACCAATGAGTACAATTAGCTTTGCAACAGAATTAGAGCATATTTTACAAGGAGAAAATGTTCATGTAGACCTTCCTGTTTCTAAATTAGTCGAAAGGTCACTAATGAGAAATGAAGGAGTATTAACTTCAACTGGGGCATTAAGTGTGGCTACAGGTAAATATACAGGGCGTTCGCCTAAAGATAAATTCATCGTAAAAGAAGAGTCTGTCAAAGATAAAATTGACTGGGGTACGGTTAACCAGCCAATTGAAAAGGACGTATTTACTAAATTATATAATAAAGTAATGAGCTACTTAAAAGAGCAAGAAGAATTGTTTGTTTTCCGTGGTTTTGCAGGTGCAGATAAAAGTTACCGCCTACCTATTCAAGTGATTAATGAGTATGCTTGGCATAATCTTTTTGCAAAGCAATTATTCATTCGACCGACACAAGAAGAATTACAAGACCACGAAGCTGAATTTACGGTCATTTCAGCTCCAAACTTTAAGGCAGACCCTGAAATTGATGGAACTCGTTCTGAAACATTCATTATCGTTTCGTTCGAGGAAAGAGTCGTTTTAATTGGTGGTACGGAATATGCTGGCGAGATGAAAAAGTCAATTTTCTTAATTATGAACTACCTGTTACCAGAAAAAGATGTTCTTTCTATGCATTGTTCGGCTAATGCAGGTAAAGAAGGGGATGTAGCATTATTCTTTGGCCTTTCAGGTACAGGGAAAACAACATTATCAGCTGATCCAAATCGTCACCTAATCGGAGATGATGAGCACGGTTGGTCAAACAATGGCGTATTTAATGTTGAAGGCGGCTGCTATGCAAAGTGTGTGAACTTGTCATATGAAAAAGAGCCACAAATTTGGGATGCTATTCGTTTCGGAGCTGTTGTTGAAAATGTTGTCCTTGATGAAGCAACAGGTAATCCGGACTATGACGACACTTCACTTACGGAAAATACTCGTGTAGCTTACCCATTAGAGTCTATTCCTAATACATTAATACCGAGTATTGCTGGACATCCAAATACAATTATTTTCTTAACGGCTGATGCGTTTGGGGTGTTGCCTCCGATTAGTAAGCTAACAAAAGAGCAAGCAATGTACCATTTCTTATCAGGATACACTAGTAAACTAGCAGGGACTGAGCGTGGCGTTACAAAACCTGAAGCAACGTTCTCCACTTGCTTCGGTGCACCGTTCCTTCCTCTGCCTGCTAGACGTTATGCAGAAATGCTTGGGGAAAAGATTTCTCAGCACGATGCGCAAGTATTTTTAGTAAATACAGGTTGGTCAGGTGGCCCTTACGGAGTTGGTAAACGCATGAACCTAGGATACACTCGTGCAATGATCCAAGCTGCACTCCAAGGTGAGTTAAATTCTGCTGAATTCTCTGTCGACCCAATCTTCGGTTTAAATGTCCCGGTTCATTGCCCTGGTGTACCTGATGAGGTTCTTCAACCAAAATTAACTTGGGAAAATAGTGAAGAATACGATCAAAAAGCACAAGAGCTAGCAAATAAGTTCAAAGAAAACTTTGAGAAGTTCGAATCAGTCTCAGACGAAATTAAAAATGCTGGTCCACTAGTATAAAGAAAAAGTAAACCAACACGCAAGATAGGGACTATCTACCGGCTTGCGTGTTGGTTGAGCGGAATAATTACAGTTAAAATCGCATTGGATACTAAGTTCCAATGCGATTTTTAATGATATTCTCTTGTTTAACTTCAGTGAGCTATAATACAGCCTATCAATACATACGATCATTGGCACTTCATCCATTCCGTTAACTTCACAACAATGTCCCGATTGAACGGCTCAGGAAAATAGTGATTAAATTCCTCATAATACCACGTGTCTACCTTTTTTTCTGTACCTTTTAAATTAGCTTCTAGCTGATATGCATGTTCAATCGATACATGTTCATCTTGTTGTCCGTGAATAATTAATACAGGACATTGAATATGCTTAATGTCATTACGAGGCGTGCGCCAATCGTACCGTTCTGGATACTTTGTAGGTGTGCCTATCACCCGTTTCATCATGCGGCGTAAATCTATCCGCTCCTCATAAGTAAGCCTCATATTTGAGACACCGTTCCAGCAGACAACTGAACGAACTTCACTCACAGTTGCGGCTGTTAATAAGGCCATTACACCACCTCGTGAAAAACCAAATAAATGGATCTCACCTTTTTTTACAAGCGGATGGTTGTGTAAAACGAAATACGCATTGATAGCATCATTTCGGTCATTACCAGCGAAATCTTCTTGTCCTTCGCCACCCTTATTCCCTCGATAAAACGGAGCAAACACAACAAACCCTTCTGCTGAAAATTGAATAATTCTCGCAATTCGTGGCATACCGACATTTTTAATACCACCTCTCAAATATAAGAAACCAGGTAAGCTCTTATTGGTTTGAGGTTCTGTTAAATAGCCTTTCACTTTCAAACCGTCACTGATATATGTAACTAAATAAAGTTTTATCCGAGGATGAGGGGAAGGCAAGCGTTGTTTTTCGATCACTTCACCATCTTTCAATGTACACTCCCCCCTTTTTTATAACAGAAACGAAGATATCGATCTAACTCCCAGTTTTATCAGTCTAATTCAAGATATATCAGTCTAATTCAAGATATATCAGTCTAACTCCAGTTTTATCAGTCTAATTCAAGATATATCAGTCTAACTCCAGTTTTATCAGTCTAATTCAAGATATATCAGTCTAACTCAGGATTGATCAATCAATCAATCTGGGCTAAGCAGAGCATGGTTACTTTTTTCTTTGTACCAAACTAGACCATTTTTTACATATTGCATCGAGGGCTAGTTCGACTACTCTATCCTTCATAATAAAACTAAATCGATCATCCTCTTTAACATCATCAGGATAATGGCTCATTAAGACTGGGCCGTCGGTTTCAAAATAATGATTCTTTTGGATGATTTCATCAACGATGCCAAAATAAATATTTTTCACAAATTCACCACTCGGATCATACACTTTATATTGTCCTATATAATGAAGCTCCTTTACTGTTGCTCCTGCCTCTTCAAAAAGCTCACGCTTCGCAGCACCTTCTACCGCTTCGCCTATTTCTACCTTTCCACCCGGAAATTCAATTCCCCGCCTCGGATGCCGAATGAATAGCCATTGATGATTGTAATAGGCAATCACTAAAACATGTTTTGGTGATGATGAAAATGGCGCATTTCCAAGACTTAATTCAACGAGATATCCTTTTTCATCATAAAACATTATCACCTTACTCATTTAAATCTCCTCAGCCCCCAAAAATTTTACTACTCATCTTCAGAAGGTTTGATCGCAACGAAAGCCGTTACTAAAGCTCCAATACAAATAAGAGTATTAGTAAAAAATAAAATAAAATGAGAGGCTTTCATAAGTACCGCAAAAACAGGTGGTCCTAAAGCAACCCCAGTAAAGCGCATACTACTATATATTGAAGTGATCGTCCCTCTTTGTTCCTTTTTGATTCCTTCGGTTACGAGTGCATCTAAGCTTGGCAATACTATTCCCATCCCAATTCCACTCGCAAATAATGCAGTTAAGAGTACATAAATATCTTTTGAAAATGAGATAGAAAACACAGAAAGGGTTAGTAATCCCAAACCAACAACTGTCATCCATTTCATTTTAACTTTTTCTTCTCCGATTCCTTTACCTGTTGCATAAGAAGAAAGGCAAAGTGCAGCTAAAGGGATAGCTAAAATAATTCCTTTTTTTACACCATCAATACCATACTGCTCTTCAAGCATCGTCGATAAATAAAAAAGCACACCAAAAATGACAAACATACAAATACAGCCGATTAAAAAGATCGCATATAACCAGCGACCTTCATTATTAAATATTCTTTTAATGGAATAAAGAAAGTCTTTAAAGGCAAGTGGTTCTTCAGCCTTTTGCGGTGTCTTCACAAGAAATATCATCAATATGATTGATAAAAAACAAAAGACCGGAAATGCAAAAAATGGCATAAACCAAACCCAACTTGCGAGTAACGCTCCTAAAATCGGACTTAACACTTTACCAAATGTATTCGATGTTTCAATCACTCCTAGCCCTTCACTTACTTCGCTTTCTTGCCGAAACAAGTCACCAACCAAAGGCATTACAATCGGAGCAGCACCAGCTGCACCTAACCCTTGAAGTAATCGACCAAATATGATCATTGAATAGGGATGATCCATTTGCCATGAAACCATTCCGGAGATTAATCCCCCTATTCCAGCAATGATTAGACTAGGAATAATAATTTTTTTTCGTCCATAACGATCAGACAAATACCCAGCAATAGGTATGCAAATAATAGCAACAATTGAATAAACCGTAATAAACATACTAACTTGCAGTGCAGATATATTTAATTCCTTTTCAATTGCTGGTAAGACAGGAATTAACATGGAATTTCCAAGTGTCATAACTAAAGGTATGGAGGCTATGGAAACTAGTTCCCATGTCTTTTTCTCTTCCATCAAAATTCCTCCCAAAGTCCAATCAATAATTGTAGTATGAATCATCATACCTTTTCTATACACTGGTATATATGGGAGTTGAATTCCAATTTATTTTTATTTTTCAGTGTTTTCCTTCAAATGAAATTCCACGTTTTCGTCTGATTTTACTTGTTTATAAATATTTTCAACTACTTTTTGGACATTTTCACCACGGCTTGCTTTTCTCTTTTTAAATTCTTGAAGTAATGCTTCACCTGTTAAGCCTTCATCAACAATGCTTTCTAATATGACGTCAATGATATCATCTTTTCTTATCACCATTAAACCGTCCAGTAAGATACTGACTTTATCAGAAAGATGAGTTATTTTACGAATTTTTGTCACCATCGTTGCTGGATAGTTATTTTTACTTGTAATTACCGCTTCAATAATTAACTTTTGATTTTCTTTTTGGCTTTGTTCAAAAATTTCAATATGATTAGGCATAATTACTGCATCAATTAACCACTTTTTCGCGCTATCTTCCATATCAATAATAAGACCGTCTTCTAAGGGGATATCAACCTGACTTACTCCTTTTTCATGGGGTTGCAATACTCGAAGTGAAAATAATCGATAGGTCTTCACTACTATCGCCTCCAAATTTCATCTTTATCTTTGGCTCTTTTCTCAAAGATTGTTGCTTTTAGCTTTTGGACCGTAAGCCAAGCGGATGCTTGGCTCTTCACGCATAGCGTGAAGGTTTTGAAAAGGCTATTTTATTTTCAAAAAACGGTCCAAAAGCAACAAAGTTTACGAAAACAGCCTTATCTTTAATTAAAACATAAATTTAATTACGTTGCAGGTTTGCCTCTATTTTTTAAAACATATACATACATTTCGTCTCTTGCTAAAACGCAAAAGAGACTGACTTGTAAGGGCTAGTGTCAGTCTCAAACTCAAAAGATATTTTAAGAACTTTTTAATTGGTCGTATTTCTTTTCGTATTGTCGCTCTTTCACCCAAGCAATAAATTCGCGCTCTTTTTTCGTTAATTTTCTACCTAATTTTAAACTACATTCAGCAATTAGTTCGTTGTAAAGCTTATCAAAGGTCATAAATGATGACTCCTTTGTAAATAGATTTCATATTACTCCACTTATTTATATTAAACATCCTGCATACCAACTCCTGCAAATATATTAAATTTTTTAAAAATTTTTATTTTTAATTACGAATTAATTACTTATTCATATCCACTAGATCAAATGGAGACTGTTCGATTAATATAAGCTAGGTTAATTTATCATACCCACGTTTTATTCTGTTAAGCCCTTCCTGGACCGAGGCTCTAGAACATGCAAGGTTAATTCGTTCAAATGGCTCCCCTTCTTTACCGAAGACTATTCCGTTGCTTAAAGCTACTTTTGCTTCAGTAGTTAGCCATTTCTTTCTTTCTGCTGCTGTCATTCCAAGATCAGTACAATCCATCCACAAAAGGTATGTTCCTTCTGGATTAACAACTTTAATCTTTGGCATGTGTTCCTCGATGTATAACTTTACGAACTGTACATTTCCTTCTACATAATCAATTAACTCTTCAAGCCATTCTTCACCCATTGTATATGCAGCTTCCATTGCAACGGCACCAATTTGACTAAACATATTTAAGAATTCCTGACTTAGATGATTTTTGAATTGCCTTCGTAACGTTGGATTAAAGATAACGGTATAAGAAGTTTGTAGCCCTGCTAAATTAAATGTTTTACTTGGAGCCATACATGTTATTGTACGCTTCCTCATTTCTTCTGAAAGGGAGGCTATCGGAAGGTGCTTATGTCCTTTAAAGACAATATCACAATGAATTTCATCTGAAATCACTAATAAATCGTGCTCGACACAAATTTCAGCTAGCTCCTTCAACTCCTCTTCTGTCCACACTCTTCCGACCGGATTATGCGGACTACATAATAACATTATTTTCGTTTTATCATCGATGACTGATTTCAAATGTTCAAAGTCCATCTTATATTGCACACCGTCGAACACTAAAGGATTTTCAATTAATTCCCGATCGTGGTTTGAGACGACTTTAAAAAAAGGATAATACACTGGAGGTTGAATGATGACTTTATCCCCAGGCTCAGTAAATTGTTTAATGATTTGCGAAATAGCCGGGACCACTCCCGATGTATATACAATGTGCTCTGCATCTATTTCCAAATCAAACCTTCTCTGTAACCAAGATTGTACAGCGAAATCAACCGCTGCTGAACGAATAGGATAACCAAAAACTCCCTTGCTAACTTCTTGCTGGACTGCTTCTATAACTGCGGATGGTACTTGAAAATCCATATCTGCTACCCACATTGGCCATAAATTTTCTCCATTATAAAGCTCGTCTACGCCATCCCATTTCATAGAATTCGTACCTTTTCGATTTACCGCTTGATCAAAACGTGCAGACATTTCGCATTCCTCCTTTTTATTTGTTAAGAATTCATGAATAGTAAAAAATTATATGGTGAATTCATCCTATTAAATAAAATGATGGGAGTGAGTCCTCCTATTATGACAATATACTCATTACACATCTATCCAATCACCTTTATTGAAGGGAGGCATGTTGAATTGTTAAATGATTTGTATTCAACGGCTAGTGCTTTTCTCCTGAATTCGACAATCATTTTATTGTCCATTTGCCTATATCTATCCTTTTACATTGATAAAATTTATCAAATGCACGAGACAAAAAATCAATTAATTTTTAGTACAATTGCTTCGATCACGACAATCCTTTGTATGACTTTTCCCTTCCCGTTTATGGGACTGAATATTTCTTTGATTTACGCTTTGTTCCATTTTTACTTGCTGCTTTTACGGAGGACCGATCCCAGCTATATGAACAACAATATCCATGATTTCCTTCCGTTATCTTTTAGGAGGAGATGGATTTTATGTAACCCTCATCGTTCAGATCCTTTGCCTTATGGCTTTTCTTTTCATACATCCAAAAGTTAAAAAGGATACTTTTACTTTTCATTTTATCTTAAATTTATCCATTCTTTTTACATTTTTCCTTGGCTTATTAGTATTCTTTGTCGGAAATATCATTTTTACTTCACACCAAAATGATTTCAATATTCAACTCTACGCAAAGTTCGTCATTTTTCATGTTTGGAAGAAAATAATAGAAGGACAGAAATAAATTAACTCTGTCCCTCTAGATGCTGTTCATATACATATGTGACCGTTCCACCTTTATCAGCCTTCCCTACAAAAGCTTCACGGTCTTTTTGTTGAACCAATTGTGCGCGAAACACCATAAAGTCTTCTTTAGAAACGAGAACCTGTTGCTCCGTTCCATCCCGAAGTTTTTCCAATAATTCATTGGCTTGCTGCTCATTCATTAACCTCACCCTAACACTTACTTCTTCCTCTTTATCATACCTTATCTGTCCAAAAATGAAAAAGGATTATGATTATAGAGAATTCGTCATCGTATCAACAACTCATTTATCTTGCTTAGTTGCTCCTCACCAAGAATAAACGTAATCGCTAAAGACGTTGCTCTTCCCACCTCTACAATGGTAAGATCCCCTTTATATCGATCTATAATCTCAAAAACCTGGTCAAAATTTAATAGTTTACCTACAATGGTATCTGGAGGTCTAATTGGACCCAGACCTTCTGGACCATGAATTTCTGGATAATAAGCTGTAATCTCCCCAGAAAGCGGCCCCTTAGCTCCACCAATCAAAGGTATATCCTCTCTTCCTGCTAATTGTAGTAAATACAATAAACACTCTAACCCTTAAATGAAAGGTTAGAGTGTTCTGTTATTTAAGTATTTCGCTTTTTATCGTTCTATATCTAATTAATTCAGCAATCGTAATAATCTTTAAATTGTGTTTTTCAGCAAATAGTATTAAGTCTGGTACTCGTGCCATCGTACCATCTTCTTTAATAATTTCGCAAATGATACCTGAAGGATACGCACCACATAGTCGTGCTAAATCAACTGCTGCTTCAGTATGTCCTGGTCTTGCTAAAACACCATTATCTTTTGCAACCAAAGGAAAGATATGCCCTGGTCTTCTAAACTCATTAGCCTTCACAAGCGGATCAACTAAAGCTTTTATCGTGTCAGATCGCTCCAATGCAGAAATACCTGTCGTATTTGTTTCATGATCAATAGAGACTGTAAAAGCGGTTTGATTAACATCCGTATTATGTCTAACCATTGGCTCTAGCTCCAGTTCAACTGCCCGTTCTTTAGTAATCGGACAACAAACTAGTCCTTTGGCATGAGTGATCATAAAATTAATAATTTCAGTAGTTACTTTTTCTGATAAAGCCAATAAGTCACCTTCATTTTCTCTACCTTCATCATCTACAACTATTACCATACCACCATTCTTTAAATCCTCAAGTGCTTCTTCAATTGAATAAAACATAACTATTCTCCTTTTGGTTATAGTCCTCTTAGTAAACTCCATATTATCTAAAAGAAGTGATTGGTCATGGGTTACAAAAAGTTAATTCCGTACTTTCTCAATTTTTCTATATTTTCTTCCGAAAGATGCTGATCCGTTATTATCGTATCGATTTCATCGACAGAAGCAAATGATACTAACGAACTGTTCCCAAACTTTGTGTGATCTAATAAAGCAACTACTCGATTCGAAGCTTTCACCATTTCTTTTTTCAATTCGACTTCATATACATTAAAGTCTGTTAAACCGTTTTCAAAATCAAAGCCACTAGCTGAAGTAAACATGATGTCTATATTGATCTTGCCCAATACCCCTGCATCAATTGTACTTTCTAAAGCACTTGAACCCGTCCGCATAACTCCACCAATTAATATAACTGTAAATTCCGGAACATCTCTAAGCTCTAACGCTGTATAAATCCCATTTGTAACAATGGTTAATCTTTTCGGATCATTTTTTAGTCTCTTTGCTAATTCTAATGCTGTAGAGCTTGCATCTAACAAAATACACTGATTACTAGAAATTAATTTTTCCGCCTTACTACTAATATAGGACTTCTCCTCTTTATTTTTCTTTTCTCTAGTAGAAAAGCTATATTTACTTTGATCAAAATCTAATAAGACAGCTCCACCATGAGTTCTTTTTAACAACCCTTCTTGTTCCATATCGCTTAAATCGTTTCTTAAAGTAGCTTCTGAAACTTTTAATATTTGCGATAGTTCTTTGACAGTGATTCGTTGTTCCTTTTTTAAATAATCAAGTATCATATTTCTTCTTTCATGTACAAACATTTTTGACATAACATTCATCCTCATATTAATAGTTCTAAATCTATCTTATTTTATTATTGTTTTTTGTTCAACTAAAAAGTAAATAAAAGAAAAAAAAAACATATGAAAATATATTTAATACTATTCTACTTAAATTGCCATTAATACAAATGATTATTTTAAATTTTCGAAAATACTGATATTATACATTTAATAGCAAAATTCTACATAAAAACAATACTCTTGCCAAGGAGGAAGTTATGAAAAAGCTAATTAACAACCCCACTCATGTCGTAGATGAAATGATCGATGGTTATGTAAAAGCTCATCCTTCTTATATTAAGTTACTCGAAGAAAATAAACGTTCTCTAGTCACTGCACAAGAAACGAAAGAAAAAAAAGTCGGTGTGTTAATCGGCGGTGGTTCTGGTCATGAGCCTGCTTTTATGGGATATGTTGGTCACGGGATGGCCGACGGGGTAGCCGTTGGTAATATTTTTGCCTCTCCTCCTCCCGATCCAATCTTACAAGTAACGAAAGCGATCGATAAAGGTGCTGGTGTTCTCTATGTTTACGGGAATTATGCAGGAGATGTGATGAACTTCGGGATGGCAGCTGAACTTGCTGACTTAGAAGAAGGAATTCGTGTCGAAAGTATTGTCGTCAATGATGATGTCGCTTCTGCTCCAAAAGAAGAAATAGAAAAACGCCGCGGCATTGCGGGCGAGTTCTTCGTAACAAAAGCGGCTGGGGTTGCTGCAGATAAAGGATACGATCTAGACGAAGTCGTTCGCATTGCTCAAAAAGCAAATGACAATACTCGTACAATGGGTGTCGGTTTATCCCCGTGCTCTTTGCCTCAAACTGGTGAACCAAGCTTTCTTCTTGAAGAAAACGAAATGGAAATCGGTCTCGGACATCACGGTGAACCGGGAGTAGAAAAAGGAGAATTGCTACCTGCTAACGATGTAGCTGACCGCCTTCTCCAAGATATTTTAAACGATATGCCGATTGAAAAGGATGAAAAAGTGGCAGTGCTTGTCAACGGTTTAGGCTCTACGACTCGTCTTGAGTTATATATTATGTTTAGAAGAGTCGAAGAAATTCTAAATAAAAAGGGAATTCACATTCATCGCTCGTTTGTTGGAAACTACAGTACATCTTTAGAGATGGGCGGATGTTCGATTACCCTTATGAAACTAGATGATGAGTTAACAGAAGTCGTCGACTACCCTGCAGATTGCCCAATGTATGTTCAAAAGTAAGGAGGATGGTGTCATTATGATTAACGCTACGGAATGGAAAGAAATTTTATTAAACATAGCAGAAAAAATTGAAGAAGAAAAAGATTATTTATCGGAGCTCGACCGAAAAACAGGAGATGGTGACCACGGCGTAACGATGTCAATCGGCTGGCAAGCGATCCGTGAAAAAATTCAATCCGATTTACAAGATGTAAGCGATTGCGGCTTAATTGCTAAAGAAGTCGGTAAAACGTTTTTAAATGCCGTCGGTTCTTCGGTTGGTCCTCTTTATGCTACAGGTTTCTTACGAGGAAGCAAAATATTTGAAGGAAAAGAACAGTTAGACGGTTCTGATTTCATTCAATTTTGGATTACCTTCGGTGACGGCATACAGGATCGTGGGAAAGCTGAAGTCGGAGATAAAACCATGGTGGATACGTTTGCTCCACTAGTGGAAACATTAAAACAACACGAACAAGGCGACTTCTTACAAGTATTCAACAGCGCACTAGAAAAAGCCAAGCAAGGTATGGAATCGACGAAAGATTTAGTTTCCAAAAAAGGTCGTTCGAGTCGGTTAGGTGAACGTTCTAAAGGAAGTCTAGACCCTGGAGCTACCTCTGCTTATTTTATTTTAGAGACGTTTTATGGTTCAATCTTAAAATTACATAAGTAACTTCCATAGAAGAAATTACAGTTCTAAGTTATTAAAAAAGTAATTGTAATTAAGGAGAGGTTAATTGGATGATAACCTCTCCCTTTTCAAAACACCATTAGCTAATTCCTTTATTTATCTAATTTAATACTGGGCATATTGATTAATATTTTTTCTCTAAACGTGATAATTCTTGAAACGTTGTTTGAAATTTAGCATACAGTTGTTTATAAAGCGTATAATAATCTTCATATATTTTTACATTTTCCTGATTCGGCTTCATAACATCAACGACTTTGACTAATTTTTCACATGCAGATTCAATATCGTTATACAAACCAGCACCTACACCAGCTAATAATGCAACACCAAATGCTGGGCCATCAACATTTTCTAAAGTTACAACCTCCGCACCTATTACATCTGCTAGAATTTGTCTCCACACTTTGGACTTCGCTCCACCACCAATAACCCGAATTTGCTCAATTGGAATATTGAGTTCACGCATAATTTCAACCGAGTCTCTAAGCCCAAAGGCTACCCCTTCTAAAATAGAACGTGTCATCATAGCTTTCGTATGTCTTGTGGTTAAACCTATAAAACACCCTCTTGCATCTGGATCAGCGTACGGTGTTCTTTCTCCCATTAAATATGGCAAAAAGATTAAACCATTTGAACCGACGGAAGCATCATCAGCAGCAGCACACATTAATTCATATGCGTCCGTTTTTGTTTTTCTTCCAACTTCCTGCTCCTCTTGTCCGACATTGTTCATCCACCACCTCAAACTTTCAGCCGCTGATAGCATTACCCCCATCGTATGCCATTTATTATTTACTGCATGACAAAATGAGTGGAGTCTGTTTTCCTCATCTATTAAAAATTCTTCGCTAAAAGCAAATACAACCCCCGATGTTCCAAGTGACACAGACAGAATGCCTGGCTCTACGACCCCTGTTCCAACTGCACCTGCAGCCTGATCGCCGCCTCCACCAACTACTTGAAGATTATCTTTTAATCCAAACTTCTCTGATAATTCTTTTGTTAATCTCGTACTAGGAATTTGAGATTCAAATACAGGTGGCATCCAGTTTTCTGGTATATCTAATTGCTGTAACATCTCTTTTGACCAAGTTCTTTTGCTTACATCAAACAAAAGAGTTCCTGATGCATCCGATACTTCTGTAGCCAATTGACCTGTTAATTTATAACGAATATAGTCTTTCGGTAATAGTACGTATTTAATTTGCTCATATAAATGAGGTTCATGTTTTTTAACCCATAAGATTTTAGGTGCAGTAAAGCCTGTTAATGCTTTATTACCTACTCTTTGTTGTAAAACGTCTTTGTCAACATGATCTGTAATCCAATCACACTCTTCTGACGTTCTCTGATCACACCATAATATAGCTGGGCGCAAAACTTCCATATCTTTATTTAAAAATACGGACCCATGCATTTGTCCTGATAACCCAATGCCAGCTAGTTTTTGTGGATTAATATGGTTCAACACTTTCTCAAACGTTTTGATAGTTGCTGTCCACCACGTATCTGGATTTTGTTCGGCCCACCCCGGAAATGGATGAGATAATTCGTAACTTTCTGTTTCGCTTGCTACCATTTGTCCTCTTTCATCAATCAAGATCGTTTTAACCGAAGAAGTTCCGATATCTATTCCCATAAGATAATTCATGATAATTCCCCTATTCCATCCTTTTTTTGATCGAATTAAAAGTAATAAAAAGTAGGGCAATGAACACCTCTACTAAGATGAAGAGCATAAATCCTGTGGCCCTCGGTACAACCTGCCTCCACTTATTTCACTTAGACCTTCCAAGGAAATAGTCGGAGCCAAAACACTAGGCTTACTTTTAATAAAACGTTGCACTTCTTCCCAATGTGGAATACCACTTATCGCATCAGGCTTTTGAACATTGAAGGACCCAACTCCCACAGCACCTTCCAATACCTGTTCAGGGGTAAGCCCTTGTAATAAACCACCCAAAAAACCAGCTATTGTACTATCCCCTGCACCCGTTGTGCCTTGCACCTCAACCTCGAAGCACGGAATTAGCAACTCTCTTTGCATCCATGCTTTTGTACTACTGCAATTAAATAATCCCGACTTTTCCAGTCTCTGTTCATCATCTGTCGTTCGCATGTACAAACCATGTTCCCCAAGTTTGATAACGACAATCGCAGCGCCAGCTTGTAATAATTGGTCAGCTATACGGGATAAGGATTGCTGACTAGCACCACATAAAATACCTGATGATTCTGTTCGCCTCGTCAAATTGTCATACAATTCACGGTCAAGCATAAAAACTATTTCTTCAAAGCTGGGGAGAAAAATATCAACGTAAGGCATCACTTTGTTCAAAATCGGAAGCCAGTCTGTTTTACCTGCTTCAGATTCAGGATCAGGCTGAGCCATATCTAGTGACGTAGTTAAGCCTTTCCCTTTGACTTTTCGAAATATATTGACGAGTTCTTCCCCTTCATTCTGAAACATATTAAACATTAGCGAAGGGTATCCGAAGTGGAAAAGTTTCGCTTCGGATACCTTATCCATATCCATATCATCTGCAGAAAAAGTATCATTCGCTCCAGGGCAATGCAAAAATATACGATCTCCACCAGGAGGACTGATCACAATTGAATATGAGCTATTTTCACCTGGAGTAGTAATCATCCCCTGTGTCAAAGTCACATCTATATCCTTAATAAGTCTCAAAAGCGCTTGTCCGAATACGTCATTGCCCACTTTTCCCATTAGAGTAGTGGAAAAACCTAACTTGTGCAGAGCGATGCCTGTATTGGGAACTGCTCCTCCAGTTGCAACCATGGCTTGTCCAACATCAATCAGTTTTCCAGGTTGGAGTAATGCTGACAAATTGTTTGTCTTTGTCTTCAACTCTGGAATGACATCTAGACAAATATGCCCCGCCACAATTACATCATTCCGCTGATTACTCACATGTCATGCCACCTTTCAATTTTATACACTATGTCAGAGTAATCGTATTACCTGTTTTTTGGGATTTTAACGCAGCTGTAAACAATTGGTGACTCTCCTTTGCCTCTTGTGGGTCAGCACAATAAAACGGTTGTTGCATGTTCTCCCTGCCATTTGTGATTTCATCACAAAATGCTGCCCACATTTGCAAGATGGAGTCTGAGAAACCGAATTCAAATATCCCCCCTGTAATCGTTTGATAAGCTGATGTATATGGAACATCCTGTATATGCCATGCTTGTGGTCCACCAACCTCATATGGAAGGGCAGCAAGTTGCTTCGGATTTTTTGTTGAAAATTCTGCCGAAAACTCAGTACCGTTTACTCGTAAGAACCATGTGTTTGCATGACCAGGAGCAATACGTTTTGTGGAAAGAATCATCGGAAAATGCTGGTCCTCTGTCTTTACATCACATGATAAAATAGCGTTATCCCATGTCTCACAAGGTACCATTTGTCCTTTTCCTTCAGGACGTTCATCAACCACTTGAGTAAGTAGGGAATAAACAGATTGAGGCTTCCAACCAAACCTTAACGGCATATGTAGTACATGCATTCCCAAGTCTCCCATACATCCGTATTCACCATTTGTTGCCACCATTCTTTTCCAATTTATTTCCTTTTTGGGGTTTAAATCGCTAGAATGCCAGAATCCAGCCTCCACCTCAATGATTTTGCCGAATTTGTTTTCACGAATCCACTGTCCTAGTTGATAAGCACCAGGGAAAAACGGGAACTCAGAGGAACATCTAACAATTACATCAGGATGTTCATCAATAACTTTCAGAATAGCTTCATTTGCTTTTTGATCAATTCCAAATGGCTTTTCACCCAACAAATGCTTACCTGCCCGAACAATATCTGTATATATTTGTTCATGCAAATGATGGGGAACCGCACAGTAAATGGCATCAATATCGTTTTGCTCCAATAGCTCTTTATAATCGTTTGTTTTAAACGTAACACTTGGTAGATGCTCCTCAAACCAGTTCATCATATCTTCATTGGAATCACATACAGCAACGATTGATGGTTGAAAGTCTACCCCTGTAAGATGGCACCATCGTGAAACGACGCTGGCAAATTCACGCCCCATCAACCCACAACCAATGATCCCGAAACGAATTTTCTGTTTGGCCATCCATTATTCCCCCCTTAAAATGCCCATTGCTTGTTCCACCCCAAACCCCTGGTGTACAATCGCCATAAAAGCTTTCGTCATACGATCTGGGTGATCATGCTGAATAACATTACGGCCGTAAACAATCCCCGATGCACCCTGCTTCATCAAAGCATGCGTACGGGCAAAAATTTCTTCATCGGCAGCACGTCCACCGCCACGTGGCAAGACTGGCTTACCAGAAGCAGCTTCGACAACTTTATGGTATTCTTCTACATTATCACATGGGTCGGCCTTAATAATATCAGCCCCTAACTCTACAGCCTGGCGGACCAATGGAACAATTTTGGTAATATCTCCGTTTACCATGTATCCGCCATGAGTATCATTTGGCTGCATCACCAATGGCTCTACCATTAATGGCATTCCAAACCGCTCACATTCGGGTTTCAACTTTGCAACGTTACGAACACATTGATGGTATAACTCTGGTTGATTCGGTAATAATAACAAATTCACTACAACACATGCCGCATCAAGGGCAACTGCTTGCTCTACTGGTCTATCAATCAATTCACTGAATAAGTGTGAAGGTAATTCTTTTCCGTATATATTGGCTACATCTGTGCGTAGTACGAGAGATGGCTTTTGCTTTCCTGGTATGGATTGTAATATTTTGGCTTGACCAGGACTCAATTGAATCGCATCTGGATTCGCATCCACGATTGTTACAATAGCCTTCTCCATATTTTCAATCCCTTTTAAAAAAGAATACTCATTAAAGAAGCCGTGATCGATAGCTACATCAAAGCATTTTCCTTGGATACTAAATAATCGGTTTATTCTAGCTTCAACTGACATATACAACTCTCCTTTAGTTTATTTGTAACAAAAAATGTTCGTTTCCAACAAAAATAGTAATCTTACTCATTGATAAAGACCGCTCCAGAATTAGAGCGATCTCCCTTATACATCAAATTGGAAGGACCAATTTATTTCCAAATCAACTTTCGTAGCCTTCTAAAATTTTAGTTCTCTTTACAATCAATCACTACTTTAATATGGCCTTTTCCACTATCCACTTGTTGCATTGCTTTCCCAAATTCATCAAGACTAAATCGATGAGTAATCATCTTTTTGACATCGACTATGCCATTTTTAATTACTTTAATTGCTCTATCAAAACAATGAGTTTGAGCAAAAGACCCAATAATCTTTAATTCTTTTGAGAAGATTTCATACGGACTTACGGTAATTGTATCTTCTTCAGAAGCCACACCATAAATGACAACCTTCGCACCATGTTTTGTATGTTTCGTTAACGTTTGCATAACGACTGGCGCACCTGTCGCATCTACCACTATATCAAAGCCTTTTGGAAGTAGCTTCTTCAACTCGTCTTCATGCGCTGAGTAATTATTTCTATCCATTAAGATAGTGTAATCTGCACCTAATTCCTTAGCTAATTCAAGCTTATTCGGATCCGAAGCCACAACAACAAGATTACCAGCACCTGAATACTTTAGAAGCTGTGCCATAATTAATCCAGTAGGACCAGCACCGAAAATAACAACGTCATCACCAGTTTGTACATCCACTACATCCGTACCATGAATAGCACAAGCTGTTGGTTCAATAAAGATTGCTTCATCAAAATGGAGATTTCCAATTGGAAATACTTTATCGGCATTTACAGCTACAAATTCAGCAAACCCACCTGGTCCTGTTACTCCTAATGAATAGAAATTTTCACAATAAAGTGGTTGATTACGTTGACAGTAATAACAGTGTCCACATAAGACTGTGTTATCAGCAGCTACACGTTCACCAACACTTAAGGATGTTACCGCACTTCCAACCTCTACAATTTTTCCAACAAACTCATGCCCTGGTATTAATGGGAAATTAGCAATAAATTCACCTTGATGGATATGAGCATCTGTTTTACAAACACCGCATGATGTCACTTCAATTAGAACTTGATTTTCCTGAATAACTGGTTTTGTAACTGGTTTTACCGAAAATTTTTCTGGTGCACTATAATATACAGCCTTCATTCTATCAATCCCCTCATTATTTTATGAATAAATTGGATTTATTTATTATGGTCGAACCATAATTTTGATAGCATTTGTTTTATCTGTTATTGCTTTTTCAAAAGCTTCCTCCATTTCATCAAGCGAGTAGTAATGCGTCATGATATTTTTTAAATCTAACTCACTATTCTCTATCATATTGATGGCTGTTTGATATGTATTGGAATATCTGAACACTCCATAAATATCAATCTCGCCACCTACTATATTACTAATATTCAGCGTAGCAACGTCCTCAGGTGGCATCCCGACGATCACCACGCGACCGCCTCGTTTAACGGCAGACAGCGCAGATTTTAAGGCATTAGCGTTCCCAGCCGTCTCTAAAGCAAGATCAACACCTTTTCCATTTGTTAATAAGTTAATCTTTTCTAACAGATTATCTTGCTTTAAATTAACCGTATGAGTAACACCCATTTTTTTAGAAACTTCAAGTCGTGACTCTTCAAGGTCAACACCTATTATTTTACTAGCACCTGCTGCTTTAGCTACTGCTGCAGTTAAAATCCCTATCGGTCCCATGCCCATTATTACTACCGTTTCCCCAGGTTGTAATCTACCTCTGCGGACAGCATGGATACCAACAGAAATTGGTTCAGCCATTGCTGCTTCATCAAAAGTCATCTGGTCTGGTATCGGATAGACAAAATCAGAGCGAATAGCAATATATTCACAAAAAGCTCCATCATACGGTGGAGTTGCTAAAAACTCTACTTCTGGACATAAATTGTATTTACCTGACTTACAATATTCACAAACACCACACGTAACACCAGGTTCCACTGTAACCCGTTGACCAACAGAAAGATTCTTCACATTGGACCCAATCTCTACTACTTCTCCAGCTGATTCATGACCAAGAATAATTGGCTTTTCTACTATAAATGATCCAATTCTTCCATGTTCATAGTAGTGAACATCTGAACCACATAAACCTACTGATTTTACTTTTATTAATACTTCATTGGGAGAAGGTTTTGGAATATCTTTTTCTTGAATTTCAATAATGCCAGGTTCAACTAGTACTGCAGCTTTCATTTTTTCAGACATACTTATTTCACCCTTTTCAAAAATTAGATTACTAATCTTTCTATTAAAAGAATTATTTCATCTTAATAGATTGATAGGGACCATACCCTAGATCTCAACTTTCAATCATTCGGTACGATCCCTATTCATCTTTACTTATCTCCGTAAAATTTTTCTATATACTCATCTGCATTATCTGCTGTCACTAGCTCAAATGGTACTTCATATAATTCTTCTAAGGTTTCACCTTGTGCTGCTTTATATGCTACTTCTACCGCTGTTTCACCTTGTGCTACTGCATTTTGGAAAATACTCGCAACCATGTCACCTGATTTCAATGCTAGTAACGCGTCATATACTCCGTCTACACCGACAACTGGAATGTCCATTCCTTTTGCTTTAAGGGCATTTAATGCACCTAATGCCATTTCGTCATTTTGACCAATTACACCGTCAATATTGTCTCCGTGAGATTGAAGCCAGTTTTCCATAATATCCATTGCTTCAGAACGTGACCAGTTCGCAGTTCTTTTTTCTAAAACTGTAATTTCTGGATATTCTTTTAAAATATTTTCGATCCCTTGTCCTCTTTCAACTTGCGCAGATTGTCCGATAGGTCCTTCAAAAATAACGACATTTCCTTTTCCACCTAAAGCTTCAACTAATTGTTTCGTTTCCATTTCTCCTGCAACTACATCTGGAGAACCTACATAAGAAGATAATTTATCAGCAGTTAAAAATGCATTTACTCCAATAACTGGAGTTCCGTTTTCAACAATACTGTTAACGGTATTATTTAAAGCTTCTGCATCAATCGGATTGACAATAATTGCATCAACATTTTGCGTTTCTAAACTTTGAAGCTGTGAAATAGCTGTACTTACATCATAGTTCCCATCCATAACAACAAGTTCAACACCTAGGTCTTCCGCTTTTGCTTCCATCGCTTCTGTTAAGATCGTCGCAAATTCCGCTTGTAAACCATACACTTGGAAACCGATTGTAATATCACTTTTTTCAGCAGCTGATTCGTTTGTATTACTGCCCCCTTCTGAACTACTCTCGCTACCTCCACTACTTTCTTCCGCTCCACCACAAGCTGCTAATAGAGCTACTAAGAACAAGCTAACTAATAATAATACTGATTTTTTTCTTAGCATGTTAACTGCCTCCTTATCATCCTTATAATTTTTTTGAATTGTACTTCCCCCGGAAACATTCCGTTTCAATCATAGATTAATAGTTAATGTTTATACTCTCCCCCTTAATAAGCTATAATTTTTATGTCAATTATGACCGTTTGCGGTCAATCATGACTGCTAGAATAATAATGAAACCTTTGATTACCTGTTGCCAATACGAAGATACCCCGAGTAAATCTAAACCATTATTTAATACTCCTATAATCATCGCACCAACAAGTGTACCCCATAGTCTACCTTTTCCACCCATTAAACTCGTTCCACCGATTACTACGGCAGCAATCGCGTCTAACTCATAAGATACCCCTGCTTGTGGTAAACCTGCTGAAACACGTGATGTCAAAATTAAACCTGCTAATCCTGCTAGCAAACCGCTAATACTATACACCCAGATTGTCGTTCGATTGACTTTAATTCCGGAGATTTTCGCAGCCATTTCGTTTCCACCGATCGCATATACATGTCGACCGAATTTTGTATTATACAAAATGACAGAAAATACGATAAAGACAATTAATGTAATTAAAATTGGAATAGGTATACCTAAAATGTAACCGCCACCGATTTGTAAAAAGCTGTCGCTCAATCCAGAAACAGGGCGCCCATCGTTGTAAATAAACGTAAAGCCTCGAGCAATCGCCATCATTCCTAATGTAACGATAAATGGTGCTACATTCCATTTTGCAACCGTAAACCCATTAATAAAACCTAACAATAGGCCAGCTCCAAGTCCCATAACAACAGCGAGGAAAAAGTTTCCGTCTGGTCCAGTCGCAAAGGAAGCGGATACAATCCCTGCAAAAGCTAAAATCGATCCTACCGATAAGTCAATTCCCCTTGCTAAAATTACGAATGTCATCCCAATCGCCAAGATCGCATTAATGGAAACTTGTCGTCCTAAGTTCATAAGATTTTGAAAAGTCATGAAATTCGGTGTCAAAATTGATATTAGAGTGATAATCGCAAGTAATGCGAGAATAATTCCGTATTCAGAAAGAAGATATTTTAGATCTATTTTTTTTAATCCTTCATTATTAGTTGTTTTTGTTTGTTTATCCAGTTTGGCTTCCAAGTTTTTCGCCCCCTTTTGTATTTCCTGTCGCAAGGTCTAAAATTTCCTCTTGAGTAACCCCATTACTCTTCAGCTCTCCTGTGATTTTACCTTCATGGAAAACGATAATTCGGTCACTCATTCCAATGACTTCAGGCATTTCCGATGAAATCATAATGATTGCTAAACCTTGTTTTGCTAAATCCGACATTAATTTGTAGATTTCTGCTTTTGCACCAATATCAATTCCACGTGTCGGTTCATCTAGAATGAGAATATCAGGGTCAGTTAATAACCATTTGGCTATACAGACTTTTTGCTGATTACCTCCACTCAGATTACCAATAAGTTGGTTGATCGAATAACTTTTAATTCTCAATTTGTCTCTGTAATCATTGGACGTTTTACTTTCTTGCTTCTTATTAATAAAACCAAAATTAGTAAACTTATTTAAGGCTGTCATTGAAGCATTATGATTAACAGTCATTGACAAGAACAAACCTTCACCTTTACGGTCTTCCGTTAAAAAAGCGATCTTATGATTGATTGCATCAACCGGCGATTGGATCTTAGCTTTCTGACCATTAATACGAATTTCACCCTTTTCAATTGGTAACAACCCAAAGATTGCCTCAGCAACTTCTGTTCGCCCTGCCCCCATTAAGCCACTGATACCAAGAATTTCTCCTTTTTTTACAGTAAAAGAAACATCTTCAAAATAACCTGGAGAACTAATATTATTCACTTCTAAAATCGTCTCTTTAATTTCTTTTCCTGCTTTTTCTGGAAACATATCAGTTAAATTTCTACCAACCATCATCGCAATTAGTTTATCTCTATCGAGGTCTTGGGCAGGTTTCGTATCGATATAAGTGCCATCACGTAAAACCGTAATATCATCTGAGATCTGAAAGATTTCATCCATTTTGTGCGAGATATAAACAATCCCTTTTCCTTCCGATTTCAGTTGATCAATAATTTCAAAGAGCCTTTCTACTTCTTGATCCGTGATCGCTGAAGTCGGTTCATCCATGATAATAACTTGAGAGCCGTAGGAAACCGTTTTCACAATTTCGACCATTTGCATTTCTGCAATACTCAGTCGGGACATTTTCATTTTCGGATTTAAATTGAGCTTTAAACGCTTTAATAGTTGATCTGCATCCTGATATAACTTTTTGTAATTGATAAACCTTGTGTTTGGATATAATGGCTCACGTCCTAAAAAAATATTTTCACCGATCGTCATATCTAAAATTGGACTTAACTCTTGTTGAACTATCGAAATCCCATTTAATAGAGCATCTCTCGGACTTTTCAGTTGAACTTTTTGACCATCGATATAAATTTCACCGGTATCAGGTGTATACATACCTGATAATATTTTCATAAGAGTCGATTTCCCGGCACCATTTTCCCCCATCAATGTATGGACTGTACCTTTTCTAACTTTAAGCTGCACATTTTCCAATGCTTTAACTCCTGGAAACGACTTACTAATATTCTGCATTTCTACTACATATTGTTTACCTTCCATAACTCTATTCACCCCCATAACGTAGCTGCCCTATTTTTCAGGAAACGTTTTCATTTCGGTGTATGATTGAATGTATTTATATGACAGTATAGCCACCATCCACTAAAAATACAGAACCTGTCGCATATGATGAAGCGTCAGATGCTAGATAAATTGCTAATCCCCCTAATTCATAAGGTTTTCCTAATCTTTTCATTGGGATATAATCTAATACATGTCTTAATTCTCCGTCTTCAGCAAAAAGTGGTTTTGCCATATCTGTTTCCATGTATCCTGGGGCAATAGCATTGACTCTAATATTATGAGTTACCCATTCGTTTGCTAGACATTTGGTCATCATTGCCACTGCAGCTTTGGAAGAATTATAAGCACATTGTGCCTCTGTATTAGCAATAAAGGAAGACATCGAAGCAATGTTTATAATCGAACCGCCACCAGTTTCCATCATTTTCAATCCTGCATATTTAGATACTAAAAAGACACCGTTTACATTCACATCCATCGTTTTTTTCCAATCTTGTAAACTCATTTCTTCCGCTTTTATTTTTTGACAAATACCAGCGTTATTAATGACAATATCTACTTTCCCGAATCTTTCTATTGTAGTATCAACTAAATTTTTCACTTGATCTTCCTTCGTAACATCAACTTGCAACCCTAAAGTTTCTACTCCATTTTGCGCCTTTATTTCTTCAGCTGCTTGTTGAACTAACTCATCATTTAAATCAGCTAGCACAACCGATGCTCCTGCTTGAGATAAAGCATTTGCCATTTCTCTCCCTAGTCCTCTACTCCCACCAGTAATGATCGATACTTTCCCTTGTAGATCAAAAAGATTTTTATAATTTGTCATCGTTTTCCCTCCATATTATTATTTGATTTCATTTTGTTTTTTTTACACTCATTTATTTTTGTTTATAATCAATTTATTTATAATACTATCATATGTTTTTGTTTATTTGCAAACTATTTTTATTTTTTAAACAAATAAAATAAAAAAATAAAATAAACCGTCATTTTCTTTTTATTTTTTTGTTTTGTGTTAGAAAGTATAATTTCTTTGACAAATAATATAAGAAATCTAAGGCTTCACTCAAATGATTTTTTTATAATCTAAGTTTTCACCACATTCATACGGAAATCTTTTTAACTACTATTACATTAGTTCTATATTGTAACATTTGTTAAAATTATATTACTCATTTACATTTTTTTCAATTCTTTTTAAAAATAAAATTATCAAACTACTCATTTTAATAGCCCTACTAATTCTAACCCGTAAACAATTCCATCATCACTAACATCTTTTGTTACATATTTTGCTGCATTTTTAACAACATCGGGTGCATTTCCCATTGCCACACCATGTCCTACAAATTGAAGCATTTCAATATCATTTAAGTTATCACCAAAAGCATATACATTCTCCCGTTGATAGCCTACCTTATCAATGAATTGTTTAATCCCTTGTGCTTTTGATCCTCTAAAGGGAATTACATCCATTGACAACGAATGCCAACGAATAAAATTCAATTCATTAAAAGTTTCTGCATATTCGTTTTCATGCGTTTCTTTACAAAATAAAAGAGATTGATAAATTTCTTTTTCTAAATAATAGTCAGCACATTCCTCTGGGTGAATAGCCCCTAAGGTTTGCAGACACTCGTCAATATGCGAATGATATGTAACATTGGCTTTCATTTCCTCATTTGCCATAAACACAAGTGGATGTTCTTTTAAATTTGCAAAATTTGATAGTGACTTTAAAGCCTGTTCATTGATTGGATTTTTATATATTACCTCTCCATCTAAAACCACGTATTGTCCATTAAAACTGACATAGGATTCTATCTTTAACTCTTCCCTTATATCTTCAAAAAGAAAAGGCGCACGCCCTGTAGCAATGACAACATTATGGCCTTCATCCTTTAATGCTTGTACAGCCTGTTTTGTTGAAATCGGCAATTTTTTTTCATGATCAAGCAGAGTGCCGTCTATATCGAAAAATACAATTTTTCCCATCACTTAACCCAACTCTCTATTATTTTTTATATTTTTTACTTCCTGAAAGATTTTAGTTGTTCATTAATACACTTAGTCTGGCTATAAACCATTTTGTATACCTTATAAAGCTCCTTGTATTTTTCCACATTTTCTTTGATTGGCTTATAAATTTTATCACTCTTAATAAATTTCTCTGCACATTCCTCTAATGAAGAAAACCAACCACATCCATGAGCAGCGAGCATAGCCGCCCCCATACCTGGCCCTTGTTCACTAGCTAATTTGACAACTTTAGCATTAAAAATGTCCGCCTGCATTTGTAACCATAATTCATTCTTCGCACCGCCCCCTATTGAAATAATTGTATCGACAGTTATTCCATTATCTCTAAAAATTTCAATGGACTCATTTAAAGCGAATGTAACTCCTTCAATAACCGCACGGACAAAGTCTATTTTTTTGTTAGTTGCATCTAAACCAATAAAACTCCCTCGAATAACCGCATCAATATGCGGTGTTCGTTCGCCTACTAAATATGGGGTAAATATTAACCCATTCGCACCTATTGGTACATCAGCTAACCCTTCCAATAACGAATCAAAATCTTCATTTTGAGCAAAAGTATCCTTAAACCAACTTAAACTGTATCCAGCTGATAATGCAGCCCCCATAGAAAAATATGCATTTTCTTTAGCGTGATTAAAGTAGTTTACCTTGCCTTGGAAATCTCGATCTGGAGTTTCTTCATAAGAAACGACTACGCCGGATGTACCTATGCTGCACAAGGTTTTCCCTATTGAAAGAATCCCCGCACCAATTGCCCCACAAGCGTTATCTGCACCACCTGCAAACACTTTAGTTGATTCTGATAGACCGGTAGATTGGGCAAAATCAGAAGAAATGGTTCCTACACATTCATTAGATTCAACAAGTGAAGGGCAAATTTCTAGCTTAATATTAAACTGTTGTAATATTTCTTCACTCCACTTTTTCTTCCCGATTTCTAACATCAGTGTAGCAGCAGCATCTGAATATTCACTATTAATACTGCCAACTATTCGATAACGCAAATAATCTTTTGGAAGTAAAAATACGTTCGTTTTTTCAAATACTTCTGGTTCATTATCCTGTACCCATAATAGTTGCGGCAGGGTAAGGCCTTCCATCGGCATATTTTTTGTAATCTCCAGTAATCTGCTTTTCCCTACCACTTCTTCAATTTTTCTGCATTGTTTAGACGATCTTGTATCATTCCAAAGAATTGCATTTCTTAATACATTGTTATCCTTATCTAATAAAACGAGCCCATCCATTTGTCCAGCAAAGCTGATACCCTCAATAGAATTAATATTTCCGTCAAAGCTATTAACCAGTTCTTTTAATCCATTTGTAGTTTGAATGATCCACTGTTCAGGTTCCTGTTCACTATAGCCTGATTTCTCTTGGATCAAAGGGTACGACTTTTTTATTTCTTTGCAAACCTGTCCTTCACGATCAATTAAAAGAATTTTTACGGCACTAGTACCCAAATCAATACCTATAACATAATTCACCTTTGATCACCAACCTATTATTTAAAAGTGTTGATTACATACTACAATTTCTTTTTTCCCTTGGTATGTTCTTCCACCATCTAGGACAAGGATTTGTCCATGGATATAATTCGATTCCTCTTTACTTAAATACTCGACCATACTTGAAATGTCTGAAGGTTTTCCTAGACGCCCGATTGGGATTCGTTTCTTTAGTTCATCCTTTGCTTGTTCAGTTGGATATAATACATCTAACATTTGCGATTCAATAACACGTGGAGCAATTACATTTATATTTATTCCGTATTGACCTAACTCTGGAACGAGTGATCTCATCAAACCAAAAGCACCACCTTTGGAAGCATAATATTGTACGCCTCCCCCAGATCCTGTAATTGCAGAACCTGATCCAATAATAATGATACTTCCTCTTTTTTGTTCCATCATATAGGGAGCAACTGATTTAATACTATAAAATAGGCCGTGTAGATTGATTTCCATCGTTTTTTTCCATAATGACCACTCAACATCTTGTAATTTCAAGCTTTTAGTAATCCCCGCAGAACAAACTAATACATGAATTTCACCTAACGTTTCTTTCACTTTTTTTGCCATACTTTTAACACTATCCCAGGAACTGACATCTACTTCAAATGAAAAAACATTTGGCTCAAGTTGGTGATCCCTAATGAGTTGATCGACTGCTGCTTTGTTAATATCGGCAACCGCTACTTTATTTCCTTTTTGAGCAAAATCTAAAACAATTTCTTTCCCAATTCCAGCTGCTCCACCAATTACGAGAATGTTACATATTTTATTACCCAACGCTCTCCCCTCCGTCTAACATAATGGTTTCACCATGCATATATTCACCCAGTGGAGAACACAAGAACACAACCATATTTGCTACAGCTTTTTTGACTGAATCAGTTCTTTGATTCCCATTCGTATCGTTTTCATTACCACCTTGAATAATTGATGGGGAAAGTCCATTAATACGTATCCCATGCTCTTTAAATTCTCTTGATAAACCTTTTGTCATTGAATTTAAAGCACTTTTTGATGCCGCAAAATCGGGACCCATTTCGCCTGTTACAGCAGCGACAGACGAAATATTAACGATAAAACCTTCTCCTAATTGCTTCATATAAGACAAAACTTCTTTACAGCATAAAAAAGGAATATCTAAGTTGAATTCAAACGTTCTTAACCAGTCTTCAGGAGTAATATCTTTTAAAGACCTGGACGCATATATCTCTGCATTATTAATTAAAATATCAACCTTGCCACTTTGTGTGATTACTGTATTGACAATTTTTTGAACTTCTTCTGGTTTTCTAATATCACCAGTAATAGAATGAGACTTTCCTCCATTAACATGAATGGCTTCATGGATCTCTTTCGTTTGTTCTTCTTCGCTAAAAGTATGAATCCACACGATTGCACCTGCATTTGCAAGCGTCAAACAAATTTCATCTCCAAATGTTCCAGAATACCCAGTCACAAGAGCCACTTTCTTATTCAAGCTTATTTGTAGCATTCTAGTCCTCCTTAATACACAAAACTTGATTACTTTTTTCATTTAATCGTTTTCCTAATTCAACTTAAAATCAGATACTATGTATTTGGTAAATGATGTCAAGCGTTTTTGATATTTTCCCAGCACTTCAATCGTTACTTTTGTTCACATTAATTACATTTGTTAGAATCATAATTGTTTCTGAAAATTTAGTCAAGGTAACATTTGTAATTATTGTTTTATTTTATAAAACATCCCTCCCTTAGCAAGAAAAGCGCAAGCGCCCGTTCAGCGGCGTATGGACTGGAGCCCCACCGTATGAGATAAAGGAAACACGGCGAGATTCATCGATCCGATGTTGACTTATCGTAAGGAGGGGGAGCGAAGTCCACTAGACGCTGGCCGCTATAGCTAGACATCCTCGAAATCTATACTTTCTTATTCTTTTAAAAAAGGTATATCAAAAAATTTATCTCTGGGCTTTTTTTAAAAGCGTTTACATAAATCTCGTTATTTTAATTATGTTAGATAATTAGAATAAGATTATATATAGCTAATATTATGTTTTTGTAATTCCATTTTATATTCCGTAGAAATGATATCATCAGTAATAATCGTATTAATTTGCTTTATGGAAGCAAATGATACTAAAGAGCTTTTCCCAAACTTCGAATGATCTAATAATGCCACTACTCGGTTTGAGGCTTTGACCATTTCTTTTTTTAGATCCACTTCATACACATTAAAGTCCGTTAAACCGTTTTCAAAATCAAATCCACTTGCTGAAGTAAACATAATATCTATGTTGATTTTGCCTAAAACTCCAGCATCAATTGTACTTTCTAGTGCACTAGAACCCATTCGAATAACACCACCTATTAAAATAACCGTAAATTCAGGAACATCTCTTAGTTCTAGTGCTGTATAAATACCATTTGTAACAATGGTTAATCTCTTTGGATTAGTTTTAATCTTTTTTGCAAGTTCTAAAGCTGTAGAACTTGCATCTAACAAGATACATTGATTATCTGTAATTATTTTTTCCGCTTTACTACTTATATAATTTTTTTCTTTCCTATTTATCTTTTCTCTAGTAGAAAAACTATATTTGCTTTGATCATAATCTAGCAAAATAGCTCCCCCATGCGTACGTTTTAATACTCCTTCTTTTTCCAAATCACTTAAATCATTTCTTAATGTTGCTTCTGAAACATTCAATCTTTTCGATAATACTTTAACCGTAATTCTTTGTTCCTTATCTAAATAATCTAAGATTTTATTTCTTCTCTCCTCTATGAACATTTTTCCCAATACACTCACTTCCTCAATTAACTAATTTCCTAACCTCGATTATACCTATTTTCGTAATTATACACAACAAAACGAAAAAAATATAAATAAAAAATAATAATAAATAACAATAAACAAAAATAAATGATTGACAAAAACTTGTTAAATTGCGAAAATATCATTAAATTCAATAAATTGATTTTTTATTTTGAAAGGGGTTACTTTTATGAAAATTGCGTTAGGTTGTGACCATAATGCTTATGAATTAAAAGAAGTTATTAAAGATTTTTTAAATGAAGATGGGCACGAAGTTATCGATTACGGTTGTCATTCTTGTAATGCAGTTGATTATCCCGATGTTGCTTTTGAAGTAGCTAATGATATTCGTGATGGAAAGGCTAATAGAGGTATATTAATTTGCGGAACAGGAATTGGTGTAGCCATCGCCGCTGGCAAAGTACCTGGTATTCGTGCAGCGTTATGTCATGATACTTATTCTGCTGAAAGAGCTCAAAAAAGTAATAATGCCCAAATTCTAACAATGGGATCACAAATTATTGGACCTGAGCTCGCTAAACATGTAGTAGAAAGATACATTAACTCAGAATTTACTGGAGGTAACTCGGGGAGAAAAGTACAGAAAATTATTGATCAAGAAAATGAATACTTAGCACAAGGAGGAAATTATGAAAAAGCTAATTAATAATCCTACTCATGTCGTAGATGAAATGATCGATGGTTATGTAAAAGCTCATCCTTCTTATATTAAGTTACTCGAAGAAAATAAACGTTCTCTAGTCACTGCACAAGAAACGAAAGAAAAAAAAGTCGGTGTGTTAATCGGCGGTGGTTCTGGTCATGAGCCTGCTTTTATGGGATATGTTGGTCACGGGATGGCTGACGGGGTAGCCGTTGGTAATATTTTTGCCTCTCCTCCTCCCGATCCAATCTTACAAGTAACGAAAGCGATCGATAAAGGTGCTGGTGTTCTCTATGTTTACGGGAATTATGCAGGAGATGTGATGAACTTCGGGATGGCAGCTGAACTTGCTGACTTAGAAGAAGGAATTCGTGTCGAAAGTATTGTCGTCAATGATGATGTCGCTTCTGCTCCAAAAGAAGAAATAGAAAAACGCCGCGGCATTGCGGGCGAGTTCTTCGTAACAAAAGCGGCTGGGGTTGCTGCAGATAAAGGATACGATCTAGACGAAGTCGTTCGCATTGCTCAAAAAGCGAATGACAATACTCGTACAATGGGTGTCGGTTTATCCCCGTGCTCTCTGCCTCAAACTGGTGAACCAAGCTTTCTTCTTGAAGAAAACGAAATGGAAATCGGTCTCGGACATCACGGTGAACCGGGAGTAGAAAAAGGAGAATTGCTACCTGCTAACGATGTAGCTGACCGCCTTCTCCAAGATATTTTAAACGATATGCCGATTGAAAAGGATGAAAAAGTGGCAGTGCTTGTCAACGGTTTAGGCTCTACAACTCGTCTTGAGTTATATATTATGTTTAGAAGAGTCGAAGAAATTCTAAATAAAAAGGGAATTCACATTCATCGCTCGTTTGTTGGAAACTACAGTACATCTTTAGAGATGGGCGGATGTTCGATTACCCTTATGAAACTAGATGATGAGTTAACAGAAGTCGTCGACTACCCTGCAGATTGCCCAATGTATGTTCAAAAGTAAGGAGGATGGTGTCATTATGATTAACGCTACGGAATGGAAAGAAATTTTATTAAACATAGCAGAAAAAATTGAAGAAGAAAAAGATTATTTATCGGAGCTCGACCGAAAAACAGGAGATGGTGACCACGGCGTAACGATGTCAATCGGCTGGCAAGCGATCCGGGAAAAAATTCAATCCGATTTACAAGATGTAAGCGATTGCGGATTAATTGCTAAAGAAGTCGGTAAAACGTTTTTAAATGCCGTCGGTTCTTCGGTTGGTCCTCTTTATGCTACAGGTTTCTTACGAGGAAGCAAAATATTTGAAGGAAAAGAACAGTTAGACGGTTCTGATTTCATTCAATTTTGGATTACCTTCGGTGACGGCATACAGGATCGTGGGAAAGCTGAAGTCGGAGATAAAACCATGGTGGATACGTTTGCCCCACTAGTGGAAACACTAAAACAACACGAACAAGGAGACTTCTTACAAGTATTCAACAGTGCACTAGAAAAAGCCAAACAAGGTATGGAATCGACGAAAGATTTAGTTTCCAAAAAAGGTCGTTCGAGTCGGTTAGGTGATCGATCTGTTGGTAGTCTAGACCCTGGTGCCACTTCTGCTTATTTCATCTTATTTACCTTCTATTATTCTATTAAAAATTTACAAAGTGTTTAATTTTAAATAAGGGGGATGGTTATTCCCCTTTTCTATTTCAATTATAAAGAGGTGAGATGTATGAACAATCTTCTCTTAGATTTTATACACGTATCAGAATCAGCTGCTTTAGCTGCTTATCCTTGGATTGGCAAGGGGAATAAAAATGAAGCAGATGGTGCAAGTACAAAAGCGATGCGAGCAAAGCTTAATCAAATTTCAATGGATGGTCAAATTGTAATTGGAGAAGGAGAACTAGATGAAGCCCCAATGCTATATATTGGAGAAAAAGTTGGGACTGGAAAAGGACCTAGCCTTGACCTTGCTGTTGATCCAATTGATGGTACAGAATTAATTGCTAAAGGCCAAGGAAATTCTATCGTAGTTATTGCTGGATCTATAAAAGGAAGTTTGCTGCATGCCCCAGATATGTATATGGAAAAAATAGCAGTTGGACCTAAAGGTGCAGGAAAAATAGATTTAGATGCACCACTCTTTGAAAATATGAAAGCAGTAGCACAAGCTAACGGAAAATCTATACAAGAATTAAACATTATCGTTCAAGACAGAGAACGCCATTTGAATATTATTAACGAAGTTAGACGTCTTGGTGCAAGTGTAACGTTATTTAATGATGTCGATGTTACTGCTGGAATTGCTACAGCATTAAATAATTTAGATATTGATTTATTTCTTGGAATTGGTGGGGCACCGGAAGGAGTAGTAACTGCTGTTGCCTTAAAATGTTTAGGCGGAGATTTTCAAGCTCGCTTATTACCAAACAATGAAGCAGAGTTCCAACGCTGTAAAAGGATGGGAATATCAAATGTAAATAAAAAGCTTAACTTAAAAGAAATTGTTAAAAGTGAGGATTGCTTTTTTGTCGCAACCGGTATTACAGATGGCTACTTATTAAACGGAGTGTCTACAAACCAACATGGACAATTATCTACACATTCATTTACTACTTATGGAAACTCCGGAAGATATCATTTCATCCAATCTACACACGAACTTTTACAAACAATATCTTAAAATACACATTTCATTAGTAATACTCACCTCTCCAATAAATGCATTACTTAAGGAAAAAATTCAATTTGTTTATATTATGCTACCACGTAGATTTCTTTATATTACATTAAGGGTGATATTTCACTGCCCGATTACTTTTAAAAATTTTTTCTCTGAAAGGAGTCAATTAAAACATGATCGACCATTTAGCCATAAATACTATTCGAACACTTTCCATCGATAGCATAGAAAAATCCAATTCGGGTCACCCAGGTTTACCGATGGGTGCTGCTCCAATGGCTTATACGCTTTGGGCAAAATTAATGAACCACAACCCTGAAAATCCAAATTGGTTTAACCGAGACCGTTTTGTTCTTTCTGCTGGCCACGGATCGATGCTTTTATATAGTTTACTCCACTTATCTGGATATGATTTACCTCTAGAAGAATTACAAAACTTCCGGCAATGGGGGAGTAAAACACCAGGTCATCCTGAATTTGGACATACTCCTGGAGTTGAAGCAACCACTGGACCACTTGGACAAGGGATTGCAATGGCTGTCGGAATGGCGATGGCAGAAAGACATCTAGCCACTGTTTACAATCGTGAAAAATATCCTATTGTTGATCATTATACGTATTGTCTTTGTGGTGATGGTGACCTAATGGAAGGTGTATCTCAAGAAGCGTCGTCACTTGCAGGTCATTTAAAATTAGAACGTTTAATCGTCCTATACGATTCCAATGATATTTCACTTGATGGTGATCTAGATTTATCTTTTTCTGAAAGTGTTCAAAAACGTTATGAAGCTTACGGCTGGCAAGTTATTCGGGTCGAAGATGGAAATAGCGTTGAAGAAATTGAAGCAGCGATTGCACTAGCCAAAACAGACGCACGACCAACTTTAATTGAAGTGAAAACAACCATTGGCTATGGTTCTCCAAATAAAGGTGGAAAATCTGCTTCTCACGGTGCTCCACTTGGTACAGAAGAGACAAAGTTAACAAAAGAAAACTACCAATGGAAATATGAAACTGACTTCTATGTTCCTGAAGCAGTGAAAGAACATTTTAATCAGATAAAAGAAACAAATATTAGTAAAGAACAAAAATGGAATGAATTATTCGAAAGTTATGAAAAAAAATACCCAGAGTTAGCAAATCAACTTAAACTATCACTAGATGGAATATTACCTGAAGGATGGTCTAAAAACGCCCCTCTTTATAAAACTGGGACAAAACTCGCTTCTCGTGCATCTTCTGGTGCCGCTTTAAATACTTTTGCAAATACTATTCCTTACTTAATTGGAGGTTCAGCAGATTTAGCGTCTTCTAATAACACATTGATTAAAAACGAAACGAACTTCAGTAAAGATAATTATGGTGGTCGTAACCTATGGTTTGGTGTCCGTGAATTTGCAATGGGTGCAGCAATTAATGGAATGGCTTTACATGGCGGTCTTCGTGCATATGGTGCTACCTTCCTCGTATTTTCTGATTATTTACGCGGTGCGATTCGATTATCAGCACTTATGAATCTTCCTGTTACGTATGTATTTACTCATGATAGTATTGCTGTTGGTGAAGACGGCCCTACCCACGAACCAATCGAGCAAGTAGCTTCTTTGCGAGCAATGCCTGGATTATCGGTTATTCGGCCAGCTGACGGCAATGAAACCGTTGCAGCTTGGAAGCTAGCATTAGAAAGTCAAGATCAACCGACTTGTCTCATTTTAACACGCCAAGGTTTACCTACAATCGAAGGCACGACTGAAAGTGCTTATGAAGGTGTCAGCAATGGAGCGTACGTTATTTCAGAAGCGGCCGGTGAAGCTGAAGTTTTACTTTTAGCTGCAGGCTCAGAAGTTTCTTTAGCAATTGAAGCTCAAAAAGCACTTGAAAAGGAAGGAATTTTTGCTTCTGTTATCAGTATGCCAAGTTGGGATCGATTTGATAAACAACCAAAAGTGTACAAAGAAAAAGTATTACCTAAAAAGGTAACAAAACGTTTAGGAATTGAAATGGGATCTTCCATCGGTTGGCATAAGTATGTCGGCAGTGACGGAGATGTACTCACCATTGATACATTCGGCGCTTCTGCTCCAGGTGAAAAATTAATGCAAGAGTTTGGCTTTACGGTTGAAAATGTTATCGGAAAAGTTAAAGCTTTAATCAAGGAGGAAGAATCAGTATGCCTTTAGTATCGATGAAAGAAATGCTTGAAAAAGCAAAAGCTGAAAAATATGCAGTCGGGCAGTTCAATATAAATAACTTAGAATTTACCCAAGCAATTTTACTTGCTGCCAAAGAAGAAAATTCGCCGTTAATCTGCGGAGTTTCTGAAGGCGCTGCTCGTTATATGGGCGGTTTTAAAACAGTCGTTACAATGGTGAGGTCGTTAATGGAGGAATACAAAATGACGGTTCCAGTAGCGATTCATTTAGACCATGGTTCAAGTTTTGAAAAATGTGTAGAAGCCATTCATGCCGGCTTTACTTCTGTAATGATTGATGGTTCTCATTACCCGCTTAAGGAAAACATCGCATTAACAAAACGTGTTGTTGCAGTTGCACATACATTAGGTGTATCAGTCGAAGCAGAACTTGGCCGGATTGGCGGGCAAGAAGATGATTTAATCGTTGAAGATGCTGAGGCAGCCTATGCAATCCCTACTGAGTGTGAAAAGCTTGTCCGTGAAACAGGAGTCGATTGTTTTGCTCCGGCATTAGGATCGGTTCACGGTCCATACAAAGGGGAGCCTAACTTAGGTTTTGACCGGATGAAAGAAATCGATGAGCTCGTTGGAATTCCACTCGTTCTTCACGGCGGTACAGGTATACCGACAAAAGACATTCAAAAAGCAATAGAATTTGGTCATGCGAAAATTAACGTTAATACAGAAAGTCAAATTGCAGCTACAAAAACCGTTAATACAATTTTAGCAGATAAGCCTGACCTATATGATCCAAGAAAATACCTTGACCCTGCACGTGATGCTATTAAAGAAACCGTAAAAGGTAAAATGCGTGTATTTGGTTCATCAAATAAGGCACGCGTCCTGATAAGAAATTAATCTCTCTTTAAGGATGTTATGACAGTTTAACATAAGAGGGCGGTTTTTTTCTAACTCAGTTTTAGGTATTAAATAGCAATGAGGAGCTTTAATTAGCTACCTTTATTATATAATGAACGAGGGTGCACCAAAAGCTAAACATTTGGGACACCCTCGTTCTCATTTTGTTAAATTATGATTTTACTGGTACTTTAACTGCAGACTTACTAGCAATTGTTTCATCTTGCATGCGACGTAAGCGCCAAATTGTTGAATCCTTGGTTTGTACTACATCATCATACGTAATAATTTCACCTTTTTTAATGTCACGCTTTAATTGAACATTTTTATCAACTAATCCTAATGGCAATGCATTTTGTTCTTTGGCATCAGAAGCAGAAAGGATATGTCCATAGACTGTAAATCCACCAATACTATCTAAAAACTCTCCCGCTGCTAAATCTTTTTTAGCGACTGTAACTGTTTCTGCTTGTAACCCTTCCCAAGGAGCAATCGTTGCTTCTTTATAAATATGAGCTCTAGCAATTGAAATAGGTGTTTCTAAGCTGCATAAGTGATAAGGACGATATAGAACATAATTCGGTCCTTCGCCCATGCTTAAATATTTCATCTCATGGTTCACTTCTTCTTTTTCAGAAGAAATAATCGCAAATACTCCTGGAGCTACACCGTTAATATATTCAACAATTTTCTTATTTTCAACCTGGCCACCATCTGCTTTTAGTTGGAAAATTTCAGGAAGCTCAGCTACTGTCCCTACAAAGCCGTGCATACCAGGTTTGTCTGGAAGGAAGCCAGTCGCGTTAGCAACTGCTGTCATTTCAACCATTGTTTTCGTACCATCTTGGAATGAGGCAAGCATTTTTGGACTAGCACCTTTTCTTGCAGCTTCTTCTGCAGCAGTATCAGGGTTAGCCTCTAAGTTAAGTGGGTTATTTTTCCCTTTACCTAGAGCGACAACTTCAAATCCTAGTGCTTCTGCAAAATCATATAGCTCCATTACAGCACCTGGCTCATCACCAGCTGATCCTGTATAAACAACACCACTTGCATCTGCCATTTTCTTTAACAATGGTCCAACCGTTACATCGGCTTCAACATTCAACATCACGATATGTTTCTTATTTAAAATTGCATCCCAAGCGATTTTTGCACCAATATCCGGTACACCTGTTGCATCTACAACTACATCTACTTCAGATAAAGATGTTACTAGTTGAGCATCAGATGTTGCTACAACTTTACCAGCTTTAACGGCGTTAACAGCTTCAGTTTCATCCGTTGTCTCAACAATATCCGTAGCCACTACTCCAGACTTCAGATATGCGTTAGTCGCATTGTCAACTTGAATGTCAGCTGTAATGACTACTCTCATCCCAACCATATTTTCAATCTGAGATACCATCCCTCTTCCCATTTGACCTGCTCCAACAAGACCTACCTTAATAATTTCACCATTTTTTTCTAATTCTTCTAATTTTCTGTTTATACCTAGCATTGATCTCCACTCCTTTGGAATTTTTATGCTTTTGTAATACGAAGTTCTGAACCTACTTTAATCTCGGGAATTTGCTTATGTTCTACACACATTGTTCCAGGTAAGTCTGATGACTTCTCACCATTAAATGCAATTGTACAATGGCCCAATTCCTTCAGCGTATCGTTGACTTTGTTACCAACAAATAAAATTTCGAAACGTTCTCTATCAATTTCTAGAAAATCGCCGGCTTCGACATCATTTAGTAACTCTGCTTCTTTGTGAATAACGCCAATTGATCTTAAATCTTCTGGAGCATTTTCATTAAAGATGACTATCATTTTCTCTTCTATAAAAAGCTCTACCTCTGAACCTACTTCCGTTACTAAAGATTGATATTTATTAACCTCAACTAACTCCATACTAATACCTCCTTAATGAAATTAACTATATAATCCAATACTAAACAGGTAAGCAATAACAACAGCTAAAGGACCTGTTATTAAGCGAGAAACGAGAACTGCCGGTACCCCAACTTCAATTGTTTCAGGTGATGCTTCTCCTAGCGTTAAACCAACTGGTACAAAGTCAGCTCCAACCTGTGGGTTGATTGCAAATAGTGCTGGTAATGCTAGCTCTGGTGGAATGTTTCCTCTACCGATTTCAACCCCGATTAGTACCCCTACTACTTGGGCAATAACAGCACCAGGACCAAGTAGTGGTGATAAGATCGGTATTGCACACACAACTGAAATGATTAATAACCCAACGAAGTTTCCTGCTAACGGAGATACTACATTTGCGATTACATCTCCAATACCTGTGTAGAGAATAATCCCGATCAGCGTACTAACAAATGCCATAAATGGAAGAATATTTTTAATTACTTGTTCAACTGTTTCACGACCGGCTTGATAAAACACACCAACTACTTTACCAGCCCCACGTCCTACTTTTTCAACAATATTTGTCTTCTTCGGCTGCTGAAATTGAGCTGCTTTTAGCTTTGCTTCCTCTTTTAATTGTTGAGGAGTCTTCTTATTCAATGCTGAACTATCAACTTTATCAGCCGTAGCAGCAACTTCATCCATAGCATGAACATCTGACTCACGAACACCAGATACAAAGTTTTCTTCATTAATAAACTTCATTAAAGGTCCTGATGGTGATGTTGCATTAATATTGATTGTTAAAATACCCATTTTTGGATATACACCGCAGCGAGCTGTTCCACCACAATCAATAACGACACACGCCATGTTTTCTTTTTCATATGAATTTTTAAATCCATCAACAGCTTCGGCTCCAGTCAGTTCAGCAATCTTCTGTGCGACAGGGTGAATACCACCACCTGTAACAGAGACAATATATTTTTTCTGTTCAGTTGGCTGGATCGTAAGTGGCCCCCCCCAGCCGCCTGAACCTTTTGTTATATTTACAGTTTGATAATTGCTCATTATGTTCTCCTCCTTTTCTTATGCGCTCATTGATTTATTTGTCGTAGGATCGATCCCTTTTGCTTTCATCATTCGAACAGTGATTATCTCAGTTACAATACCGCGAATTAGAATTACGATGACACCGACAATAAAGAAGCGGATCGCTAATGGTCCTAATGATAAACCTAGTTCAGTGATACCTGCTGCAATTCCCATGTAAACAAATAATTCTGCAGGATTCGCGTGTGGAAACAATCCTGTAATTGGATGAACAAATGAAACGGAAGAATCATAGAATGCTGGTTTCTGTCTTTCTGGTAAAAATTTTCCAAATGTATAAGCCATTGGGTTGGTCAAGAAGAATACTGCTAAAACCGGCAAAACCGAATAACGTAAAATGATATTCTTTGTACATTTTTGCGCAAATTTATTGATACGTTCCTCCCCAACCATTTTAATTAATGCGTTTACTGCTGTGATTAAACAAATAAGTGTAGGAATAATTCCTGTAACAAGTCCCATGAAGGTTTCTCCGCCTTTTTGAAACATTCCGATAAAACCTTCAGCAATCATTACTAAAATATCCATCCCTTTTTCCTCCTTTTATTTCTAAATTATTTTTTCTCTTTCATTTGATGTTCAATCTTATCAATTGCCATTTTTAAAGCTAAATCGATAGGTTCCTCATGTAACTCAGCTTTACATTCATCCAATGATAGACCATTGAATTTTGTAAAAGACTTAAATCGACTGAAAACTGTTACCCCTTGCATAACTTCACTTTCAACAATCTTGCCTTTTACATCAGTAACGAGAATTGCTATCACTCCAATACCTATCTTTTGTTTCTGAACACCGACTCCTAAAAAACCAGAAGGGCGATTACTCAATTTTTTAAGTGTGTCTTGATAATTCTTCATCTGTACCTTAGTTAGTAAAAATTGAACTAGCCACATTCCTATAAAAATGGCTATGAACCACCCCCACATCTCAACCTCCTCCTTAAACACTTTACATTTGTTCTCTTGTTTTACTTTTGTAACTATATTATAAAAGCGCTTTCAGTATAAATCAATAGTAAAGTTCATTTTTCTGTAATTATTTTTTTATTCGCTCCATTTTTTTAACCAATTTTACCAGGTTCTTCTATAAAAGTTTGTAAATTTGTAGCCTACTTACTTTAACCAAAATCCTCCATATTACTTTATTTAGATCAACTATTTCCATTTTTGAGTAGTCGCCAACTATATATACCATAATAGTTACTATATTGTTGATAAATAGTATATCCTTTTAAAAAATAACGTCATACTTTTTATTGACAATCGTCATATAATTCGCTTTAATGTTACATATGTAATCAATCATTACATTTGATAAAGATATTAGAATTAACTAATTATTATGGTTGGAGGTTAGTCTTATGTCAAATCGAAGAGTATTACAATTTGAAGAAGGCAATAGTAGTATGAAAGTATTATTAGGTGGTAAAGGAGCAAATTTGGCTGAAATGACCAATGCAGGACTAGCTGTTCCGCCTGGATTTACCATAACAACTGAAACCTGCCAAGAGTACTATATTAATGAACAAAAGCTGCCTGAAGGTTTGTTCGACGAGGTTAAAGATGCATTAGAATTAATTGAATTAAAAAAACAACAATTCTTTGGAGATGATGTAAACCCTTTACTAGTCTCAGTTCGATCCGGCTCTGTCACATCAATGCCCGGAATGATGGATACAATATTAAATTTAGGATTAAATGATAGAACGGTGGAGGGGCTTTCGAAGCAAATGAATAATTCAAGATTTGCTTATGACTGCTACCGTCGGTTAATTCAAATGTTTGGAAGTGTCGTTTTTGAAATTGAAATGAAGTTATTTGAAGATATTTTTGAAGAAACTAAAAATTCTTTTGGTGTTAAGGTCGACAAAGATTTGAAAGTTGAAGGACTTAAATTAGTAATTAATGAATATAAGCTACTAATTGAAGAAAAAACTAATAAATCGTTTCCTCAGGATGTTTATAACCAATTAACTTTAGCCGTAGAAGCAGTTTTTAAATCATGGAATAATCAGAGAGCTGTTGTGTATCGTCAGTTATATAATATTCCTGATCAGCAATGTACTGCTGTAAATATTCAATCTATGGTCTTTGGTAATATGGGAGACGATTCTGGAACAGGAGTTTTGTTTACCCGTAATCCATCTACAGGTGAAAATAGCTTATTTGGTGAATTCCTGACCAACGCTCAAGGCGAGGATGTTGTTGCAGGTATTAGAACCCCTCAACCAATAGAGAACCTCAAAACTGAAATGCCTAACGTATACAATGATCTAGTAAAAATTGCAAGACAATTGGAGACAAGGTATAAAGATATGCAAGACATAGAATTCACAATTGAAAAAGGACAATTATATGTTCTACAAACAAGAAGTGGTAAAAGAACCGCACAAGCAGCAGTAAAATTAGCTGTTCAATTTGTCGCAGAGGGAATTCTTTCAAAAGAAGAAGCCATTAATAGAATAGAAGTAGAGCATTTAGAACAACTTTTACATTCGACTATTGATCCACAAGCAACTTTAGAAGTCATTGCCAAAGGTTTACCTGCCTCACCTGGATCTGCAACAGGTCATGTTGTTTTTGATGCAGATGTAGCAACCGAATGGGTTAAACATGGCAAAAAGGTTGTACTTGTTAGCCATGAAACAAGCCCGGAAGACATCCATGGAGTAATTGCTGCAGAAGGCGTACTTACAACTAATGGAGGTATGACAAGTCATGCAGCTGTAGTTGCTAGGGGGATGGGGAAACCTTGTATTTGCGGTTGTGAAGAAATTAAAATAGATCCTGAAAGAAAGCGCTTCTATATTGGAAATACTACAATTGTAGAAGGAGATTGGATTACACTTGACGGAACTACTGGAAGAGTAATAAACGGAACTGTTGCATTGAAAGAACCTGAAATTAGTCCTGAACTTTTAAAGCTTTTAGAATGGGCAGACTCTATCAAACACCTAAAAGTACTTACAAATGCAGATACACCAGAGGATGCAGCTAAAGCAAGAGATTTTAAGGCAGAGGGTATAGGTTTATGTAGAACTGAACATATGTTTATGAGTACGGAACGTCTACCTGTTGTACAGGAAATGATATTAGCTCAAAGTTTAGAAGAACGCCATCGTGCTTTAGATAAACTACTTCCCATGCAGCAAAGTGATTTTGAAGGGATTTTCGAGGCTATGCATGGCTTTCCAGTTACCATTCGATTGTTAGATCCACCACTACATGAATTTTTACCGAAAATAGAAGAATTATTAGAAAAGCAATTTTCACTAAAAGAACCAGAAGTTAATGAAAAACATGAGCAATTAATCCGTAAAGTAAGAAATTTACAAGAAGTAAATCCAATGTTAGGACAACGGGGATGTCGATTAGGAATATTATTCCCAGAAATTTATCGAATGCAAGTCATTGCAATTTTTAGAGCAGCTGTAAAATTAATACGACAAAAAATAAATGTTATACCAGAGGTCATGATCCCTCTAGTTGGACACGTTAATGAACTAGAAATTATGCGAAAGTTAGTAGATGAAGCAGCTGAGGAAGTTTTTTTAGAAGAAGGCTTAAGAGTTAATTATAAAGTTGGAACTATGATCGAGGTTCCACGTGCTGCATTAACAGCAGATGAAATTGCTGAGCACGCTGATTTCTTCTCTTTTGGAACCAATGATTTGACACAGATGACCTATGGATACAGTAGAGATGATGCTGAAGGGAAATTTTTAAGCTATTACCTTGAACATAAGGTTATCCCAACCAACCCATTCCAAGTCCTTGATACTGAAGGTGTAGGAGCATTAATAAAATGTGCTGTTAAAAAGGGGAGGGCACAAAAAACAGCGCTCAAAACTGGGATTTGCGGTGAACATGGTGGGAATAAAGAGTCAATATTCTTCTGCCATATGACTGGACTAAATTATATTAGTTGTTCTCCTTACAGGGTCCCTATGGCAAGAATCGCTGCTGCACAAGCCCAATTATTTTATAAAACTACCTCACTAGAATACAATTATAACGTATAAACATAATCATATATCATAGTAACGGTCAGTATATATTTAAAAATACATACTGACCGTTACGATATTAACTTTACCGTGATACTGCATTAATAAATAGATGTATTAAGTAAAGCATGAGCTGTTGCATCGTCAGTTATTAGAACGTCTAGATAGTCTCCTTTAAGAGCTGCTTCAATACTGTCTACCTTATGTGAACCTACAACAACACCTATTACTTCAGGAATTTTCTGTAAATCTTTTAATTCAAGGCCAATAACCAAATCATTTAACGGGTGCTCAATTTGTTGTCCCAATGCGTCATAAAAGCGTGAGCCAATATCTCCAACCGCCCCAGCTTTTTTTAAAGAAAGCAAATCCTCATCTTTAAGATAATCCATAAGTACCATAGTTGAACTCTTGAAAGGTGTCCCTATTCCAACTATAGCCATATTTACATTGCGCCCTTCCTCTAAAACCATTGCTATGTCATCAGATTGGACTAATCGCTCTTTCAATTCAATTGAGTCAACCATTGCAGGAGCATAGAGGTAAGAACAGTTACAGTTCATTTTTTGAGCTAACTGATAGGCAAGTAAATTAGAATGAATATCCACTAACTTTCTTCCCATCCCGCCTACTAAAGGAACAATTTTCAAATTTCTATTTTGCTCAAACGGATATTCTTGAACAAAGTGAGAAAGCGTACTTCCCCAAGAAATACCTAAAGAGTCAATATTGTCTAGCTTTTTAGATACATAAGAAGAAGTTGCTTTTCCAATCGAACGTTTAACCATCTCACTTGTTAAGCCTGCAGTAGGAATAACAATAACCTCTTTAAGCTGAAACGCTTTTTCAAGTTTCTGTTCTAACTCGACCGTGTGAGCGTTTTCATCTTTTATATAAATTTCTACAATCCCTTGTTCCCTTGCTTTGTTAAGTAACTTTGAAATAACAGGTCTTGAAACACCAATCTTATTAGCAATTTGCGCCTGCGTCCAACCTTCAAAATAATAAAGGTTTGCTACTTTTACAATTAACCTTCTCTCATCCCATTTTATCATCTTTACACCTTCTCATTGATTCCTAGTACAACGTTGTAATTTTTAATTGTATTTTAATAACACATGATGTAATCGCTTTAATTTCCATTTGCTTCTACAGCTATTATATAAAACTAGTTAGTTGAATACAATGTAAGTTTCATACATTTGTTTATTTCAACTACTAATATAGGGGGTTTTAGAAATTAATTATATTAAAAAACCACCTCAATTGATGATAAGGTGGTTTTTGATTCTTATTTTTAAAAAGGATAATTGTATTTTAAAAAGGCTGTTTTCGTAAACTTTGTTGCTTTTGGACCGTTTTTTGAAAATAAAAGCCTTCACGCTATGCGTGAAGAGCCAAGCATCCGCTTGGCTTACGGTCCAAAAGCTAAAAGCAACAATCTTTGAGAAAAGAACCTTTAAAGAAGACTTTTTCTATGAGATATTCTTAGATAATTGGTTAGCAATCTGATCATCCATAATCACTACATCTAAATAGTTCCCTTTTAATGTTGCTTTAAGGCTATCTACTTTATGCTTTCCTTCAATGATTCCAATTACATTTGGAATGTTCTTCAATTGCTCTAACTGTAGGCCAATAACTTTATTGTTTAAAGGGTGACTTATAGGCTTACCTGAAATATCGATGAACTGTGAACCAATATCTCCAACTGCACCAACCTTTTTTAACGTTTGAAGATCTTCTTCTTTTAGATACCCCATTTTAATCATAGTAGAATTGTCAAATGGATTACCTATTCCAACAATAGCTAAATCGACACTTTGTCCTTCCAGTAATACATTTGCTATATCCTCTGATTGAACTAGTCTTTCTTTTAATCCTTCCGTTTCAACCATAGCCGGGGCATATAAATAGGAACAGTTGCAACTCATTTTTTTCGCTAGTTGATATGCTAAGAGGTTTGAATGAATTTCAACGAATTCCCTTCCCATTCCGCCAACCAATGGTACGATTTTTAAATCCTGAACTTGCTCGTAAGGATATTCTTGTACAAAACTAGAAATTGTCCTCCCCCATGAGATACCAAGTGATCGAATACTCTTTATCTTTTTAGAGATATAAAAAGAGGTAGCTTTTCCTATGGACCGCTTGATCATCTCTGGTGTTAAGCCACGTGTTGGCACGACAATAACTTCTTTTAAATCGTACTTTTTTTCTAACTTTTTCTCTAATTCAACTGTATGGGCATTCTCATCTTTAATATAAACCTCAACGATCCCTTCTTCTTTTGCTCTATGAAGAAGTTTTGATATGACCGGACGAGAGACTCCAATTGCCTTTGCAATTTGAGCCTGGGTACGCCCTTCAAAATAGTAAAGATTTGCTACTTTTACTATAAGCCTCCGCTCTTCCCAATTAACCATAAGCTACACCTTTTTCACTAAGACGTCCTTAAATTTAATATTAAGTAGTGTTTCTAATGATGAATTCCTTTTCCAAGCCAGGATGCAGCAGCTTCATAAAGGGACTCAGACAATGCTGGGTGTGGGTGTATCATCGAAGCTAATTCATCAACGGTTCCTTCCAAGTGGATAAAGGCAGATGGTTCAGCAATCATTTCAGTTACATGAGGTCCAACCATTGTAACACCAAGGATTTCACCATATTTTGTATCAGCAATTAATTTAACAAAGCCTTCTTTTTCATCGGCTGCAAGCGCTTTTCCGTTTCCGGCAAGATCAACTTTAACAACCTTATAAGAATACCCTTGCTGTTTTGCCTCGTCTTCAGTTAATCCAACACTAGCAATTTCTGGACTTGTATAAATGCATCGCGGAACAACCTTGTAATTAATCGTTTCCTTCTCACCAGCTGCATTCGAAGCAGCTATAATCCCCTCTTGACTCGCTACATGAGCAAGCTGCCATCCACCAACAACATCACCCACTGCATAAATCGAAGGATGACTCGTTTTCATCTGATTATCTACTTTTACAAAAGGACCGTCCATTTGTAAGTTTAATTGACTGATAGATGATGTATTAGGCTTTCTACCAACTGATAACAAAATCGTAGTCGTTTCAAGAGATTCCTGCTTGCCATTACTAGTTTCTATTTGAACTGCTTGTTGATTTCCACGTTGATCAACACCCGTCACTTTTGTCTTCGTTAATACACGAACACCCTTTTTCTTTAGAGCTTTCGTAAGCGCTTTAGAAGCTTCTGGATCCTCATTTGGAGTAATTCGATCACCCATCTCGACAATCGTGACTGAAACATTAAGACTTGAGAAAATACATGCAAATTCAACGCCAATAATTCCTCCACCAATGATCACAATGGATTCAGGGATTTCCTCTATATTAAAAATGGTATCGCTAGTATGGTAATTAGCGTGTTCCATCCCCGGTATAGGAGGGATAATAGGTGTTGAACCTGTTGCAATAATAATCTTCTCCGCTGAGATTGTTTCTTGTTTTTCATTCATTTTTACGACGATATCTTGATCCGCCTGTACTTCTCCATAACCATTATAAACATCTATTTTTCCTTGTTTTAAAAGAAAAGCAATTCCTGTACGTAATTTTTGAATCACTTGATTTTTACGATCTAGCATCTTTGAGAAAGAAAAAGTAACTGGGCCCGTCTCAATGCCCCAACTCTTTGCTTTTTCAATATTTTCAATAATTTCTGAGTGTCTTAATAGCGTTTTTGATGGAATACAGCCACGGTTTAGACATGTACCACCTAGTTCTTGAGCTTCAATAAGAGCTACACTTTTACCAAGTTTAGCAGCCCTAATTGCAGCTACATAGCCGCCCGGACCGCCTCCTATAATAGCAACTTCGTATTTATTCAATGATATCTACTCCTCAGATAAATAGTTCAAATGGTTGTTCAAGTACGGATTTCAAATCAGTTAAAAATGCTGCAGCTGGTGCACCGTCAATAATGCGGTGATCAAAAGATAAGCTAACACTCATCATTGGACGAAGCTCAATGTTTCCGTTGACACCGACAGGCTTCTCATTAATTCGACCTACACCCAATATAGCTGATTCTGGTTGATTGATAACTGGAGTAAAGCCATCGACAGCATACATTCCTAAATTACTAATCGTAAACGTACCACCTGACATCTCATCTGGTTTAAGCTTATTCTCTCTTGCAGCTTTCCCTAATGCTTTACAATCTGCTGTTAAAGTGGCTAGGCCTTTTTGGTCAGCATTTTTAACAACTGGAACTAGCAAGCCATTATCAACTGCAACAGCTAATCCAATATTTACAACATCATGGTAAACAATTTCGTCACCTTGTAACGAAGCATTAATATTTGGATGTTGCTTTAACATATAAGCAGTCGCCTTTAAAATAATTTCTGTATAGGATAAGCGATAGCCCGTTTTCTTTTCGATGTTACCAAGCAACTGTTTACGCATTTTTATAGCTTCTGACATATCTATTTCACTTGTCAGTGTGACGTGCGGTGCAGTCGTTTTGCTTTCGAGCATACGTTTTGCAACAATCTTACGAATGCCTTCCATTTTTATACGCTTTGGAGAAGCTGAAGGAATCTCGTTAGATACTTGCAGTGTATTCTCAACATCATTTCGATAAATCTTTCCGTTTGAACCAGTGCCAGAAACAGAAGTTAGTTCAACTCCTTCAGCCTGCGCTACCTTCTTAGCCAATGGGGTAGCATTTGGACCTTTATTTTCAATAAGGAACACCTTGACATCACTCTTGTGAACACGACCATTTGGTCCCGATCCAGGTACTTGGACTAGCGAAATTCCTTTTTCCTTAGCCATTCTTCTTGCTGCTGGAGTTGCACGTACCTTTTCAAGATTATCCGATTCAGGTGAAGCTGCTTCGTTACTTTGCAATAACACAGCAGATGATTCAGGTTGACTATTTCCAGTTTCCTCACTAGCTTCAGCACCTGATTCACCAGGGGGAGTTTCTGGGACACTTTCATTCTCATTTCCGATATAACCAATGACGTGGTTTACAGGTACCTCATCATCTTCACTAAAATAACGTTTTATTAATGTTCCTTCCTCATATGCTTCTACTTCAATATTGATCTTATCTGTCATGATTTCAAACAATGGTTCTCCCACTTCTACGGTTTCGCCCTCATCTTTAAACCATTGGAGTAAAGTTCCAACCTGCATTGTACTGCTTAGCTTGGGCATAAAGATTTCTTTTGCCATGTCCCTTTTCCTCCTTATACGCGGTTTAGTGTTTCTTTTACTGCTTTGATGATATCGTTAACTTGTGGAACAGCTGCTTTTTCTAATTCTGGGTTGTAAGGAATTGGCACAGATTTCCCACCGAGACGTTTAATTGGCGCATCTAGATAATCAAACGCTTCACTTTCAGCAATCATACTTGCAATTTCTCCACCAAAACCACCACGCTTCACAGCCTCATGAACGACTATTAGGCGACTTGTTTTTTTCACAGATTGAACAATGGTTTCCACATCTAGTGGCACGAGCGTTCTTGGATCAATAACTTCTACACTAATTCCTTCTTTTTCAAGCTCAGCTGCTGCTTCGAGTGCTTTATGAACCATAATTGCTGTAGCTACAATTGTCACCTCTGTACCTTCACGTTTTACATCCGCTTTGCCTAACGGGATTGTATATTGTTCTTCAGGGACATCTGATTTTGTTCGGTAGCATAACTTATGTTCATAAAAAATTACAGGGTTATCATCGTCAATTGCTGCTTTTAATAAGCCTTTAGCATCGTATGCAGTTGATGGTTGAACGACCTTAAGACCTGGGATATGTGCCATCCAAGCTTCTAGACTTTGTGAGTGCTGAGCTGCAGCTCCTGTTCCAGATCCAGCTGGCGTACGTAACACCATTGGAACTTTCCCTTTTCCTCCATACATATAACGTAGCTTGGCAGCCTGGTTTACCATGTTATCCATCGCAATCGTAATAAAATCAGAAAACTGGAGTTCTAAAATCGGTCTCATGCCAGTTAGGGCCGAACCAACTGCCGTTCCAGAAATAGCCGCTTCAGAAATAGGTGTGTTCCTTATACGTTCCGGACCAAACTCCTCAATCATTCCTCGTGTTACTCCAAAAGCTCCACCGTATACACCAATATCTTCACCTAAAATAAATACATCTTCATTTTTTCTCATTTCTTGACTCATAGCTTCTCTTACGGCTTCCAAATATGTGATTTCTCTCATCATTCGTTCTCCTCCTACCCCTATGATTTTATGCGTATATGTCTTCCATTAAAGTATCTAGTGATGGCTCTGGACTATTTTTAGCAAATTCAACAGAGTCTTCAACTTCTTTTTTAGCCTCTTCCCGTAAACGTTCAGCATCCTCTTCTGTAAAAATGCTTGCGTCAATCATTACATCGCGTAAACGTGCAATAGGATCTTTTTCTCTCCACTCTTTTTCTTCTTCACGAGTTCGATATTTTTTAGCATCACTTTTAGAGTGACCTTTCCAACGATACGTTTTTGCCTCAATAATGGATGGCCCCTCTCCTTTACGAGCATGTTCAACGGCCTCATTCACGCCATTCATTACATCAAAAATATCATTTCCATCAACTACTTTTCCAGGAATTCCGTAGCCTTGTGCTCGATCTGCAATATTTTCAATGTTTACCATATCTTTAACTGGTCCTGACATTCCATATTGGTTGTTTTCACAAATAAAGACGACAGGTAACTTCCATATCGAAGCAAGATTTATTGCTTCATGAAAACTTCCTTCATTTGAAGCACCATCTCCAAAGAAACAAAGAACAACGTATCCTTCATTTTTCATTTTCGATGTCAAAGCAGCACCAGTAGCAATTGAAAAGCCTCCACCTACAATTCCATTTGCACCTAAGTTCCCTTTTTCAACATCCGCAATGTGCATTGAACCGCCCTTACCTTTACAATAACCTGTTGTACGACCAAATAGCTCTGCCATCATCTTATTTACATCTGCACCTTTAGCAATACAATGCCCGTGACCACGGTGGGTACTCGTAATTTTGTCACGATCCTCTAAAACTGCGATAGATCCAGCAGCCGATGCTTCCTGTCCAACAGCTAAGTGAGTAGTTCCATGAATCATCCCTTTTGCAAAAAATTCATCGACCTTTTCCTCAAAATATCTTATTAACCACATTTGCTTATATAAATTCACCAATTTCGCTTCTGACACTTGCGCTGGAAGTTTAACAGTTTTTAACATATGAATTCCTCCTTTTGTTTTTACAAATGTTCGTATGTGTTACATTTGTAATAATCATAAGTTGTTAAAGCGTTTTCGTCAAGAGATAAGTGCAATTTTTTTTAATTCATTAATCTTGAGTTAGTTTAGAAATTTGTTTTTAAATAGTTTTGTTTACTTGTTTTAACCATCTTTTGAAGTTATTTATTTTTACCATTTGATTTCACCGCTTACACTTGTTAATAAGAAAAGCGGAAGGTGTCTGCTTATCGGCGACAAGCGCTGGAGGGCCAGCAATTAGTGTCCTGACTTTTGGATACGTTTGATGGACCGAAGCGACCTCGAGCCGATGACACCTGCAGCTAGACATGAAAAGCGGAAGTGTCCGTTTAGTGGCGTATGGACTGGAGCCCTCCCGTATGAGATAAAGGAAACACGGTGAAGCGCTAGCGATCCGATGTTGACTTATCGTAAGGAGGAGAGCGAAGTCCACTAGACGCTGGACGCTGCAGCTAGACATGAAAAGCGGAAGGTGTCTGCTTATCGGCGACAAGCACTGGAGGGCCAGCAATTAGTGTCCTGACTTTTGGATACGTTTGATGGACCGAAGCGACCTCGAGCCGATGACACCTGCAGCTAGACATGAAAAGCGGAAGTGTCCGTTTACCGACGTATGGACTGGACTGAGCCGCAGGAGATATAGGAAACACAATGAACGGTAGTGAATTGATGTTGACTTATCGTACGGCGGTGAGGGCAGTCTCGCTAGTCGGTGGACGCTGCAGCTAGACATTAAAAAAATCTCCTTAGCTTTCACAGTAAAATACTGTCAAAACTAAGGAGACCCTAGTTACTTGTTATCTATTTTTTCGTTTATAACCTTTAATAATTTTTCGAGAGACATTAATATCCTTTAAAATTCGGTAAGGTTTACTTACTACACGTATAGGGAGTGAAAACAAGAAATTCGATAAATCTTCACGATACTCCTTTGTAATCCTCGAAGGCTTTGTTGAAATCCGCTCATATATTTCCTTGTAGAATTCTTTACTTACGTCAATATCAAACTCCACAGCATTTTGACACTCTAGACATTTAACGCTTGCAATCCTATCATTCACATACGTTATATTGTGCTCAATTTCTTCTTTACAACGAATACAAAATAAGTCTGCTTCCATTTGTTTTACTTTCATATAAAACACCCCGTATGATGAATTTCAAGTACTTAAACCAATAACATTGAGTCGGAGTACATTGCATCTCTAGTATATCGTATCATATCAAGGAAATCTTTTTTATTCAACTTTCAAAATGAAATACAATTGAACCTTGTGGTTTAGAAAACAACGTTTTTGATAATCCAGTTAAAATATTCTTAAATTTCTAGCTACCCCATACCCTATTTAGTAGTTTCGAAGTCATCAGCTATGTAACCATCTTTTTCTCGTTTTGCAATTAAATGTTCTTTTAGTTTTTTTAAAGAAATGGAATGCCCAAAGGACATACCACGTCTTTTAAACAATTTTAAATTTAAGTAGTCCTTCTAAAGTTCCTTCTTGAGCTAAATCTTGAATTTTTATTGCCTCTTCAGTTAATGAAGTGGATAGCACGCGAAATTCATATAAACCTTCTTCAAGTCCAACTTCATTAAATGTGTTAATATGCATATCATTTGATGCTTGTTTTTCGTCTTGTTCAACTCTAACTTTTCTTAGTAGCTTTTGTTTGCCGTCCCCAGAAATTAGGACTAAATGTAAATCACGTTCTATTTTGTCAAGAGCTGAAATAAACATAACTAGACTAAATGTGACTCCCTTCTCTTCTTTTTTAAAATGATTATGTATACCTTTTAGTGAACCAGTACTTTTGTCAGCCTCGTGACAGAGAACGAGATTAATATTAAGTTTATTCATCATACACCTCTTCAATTCATAGGATATTCTCTAAATATACACAACTTTATTCAACTTTTGAAGCTTCTGATGAAAATGGAAAAGCTATTTCAATAGAGCATGTCCACTCTAATGAAATAGCTAAAATGGTTAGTTGTTTATTCCATTTCTTAACTATCCAATTATTCGTTTTCCAAATCCTCCATTTCCTTAAACCCTTCTTCTGCTTTTCCAAGATCAGCATTATTTCGAGTTTCCTCGATCTGACCATCAATGGTCCCTTCTACATAAGAATCACTCACTTGTTCATGAACAAAAGCTAACCCTTTTTCCGTTTCATTTGAGCTTTTGTAATCTGATGGATCATACGAATTTTCAGCAACATCTTTACTATGTTCCATTGATGGTTTGTTATTGTGTTTATTCATTTTAAAACCTCCCTTCATTAGCTATAGTTTGCCTTTAGTGAAAAATAATATGATTACTTACTTTGTCATGAAGTTAGGATGAAATACAAAAAAGGATGACCTAAATGTTAGACACCACATGAAATACGTGGTGTACAATACATTGAAAAGTCATCCTCATTAAGTGGCCACTAATTAATACCCGTAACCAGTGTATGAAGCTCCGATAATGATTAATAGGATAAATAATACAACGATTAACGCAAAACCACCAGTGTACCCGTACCCAGACATCCCGCTCACTCCTTTAAATAATTTTCACTCTTACAACCATACTGTATGCAGATAAGTTAATTTTGTTTAGGCTAAAAAACTTACTTTTTCTTTCTTGTAGCTTTAGGTTGTTCTTTTTGTTCTGGTTGGACCTCTGGCTTTCTAGGTCTACCAAATAAAATAATATCCCACGGATCATACTGTTCCATTTCTTCCTTTGGCTGTTCAGCACCCGTGCTATTTTGTTTTTTATCTTCCACCTCAAGCCCTCCTCAAACATTAATCAGTCTCATGATATTCGTTTTTTCTGATTTGGTTTGGGCTATACGCTTATTTTTTCTCTTTAGGCGTGTACTAAGAAAAGCGGAAGGTGTCTGCTTATCGGCGACAAGCGCTGGAGGGCCAGCAATTAGTGTCCTGACTTTTGGACACGTTTGATGGACCGAAGCGACCTCGAGCCGATGACACCTACAGCTAGACAAGAAAAGCGGAAGGTGTCTGTTTATCGGCGACAAGCGCTGGAGGGCCAGCAATTAGTGTCTTGACTTTTAGACACGTTTGATGGACCGAAGCGACCTCGAGCCGATGACACCTGCAGCTGATTTATTGTATAAAGTCCTCTTAAAAAAGCATCAATGAGAAGGGTAAAGCTTACATTGACATCTAGCGGAAGTCCAAATCCCCCTTTTTGTTCCAAGGAAGCAAATCCATGGAGAATACTTCTTAAACCTCTTACAGCATGAAGTGATGCTTCCTTTGATAAGTTATACGCTGAAAGTACATCAACAGCTAGCTTGACAATTTTACTGCCTGCATATTGGAGTTCAGGATCATTTGCATCAGGTGCTTGAAGAGTCGTCTCGTACAAACCAGGATGAGCTCGGACAAATGCAACATATGCGATTGCTAACGAGCGCACAGCGTCATCACCAGTTTTATCACGAGCTGCCTCTGCTAATTTGTCAAAAAGTTGTTCTAAGCCATAAATCGCAATCTTTTTCTTTAATTCTTCTAAACTAGCAATATGATTATAAAGTGAAGGTGATCGTACTTGGAGCTTTTTAGCTAGCGATGCCAATGTGACTGCTTCAATCCCTTTGGCATCGGCCATTTCTGCCGCAATTATTACAATTGTTTCTGTATCTAGACCTACTCTAGGTGACATATATCATTCCCTCCTAAAATTTCTTTCTGCTTCATCTATTGCTCGTTTCATTTGAGCTAATGGATTCTTTACCATTTCACCATGACCTACAGCAAGTAGCGAAGGTTGAAATTCAATGAGTTTTCGTGCGCTTTCAAGCGCTACTCGTTTATTCCAAGTAGCTAATGCAGGAAACGGAAAACTGAGTTTAAGCTGACTAACTACCGTTACACCACTCCGTGTGTGAAAGGCATCCCCTGCAATGAGCTCATGGCCTCTCGTATCAAAAAATGCCATCTGACCTGGCGTATGCCCTGGAGCAGCTATAGCTAAAAGTGAACCAACACGGTCCCCGTCAGACAGTAAGGTATCCGCTTTTGTCTTTAACTTTTTCGGAACTCCTCCACGGATAGGCGTTTGCGGTTCCTCTTGATCAAGACTCTTGTCTCCTTCCATTAATCTAGAGTCACGATGTGAAATATAAACAGGAACATGAGGCAACTCTTTTTTTAACTCGTCTAAAGCACCAATATGGTCTTCATGAGCGTGTGTTAACACGATACGAGTAATCGGTTTGTTTAGTTGCTGAGCCGTTTTGAGAATGGCCTTATGGCTATAAGGCAAAGCAGCATCAATTAATGTCAAACCTTCTTCTTCTTCGACCATATAACAGTTAACAGGAAAAAAACGTGGCATAAATGACAATTGATATACTGACCCTTCTCTTTTCAATCTCAAATTCATCTCTCCTTATAAAACTAATACCATTAGTTTTATTGTAACTAATGGTATTAGTTTTTCAAGAAGTTTTTTCCATAATATTAAAATAGCAGTCTCGATCGACATTAAATTCTTACTTCAGATATATCAGTCTTACTTCAGATATATCAGTCTAACTCCAGATATATCAGTCTAACTCCAGATATATCGGTCTAATTCCGGATATATCAGTCTAACTCCAGATATATCAGTCTTACTCCAGATATATCAGTCTTACTCCAGATATATCGGTCTAATTCCGGATATATCAGTCTTACTCCAGATATATCAGTCTTACTCCAGATATATCAGTCTAACTCCAGATATATCGGTCTAATTCCGGATATATCAGTCTTACTCCAGATATATCAGTCTTACTCCAGATATATCAGTCTTACTCCAGATATATCAGTCTTACTCCAGATATATCAGTCTTACTCCAGATATATCAGTCTTACTCAAGATATATCAGTCTTACTTCAGATATATCAGTCTTACTTCAGATATATCAGTCTTACTCCAGATATATCAGTCTTACTCCAGATATATCGGTCTAATTCCGGATATATCGGTCTAATTCCGGATATATCAGTCTAACTCCAGATATATCAGTCTTACTCCAGATATATCAGTCTTACTCCAGATATATCAGTCTAACTCCGGATATATCAGTCTAACTCCAGATATAGCAACCGAACAACTGGCTATAATAATACCAAATCATATGATGTAAAAGTGGAGATATAAATGATAAAAACGGGCGAAACCTCATATGATTTCACCCGTCTTCATTTCTTCAAAAAATCTCGTTATTCTTATGGCCCTCTTTTCTCATTTGCTGCATTAGAGGATTGACTCGGTCGATCAGGGCGCTCTTCTTCTTTTTGCTCCACAGGAGATGGTTCTGATCTACTACCTTCCTTACTTTCTTTTTCAGTCTGTGCTGGTTCCTTGTCACTTTTTCCTCGGTCAACTGGTGGGCCGCCTTTGTTTTCCGGTTGATTTCCGCGATTCGAATTCTCCTGCGGTTGCTTTTGTTCTTTTTTTACAGGAGGAGTCTGTTTATTATCCTCTTGTTTAGGTACTTCTTTTGGCACAGCTTTTTTGGGTATTTCTTTCGGTTCAACTTCCGGCTTTGGTGACATAGATTTGTTTTCACTTTCAATATCAGGTTTTGACGATCTAGATTTATCTATGGTGCTCTCTTGTTTTGGCTGCCTTTCCATTCTTTTTAACTCGGAGATCGTTTTCCCGCTGATCTCTTTTTGACTTTGAACAATTCCCTTTTCTTCTAATTGCTTGTATTCTTTATAATAATTAATTGAGAGGTTGGACTTCTTCGCTTCGTCATAAACTTCCTTTTCATCTAATGTGACTACGATAGGAACGACGGTTTGATTTTTATTGAGTGAGATGTTAATGGTATTTTTTAATTCAGAGACCAACTCATCTGACGTTTCTTGCAAAGGAATGACAGATGTTACAACAATGGGTTCCTCCTGCTTTTCCATTACACCTGTTTCTACTGTCTGATCAATAATCTGGTCAATGACTGTATATAGGTGGTCATTCCAATGGATCGACTCTAAAATTTCAACACCTGCTTTATTTAGTCCCTGTGCTCGAATGACTTCCAAATTACTATTGGTTGCAATTTCGATACTTGGGTTAATATCAAGAGAAATGATATATACTTCTTCCGCATCTCCACCAAAAGGGAAAATAAAAGAAGTGACGAGCATTAAAAATAGCGCAGCCGCAATCGAGCCATACGTGAACAAAGGTACTCTCCTTCTCTTTTTTTCAATATGAGTAAATGATTGACCAATAAGTGGTACCTCTGAATGAGAGCGAGGAATATTTTTAAACTGACCATTATTCGTAAGTAGGACGATATGTTGTTCAGTAACTTTTACAACCGTACCTTGAATCGTCTCCATCTTTATCTCCCCCCTTTTCCTGGAGCTTCTTTAATATATTCTGATAAATGAATCCACTGTGGGTTTAGTTTTAGTAAAATCAGTGTAATAAGATATTTTCGGTGGCGCTCATTCGTTTTTCGCTTATAACCTGTTTTTTTAGAAAAAGGACCGATGGGAAGCTGCTTTTTTTGCAGTAGGCTTTGGACTAAATCTTCATCAGATATAAATCGAGCTGCCATTTCAAACAAGGACAAACGGGTATCTTCATGTTTCGGGGAATGATGCTCGAGCTCTTCAAATGAAATATTAAACTCACCTAATTTTTCGTCTAGCTCTAGAATTTCCTCTACTAATTCTTTAGATTGCGTCATTTCTTCATAATGTTCAATTGCTTGATCATTTTCATACTTTAATGTTTGTGTACCTTCATCGGTTACACTCGGTGAAAGTGAAAGAAGTGTTTCTTTCTGTTCTTTCCGAAAAAAATCAATTAATGCTCTTTTAATTAATAAGTACACATAATTTTGAAACGAGCGGCCTCCTTCTGTCGAAAACGTATCAATCGCTCGATCAAAGGCAATTAAGGCAATACTCGACTCCTCATCACTCCATGTAATATATTTCTTACAGAAGTGCCCAGTGACATTAATTATGTATGGTTTGTAATGAAGAATTAATTGCTCACGTGCAATTTCATTCCCCGTCTTTGCTTGAGCAATGACTGTTTCTAATTCGAAATTTTCCACTAAACTACACCTACTCCATGTATCTATGCTTTGATATGTCGTTAGCATACGATAATTTCATCAATGGGTAAAGGACTGTTAGAAAAAGACTGACTCCTTGATGTCTTTAGACCCCGATCCAAGGTATCTAACACTATCATTTGAGTCAGCCCTTCTCCAGTTACCTACTATGGTCTTCCCGCATTACCGTTTCCGTTACCGTTTGAATTCCCAGGGCCTCTTTGTTGAGCATTTTCTCTTGCTTCTTCGCCACGCTGTTGACCTTGCTCCTTTGCTTCCTGTCCACGTTGTTGAGCTTGTTCTTTTGCTTCTTGACCACGTTGCTTTCCTTGCTCAGCTTTTTCCTTTGCCATTTCTTTAGCTTGCTCTGCTCGTTCTTGACCTTTTTGAGCATTTTCGTTCTTAGACTGTTGTTGCTGGTTTTTCTTGTCTTCTTTTTTACTTGTAGCAGTTACTTCCTCTTCTTGCTCTGTTATCTCTTCTTCTGTTTCATTTTCTAGTTCTTCGCTCTCTTCACTCTCGTTTAATGCTTTTCGTTGTACTTTTCGTTCCTGTGCTCTCTGACGATTCTCCATTGCTCTCTCTTGATTCGCAAGCGCTATTCTAATTCCTGCTTTAGCTTGCTCTGGAAGATCATCACGCTCTAATAAAAGCTGTAAGTTAACCCCACGCATTGACGTTTTTTCTGTAACTTCTTCTTCAATGTCTTCTAACGTCTCTTCTTCCTCTTCAATGACATCTTCTTCGATTGAATCATCTTTAATAAGTTCTTCTTCTCCTATTTCTTCTTCATTCATTTCATTCTCTTCTTCAATTAAGTCGTTGATGGTAGCTAATTCTTTATTATATTTTTCGAACAGCACTGCAGCTAAGTCAAATTGTTCTTCTTGAAGAAGAGTTTCTAATTGCATATTTGTATTCGCAACGAATTCTAGTAATAATATTAATCTCTCTTTCTCATTATCTGTCAAATCTACTAACGTGGATTGAAAAACATCAACAAAATCAAACAATTCAAAATCCGTCTCAACACGATCATTTTCTTCCATGCTGTTTGTTTCCTCAATAACATCTGTTTCCTCATTGTAAGGTGTTGTACTATCCGCTTGCACTGCATTTTCAATGACTACAGACTCTTCAGCATTAACAGTACCTGTTATTAAAAAAGTTCCTATTATTAAACTACTAACTATTTTCTTCATCGCGCTTCTCCCTTTCCATCTCATATTTCAATTACTTTGGAAGTTTTATATTTCCTTTGAATTCTTCGATCTCTTCAAGATAGCTTTCAAAATCTTCAAGTGGTGACATAAATGTAACAATTAACGTTTTCCCTTGATCTTGTTCAATATACAAATCTGAACGAATACTTTCTTTTTGATTCGTATGAAATGAAAAGTAATCGTCCTTCTCTTCTAGAACTGTAATTAAGCCATCTCCTAGCTGTAGTTCTTTTTTAATTTGTTCCATTGTTTTTTCACTTGGGATGACCGATACGATGGCCTTTAATGTATCATTTTGAAACGTCACATTTAAATTTTGCACGTACACTTCTTGTTCAATTATCCAATTGCTAGACTCATAGATTTTTAATCCAACATCCGTATTTTCAAAAAGAATTTCTTCACTTTCAGCCTGTGTTTGCTCGGACTTCGTTGTTGAATCAGACGAGCATCCCGTCACAATCATAAGTCCTGAAAGTAAACAAATCATCATTTTTTTTCCTTTAAACATGAGGCACCTCACTACTATGTACATAAATATTTTTCTTAAGAAAGCCGCTTTCCTATAGCTATACGGAAGGTTTTTTCAGTTTGAGGGGGTCATAAAGAATTTTTTTAAAAATTTTTTCTACAAGTAACTGATCTCTAGAAAATGATACGTTTAAAAGTAACAGTATCTATATGTTAAACTTTAGTGAAGTAACTTTTATGGAAAGGGTGAACATTTATGGAAGACCTCATTGAAGTTGGGTTGATGGATGAACTTAAGGAAACGAGAGCGAAAATCGTGAAAGGAGGGCAGCACGGAATTGCTGTATTGTACCATAATAATGAGGTTTATGCCGTTGACAATCGCTGTCCGCATTTAGGGTTCCCTCTACATATGGGGAGTATGTGTGATGGAATCCTAACCTGTCATTGGCATCATGCAAGATTTGATGTAAAAAGCGGTGGTACGTTAGATCCATGGGCAGATGATGTCACGACATATCCAGTAGAAGTAAAAAATGGCGTAGTATGGGTCAATCCTACTCCGATGAACCGGCTAACCATTAAAAAGCTTCGCCAAAGATTACGTGAGGGATTAGAACAAAACTTGAGCCTAGTCATTGCAAAAGCAGTTGTAGGACTAATAGAAGCTGGAGAACCACCAGAAAATATCACTCGAATTGGGGTAGAATTTGGAACGAAGCACAGGCAACGTGGCTGGAGATCCGGACTAACGATCCTCACAGCGATGACGAATATTTTACCGAAGCTTGATCAAAATGGAAAGATTTTAGCACTGTATCAAGGGTTGGTACATGTAGCAAGGGAAAGTGCCAATATGGGAACTCGATTTCTCCTTGGCCCTTTGCCTGTACAAGAGTCTACCAGCCAACCATCCATGGAACAGTTGGCGGAATGGTATCGCCATAACGTCGAAGTGCGAAACGTTCAAGGAACTGAAAGAGTACTTTTAACGGCGATCGAATCAGGCGCTGTGACAAAACAATTAATGAATATGATGATGACCGCTATTACAGACCATTTCTATATGAATGTTGGTCACACATTAGATTTTCACAATAAAGCATTTGAAGTTTTAGAGCATATTGGTGCAGAGCATCGACCATATGTTCTTACTTCACTATTACCTGAATTAGCTAGTGCTTCCCGTAGTGAAGAGCTGCACAGTTGGCAATCTCCCGTTGATTTGGTTCGTCCTCTTCATCAAGCGTTTAAACAACTACCAACTATATTAGAGAATCAGCCGCTAAAGCCAGAAGAATTCGATGAAAAAGCGTTGATAGATCAGCTATTAACCGACCGTCCAGAGGAAACGATTGAAGTTCTTTTAACTGCGCTAAAAAGAGGCATGCCACCTGTCCGGTTAGCACAATTGGTTTCATTAGCCGCCGCGGAAAGATTAGCCCGTTTCCACGTCCAAAACGAACTCAGAGACTGGATTGCAGTGTTACACGCATTTACTCATGCCCATGCCGTTCATGAATCGCTTCGTCGATCAACTACACCTGAGTTAACACGTGCGATTTTTCATACTGCAATGAGTATTTATTTAAACCGTTTCTTAAATACACCTTCTGCTCGCCGTCCAATCGCTGAAGAACAAAATTCCCCCGCACAGGACGTTCAAGAATTATTAGACATGTTAGATCAGCAACAGCAAACTGATCGAGCTGGAAAATGGGTGATCACTTACTTAGCAAGAGGGGGCGATAAAAAGGCTTTATTTAACACATTAGGTCATACATTATTACGCGAGGATGCAGAGTTCCATTCCTTCCAGATGTTTGAAGTAGCCATGGCAGAGCATGATCACTGGTCAAAAGAAGAAGGAGCATTAGCAAATTTCGCCCAAGAAACGATGATCCTTGCCACAACAAGATACCTTGCCGCACACGCACCCACTTCTCGTGAAACCCCGCACACGGCCAAAATTGCGATGAGGCTACATCGCGGGGAAAAACTATTTGAAGATGAAGAATGATAGATAGATAATCATATAGGGGAGACCTAAAACTGGATCTCCTCTATATGATTGAAATGTCAAAAAACTATGCTAGCAACGACTAACCTTGAATTACCTGATAAAATTATAAAATTCATTCATAATAATTGAAAATTGTTTTGAACTTAAATTTATTGTTATGATGATGGTAGTCGGTAGGAGGTATAAATCATGTTAGATGCTTTGATTTTTGGTATTGCTATATTTTTCGTTTGGATCATCTTTGATTTTGTTAAGTATAAAAAGTTTTCAAAGGAGAATATACTCAGTGCACTTGTTGTCGGAGTAATCGGAAGTATGGCGTGGTATATTATTGAATGGATTTTTTAGTTGAAATTCCCCGTAAGACTAGCTATAATAATTTTAATCACTATACGGGGCATTAGCTCAGCTGGGAGAGCGCTACGCTGGCAGCGTAGAGGTCAGGGGTTCGAGCCCCCTATGCTCCATCTATGGAAAAACCCTTGTTCTGCAAGGGTTTTTCCATGCCTGCATTTTTTACAACACTTCCTAAATCCTCATTTGGTTCACAAATGTTCCATTACCTCGTCATGTTTAGTCAGTTCCTGTTCTAATTTATCAACGGCATCTCTTTGCATGCTAGGCAAAATATGGGAGTAGATCCGAAGTGTGATTTCGACATCCTAATGACCTAAGCGCTGTTGAACAAGTTTTGGATTTTCCCCATTCATCAATAGTAATGTTGCGTGTATGTGCCTCTTATGGTGAGCTCTCCATAAAAGGCATTCCCACGCAACAATCATGCTTCAGCTGGGGGAACATCCGAAAGTCGTTTCCGAGCGCCTTGGTCATAGTAAAACGAACGTTACTTTAGACATTTACAGCCATGTTGTACCAGATATGCAGAAAGGAGCAGCGGATAAGTTTGAACAAGCGATGCTAAATGTAAGTGGAGAAAATAAATGATTATTTTACTAAATAAAACTAAAATAATCGATGCTATAATAGAAGATATCAATCGGAGGGATTAAAATGGAAAATACATTACAACAAATCCTTAACGAACTAAAAGAAGTGCGGTCTGATATTTCAATACTTAAGAACGGACAACATGGCCTTGATCAAAACCAGCAAGAAGTACTAGCCGATTTTGGCGAACTTAAAGATGGACAGCAACGACTGGTACAAAGTCAACTAGAAATGAGATCCGATATTGAGGAACTCAAAGTTGGGCAACAACGACTCGATCTAAGCCAACAACAAATTCGGTCAGATATCAGTGAACTCAAGGTTGGGCAGCAGAGACTTGTTCAAGACCAACAAGAAACGCGAACCAATTTTGGAGAACTTAAAGCTGGGCAGCAACGAATAGAACAAGGCTTAGAGCAGTTACAAAAGAACTTGGTTGAGACCCTTGGTGAGTATACAGAGAAAATAGTTGATCATGTCGATGATAAAACTGCAGCTTTAAACAAACGCGTTTTTGATGTGGAGACTGTTGTACAGCGGATTAGTAGGCAGTAACTTGTTATTTAAAGTAACTTAAATCGTTAATTTTACAATGGACCCCCATACTTATTTTAAGTGTGGGACTCCATTTGTTTTGTACTTTTTTTGAAAATCTTTAGCAATCGCGCCGTTTGTTGAATATCATTTTTCTATTGTATAGTATGATTGTACTACCATGAAAATTAACGTCTTATGTATCAATAAAAAGGCCATACTTAAGAAGACGCAGCTCATTCTTTTTTTTTAAAAAGAGAGGAACGCCATATTTCAGGGGATATTACATTGAATGGGTTATTCTAAGACGCTTCTGGTTCCACAAGCGAAACAGTATAGCCTAGACTTTCTAGCCTTCGTAGTGAATGTCGAACAATCGATTGTTGTTTTTGCTTATCGAAGTAATCTTCTCCTAAATCGACGTACATTTCTTTACGGGTCAATAAGTAATAGGAGATTCGTAATATCGCATGCGCGACTACAACTGCTGCCCGCTTTTTACCTTCCACGTGCTGCAGTACGGCGATAAAGCGCTCCGAGGTAGTTTTTTGACCCTCTAATAGATTGAGCTGCTTCAATTAAGGCTGACTTTAAATATTTGTTTCCATTCTTCGTTTTAGAAGACTTCCGTTTCCCGGCACTTTCATTACTACTTGGCACCAATCCGGCCCATGAGCACATTTGAGGTGCTTAAAGTTCTTCTTTATTCTTTTTAAACCAAGAGTAAAACAGTTCTTCCACTGATAATCATTCCTTTTATCTTGTATAAAAGCTCACCATTAGTTGAACATCTTTTTTAGCCTTGATTAATATTCTCTCGTATAATAATTTCATAAGTAGAATCGTTTGGTATGATTTCTTCTGCCATTACGGAATGACTTTAATAATCCTCACTTTGACTTCATTTCTTTTTATATCGCCTGATTCCACTTCAATAGTAATTATCCAATTCGATGAATTGCGATGATCAGGTTGAACCATTACGCTATGATCCAATAAATGCTTTTCTACAAATCGCATGAACTTCCTTTGGAACTAGAAACGTCCTACTTCCACCCTTTTAACCCACAGGCACCTCTAAAGATATTTTTTCTATAACAACTTTCCTACACCGAACCATTTTCCTATATTGGTCGAGCTACTAAACAATAAATTTTGTAAAAATTTCGGTATATTGCATAGATAGCTATCCTGCATTTTTAATAATAATAACAGTGTGAATCATGTTTTTCGGAACTCCTATTTTGTTTACTTTTCCGTCAGTAATTATGCCATATCTAATTTTGTTTTTGTTTTTATTTTAGTTTTGACTATTTTCTTTCCATAAAGGTTAAAAATTTTTAAAAGAGGTTTTAAAAATGGTGACGATTAAAGTGAATGATAATGGTTCTTTGCGTGTAACAGGTAATGTAGAGCTCGTCGATGGTGAAGTAAACAAAATAGAAACGAAAGAAACATTTTCTCTTTGCAGGTGTGGTCTTTATAAAAATAAACCATTTTGCGACGGGGCACACAAAGCTAATTTTGAAAGCATTGACAGAGCATGAACATTTTAAATTTTAAGGCAGCAAATCTGAGGTATAGCTTCGTGTAGCAGTTACAGTTTTTTATAGTATTAAGATAGGGGACAGACTTGGAGTCCCTTTTTTAAATATTTTTCATAGACCCCTTTAAATATCGATATAAATCCATCCATTATAATCTGATCTATTTATCATGTCACCACATCCAAACATTTTTTTATCTTATCGTAGAGGGATTTCAACAAGCTCAGAGTCTGGATGCATAAGTCTGATACCATCTCTTTCTTCAGACCCCACCCCAACAGTCATGCTAAATACACAGCTGTACTATTCATCTCTATTTTCATCTAAACAACAATTTCTTTTTTTATTTGATAAAAAATGAAAAAGCATTACTCATTTTTACAGTAATGCTAAAAAAAAACAACAAGGCTGTGAAACAATTCTGTGATACAAGATTATTCGGGGGGGGGGATGACAGGCACCGTTCTGTTGTGTATGATTAAAAAAAGACCCATTGGTTTTAAAAGTGCATTGGAGGTGACCATGATACGAAAAGGAGAACGCACGAAAAAAATGATCATTGAAAAAACTTCAAAGCTATTAAATACACAAGGTTATCTAGCAACACCGGTTTCCGATGTCATGAAAGAAACAGGCCTTGAAAAGGGCGGGATTTACAATCACTTTAAAAGTAAAACGGAACTTTCACTGCACGCTTTTCAATATGCAATCAATGAAATGGGAAAAAACTTTCGCGTCGCATTAGCAGATAAAAAATCTGCCACTCAACGTTTGTATGCAATTCTTGACACATTTTTTGATCTAGCAAATGGACACCCGCTTCCAGGCGGATGCCCAATTATGAATGCAGCAATTGAATCTGATGATGCACACCCGGAGTTACGGGCAGAAACAGAAAAAGCAATGAATCAACTCTATCAAATGATCCAGTCAATTTTTCAAAACGGAATCAAAAAAGGAGAATTCTGCCCAACGCTCGATACTGATGAGTTTTCGACGATTTTTATATCGACCATCGAAGGGGCACTAATGATGACAAAGCTTTATAACGATCCCGTTTATATTAAGCGGGCCATTCGATTTCTTAAAAGCCAGGTCTCTTCTATCCAATTAAATAGCGGCTAATAAAATACTCACCTTTCGTACCGGGGAGGGGGGATTTAGACCTCTTAACTAACTATTTCCTGCATACACTCTTCCTTCAGTTTCTTCTTTTACCCTGGCTTTTTTAGCAGTTTGTTTCATAAAAATTGCAAGCGACAAGCCTATAACAGTCATCAAAGTGGAAAATAGGTGTGCAGCTTTAAATCCGCCAGCTTGCTCAATAATCAAGCCTCCAAACATTGGTCCGAGGAGCTGACCGACGGCAAAAAATACTGTAATAAATCCTAGTGCAGAAGGGATTTGATTTAAAGCCACCTGTTCAGTTAATGATGTTTGAATAAGCGCAAACATTCCTGTAATTGTTAAGCCTAATAAAATCTGAGTGAGCAAAAACCCTATAAAGTTAGGTAGAACGACAGAAGCAATATTGGCAACACTGAAAAATAAAATGCAAACAATCAGGCTAAGCGTCCTTCCATAACGGTCTGATATGAATCCCCAAGTAGGTCCACTCATGATTGCCAATATGCCACCTATTGAAAACAAGATGCCGCCAGTCACTGCATTAATCCCTTCCTCAATCATATACCCCATTTGGAATGTCAATGGAATTAAGTAAGCCGTTCCTACACTAAAGTAAATCAATCCTAGAAGAAGTACCCCTTTGTTACGATAGACAGAAACTGATGTATTCTCACTAGAATCAGGTTGACGGGTTGTCATTTGTGGATTTTTTAAAAATACATAAGCAAAAATGACGGTAACAACAGTAAAAATTCCGAACCCAGCCAAGCCATATCTCCAACCTACAGTTGATGCCGTCATCAGACCAGGAATGACAAAGCCTGCCAACAGTACCCCTGCACCACCACCGCTCATCAAAAATCCAATCACTAAGCCGCGCTTTTCAGGAAACCAACCGACCAGCAATCCAACTAGTGGAATGAAAACAAAAGCTGTCCCCATACCGTTGAGGAACATAAGCGAAAGATTCAGATAAAAGAGGTTCGATAAGGACAATCCTATATAGCTAAGCATGACAATGACTCCACCGCAGATAATGATCGTCTTACTTCCCCATCTGCTCACAAACTTACCGCAAACTACACTAAAAATGAGAAATCCCAACGCATTTGCACTGCCAATTAACCCTGCTTGAAAATATGTGAGACCCAAATCTTCGCGCATAAAAGGCATGACAATTCCATAGGCCAATCTTCCAAACCCTGTTGAAGCAATAACGAGACATGTACTGACAATCACATAGCACCAAAACACATTTCTTTTCGTATGACTACTATTTACATTTGTCAACTCAATTTCTCCTTCCTAAAAAAGCGTCTAGCGCTGGAGCTAGACATAATAAGAAAATCCCCTAAAATAAAAGACCGATCAGTCTCTAAAATAGCCAAAAAATTTTCTTTACTAATGGCTGCTTAATAAATGCTTGCTTCAATATCATGGTATTCATTTCATGTTAATTTTTAACTTCATGGCCCTTCGCTTCTTCTCCCCGCAATGTCATGCAAGTACTCGTCAAATAGGCAACTAGTTTTCCAGATTCATTGAAAATGTCACAATGTACTAGACCTACCGATTTGCCTCTTTTCTTTACTTCAGCTTTTGCTGTCAGCTTTTCATTGCAAACCGGCTTTAGGAAATTAATTTTCAATTCAACAGTGGTAAAGGTCTCGCCATCATCTAACGTACTATTGTAGGCTGTTCCCATGGCAACATCAGCCAGATCACACAAAATCCCCCCGTGAATCGTCCCCATTGGATTCGCATGTTTTTCTGTATCGCATTCCATTTCAAACACCGATCGCCCGTATTCAATGTGAACGAACTTTAAACCAAGTAATTTAGCAATAGGTGGAGGAGAAATTTCTCCACTAATCAATTTTTGAAGATTTTCTAACGCTTTACTCATTTTTCAAAACACTCCTTTTTTTAAATTATTTTTAAAACCGAACGGTCTTTTTTAGACCAAAAGAGTTCTGTTGAATTTAAGACCGATCAGTTTCTTTTAGGATACATTATTCTGAAAAATAAAACAATTAAAACCTGTTATATGCTCTCCGCCTCGTAATTGATTAGCGATGTTTCCTACTGCACTGTTATCACCTACAAACAAATCTTTAAGTTGAAAAATATCACCATTTGCATTTGTTTCATTTGAATTACACCCACTTAAGAAAAGCAATGCCAATAGTGAAAAGAACAAAAACTTAATCATTATTTTTAACTTTATTAATGGATCTTCTAATAAAATAATACCAGGTTAAAGAATTGTATTAAAAGAGTGAACCCACTAGTATCTATGTACTGTGGTTAATCACTTGCTGCACAGTATGTGTCTACCATGTAATAAAAAAGTTAATCTATCCTATTTGCTGAAGACTGATCTAATTGAAAATCAATCTAATTTTTTTAAACATTTTTGATTATCAAAAATAAGGTTTTATATCTTTAATTACCAGAAGGATTGCAGTGGTAAACAGTCTGTCATTCTTTGGTACACTTTTTATCATTTGATGGTAAATACTATGTCAGAGGTGGTACATCGGCTGTAATCAACGGCAATGAATACAGCCACAAGAATGTACCATCTCTGCCATGCTTTTTACCAGTAGTTGCCACCAAATTTACCACTTTCTGTCAACGTGTTTACCAATAAAAGAACGTCAACGGTATTAAAGTATAAAAGCCTAATCCTCCTCACTTTACCGAGGAATTAGGCTTTGGTCTTCCGCAATCGCACCAATTGTTAAATATCAATTTCTATTGAATAGTATCGTTGTACTCCCTGTGCAACTACAATAATTCTTCTGGAATATAGTATTCGCATTCCAACTTTTAAAATCTTTTTTATCCCAAGTTAAAACAGGAAGTTTGCTGTTAGATTTACTCGATATTAGGGCATCAGCAAAATCAACATTTTTATCCGAATACATTCTCAGTGCAATGATTACATCATCTTCCTCTACTTCAACATTTTCAGATTCAATGACATCTAATAGATATTCAGTTATTTTTTGTTTATCCAATTTATAGAAAGACTTTAGCAACCAACAACATTCAGCGATTACGACAGTAGGGATTACTAAAGTTAATTCACTTTTTTCAACCTTCTCTACAAGCTTCACTATAGTATTAAATTTAATTGGATCATCTTTAACTAACATTCGTATAAGAACATTTGTATCAACTAGAAACTTATTCATGTTCCAATCCCTCAGATAGAATATGTTTAGACGCTTCCTCGTGAGCAGCTTCTCTCATTTTTTCAAGGTTAATTTCCTCTTTAGAAGTAATTCTGCCAATTGCTTGACTTAATAATTTTTTCTTAACTGGCTCTATTCTCACTTCATCGTTTTCTATTAAAAACCTAAACTGGTCACCCTCACTTAAACCTAACTTTTCTCTAAGTTCCTTTGGTATTGTTATTTGTCCTTTACTCGTCATCTTCCCACTAACTAATTCCATTTCAGCTTCACCTCTTACTTCATTTGATAGTATTACTATCATTATAAGTATTACTAAAATATTTTGCAAACTTAACTGAATAATATGAGTCTACTACGTAATATAAGAGATCCTCCACAAATCTGGCCCAATTGCAGTAGATGAGAAGCACAATTAATAGAACAACGAAAAGTAGAAACGTGAAGTTAAAAAAAGTGATTTGAATGATTATAAACAGCAGAATACTTACATCTTTATGGATTTACTTGGTTATCGAGTTATCCTAAATTACAAATTACAGCTCATGACCTTCGAGTAACATTATAGAGTTGACCATATGCTCACAAAAACGTTCACAAATGTTCAATTACCTAGGCATTCGTTTATTAAGTTCCTGTTCTAATTTATCGAAACCTTCCCGTAGTCGCTTCAACCCGATTTAGAATAGGTGGGATTTCTTCAGGATCAACCATTATTTCAATAACAGTAGGCATATTGTATTCTAAAGCACATTTTATAGCTTCTTGAATTTGATATGCTGTCCTACAACAAAATGCTGCTGCTCCCATCGCCTCCGCATATTGAGACACTTGTAGACCTTCTCTATAGGTGGAGCCAACAGCTTTTCCAAGCCATTGTTTCATTCCTTTATCTACCATATCCAGGCTGTTATTATTTAAGACAACAAAGATAACTGGTACTTCCTCATTTACTGCTACAGATACTTCTGCCCCATGCATAAACATACATCCATCCCCTGTTAAACAAACAACTGTCTTTCCTGGCAACCCTAGTTTTGCCCCTATTGCATATCCAATTGCATGTCCCATAGCTCCGAAGACATCATCAAAATGGAACGTTCCTGGTTCATAGATATCAAAATACTTGATTGCATAAAAGGAATGACTTCCGTCGTCTCCAAATAAAACCGTATCTTCAGGTAAATGACGTCGTATTTCTTGAATAGCTTTTGCTGCTGAAATAAATTTACTATGGTTATTTTCTTCTTTACGTTCTTTAATCTCTTTTTGCTCTTTTAAATCTGAAAACCCTTTAATACTTTCATTATTTTGTAATAATAATTCCATTATTGCTCTTATATTTTCTTTTGCGTCACCTAGAATTGGTAGAGTCGGTACTGGTAACGACTTACCTATAAAGGTTTGATCATAGTCAAACTGAATGACTTGAGTCGGAAACATCTTTTGTGAAAAACCAGCAAGAGACATATCACTAAGTTTTGTACCAATGACGATCATTAAATCGATCCCATCCTCTAGATATTCCATTGATGTTTCCGTACCTCCTAAACCAAAACTTCCTAACGATAAAGGGTGATTAGTTAAGAATGTTCCTTTTCCACCTGGAGTTGTTATAACAGGGATATTCCATCGCTCAGCAAGCCATCTAACTTCTTCATAAGCATGGGAGGCATGAACCCCCTTTCCTAAACACAATACTGGCCTTTTGGCATGTTCAATAAAGGAAATCACTTGCTGGACATTATTAGATATACTTTTAGGCATTTGTGTTGGTAATTCAATAGAAAATGGTTGAACTTCTTCTAGCAAAACTTCGAAAGGAATGGAAAGATGAACAGGCCCTTTGCTACCACTAAAAGCTTTTTCAATAGCATGAGTTAAAAGTAGTTGAACCTGATCACTTCTTTCTACAGAGGCACTGAATAATGTAACAGGTTCAAATAATTTCACCATATCCGTTCCAAACATGCTTGAGTCTTGACCTAATGCTTTCCCCTTACCTTTAACTGAGGGTTGGCCTGTAATAAATAGAACTGGACTATGATAGGCTTTTGCTTGTGCAGCTGCTGTAATTAAGTTCGTTCCCCCAGGACCCGAAGTACCGATTGCGACTCCAAGTGTATTTTTCTTTAATGCAAAACCAGCTGCTGCAAATCCTGCACCAGCTTCGTGTCTTGTTAAGACAAAACGGAGATTTTGTTTATCAATCTCCATCAAAATAGGCACAATGGCCTTTCCAGGAATACCAAATGTATGTGAAATCCCCCATCTTTTAAAATGAGAAACCAAAACAGAAGCAACTGTATTCATAGACTACATCCTTTCAATCTATGTTTTATCTTAGAAGTAATATTTTAAAGGTGATACCCTGGTCTTAAAAGTCGAATTTTGTCTATTATATTTAAGATAGCATATTTAAACTAATGCTACATCCCCAAATAATAGAAGCAAATAATGGTATCTAAAGTGAATCTATCAAAAAAATTAAAAATTCATATTCTATTTTAATTTGATTTATTTGGAAAAAATCATTTAAAACGGTTACAGAGTAATAAAATATGTTATTATATTAAAGTTGTGACTTTAGCGATTTACTAACCTTTACAGGAATATCAATAAATTACACCAATAAAGTACCAATTTATTCATTTTAGACGAAACACTTTTATGAAAGGAAAATATAATGTGATTGAAACTCTACTTATAAACCTTTTCTTTTTACTATTGCCTCTAGTGATATTTCAAATATTTTTTGAAAGTAAGCCAACTTTTTATAATAAGAAACTAATTATTATTTTATTTTCATCAATTTCTATAATTCTTTGTATGACTTTTCCTATTAAATTAGATACTGGATTTATTTTTGATTTAAGATACATTCCTTTTATAATCGCAGGGCTATTTGGAGGTTATCAGGTTACATTTCCTCTTTATTTAGTTTTAAACGGCTATCGTTTTTTTATAGGGGGAGAAGGCGTATTTCTTTCACTTATGTTTTCAACTATTATTTTTATTATTGTTCCTTCCCTACATACTAAGTTTCTAAAATTCAATTCTTATAAAAAGATTGTTACAGCAGCTGTTGTTTCTTTCTTTACATTATTTTTATACTTGTCCATTCTCAGTAGGTTTTTCGATTCAATAAACCAAGAGTTTTGGGAAATGGCGTTTATTTTTATAGTTATTCATGTACTTGGAATTATTATCATTATGCTTTTAATTGAGAAAATTTTATATAACATGAGAGTACGTAAGGAATACTTACTTTCAGAAAAGTTAAATCTCGCAAGTGAGTTATCAGCTAGTGTTTCTCATGAAATTAGAAATCCCCTAACAGTAACAAGTGGTTTTCTACAACTTTTAAAAAATTCAAAGTCGTTAAGTCCAGAGGAAAAAGGCTACATTGATCTTTCATTGGTTGAGTTAAAAAGAGCAGAAAAAATTGTAAGTGATTACCTTGCTCTTGCTAAACCACAATCAGAAAATATTGTGTACTCGAATTTAAAAGAGGAATTAGATCATGTTAAAAATATTATTACACCATATGCTAACATTCATAATGTTAATGTCGAGTATAACTTTAATAATCCCCTACATACAAAAGTTGATAAGAACCAAATTCATCAATGTATCATCAATTTATCGAAAAATGGAATTGAATCAATGAAGGAAACGGGCGGAACACTTAAAATTTACATTTATGGGGAAAATAAACAAGTTATAATTAAAGCGGAAGATGTTGGGCGTGGGATGACCGAAGAAGAAATATCTCGCTTAGGGACAGCTTATTATTCAACAAAGGATGAAGGAACTGGATTAGAAATGCTCATGGTTTATAGTATAGTTAATAAATTAGGTGGAAAAGTTACAGTGAAGAGTCATTTAGGGAAAGGGACAACTTTTCTTATAGCGCTGCCAGTTATAGACGTCTTACCGACAAATGGATGATACTTTTATTTTAGCTATTTACAATCTAAATATAGCTGGCCGCGTAGAGTTCAGGGGTTCGAGCCCCCTATGCTCCATCTATCTCAAACCCTTGCACTGCAAGGGTTTTTTCATGCCTGCATTTTTTTCAATACTTCTTAATACCGCATTTGGTTTACAAATGCTATGGAACTTTAAATGAGGGTTCTTAACAGTTATAATGATTGACTAGCATCTATCCTAATGGAATTTTTTCCCTTAACCTGCTTTAACGTCGCTACTATAAGAAAGCTAACAATCACTAATAAGAGCCATGAACTCACCTTTCCTAGATGAACGGGACTCCATGCATCGGTTTGGTTTGGATATTCCCAAGCTCCAAAGAACGTTGCGATATTTTCGGCTATCCATATAAAAAATCCGATGAGCACAAAAGAAAGTGCAAGTGGCATACGGTAACGAGTTCCATCAACCTCGTATGTGGAATATCCTTCCTCTGGATAAGACCATGAGCCCATATGTACTTTGAAAAGTTCAAGAGCAAGTCCAATAAGGTGGAACAATGTGATAACCTTTAGTTCATCCCTTGTTTCAAGCCCAGAACGCACCATCCACCACTGCATCAGAAGGCAAATAATGAGCAGCCAGTCATACCGTGGTAGGAAGGGAAGTGGCATGATTTGTGTAAAAGCCAAAGAGGCAAAAATAACGACAGGAAACAAACATGATAGGGCCTGCTCCCAACCAAAACGAACGAGTTGTTTTAGTGCTCTCATGATTTGTGCCTCCAATGGTTTTTTCTGAATATAGCCGAATAACTTTCTTTCCCTTAAATATTCATATTTTATTAATCTTGGGTGTCTTCATCACTTCGGTATTCTAAAATATCTCCGGGTTGACATTCTAAAGCCTTGCAAATTGCCTCTAAAGTCGAAAGCCTAATTGCTTTTGCCTTTCCATTTTTCAATATAGAAAGATTAGCCATCGTTATACCAACCCTCTCCGAAAGTTCTGTAACGCTCATCTTCCTTTTCGCCAGCATCACATCAATATTGATTATAATCGCCATGTTATTCACCTCAGACCGTTAAATCATTTTCTGATTTTATATCAATCGCTTCTTTTAAAAGCTTTTGAAGGACTGCTGCAAAGACTGCGATAACCATTGAAGCAAAAGGAACAACCAATCCAATAAAGATGACACCTGGGGCGTCGTCTATCTCAGCAAAGACATAGAAGAGTGGCAAGACTAGCACATGCAAACTACTGATTGTGATTGCATTTGTTTTACAATAAATAATTATCTCTTTTTATTATATTTTTATTGTAATATAAATTTCATTTTAATTTTAGACAAAAATAAAAAGCATTCCTCATTACAAAGAAATGCTCTATAAAACGTAAAACTATTCAATTTATAAATTGTTCTACTAACCTGAATCGTTACTTTAAGTACAATCATTCACAATCTCTAATTAATCTTTATATTTTTTCTACAATTCTACTCGTAATTGATAAACTCTCACAATCTGTTCTACAGTCATTTCAACTAATTCTTGAACTTGCGAAATTGCCTCCTCAATCGTACACGGTCCAGAAACGATTGGAAAGGCTGCAGTAACTCCTAGCTGGTCTAATTCAGAGCTGTTTAATTCGTTACCTCCACAAATCGCAATGACTGGAATGTGATATTTATTTGCATATCTACTTACTCCTGAAATTACTTTGCCGGAAAGCGTTTGCTGGTCTAACTTCCCTTCGCCAGTAATTACTAGGTTTGCCCCTTGGATCACGGTTTCGAACATAGCAACTTCCATGATCGTATCAATTCCAGACCTTACTTTTGCTCCTAAAAATGCAATTAAGCTAGCTCCCATCCCTCCGGCAGCTCCTGCCCCTGGGATAGAATGAATATCGATATTAAATAACTGATTGATGACCTTACCATACTGATTTAAACACTCATCTAATCGTTCTACCATTTCTGGTGTAGCACCTTTTTGCGGACCAAAAATATGAGAAGCTCCGTTAGGACCACAAAGAGGGTTAGTCACATCACTAGCAATAATGAAGTTCGCTTGACTAACTCGTGGGTCCAAATCTGAGATATCGATACGAGATAGCTGAAGTAATGAGCTTACATCGTTTGTAATTAATTGGTGCTCTTTATCGTAGAACTTCACTCCTAACGCCTGGAGCATTCCCAGGCCTCCATCATTCGTTGCACTACCACCTAGACCAATAATCAATTTTTGGATACCTTGTTTTAGTGCATGAACAATTAGTTCACCCGTTCCAAAGCTACTTGCGACCATAGGATTTCTTTCAGCTTTTGATAACAACGGAAGACCTGAGGCTTGAGCCATTTCAATAACAGCTGTCTTTCCATCACCTAGAACCCCATAAGCTGATTGTATTTTCCGTCCGAGTGGGTCAGTAGCTACCACTTTTACAGTACGGCCATTAGTAGTATGAACTAAGTTCTCCATCGTCCCTTCCCCACCATCTGCCATAGGAATCTCTACCACTTGAGCATTTGGAATGACTTTTTTAATTCCTCGATTGATGGCAGTACACAAATCTTTTGCAGAAATGGAACCTTTAAAGGAATCTGGCGCAACTACAATTTTCATTGAACAAGCCTCCTTCCCTACTTAAATAACTGTGGTAACCATAATGAAAGTTGCGGTAAATACGTGATTAATACGATATTGATTAGTAGAACAATATAGAATGGGATCAATGGCTTAAGGATTTGCTCAATTCTTAACCCCGCGATCTGACAAGCCACAAATAAATTTACTCCAATTGGCGGTGTTAACATCCCTACAGCTAAATTGACAATCATAATAATACCAAAGTGAACAGGATCAATTCCAAACATTACTGCAACTGGTGTAAGTATAGGAGCCAGGATTACAATTGCTGCACCCGTTTCTAAGAACATACCTACAATTAATAAAATAATATTCACTAATAATAAGAAGATAATTGGACTTTCCGAAATCGATACAAACCACTCAGCTACTGTATAAGGGATTCTCTCTGAAGTTAAAACCCATCCAAAGAGTCCAGCATTTCCAATGATGAACATAATAATAGCAGTAGAAATTACAGAATTTTTTAATACATCCATGATAATCTTTGTATTAAACTTTCTATAAACAAACATTCCAAGGAAAAACGCATAACCTACCGCTGCTGCTGCCGCTTCCGTCGGGGTAAATACGCCTCCATAAATACCTCCTAAAATAATGACAGGCATCAATAATGGAAGGATCGCTCTTCTAAAAGCCTTTATTCTACCGCTCAAAGTCATTAGATCTTGATCTTCTTCTGTTAAAGTCTCATGACCGCCATAGCCTTTAACTTTACTAATGATAAAGATCGTTACCATTAGTGACAAACCAACTAACATGCCAGGAACAATCCCTGCTAAAAACAACTCTCCAATCGAAATTGACATACCCGCACTTAAGGCGAAAATAATTAGAGGAATGGAAGGTGGAATAATAACACCTAACTCACCTGATACTGCTTGAACGGATGTCGAAAAGCCTTTTGGAAAACCTCTCCGTACCATAGCCGGAATTAATATACTTCCAATCGCGGCAACAGTTGCTGCACTAGACCCTGAGATGGAGGCAAAAAACATTGCTGTTAATACTGTTACCATTCCTAGTCCACCTGTTATACGTCCAACTAAAGAGTTGGCAAAATCGACGAGTCTTTGAGATATCCCACTATACTCCATAAGACTTCCTGCTAATATAAAAAATGGTATTGCCATTAATGTAAAAGAGTCTAAAGAAGCAAATATTCTTTGAATGGCTACTTGTAAAGAAACTCCATCTTGCATCATCGCTAACATGGATGAGAGACCCATAGAAAAAGCGACAGGTACCCCGATTAAGAACATGACAAATAAACTAATGAATAATAGTGCCGCCATCTTGCTGTCCCTCCTCACCTTTTTTAGTAAACAATTCAATTAAAATAACAGTACAATTCAATAATGCAAGGATACTCCCTACCGGTATTGCAGCATATATCCAGCTTACTGGAATATTTATCGAACCTGTTTTTTGATGAGCCAAACTGCTCATAATTTCTAGCCCATATTTCACCAGCAGGATTAAAAAAACAAGATTCACTAATGTAATCAATATTTGTAATATTAACTTTATTTTTTTGGAAACGAGAAACAATAACACTTCCACTGATATTAACAATCCTTTACGTAATGCAATCGCTGTCCCTAAAAGTACGATCCAAACCATTGCATAACGAACAATTGCTTCTGACCAAACGAGTGGATTTTTTAAAACATATCTAGCAAAGACTTGGTAAATGGTAAGTAAAGTAACTAATCCAAATACAACAGCAATTATATTAAAAACCCAACTATTAATTCTGTCTATAAATTTGACATATTTGCTTATCATCCTGAAGTCCTCCTCATTCTATAAATTCTTCATATACACCACCACTAAAAAAACAGGATATATATGAAGGATTTATAGAAGCAAGGGCGGGAGTCACCCACCCTTGTTCTCCTTTATTGTGCTGAAATAATCATCTCGTGAATTTCTTGAACTGCCGGGAATTGCTCCTCAACAAAACCTTCTAACTTCTCTTGGAATAATGAAAGATCTGGCTGAATCACTTTCATACCTGATTCTTCTAACTTTTGTAGAAAATCTTCTTCACCTGATAAAACTTCATTGGCTACGTAGTCTTTCCCTTGACCATTTGCAGCTTGAATAAGTAAATCTTGTAATTCCGGATCTAATGATTCAAATTTTGAACCACCGATTACCATAGCAATTGGCTCTCTTACGTGCTCTGTTAATACTAAATAGTCTACGACCTCGTTAAACTTAGAATTATAGATTAATGATAATGGGTTTTCCTGCCCATCGATAACACCTTGTTGTAAAGAAGTAAACACTTCTCCAAATGCCATTGGTGTTGGTGCTGCCCCTAGCATTTTCCATGATTCAACAAAGACTGGACTATCGGGAACTCGGATACGAAGACCCTCTAAGTCTTCTGGTGTATTTACTTCTTTATTTACTGTAAGCATTCTCGCACCACGAGTCCAATACGACAGAACTTGGTTTCCGGTTTCTGAATTAATTCGGTTAGAAATTTCTTCCCCTACTTCACCGTTGTAAACGTTATCAAAATGTTCTTGATCTTTAAACATAAAAGGTACTGTAAAAATTTGAGCTGTTTCAGATGAACCAGATAATACCCCAGCTCCACCTAGCCAAATATCAGCTGTTCCGATATTTAATCCTTCAAGTAATTCGTTATCATCTCCAAGTGAACCGTTTTCATAAATTTCGATCACGATGCGTCCATCTGTTAACTCTTCTACCTCTTCTTTAAACTCCTCTACCCCTTGAGCATGAATTTCTGAGTTTGGCCAAACATGTCCTAATTTTAAAACGGTAGCCTCAACTTCTTCTTGAGGCGTATCATTGTTTGTGTTTTCTTCATTTCCACCAGAAGAAGTATCTGATGATGAACAACCAACAGCAAACATAAGTGACATAGCTACAGTTAAACTACCTAAGAACAATTTTTTCATTTTTTATCCCCCTTAAGATGTATGATTTAGATTAATCAAACCCAGTAAAGATGGGCTTGATTAATATTGGAAATAACTTACTTTTACATTTGTATAAAAATCTTTGTTCGTTTTACCTATGGAATACGCTCCATATCCAGATTGTTTAACGCCACCGAATGGAACATGGGCTTGGCTTGCAGTTCCGTGATTAACATGAACCATGCCAGACTCTACTCCCTCTACGAATCGATTGGCTAATGATAGGTTATTAGTAAAGATCGAGGCTGCTAAACCATATTCCACATCATTCGCAACATCTAAAGCTTCCTCAAAACTTTCCACTTCTAGGACACTTAAGACAGGGCCAAAGATTTCTTCTTTTGCAATCTTCATTTCAGGTGTTACGTTAGTAAATAGAGCTGGAACAACATAGTTCCCTTCTTCCATTTCACCATCACTTAGGACTTCCCCCCCAAGTTCTAACGTTGCACCTTCTTCTCTTCCTATTTTAATATAATTTAACGTCGTTTCTAACTGGTCTTTATTTACAAGAGGTCCAATTGTTGATGTTGGTTCCCATGACGGACCTACTTTTAACCCGTTCATTTGCTCTTTGATCGCACTTACGAGTTCTTTTGCTTTATCTTTTAAAACAATAACTCTACTAATTGATGTACATCGTTGACCGCTACAAGCGAAAGCGGCACCAACAATTTCTTTTGCGACGACATTTGGATCCCCATAATCAAGGACAACAGCAGGGTTTTTTCCACCTAGCTCTAATTGTGTTTTGACTAAGCGTCTAGCTGCCATTTCATTCAGTCTAGTTCCAACTCCAGTTGACCCAGTAAAACTAATACCTTTAACCAATGGATGGTTGATTAATGGATTCCCCACTTTTGAGCCACTACCTGAAACTAGGTTAACAACTCCATTTGGTACTCCAGCCTGGCTTAAAAGTTCCATGATCTTAATGGATGTCCAAGGTGTTTCTGAAGCTGGTTTGTAAACGACCGTACATCCGTAAGCAAGCGCTGGAACGATTTTTCGAATTGGTGTTACGACCGGGAAATTCCACGGTGCAATCGCTGCAACAACTCCAATTGGCTGGTGCTTAACAGCTGCAGTAACATTGCTTTTTTCACTAGGCAGCGTCGTCCCTTCAATTCTTATTGCATCTCCTGCTACATTCCTCGTTTCTTTAATAGCTCTACCGACTTCGCCTCTCGCTTCAGCGAGAACTTTTCCTTGTTCTGCAGATAAAATAAAGGCTAACTCTTCTAGATGGTCTTCTAATAGCTGTGCAAATTTTAGTAGAATGGCTGCTCGATCTGGACCTGGAACTTGAGACCAGGTTTGGAAAGCTTGATGAGCTGCTTCTACAGCTAAGTTCACATCTTCCTCAGTAGAGTATGGAAAATGCCCTAAAACAAGATTGTTTTTACCTGGACAAGACACGGGATATGTTTCTTCACTTGAACTTGGCTTCCATTCACCATTAATAAAATTTTGATAGGTTTTATTCTGCTCTTTCTCTAACCAAGAAAGAAATGTGTTTGTTGTTGCTTCCATTCGTTTCTCATCTCCTTTTATTCTTGATTTCTTTAAGAATACACAGGCGTTAAAGCATTTTCTCCTTTTAAAATGGAGATGGTATTATTAATCGCTAAATCTGCCATTTCAACTCTCGTTTCGATCGTTGCACTACCAATGTGTGGAGCAAGGACGACATTTTGAAAGCTTAGTAGTTCTTCTTCAATTGTAGGCTCGTTTTCAAATACATCAAGCCCAGCCCCAGCAATGGCATTTGCTTTTAGAGCGTTTACTAGTGCTTTTTCATTAACTAACGGACCTCTTGAAGTGTTAATTAAATAAGCGGTTTTCTTCATCGCGTTTAGCTCATTTTCGTCAATCAAATACCGAGTTTCACGCGTTAGTGGTGTGTGTAATGAGAGAAAATCAGCTTTTGATATGACTTCATCTAAGCTCGCATAAATTGCACCGAGTCCCGTTTCAATTTCAGTTGAAAGCGGTCGACGATTGTAATAAACAATGTTCATGCCAAAGCCTTTTGCTCGTCTCGCAACAGCTTCACCAATTCTCCCCATCCCTATAATACCTAATGTTTTACCATATACTGTTCTTCCAAGAAGTAGCTCGGGAGCCCAACCAACAAACTTTCCTTCTCGTGTATACGAATCACTTTCAGGAATTCGTCTCGCTACTGCAAGTAGAAGGGCCCATGTTAAATCAGCCGTTGACTCTGTTAAAACATCAGGCGTATTCGTAACGATTATTCCGCGCTCTTGTGCTGCGTTCACATCAATGTTATTGAAGCCAACTGCATAGTTAGAAATAACTTTTAAATGAGGAGCAGCATCCATCACCTCTGCGTCAATTTCATTGACTAATAAAGAGATAACGGCATCTTTATCTGCGACGGCTTGAATGAGCTGCTCTTTTGTTAATTCTTCTTTACCCGTATGGACTTCAACATCTGCAACTTCACGTAATCTTTCAATTCCGTCGCCAGGTAATTTCCGTGTTACTAGCACTTTTGGTTTCATTTGTCACACTCCTTTTGCAAATTACATTGCTGCTCTACAAATTGCCTTCAGGTCTTCGATTGTCGGTTTTCTAGGATTTACTGGAACATTCCCAGATAGCATTGCTTCTTCTGCAATCATTTGTAAATGTTCTTCTTTTAAACCAAAGTCGGTTAATGTTTGTGTGATACCTACATCTTTGTTTAACTGACGGATCGCTACCACTGATTGTTCTGCCGCTTCTCGCTCTGTTATACCACTGGTGTCTACCCCAAAGATGGAAGCAATTTCTGCATACTTTGAAACATTACCAATAACGTTAAATTCCATGACTTCAGGTAGTAATATTGCATTTACTGTACCATGCGGAATTTTAAAATGTGCACCAAGTGGAATAGCTAGAGCATGAGCTAACCCTAAACGCGTCGAATTAAAAGCCATAGCTGCTATTAAACTAGCAAGAAGCATATTCGATCTTGCTTCAACGTTTTCACCTTGGACAACAGCCAAACGTAGATTTTCAGCAATCATTTTCATTGCTTGAACAGATAAACCTTCTGAAATCGGTTGGGTTGCCTTATTTACGTAAGATTCCATCGCATGTGTTAGCGCATCCATCCCTGTTGCTGCTGTAATATGCGGCGGAAGTGAAATCGTTAATTCCGGATCAACGAGTGCCATGTTCGGACAGTTATATACACTTCCTACACTGACTTTTGCTTTCTCTTTTTTATCTGAAAGAACCGACCAAATCGTAATTTCACTACCAGTACCCGCAGTTGTAGGAACTGCAATAACGGGTGCACTCGGATTAGGAACCATGTTAATACCAACATAATCTTTAATGTGGCCTGGGTTCGTTAACATGAGTCCAATCGCCTTAGCTGTATCTAGGGAACTTCCTCCCCCCACACCGACTACTACATCACAGCCATCTCGCTTCGCCATCTCTAGGCCTAAATCTACGGATTCAATTGCAGGATCTGCTTCAATTTCTGAAAAAATCGAGTAAGGAATATTGTCTGCCTTTAAAGGCTCTTCTAATTTCGTAACAACACCAGCTTGTAAAACGCCTGGGTCACAAACGATGAGTACATTCGTTCCCCCAAGTTCTTTAACAAACTCGGATAACTTATTAATTAAACCATTCTCGAATTCGATAATCGTTGGAATTTCATACCTAAATGCTTTATTTAATAACATTATTTCGATACCTCCGTATTGAAAGTTGTTGAGAGTGCTGCTTGAGTAAAATCTATCCCATATTTTTTACCAATTTCAATTAGCTCATGGACTACTTTTTCAGGTAAATCAATACCATCTGCTTTCTTTTCTAACGTTCTTCTCAGTTCAAGTTCACCAGGAATAAAGATCTCATCTACTTCTGGAGCTTTTGGCTCACTTTTTATATCTGTAATGTACTGATCCATTCTCGCTTTAAAGTGATCTATCGGCATAAAGTTATTTATATTAATCGCAAGGAAGAAGTGGCCAACGTTTTGTGGATCATCCCAGTTTTCATACATATTATTAACGTACTTTCCAAATCCAGCACCCGTAAGTACCCCTGCTAAAATATCAATAAACATCGATATTCCGTATCCTTTAGGTCCACCTAACGGGAGAACGGAACCTTCTAATGCAGCATCTGCATCCGTTGTCGGTTTTCCTTCTTTATCAATCGCCCAACCTTCTGGGATCACCTCGCCTTTTTGTGAAGCTACAATGATTTTTCCCCTTGCGACAACACTTGTAGCCATATCCAAAATAAATGGAACATCTGTACCTGTTGGAACTCCGACCGCTAAAGGATTCGTCCCTAAGAATGGTTTAATTCCACCTGTTGGAGGCATCGTTTGTGATGCATTGGATAGAACTAATAATACAAAGCCTTGTTCGATCGCTTTTTTCGCATAGTAAGCACCAGTTCCAAAGTGGTTGGAATTTTTTACACCCACTACACCAATCCCACTTTTCTCCGCTTTCTCTAAAGCTATATTAAGCGCTTCCGTTCCAACGACAGATCCGAAGTTATTATTTCCATCTAAAACAGCCATGCAATCGGTTTCAGAGTGTTTAAAAAATTTTGCGTCTGACTGAATCATCCCTTCCTCTATTCTTTTTAAGTAAATAGATGTTCGAACGACCCCATGCGAGTCCACTCCACGTAAATCCGCTTCTACTAATGACTCTGCAACAATTTCAGCATTTTCCTCTGGGACTCCAGCTGCTTTAAATACATCCGTACAAAAGGATTGAAGCTTTTTCCAGTCAAATTTAGTTGGTATCATAATCTTCACATCCCTTTTCTGCTAATAATTTATTGACCCATGATCGATCAACTGTACCGTTGGCAATTGATGCTAAAATTTCTTCTTCTACTTTTTGTTGCTTTTTTACTTTTTCTAGTACATTTTCAGCATCCTCTAGTGGGACTACTACAACTCCATCCTCATCTCCTACGACAATATCACCTGGTTTGATGATCATCCCACCTATAGAGATCGGAACATTGATTTCACCTGGGCCATCCTTATATGGACCTCGATGAGTGACACCGCAAGCATATACTGGGAAGGTATCTTCTTGAAAAGCTGCAATATCTCTTATCGCACCATTAATCACAAAGCCTGCTATCTGATTTTTTTGCGCTATTCGTAACATAATTTCACCAACGATTGCGTTAGTGAGTTCCCCACCGGCATCCACAACAATGACATCACCAGGCATTGCCATATCAATCGCTTTATGAACCATTAAATTATCTCCAGGTCTAGTTTTAACTGTTAGTGCAGTCCCTACTAGTCTTCCACTATTATGGTAAGGTCTTAAATCTGTGCCTACTGCACTCATTCGACTCATATTATCGCTAATATGTGGAGTGACAACTTCTGAGAATGCATCTAATAAATCTTGATTTGGTCTTTTATTGATTGGCAAAATTCTAAATCCTAATTGACTCAATTTTATACGCCTCCTATAAATTTTAAATACTTAGCAAGATTCTCGCTTGATTAAGTTCGGCTGTAATAATGTAATTTTTGGCTCTGGCTTTTGCTTTGTATTTAATAGATTAATAAGCTTTTCCGCGGCAAGTTTCCCCATTTCATAGCTTGGTTGATTAACTGTTGTTAGTGGTGGAGCTAAATGCTTCGACCAAACCGTTTCATCATAACCAATTAAACTTACATCTTGTGGGACCCTAAGTCCTAACTCCTTAATCCCCTCAAGAATTTCCAGTGTCATCATATTATTCGTTGAAAAGATCGCATCTGGCGGCTCTTTTGAAGTCAGAATTTTTTTTACCTCTTTTTTAGCAGCACCTTTTTTCTCATCAACAATTGAAATACACTTCTCATTTATTAACCGTCCGTGTTTTAAAAGAGCATTTTTATAGCCTTCAATTCTTTCTAGTCTTGGACTAATTCCATCTGGTGGATATACGATTATAGCTACAGACTTTTTTCCGGATTTTATAAAATGTTCCATTGCGAGTTCAGAACCTTTAATATTATCTACTACAACGGTATCTATTGGGACATCTTCAATTTTCCTGTTAATAGCGATAATCGGGTAATCTTTACTTACCAAGGATTGGAATAACTGTTTATTCTTCATTGTTGGGTTAACAATGATTCCATCTACTTGTTTCATTTGTAACCCTTCGATATGCTCTTGCTCAAGTATCGAATTGTCATTTGAGTTACAAATCATTAAGTTATAACCATTGGAATGGCAAGTATCTTCTACACCTTGCAAAACACTTGACCAAAATGGGTTTTGTAAATTAGAAAGGACAATGCCAATTACGTTTGTTTTCATTTGTTTAAGACTTTTGGCTAATGCATTAGGTCTATAATTTAATTCACTTATAATTCTTAATACTTTTTCTTTCGTATCTTCATGTACATGTTGAAAATTTCCATTAATAATTCTTGATACGGTAGTTTTTGAGACTCCAGCTCTTTTAGCTACTTCATCCATTGTAATTTTCATGTTAATCACACCCTGAACTTAATATCCCATTGTATGTAACCGGTTTCCGAAATCGGTTTCTGAAATCGGTTAACTAGATGTTATCAGAAAAATTATATTATTTCAACCACTTTCTCGAAAAAAAAATCTGTTTTGATTTTTCGCTTTAAAATCAAAGCAAAATACTCCACAAATGGTATACCGTTTGATTGGGATGGAGAAAAATTACATTTGTAGGTTAATTAACAGTTATTTCAAATGAAGATAACAATTAGATGAACAACAAAATCGCATTGGATTTCAACGTCCAATACGATCCTTAATGATTATTATTTGTCTTTTCTCTCTGTTCCTAACCCATTACTCAAATGGACTACCTTTTTTCAAAAGCTTTTATATCTGGTTGATTTTCACTTCGAGCTCTTGTTTTTCTTCAGGTGACAAGAGCTGTTCGGCTAGTGGGAATAGGACATTCTCTTCCTTCATAAAATGATCCGATAAAATTAAGTAAGCACTCGCGGCATAATTTGCGATCGTCCGAATCTCGTTAGGCTCTACTTTTGATCCAAGCTGGTCTGTTTCTGATAGGAAACGCCTTAAGTAATTCTTAGCTTGGTCATGTTCATATTCCATGACAACAATAGGACCTGTTTCTCGGCCAATGTGGCCAACCATCATTTCAAAAAGAACGCCCTCTTCTCGCTCTGAATGAGGTTCAAGTTGTGAGACAAACTCCTTTACCTGTGTATACAGCTGTTGTAAGTTTTCCTTCGTCGCTACAGTCTCATCCTCTTCAATGGTCTGGGCAAGCTCATAAAAGTTTTCCATCTGCTTTGTGAGCGGGATATGCTCTTTTTTCAATTGTTCGAGTCCAGGACAAAATTCTCCAACTTCATTTATCATCATTCCACTCATGCAGCCTAATGGTTGCCGTTCCATTTTATTGTACCTCCCTTAATTCTTTCATTACTCTTGGAAAAAGAATATTATTTTCGAGGTGAATATGTTCAAATAAATCACTCTCTAAATCTTCAAGCTTTTGATAGGTTAGTCTAAAAGTCATGCAAGCCCAATCTGGAACCGAGTAATCGTTTGTGATTTCACGAAGCTGTTTTAAAAGATCTCCTGCTGCCTTATGCTCATCTTCTAGATTCCCAATTTTCTCAGATAACGTTTTCACACTTTTACTTGTTCGTTTCTCTTCAAAGGCTTGAATATTTGGAAATACTACATTTTCTTCATCGATCGTATGCTGTTCAAGTTCTGTTTTTAAACTATGGAATAACTGGTGAACCTTAGCTAATTCAGGGCATTCATTTCCGTGTACACGAAATACTTTTGTTGTAAATTGACTTAATTCCGGCAAAATACTGTTTAAAAATGCATGGTGTGTAGAAATAATGTGACGGATGAGTTCACTGTTCGTCATCTCATCCCAAGTATGGTTAGGCTTTTCTAAGGACTTCATATATGCGTTATTTAATTGTTCAAGAATTTCATCACCATTTAAATTTTTCTCTTTAATTGCTTCGCCAATTGGACGGTTCCCTCCGCAGCAAAAGTCGATTTTGTATTGTTTTAATATCGTACTCGTTTCTGGTAAACGTGTAACAATCTCACCTGTTTTTGTTGAAAGATCAAAGATAGATTCCATAATATAAAACCTCCAATGTGGAATATTTGTTTATTTGTTTGTTTCTTTCTAGTTCAAGTGTATCGAATTCAAATGGGCGGTGTAGTGATGTACATCACTACAACAAAAAAATACCTCATAAGTTTATCGAGTTTGCTTATGAGGTATTTCTTAATTTATTTAGTTTTAATCAATACAAAGCTCTTGCTTGACTAAGTCTGTTGAAATGAGCAAATATCCTTTGTTGCTCACTTTCGCAATGTTATTTTTTCTTAATTTCGTTAGCGTACGGCTAACTGTTTCTCTTGATGTTCCAATCATGTTAGCAAGCTCTTGATTCGTGAACTGTGTATTTAATTTTACATACTCACCATCATGTTTTTGACCGTACGTTTTGGAAAGGCGCAAGAATAGCATTAAGATTTGCTCATACGTATTATGAAAGATTTGTTCATCTAACCGGCTTTGCAAATCAATAATCTTTTCCCCCATGACACGAAACAGCTTCATACAAACTTCAGGTCGCTTTAAAAGCAGTCGCTCAAACTCTATAATAGGAATGACGAGTAATGTTGCAACCTCCATTATCTCAGCATGGGCTGGATATCCACCTGTTCGGAAAAAGCCTGCATGCGGAAACATATCTCCCTCTTGAAGCACAGAAACAATTTGTTCTTTACCGCTCATATCCGTTTTGTAAATTTTTACTTTTCCTTTATGAATAAAAAATACTCGATCAAGTGGATCCCCCTGCATAAATAAAAGCTCTCGTTCTTTAAAATTACGAGGGTGGGCCATTTCAATAATGGGCTCCATTTCCTGATCCGTTAACTCTTTGAATAAAGGCACACTTTTTAATAAAGACTTCATCGCCTCTATCGACATTCCCAATCACTCCTTCCCGTTGAACTCAATCATTCTATTATAGCTTGCTCGTTATGATTTGAACGTGAAAAATATCACTTTTAAAATACCATTTTTGCTTTCCTTTTCACTTTTATTTTATTAAAGTTCCTCCCTATTTTTTCCTATTTATTACTCGATAAACGAGGTAGCAACAGTAAAATCGAACGATTTGTGAAGTGTGATTTAGATCACACCACCATAATTTGGAACAGCATATCATTAACCTATCAGAAGGGAATGATCCTATAAAATACTTGAAAGTCAAAAGAATGAAATAGGCTCAGTCCTTTCTATCAAAAACAGAGAAAGGAGCTGGAATATGAAAAGCGCAATTCTAACTTATGTACTAACTTTTGCCATTGCTTTTGGAGGGGGATATCTATTTTTTCAACCACAAGAATCAACAGAAACAAGTCAACAACCAACAACAGATACTGAACAGGAAAGTGCAGAAGTAGCAGATAGCACTGAAGAGATGCCAGTGGCTGTTGATTCAAAGGCTGGAGAAACGTTAAACAACTTTGGTTGCCTCTCTTGCCATGCAGTTTCAGGGTTAGATTTAGAGGGTGGAACGACAGGACCTGATTTATCGAATGCTTACCTCAATGTTGAAGGAAAGCATGGGAAACCATTGGAGGAATACCTTAAAGAACCTACTTCTGCTGTTATGAGCGGTGTGATCGGTAGTAATCCAATGTCAGATGAAGAAATCGATGCCGTAATTTCGTTATTAAAAGCAGCATCAGAAAACAAATAATGGGGGTGCAAAATGTGAAGAAAATCATTTTTCCTGGCGTTGCTGGATTGATCTCAGGAGTATTGGCAGCTACTGTATTTTTTGCCGACTTTAATACAACAGCTCCACAAACGACGTCCGCGACTACAAAAAATAAAGCTGAACAAGTTTACGTTCCACATGGAGAGCTCGATGAGTACTATCTATTTAATTCGGGTGGACATTCTGGGCAATTATTCGTTTATGGTGTGCCATCGATGCGACATATCCGAACGATCCCTGTCTTTACACCAGATCCTGCAACCGGTTACGGTTTTGATGATCACTCAAGAGAAATGTTAGGTGACTATACGTGGGGCGACCTCCATCACCCTGCCTTTTCAGAAACAGACGGTGATTATGATGGGAAGTTCCTTTTTGCTACAGACGTAGCGAATAACCGCGTCGCTGCCCTTGACTTAAAGGACTTCCATACGGTTGATATGTTACAAGTCCCAAATAGCGGCGGACCACACTGTGCAGCATTCGTTACTGAAAACACCGAGTATTTATTTTTGCCAACACGTTTCTCCGTTCCGATTGGAAATGAGTATGCTTCACTTGATGAATTTAGCGACACCTATCGTGGGGTCATGTCAGCTGTTACTTTTGATGAAGATGAGAAAAAGTTAGATGTAGCCTATCAGGTTGCCTTACCACCTTGGTCTTATGATAAAGCTTGAGCAGGTAAAGGACTTTCTGGGAAATGGGCAGTCGTCACAACGTATAATACCGAAGAAGCAACAACGAATTTAGAAATTAATGCTTCTCAAGCAGACCGTGATTACATTGTCTTATTTAATTGGGAAGAGTTAGAGAAAAAAGTAAACAATGGGGAGTACGAAGAAATAGACGGACAAAAAATGATCTTTCCTGAAAAACATGAAGGTGGAGTTTATTTAGTACCTGTTGCCAAATCCCCACATGGTGTCGACGTCAGCCCAGATGGTAAGTACTTTGTTGCATCTGGTAAATTAGCACCTGCCATGACTGTATTTTCATTTGAAAAAGCGTTTGCAGCGATTGAAAATCAAGATTTTTCTGGAGAAAGAAATGGAATTCCGGTCATAAATTATGAATCGGTGATGGAACGTGAAGTCGACCCACCAGGAGCACTTGGACCACTTCATACGCAATTTGATGATAAAGGACACGCTTACACAACGATGTTTATTTCTTCTGAAGTCGTTAAATGGGAGTATGAAACAGGGGAAGTCATCGACCGTCAAGATGTATATTATTCACCAGGTCACTTAGTAACGACTCACGGAGATACAGCAAAGCCAAGAGGGGATTATTTAGTTTCTTTAAACAAGATTGCCAAGGATAATTATTTATCGGTTGGGCCTTCCCATCCTGAATCGATGGATTTATTTGATATTAATAGTGAGGAGATGGTTCATTTATCTTCGACACCGGTTAACCCTGAACCACACTATGGACAAATGATTCATCGAGACGTCATTAACACTTTCCATGTGTATGAACAAGATGAAAATAATCCACATGCCGTTTATAGCCAAAGCGATACGCGGATTGAGCGAGATGTTGATCAAGTCACTGTTTATGGAATTTCGATGCGTTCAAAATTTATCTTTGATGCAAAAGCCGAGCGTCCAGATGTGATTGAAGTGAATGAAGGCGATACGGTAACTCTTCATATTACAAACAATGATTTTGACCAAGATATCGTTCATGGACTCGGAATTATGGACTATAACTTAAACTTTGAACAAATGCCAGGTCAGACGAAATCAATTACCTTCGTAGCAGACAAAACTGGGGTATTCCCGATTTATTGTACAAACTTCTGTTCAGCACTACATCAAGAAATGACGGGTTATTTACTTGTAAAACCAAAGGAGTAGTATCAAAAAGGGGTATTACAGCAATACCCCTTTCAATTAAAGCGGGGTGAAACATATGGCTCGAAAACTCTCTTCCTCGTCAGTTATTAGTATACTCATAGCTGCTTTATTCATCATCATTTCGATATTTTTACCTTGGTGGAAGATGACGTTTTATGCTCCTCAATATCAAGAAGGTTTAAATATATCCGTCTACCCTTATAAATTGGTTGGCGATATTCAAATTATTAATAGCTTAAACCATTATATTGGGATGGCGAATTTTAGTGAAGAAACCTTTCCCGAACTTCAATTTTTACCTTTTCTTATAGGAGCATTAGCCTTAGTAACCATCATTTGTGCCTTACTAAGAAACAAAAGGTTCTTATACAGTTTAATCGGAGTTTTTATGACTGGAGGAATATATGGACTTTATTATCTTCACCAAACACTTACAACGTTTGGGACAGAGCTCGACCCGAAAGCACCGATAGAGATTGATCCGTTTGTTCCACCGATCATGGGAGAGAATACATTGGCCAATTTTGTGACGAATAGTTCCTTTAGCTTTGGATCATTTGTTATTGGATTAGCATTTTTACTCATGTTATATCCGATTTGGAAGGAGCGAAGATAATGGTTAAAAAAGTGGCTTTGTTCATCCTACTGTTTTCAGTCATGAGTGGCGATTTTGTACTAGCAAAGGATGACCTGCAAAAAGTGATTGATGATACTCCAGCAAATGGTGTGATCGAGTTATCTGACCAAGTGTACGATGGAAATATTACCATTTCAAAACCACTTACAATTAATGGCTCTAAAAAAACGATAATTCGTGGAGATGGCACAGGAAATGTCATATCGATTCTCGCCGAAAATGTTCATATTGAAAACATAACAGTTGAAAACAGTAGCTTTTCTTTAAACTCAACGGAGGAATTTGCGGCAATTAAAATTCATACTGACCATAACACGATAAAAGATCTACAAATTAAAGATGCATACCATGGCATTTATCTTAGTCAAGCACATTACAACACGATCGAAAACATCCACGTTTCTGGAAAAGGAAACCAAACAGTTAATGGTCAAGGTAACGGCATTCATGTCTATTACTCTAATTTTAATCAGTTAATTGAGAATGAAATAACTGGCACAAGAGATGGCTTATTTTTTGATTACTCAAATGAAAATGAAGTTAAAGGAAATGTATTAAAAAATACACGTTACGGCCTTCATTTTATGTATTCTAATCACAACCTTTTTTTAAACAATCAATTTAGCTTCAATACTGGTGGTGCTGCAATTATGAACTCGAGTCATAATACGATCCATCAAAATGAATTTTCACTCAACCAGAGCACGCGATCATTTGGTCTACTATTACAGATGGCTAATGATAATACCATTACGGAAAATGTGTTTTTTCAAAACCAGCGGGCACTCTTTATTGATCAATCACAAAATAATCGCATTGAAGCGAACGATATTAGCCAAAATCAGATAGGTATGGAACTGTGGGCAAGCGCCAAACATCAAGTAATTACAGAAAATACTTTTTTTAGAAATGTTGCATCTATCATTACAATTGGTGGATTGCCTGAAACAAAATGGAGTGAAAATAACCGTGGAAACGATTGGGGGAACGATATTCCACTATTTGATTTGAATCAAGATGGAATTGGTGACACCCCGTTGAAATATAGTTCATCTCTTTATCGTCTTATTGAAAAAAATGAACTCGTCTATCTTTTTTTAAATAGTCCTACCATCATGATGTATGAAAAGATCAATCAATTGGTAAATAAAGATGAAGTGATGTTAGTAGATGAACATCCATTAATGACAAAACGTTCAAACCGCCTACTAACATGGACCACAGTTCCTCTTTTACTCATAATGATTGCGGTTTATATTGGCAGGAAAAGGAGGAAACTTTGATGATGTATTTAGATAAGGAATGGAAAGAGCTTTCGAGAGGAAAAGGCCTTTGGTCTGCTTTAGGTATCGTCATCATTTTATCTATCTTTCTATTATTAGAAGCTCGGAGTTTTCCAACAGAGCACGGGTTTGAAGCCTTTTTGTTATCACTCTATGAAATGCAAATCTATTTCATCCCACTCCTTTGCTTATTTCTATCCTCTTTTGCCGTCATGCAAGAAAAGGAATTAAAGACGTTAATCATTCTAGTGACGAAAAGGGAATCATTTCGTAGCTTTCTTTTAAAAAAGAGCGTTGCTATTCATGGAATCACTACTGGCGTTTTTATAAGCTGGCACATTCTATTTGCGTTACCGATAAAGCTTTTTCTTTCGTTTAACAGCATTCATTTTTTGTACTTTCTTATTTCTATCGTTGTCTTAATCCTGATATTTAATCAAATTGGATTACTGACAGGAAGTATTTGTAGTACTCGAATCCAGCTTGTCGGAGCGAACATATTTATTTGGTTTTTTCTCATTTTTCTTGTTGATCTTATTTTTCTCTATCTTTTACCGTACGTGACTTACGCAAATATAACCATTTTTTCCGTGTTTTATTTCCTTGATCCCCTTCATTCGTTGCGCTTTTTTTTAGAAACAGCACTAGGAACTTTCTCATTAGAGTTTATGTCACGGTTTATGGAGAAAATGGTTTGGATGTCTCCGGTGAAATTTTTAATGATCAATTTACTCATTTGGCTCGTCCTCTCATTTGAATTAGCGGTCTTATTTCACAATAAGGGGGAGAAACAATGATTCAAGTAAAAGGCTTAACCCAATCCTATAGTTCAAAAAACAATGTGTTGGAAGATATTCATTTAGAAGTCAATCAAAATGAATTGTGTGCATTAGTCGGTAGAAATGGGGCCGGTAAATCAACGCTAATTCATTCCATACTAGGCCTTCTTCCGATTAAAAAAGGATCGATTCTTCTTGGGGGAATTTCCAATAAAAAAAATAGTTGGAAAAGAAAAGTTGCTTATTTACCTGAGAAATTCCAATTGTATCCTCAGTTAACAGGCAGTGAGAATATGCATTTTTTTGCTAATTTAGGAACAGACAAAATAGCGGAAAATCGAATAAACGATATTTTAAAGCAGGTTAACCTGTGGGAGGCTCGGACAAAGCAAGTTAAAGGCTACTCAAAAGGCATGCTACAACGATTAGGTTTAGCTATTATGCTTTATTATGATACTGAAATACTCATACTTGATGAGCCAACTAGTGGACTTGATCCGATGGGTCGCGAAGAGATTTTACACATTTTAAAGACTCTGGAAAACAAAACGATCTTGCTGTCTTCTCATCATATGGACGAAATTCGTCAAATTGCTTCACATATTGCTTATTTGGATGCTGGAAAAATCACAAAATACACAGTCGCGGAATTTTCAAAAACTGTTTCACTAGGAGGAAAGTAAAATGAAAAAAATAACGGTACTAAGCCTTCTTCTACTATTTCTATTTGGTTGCAAATCGACGTCGAATATAGAAGCGGTGCTAAACTATCAACCGCAGCACTTAACAGATGTTTTCCAAGTTTCTATTACAGAAAATGAAAAACCGATTTCAGATCTTCAGGTTGTCGGTACATTTGAAATGGCAAAAATGGATCACGGCTCTGCGGAATTAGAATTTCATGAAATCGACAACGGACTATATGAGACAAACTTAGATTTACCGATGGATGGAGATTGGGTTTCAAACCTTACAATAACACAGGATGAAGAAGACTTTGAACAGCTAATATTGTTTCAAGTTTCTTCAGAAGGTACACAGCAAAATACAAAACGTGTTGCACCTGAAAAAGGTGTTGTTTCAACCATTAATGGCCAACCAATTTTAGAGGATGACCTCGAATTTTATCATTTTATCAATCACTTACAAATTACCCTTTATCGAGAAAAGGATAAGCAGTCACACGAAGGAAAAGAGTTAGAAGAGCTGATGCAATTTTGGGATGCTCAAGAAAAGGAAGCTGGCAATGTCAATACGTTATTAACTCAAATCATTCGACTTCGCGCAGTCGCTCTTTTAGCCACTGAAAAAGGACATACATCCACACCTGAGGAAGTAGATCACGAAATGGCTAAGGTGAAAAATGAGTTAATGACACAGCCCGTTGCAAAAGAACTGATTCAACAATTTGGCGAAGATCGATTTTGGGAAAAGCAGCAAAGCCAATATGAACTAATTGTTTTATCCCAAAAGGTTCAGCAAGATATGCTTGATAAGGTGAAGGAAGAAAAACCAGATGCAGAAATCACTGAAGTTAATTATTTAGCCCATCAAGAATATGAGGAACTGCTTGTAGCTCAAATTGAATCGTTGAATATAGAAGTTTATTTGCAATAATTTTATGTCATAGTTTTTATAAAGTGCAACTTCATTCAGTGGAGGTTTTCCTTCTCCCCCCACTGAATGTTAGTTGAGACTGCACGATGTAGGTCATACAGTCGTTAGCATAGGACGTTGTGTTTTAGTTTGTATACAAATGTATTCAAAAAATTTTGGAATGAAACAAGTAAAGCTTGGAATGATAATAGTGTGCGTAAAAATGGGAGGTGTAAATAATGACAAAGCGTAATAATCAAGGTGGTAGTCAAAATCAAAGCTCACCAAGAAGAGGTGGAAAGCTAGACACAGAATTTGGTCAAGAGGTCGCTAGTGGCGATAACAATAAAGGAACGGAATACAACTCCAGACGAGGTAGCAAATCACAGTTAAAACACCCGAATAATCATTAATTGTAAAAGGAACCACCACTGGTTCCTTCTTTCTACTCAGTTCTATTGGATACTAGTTGAAATGATAGGAAGAATTCAAAAGCATATTCCTTCGGGAGTATAACTACATTTGCTTGTACGTATTCATCACATGCACCAGAAGTATTCGTACTAAACTCTCCACTTCTGATTTTTTCTCGAACTTGTTTCGATTTCATAACCATTCTCCTCGTACAACCTTATTTTTTCTGCCTTCCGATTCGATCATCTATCGCTTTCCTTCAACTGGTCGGATATTAATCCCTTCTGCCATAAGTGCTGCTCGTAACTTACGTGCAAACTCAAGTGCATTCGCTCCATCCCCATGAATGCAAATCGTATTCGCTTGAATAGGAGCATATGAACCATCGACTGCTTTAACTCTATCTTCGTTTACCATCGTCAATACTTGCTCTATAGCTACTTCCGTTTCATGAATCAGCGCATTAGGATGAGTTCGAGGCGTTAGCGTCCCATCCGGTTGATACGTCCGGTCCGCAAACACCTCATTCCCTACTGATAACCCTACCTTTAAACCAGCTTTAATTAACTCACTCCCTGATAAGCCAAATAAGACGAGAGCAGGATCTACATCATACACTGCTTGCGCTATAGCTTCTGCTACGACTGGATCTTTTGCAGCCATATTATACAATGCTCCATGAGGCTTGACGTGATTCATTTTTACACCATTTATTTTACAAAACCCTTGGAGTGCACTAATTTGATAAATCACAAAATGATAGATATCGCTCGGTTCTGTTTGGATAGCTCTTCTTCCAAACCCGATTAGGTCAGGGAACCCAGGATGTGCCCCGATACTAACGCCTTTTTCTTTTGCCAATTTCACCGTTTTTGCCATGACATTGTGATCCCCTGCATGATACCCGCACGCAATGTTGGCAGAAGTAATGGGCTCTAAAATAAGTTCATCCTGACCTACTACAAAAGAACCAAAGCTTTCCCCTAAATCACAGTTCAGATCAACAGTTTTCATAAAAAATCTCCTCCCTTATATTGTCATTTACACGACATTAAAATAACTGTGGAATCATTTGAATCAGAGTACGGACCCCTAAATATGTCGTTAATACAACAACAATGGTACCAAAAAGTGTCATCCAAATCGGATGTTTATAATCGCCAATAATTTTTGTACGATGTGCCGCTAATAAAATACATCCTAATGTTAACGGAAGAATTAGTCCGTTAAATGCACCTGCTAAAATGAGTAGCATAACCGGACGACCAATTAATGCAAAAATAATTGTAGAAAAGACAATAAATCCAATCACCCAATAGTTTTGAAACTTTTTAATGCTTGGATGAAAGTTTGTTAAGAATGAAACAGACGTATAGGCTGCACCGATAACCGACGTAATTCCAGCCGCCCATAATACTAAACCAAAAATTCGATAGCCGATTTCACCCGCTGCAATTTGAAAGACGGAAGCTGGAGGATTTTCTGGATTTAAAGCAAAACCAGCTGAAACGACTCCTAATACGGCTAAAAATAAAATAAGTCTCATAATCGAGGCAACTACAATTCCAGAAATCGCGGTATTTGTTACATGACGTATATTTTCTTTGCCAGAAATTCCTGCATCTAAAAGACGGTGACCACCTGCAAATGTAATATATCCACCAACAGTTCCACCGACAATCGTGACAATGGCTAAAAAATCAATCTCAAGAGGAACAAACATCCGAAATGCTGCTTCGCCATATGGAGGTTTACTGACAAACATGACATAAGCCGTTAACAAAATCATTAATGCCCCTAAATAACGAACTATCTTGTCCATCGCTACACTTGCCTCTTTTAGAGAAAAGATAATAATACAAATTACACCCGTTATAACTGCACCTACTCTCGGATCAAACCCTAGTAAAGCATTGACACCTAATCCGCCGCCACCCACGTTACCAATATTAAAGGCGAGACCACCTAGTACGATAAAAAACGCAACTACATAACCTAAACCTGGTATTACAGCATTGGCAATTTCCTGCCCCTTCATCTTTGAAACGGCAATAATACGCCATATATTCATCTGGGCCCCAATGTCTAAAATGATCGATGCAAGGATAACAAAAGCAAAACTAGCAAGAAGTTGTTCCGTAAAAACAGCCGTTTGTGTTAAAAATCCAGGACCGATCGCAGAGGTTGCCATTAAAAAAGCAGCACCTGTCATTGCACTTAATCTTTCTTTTGGTGTCATCTTTTGTTGTTCTTCAATAGGATTTTGTTTCATATGAGTCACCCTTTCTTTTTCTGGTTATTTTTTTATTAGTTACATGATGCTTTTAAGTTGTTTATGACAAATTGGAGAACTAGACATTTACTATAAGCTTTTGTAAAATAAAAAAGATTATTTGTAAGAAAATCACATTTTTTTTTAATTATTTAAACCTTTGAAAAGTCTATTTACTATGATCAAAAGTACGATTTCAGGTAAAGGGGGAAAGACTCGTGCAAAACAAAAATAAAACCGTAGTTAAATCTATGAAGCTTTTAGATCTTTTCCGAACCTATCGAAAATTATCGTTAAATGAAATGGTGCAATTGTCTGGGATTCCTAAGACGTCTGTTCATCGTATGATTGGTTCACTTGAAGACATGGGCTTTCTTAGTAAAGACTCCGAAGGGAAGTATACTCTTGGGATGTTATTTCTTGAATTCGGACAACTTGTTGCAGACCGATTGGATATTCGAAAAATCGCTTACCCTATTATGAGAGATCTTCGTGATGATCTTGGGGAAGCTGTACATCTTATAATAAGAGATCAAAATGAAGCAATCTATATTGAAAAGCTTGACACACTACATCCCGTCCGACTTTTCACTAAAGTCGGAAGACGGTCCCCCCTCTACGCAGGAGCTTGTTCACGAATCATATTGGCCCATTTACCGGAAAAAGAACTAGAAGCATATCTTGACGAAACAGAGTTAAAGCCGTTTGAGACAGGGACGATTACAGAAAAAGATAAGCTGCGAGCCATTTTGCAGCAATCTCGTGCAAACGGTTATGCAATCAGTTATTCTGAACTTGAAAACCAGACAGTTTCAATAGCAGCACCCATTTTTGATCACACAGGTCATGTAGTTGGAGGTTTAAGTATTGCCGGTCCTGATAGCCGCTTTCAAGATGAGCACTTACCTACATTGATTGAAAAAGTAAAGCGAGCCGCGGATGAAATATCACAAAAGCTCGGCCATTTCCATTAAAGTGCGTTCGCATTGATGATGTAATGTTCATAGATGCTGCATTTTTGGTGTCAGGAACTTTTACTGTACTAAAAGTTCCTGACACCTTTTAATGATAGTCCTGTACGAAGCTCATTTAGTTCCTTTTCTCTGTTCAAGTAGAGCTCTTCAGCTTCTTTCAATGACACTTCTTTGAATCGGATCGTTTCTCCTGGCTTTAACTGCGCGATAATTGGAATATCAATTGACACGACTTGTCCTATTCTTGGATATCCACCCGTTGTCTGACGATCGGCAAGCAGGATAATTGGATTTCCGTCAGGAGGTACTTGAATCGTTCCAAGAGCAACTGCTTCTGAAACCATTTCAAAAGATTGACTCAATGTTAGTGTAGGTCCTGACAGTCTATAGCCCATTCGATCAGATTGCGGTGTCACTTTAAACGTTTCCTCAAATAACTCCTTTCTACAGATTGGTGTAAATAATTCATAATGAGAACCGCGGAGGATTCGTATTACATTATTATTTTTTTCACGTATATACAGTTCTTTATTTACACTCCATGTCGGTGCAGAAAATGGTAGCTCACCTTCAAAAGAAAGCTCCTTTAATAATTGTGATGACTGTTCTGATGGCGTTCTTAACTCAATACAATCCCCGGCTTTTAATGCTCTTCCATTAAATCCACCAATGCTTGCTCGTAAATACGTACTCCGACTCCCCATTACTTCTTCAACATTAATGCCTCCTACTATGGCCAAATAAGCTCTGCAACCAGACTTACACGGACCAAACCGTAGAACACTACCCTTTCTTACATAGACCGGTTTCCACAATGGAATAGATTCGTTTTCAATCGTAGGCGATAAATCTCCACCCGTGAGCGCAATAAGTACATCTTTCTCTATTTGCAATTCGGGACCTGTTAATGTGATTTCTAGAGCTGCCTCTCCTTCTTCATTACCGACTAATAAATTCGCAACTCGAAGGGCATATGTGTCCATCGCTCCACTAAAAATCACCCCATACTTTTGAAGGCCCGCTCTACCTAAGTCCTGAACCGTAGTTAGCAAACCTGGACGAAGTACTGTTATACTCATCGTAAATCCCCCTTATAATCTCTATACTCTTTAAGAGAAATAGATTTAAAGCGAATAATATCTCCCGATTGCAGAAGGGATGGTGGGGTTTTAGACGGTAAAAACAAATCGAATGGGGTTTGACCAATGAGTTGCCAGCCACCAGGAGTTTCAATAGAATACACTCCTGTTTGCTTACCAGCTATACCTACTGACCCTTTTGGAATAGCCATACGAGGCTTTGCTTTTCTTGGGGTAGCAATTTTCTCTGACATTCCTCCTAAATAAGGAAAGCCAGGGGCAAAACCAATCATATAAACAAGATACTCTCCACCTGAATGAATATGGATTACCTCATCAGTTGTCAAGTTATTATATTGTGTAACATATTCTAAATCAGGGCCTAACTCCCCACCATAACAGACAGGTATTTCAACTTCTCTTTGTTTCGTATGATCTATTTCTTTTAGCTGTTTTAAAAGGTCTTTTATTTTTAAAGAAACGGTTTCAAATGCAGAAAGCTTACGTCCTTTGTACCCTTCTTGTACAACTCTTATCGGATCATAAAATACCGTTACACTCGTAAAGGATGGAATATATTCAACCATCCCGATAATAGGCTTACTGTCAAGGTGATTGGTGAACGCCTTCACCTTATTATGGATAGTTACATCGATTCCTGTGCCAAAACTTATAATAATAGCCGTTTCACTTAATGGATAAATGTCAAAATGCTCAAAGGTACTTCCAGCTAAATTATTGTCTAATTTCACCCCTCGGCCTCCCTTTGTTCCAAAATTCGGAATATAAATTCCGAATTAAGGTATTAAAATAATTATAATTGTTTGAATATAAAAAAACAATACTTCCTCAACATTAAAAGCTATTAGTTAAATGAAAGAACAGTATTATGTTATCCTTTTTCACTATAGATCATGATTAATTTACCATCTAAAAACAGCAGAAGAGGAACTGCTATTAGCAGTCCCTCTCTCTTAATTTTTAGCTATTTTCGTAAACTTTGTTGCTATTGGACCGTTTTTTGAACATAAATCAGCCCTAATGGACAAATTCATTTGTCCATCTGGCTGATTTATGTTCAAAGGCTTCACGCCATAGCGTGAAGAACCAAGCTTTCGCTTGGTTAACGGTCTAATAGCTAAAAGCAACAATCTTTTAGAAAAGAGCCTAATTTTGTTATTATTAAGCTCGACCTTTTGTAATTACACTGATGATTTCATCCATACTCATATCAGTCGTTAATTCATGTTCGCCAATTTGAATATATTTTGCTGCATTCTTAGATTCTACTAATCGTACAAACTCAGACTCGTCTTGAATTAGTCCTTTTTCCTTAAGAATTTTCGCAACATCAGGACTTACCATACCAGAAGAAATCTTAATTTTATGTGTTACCGGTTTGTCTTCTTCTGTCTTTTCTTCTTTTACTTCTTCCTTCTCTTCAACAACTTGGTCGTCAGCCTTACTTTCATCCTTCTTTTCTTCAGCAGGTTTTTCTTCTGTTGCCACAGCTTCTACTTGTCCATTTTTCAACGTTTCATAGTCTTCTTCAGAGATGACCAATAGATTGTTTTCTTTTAAAAATACTTCAATGGTTTCTTGAGTCAACACTGGCTCTTCAGCTGTTATATGGGCTGGTGCAAGCACTGATTTAAAAAGTAACAAAACGATACCAGTGATAAAAAATCCGATCGACAATCCTCTTGCAGTATGTTTATCCACGCTTCACTCTTCCTTCCTCTTCGTCTTTCATTTTATCCTTTAATTCATTAATTTCTCTCATCAAATTAATTTGTACATTACTTACTTGATTTGTAACCTCAGATTGATAGTCTTTAGCAAAGAAAGAATAGACAAACAATCCTGCACTTGCTAAAAACAACAAGATGATCAACAACGTCATTATGGTTCCTCCTTTTTTAGTAAAGTTCTTTTCTAAAGACTCTTTTCTCAAAGATTGTTGCTTTTAGCTTTTGGACCGTAAGCCAAGCGGATGCTTGGCTCTTCACGCATAGCGTGAAGGTTTTGAAAATAAAATAGCCGTTCTAAAAGATTGTTGCTATTTTACGAAAAGCCTATAGTAACCATTAAAAGTTCATCGGCAAACGATTCACATGCTAATTTTCGACAATTTACAAACACCTATAAAATCATAGCATTATTTTTTGCGACAAACAATCACTGTCATTTTTCTTTCACAAAATTGAACCGTAAGACCCTCCTAGTGTATAGGCCTTTCCCTTTAAAAGAATCCAATTCTACCCAAAAATCAGTAATATAGACATAAATTTATTAAAATTAAGTAATATAGAAGTAAAGTATAGGGGTAATGTGAAAAAACTGAGAAGACTTTAATATCTTCTCAGTTCCTGTCAATTACTATTTTCTTCATACTTAAAATTATATTTTCTCCTATAGTGGTTCAAGATCACCGTGATATTCTTTGGATCGTTTTCATCAGTAGTTCTGTTCTTTCTGTTAAAGTAGGGATTTCCAAATATTCATTTTCACTATGTGGATTACCACCTACTGGTCCTAGACCATCAATTGTTGCAATTCCTTGAGCAGATGTAAATGAAGCGTCTGAGCCCCCACCTGTTTGTGTGTCAGTTACTTCTAGCCCAATTTCATGACCAACCTCTTGAATGATGTGTAAAAGCTCTTTTGTTTGTTCGTTTTTTACCATCGGAGGACGATTAATATTGCCTAATAACTCAATTTCAGTCCCACTTACGTCTGTTGTCGCGCAAACTTCTTGAATTCGCTTTTCCATTTCTTCTGCTTGTTCTGGCAAAGTGATACGTACATCGACATGTCCGACAGCATTAGGAGATACCGTATTGACCGAAGCTCCGCCTTCAATTAGCCCCACATTGACCGAAATCCCATTATCATGGTCATTGAGTTCATGCAATTTCACAATTTTATACGCTAATTCTTCAATTGCACTTCTCCCTTTTTCTGGCTCAATACCAGAATGAGCGGCTCTTCCTTTAACACTTACAGTATAGGAGCCTCCTCCTCGTCGTGCAGACACTAAAGAGCCGTCTTTTCGAGCTGGTTCCATGATTAATGCATATTTTTTACCTACTGATTTTTCCTCAATCAATGCTCTTGAAGTCGGAGAGCCTATTTCTTCATCACTATTTAGGATAATCTCCACATTTTTATATGCTTCATCCTTCGTTTCAACTAATGCTTTAAGTGCATAGAGCGCAGAAACTTGACTCGATTTCATGTCAATGACTCCTGGCCCATACGCTCTGTCACCTTTGATGGTAAATGGGCGTTCACTTGCTGTTCCTTCTTGAAATACCGTATCCATATGGGCAACAATTAAAATTTCAGGATCAATAGCCTCTTTATGTTTGATGACTAGATGATTTCCTAGTTCTTCTTGTTCAATCACTCCCACATGAAACCCGAGTTCCTCATACTTCCCCTTTAAAATGCGACCGACTTTATCGACTCCCTCTTTAACATACGAGCCGCTATCTATGTTGACTAACTGTTCAATTAAATCTAACATTTCTTGTTCACGATTTAGTGTATATTCCAAAACAATCACTCCCAATTTTTAGCTATTCACCACAATACCTTGTCCTTCAACAAGAGGATAATGACACGCTACTTGATGGCCATCATCTTTTTCGATAAGCTGCGGCACTTCTTCTTTACATTTTACATCAGCATACGGACAACGAGTATGGAATCTACACCCAGAAGGTGGATTAGCCGGACTTGGCATATCGCCTTCTAACACAACAAGTTGCTTTTTATCTCTTAACGTAGGGTCCGGAATAGGAACCGCTGATAGAAGCCCTTCCGTATAAGGATGCATCGGCATACGGAATAACTGTTCTTTTGTAGCTAATTCCACCACTTGTCCTAAGTACATAACAGCAATGCGATCACTAATATGCTTTACTGCGGGTAGGCCATGAGCAATAAAAATAAAAGTTAGGTTAAACTCTTTTTGAAGTTTGGCTAATAGGTTTAAGATTTGAGACTGAATGGAAACGTCTAAAGCGGATACAGGTTCATCACAAACAACTAATTTCGGTTTTAGTGCAATCGCTCTAGCAATCCCAATTCTCTGACGTTGACCACCACTAAACTCATGAGGGTACCGACGCGAATACGATCGGTCTAAACCTACCACATCCATTAACTCATACACTTTTTCTTCAAGTTTTTTTCCTTTAGCCACATTATGTGTTAATAAAGGTTCTGCAATAATATCAAAGACTCTCATTCTCGGATTTAAAGACGAAAACGGATCCTGAAAGATCATTTGAATATCCGCTCTCTTTTTACGTAGCTCTTCAGGTGAAAGTGTACTTAGGTTAATACCATCAAATATAATCTCCCCTTCTGTCGGTTCAAGAAGGTGCATAATTAAATTTCCAGTTGTTGATTTTCCACACCCCGACTCTCCAACAATCCCTAAGGTTTCTCCTTCTTTTACATAAAGGTCGACACCATCAACGGCTCGTAAATATTGCTTTTTCCTTTTTAACCAGCCTTCGGAAACATCGAAGCTTTTTTTCAATCCTTTTACTTCTAGTAAGTACTTTTCTTTATTACCCATTAGAGTGTCACCTCTTTTTCCTCATGTAACCAGCATCGTACTTTGTGTCCTGGAGCGATTTCCTCTAAAGGAGGAGCTTCTTCAACACATTTTTCTGTCGCATACTTACAGCGCGGTTGAAAGCGGCAGCCGACTGGGAAATCTTGCGGGCTTGGTACAGTCCCTTCAATCGAGTCTAACTCTTCTTTTAGTTCGTGAATTTTCGGTGTACTATCTAATAACCCTTTTGTATATGGATGTTTCGGCTCACGGAAAAGTGTAAAGACATCGGTATGTTCAACGACTTGGCCAGCGTACATGACTATGACTTTATCGACCATTTCCGCTACCACACCTAAATCATGAGTAATCAACATGATGGACGTTCCGTAGTCACGAGTAAGTTGTCTCATCAGTTCTAAGATTTGTGCTTGAATTGTAACGTCTAGTGCTGTCGTCGGTTCATCGGCAATAAGTAATTTTGGATTACATGATAGAGCCATCGCAATCATGACGCGTTGCCTCATTCCACCACTTAAAGAGTGCGGAAAAGCATCAAAAACCTTTTCTGCACGGGGAATACCGACCTTTTTTAACATCTCTATGCTTCTAGTCTTGGCTACTTTTTTATTCACTTTTTGATGTAAAATAATTGCTTCTGATATTTGATTTCCAACGGTAAACAAAGGATTCAATGATGTTAAAGGCTCTTGGAAAATCATCGAAATTTCATTTCCTCTTAAATTTCTCATTTCCTTTTTCGAAGCCTTTGTTAAATCCGTTCCTTCAAAATTTATTTCCCCGCCTTCTATCTTTCCTGGAGTTCCGATCAATCCCATAATTGAAAGAGAAGTTACACTTTTTCCTGAACCCGACTCACCTACAACAGCCAGCGTCTCTCCTTTATGTAATTCAAAAGAAACACCATCTACAGAAGGAATAACTCCATTCTCAGTACGAAAATAAGTTTTTAACTCTTTTACTTCTAATAAACAATTTTCACTCATAATGACACCTCCTTAATTACTTCCGAACTCCTTGAGAACGAGGATCAAGTACATCTCGCAACCAGTCTCCTAAAAAGATAATCCCTAAAACAGTGATTGTAATGGCTACTCCTGGGAATGTAGCTAACCACCAACTTGTTGCAAGATAATCTCTACCATCACTTAAGACGCCTCCCCAAGAAACGGTTGGGGGCTGAATTCCTAAGCCAAGGAAACTTAATGAAGCTTCTAAAATAATTGTAGTTGCAACACTTAATGTTGAAATAACGATAAAAGAAGAAACGACATTAGGTAGCAAATGTCTTAAAATAATCTTATGATTTTTAACCCCGATGGAACGGGCCGCTTTAACAAATTCACGTTCTTTAATACTGAGAACTTCACCGCGGACAAGGCGGGCATAGTTCACCCAATTGGTTACACCTAATACGATAATTAAGGTGATGACACTCGGACCAAATACACTAAGGATCACTAGTGCAAAAAGAATATTTGGAATAGCTAAAAAAGAATCTACTAATCTCATAAGTGCATTATCAATAAAACCACCATAAAAACCAGCAATAAGACCAACAGATACACCAATAATCCCTGCTAGTACTACTGCAGCAATTCCAACTAATAGAGAGACTTGTGAACCATAGATGATCCTACTTAATATATCTCTGCCAAGATTATCTGTACCCAATAAATGCTCACTGCTTCCACCTTCAATCCACATAGGAGGTTGAAGCATATTTGCTGGATTGATCTCTGTCGGATCATGTGGTGAGATCAGTGGTGCCAAAATTGCAGTGAATACCATTAATAGTACAATCAGAAACCCGACTGTACCAGTTTTACTCATTAACAAAAGCCTTACCCAACGGACCAAAGCGCTTGGGCGTTTCCTGGTCACTGCTGTCTTCGGAATTTCATTACTTGTTGTCGTTTGAGGAGCTTGTGCCATGCCGTTATCCTCCTTTTTCGTTCTTAGTTTTTTAATTATATTTAATCCGTGGGTCTAATAAGCGATATAAAATATCAGCAAGCAAGTTCATCGCAATAACCATGATTGCAATAATAAACACACAGGCTTGTACAATGGCCATATCACGTGTATTAACTGCTTGAATTAACAATTGTCCTAATCCTGGCCATGAAAATACCGTTTCTGTAATTAAGGTTCCACCGACCAATGTAGAAGTCTGTAATGCTGTAATTGTAATAACAGGAATTAAAGAATTTCGAAAGGCGTGTTTGTAAACGACAACTCGATCTTTTAATCCTTTACTTTTTGCTGTTCGAACATAGTCTTGACTAAGAATTTCAATCATGCTTGACCTGATCAAACGAGTCATTTCTGCTGCAATCCCTGTTCCTAGAGTAATCGCTGGAAGAACTAGATGAGCAATCGAATCTCTTCCCGACACTGGAAACATTCCTAATGTTACTGAAAATAGCAAGATTAGCATAATCCCTAGCCAAAAGTTAGGCATAGCCTTTCCTAAAACAGCTCCTCCTGTTGCAATAAGGTCTAACGCAGAGTTCTGTTTCGTTGCTGACCAAATCCCTAAAGGAATGGCAATGACAATCGCTACAATCATCGCGGCAACCGCTAATTCTAAAGTAGCTGGTAAGCGTTCTAAAACAATAGGAAGGGCACTCTGGCTATAACGAAAGGATTCCCCAAAATCACCTTGTATAAGCTTTACAACATAGCTTCCGTACTGGACAAGGAATGGCCTATCTAACCCCAATGACTCTCGTAAAATCTGTGCATCCTGTTCTGTTGCATCTTCAGGCAACATTAGAGCAACAGGATCTCCTGCAACAAAAACTAGACTAAAAACAATAAAAGATATAATGAATAGGACTGGAATAATTTGCAATAGCCTTCGGATTAAATAATTCCCCACTTATTTCACCCCTTAATATTTTTTAGGGTTAGGTATGAAGTACATCCCTAACCCTAGAGTGTTCCTATTAAACTATTTTATTTCTTTGTTACAGTCGGTACGTATAACATTTCATCCATTGTAGGTGTGTAATTAATACGGTCACTTATACCGATATTAATCGATTCTTGGTGTAAAATGATGTGAGGTACTTCCTCTACTAGAATTTCTTGAATTTGTTTATATTGCTGTTCACGCTCTTCGATGTCCATATTTTGTACGGCTTCTGCTAATAAACGGTCAACCTCTTCATTTTTATAATCTGTTTCTCCTTCAAAACGCGCAGAACGGTACCAATCCAGTGCATTGTCAGCATCAAACATCGAGTTTCCTAATCCAAGCATGTAAGCATCTTTATTCGTTTTAGCCGCACGCATTTCAACAAAATTACTCCACTCTAGGAAGTCAATGTTTACTTTAATACCTACAGCAGCTAACATACCGCCAACCATTTCAGCAACTTGAGCATCCTGTAAATAACGGCCACGTGGTGAATGTAGTGTCATTTCAAATCCATCAGGATATCCTGCTTCTTCTAATAACGCTTTTGCTTTTTCTAAATCATAGTTGTATTTTCCATACAGGTCTTCATGGAAGCCGAAGTTTCCAGGAGCCACGCGAGTAAGTGTCGTTGTACCAGCACCGTTAAGTACATTTTCAGTAATCGCTTTGTTATCAATTGCATAGTCGATTGCTTGACGTACTCTTACATCAGATGTTGGATAGCCTTCCGTTGAACGTAAGAAGAGCATTAATGTACGGTTAGATGTTTCTGATTTCATTGACGTCCCATCGTTTGCATCTACACGTTCCCACTCACTTGGTGGTACGTTTACAGCGATATCTACTCCACCCGTTAATAGTTCATTGACACGTGTTGAGTTTTCAGGAATCACACGGAATACAACTTTTTCCCAAGTATCTACTTTGCCTTCAAAATAGTCTTCAAATGGTTCAAATACGATGCGATCATCACGTACCCACTCAACAAACTGATAAGGACCTGTTCCAACTGGATTCGCTAAGAAATGATCAAATCCATTTTCTTCAATATACTTTGCCGGTAAAATCCCTGAACCAATACGTGAAATACGGTTTAATAAAGCTGGTTCTGGATTATGTGTAATAATTTTAAAGTTTAATTCATCAATAATTTCAACTTCTTTAATTTGACGGTAGTTCGCGTGGTCTCTTAAACCATCATCGTATGCAACTCTTTCTAAAGAGTATTTAACATCTTCAGTAGTTAACGGATCGCCGTTATGGAAAAGAACTCCTTCTTTAAGCTTAAATTCCCAAGTTGTCTCATCGATATTTTCATATGTATCAACAAGCTCAGGCTTAATTTCTCCAGTTTCATTGTCTCTTTTAAATAAATAGTTGAACATATTATCATGAACTGCTTCAGTAGAAGTATTCAAGTGATCATGAACGTCAAAACTAACAATGTCAGTTCCCATTGCAATCGTTAATGTTGTGTTATCATCCCCTGCTTCTGTCACTTCAGAATCTGGAGTTTTTTCCTCATCATCTGTTTTTGATGTTTCTTGTGATCCCCCACTACATGCAACTAAAATGAATACACCTAGTGAAAAAATCATTAATGTTAGCCAAAGGTTTTTCTTCATTGTAATACCCCCTAAAAAATTGTTTGTTTTGATTTATAGACGAAGCAAATCAATAATTTACTTCGGTGTCTAACTTACTTTGGTAAAGGATTAGTTAATACTGATTCCTTTGTATGCTTTTTAATATAATTTAAAGCAAACTCCGCTAGCATTGCCGAACCGTATGGTAGTGCATCCTCATCAATATCAAATAGTGGATGATGATTTGGATAAACACAATTTTTCTCTTCGTTTCTTATACCAAGACGGAAGAAGATCCCAGGAACTTTTTCAGCGTAGTATGAAAAATCTTCCCCACCCATACTTGGTTTTACGACAGATAAAGTATTTTCCCCCAGCACTTTATTGGCAGTTTCTTCAAGTAGTGGAATGAGTGAATTATCATTTTGAACTGGTGGATAACCAAATTGATAGTCAAAATGGTATGTAGCTCCAAATGCGTTACAAACACCACTTATAATCTGGTCCATTTGGTCTCTTACCGTTTTTCGCAGCTCAGGATCTAAAAGGCGAACTGTTCCTTCTAACCTTACTTTTGGAGCAATTACATTTCTTGCATAGCCACCATCAATTTTTCCAATCGTAAGTACACCCGGTACTAGAGGGTCTAGTGTACGACTTACGACTTGTTGAAGTGCTGAAATCACTTGTGCCGTTACAGTTACTGAATCAATCGACATGTGAGGATGAGCAGCATGTCCACCTTTTCCGATGATCTCTAGATCAAAATGATCAGCACACGCCATTGCAACCCCAGGACAAACCGTAACATACCCAGTGTCTGCTGTAGGATGGACATGTAGTCCGGCAATGGCATCCACCTTTGGATTCTCTAAGACTCCTTCTTCAACCATGTGCATTCCACCAGCCAATCCTTCTTCTGCAGGTTGAAAAAGGAGTTTTATATTCCCATGAGTCGGTGGATTTTGAGAAAGAAGTGTTGCAGCCCCTAATAAAATAGACGTATGAGCATCATGGCCACATAAATGGGCTTTACCACTTACTTTAGATGCATACGGAACGTCCTTCTCATCTTGAATCGGCAAGGCATCCATGTCAGCTCGTAAGGCTACGGTTGGTCCAGATTTTTCTCCTCTAATGATTCCTACTACACCTGTTTTAGCAACAGGAGCTTGAAATTCGATCCCGAGTTCCGTTAGTTTTTCTTGGACAAACTTAGATGTTTCTACTTCTTCAAAACTAAGCTCTGGGTTTTGGTGAAGTTTTCTTCTCCAAGCTACAATATCTTCTTTAATTTTTTTTGCTTCTTCCGCCATAGACACCATGTAATACACCCCTTCTATCGTTTCGGCTATTCATTTAATAACAGGTAGACAGAGAACAATTTTGGCTAGAGCCTTTCTCACTTTTATATATTTTGAAAATAATCCACCTATTGAGTCACTTATGAACATTCAGAAAACTTATCTCATATTTTATAAACCCTATGCCTGAATTACTACAGAAAAAAAAGAAAAAAACGATTTACAGTTACTAAGTTCCTATAAAATTACTGTATAATCTAGTAAAGCTAAGCTTTTAGCGGCGTATGGACTGAAGCACTCCGTATGAGATAAAGGAAACACGTGGAGCAGCAGCGAGCCGATGTTGACTGATATGAACGAAACTGTCAAATACGTACCCCATTTTTTTAATTTCAGCTAAATCTGGGCAACCTTAATAGGAGAAAAGCTACTTAATTTTTCTCCACTTAAACTTTACATGGAGT
>NZ_JAFLJM010000012.1 GCF_017745675.1 Alkalihalobacillus sp. BA299
CATAATACTAGCTCCTTTCGTAATGTAGCTCTGTTTTGGTTTGGTTTTTTTCATTAAACAGCTTAGCCAAAATAATCTACGATATTACGAGTAAGGGGCTAGTTTCGTTCATGATAACTTATCGTACAGAGGTGAGGGAAGTCTCGCTAGTCGGTGGGCGATGGAGCTAGACAATAAGAAAAGCGCAATCGCCCGTTTACTGACGTACGGTCTGGACTGAACCGCAGAAGATAAAGGAAACACAATGAACGGTAGTGAATTGATGTTGACTTATCGTACGGCGGTGAGGGAAGCCTCGCTAGTCAGTGGGCGATGGAGCTAGACAATAAGAAAAGCGCAATCGCCCGTTTACCGACGTATGGACTGGACTGAGCCGTAGGAGATAAAGGAAACACGATGAACGTTAGTGAGTCGATGTTGACTTATCGTACAAAGGTGAGGGAAGTCTCGCTAGTCGGTGGGCGATGGAGCTAGACATCCTCTAAAAAAGCTATACTTTCTTCAAACAAGTACGAAGAGACACTGCTCTTCGTCAATATTAATTGCCTGCACCTCGGTATTTAGTGACACCAATATTCCAAATCATGACCGCGAGTGTAAAAAAGACGATCCCCATAACCGGTGTCAACGCCGCATATACAAACCACTCTTCTCTCCCAAGAAAATAAGCAGATGGATAAACCCCCACAAAGGCAAATGGTAAAATCCAAGTTAAAATAAATCGGATCACTCCATTATAAATATCAACAGGGTATCTACCATAATTTCCGATATTGTACATCATCGGCATAAAATCCGTTTTACTATCCGACCAAAAGCTAATACTGGCAAGCATTGTAAATATACTACCGTAAATTAAGGCCCCACCCAGAGCTAAGGCTACAAATATAAACGGGTCATACCAGGATAATGTCAATTCTAATTGAATTCCTGCATAAATCATAATTACAAGACCTGTAATTACTCCAAATAACGATTCCAACTCCATCCTTTCAAGCACGATTTGAAACAGACTATGAATCGGTCGTGTTAAAACACGATCCATTTCTCCTTTTACAATATACCTTTCATTAAAATCCCATATATTAAAAAAGGATGTGAAAATCGCAAAAGGGACAAGGAAGAAACCATAAATAAAAATGATCTCTTCCCGGTTCCAACCACTCAAGACAGAGGTATGACCAAAGACAACGAGGATAAAAACGAGGCTAACCGCTTGAAATAATAAGTCAGATAAAATTTCAACAATAGTGTCCACTCGATAAGTTAATCTTGTTTTTAAATATTGAGAGGCATATTGAAAAAACATTGATATATGAAACATATTTTAGCCTCCTTGTACTACCATTTGTTTTCTAGCAATTATCCATAAAACTTGGATCGGGACAATTAATATAAGAGCCCAAAAGAATTGAATAGCTAAACTTTGCCATACTTCACTTCGAGTAAACCCTTCTGTAAAAATCATACTCGGAATATAACTAATCGCTTGAAACGGTAAAAGTGTCATGACATTTTGCGCCCAAATCGGGTAAAAACTAATCGGTAATAATAACCCAGAAAACAAGTCAATAACGACACGTTTCCCTCGGATCAACCCAGTATTGTTATATAAGAAAAATGTTAAAATGCCAGTGAGTAAATTAATCTGTGTATTAATAATAAAGCTAAACATTAGAGAAATACTAAAGAGTAACCATGTAAAAGCACTTGCTGAAAACGTGATCGGAAACACGAACCAAACGATCAACAAGCCAGGCGCCGAAAAGAAAAACAATCGAAAGAGTCCTTCCCCAAGCCCTTGCATAGTCTTCATTCCTAAATAATTGTATGGACGAATGAGTTCAATCGCTACTTTCCCTTCTTTTATTTCCTGTGCAATCTCACGGTCAATATTATTAAAATAAAACGCTCTTGCCATCCAAGCAACCGCAATATATGTTGTCATTTGTATGACAGAAAGCCCCTGTATTTCGTCATTCCCTCCATAAATTGCCATCCATAAAAAATAATACGCACCAATATTAATACTATAAATTAAAATGCCGCTATAATAGTTTGTACGGTAGGCAAGCATCATGAGGAAACGAATACGAATCATCTCCACATATTTACTTGCCATAAAAAACACCTTCTTCGTAAATGTTACGGATAATTTCCTCAGTCGAAACTTCGTTGATTCTCATATCCGACAACTTAAATTGACTAGCAACTAAACTAATAATCTGAGAAACTATTTCTTCTTGCTGAACAATAGCTACCCATACATTTTCTTGATTACCTTGTTTCCATTCAACCGGTTGATCCTTCGTTGCTTCTACTAAACTTTGTTGTAAAACAACCTCATCAAACTGGAACTGAATTTCTTTTCCTTGTCCCCAATTCCCTCGTAAGTTAGCTAGGGAGCCGTCGTAAATTATTTTTCCTTCATCAAGCATGATCACTCGCTCACATAAAGCTTCAATATCACTTAGGTCATGCGTCGTTAAAAGAATAGTCGTATTAAATCTTTCATTGATTCTCTTTAAAAATTCACGAATTTTTAATTTAACAAGTACATCAAGGCCAATCGTCGGTTCATCTAAAAATAAAAGCGGCGGGTTATGGATCAAGGCTGCCGCAAGTTCACACCGCATTCTCTGTCCTAACGAAAGTTTTCGAACAGGCTTATCTAACAGCGGCTCCAAATCTAATGTTTCAATAATTTCCTTTATATGAGGCTCATACTGTTCATCTGGTATATTATAAACTTTTTTTAGTAGTCGAAACGATTCTTGTACAGCGATATCCCACCATAGCTGTGACCGTTGCCCAAACACAACACCAATTGTTCGCACAAATCGTTCTCTTTCTTTATGAGGATTCATTCCATTAACAACGACCTCCCCCGCACTTGGAGTTAATATCCCAGTAAGCATTTTAATCGTAGTTGATTTCCCTGCACCGTTTTCCCCGATATACCCTACCATTTCTCCTTTTTTCACTTCAAATGAAATATCATCAACAGCCGCTAACACTTTATAATTCCTTGTAAATAAATCACGAAATGCTCCGGCCAATCCAGAACGACTAGAATAGGATTTAAATTCTTTTCTTAACTTACGTACTTCTATTGCATTCCCCATTACTTGTTATCACCTTTCCTGAGAAAACTCCTCACTCTTCATATTTAAGAAGAGGACGTAAATTCTATAACTAAAATAGTGTAACGCAATCACTGTTTTCGCTCAAGAACGAGGCTTATGGTAAAATAAAGAAGGCAAATTACGTTAAGAGGAGTTATAAAAATGAATCATACAAAGTCTGAAACACTTTATAAAGAAGCTGTAGAACATATTGTTGGAGGTGTAAACAGTCCCTCTCGATCTTATAAAGCGGTAGGTGGAGGAGCTCCTGTTTTTATGGAACGAGGTAATGGGGCTTACTTCTGGGATGTTGACGGGAACCGATACATTGATTATCTAGCAGCATATGGGCCGATTATTACAGGGCACGCCCATCCCCACATTACAAAAGCTATCACTCGAGCTGCTGAAAATGGTGTGTTATATGGGACACCTACAAACCTGGAAATTCAATTTGCAAAAATGATAAAAGATGCCATTCCTTCAATGGAAAAGATCCGATTTGTCAATTCAGGTACAGAAGCAGTGATGACGACAATCCGTGTCGCAAGAGCTTATACTAGACGAGATAAAATCATTAAATTTGCTGGGTGTTACCACGGCCACTCCGACTTAGTATTAGTTGCAGCTGGCTCTGGTCCTTCTACACTCGGCACTCCCGATTCTGCTGGCGTACCTCAGTCCATCGCAAAGGAAGTCATTACGGTTCCTTTTAACTGCCTCGACAGCTTTAAACAAGCATTAGAAAAGTGGGGTGATGAAGTAGCTGCCATTTTAGTAGAACCTATTGTCGGTAACTTTGGTATCGTCGAACCTAAGGAAGGGTTCTTAGCAGGCGTAAATGAATTGGCTCACCAAGCTGGGGCTATAGTCATTTATGATGAAGTCATAACCGCATTCCGCTTTATGTATGGCGGAGCCCAAAATCTGTTAGACGTTGAACCAGATATGACTGCACTTGGAAAAATTATTGGTGGCGGATTACCGATCGGTGCATACGGCGGAAAAAAAGAAATTATGGAAAAGGTTGCACCGCTTGGCCCTGCCTATCAAGCAGGAACGATGGCCGGAAACCCCGCTTCTATTAGTGCCGGCATCGCTTGTTTAGAAGTTCTACAAGAAGAGGGGCTATATGAACATCTTGACAAATTAGGTAAAATACTTGAAGATGGCATACTAACACATGCAAAAACATACAACATCCCAATCACAACCAATCGCCTAAAGGGTGCTTTAACGGTCTACTTTACCGAAGAGAAAATTACCAATTATGAACAAGCTGAAAAAAGTGATAGTGAAATGTTTGCTACGTTCTTTAAACTTATGTTAGAACAAGGCATTAATTTAGCACCTTCAAAATATGAAGCATGGTTTCTTACTATAGCTCATACCGAACAAGATATAACGGATACACTCACTGCTGTAAAACACACGTTTACAAAAATGGCAAAATGAATATTTATACATTCAATACAACCAGAAAAGAAAATGCTTTTCTGGTTTTTTTGCTACTGCACCCATTGTAAACGCTTACATAGTCAACATTTTCTTGTTTTAACAAACGTCAATCTCTTGTCAATTTTGAATGCCAATTACATGAAAATGAATAAAAATAATTGATTTTATTCACTGATCATGATATACTTGCTATACAATTCTGACAATTAGAACCTGCATTTAGAGGTTCTATTTTGATATGTTAGGAAACTATAATCAGGAATGTTTTATAGTCAAAAAGGATGTTCGAAAAGTTCACAAACAGAAAGAACGAACGAACGAGGAACTAGTTTCTTGCATCGACTTAAAATTTTTTCGGTATTTTTTGTCAGATTTTTTAACATTAGGTACTAACTGCTTGCTAATTTTTCGAACATGCACTTTCAACCTTAGGAGGTGAAGGTCAGAAATTCTGACCAAACAAATGAAGAAAACATGGAGTCCAAGTACATTTAAGAACTTTAACACGATTGAACATGATAGCTGTGGAATTGTATCTGTCATGGAAAAAACGAAGAAACCAACTAAAAAGAACATCGATGACTGTATCGATGCCTTAGTTAAAATGAATCACCGTGCCGGCTTTATTAACGACGAAGGTGATGGAGTGGGAATTCACATTGATATTCCTAAAAAAGTGTGGGAACAAAAATTATCTGCTGCTAATATGGACAGCAGTCTTGCTAATCGATCTGACTTTGTGGTCGGTCATTTATTTATTGATAAAAAAATAGATACAGATGCAGCGAAAGAGCGTATTCGCCAATTAGCTGTTAAACATGAATTTAATCTGGTCTTTGAAACCGACCAAGTCACAAATAGTGACGCATTAGGTCCATTAGGTCGAAAAGAAGAGCCTGTATTCTTCCAAATTGCATTACTGCCAAAGTTTGATTCTTCTAAGCTCGATTTAGCGATTTTTAATTTAATGCTTGATATTGAAGAAGATACGAATGTTCATGTCGCTTCATTAAGTAATTATTATGTCATTTACAAAGTAATGGGTGCTGGTGATGTATTACCTCGCTATTATGATGACTTGGCAAATCCACTCGTAGCTTCAACGATGACACTTGGGCATAACCGTTACTCGACAAACACATTATCTACCTTTTTCCGTGTTCAACCATTTAGCATCATTGGACATAACGGAGAAATTAATACAATCGCCAAACTTCGTGATGAAGCACGTATGGTAGATATTCCACTTGTTGACGGGGCGAGTGACTCTCAAGATTTAAACCGTGTTATAGAAACGATGATTTATAAACATGGATACAGCTTATTTGAAGTATTAGATATTTTATTTCCTCCAATCGTTAATGAAATCAAAGCTTTACCTGAACATTTACAAGATTTATACGCTTATATAAGAGAAGCTTGGGGACATTTCGCCCAAGGACCTGCAGGGATTATTTCCCGTTTTGGAAACGAAGCAGCATTTAGTGTAGATGCACTTGGCTTGCGTCCGGTATGGATGATTGAAAATGAAACATCTTACTATTTTGCATCAGAACAAGGGATTATTCCTTCTTCTGAATTTGTATCAGAACCAAAGCCTTTAGCTCCCGGTGAAAAAGTCGGCCTTAAATGGAATGATGATGATACTTTGTCTGTGTATTTCCAAGATGAGTATCAAGAAGAAGTTTACAAACGTCTAAATAAAAAATTAAATGTAGTAGGTAGTTATAAAAGACTTAACCCTCCTGCATTCGAGACTACAAACAAAGTGACAAACTTACCATTGAAGGTAACAAACAATCATTATGCTGCGTTCGGATGGGATCGAGAGCACATTCAAATGGTTGAGCAAATGGCAGAAAAAGGTGTTGAACCGATCCGTTCACTTGGTCATGACGCTCCTTTAGCTGCTCTACATCAAGGACGTAAAAACATTGCTGATTTTATAAAAGAAAGTGTCGCTGTCGTTACAAATCCAGCGATTGACCGTGACCGTGAAATGGAGCACTTCTCTACCCGCGTTATTTTAGGTAAACGTCCTTCATTATTCGAACGTGAAGAAGGTCATACGAATTTAGAACTTTCTTCTCCAATCGTTGTGGAAGGAGAAGCTGGTCTTTATTTAACAGAACAAACAGCTCATCCATCATATGATCAAGTCGTAGAATATTACACAAACCTTGATAGTAGCCATGTATTATCCGCCACTTTTACAAATGAAGAAAGTGTTGCAGAAGCATTAGGCCGCCTTATCGAAGAAGCAACAGAGGCTGTTCAAAACGGAAAAGAGCTCATCATAATTGATGATGCAAAAGCACATGTTGATGGAAACCTATGGCTCGATCCACATCTTGTTACATCGGCGATTGATCAAGGATTAACGAAAAAACAAATTCGTCGCAGCTGTTCTTTATTGGTACGTTCTGGATCCATTCGTAGCTTGCACGATATCGCCGTCATTTTCGGCTTAGGAGCAGATGTTGTTAACCCGTATCTACTCATTGCAACAGTTTGTGGCGATTCAAATGAACCTGTTATTAAAGTAACAGAAGCCTTAAATAAAGGTTTAGAAAAAGTGATTTCTACTATTGGTATTCATGAGTTACGCGGTTATGGAAGACTTTTCTCTGCAATTGGCTTAAATACTGAAATCGCAGATGTTCTGAACATCGTTAATTTCCTAGGATCTGAAGAATTAAGTTATAACTTCGAAGAAATGAAAAAAGATGCGTTAGATCGTGTTGAAGATTTCGCTAACGATAAAGCACGTCCAGGTAAATCATTCCATTTTTTCCCGCGTATTTGGAAAGCAATTGGAGATATTGCTTCAGGTTCAGGAGAATACTGTCAGTATAGTCAAAAGTTAAAGGAACAAGAAGAAAATAACCCTATTTCAATTCGTCACCTTGCTGATATTAAAGAATCTAAAGCGAAAATCGATGCTGAAAAAGTTAATGTTGGTGTAAATAAGCACAGCCTTCCTTTCATTATAAGTTCGATGTCGTTTGGTTCTCAAAATGAAGTTGCTTTTAGAGCGTATGCAGAAGCAGCTGACCGCTTAAACATGATTAGCTTTAACGGTGAGGGCGGCGAAATCAAAGATATGTTAGGCAAATATCCTAATACACGAGGCCAACAAGTCGCTTCTGGCCGCTTTGGTGTAAACGCTGAGCTAATTAACTCTACCAATTTAATTGAAATAAAAATTGGTCAAGGAGCAAAGCCAGGTGAAGGTGGACATTTACCGGGATCAAAAGTAACGGCTAAAGTTGCTGCCGCTCGTAATGCTACACTAGGTTCTGACTTAATTTCACCTTCAAATAACCATGATATTTATTCGATCGAGGACTTAGCTCAAATGGTTACCGAAATTAAGACGGCAAATGACCAAGCGAAGGTTTGTGTTAAAGTCCCTGTTGTTCCAAACATCGGAACAATTGCAGTCGGAATTGCAAAAGCTGGTGCTGACTACATCACATTAAGTGGATTTGATGGTGGTACGGGAGCCGCTCGTGTTCATGCACTTCAGCACGTTGGTCTTCCTGTTGAAATCGGAATTAAAGCAGCACATAACGCATTAATAGAATCTGGTTTACGTCATAAAGTTGAACTATGGGCAGACGGTGGTATGCGTAGTGCGTTAGATGTTGTTAAAATTATGCTACTCGGTGCAAACCGTGTTGGGTTCGGAACTCTATCAATGATCGCGGTTGGCTGTACGACTTGCCGTGGCTGTCACTTAGACACTTGTCATGTTGGTATTGCTACGCAAATTGAATCCGAGGCTCAAGCGAAAGAACATGGCCTTCGTCGTTTCGTTCCTCGTCAATTTGATAATGCTGTTCAAGGGTTAATGAATCTCTTTACAACGTTCGGTAAAGAGCTCCAAGCATTAACTGGCGCACTCGGGTTTGACAATGCACAGGATCTTGTTGGCCGATCGGATTTACTCGAGCAAACACGCGGTCTAGAGTTAATGGATTTAAGCAATATGCTTGAAGTCATTCCTGCTCAAGATGTTCCAATGCTTCCACAGCATGAAGTTACTGCTTCAAGCGAAGAAACTAAACTGGCTGTTGCCGCTGGAGCTGAATATCTCGACTATAACGTGGAAGATTTAACTAAATCTCGAGAATTCTCTGGAGTTACAGCTGAACAAAGAATACTTGGAAGTCGCGTATCTTGTCACCGTGTGAGAGGTCATTTAGATGGTTCTTATCGTACTCTTCCTGAAGTCAAATTAAGCTTTAAAAATGGTTCGATCCCCGGAAACGGTCTTGGTGCTTATAACAGTGAAGGTATCGCAATTCATGTTGATGGTGGCGCACAAGACGGAATTGGTAAAACTTCTTTCGGTGGTCAAATGATGATTTTTAAAGCAAAAGGTAAAAATGGTAAGTTCTATAATGGTTCTGTCGGTAAAGGAGCTGGGTACGGTGCACAAAAAGGCGTATTTATGTTCCAAGGAAATGCCGATGCCCGCGCAGGTATTCGTTTATCCGGTGCAGACATGATCTTCGGTGGAAGATTAACCAAACCATTAAAAGAAAAGCATTATGCAAACCTTGGTGTAAATGCAAACCTTAAAGGATTTGCGTTTGAATATATGACAAATGGACGTGGTGTTGTGTTAGGCGATCCTGGTCCATGGATTTGTGCTGGTATGACAGGTGGCGTTGTTTACCTTCGTCATCAACCAGAACTAGGCTTAACAAAAGAAGCATTACAAGCTCGTATTGCAAAAGGCGCTAAAGTAGAATTACAACCTCTTTCAGAAACTGGAATATCTGATCTAACTGAGCTTTTAGGCCTATATCAAGAGCGTTTAAATGAATACGGCCAAACAGAAGAAGCTGCATTAATCTCAGACCTAATGAAAGACCTAGAGACTAATTTCATGCAAATCATCCCTGTTAAACAACAGGCTGACCCTTCTGTATCAACAGAATAATATCAAAATTGCCCTCATAATAAATGAGGGCGTTTTTTTTGTAGATGATCGAGCATTATTTTTCTTGTTAATTAAATAAATGCCGATCTCGTATCATAGACAATTTAATTTCTTTTATTCATTTTCTATTCCCTTTTTGTTAACAATACCTTTAAGCTCAATCAATTTTTGAAAAGCTTATTTATAATAATCGTAAATTCTCTTGATTATTTTTTAATAAGGGTGTATATTACGTCATTGTGCTAGCTTATTTATATTTTAGGTGTTGTCGATGAAAGGATAGTACGTCTATGAAATTAGGTGCAAGAATTTTTAAAACGGGGTTGGCTATTATTTTATCATTATATTTAGCCATTTGGATTGGACTTGATAATCCATCCTATGCGGCACTGGCTGCAACTTTTGCAGTTCAACCTTCCATTTATCGTTCTTTCCAAACGATACTCGAACAAATTCAAGCAAATATTATTGGCGCTGTACTTGCAGTTATCTTTGTTCTTACATTCGGACCCGATCCGTTCGTTGTTGGCTTAGTCACTGTGATTGCAATTGCCATTATTATCAAACTGAAACTTGAAGCATCAACCATACCATTAGCGATAGTAACAATCATTATAATTATGGAAAGCCCCGTTGAAAACTTTATTGAGTTTTCTTCCATTCGTTTTCTTCTCATTATCATTGGTGTTTTCGCTGCATTTATCGTCAACTTAGTGTTTATCCCGCCGCGCTATGAAACGAAGCTTTATTATAAGGTCGTCGAATACACAGAGCAAACCATTCAATGGACCATGTTATTTATACGAAAAGACGCGGACCATAAAGCGATGCGAAAAGATCAAACGGTTCTTCATGAGAAAATGGTTAAGCTCGAAAACCTCTTCCTTTTATATAAAGAGGAACGAAATTACTTTATAAAAAATAAATATAGCAAAGCCCGTAAAGTCGTTTTATTTAAACAAATGATTATATGTGGACAAAAAATCTCTACTATACTAAAAAGCCTAGACCGCCGTGAAAATGAATTGTTTCATATGCCTGAAAATCTACAGGAATTACTAAAGGAACAGTTAAGACGTTTAACAGATTATCATAATCGAATTCTTCTGCGTTACGCAGGAAAAGTACATTCTCAACTAAAACCAGACATTTTAGAAGAAATAGATGAAGGAAAAATAACTTTAATGGAAAGTTATTTGGAGTTATATGAGCAAGCGGAAATTAGTAAAGAAGAATGGCTCCACCTTCTCCCCATCATTTCTCACATCATGGAATATGAAGAGAAACTAGAACATTTAGACCAGCTTGTCGATAGCTTTTTCACGTATCATAAAAATGAAAATAAAGTACTTATGCAAAAAGAAGAAGAATAAGAAAAGCTGAAGGTGTCTGCTTATCGGCGACAAGCGCTGGAGGCCCAGCAATTAGTGTCCTGACTTTTGGACACGTTTGATGGACCGAAGCGACCTCGAGCCGATGACAACTGCAGCTAGACATCATCGAAAAGTTATATTAATTTTTTAAAAAATCCTCTGAGATGTCCCAGGTGAAGTGAATCACTTGGGACGTTTCTCTGAGAACTTTTTTGAATGTTTTTGAGCAAGCTTAGCACTCCAAGCTACATTTAGCAGACTTTCTAAAGTGAAAGCGAAATTCTACACTCTTTATTTACTTACTATCCATTTCGTTTTATAACCAATCTTCATTGAATAGCTATTACCGTAATTCCCGCTAGCATTAATGCTAAATCTGTAACAGGAGCTTTCACTTTACTAATTCAATTGCTGGACTTCGAACAATCTTTTGTAGCTACCATTTTTACTTATTAATTGTTCATGAGTGCCGATTTCTACAACTTTTCCATCTTCGATCACTACGATACGATCCGCATGAGTAATCGTTGAAAGACGGTGTGCTACGATAAATGTCGTTCGATTTTTGGCCAGTATTTCTAAAGCTTCTTGAATATAGTGTTCGCTTTCTAAATCGAGAGCGGATGTTGCTTCATCAAAAATCAGGATTGGGGGGTTTTTCAAAAACACTCTCGCAATGGCAATCCGCTGTTTTTGACCACCTGAGAGCTTAACTCCTCTTTCACCTACTTCGGTATCATACCCTTTAGGTAAATTCATAATAAAATCATGAGCATTAGCAGCTTTAGCTGCAGCAACCACTTCTTCATCGGATGCATTTGGGTTTCCCATCAAAATATTCATTTTAACGGTATCGCTAAAAAGAATATTGTCTTGTAGAACCATCCCAATTTTATCACGTAGACTTTGAACTTTATAATCGCGAATATCTTGTCCATCAATTTCAATACTACCTTCTGTAACATCATAAAAACGAGGGATCAAGCTTATGATCGTACTTTTTCCTCCACCACTCATCCCTACGAAGGCTATCGTTTCTCCAGCCTTTACATCTAAATTGAAATCTCTAATTACCGTTAAGCTATCTACTTCATATCGAAACGTTACATCTTTAAATGTAATATCACCTTTTACGTACTTTAATGGTGTAGCATAATCCAGGTCGACTATATCATACTTCTCATCCATAAACTCAAAAACCCGATCCATTGAAGCAATAGCCTGCGTTAACGTTGTTGATGAATTAACGAGCCGTCGTAAAGGATTATAAAGGCGCTCCATATACATGACAAAAGCCACCATTGCACCAATTTCAAGACTGCCTGAAATGACGAAATAACCAGACACAAAAATGACGAGAAGCGGTGCGACGTCCGTTATAGTATTTACGACAGCAAAGGTTTTTGCATTCCATCGTGTATGATCAAGAGCTTTTTCAAGAAACTGATTATTACGTTTTGCAAACTGTTTTTTCTCGTAATTTTCCAAGGCAAAACTTTTAATGACATTCATTCCTTGAATTCTTTCATGAAGATGTCCTTGAACTTCAGCTAGAGCTTGTGAACGAACTCTCGTTAAATGCCTTAGTCGCGAATAAAAAAACTTAATGGAAAACCCATAAAGCGGAAACATACATATGGCAACTAGCGCTAACCAAGCATTCATTGAAAACATGATGGCTAATGCAATTAAAATAGTAAATAAATCAAGCCATATATTCATAAGTCCAGTGATGACAAAGTTCTTCGTTTGCTCCACATCATGAATCACTCTTGAAATAATTTCTCCAACTTTTCGATTAGAATAATAACGAAGACTCAATTTTTGAATATGAGAAAATAATTTTTTCCGAATATCATACAATACTTTACTTCCAATCCATTGAGCAAAGTACTGCCGATAGTATTCAACTGGTGGTCTCACGACAACAAATATAAAAAACATAATTCCCATGACCCATAATAATTTCGAAACCTTTTCATCTTGCAGCAACGCCTCTGCTAATACGATGTCATCTATGACATACTTAACAATAAGCGGGGTCAGTAACGGGATTCCGAACTTGAAAATCCCGATACAAACCGTTAACCCCACTACTTTCCAATATGGTTTTACAAACTTTAAATACCTTCTTATAGATCCCAGTCCTTATCCCCCCATATTCTTTAATAAAAATTATAGTTAATGCATTGAAAACAAAAGGCGACTCAAATATAAAGTATCAGGCACCTTTTCATGTATAGATGCTACCTACTGGTTGCACCATATTCAAGAATAGGAGCACAGATACTTATTGAGTCAGCCTCTACAGTCGGTATTGTAAAAATCGTTCATACCACATTTCAACAAATTGAGGAGCAAACGGTCCTTTTCGTTGATGGATCCAGGAAACAAGCTCTTCGACATTACGCTCTAAAATTTGATCGAGTTGCTCTGGATAGTTCATTTGTTTTCGATGAACAGCATACTCATCTTCATCTAAAAGCTTGTATGTCATATCAGGAAAAACTTTTATGTCTAAATCATAGTCAATATACTTTAACGCTTCTTCATCCCATGTAAAGGGGGAACCTAAATTGCAGTAATAGTAAATCCCGTCGGATCTGATCATACCAATCGTATTAAACCAATGATTGGCATCAAAATAACATATTGCTGGCTCACGTGTCCGCCATTGACGGCCATCTGCTTCCTTCACTAATATACGGTCATTACCACCAATTACTACTTTTGACGTCCCCTTTAGAACAACAGTTTCTTCCCAAACACGATGAATGAAGCCGTTGTGCTTATAACTCTGGATTTCGATAACACTTCCAGTCTTGGGGAAACCCATGTATTACTCCTTTCTCGCTTAACGATTTGGACGCCGGTGTGAAACTAGTCGATCATCAGGATCGATATATAAAGGATAATCTGGCTCTTCATGATGTAAATATTCCTTAATTAGAAAGTAATTAATTCGAAATGCTGGATCACCGGGTATCACTGGTATTTCGTGCTTCTCTTTGATATATTGATCGACTGCAACTTGTACTTTATCCATTGTTCTTGCCTTTTCAGCGTCTTCAAATACTTCAAACGTCTCTTTTGACATATAAAATTTTTGTTTCGGTATACCTTTTAAAATACTTTTTAACAATTCAAAGTTAATGGAATAATCATCGAGAACTAACGAACGTAATGATATTCCTATTGGCATATCACTGGCACATTGCTTAATAGCCTGTCTAACTTCGTCAATTGTTACTTCAATTTCCTGATGTTTTTCTTCCTCCTTTTTACGTTTCTTTTTCCAAAACATTACGTTTCTCCTTCCTAAAGAAGCTGTTGAACTAAACCACCTATTTCGCCTTCAAAAAAGTTTTATCTATATTATTATACATTTTTCAAATTTATTTTAAAATGAATAAGATAATTATTTATTTTCTCATTTTAAACTGTAGTAAAACGTCCACTTTGACTCAATATGCTTTATGAGAGGATTTTGTATCTTTTATAAAAAAATTAATTACTGATTATGGGAATGATTTGAACTAAAATGGTTCCTCCAACTAAAAAAAGACACTTTCTGAACGTCTCTCAGAAAGTGCCTTGCGTCAATAAATGATTATTGACTTTGTTGATTTGGATTTGCTTGTTGTTGCTTGCGTGCAGCTGATTGCTGGTTTTGCTGACGTACTTTTTGTGCGTCAGTTTCACTAGCAAATTCAGTGTTAAAGCTTTGCCCTTGAGCTGATGCAGCGTTTTGCTGTCTCACCTTTTGAGCGTTAGTTTTTGAAGCTTGATTTTGTTGGTTGTTATTCATGAGTCTCACCTCCACAAGAATTAATTTGTCCTGGAGGTCAACATTTTATCCATAAAATTTTTACTTAAATATAATTTCTCTCCCAGTATATTATCTAACTTTTATTCCGTTAGTTACTTTTACCACTTCAATGCTGCCCTGCATAGGACACATCCACTACAGAAACACTATAGATACTTATAAAATAAGGAGGACATATGAATGTACGTAGGACGTGACATGACTGAATTATCAATGATGCCAAAGAAAGATTGGTCTGATAAAGAATTAGCTCACTTTCATAAAAGCTTACAACAAATGACACCATACTTAAATTCTGAAGGAGTAACAATACACCGTGAAATTATTAAAGAAATTGAACAAAGAGGTGGTTTTAACCGAGAAGCTGATTATGAACATGGTAGCCAACTTCATTATGATTAATATGAAAAGCGGAAGCGCCCGTTTACCGACGTACGGACTGGACTGAACCACAGGAGATAAAGGAAACACAATGAACGTTAGTGAATTGATGTTGACTTATCGTACGGCGGTGAGGGAAGTCTCGTTAGTCGGTGGGCGCTGCAGCTAGACAAGAAAAGCGGAAGCGCCCGTTCAGCGGCGTATGGACTGGAGCCCCACCGTATGAGATAAAGGAAACACGCAGAGCGAAAGCGAGGCGATGTTGAATTATCGTAAGGAGGGGGAGCGAAGTCCACTAGACGCTGGGCGCTGCAGCTAGACAAGAAAAGCGGAAGGTGTCTGCTTATTGGCGACAAGCGCTGGAGGGCCAGCATTTAGTGTCCTGATCTTTTGGACACGTTTGCTGGATCGAAGCGATCTCGGGCAGATGACACCTGTAGCTAGACATCCTAAAAATTTATATTCCTTAACTAAAAAGGCTAACTCTCTAATGTCCCCTTTTAGTCCCACGATAAGAACCTACATTTATCGTAAACCGTGGGTCTTATCTACGAGATTGAGTTAGCCTCTTTTTTGTGAATCTTAATAAATATAAGTGAAATGGATAGGCATATGTTTTATTTTCCGTTAGACTATTTTGTAAAAGCATGTTTGGGGGATGAACAATGATAACACCATCACGAAGATTAAATCACTTAACGACAAGCGTCTTTTCTGAAATGGCGCAACGAAAAAAAGAAAAAATCAGTCAAGGAATAGATATGATTGATTTAAGTATTGGTAGTCCAGACTTACCACCGCCACTCAGCGTAAGAAAATATTTTGCAAATGAAGTACTCCATGACGACTCCTATCAGTATGCCATCAATAGCACTCAAACATTTAATGAAGCCGTTGTTTATTTCTATAGAGAAAGATATGATGTTGAAATTCAACCTTCAGAAGTCCTTCAGCTTATGGGCTCACAAGATGGATTAGCACATATCGCTCTAGCCTATCTAGATAAAGGTGACGTAATTATCGTTCCTGACCCTGGATATCCAATCTATTCAGCTTGTGCTCATATTGCTGGTGCTGAGCTTTACTACCTTCCTTATACGGAGGAAAATCAATTTATGCCAGACCTAAACTCCATACCAGAAGACATCCGAACACGTGCAAAGTTAATGATTACAAACTATCCAGGAAATCCAACGGCTGCGCTTGCGGATCGCAGCTATTTTGAAAAGCTTATTCATTTTGGGTTAGACCATAATATTTTAATCATCCATGATTTCGCATATTCTGAACTTATTTTTGACGGGAGAACACCGTTAAGTATTTTTTCTATTCCTGGTGCTGAAAAAACGGCAATTGAATTTAATTCTTTATCCAAAAGTTTTAATATGGCTGGTGCAAGAATTGGATATGTTATCGGTGACACAAACTTTCTAAATCCCCTCGCCGTGCTAAAATCTCATTTAGACTACGGGGTCTTTTTGCCGGTGCAAAAGGCAGCTGTTGAAGCCCTAACTGGAGACTTCTCTTTTTTAGAAAAGCATTGTCAAACCTATGAACAAAGACGAAATGTATTTATGAATGCACTTAAAGACATTGGTTGGAACGTTCGCCAACCTGATGGAGGTATGTTTGTATGGGCTAAAGTTCCTGAACAATATACATCAATGTCATTTTCACTTGCTGCATTAGATGCTGGAGTTGTAGTTACACCTGGAAATGCATTTGGTCGTGCGGGTGAAGGCTATGTGCGAATTGCCTTAGTCCAAAAAGAAGAGCAGCTAATAGAAGCAGCCAATCGGTTAAAATTGATTTTATAGGAGGAGAAGCGAAAGGAATGGTTATAAAAATGAAAGCAGTTGTTTATCAAAAATACGGTGGACCTGAAGTCCTTGAAATAATTGAAGTAGAAAAACCAAATCCACAGCCTGGTGAAGTTATTGTCAAAGTAGGAGCTAGTGGAATTAATCCAGTCGATACATATTTTCGTTCGGGTATCCGTCCTGTCGATCACTTTCCTTATATCCCGCATTTTGACCTAGGTGGGTCAATCGTTGACGTAGGAGAAAACGTAACGAAATGGAAAGTGGGCGATCGTGTTTGGGGTACTAATATTAAAGGTACAGCGGCAGAGTACGTTTCTGTTCCAGAAGAAAAACTTTTTCCACTTGCTAGTCATTTAAGTGAAGAAGATGGTGCTGCACTCTCAATGGCTTTCATGACTGCTTATTTAGCCCTTTTTGACCGCGCTCAGCTAAAAAGGGGAGAAACCGTTTTAATTTACGGTGCAGCAGGTGCTGTTGGAAATGCAGCAGTACAACTTGCAAAGCAACATGGAGCAAATGTTATCGCTACGGCTAGTTCACCTGAAAAAGCAAAAATTGCGAGTGATGCAGGTGCTGATGAAGTAATCCTATATACTGAAACAAATGTAGTGGATGCCGTTAAAGAGAGGACTGACAATCAAGGCGTCCCAGTAATCCTTGATATGTCATTAAGCGAAAATATGGAGACAGACTTCGAAGTTTTATCAAATGGCGGAAGAATTGTCGCGATCGGTTCACCAAAAAATAATACACCTACTCTACCATGGCGACTACTCAATATGAAAAATGCAGCATTATTAGGCGTACTATTATTTACAACACCATCCGAACAGTTAATAAATGCAGGTGAAAACATCTCTAACCTTTTTGCTGAAAAAAAGCTATTCACTCATATTGCTAAAGTATTCGACTTTAAAGAAGCGAGTGAAGCTCATGTAGCTCTAGAAAGCAAAAAATATAATGGTAATATATTAATAAAACCGTAACGTATGTTTATTATTACTCCCTCTTGCAAAACCTAACAAAAATGAGGTAAGGGGGAGTATTTTGGTGAAAAAAGAAGTTTACTACGTCAATCTAAACCCAATTAGTATGGACAACATTAGTCGAACACCTGTACAGGATGGGCAAATGATTGAATATGAAATTGAAGCTTCAGACGAACAATACAGAGAATTACAAGAATTATTAAAAGAAGTTCAAGCTCATGATTTAGAGTTATCCGATTTATTTACATTCAAACACTTTAATGAGGAGTTTGCCGAGGCAGATCGGCGCGAAACTCAACGCGGACTAAATCAAATTTATCGAAAAATCTATGAACTAGGCACTCCTCAAACCAAACAAGCTCTCGAAGAAATTCATCTAATGGAAAATGATGAATAAATTCATAAACTTATGTAGCTTCATACAAAAAATTATCATGATAAAGAAGAGGCTGACTTTGTACCTTCTCCATTTTCAGCCTCTTTTTTATTATTTTTAGTTGTTTACAGTTCAGTCAACCTAAAAACACCGCTCCATAGACTAGTGCTCCTGCGATGACTAGAGCCGGATGAACTTTCCACTTTTCTAAAAGGAAATAACTAACAATGATTAGCAATCCTGTTTGCCATATTCCTGTCGCTTCATAGGAAGAGGAAAAAAAACGATAGGCTAATACACCCAAAAGTACGGCGATTGTCGGACGAATTAACATAGTCATTTTTTTCACTTTAGGTGAATGACGGAATTTATATAACAAACTTAATAATGCAATCATTAATATGAGTGAAGGTGCTACAGTAGCAAATACACCAACGATTGCTCCGAGTACTCCACCTTGTTCAAAACCAACAAATCCAGCCATTTTCGGAGCAATTGGACCTGGTAATGCATTACCTAGAGCAAGTACTTCTCCAAACTCATCTACTGTCATCCATCCGTATCGATGGACCACTTCATGTTCAATTAACGGGATCGAAGCCGGACCTCCGCCATAGCCAATAATCCCAGGTATAAAGAATGCAATAAAGATCTCAATATAAATCATGAGCCTCCAGCCACCTTTTCACTAGATGCCTTTTTCCTGCCTACTAGTGCATAAGTAAGGAGAAGTGCAATCACAATCCCTGGATGAATACCTAAAAATTCAATAATAACTAATGAAATGATGACTAAAAATGATGTTTTCCACCAGCCAAGTCCCTCTTTTCCTTTATCAAAAAATTGCCAAGTTAATACCGCCAACATCACACCGACGACCGGGAGAACACCATGTGTCATCCCTTGAACCCATGCTTCGTCCTTATACGCTGCTAATGATGTTAAAAATACGATCATTAAAACAATTGTAGGAACAATTGATGCAATTATGGCATTCACCATCCCAATATATCCACCAACACGATAACCGATATAACCAGCCATTTTCGTAGCAATTGGCCCAGGCAATGTGTTCCCAATTGCTAATATATCACCAAATTCATCATTTTCCAGCCACTTATATCGCTCAACAACCTCTTTCTGAACAAGAGGGATGGACGCAGGTCCACCCCCATAACCAAATATACCGACTCTAAAAAAAGCGCTAAAAATTTCCCATTGTAATTTCATGTTGCACTTCCTCTCTTACCAGACAGCAATTGCTCCATCTGTCCGTATCTCAGTTCCTCCCGCTAAGACACCCGTCTTTAAGTCTCTCCAAATAATTTGCCCTCTACCGAAACTACCTGAATATGGGGCAATTTAAACTTGATATCCCTTTGCTGCTAATGCTTGTACAAGATGTGCTGGCATCGATTGTTCTACAAGTACAGTCTTAACTTTATCTACTGCCAACGCGGGGCATCTAAAGCCGCTCGGGGATTTTATTGAAAATCAATTGTTTTCATCACAACTTGCATATGTTTTTCTTTAACAAGCGTCTATTGAAATTTTACTTGGAGACGGACCATTTAGCCATGTAGCTTCCCTTTTCCTCAAACGTTTATTCTACTTTGTCTCCCCATTTTTCTGCAAAAATAAGTCCATCTAACTGTTGTCTTTTTTCCCAACCTTCTGCTTCTAAAATGGGTTTATCTGGATAGTGATTAGTATACCCAATCGATAAAAGGGCTACTGGATCAATATGAGGTGGAATATTCAATATATCCCTTACATCATTCTTTTTATAAAAGCTTACCCAACCTAATGCTAACCCTTCCACTGTTGCAGCCAACCACATATTTTGAATGGCACAAGCGGTTGACATGATATCTGTTTCCGGTATCGAGTTTCTGCCTAAAACATGCGAGCCTCCTCGAGTCGGATCGCACGTCACACAAATCGTAATCGGTGCTTCTTTTAACCCTTGAACTTTTAAACCAAGAAACTTCTGATGTCGTTCATCTTTATCTTCATAATGAATCGCAAGTGCTCTTTTTTCTTTATTTGCTGCCCAAGCCAATTTTTCTTTCACTTCTTGCGATTGAATAATAATAAAATTCCATGGTTGCATAAAACCAACCGATGGGCCATCATGACCTGCTTGAATGATGTTCATGATCGCATCTTCAGGAATCTCTTTATTAATGAATGATCTTACATCACGACGTCGTTTAATTACATCATATACTGTTTTCTTCTGTTCTCCCGAATACATCCGGTTTCCCCCTTAAAAATTAGATTTTGATTGTCCACCATCAACATTTAACGTTGCCCCAACTACCCACGATGCTTTCTCACTCGCCAGGAAAAGGACTGTATTTGCAACTTCTTCTACTGTACCAAATCGCCCTGCAGGAATTTCATTATTAACAAATTCTTTGATTTTTTCAGGGTTTTCCTCTAAACGTCTTTGCCAGTTTCCAGTAGGGTGCAAAATGGAGCCAGGAGCTACTCCATTAACACGTATACCGTCCTTAATGACTTCATCTGCAAGTGATTTTGTAAAACTAATCATCGCAGCCTTTGCACTATTATATGTCGGTTTCCCACCGGATTCCCTACCAAAAACTGAAGAAATATTAATAATACTTCCATTCTTCTTTTCCTTCATGATTGGTAGCGCTAGCTTACTAAAGTGAACGGCAGAAAAGTAATTCAGCTGCATCGCTTCTTCAAACAGAGCTAAGTCTGTCTCTGAAGTTGTTGAACCGTTACTTCCACCTACATTATTGACTAGGATATCAAGTGTTCCAAAATGAGTAATACACTGCTCGAACGCTCTTTTTCGCTCAGAACTGTTCATTAAATCTGCAGTAATACATACAACATCTTTTAACTCTTTCTTCACTTCTTCTAGAACTGAAATATCTCTTGCTATTATAGCTACTTGCGCACCCTCTTCAATAAATCCTTTGGCAATAGCCTTGCCAATTCCTTTTGAACCACCTGTTACTAATACGACTCTATTCTCTAAATTAAGATTCATTTCTTCACCTTCTCATTTGCTTTTCAATTATTTTCTGATGCGAAACTGGAAACGGATAGCTTTCAATCGAATTTGCATCTACCCATCTTGTATTATCACCATTCATTTTTTGATTTTGTAAAAGGGTTCCTTCATATACGGTTATATGCCATACAAGATGGGAAAAAACATGTTCTACCTTTTGTACAGCTTCACCAATTTCAACGATTATATCAAAATCATCAGTTAGAAACTCTCTTAGGCACTTTTGTTGCATAGCCGTTTCTTTCGGTGCTTCTACATTAGGAAATTGCCATAGTTTCGCTAACAGCCCGGTGTCAGGACGACGTTGAATAAGAACTTCTTCTTTCTCGTTTCGTATAACAATTGCAACCATGTCTTTAATTTTAACTTTTGCTTTCTTTTCTTTTATGGGCAAGCTCTTTTCTTTACCTGCATGGTAAGCCCGACAGTAGTCACGAACAGGACATAATAAACACCCTGGTGATTTCGGAGTACATACTAACGCACCTAACTCCATTAACCCTTGATTGAACTCTGACGGTTTTTTTTCTGAAATCATGTGAGACAGAGCTCGTTCGAAAATGGTTCTCGTTTTTGCTTTCCCAATGTCATCTTCAATTAAGAGAATTCTCGATATCACACGCATTACATTTCCATCTACAGCATGCTCAGGCTTATTATAAGCAATGCTTAAAACAGCACCCGCTGTGTAAGGGCCTACACCTTTTAGTTGACTAATTTCCTCTCTAGTGTCAGGCACCACTCCACCGTATTCCTCTGCGACTTCACGAACTGCAGCTTGTAAATTTCTCACTCGTGAATAATAGCCTAAGCCTTCCCATGCTTTTAAAACTTGCTGTTCTTCTGCAAATGCTAAATCCTCTAAAGTAGGAAACTTCTGTATAAAATTATTATAATAAGGAATGACCGTATCGACTCGAGTTTGTTGGAGCATCACTTCAGAAACCCAAATCCGGTACGGATCTTTCGTTTTTCGCCAAGGTAAATCTCGTTTATGTTCTTCAAACCAATGGACTAACTGATTTTGAAATCCTTTTATGTTAAATTCTTGTAGTATTTCTATCAAGCTCTAACCCTCCGCTTTTACACTTCTTTCATTGCACGAAATGCCCAGCAATGAATTTTTTCTTTTCCACCTTCAACCATTGAATGGATTTTACTAAAAAGATAATGCTCTTCATCTTGACGTAACTTTTTCAAGACAACATAATGAGCTTCTGTCGGGACTTTAAACATTTCAACATACAAGTGAGGTTGGTCAGTTGCCACGAACCACTGCATGTTACTTGCTTCAAAATTCGGTAATTCTGCGATAATATGCTCCATAACTTGTTCATATTCGTTAATATTTTCTTGTTTTATTTTATACTCCATAAAAATTTGTAAAGATTGTGTCATAATCTTAATTCCCCCTTTTTAATAACAGCAATTTCGGGTATAAATAAAGTAATGACTGTCGAAGATCTAATACAAAAACAGGTTACTTATCCATTCAAGCTTCACCGAAAGGAGGTAGTTCAAACTTGGATACGGGAACTCACGTTGTCATGGGAATTGCTCTCGGTGGGCTTGCTACATTAGATCCTGTCGTTGGAAATGACCCTATTATGAGACAAACGGTAATGGTTGCAGCGATCATTGGGTCACAAGCACCCGATTTTGATACAGTACTCAAATTAAGAAATAATGCTGTTTACATACGCAATCATCGTGGAATTACCCACTCATTGCCAGCTATATTAATTTGGCCGTTTATTATTGCTGGTGGAATATCGATGCTAGTTCCTGAGACAAATTATTTACATCTATGGCTTTGGACATTTCTAGCTGTTTTCCTTCATGTTTTTGTCGACATATTTAACGCATATGGGACACAAGCTTTACGACCCGTTACTCATAAATGGATTGCCCTTGGTTCGATTAATATTTTTGATCCGTTTATTTTTCTAGCACATATTGTCGGAATTATATTATGGCGTTATGGCTTCGACCCTGGATATACCTTCTTATTTGTTTATTTTCTACTTATACTGTATTACATTTGGAGGCTACAAGCACGTAAAAAAGTCATTGCTCATGCTAAGTCTCTCCATCCAAATGCAACTCATGTGTTTATATCACCAACATTTCGTTGGAATCAGTGGCATTTAGTTATTAGAACAAAAGAAATGTTGTACGTGGCTGAATCAAAAAATCACAAAATTAACTTTTTTGAACAATTTCCATTTGAACCTATCCCTGATGATCCAATTATCAATGCAGCAAGAAAGGATGCGAACTTGTCTGCTTTCCTTTCCTTTTCCCCTACCTATCGCTGGGAAGTGGAGCGGGTCAATGATTATCACGAAGTCCGATTTATCGATTTAAGGTACCGTAGTAAAGGACACTATCCATTTGTTGCCATTGTCCAATTGGACGATAACCTCCAAATTCAAAGCTCGTATACGGGATGGGTATATAGTGAAGAAACTTTAAAACGAAAGCTCGAGCTCTCAACCCAATCATAAGTTCATTATAGAAGTCTAGATTTCACTTTTTCCACTAAAAATAGTTGCTGTTATGGACCAGCAACTATTTTTTTCCTAACCTTTATATGTTCTACCCGCTTTTGCGCGTGTCGCTTCAAAATCTTCCCATAAACTCTCTACCCATTTTCTTGCTTGGCCGTAAAATAACTGATTATTACGTAATTCTTGTGCCAAACGCTCAAACCGTTCATTCACTGCAAATTACCTCCTCTAACAATTATTGCATTCATATCAAATCGTATGTCTCCTCATACTATGAAAGAAGCGATTGTTACTCAAGACATTCGGCTTCATGGTTTGGACTTACACTAGTTGTTGAAGGAGGGTTCACCGATGCGTAACAAAGAGAAAGGATTTCCACTTCGCAAATCATTTTCGGGAGAGCCACGAGCGAAAGAAGAGTATTCTTCTAAGCGAGCCGATGGTACCATTCGCGATCATCCACAAGCACGGATGCAGCAATCGAATCAGTCCCGTTCATGATATTGATTTCATTTCTCTAGGTTATTAGGAGGTGTTTTACCTTGCACAAGGTAAGAGGTAAAAATTATGCTGATCCATTTCAATCTCCACGAGCAAACCCTAAGCATGCATTCCATCAAGTGAACGGTGAAACCGAACAAAGTCAACACAACATCATCCTAGAAGTCCAAACGAGAAAGCGTTCATAAAGTAAAACTTCATTCAGTGGGGGTATTCCTTCATTCCCCACTGAATGTTAGTTGAGGCTCACACAATGTGGGTCACACAGACGTTGCCACAGGACGTGGCGCATTTAGTCTGTGTTCAATTGTCGGGTTGTTACTGGCACTTATTCACTTCATCTTTCTTGTTTCCATAAAGCCTTGAAGTGGGAGTCTTAGTGTTAGTTAAACGCCCCATTGAACGTTTTAGTCTTCACAAACCTTTTCCTTCCTTATTTTAAGGAGAAGCAACTCCTCTGCTTCTCCTTTTTTATACTCAAAAAGAAAAGCGGAAGGTGTCTGCTTATCGGCGACAAGCGCTGGAGGGCCAGCTAATTAGTGTCCTGACTTTTGGACACGTTTGATGGACCGAAGCGACCTCGAGCCGATGACACCTGCAGCTAGACAAAAAGAAAAGCGGAAGCGCCCGTTTAGCGGCGTATGGACTGGAGCCCCCACCGTATGAGATAAAGGAAACACGGCGAAAGTCATCGAGACGATGTTGACTTATCGTAAGGAGGGGGAGCGAAGTCCACTAGACGCTGGGCGCTGAAGCTAGACAACAAGAAAAGCGGAAGGTGTCTGCTTATCGGCGACAAGCGCTGGAGGGCCAGCAATTAGTGTCCTGACTTTTGGACACGTTTGATGGACCGAAGAGCGACCTCGAGCCGATGACACCTGCAGCTAGACAACAAGAAAAGCGGAAGCGCCCGTTTAGCGGCGTATGGACTGGACTGAGCCGATCCTTGAAATTTATAATTTCTGTTCTATAAGCAATTCTCCTTGAAGTTGACCTCGGTTATTTCTTTAATACAGAAATAGGAACTCCCTCTAATTCACTGCTTCCATTTCGATACCCCCAAGCAAATCTTCCATTCATATAAGAAATTAAGAAGCTCGATTGGTTATCAATCATTTCATATGTTTCACCGGGGTAAAACTCTTCTGGATTAAGGAGGTATGCCTTTGCCATGATCATCTTTCGTTCGTACACAGCGAATTCACTGGCCATTCCCATTTGCTCAGCTTTTTTTGCTTTTTCATTTAATTGAGCAATTTCATTTTGTAGTTCAAATTCAGTCATATCACTATAACGTTTTTCCATATACTACGCCTCCATCGGCTTATTCATTAATGTTATTATAATTCATTTTTAAAGGTCAAACCAATAACATTCTATTATAAAATGGGAAAACCAATAATAATTCCCTCTATTGACAAAGCTACAATTTAAACAAATGGAACTTTCCAATATAAATACGCTAAGATACCAGTAGCCATTAAACTAATAGGCATTGCTTTCATTGCCGGCATTCTCATGACAACTAGAAATACTAATACGGATAGGATTGGGGTTAAAGCTATCATGCTGTTCATAAAAAGGATACTCCCTTTCTTTAATTGGTCATATACTCATAATATCAAAGTTTGATCAGTACTTCACAATATCTTCGTTGTTATTTTATGACAATTATTCTTTCCTATCTTTATCTAAGTATTGATCAATTAAAAAGATTGAAAAGCCTTTTTGATAGAGCCTATGTTTCATTTTAAAACGATACTCGTTTTCACTTAAGTGTAAGTATTTTCGTTTTACTTTTTCAGCCTGATATACAATTGCTTCCCATTGTTGATCTAAATCAAAGGACAATGAATTTTGATTAATTCCTTCTTCAATCACTTCATACGAGAACCCTTTTGCTAATAATTGCCTCGTAATTTTCTGCTGGTAAGCTTGCTCAGACTCTGTTAACGTTTTTTTCGCTTGTTTTTCTATCCACTTATTAATATGCTCTAATTGTTCAGAATAAGGATATTCACGTAGAGCCTCTTCGGCTAAACTTCCATAAATACCCTTTCCCTGGAGTTCCTGTTTAATAATTTTAGGACCTTTTACTCCTGTATTTTTCTTTGTACGGACAAAAGCAAATGCAAAATCTCGATCGTTTAAAAAGTTATATTCTTTAAGCTTATTAACTACATTAACTATTTCCTGCTCCTCATACATTTTTCTTTTTAAATAATCAATTACTTCTTTTTCTGACCTCATACGATAAGACAGATAAGATAGCGCTAAATTGTATGCTTTTTTTATTTTATCTTCAGCTAAAATTTTTTCTAATGCTTCAACATCTATTTCCATCCCTTTAGTTAAACGCCATGCAATGAGAACATCTTGGTCAACACTAAATCCGTACTCTTCACCGTTTCCTTTATCAATGTAAATATTAAAACGTTCGGTATTATTTTTTTGTGTTGTAATTTTTGTAATAACAGCCATAGACATCTACCTTCTTACTTTCATTTAATTTTAAAACTGTTTTCGAATATTTTAGAAAATAGCCTTTTGAACAAATTATAAGGAAGTAATTATTTTTCTTTTGCTAAAAATATAAATCACTTATACTTAACTAAACATTTCTTGTAAAAATTTTGAAAGACGGTGGTTTTTTGAATATTGCTATTGCTGGAGGGATAGGCTTTATTGGTACAGCATTAACTCATCACTTTACAACACAGGGTCATCAAGTTTATATTTTATCGCGAACACCTAAAGAAAAGAAGAAAAACTTAAATTATATACAATGGTTAGTACCCGAGGCTAATCCACTTGAAAATCTTCCTCCATTAGATGCATTTATTAATTTGGCGGGAGAATCGATTGGTTCTGGACGCTGGACACACCAAAAAAAAGCGCAAATCTTAAATAGTCGTATTACAACCACTAAGGCTGCTATAAAATTACTTGAACAACTGGAACAAAAGCCTTCTATTTTTATTAATGCCTCAGCGGTCGGATATTATGGACATTCAACTACCGAAACCTTCACGGAAGAACAGGATCAAGGTGGAGAATCTAACTTTTTAAAGGACGTTGTCATCCAGTGGGAAAGAGAGGCAAAGAAAGCTGAACTATTAGGGATCCGGACCGTTCTTCCAAGGTTAGGCTTAGTCCTTGATCCAAAGGAAGGTGCATTACCCAAAATGTTACTTCCATATCGGCTTTTTGCTGGCGGTGCTTTAGGGTCAGGAAAACAGTGGTATTCGTGGATCCATATCCAAGACCTTGTCCGAATTTTTGAGTTTGCCATCGAAAACGAATCAATTCATGGTGCGTTAAATGTAACAGCACCTCATCCCGTTCAAATGACAGATATGGGGAGAGCCATTGCAACTATTCTAAAGCGACCACATTGGTTACCTACTCCTTCTGTTGCATTAAAAGTCATATTAGGTGAAATGAGCTCCTTACTTCTTGATGGCCAAAGGGTTATACCCAAAAAAGCACTCAATAATGGATTTAAGTTCACCTATTCAACAATAGACAAAGCGTTAAACAATATTCTTCATAAATGATGTATATTAAGAACTTCTTTTACTTTAGAATATTTTTCCTTCTATATACTCATACTATAAATATTACTTCATTACTAGGAGGAAAAACATGGAGAAAAAGAAGCGTCGCGACCAGCATGAAAGACAATCTCTTAAGAAGGCTCAACAAGTAACGTATCAATCAGATTTTAAAGCTGCAGATCGTGCAGCTCGCTCAAGGTAGTACGTGGTGACAGGCATCTTTATTACACTAAAGGTGCCTGTCACCACTATAACAAACACTATGGAAAATTTTTTATAACATGAACCTTATCCCTCTTTCTCAAAATAGAAATAGATGTTTGCAAAGCTTTTGCTACATCTATATTAAAAGTTTGGAGGGATTTTTGTGGGTAAAAAGAGAAAAAAGCAACAACAAGTGGCTAACGTTCAAAACGATGGCATGGATGTTGAATACTCTGCTGAATTAGCAGATGCTGAAGACATCGAAGCAAATGCTCGTGCAGCAGCTGCAGACCGCCGCGCGAAAAAAAAGAAAAAGAAATAGCTAGGTATTAACTAATACTTAATAATAAGGCTAATTAGTGAGTCGAGTGTGTACAACCCTCTTTAGATATGTTTATTTCATATCATTGGGTGTCTGCAAAAGGCTCATTGATTAGCTTTTTTAATGATTTCATTAGCTTTTAAAATTTATCACCACTAGCTGTTAAAAGAATTCGTCATGTTTTGTAAGATTTGCTCACATTTTTTCAAATTGTCCGAAAACATAACAATATGGGAGGAATATAGAAGATACGTGCTCTTAATAGATGGCAGCGTAAGTCATCATCATTAATCCTTGTTTATCATTAAATAGCTGGTTTGCTTTAATTACAGCATCCCCTTATCATTTATAATAGCTAATGAAAAAAATAATAAAACATCCATTAAGGAGGAATACGTTATTATTTACAATAATTTGCGGTTTGTAGGTGAAAAGCGATGAGTCAACTAACAAAAACAGTTAAACCATCCATTCCTAATGTCACTTTTGAAAAGCCATCCCTTGAAGATGGCGCCGCCATGTGGGAACTTGTAAATAACTCTACTCTTGATTTAAATTCTTCTTACAAATACATCATGTTTTGTGAGTTTTTTGCAGAAACTTGTGTAGTAGCAAAAGAAAACGGCAAGCTTGTAGGGTTCGTTACAGCTTTTGTCCCCCCTACTAAGCAAGATGTTGTTTTTGTGTGGCAAATCGGAGTCGATTCTTCTCAACGTGGAAAAGGGCTTGCATCTCATCTATTGCAAGAGTTAATTAGCCGAGAAGGTTGCCAAAATATTAATTATCTTGAAGCCACTGTTACACCTTCAAATCAGGCCTCTCAATCACTATTCCGACGCCTAGGGCGAGATCTCAATACGAACTGTGAAGTGTTAGAGTGTTTCTCAGAAGATTTATTTCCTGGAGATGATCATGAAGAGGAACTCACTTTCCGAATTGGACCATTCAATAAAGATAAATAATATTTATTAGAAAATGTATTAGGAATTGGAATGATTCGATCGGCTCATGTGAAAAACTTCACAAATTCTTTAGATTGATGCTTTATTCCTTTCTTACCAACTAAAAGGAGGATCTATATCAAAATGGAAACCAATAATTTAAGTATATTTAACGAATTAGAATCTGAGGTTCGAAGTTATTGCCGAAGCTTCCCTGCTATTTTTAATAAAGCAAAAGGATATAAACTTTGGGATGTTGAAGGAAATGAGTATATTGACTTCTTCTCTGGAGCAGGAGCCCTCAATTACGGACACAATGATCCAAAAATGAAAGCAAAACTTGTTGATTATATATTAAATGATGGGATTGCCCATTCATTAGATAAAGCAACAGCAGCAAAAGCTGAGTTTTTAGAGAAATTTAATAATGTAATTCTTAAACCGCGTAATATGGAATACAAAGTGATGTTTCCTGGACCAACTGGGACAAACACAGTCGAAAGTGCATTAAAGCTTGCTAGAAAAGTCACTGGTCGTACAGATGTGATTAGTTTTACAAATGGTTTTCACGGTATGACAATTGGTTCTTTATCAGTAACAGGTAACTCTTTCAAGCGTAAAGGTGCAGGTATTCCATTACAGCATGTTGTGACAATGCCTTATGATAGCTTTGTCAATGACGAACTCGACACTCTGGAGTATCTCGAGCGCTTTTTAGAAGACAACGGAAGTGGAGTAGAAATTCCTGCCGCAATGATCCTCGAGACAGTCCAAGGTGAAGGGGGCATTAACGCTGCCCGTTTCGAGTGGCTGCAGAAAGTAGAGAGCATTTGTCGTCGTTGGGGTATTTTACTAATTATTGACGATGTTCAAGCTGGAGTTGGTAGAACAGGTACATTCTTCTCTTTTGAAGAAGCAGGAATTAAACCAGATATCATTTGTTTATCAAAATCAATTGGTGGCTACGGATTACCATTAGCATTAACACTAATTAGTCCAAAATACGATATTTGGGAGCCAGGCGAGCATAACGGAACATTCCGTGGTAATAACTTAGCATTTGTTACAGCTACTGAGGCACTTACGTATTGGGAAAATGATTCTTTTGAAAAGAGCATCCAAGAGAAATCTAAAAAAATCAGCGAGTTTTTAGTAAGCCTTACTGTGAAATATCCACAAATTAAAGGTGAAGTGCGTGGCCGTGGCTTTATGCAAGGAATTGTAAGTCAAGTTGAAGGCTTAGCCTCAGAAATTGCCAAAGCTGCATTTGAACGAGGGCTTATTATGGAAACAGCAGGTCCAGACGATGAAGTATTCAAGCTCTTCCCTGCCCTTACAATTGATAATGAAGGTTTAGAAAAAGGCTTCGCTATCATTGAAGATAGTATTAAAAGCTTAGTAAAAGAAAAAGAAGTCGTATCGTCATAGAAAAGCGGAAGGTGTCCGTTCAGCGGCGTAGGGACTGGAGCACCCCCGTATGAGATAAAGGAAACACAACGAGTGCAGCGAGTCGATGTTGACTTATCGTAAGGAGGGGCGCGAAGTCCACTAGCCGCTGGGCACCTGCAGCTAGACAAATAGAAAAGCGGAAGGCGCCTGTTTATTGGCGACAAGCGCTGGAGGGCCAACAATAAGTGTCCTGATTTTTGGACACGTTTGATGGACCGAAGCGACCTCGAGCCAATGGCGCCTGCAGCTAGACAAATAGAAAAGCGGAAGGTGCCCGTTCAGCGGCGTAGAGACTGGAGCACCCCCGTATGAGATTAAAGGAAACACGACGAGTGCAGCGAGTCGATGTTGACTTATCGTAAGGAGGGGCGCGAAGTCCACTAGCCGCTGGGTGCTCAAGCTAGACAGCAAGAAATCTTTCTCATAATAAAACAATTACTGGAGGAAATGATAATGAAAGTCATTAAACTAGAAGATGTTATTGGAACAGAAAATGAAGTAAAAAGTGATAACTGGATTAGCCGTAGACTACTATTCAAAAAAGACGGTATGGGATATTCTGTTAATGATACTATTATCAAAGAAGGTACAGAAACACATATTTGGTATCAAAACCATTTAGAAGCTGTATATTGTATTGAAGGTGAGGGTGAAGTAGAAACTTTAAGCGATAATAAAATTCATCCGATTAAAGCCAATACCCTTTACGCATTAGATAAAAATGATGAGCATTTACTTCGTGCAACTAAAGGTGATATGCGTATGGTTTGTGTGTTTAACCCACCGCTTACAGGAAGAGAAACACATGATGAAAATGGTGTGTACCCTGTTGATGACGAGTAATCAGTAGCTTTATAGGAAGTAGAATAGTTACTAAGGACGGAACCTATTTTGGATAGTCTCACCAACTTATTCTATTACATTCTGTACAAAAAAGCTGTGCCTAGGATTATTTCCTACTCGCACAGCTTTTTTATATGGTTATGGTAGTAAGTACGTTTGATTATTAATAATGGACTATTGCATAGTGTAATACTACAAACAACTAGTCATATAAGTTCTGGTAATATATTATATATACATAATTATGTAAAGGAGAATATAATATGGATATTTTAGCTGTATTCAGTTTTATTATTTTTTTTGTAGTTGGACTGTTTCTTTTAAACATATTTACTAGTATCTGGGCCTACAGAGATGCTATAAGTAAAGGCAACAGTAAGGAATATGCTGTCATTGTTTTAATAGGGACTTTATTTTTCCCAGTCTTAGGGTTAATCGTTTATTTTCTTATTCGAAACGATTAATTAATGCAACAATATTTTTTGAAATTGAATATTATTCGTATTAATTCCAATTGTTGCTAAAAGCTCAATTACTTCATCCAGTGAATCAGCTGGATATGCAGACTGACAAATATGATCAGCTTTTGATAATTTTTCCTCTGTTAGTACTTCTTGCGGTAGGAGCTCCTTCATTGAAGTAATAACCTTAATCACTTCTTCATCTCTCTCAAATGATATAAGACCAGTAACATTATTGTATAGAATAATAAGCGGCACATCTGTCAACGGGTGGACAAAATGCGCTTTATAAATCACCTGTTCCATAATTATCAAACTCCCTCCTTACTATAGAACATATTCTACCATAAAAATGAGGGTAACTCATAAAAGTCTGCGCTCCCGTTTTACACAAAATATAGTTGTTATAATAGCAACTATATTTTGTGTAAAAGGTGCCTGATACCTAACTGTTAAGTCACCCACATTGTTATTTATTCATTTTTTCATCAATCTCAGATAGTAGTTTAGTAGCCTCTCTAGCAGTTAGCCTTTCTATGGCATGAGCTATTCTGTTACCTAACACCATAAAACCAAAGAAAATGGAGAAAAATAATACAACGAATACCACAACGAACCCTTCAAACAAAGTCATATGTTTCCTCCTCGTATTCTACTTTATGAAACTATATGAGGTTCGAACGGGTTATATGCAAATTAATCTGAAACATTCCAGGTAAGATTGTATAACTTTTGAACACTATGATTTTTGTAAAAAAATTTATACCGTTCAATTTGAAAAGTAATCAAAAACACGAGAACATTGCTCCTATTCTCGTGTTTTTTAAAAATATTTATTTCGTGATAGCTATAATAACGTAATTCAAATTCTTATTTTATTCATACCGTTTTTCTTGATAAAAATAATTTGGAGTAATCGTTTCATTTTCATATGCTTTATGAAATACATGCGTTGTTGCTGGCGATACTGGCGGTATTAACCATGTCCAGTCTCCTGTTAACGAACGTCCGCAGCGATTCTCTTTTGTCTCAAAATGTTGAAATTGATTCGCTGCCGTATGATGGTCTACAATACTAACTCCTTTCTCTTTAAAAGAATGAAGAACTGCAACATTTAACTCAACTAACGCTTTATCTTTCCATAATGTCGATGCTCGACTTGTATCTAATTCCATTAGTGATGCGATTTTTGGCAATATATTATAACGATCTTCATCTGCTAAATTTCTTGCTCCAATTTCAGTACCCATATACCAACCATTAAATGGGGCTGCCGTATAATGCAGACCGCCTATTTCAAGCCTCATTTCAGACACAAAGGGAACACCATACCACTTTAATTGAAATTTTGAAAAAGCATCTAGTTCAGGGTGAACGATTGGTACTTCTAAAACGATGTCTTTTGGAATGTCAAACCATTGCGGAACGCCCCTTTTCATTTGTATGACGTACGGCAAAATATCAAAATGTGTTCCTTCTCCTTTCCACCCTAACTTAGTACAATACTTTGTAAACGATATAGAAGCTGGGTCACCGATACTACCGAATTCAGTAGTATAACCTGCGTATCGTATAAGTTGATAATTCCATATTCTAACTTGTTCTTCACCGCAGATTACTGGCTTGAACACTGTTATGGTCGGAAGAATCTTTCCACCATTTGTGCCATATGTAATATGTCGGTTTAAAGCCTCAGCAACTTGTTCTGCGGTTTCAGCACGTCTTTCATCTATCACGTGAAGGCTGTCCCAAAAAAGTCGACCAATACACCTGTTACTATTTCTCCATGCTATTCTTGCTCCGTGTTCTAGTTCTTCATATGTATGATCATAATGGCCAGTCTTTTCAATACTTTTTCGAACCTCTTGTAATCTTGCTTCTATTTGCTCCGTACTCTTACCTAGTTCTCTATAACAGATATATATAAATTTCTCAGCTTCCTTTAGTATGTCTTGCTTAAACTGCAACATAGTCCACCTCATTGTCCAAATAACCTATATTAGTATGCCCTTCTTCAATTATCATTATTATAGCTGACATTTAGGTAGACCTACCGATTAAGGTAGCTATTTCACCAAAACGACATAGTATTTAACTGTACGCTATCATTATTGATCATTTACACCTTTTTAAAAAACGTTATGTCTAAACCTAGCTAGTCTCGGTAAAAATAGAAGTTAAAAGACTAAGGAGGCGAGCTACATTTAAACTTAAAGTTCTATCATTTAATATCCGGCACGGACTCGGAACAGATCGTCGTTTTAACTTACATAGAATCACTAAAATTCTGAAGCAAAGTGATGCTGATATAATTGGGTTGAATGAAGTCGACAAATCGTTTTCAAAGCGCAGTCATTTTATTGACCAAGCAAGTTGGATAGCAGAACAACTACAAATGGAGTATGTGTTTGCTCCAGCCATATCTATTCGATCACGAAAAGTAGAACGACGAGAGTATGGGAACGCCTTATTATCGAGGTTCCCTATATTAAAATCTGAAGCTCACATCGTTCGCCTACGCCCATTTCTATGTGAGCCACGATCGATTATTGAAGCTTCCATTCAAATGAATCATAGACATGTAAAAGCTCTTGTTACTCACTTTAGCCTTCATCCTTTATTACGAAAAGTACAGATGAATAAAGTGTTGGAACTGTCATCAAAAGAACTCCCTACTTTCTTAATGGGAGATTTCAATTGTAGGCCTTTTTCTAGAGATTACAACAAAATAGCTCATTACTATAACAATTCATGTAATAAACGCATACAAAAAGAGCTCCGAACTTTCCCTTCCAGGAAACCCAAAATGCAACTCGACTATATTTTTGTAAATGATAAAATTGAGGTCATATACTCTGACGTCATCACTACATTTAGAGAAGCTTCGGATCATTTACCAATTACTTCACTAGTAAAAATTAAAAATAATTTTTCAACCACTTTATAATGCTTCCTGACCTTCCATTTACTGAAGGCAGGAAGTATATTAATTAGGCTCTTTTCTCAAAGATTGTTGCTTTTAGCTTTTGGACCGTAAGCCAAGTGTATGCTTGGCTCTTCACGCATAGCGTGAAGGTTTTGAAAATAAAATAGCCGTTTAGACAAATGAATTTGTCTTGAAAAGGCTATTTTATTTTCAAAAAACGGTCCAAAAGCAACAAAGTTTACGAATACAGCCATTAATTATATGTTTAGATTGCATTTATACCTTTTAACGTTATCTGTATATCGTTGACTTTTTTGTTTCACAATATTGTTGTTTTTATACTCGCATAGTTATTGTTATAATTACAGTGTTAAACTTGTTTATATTTTTAATGGGAGGTTCTCTTAGATGTTAGACACACCGCTTAAATGGTTTCGAAATATCGGTATATTAGAAGGCTGGTCATTTATTTTACTTTTGGGTATAGCTATGCCTTTAAAATACATGGCAGATATTCCACAGTTTGTCACTGTGATTGGAATGGCACATGGTGTTTTATTTATGCTTTATGTAGGAATCGCTTTATATGTGACAGTCAAATACCGGTGGTCATCACCACGTTTTATCGGTGCAGTTCTTGCATCCGTTATCCCATTTGGCCCATTTATATATGACGCACGTATCATCCAGCAATATAAAATAAATGTAAAAGAAAGTATTTAATGGTATAAACACCCTGCTATTTTCACAGAAAAAAGCGGGGTGTTTATATAGATGCCTACTCACTTTTTGTATTTCTATAACATCGTCATTAATTCTTTAAGTTCACTTTCACTTAAATCGCGCCATTCACCTGTTTCTAGTGATTCAAGAGTTATATTCATAATTCGAACCCGCTCTAGACGTTCAACTTCATAGCCAAACACCTTACACATTCTCCTAATTTGACGGTTAAGCCCTTGAGTGAGAATAATTCGAATCACGTAATCATTGACCCGTGACACTTTGCATGGCTTTGTTTTTGTACCGAGAATTTCTATCCCAGTTGACATTCCATATAAAAAATTTTCAGTAATTGGTTTATCTACTGTGACTATATATTCTTTTTCGTGATTATGTTCAGCTCGCATTATTTTATTAACGATATCTCCATCATCAGTTAACAACATTAAGCCTTCAGATGCTTTATCGAGTCGTCCAACCGGAAAAATTCTCTCGGGGTAGTTAATAAAGTCAATAATATTGCCTTCTACTAACGGCTGTGCTGTACAGGTAATTCCGACAGGTTTGTTAAATACAATATATATTTTTTTATGGTTAACCCTCATTTTAATTTGTTGCCCATCAATGCATACGATGTCTGTGCATTCAACTGTATCGCCATGTTCGCAAACTCTATCATTAATAGTGATTCTTCTGGCATCAATTAGCCGATTCGTTTCTCGTCTAGAACATCTGCCGGTTAAGCTAATAAATTTATTTATTCTCATCTTACGTTTCCTTCCTTAGGTACGAACGAATCCGTGTCTTTTTAATACTAAATCAAATACGAATAAACACAAAAAGCTACGGTTTTCTTTTTGGAAATACCGTAGCTCTTCATTGTAGCTATATTCCATTATGGTAATGAAGCTTAACTCGACATTTTATCTTTATCCTTGTTATATTCATGCTCCCAGAAATCAGCATTTTTAATATCTAGCTTGACAGGATCAAAGACTGGATCAATGCCTTGTTTTTTCTGTTCTTCGTAGTCTTTGAGTACTCTTAATGCTGGTTTGGCAAGAATGAGGATCGCAATTAGGTTTAACCAAACCATCAATCCTAAACCAACATCACCTAATGCCCAAGCAAGGTCAGCCTCACGAACCGCTCCGAAAAATACCGCAGCAAGGAGAATAACTTTTAATAAAAACATTCCTGTTTTATTAAATTTGCCTCTTATTAAATAGGCAATGTTTGTTTCCGCCATATAATAATACGCCATAATTGTAGTAAATGCGAAGAAAAATAAAGCAATGGCCACGAATGCTGCCCCAAAACCAGGAATAACCGATTCAATTGCCGCTTGCGTATAACCAGCCCCTGCAGGAACTTCTCCAATATAATTTACAATTGTATTTCCAGCATCATCGACAACATTATACATACCTGTAAAAAGGATCATAAAGGCTGTTGCCGAACATACGAGTAAAGTATCAATATAAACAGAGAAAGCTTGTACTAACCCTTGTTTCGCTGGATGAGAAACTTCTGCAGCCGCTGCCGCGTGTGGTCCAGTTCCTTGACCTGCTTCATTCGAGTAAATACCACGCTTAACTCCCCAAGCAATGGCTAATCCAATGATTCCACCAAATGCAGCATCAGCACCAAAAGCACTACTTACAATTAAAGAAATAACCGCTGGTAGTTGAGTAATATTTGCCCCGATGATTACAAATGCGAGTAAAATATAAGCAATTGCCATAAACGGAACGACTAGCTGTGCTACGTTTGCAATCCTTTTTACCCCACCAAAAATAATAACACCAATAATAACGATTAAGATAGATGCAGTAATATACGGATTAATAGAGAACGCATTATCTACCGCAACTGCGATTGAATTGGATTGAATCCCTGGCATTAATAAACTCATTGCAAGAAGTGTAGCAATCGCAAAAATAACTGCATACCATTTCCAGCCTATCCCTTTTTCAATATAATAAGCTGGTCCACCACGATATAATCCATTTTGTTTCTCTTTGTAAACCTGTGCTAAAGTCGATTCAACGAATGCACTAGATGCTCCTATAAAAGCAATCGTCCACATCCAAAACACTGCACCTGGTCCCCCGAAGGCAATGGCAGTAGCAGTACCCGCAATGTTACCTGTTCCTACTCGACCTGATAGTGCAATAGACATCGCCTGGAAAGAAGAAACACCAGCGGATGAGCTTTTACCTCTAAACATTAAGGAAACCATATCTTTAATATGTCTTACTTGTAAAAAGCGCGTAAGTATTGAAAATAATAGCCCTACTCCTAAACAAAAGTAAATCATCGGATTGCTCCATAAAATACCATTAAGCCAGTTTACAAAAGCCTCCAAATAAACCCCTCCATATTCTTCCAAATTGTTTGAACCTTTTTTATATTCGAATTATAATTGAAATTAATTTTTATTGCAATATACTAAACTACCTTATTAATTCGCTAAAGTAATATAATAATATATTTTCATATAAAAAACACCCTTTCAACCTAATTTGAAAAGGTGTTTTTCCTTGGTAAATATAGGGTTGATTGCTTTATACAGTTTGAACTCTCTTTCTTAAACTCACCATCAGTCATAACATTTCCTGTCGCTTGAAAATCTGGATCGTTTTTTCACCTGGAACCCATTTCATTTCGGTGACTTATTGTGGTATAGAGTTTTCGGCATTGATATAACCAGTCCCGTAAATATATTTATCGTATTTATCTGGATCGTTCCATAGATCTGTGCCGCTTTTCAACAACTCTTTTACTTGTTGTGGAGTAGCATTTCGATTATGCTCTAATATTAATGCGACGATCCCAGCACAAATTGGTGTTGCCATTGAAGTTCCTGATAAGATAATATATTCTGAACCAACCCGATTATCTTTTTGAAGTTTATCTATATACGATTTTGGGGAACGGAGTGAAGTTATATTAACACCTGGAGCTAAAATATCGGGTTTTTCCTTTCCATATATCGTTGGGCCCCTACTAGAAAAGCTCGCAACATCATCATCAATTCTTTCTATTGTTTCTCTGTCATCCAACGCTCCAACGGTAATTACTCGTTCACTGATTCCAGGACTGGCAATAGTTTGCCGTTCTGGCCCTTCATTTCCAGCAGCAACACAGACAACTATTCCAGCCTCCCACGCTTTCTCTACAATTTGCACCATTGGATCATCATTTTCACTTTCAAATCGTTGAGCAGTTGCCCCTAAAGACATACTTATAATATCGATTTTTCGATCAGAATTACTTTCATTGTATTTAATACAATATTCAACGCCCTGCATCACAGTTTCTAACGTGCCAGACCCTATTTTATTTAATACTTTTACACCAACAAGGTTAGCTTCTGGAGCAGGTCCTCTATACCTTCCTGATGAAGCCGAACCGTCCCCAAGAGCATCTCCGGCGCAATGAGTTCCATGCCCATTATCATCGTACGGCTCACTCTTTTGATTAATAAAGTCCACAAATTCTATTATTCTTCCCGAAAGATCCTGATGAGAGTATATTCCTGTATCGATTACAGCAATAGTTACTCCCTTACCGGTCAGCGTCGTTCCATTCCTAACCACATTTTTTGCATTTGATGCTACAACAGCAGTATCTAGTAAAGCGTGAACTTTGCGATTTAAATAAATTTTTCTTACGTGTTTACAGCTCGAAAGGATTTTTTCTAAGGCAATTGGTGTCATATCTGCACTACAGCATGATACTATGTTAAACCCTTTTCGAATCTTACAACCTGAATGATTACTAAAGATTTGTCCTACTTCATGGCACCCCTCTTCATAGCATCCCTTTTCAAATTCAATAATAACCGTCATTTTTTTCCTTACTTTTATTACCCCTTCAAAAAATTTATGAAGAAAGCATGGTGTCCATTTAAATGGCTTGTATAGATTTAACACTTTTTCACGTAAAGGTTTGTCAAGCTTATGACTATGAGAGCGCACCATTTGTACCATAGAGTATCCAAACACTTGTATACCTCCTATTAATGTTTTAAATACTCTATGGAATTTATAAATATTTGATTCAGTTATTGTCTATAACCATTTGAAAATATGTTAATAACTATCATCAAGTTTGACCATTTGATTATTTTCTGAATAATCTGTTAAGATAAAGAGGCTTACGTGAATTAATGCTTATATAGGGACATTGGAAAGGATTACATATATTAAAATAACAAATAAAAATCAGGTGAAGGAGATAAGTCCATGAACAAATTAAATTTACATTCACGACGTCATGACGAGCAAAGTATGAGAGAAATCCCTTTAGAAGGGGCTGTTAATTTTCGTGATATGGGGGGATATCCAACCGTTGATGGACGAAAAGTAAAGTGGGGAAAATTATTTCGGTCTGGCGCATTAAATGACTTAACAGAAAATGATATCGTTCATTTACAAAAATTAGGAATAAAAAGAATTTGCGATTTAAGACGGAGTATCGAAACGAAAGTTAAACCGAATCCGATTATTCCTGGTGTTGATTATATCCATCTACCCGTTATTCCAGAAAATGATGAGAAGTCGAACGTTCGTCAAGTTGGCGATTTATCATTACATGGAGAAAAAGTTAATCTAGGTGAACCAGGTGAAATGCTATTGCGTCTCAATCAAGTAATCGCTCACCAAACAGAAACGTATACTCAGTTATTAAAAATGTTATTTGAAGAAGAACGTGTTCCTCTAGTTATACATTGTGTTGCTGGAAAAGATCGTACAGGAGTTTGTAGCTCACTTATATTACTGACATTAGGAGTTCCACAAGAAATTGTTATTGAAGACTTTACTTATACAAACAAATTCCTTGATCAATTAAGACAAAAATTATTGACTAAAAAGTTTATAGAAAAAACGAAAGATGTTAATCCAAAATCGATAGATGCTTTACTTGAAGCAAGACCTGATTATTTATATGCATTCCTTAAAGAAATTGAAGATCACTATGGTTCCTTTGATACCTATTTATATGAAAAGCTCGGGATAAGTAAGGGTGACCGAAAAGATATTCAAAACCGCTTTCTTGTGTAACACACCCTTTTTCATTATGTAAATGATGTAAAAAAGGTGTCAGGTACTTTTAGTTCACTAAAGGTACCTGACACCCCTTTAATACCTATTCATCTTTCAATTCATTTAGTGCTTCTTTTATTGTCTTGACTAAAAACGCTAAATCTTCCTCTTCCGTATTTAAAGGTGGTGCAATCGTTAACACATTGTTGTAACCTGCAACTGTAGCTCCATTTTTTCCAATAATCACACCCCTTTGTTTACATGAAGCAATTACTTTATTGACGATACTAACATCGATTGGCGTCTTCGTTTCTTTATCAGCAACTAGTTCGATACCAATTAGTAGACCTTTCCCACGAACATCTCCTACATAAGGGTGATTTTGCAAAAGGTTCGTTAAGTCATTTTTTAATCGCTCTCCTAGCTGTTTAGAACGTTCAAATAAATTTTCATTCTCCATTATCTCTAAGTTTTTCAATGCTAAAGCACATGCTGCTGGACTGCCACCAAACGTATTGACATGTCTAAAATAGTCATACTCCTCTGTTCCTTTAAAAGCTTCATAGATTTCTCGTTTAACTGCTGTCGCTGATAATGGCAAGTATGCACTCGTGATTCCTTTTGCCATCGTAATAATATCTGGCTTGACCCCATAGTTCATAAACCCGAACGGTTCACCGGTTCGGCCAAACCCACATATGACTTCATCAGCGATCAGCAATGCTCCATGCTTCTCGCAAACTTCTTTAACCGCGGACATATATCCATCAGGTGGCATGAGAACTCCACCACCAGTAATGATAGGCTCCATAATCACTCCAGCGATCGTTTCGCTTAACTCCCATGTCATTGCACGATCAATGTCTCGGACGGATTCTAATTCTTCAGGAGGACAATTTGGTGCATCATTCGATCGGTATAAATCTGGTGGCGGAACATGAATAAACCCAGGTGCTAACGGTTCATATTTGTATTTTCTTTCGGCCTGACCTGTTGCAGCTAACGCCCCCATTGAATTACCATGATACGCACGATACCTTGAAATAAATTTATAACGATTAAAATCACCTTTTTGTTGATGATATTGTCTCGTGATTTTAAAAGCCGTTTCGTTTGCTTCTGAACCACTATTTGAAAAGAAGATGACGTACTCATCACCAAGGATTTCATTTAGTTTCTCCCCAAGTTTGATCGCGGGCAAATGACTTTGCGTCAATGGAAAATATGCTAATTCCTTTAATTGCTCATAAGCTGCTTCAGCTAGTTCCGTACGTCCATAACCTACATTGACACACCATAACCCGGACATCGCATCTAAATATCGCTTACCATCATGATTTGTTACCCAAGCACCCTTTGCTTTTGTGATAACCATTGTTCCATCAGGATTATAAGGCTTCATCGAATGCCAAATATATTTCTCATCTTTTTCTAGTGCTTTACTATTTTCATTTGTACTTAGCATTGTAATTCCTCCCTCCTACCTTTAAAAATCATATCGAGATGTAATCATTTTTTTCCGTGTGAAAAAGTTAACGCCGTCCTTACCATTCACATGAAGATCACCGTAAAAAGAATCTTTCCAGCCTGAAAACGGGAAGAAAGCCATCGTCGCCGGTACACCAACATTGATTCCAAGCATACCTGCATCGGCTTCTTCACGGAATTTTCGGACCGCTTTTGCATCTTTCGTATAGATCGTTGCACCATTTCCATAGCGAGACTTCCGAATAAATTCTAATCCTTCATCTAAGTCTTTAGCCCTTAACATACTAATAACGGGGGCGAAGATTTCTTCTTTAGCGATGACCATATCTGGTGTCACGTGATCGAAAATCGTAGGACCTAAGAAATTCCCTTCTTTCATTTCATCCATTTCTTTTCGACCGTCACGAATAAGGGACGCACCTTCTTCGACACCCTTTGATATAAAATCTAAAACTTTAGCTCGATGCGAGTTGCGAATGACGGGTGTTAAAAGGACTTCATCATCCAAGCCGTTACCGATGATTAATTCATCAGCCCGCGCTTTTAACTCGCTTACAAAGGCTTCCCCCTCACCAACAACAACAACTGCACTACAAGCCATGCAGCGTTGTCCTGCACTACCATAAGCGGAAGCTACAATATGAGTCACAGCTTTTTCTACATCGGCATCGGGCATAACGATATGATGATTCTTCGCACCAGAAAGCGCTTGAACTCGTTTACCATTTGCAGCTGCTCGCTCATACACATATTTTGCGACAGGCTGGGAGCCAACAAAAGATATCGCTTTCACATCTTCATGTTCAAGTAAACCATTTACAACATCATGGGCTCCGTGAACGACATTGAGTACACCATCAGGAGCACCTGCTTTTGTAAACAATTCGGCGAGTTTATTAGCTAACATCGGTGTTCGTTCAGACGGCTTTAAGACGAACGTATTCCCACAAGCAATGGCTAGCGGAAACATCCATAATGGCACCATCATCGGAAAGTTAAATGGAGTAATTCCACCAATGACTCCTAATGGATAACGAAACATTTCCGAATCAATATCCTCAGCAATCCCTGATAATGTTTCTCCCATCATTAAGGTTGGTGCACCTGCTGCAAATTCTACACATTCAATCCCACGTTGCACTTCACCATGTGCTTCTTTAAAGGCTTTTCCATTTTCTTGCACAATGAGCTTTGCTAATTCATCATGATTGTCGGAGAGTAGCGTATGAAATTTAAATAAAATTCGAGCTCTTTTTGGTACAGGTGTGTTTTTCCATGTAAGGAACGCTTCACTTGCTGCATGTACTGCTTGATTGACATCTTCCTCCGTTGATACTGGAACAGTAGTCAACACCTCACCGGTAGCTGGATTGGACACATCTAATGTATTTGTAGTACTTGCTTCCACCCATTGGCCATTGATGTAATTTTTTAAGACATTCGTTTGTTTTTTTATTACTGTCATAGTCGTTGCCTCCTGTAATTTTTCTGATTTTTCCAACATCTATTTTCTTGTATCCATTATCTCTCATTTTGAAGAAGTCTTCATTAGACACAATGTCAAATATCTTAGTGAGAAAATTCCACAAAATGAATAATGAAAAAATTATTTTTATGCTAAGAAAAGCGCAAGCGCCCGTTCAGCGGCGTATGGACTGGAGCCCCACCGTATGAGATAAAGGCAACACAGAGAGCGCAAGCGATCTGATGTTAACTTATCGTAAGGAGGGGGAGCGAAGTCCACTAGACGCTGGGCGCTGCAGCTAGACAAGAAAAGCGCAAGCGCCCGTTCAGCGGCGTATGGACTGGAACCCTCCGTATGAGATAAAGGCAACACAGAGAGCGCAAGCGATCTGATGTTAACTTATCGTAAGGAGGAGAGCGAAGTCCACTAGACGCTGGGCGCTGTAGCTAGACATCCTCGAAATGTAACTTTCTTATTCTTTAAAAAAGTAAAATTACAAATGCTTAGTTTTTATTAGAGTAAAAATAGATGATTGCGGAAAAATAGTAGCAGAAAAGGATTAAAATAATAGGAGGATTTATTAATGCCTAAAGTAGAAGTTTCTTGTGCCATTTCAAATTGTTCGTTTTACGGGGAAGGGAATATTTGTACAGTAGAGAAAATTATGGTTGAACTAGATGCTCATGCTAGATATGATACAGAAATGTCTTCTGAATTAAGCGAAAAAAATCATATAGATAAAGCCGGTCATTCAGCAGAAACATGCTGTAAAACATTCAAACCTAAAAGCAAATAACTATAAACCATCAATGATTTGTTCATATCAAGTAGTCATTAAATATTTTTATCTTGAGTGTCAGGAACCTCGCCTCAATGCCTGACACTCAAATAGATTAGTTACCCTTTACATTTCATACGACGATATTTGTTCATTTCTTTCGGTCATATTTAAATAATTATAAGCGAGCAACATAAATTCTATCGCTAACCTTTTTTCTGAGTTCATGAAATCGTCTCCTAGAAGGTTCTCTAACTTTTCAATTCGGTGATACATTGTTTGCCTTACAACATATAGCTTTTTCGCGGTTTCTTGTTTTGAACCATTACATGCCAAATAAGCTTTCAACGTTTCGATCAACTTACCATTATACTTTTGGTCGTACTCTATTACAGGCTGTAAATACTCCATGACGATTTCTTGAAGGTCGCTATGTCTATTAATTAAAGACAAAATACGGTACAAATGTAAATCATCATAAAAATAGCTTTTCCCCTCTTTCGAAAGCTTATCTTGGAGTACTAGCGTTTCTTTGGCAGTAATATAGCTCATATGTATCTCACTTAAATGTTTTACAAATTTACCTACTCCAAACGAAATCGAGGAAACCTTTAATTTTTGACAATACTCAGCAGCATTAAAACGATAAAAGCCTTCAGACATTCTCGGCTTCCACGTTTTTATCGTTCGTTTATTGCCTAAAATGAAAATGATATGATGCCTAATCTCAATCGAAAATACATAAAATCCTTGTTGCTCAAAGATCGTTCGGAATAATAGCTTAAAGTATGTCCTATCTAAAGTAGATGATGGGTCGGTTAAATCAAGCTTACACGCACAAACGACTCCCCCATTTAACTTAAGATCCGGCTCTATATATGCTAAATGTTCTTTAATACCTTCATTGCTGTGATGACCTTCAAGCCAATCTGTCATCCATTCCGCTTCTTCCATTCTTCTTTTTTCTTCTACATATAAATCACGTAACAAATATTGTGCAAGAGCCGTTGTTGTACGATCAAGGATAAGCAAGTCAAATTCGTTGATCTCTTTATGCTTTGTGAGAATGACCAACTCAGCAAATTGGTTGCCTAAAATTTGGACAGGCTGACGTGCAATCGAGTTAACAGGAATGTGTTGTGCCATCTCAATTTTCTCTAGTACACTACTCCTTTCACTAACAGGTAACTCTGGAACAAATATCGTATCATCATCAAAAAAAGCGACAACTTGTACGTCCAAAAACTTTTGGAAAAACTTTAAGATGTCTTCATAATGGTTAATTTCTAAAAGCTTTTTATTCAAGTGCTGAGAGTAACTTTCTAAATCTGAAATCATTTGGTACTGTTGATTAATTAATAGTGAGTGGATATCTTGAGTAATTTGAACAAAGGCTACTTCTTGATGAAAGAGGATGACCGGAAACTGATGTTCATTCGCCATATTAATTACTTCTTGAGGAATGTTTGAAGTGTGTGTACCCATTTCAATACACAGGCCTGAAGCATTACTTTCAATTAATTGTACGAGAAAGGAAAGAAATAATGCTTTATTCTCCTTCCATCCTAACCCAGTTGTCAGAATCAATTCATGTCCATTTAGTAGCTTTTTAATATTGATCACTTCAACGACATGAACCCATTTTACATTTCTAGTCAGACCGTCTTTTCCAGCAATGACTTCTGTATTTTCAAAGTGCTTCCTGCTTAGTATTTCATTGATCGTTAAATATGATTTCATTTACTCACTTCCTCTTTACACCATCTACTTTGCAATAGAAAAAATAGGCTCTTTTCTCAAAGATTGTTGCTTTTAGCTTTTGGACCGTAAGCCAAGCGGATGCTTGGCTCTTCACGCATAGCGTGAAGGTTTTGAACATAAAATAGCCGTTCAGCCAAAAAAAATTAAGGTAACCAACTACTTCTACTTTATAACTTAATTTTCCTTTATTTTCAGAAAATTAAAAGGCAGGGGGAAAGTACCCCTGCCTTACGCTAGTTTAACTTAAAAATAACCTCAGCTTACTGATCGTTTATTTTGTTGAATGATAATTGAACTAAAGTACTTTCTAGCATCGGCCGTTATTATGTGTAACCTTTCAATCTCATTTTTGCGGCCAGTTATATCAGGTGTTTTTAATTCAAACTCGACAAACGCACCGCTTAAGTTTTCTGTGACTGCTTTGATCCGGTACCCTTGTTCAATTAGGAAATCAATTTTCTCCCTTTCTGTAATATATTGATGATATTCAGACATGTTTATCCTCCTAACAATATTAATGTAATCTACTCTACACTTGCTTATGGTGCAACTTGCTTTACCGGTTCATCCTTCTCATTTACTTCCCAATCTCTACCGACCGTTATACCTAAATACTTTTCATCACTAGGGTCTTCAATTTCAGCTTGCTTGTATTTCACAAACCACCAATACTTAGCGAGGTAGTAATACGATATTAGACCAACAGCAAACCCGACAACAAACGAATAGTTCGGTAAAAAGTATGCTACAACTCCACCTAAGCCCCAAGCAATAAAGCCTGCTGCATTAAAGCCTCTAGCATAATGGTACTGCCCTTCTTCTCGATATAAATCAGGTACATTGACTCGACGCTTACGAAGTAAATAATAGTCAGCAACTAAAATTCCAACGATGGATGATAAAATTCCACCTACAATAAGTAATGCTGGAATTATAATACCAAATAAGCTCCACGGCTGAACGAGACAACCAATGATACCAGCAGCGACTACACCTGCCCAGAAAGGAACTTTTGGTCCTCCGATATTCGAAAAAATCGTTGCCGCTGGAATTAAATTCGCTGAAATATTTGTTGACCATTGAGCAAAAACAATCATTAGTAAAAGTACCCCTAGTACAACTCCACTCGCTGCTTGTTGAAGCGCTACGACTGGATCATAGTTAGAAACCGCAATGTATGAAACCCCACCGATAATGACCATGAACGTTTGTACAATAGGAAGAGCTATTAAACTTCCAGCAATTTGTGATTTATTCCGTTTCACCCAGTTTCTCTCTAGTTTTGGTCCTTTAATAAACCGCGATATCGATGGCATGTCAGCCGCCAGTGTTCCCCAAAATCCCATATTACTCATAATGACAATCATAAATGCCGTAACAGCCGCTCCACCTGTGACTGGACTTTCTACCCATGCCCAAACGTTCCGACCTTCTGCTAAAGCTTGATCAGATAACGTTAAGTACATCCAGCCTGAAATAATGATAATAATCGGTGCAGCTAAGTCTGCAAACCGTTCAACAGCTTTAATTCCTAGTGCAGTATTAATCACTTGGACCGTTGCAAATATTAAGAAGCAGACAAACCAATTATCAAAACCAAATAACACAAATAAAATACCATTCATTGCAGTTGAACCGAAGTACGTATTAATACCAAACCAGCATGCAGCAACAAACCCACGAATAACGGAAGGAATATGAGTACCAATTGTTCCAAATGGTGCCCTCATATATACCGGAAAAGATAAACCATGTTCAACACCGATATCACCAGTCAATGTCATACATAAGCCAATAGCAATACTCCCAATAATGGTAGCTAATACAACCCAGCCTAGTGAAAGACTTTGTACACCAGAGCCGCCAATGGCAAAGGCTGCTAATACGACCGCCATTCCAATCCAAATAAACGCGAACCCAATCGATCCAATCTTTTTACCACTATGTGGTATTGGCAATAAATCTGGAGACTTGAGATGATTTTGTTTTTCCTTCATCATATCACCCTACCTCTTATTATTTTCCCAATATTCAGTTAAAAAATGACAGATCGACGATGGGTCAACTGTTTTATTTACTCCACTTAACTAACATTTAGTGGGCGATACATAACCCCAAAAAATAAATGAATTTTCACTTTATAAAGACAATTGCTCGACCATGACAGCCAGTAGCCAAGCAATTGTTATTTTATTTCTTGACCATTCAAAGCTTCTTCAATTGATGACTTTATTTGTAACATTTGACGGCGTATTGTATCGTCTTCGTTTTAAATATTGACCTTTACCTAGTTTACCAACGAACTGCTTATCACGGATAACAAACTCACCCCGCGATAACACCGATACAGGTTCTCCCGTAACTTTCATCCCTTCAAATGGATTATAATCTGCAGCCATATGGTGGAACTCTGCTGAAATCGTCCTTTCAACATTCGGGTCAAAAATAACAAGATCTGCATCTGTACCGACTGCAATAGTTCCTTTTTGTGGATATAACCCAAATAATTTAGCATTCCGAGTTGCCATAATGTCAACAAATTGGTTTAAGGTAATTCGGCCTTTTTTAACTCCTTCAGAAAAGAGAATACTTACACGATCCTCAATAATTGGCCCACCGTTAGGAATTTTAGAAAAGTCTCCTTTTCCTAAGTCTTTTTGACCGTTAAAATCAAACGAGCATTGGTCAGAGCCTAGTGTTTGTAAGTCTCCGTTTTTTAAAGCGTTCCATAGAACGTCTTGATGCCATTTTTCTCGAAGTGGCGGTGACCAAACATACTTTGCCCCCTCAAAATCAGACTTTTCTAAATACGTCTGATCAAGTACGAGGTATTGAGGGCATGTTTCACCCCACACATCATAGCCTTTTCTTCTTGCGTTAGCAATCTTTTCAACTGCTTCTGCACACGAAACATGAACTACATACAGTTGGGAATTGGCTAGCCCTGTTAACTCAACCGCTCTTCCAGTCGCTTCGCCTTCCACTTGAGGTGGCCTAGTCAGAGCATGGTAGATCGGATCGGTGTTTCCTTCTTCGAGCGCTTTGTTAACTAGATACTCGATCACATCCCCATTTTCAGCATGAACCATCACTAAGCCACCGAGCTCTTTAGCTGCAATGAGTGTTCGAAACAATGTTCCATCATCGGCTTGAAAGACGTTTTTATACGCCATAAATACTTTAAATGAGGTAATTCCTTCTTCTTCCATAACCACCGGAAGTTCTTCTAGTACATCCTCATTGATTTCACCAATCATAAGATGGAAGCTGTAATCAATAACTGCTTTATCCTTTGATTTTGCGTGCCATGTTTGGATCGCGTTTTGCATTGGCTCGCCTTTATTCGTTAAGCAGAAATCAATAACGGTCGTTGTTCCCCCAAAAGCTGCCGCAATCGTACCTGTTTCAAAATCGTCCTTTGATACTGTTCCTCCAAACGGCATTTCTAGATGTGTATGAGGATCAATTCCACCTGGAAATACATAGGAACCTTTAGCATCAATTACTTCCGCTCCACCTACTGGGAAATCCTGGCCGATCGCTGCTATCTTTCCATTATCAATGAGTAAATCCGCTTGATACGTATCTGTTGCTGTTACGATGATCCCATTTTTAACGATTTTTTTCATTCCTACGCCTCCTATTACTCTATTACTTATTTACTTGATTATATCTACTTCACAGCTTTGGACAGAGCCGATCGCCGCTTGACGCTCGTTCCAAGTCATTGGTGGCTGTTCACTTTGCAGTTCTACCATGTCAATTGCTCCATCAACAGGACAAACGATCGAACAGAGATTACAGCCAACACAGTCTTCTTCACGAACTTTTAAATAGCCGTTCCCATTACCGTCTTTTAACATATCGATACACTGATGCGATGTATCCTCACAGGCAATATGACATTTATTACAGTTAATACAAACATCATTATTGATTCTAGCAACAATTTTATAATTAAGATCAAGATTTCCCCAATCAGAATATCTTTCTACGGATTTTCCAATAATTCCATCTAGTGAAGCGATCCCTTTTTCATCTAAATAGTTTGATAGTCCCTCAATCATATCTTCTACGATTCGGAAGCCATGGTGCATCGCGGCTGTACAAATCTGTACCCCTGTTGCACCCATGAGTAAATACTCCACCGTATCTTTCCAGTTAGAGATTCCGCCGATACCTGAGATTGGTACATTAATACGTGGATTCCTCGCACATTCGGCCACCATATTTAGAGCGATTGGCTTCACAGCTGGCCCACAATAGCCGCCGTGAGCACCTTTACCCGCGACATGTGGAATTGTATTCCATGTATCAATATCGACACCTGCTAAACTGTTAATTGTATTAATCATACTAATCGCATCAGCCCCACCTTGTACCGCTGCTTCAGCAGTTACTGTAATATCAGTAATGTTTGGCGTAAGCTTAACGATGACAGGCGTTTGTGCTACTTCCTTTACCCAATACGTTTGCTTTTCGACTAATTCTGGAACTTGACCAGAAGCAGAACCCATACCTCGTTCTGCCATACCGTGTGGACAGCCAAAGTTTAACTCAAGTCCGTCAACCCCTACATCCTCTACCCGTTTTACAATCTCATGCCATTTTTCTTGCTTCGGTTCTACCATTAATGACGCAATAATCGCGTGGTTAGGGAACCTCTTTTTCGTTTCATAAATTTCTTTTAAATTAACTTCGAGCGGGCGGTCTGTAATGAGCTCTATATTATTAAAGCCGGCGACTTTTTGACCATTGAAGCTTACAGCAGCAAAGCGTGAGGATACGTTTAAAATCGGATCCCCTAATGTTTTCCAAACAGCTCCGCCCCATCCGGCTTCAAACGCACGTTGAACTTGGTAGCCTGAATTCGTTGGAGGAGCCGAGGCGAGCCAAAATGGGTTCGGCGACTTTATTCCTGCAAGATTGATTCGTAAATCAGCCATAATGAATACAACCTCCTCGATTTATACTTTACGCAGTTTCTGTTACTTGCTTAAACAATTGCTTATGGATTGCATATGCAGTTTCTTTTCCTTGTTGCGCCGCAGAAACAACCATTGCTTCTCCTTGGCCCTTGCCAAAAATAACATCTCCGCAGGCAAATACTTTTTCATTCGATGTTTGGAAGGTTTCTTTATTGATTTTTACGACTCCGGCATCATGTTCAAGACCGAATTGCTCAATCAATTGAATGTAACGTGATTGTCCAATTGCTTTAATTACAGCATCTACTTGCAAGATAAACTCTGAGCCTTCCACAGGGACAGGACGTCTTCGCCCACCTTCATCTGGCTCCCCTAATTCCATCTTAATACACTCAATGGCTGTTACTTTTCCATTTTCATCGCCAATAATTCGCTTTGGTGCAGTTAACCAGCGGAACTCTACGCCATCTTGCTTCGCAAACTCATATTCAAAGTCATAAGCTGTCATCTCAGCTTCTGTTCTACGATAAAGGATCTTCACATTTTCGGCTCCAAGGCGTACTGAACATGTCGCACCGTCGATAGCCGTGTTACCTGCACCAATAACGACTGCACGCTGTCCTACAAAACGCTCTGAAACTTTATCTTTAGTTGCTTTTACAAACTCAATCGCATCATAGACACCGTCCAGATTTTCTCCATCAATGCCGAGCTCTGGCACACTTGACATTCCGATTGCCAAAACAACAGCGTCGTAATTTTCTATTAGCTCACTCACAGCTATGTCTTTTCCTACTCTCGTATTCGTACGTATTTCTACGTCCAAGCTTTTTACTTGATCTACTTCCCAAAACGAAATCGATTGCGGTAATCGAAATGAAACAATTCCATACGTATTCAAACCACCAGCTTCTTTTTCCGCTTCGAAAATCGTCACTTGATAGCCTAAAAGTGCTAATTCACGGGCAGCAGATATCCCAGCCGGTCCTCCACCAACAATAGCTACTTTTTTGCCATTGCTCTGACCTGCTTTGAATAGTACTTGTTCATTTTTTATCGCCCAATCAGTTGCAAATCTTTGTAAATTACCGATCATAATCGGTTTTGTAGAATGATTTAGGACACAGGCCCCTTCACAAAGTTCCTCTGTTGGACAAACTCGGGCACAGCTTGCACCTATTGGATTGGATGTCATAATTGTTTTTGCAGAACCTTTTAAATTTCCTGAAGCGATTTTTTTAATAAATGTGGGGATATCTATTCCGGTAGGGCAAGCGGTAATACAGGGAGCATCATAGCAATATAGACAGCGGTTAGCCTCTTCAATTGCTTCTTGATTGGATAGGCCTGGATGTACTTCTTGAAAGTTGTTCTCTAGCTCAGATAACGATATTTGTGTAGAGTTCCTCAGATTCAATAGAAGTGCCTCCTTTACAAAATAAAGTAAAACTTTCTTCAGTCGGGAAATCTTGCTTTTTAATTTAGTTGTATTCATCTTGAGTATCCGAATGCCATGTACTATTGAAAAGATTATCTTTTTGAAACTAGAGGGTACCTTAAAGCAAAGTGGAAGGTCCCCCTTATGTTTTAATTTTACGGAAGAAGAGATGTCATTTCTTCGTATGTTTCTGGGCGGCGATCACGATAGAACTGCCAAGTGTCTCTTACCTCACGAATAAGCTTTTTATTCATTTCACCTATAATGACCTCATCTTGGTCCCGGCTTCCAATCGAAACGAAATTACCTCGTGGGTCTACTAAGTAGGATTGACCGTAAAATTCACCCATGTTCCAAGGAGCTTCTACTCCAACACGGTTAATGGCTCCAACGTAATATCCGTTCGCTACCGCATGAGCAGGTTGTTCTAACTTCCAAAGGTATTCAGATAAGCCAGCTACTGTTGCTGATGGATTAAAGATGATTTCAGCTCCTTTTAGCCCTAGTAATCTAGCTCCTTCTGGGAAATGACGATCATAGCAGATGTAAACACCAATCTTCGCAAACGCCGTATCGAATACTGGATAGCCTAAATTTCCTGGTTTGAAGTAATACTTCTCCCAGAAGCCGCACCCTTCATTACCAACTGCAACTTGAGGAATATGTTGCTTACGATATTTACCTAAATAAGATCCATCAGCGTCAATGACAGCTGCTGTATTATAATACGTTGCAATTCCTTCTCGCTCATAGATTGGTAGAACAATAACGACACCTAGTTCTTTCGCTAGTTCCTGAAAGAGTTTTGTTGTCGGACCATTCGGTATTTCTTCTGCTGCATCATACCATTTAGAATTTTGTTCAGAGCAGAAATATGGGCCATAAAAAATTTCCTGTAAACAGATGATTTGAGCGCCTTTTTCTTTTGCATCCCTAACTAGCTTTATATGTTTTTCAATCGCTTTTTCTTTATGAAGCTCAACAGGCTCATCTCCATGTACATCATTAGAAGCTTGAATTAGTCCAATTTTTACGTGATCTGACATTTGTTCATACCCCCTATATATTTCAATTCATTTATAAAGTAAAACTTCATTCGGTTTGTAAGCGTTTACATATTTTTTTGTTACACTACTCCCTACTTTTAAATTTCTATATATGTACCTCCCTTCTCTTCTAGCTCGAATATTATATGACTGAATATTTTGAAGTTTGAGTTAATTTTACTTATATTTCTAGGCTATTACACTATACAAAGTGTTAAATAGTGGCATTCATTTATTTATCATTTTGTAAAATATAGTATTATTTTATGAGGGGAATATGAAGCCACTTCTTACAACCTAGCTCTATCACTCAAACAACCATTCTATTAATATAATACTAGTTATAACACAGGATTTTTGCGAAAAATGTAATAATTTAGGTTGTGTAAAAAAATGATTGGTATAAAATCTCTCGCTTAATACAAGGTCTATTTTTGAACCTTCATAAACAATATTTCACAATTTTACTTAGGATGAAATCTTTCCAATAGTTTGACAATGATACCAAAAGGTACTACAATATAATTGAAAGCGTTTACATGAGAGGGGTTATAATAATGTCTTTTGTAACAAAAAACCTAGTCGATAAAGAACAGCTTATCGATTCCCTTATAAAAAACCAACATTATAAAATGCCTGATGGTCGTCAGTTTTATGAAGCGTCTGAGCAAGAGTTAAAGACGTTAATATGTTCACATGTCGATAATCAATATGCTTTCTGTGAGATTAACACTTAAATTTAATTTTAATCCAAATATAAAAGCCTGTATTAATGACATAAATCATTGATACAGGCTTCTTTCATATCTTCATTAGTTCTGATTTTGTTTAATTTGCTTACTTCTTAACTGTCCACAAGCAGCATCAATGTCTGTACCATGTTCTTGCCGTACAACACAATTAATACCATTTTTCTTCAATGTATCATAGAATGCCATTACCGCTTCACGTGAGCTTCTCTGATACTGACTGTGCTCATCAACTGGATTATATGGAATTAGGTTGACATAAGCTAATTTACGACGATCCCCGATGAGATCAGCAAGCTCTTGAGCATGTTCTCGTTGATCATTTACATCTTTTAATAAAATATACTCTAATGTGATCCTGCGATTTGTCTTTTCGAGATAATAATCAATCGCTTTCATTAACTTCTCAATCGGAATCGCTCGATTAATTTTCATAATTCTCGTTCTAAGCTCATTATTTGGTGCATGCAATGAAATCGCTAAGTTTACTTGTAATTTTAAATCTGCAAATTTATAAATTTTATCAGAAAGGCCACTTGTAGATACGGTAATATGTCTTGCACCGATAGCAAGACCTTTCTGATCTTTCATGATTTCTAAAAAGGAAATAAGATTGTCAAAGTTATCAAACGGCTCTCCAATTCCCATTACGACGATGTGACTTACTCTTTCATCTTGTCCTGCTTGGTCGAGATGGTGCTGAACATTCATAATTTGTTCGACGATTTCGCCACTCGATAAATCACGACTCTTCGTTAATAGTCCGCTTGCACAAAAACTACAGCCAATGTTGCAGCCAACTTGTGTTGTCACACATACAGACAATCCGTATTTATGTCGCATCAAGACTGTCTCAATTAAGTTTCCATCTTGTAATTTAAACAAAAACTTAACCGTACCATCTGCCGCCTCTTGCTTAACGTGCTCTCGTAATGTGTGAATTACAAAGTGATCTTCTAATAATTGAATACACTCTTTATTTATATTCGTCATTTCAGAGAAATCGGTTATCCGTTTGCGATATAACCAATCCCATACTTGTTGGGCACGGAACTTCTTATGCCCATGATCCATAAGCCATGACGTCAGTTGCTCTAATGTTAATCCATAGATGGATTCTTTATTCATTTCTTACCCTCTTTTCAAAACGTTAAAATTGAAATTATTCTACATCACGTAGTTTAAATTCGTATCCTATTGTCTCAAAAAAACTCGATGAAAACAAGAAAGGAGAAAAGTAAACAACAAAACCCCATTCATACTTCAACTTACGCATGTAGAAATTATTTAGCTGCACTAATTTAAAGAGGGATAAAATGACTTACTATACAAAGTCAAATCCTCAATCCTCGTTCTATTTAATTCAAAACCAATTCCAGCACTAGTAGGCACATGAATATAACCTTCTGTCATAGTGACTTCTGGTTCAATAATGTCTTGTTTCCAATAGTGAGAGGAAGGTGCGGTATCACCTGGTAGAGTAAAATTTGCAAGCGACGTTATTGCAATATTATGTGCTCTGCCAATTCCAGCCTCAAGCATTCCCCCACACCATACTGGGACATTGTTCTTTTGACATAGGTCATGAATTTTTTTAGATTCGGTTAATCCACCAACACGCCCTATTTTTAAATTGATAATTTTACAGCTTCCTAACTCAATTGCCTTTCTCGCATCTTCAACGGTGTGAATGCTTTCATCCAGGCATATCGGTGTGGCTAGCTTTGCCTGTAATTTTGCATGATCTATAATGTCATCACAATCTAGAGGCTGTTCAATCATCATTAAATCAAATTCATCTAAAGTCTGAAGATGATCAGTATCATTTAATGTATAAGCACAATTAGCATCTGCCATTAATTCAATCTTAGGAAACTCATGGCGAATCGCCTTTAATATATGATAATCCCACTCAGGCTTAATCTTTACTTTTATTCGTTTATAACCTTGTTTTAAGTAATTTTCAATTTCAAAAAGTGTGTCTCGTTCCGACCTTTTGATACCTACACTTATGCCTACTTCAACTTTATCTTTTACTCCACCCAATGCTTTTGAAAGAGGCATATTTTGTTCTTTAGCATAAAGATCCCATATCGCCCCTTCAAGTGCAGCTTTTGCATTAAAATTTCTTCGAATAGGCTTAAACCGTTCTGAAACCTCATCAGGATGTTGAATAGCAGTTTGAAAAATTAACGGAATTAAATGATCACTCATGATCTGCCAGTTGGTTTTTACGGTTTCTTCATTATATATTGGTTCTTTTATGGATACAGATTCTGCCCAACCCGATAAACCACTTTTAGAATTCACTTCAACTAGAATAAAGTCTTTATCGATTTCAGTCCCCACACTTGTTGTAAACGGGTTTAATAATTCCATTTTGATTTGCCTTAAAATAATCTGCTTAATTTCCATTTATCTTATCTCCTTGTATGCTGTTTTTCCAAGTGGTAAAAGTATTGATTTTGGTTTTCAAAGTCCCTAACGATATCATTTACAATCCAACCTAGGGATAAATAATAAGTAAAGACTTGACGTGTTACTTCTCGCCACTTAAGAGCAATAGCAAAATCTTCTTTTTTAAGTTCTTGATAATTAGAAGGAACTGGAACCCATAATTCGTTTTGATCTTGCTTTAAATCCACACTTACTGGGATTTGATAACCATTTTGATTGATCGTTTGAATGGTTAAAGGGTAATCATTGGTTTTCAGTGGGTTTTTAGACTGCATTATTGATTGCTTAGTACTCCATTCGACTAAAAAGCGATCCGAAGAAATTCCTGAATTTAATTGATCTGGTATTTCTCCATAAACATTCTCAAGGTATGTAGTACATATTGCCCCTAGTTTATGAAGATTCAAGTTCCCATTCACCGTTTCTAATGGGTCATAAGTCCATTTAATAAGATCATAGCCTTTTTCTATCGCTACTTTTTTTTGAGCCCGCTTCAGCTTTTCACCAATCCCACATTTACGATACTTAGGATGAATCCCTAAGGTATGAGAATAAAGATATATTTTTCTACCATCAAAACCTGGAAAACTATATTGGAAGCCAATTAGCTCCTCTTTTAGAAAGGCTCCCAAAACAAACCCTCCATTTTTTACAGTAGCTACGACTTGAGTGATGGGGGTAGATTCTTTATGACTCCAAATTAATGCTTCTAAATTACGGACACTTTCTAATTCTGTTATCGTTTGAAGATCTCGAACTGAGATCGATGAAAGAATAGGATTAGTCAAGGTTTCTCTCCTTCCTTCTAAAAATAGTAAGGACTACCACTGTTTTCGATCTGCTTCTATTAACAGTTGCGTCAGTATTTTTATTCCATATAATAAGGCATCTGAATTAAACGTCATGTTTGGATGATGTAATCCAGGCTTTAAGTCGCAACCTAATCCAATCATGGTTGCTGAAAGAGCAGGATTTTTCAAGGTATAAAAATGAAAGTCTTCTGCACCTGGAGATACGCAACTTGGTACTAAGTTTTCTTCCCCGAGAACTGAGACAATAGCTTTTTCAGCAAGACGTATACCTTCATCATTTTTAACAGCAGCAGGAGAATACTCCTCTACTCCTGATTCTATTTCTGTTTCAGTCAGCTTTGATACGGTTTGAATGATATGTTGGGCTTCTTCAATCAGTGTTGACATTAGATCATTGGATGCTGCTCTAAGATCAAGAGTAAATCGAGCGGTCTCTGGAATGGAATTCGATGACTCTCCAGCATGCAGTTCTGTCATTTTAATAGAATAAGAGAAATCACTCTTTATACGCAGCTTTTTAATAGCTTGTATTAATAGGGCTGCAGCTTCAATCGGATTATTTCCTGCCTCAGGTCTTGCAGCATGAGCTGGAAACCCTTTTATCACACCTTTGATACAAGCCGTTGACCCATGTAAAATTACAGGTGCAGCCTTCGAAAATGGGATCTCCATCACTGGTCGTAAATGAATTCCACCAAGAAATTTAACATTTTGAAGCACACCATCTTTCAGCATTTGCAATGCCCCCTCAGCCTTTTCTTCAGCAGGCTGAAAAATAATTCGAATGGTGTTCGTTGGAAGCGGATAATGTTCTCGTAACGTGATCGCAGTAAATAAAGCCATCGTACTATGTGCATCGTGACCACAGGAATGATTTGAACGGACAACTCCATCGACTTCTTGAACTAATGCATCCATATCCGCCCGAATCGAAATAACCTCCTCTTTCATCCCTTTAATTTCAGCAACTAAGCCAAAATGTTCGTCAAAAGTTCGAACATTAAGGCCAGCATTTAATAGCTTATTTTTAATATAAGCAGAGGTTTTTTCTTCTTTCCAGCTAGGTTCCGCAAGCTGATGCAGCTCTTGATAAGTTTGAAGAATTTCTTTTTTTTGCTGGTCAATAAAATAGTCAAGCTCCATTGACATTTAAAATTTCCTCCCCCTCACCTTAATCACTCTATTTAAAAAATTAAATGAGCAATCGCGACAACGATTGGTAAAGTTATGATCGTACGAATTAAGAAAATCAAGATAAGATCTTTAATGCTAATTGGTAGTTTAGATCCTAATAATAAGCCGCCCATTTCAGACATATAAACAAGCTGTGTGACAGAAACGCAAGCAATAACAAAGCGCGTTAACTCACTTTCGATCCCGCTTCCGATAACAGCCGGCAAAAACATATCTGCAAAGCCTACAACCATTGTTTGAGCAGCTGCTTGTGCTTCAGGTACCTGCATCAAGGTTAGGATTGGTTCAAATGGCTTCCCAAGAATCGTGAAAACCGGTGTATATTCTGCAGTAACCAACGCTACAGTTCCAATTGCCATAACGATTGGAAGTACGCCAAGCCACATATCCAAGACATTTTGACATCCATCTTTAAAGATCTTTGATACGCGTTCATTTGTTTGAGCCTTTTTTACGGCCTGATTAATTCCCCATTTCATCGTTGAAATATGAGCAGGTAGGGAATCTTCTACTTTTATTGTAGCCTCTTCATAACAAGAGTTAGCCTTTCTAGATAGCGGGGGAATTCGTGGCATGATAATGGCGGCAACGAGACCTGCAAAAATAATCGTTAAATAATAATGTATAAAATAGTTTTCTAGGTTTAAATAAGAAATAACAACGATGGTGAATGTAATTGAAACAACGGAGAATGTAGTTGCAACAACTGCTGCTTCACGCTTTGTATAATACCCTTCCTCATATTGCTTAGTCGTTAATAACACCCCGATTGTTCCATCTCCAACCCAAGATGCTAAGCAATCTAATGAAGATCGACCTGGCAATTTAAAAACAGGTCTCATAAATTTCATTAGCAAAGCCCCAAAAAATTCCAGTAACCCAAAGTTTAAAAGAAGGGGTAAAAATAGACCAGCTATAAGAAACGTTGTAAATAGTATTGGAATTAAATCATAAATTAATAGACCACCAGTATTTTCTGAAAATATCCATTCAAAACCTAATTCATAAAGAGTAATAATCGCAAAAACCATTCCTAAGAGCCTTGCTACAAACCAAAACTTACTGACATTTAATAATTTATTAAAATATACACTTTCTATAATAAATTTCGGTTTAAATACTAATGCAATGAAAGAGCCGATAACGGAAAGCGACATGACAGCTATAATAATAGTAGGAATTGCATTTTCGAGAACTGAATTGATTTGATTAGCTAGAAAGGCAACAGGAATTGTAATACCATCCTCTGAAGAGATTGGTATCATAAATAACATAATTCCGATGAGGGAAGGGATTAGAAACTTCAAGTAATCGTTGGTAGCAAATGGTTTTTCCTCAATGTTCTTCTTTACCTTAACTTGTTCATTCATTTTCATTCCACCTCTTCTTTTTATGATATAAATTCGAGCTTTTTTTATTTACTCTAGAAATAACTCTTGATCCGTATAAAGCTGTTCTAATTTTTGTTGACGCAGTGCTATGCTTTCTTTATTTTGATCCTGTATTCCGGCAATAATAATTTCTAGTAAACTGATTACTGATGCAATAGAATGGTGACCAGAATTCATATGCTCCTCTGTCGTTAGTGTAATATCCGCTAACTGACCTATAGGTGAGAGTTGTAAATTAGTGATAGAAATAACTGTAGCTAGTTGTTTTTTTGCCATGTTTACAAGATTAAGAGCTTCTTTTCTATATCTTGGGTAAGAAAAAACGATAGCGACAGAATTTTCATTTAGTTCAAAAATGTCTTCAGGGGTAAATCCATTTGGGTTTGAGAGAAATACATTTCCTCTTAATTGTTTTAAAGCATAATAAAACCAGTAGCCCGCAGCATATGAACTTCCAAATCCACCAATATATACTCTATCTGCTTTGATAATTGAATTTATAGCTTTCCACACTTCATCTCGTTTTAATTGTTTCAATAACTGCTGTAAAATAAGGACTTCCTGATCAATCACTTTCTCAAAGATATTTTCTCCATTGCCCTCTGATACAACCTCACCCTTACCAATCACTAAGTCTTTATGTAAAAGCCACTCTTCACGAAGTATTTCCTGCATTTGAGAATAACCACTAAAGCCAAGTGCATACGCTAGCCGAATGACAGTAGTTTCACTTACTCCAACCTTTCGTCCAACCTGAAACGCTGTAAGTAATACACCTTGATCCATATGCTGAATTAGATATTCAGCCACTTTTTTTTGACCAGGTGATAGCGAAGAAAACCTTTCTTTAATTGTTTTGATTAACTTTTTTTCGTTCATATTGTCTCCCCTCACTTCAAAAGAAGCATTATATACTTCTTTAATGTAATTATAATGCATTATATCCTTCAATACAATGAATATTCTAAAATTTTAAGATTCTAATTATTTAGCTTCTATAAATGGGGGTTTATTACTTATTCTTGGTTTGCGTAACACCTCTTCTTCTATAGAAAAATAAAGTCAATAATTCTTTACAAAGTTTGCGTTGTATTATGAACATTTAATTGAAAAAATAGTTATTGTACAAACTACAATACAAACTACATTAGGAGCTGAAAAACATGAATAAATGGGCATTTGTATCTGATTTTGACGGGACGATTTCCAATCAAGATTTTTATTGGTTAGTAATTGAAAAGTATTTTCCAGAAGGACGTGGACTTTTTAAGAGGTGGAAAGCAGAGGAAGTTCTAGATATCGATTTTTTACGAACCGTTTTCTCGTCGATCCATCAAGATGAACATAAAATAATTGAAGATATATTATCCATTCCAATTGATAATGGTGTTCCGGAGTTTGTTAGAAAAGTACAAGAATCCAACGGTGATTTTTATGTGTTAAGCGCTGGCACTAATTATTACATTGATCATTTATTAAAAAAACACGGGATCAAAGACGTCAAAGTCTTTTCAAACGAAGGCTACTTTCAAGAAAAAAACATTCATTTGACCATTGATGAAACACATCCACATTTTTCAAAGCGATACGGGATTGATAAGTCAAAAGTTATTCAAGAGTTAAAGAAAGAGTACGCTAAGGTCTATTTTATTGGTGATAGTGAACCAGACAGCCACCCTGCAGCTTACGCTGACTTAACATTCGCTAAAAATGGCCTGCAGGAAATGCTGCGAGAAAGAAATATTCCATACGTACCTGTAGAAACATTTAAAGAGGTCGAAAATTATTTAATGTCCAAAGGAGTTCTTGTCTGATGTTAACTCCAGTGACATTTTGGCAGACTTAGATATTATTAAACATGCACCGAAACGCTTTATTTGGGCTGGTGATCTTTTTTAATTGAATACAACGATTAATTTTTTGAGAGTTTACTATGATGCACCGTTAATAGTATGTAACAGAATAAAAATGTTCCTATAAGAGTGAGCATTTTACGCAACCCCTTCCTTACAATTATTCGAGTTAATAGTGATTAAGTTTAAAATTTAGGTAAACTTCTAATTCAACAACAGACATTTGTTGTAACTGTCTAAATATTAACAATGATTTCAGATAATTGTTATCGGGAAATATCCTGAATTTTATGTTATCCATATCCCCTATATTTGAAGAATACTGACTAAGAAAAAAGAGTAATGAATGGATATAAAAGAACTGACTACCTTACTGCAAAGGTAGTCAGTTCGAACCATAATGAAAAACCGCACTTTTTAAGATCAGGGGATTCCCTACAAAGCAATTTCATATTTTATGAAATTTTTATCCTACGCCAATTGTTCGTCTCCTTTTGTGACAGCCGCTTCCCTATTTTGGCACAATTAATGTAATCGCTGTCCCTATTCCTATTTCAGACTGAATGTTAAAATTGCCATTAATACTTCTTGCACGTTCTTCCATACTAAAAAGACCTACACCTTTTCCTAGGTCATTTTTATTAAAGCCCATTCCTTTGTCAATAATTGAAACTTCAACTGTATCGTCCTTTTCTATCAAATCCACATTTGCTTCTGATACATTTGCATATTTTGCAATATTCGTTAATGCTTCTTGGATGATTCGATAAATCGAAGTTTCTTTTTGCATAGTTAAACGATGACGCAAATTACTTTTGAAATGGACGGTAATGCCATAGTACTGCGAGAATTTTTCAATATGCCTGTGAATAGCAGGAACTACTCCAAGGTCATCTAACAAAGAAGGACGTAAATCCCAAGCCATACTTCTTACCTCTTCCATTATTCCCGAAACTTCATTACGAAGTTTCTCTATCGAAGAATAGTTTTGCTCACTCATCATCCGATCCATATGGATAATTAATGAAAAAAGACTTTGTCCTATTCCATCATGAAGTTCACGTGAAAAACGTTTACGTTCCTCTTCCTGGATTTCCATGACACGATTCATCATAACCTTAATTTCTTCTTCTGCTTTTTTTAACTGAGTCACTTCATTACGTATCGCTAAATACTGGTATGGTTCGCCGGTACGTGATAAAAAAGGAACAATCGTAGTATTCACCCAATAAAAGGATCCATCCTTAGCTTTATTTTTAATCTCGCCATGCCATACCTTTCCTGATGAGATCGTATCCCATAAGTTCTTCATAAATGCTTTGTCATGATAACCAGAATTTATAATTCGATGATCTTGTCCGATTAACTCAGCTTTATTGTACTTTGAAATCTTGCAAAATGTCTCGTTAACATATTTGATTTTACCTTTAGGATCTGTAATCGCTACAATGGAGGATTCATCTAATGCGAATCTAAGGTCTGTTAATTCTTTTAGAGAACGCTTTAATTCATCACGAAACTTATGATCTTCGATATGACTATCAATCTGAAGCAAGAGACTGTCTTCATTTTGTTTACTAACTTCATATTGACTGTCAAAGGCTCCTTCTTTAGTCAAAGTTAAGCAGTCCTTTCTTTAATGCGTATTTCACTAATTCAGGTCTAGTTTTAAATTGAAGCTTTTCCATAATATTACTCTTATGTGTTTCAACAGTCTTTACACTAATGATTAGATTCTCTGCTATTTCTTTATTAGAATAACCTTTGGCAATCCATTCGAGTACTTCTTTTTCCCGTTGAGATAGCGTTTCAAAAGACTTAGAGTTACCCCCATCTTTTAAATTGCCCATATACTCACTCATCAGTCGTTTTGTAGCTGTCGGGTTTAAGTACGCATTTCCTGTCGCTACGGATTGTATTGCTTCTAGTAACTCTTCATGAGGCGAGCTTTTCAAAATATAACCAGAAGCTCCTGCATGAATAGCATTAAAAAGGTATTCATCATCATCATGCATCGTCAATACTAGTATGGAAATTTCAGGAGCCTTCTGTTTAATTTCTGATGTAGCTTCTAAGCCCCCTTTACCATGTGGCATGCTTAAATCCATTAAAATGACATCGGGTTGTAGTTTTTGAGCCTGACGGATCGCTTCATCTCCATCTGCCGCTTCTCCAACTACCTCTATATTATTTTTTCCATTTAGGAGCATAGTTAACCCAGAACGGACCACAAGATGATCATCAACAATTAGGAGCTTAATCATACACGCCTCCCCTTTCAACTATATATCACATTAAAACTGTGTTTATAAGACTATTCTCTTTTTTATCATATAACAAATATTGTAACATTAGAAATGTATTTTTGAAGTAAGGATAAGAGACTAGCCCATATTACTGTTATAATGGGGATTGTGTAATAAATGAAATAAACCATTTAATCTAACCAAGAACTAAATCACTAACCCGACTAATGACGTCCAAAGTGAAAAGATCAATCACTTTGGATAATTTTTTTTCAACTTATGATAATTTATTTTCAAATTCAGGCCAATTATTTTCAACTTCTTGACTTTTATTTTCAACTTCTTGACTTTTATTTTCAACTTTAGATCATTTAAAGATTTCTAGACAACGTTAGACAACGTTCAACACTCTTTCGTTTCATGGTAAAATAACAAAAAAAAGCGACTTTCCCATCTAAACTATTGTTTAGATGGGAAGTGAGTCGCCTTGAAAGTATTGGAAATTATCAAAATAAACCCAGAGTCTACTTTTTTTGCTTGTTTTCAATCTCTAATAATGAGGCAATTTCTTTTGTCATAGCTAAAACATATTGGATGTCATCGGCAAAATAAGTTCGGTTTGAACGACTTCCTACAAGTAAAACCCCTATTACTTCTTGCTCACTAAAGATTGGTGCAGCAATTGCAGAGTATAATCTTTCTGCAAGCATAATTGGAGACTGTAATCGTTTTTGAGCTGCGTCTTTATCATTATTATCAATTATTATAAGTCGCCCGTGGCGCACGACTGCACCGACTAAGCCACTCCCGTACATTTTTCGCATTTCCTTATATCTATCGTTAATACTACCTATTGCACTTCTCCAATAGATTTGATGAATTATTGGAGCTACTAAAGCAATACCTGAAAAATCACTTGATGTTTTAATATTCAACTCTGATAATAATTCAGTTTCCATAACCGATTACATCCCCACTACTATCTTTTTCTTTTATTCTATACTTTTTAGGAGGGATTGTAATTCAGGAAAAACCCTGATTTTTATCAAAACAGACTTTTATTTTTCATTGGCTAAAATTGCCGTGAAGTTACATTTACTTAATATAATAGGCAACTAATCTCTCAAAAACAGGATGGTCTATGTCGTCGAAAAATTAAAACGGTCACATCCATATTATTGCGCTTTTCTTTGAAGTGCAGCATCTGCTTCTGCTTGCTGCTGTAGTTCATCATCCGTTAAATAGTATTCTTCTCCGAATGAATTCTTTGGCTCTTCAAGCGTGAAATAGCAAACGACAAAACTAATTAATGCACCTGATGCAAGGATAAAGAAAAACTGTTGTGGTGTTACAAACGTATATAACGTTAAGTAAACAGTTGCCCCAACGTTACCATACGCACCAGCCATTCCAGCGATTTGTCCTGTTACACGTTTTTTGATCATAGGAACAATTGAATACGTTGCACCTTCAGCTCCCTGGACAAATACTGAGGTTAAGACCGTAATTGCAACAGCTAACACTAGCGGCCAACTAGAGTTCATCATCCCCATTCCAAACAGGCCAAGCGTAATCCCAAGCATATAGACGAGCATTACTTTACGTCGATTTCCCATTCTATCAGAGAGAAAGCCACCTAATGGGCGTGCTACTAGATTAATAAATGCAAAAGAAGCAGCGATTAATCCGGCTTGTGAGGCTGAGAGTGAGAATGTTAGCTGGAAGAACATCGGTAACATAGAAACGATCGCTAGCTCAGCACCAAAGTTGGCAAAATACGTACTATTTAATGCACCAACGTTTTTAAACTTATATCTATCTTCTTCTGGAACACCTTTTTTAAGTCTTGGAATATTTACTTTCAAAATATTGAAAACTTGAAAAATAAGAACACCTACAATGACTGCATAAATCATATTAATCACTGTATCCGAAATAAATCCAAGTCCATTTAATCTCCATGAGCTAATTCCTACCGCTGCACCAAGTGGAATAGTCCATAAGATGAGTTGTACTAAATCACCCCAGCTACTCACTTCAAGAGCAGACGCTTTTTTCGGTTTAACTAACGCTTTACCTTCAGGAGTATCCCTTACACAAATGAAGTAAATAATTCCGTAGATAAAGCAAATTACACCTGTAAAAGCAAGAGCATATCGATACCCATTATCCCCTCCTAATAACGTTAAAGCAAACCATGGCAATAACATAGCAGCCGCAGCAGAACCAAAGTTCCCCCAACCACCATATATTCCTTCAGCAAATCCTACATTTTTGGGAGGAAACCATTCTGCAACCATACGAATCCCGATCACAAAACTAGCTCCGATACTACCAAGGATGAGGCGTGAAATCATTAATTGTGACCATGTATCACCAAAAGCAAATACAACCGCTGGAATAGACATGACAACCAATAAACCAGAATAGACAATTCTCGGACCATATTTATCTAATAATGAACCGATAATAATTCGAGCAGGTATTGTCAGTACTACATTACAGATCCCTAAAGCTGCAATATGTTGCGGTGTTAACCACCCCATATCTTCCATCATCGTTGTCGCTAATGGCGCCATACTAAACCATGCAAAGAAAGAAACAAAAAATGCAAACCACGTAAAGTGTAAAATCTTGATTTGTTCATTTTTAAACTGAAATAACTCTGTCACCTTCATTATAATTGCCCCCTAATATAATATACTTTAATACATCCGTAACCTAGCTCCCTATTCAAATATGGTTACTCTTTCTTCAAAAAAGGTCTGAACTCACCCGCACCACTTCCTCTCATTTTTTTAATATTGACTGTGTAATAATGACTTGTTTGTATTTGATTGATTTTAGGCTCAGAGATTGAGTCATAAATATCTGGGTTCCTCTTTTTACTCCAGAATATAAAAAGCCACAAAGGTATTTATTATCCTTTGCGGCTCCGTTGCCGAAAATGTATTCCACCCCCATTGATGGAATCACTATATAGAACGCCAATTATCTAATCCAAATTTCAATAGGCTGAAAGCTTTTTTATCATTCATCTGAACACGTCAGTGTGTTCGTGGACGGTCAACCATTGAACGTCGCTGTTTCTTAAAACTGATGTTATAACAATCTAAAAATTCCGTCAATAAAGCGTGCGAGGAAATATAACATATTTTTAACGTTAACACTATTGCGTTGGTATAATCCTTAGTAAGACAAAGATTTTCACTACAAACTAATTAGATAAAGAAACTTCAAATATATTACACGTGCTAAATATTTGATGATATTGGAGGTAATGTTGGATGATTGACCGTTTTCTCTTGTTCATGGGCCCTGAACTTAAAGACTATTACAAACCAACTGATCCATCAAACATTGGGGGCAGATTGCAAGATCTTGGTTATCATGTAATTAAAACTAAAGATATATCTGCCGTAAGTGCTTTCATTCAACAAGTGGACGCTCTCATTATTTGCTCTACAGTTGTAAATATAGAAAATTCGGCAAAAAAATGCCTTGCTCATCGTTCCTTGCCATTAATCTGGTGGGTTCACGATGATCCCAAGTCCGAACAAAAATGTGAATTAGATATAAACATTGACTCCTTAGTAAGCTCAAAAATGACCGACAGTGAATTACATTGGTCCCTTTACTTATGTTCGAAGCACTACCTTGAGCGAATACAATGGCAAAAAGAAAGAGAACTATTACTTTCTAAATTAGAAGAACGCAAACATCTAGAAAAAGCGAAAGCAATCCTTTGCGAAATGAAAAAAATTTCTGAACCACAAGCATACGAATTTATTCGCAAGCAAGCTATGGACGAACGGAAACGGATGGTCGATGTAGCGATGTCAATTATAAACGCATACCAAATTTTAATAGCCGAATAAAGGAGATAGATATAATGATGAAATCCTTTCTAAAAGAAGTAGGTCGCGGTAAAAGAGGAGCAAGAGATTTAACATACGATGAATCACTTCGGGTAGCTGAGTTAATATTTAATGGTACAGCTACACCAGTACAAATGGGTGCCTTTTTCATTGCTGAACGAATAAAAATGGCATCGACAGACGAAATGATTGCATTTATCGACGTCTGCCGCTCACAAAGCCTCATACATCCGATTCCAGGAAGTCTCGATTGTGCTGGTCCCTACGATGGAAGAAGAAACTCATTTTTAGCTACTTTTCCAACCGCATTTGTTTTGTGTGCATCAGGTATTCCCGTTACCTTACACAGTAGCCATACTCTACCACCGAAAAATGGTGTAACCTTATACGACCTATTAAATGTTTTAGAAGTTTCTACAGATAAGTTAGATTCTGACGCCTTAATAAAAGCAGCTGAAAAAACAGGATTTTTATTTGTCCCTACAGAAGAGTGGTGTCCACCACTTGCTCGCTTGCGTAACATTCGTAGTGAGATCGGCATGAGAACGTTGCTAAATACCGTTGAAAAAATGCTAAGATTATCCGATTCAACCTATATGACAGTCGGTATTTTTCATGGAACGGTCCTAGACAAAGTAGTTGAATTATTGCGAAGAACTGGCGTCCATAAAGGGCTCGTTGTACAAGGGATGGAAGGTTCAGAAGACATCTCAGTGGAACGCATTACTCGAGCATATTGGGTGTCAGAAGAACAAAAAGAATGGTTCGTTATCGATCCTGAACTTCTGGAAATGCAGGTCGAATATCCAGACATTAAATGGACAGCCAAACATCAAGCTGAAATGACTTTATCAGTATTGCAAGGAAAAGGCGATCTTCCCCACTACAATACGGTACTTTTAAACGCAGGTGTACGTATTTGGCTGTGCGGAAAAGCCAAATCTATTGAACAAGGAATATACCAGGCTAAGTACATTATCGATAACGGCCAAGCACTGGAACAGTATTTAATGTGGAAAGACATAGTAGAAAATACTCCTCACCCACTATCTAGTCAATCCTAAATATATCTGATTAAATAGGGGAATCCAAGCATACCTAAAGAAGCAGGCAACCTAATGGATTCCTGCTTCTTTATACTTTAATTGCAATATAGTGAGTATGCTAAGACTATAAAAGCGGATTCTCATGCTTCGCTTTAAGACGTTGCCACCCGTATTCATATAACCTTCATTATCATACTCGAGCATGATGAGATTATGGTTTCGAAGCGCTGTACCAATGGCAGAGCCCATTCCAATATCCATTCCACCGTCCCCTGTAACCATGACAAATGTAGCATCCTCGGCAACTTCAATTTCTCCACGACGTTTTAGTTCTAAAAATACTTCTACTGTACCCGATAACCGTGTCACATGCTGCACAGTTAATACATTTTTCTTGCTCTAACTGCGGTAAGAACCCTTGACGTGATCCACTTAAATCCTTTACCACACTGTTACCTTGCGCAGTAATAACTCCACCAATTTCTTGCGTTAAGTAGCCTAACTGAGGTTGAGCTCGTTCAAATGTTTGACCAACTGCATCTTCAGGTACTTCATACGTTTTAAACTTTACTTCATTAAAACCACGATCAAAGGTACGAATATTTGATTCTACTAAATGAGGATATTTTTTTTCGAACGTTTTACGAATAACAGCCCTCATAATCTCCGGATCTAAAAAATCACATATTTTAAACATTGCACCTAGCATTGCGGTATTTACCTTTGTTTTCTCTTCAACGGCAATGTTTAAGGCATCCACGACCGCTGTCCCATATTCGATTTGTAAGTCTCTTTTAATTTCATCAAATTCTCTTATTGAGTTGACAAGAATAATTCCATCGGACCTCATTCCACTAATAACATTAACCATTTTATATAATGCCTCATGAAATACACCAATGACGTGCGGTTCTACTCCCTCCCTAAACTTCATTTAATAAAATTTATCATTTGATGAACTTCCCCTATTTTCATTATAGAAGGTTTGAAGTTTTTTCACTGTGACATAAATCATACAATTTTAAAAAAATTATATAACACTTTTTTTAATAAGATTAAACTCTAGCATTATTCAACAAATGATTACAAAAATAATTGTATAACAGATCAAAATATGTACTATAACAGAAAGAAGAAGCTCTTTTAATTGATAAGCTTCCCCATTTTCTTAGCTCAATAGGACATATACAGTTTAAATTTCAAGTTTTTTTGAAATAAAGCTCTACTAGTGATTAATATCACAACCTCAAATTGAATGGCTTGTTATTATTACCGTAGTTAAAAAATTGCTAATGAAGTATTGGCAATGATGACTTCATTTAAGTAACGACTTACTAAAAAACAAAAAGTTTATTGGAGGATATGGTTTATGAGTATGTTTTGCTATCAATGTCAGGAAACAGCAAAAGGAACAGGTTGTACAATTGTAGGGGTATGTGGTAAAAAAGATGACCTTGCGAATATGCAGGATTTACTGATCTATACGATAAAAGGGGTTGCGATTGTAAATAATATCGCACGGGAGCTCGGTGTCAATCAAAAAGAGACAGATGAATATATCGTTACCTCTCTTTTTATGACGATTACAAATGCAAACTGGGATAAAGAAGATTTCTTTAATCATATAAGAAAAGGCTTGGCACTTCGTGAAGAGACGAAAAAGGCAATTGCTAATGCTGGTGAAACAGTACAAAATACGAGCGACTTTGTCACTTGGTTTGCCGATACGAATGAAGCGATTGAAATCAAATCGGCGAGTCAAGAAGTAAGTATACTAGCTACAAGAGATGAAGATATTCGTTCATTACGTGAGTTCATTATTTACGGTTTAAAAGGTTTAGCGGCTTATATGGAGCATGCGAATCATTTAGGGTATCAAAAAGACGGTCTTTATGCCTTTATGCAAAAAGCACTTGCTGAAGTGACCTATGATGATCTTTCCATTGATGAATTAGTAGGGTTAGCAATGGAATGCGGTAAATATGGTGTGCATGCGATGGAGCTGTTAGATAAAGCAAATACAACTACTTATGGTAATCCTGAAATTACAAAAGTAAATATTGGTGTTCGAAATAATCCTGGAATATTAATTAGTGGTCATGACTTAAAGGATATGGAACAACTCCTTGCACAAACGGAAGGAACTGGAGTTGATGTTTATACGCATAGTGAGATGCTTCCTGCTAACTATTACCCAGCATTTAAAAAATATAGCCACTTTGTTGGAAATTACGGTAATGCGTGGTGGGAGCAAACACGTGAGTTTGAGAGCTTTAACGGTCCGATCCTCATGACGACAAACTGTATTGTACCACCAAAAGCTTCATATAAAGATCGTATGTACACAACAGGTGCAACGGGTGTTGAAGGTGTCATGCATATAGAAAAGAATGAGGACGGAACAAAGGATTTTTCAGCGATCATCGAGCATGCGAAAACCTGTGAGCCTCCAGTAGAAATTGAAAATGGAGAAATCATTGGTGGATTTGCACATGACCAAGTCCTCCAATTGGCTGACAATGTTGTAGAGGCAGTAATAAATGGGGATATTAAACGTTTCTTTGTGATGGCTGGTTGTGATGGTAGACATAAAACGAGAGGCTATTATACAGACTTTGCCGAAGAATTACCAAAAGATACCGTTATTTTGACAGCTGGCTGTGCGAAATATCGTTACAACAAGCTTGATTTAGGAGATATTAATGGTATTCCAAGAGTATTAGATGCCGGACAATGTAACGACTCATATTCACTCATTATGATTGCATTAAAATTAAAAGAAGCATTTGGTTTAGAAAGTGTCAATGACCTACCATTATCATATAATATTGCATGGTATGAGCAAAAAGCGGTTATTGTTTTCTTATCCTTACTATACCTTGATGTAAAAAACATCCATGTAGGTCCAACTTTACCAGCATTTTTTTCAGACAATGTGAAAAAGATGCTAATCGAGAAATTCAATATTGGTGGCATCACTAACACAACAGATGATATCAAGATGTTCATGAATGCACTAGTAACACAATAATCTGTCGCTATAAATTAAACTTTTTTAATAATAAAGGCTCTTTTCTCAAAGATTGTTGTTTTTAGCTTTTGGACCGTAAGCCAAGCGGATGCTTGGCTCTTCACACATAGTGTGAAGAGTTTCAAAAAACGGTCCAAAAGCAACAAAGTTTACGAAAACAGCCATAATAAAAGAAGGATTCCATGTAACTAAATAATGGTTACTCGGAATCCTTTTATACTGTAATTCAGTATTTCTTTTCTTTTTGGGGAACGAATGGTAATAAACCTTATTATTATCTACTTACATTCATTGAATAACACTTTTCTCGATTTGTTTCAATTGATAAAAGTAGCCTTTTGCATCCATAAGTTCAATGAATGTACCATACTCAACAATCTTCCCTTGATCCATCACAATAATTTGATCCATTTGCTCTAATCCCTCAAGTCGGTGGCTAATAATCACTACTGTATCGTCTTTAGCTTTACGGAACAATAGTTCATAGAGTCGGCGTTCTGTCCATGAATCAAGAGAGGAAGTTGGCTCATCAAGAAGCCAAAAGTTTCTACCTTTAGCAACCGCCCGAGCCATTGCTAACCGCTGCTTTTCACCACCTGACAAGTTCTGCCCTTTTTCCATAACCTCATCCTCTAATAAGAAGTCTGGCAATTGGACATCGGCTAATAGCTGTTGTAATTGTTCTTCTGACCATAATTCGGACGATAATAAGAGGTTATCTTTAACCGTCCCACTGAAAAAGTGGTTTTCTTGAAGAACTACATTGGTCCCTTCCCATACGCTTTCTTCGTCATGCTGACTGACTGGTACTCCACTAAAAAAAAGCTCCCCCTCAGATGGAGAATATAATTTTAATAGGAGCTTCAACAACATTGATTTACCTGACCCGCTCGGCCCGACTATCGCAGTTTTCGAACCAGCAGGCAACACCAGATCAATTTGATCTAATGCTTTACGCTGTTCATCAGGAAAGATAAAGCTAACCCCTTTTAATTCAATCGATGGGGCATCACTAGGAAATGAGTTCCCTTTTGCAGGCGGTGCTGCTGTTTCTTCATTTTTTATAACCGAATCGAGTCTTTTTGCCGCTCTTTCACTTTCTTCATAATATATTGGAAAAGCAGCCATCGGCGTCGAGTGTTCAAACACCGTCAGACTTACCATGACAAGCATCGCTAAGAATACCCCCTCTAAGCTTCCACCGGCAACCAAAAATGCCCCGATAGCTAACACAGACCAAACGACTAAAAGTGAAGCACCCGTGTTAAATGATTGATTGTAGATCGATTGTTTAATAGCTTGTTGTTCTTCGTGAATGTACGCATTCGAAGCCATAACGAGCTGTTGTTCTTTTTCTTCTAGCTTTTGGTGAATTTTCAGCTCACGAAAGCCTTGAAACCACTCGGTCACTTCCGTAGATAAATGAGCTCGCTTTTCACGAACTCTTCGGCTAATTTTTTTCTGTTTTTGCGCAAACCATGCTGGAATAACCAAACCAGTCAAAAGCAGACCGATTGTAAGTAAAACAACGATCGAAATCGAATAAAACGATACAAAAAGAATTGTACTTAAGAAAACCAGCACCATAATGATCGGTGGATACATGACGCGAAGAAACAAGTTTTGCAGGCTTTCAACATCGCCAACTATACGTGCGAGCAGATCCCCGCTCCGATGCTTTTGTAGTAAACTAGGTCGAAGCCGTTCCAATTTTTCATAGAAATAAACTCGTAAATCACTGAGCATCGTGAAGGTTGCCTGATGAGAATAATAACGTTCCCCGTAACGGCTCAAAGCACGCATAATACTACCTATTTTAACAACAGCGACCATAACAAGTAATACATATAACGGCGGTTCAAGAGCTGCTCGAGAGATTAAGTAACCATTGGCTCCAAATAAGATGACTGCCGTTATTCCTGCAATATATGCAAATACGATTGACAAGATAATATCTCTTTTGTTCACCATAATGACGCGGATCATATTTATCAGCTCATTCATTTCTGCTCCTCCCTTCCCTGTTTAGAGAACAGTTCTTGATAGGCTGAAACGGAAGCTTTCAACTGATCGTGTGTTCCTTGTGCAACTAATGCCCCATGTTTCAGAAACAGAATATGTCCCGCTTCTTTTATTGTCTGTATCCGATGCGCAACCGTAATGATTGTCGAGGTTTCAGCTAATTCTCGGATTGATTGATGAAGCAATTGCTCAGTAAATAAATCAAGCCCAGTTGTTGGCTCATCAAACAGTACGACCAATGGCTTCTTTAAAAAGGCACGCGCTAAAGCAATCCGCTGTTTTTCCCCACCAGAAAGACCTCTTCCACCTTCACCAATCGGCGTATCATAACTTAAAGACAATGATTCAACTAACTCAGAAATCCCCGCTTTTTTAGCTGCAACCTTAATTTCTTCTCTAGTTGCATCAATCCCTAGCGCAATGTTCTCTGCAATCGATCCTGCAAATAAGTATGGATGCTGTGTAATATAGCTAATGTGACGAAACCAGTCCTGCTCTCTATATTCTGAACGTAATCGGCCATTGACAATCACATCACCTGCAGAAGGCTCTAATAGCCCTGCAATCACATGAAGCAGCGTCGTCTTTCCAGAGCCACTTTTACCAACAATAGCAACTTGACTCTTAGGTGGAATATTCGCCTGTATATTCTTTAAGGCAAAACCTTTTGAATCGTATTCAAAGCCAATGTTCTTAAGTTCTATTGAAACAGGTTGCTTCAGCATCGAACCGTTGCCCCACTTGGTTATGCAATCTTCTTTGGAAAGCTCTTGCTCAATTTTGGAAGCTGCACCTGTACTGCTTCGGCCTGCATGGAAAGCACTACCGAGTTCCTTCAGCATATTGAAAAATTCCGGGACTAATAAAAGGATAAAAAATGCTGCAAAAAAACTAATTTCATTAAATACAACGAGACGCAAGCCTAGCTCTAAGGCAACAAGTCCAATACTGAGCATCGAGATAAACTCTAACATCAATGACGAAGTAAACGCTACTTTTAAAATTTTCATCGTTGCATCGCGAAAATCTAGGCTACTATGACGAATCATCTCTTTGTAATGCTTGGAACGACCATACAATTTTAAGCTTACAAGCCCTTGTAATGTATCAAGAAACCGTCCAGAAAAGGCAGTCAAACTATCGAGCTTTTCCTCTGATTTTTGTTGCGTGATCTTACCAATGATAATCATAAATAGCGGAATAAATGGTGCCGTTAATAAAATAATAAGCCCAGAGTAGACATGTTGTGTAAACACGACAACTAAGAGCATAATCGGAGCAACTGTTGTTAATATTCGTTGCGGAACATATTTACTATAAAAACTATCCAGCTCATCCACTGCATCCATCATTACACTTACTTTTTCGCCTGATTGTCCTGTGTAGGATTCTATTAATGACTGACCTGAATAAGCTTGTAAAAGCCTTTTACGAAAGTCAGCTTTCACCTCTGCTGCCATGTTAAGACCAATCTTTCCACTCCAATACGATAATACCGCCCTAACCATAAAGACGCCTAATAAGAGCAATAAAAATAAAATCACTTCTTCAAACGTACGTTGATTGAGGAAAAGACCATCGACAATCGAAACGATCAAATAAGCTTGCATAATGACTGCAGCACCGAACATTATCGCTAGTACAAAAAGTGAATAATACCGCCCCTTCTGAGCCTTAGCAAGCTTTTGAAGTGTCTTCATCAATTAATCCTCGTACTTTGTACTTTTAGTAGCTACGAATATGGAAAGTATCATCGCTAGTACGACAACAAGGAACGGTGCATAAAACAATAAGAAGCTGTGCATCAATATTCCTCCTTAGACTTTACCTTTTTGAATGTAGGGCTTATTCATTATAAACAGCTTAAACACTAAATAAAGAGACGGAATGAGTAGCAATAGTCCTAAAATAAATACAGTCACTAATGCATAGGCCATCGTTTCATTCGTAAAACTATCATAGATCGTTAAATGTGGATACAATAAATAAGGATATCGCGACACTCCATAACCGTAAAAAGCACAAGCAAACTGTAAGACAACAAAAATAAACGACCAACCGTATTGCTTTGTTTTTAAAAACCATAAGCTAACGAGAAAACAAATAAAGGATATCGCAAAGACCCACCAAAGTGAAAGTAATCCTGCAAAATGAGCAGGGTTATGCCATCTCATTTCAATAATTATCCCTAGTGCTGTTACAATGGTCGGGAAGCTCCAAATCCACGTATATTTCCGGAACAAGCGAAGTGCCTGCCGATCCTCAGCAACAGAAGAGTAATAAGCTAAAAAACTCGCTGAAATAAATAATACACTCACAAGACTCAGCAAAACAATGGACCAGGCAAATGGACTTGTAAATAAAGCGATATAATCTAATTCTATTCCTCCCCAAGAAGTTTCTCGAATAAACCCTCCTTGTGACACAATTAAAGCTGTCGTCAATGAGGCAGGAATGAGCACGCCTGTTACTCCATACATTAATGTATACCCCTTGTGCCCTTTTGAACCATATGTCCCGAAAGCATAATAGCTTCCACGCAAAGCTAACAATATAATCGAAATGCTAATTGGAATTAATAACACCGTTCCGAAATAGTAAGCCGTTTTTGGGAAAAAGCCAATCATTCCAACGAAAAAGAATACAAGAAACACGTTCGTAATCTCCCATACTGGAGACAAATATCTCTGTATGACACTGTTTACAATATGATGCTTCCCTGTAACAATTGTAGAAGCATTAAAAAATCCTGCTCCAAAATCAATGGAGGCCACAATGACATACCCAAATAGGAACAACCACAGTACTGATATTCCTAAAATCTCAATCGTCATCTCGCAACACTCCTTTGTACGTTAGAGCTTTTTTCTAATTCACGCTCAACCGGATTCTTTTTAAACATACGAATTAATACGACAGCTGTTCCAAACATTAAAATGAAATAAAGGACTGCAAATGCAATAAACATCATCCAGACATGCGGTGAATCTGTTGCTCCTTCTGCAGTCGTCATAAACCCTCTCATGATCCACGGTTGTCGCCCTACCTCAGTAAACCACCAACCAGCCTGAATCGCGAGCATCGAGAGCGGCCCAGAAGTAACGAGTAGAAAACGAAACGCACGTGTTTGAATGAAAGACCAATTTCGTGACATGGATAGCCAGTACACCATCGATAGAACAGTTAACCAAATACCAATCATCACCATAATGTCGAACATATAATGAACCACATAAGGTGGATGAAATTTTTTAGGGATATCATTCAATCCAGTAACAACCCCACTTGGGTCACTATGGACGAGAATACTAAGAGCATAAGGTATTTCGATGCCATATTTCACTTCATTCTCTTCAGTTAATACACCGAAAAGAACGAGTGGTGCTTCCCCTTCTGTTTCAAAATGCCATTCGGCTGCTGCTAGTTTTTCAGGTTGATAATCTGCTAGAAGCTTCCCAGATAAATCACCTACAAGTGCTGTTGCGACACAAAAAATAAAGCCAACTTTCATCGTTAAAGCGAGTGCTTTACGATGGTATTCATGGCGGTTACCTCTCATCAAATGGAAAGCTGCAATAGATGCCAGCACAAAAGCTGATGTCATATAAGCAGACGTTAAAACATGCGCTACTTTTGTAGGCATAGCAGGGTTGAACATCGCTTGAAGTGGTTGAATATTTGTTAACTCACCATTCACTAGTGAAAACCCTTGTGGTGTATTCATAAATCCATTCACAGATGTAATAAATAGAGCTGACATAGCCGCTCCTAAAACGACTGGAGCAAGCAAATAAAAGTGAAGCTTCGGGTTTTTAAAACGATCCCATGTATATAAATAAATGCCGAGAAAAATGGCCTCAAAGAAAAAGGCGAAGGTCTCCATAAATAAAGGTAGTGCAACAAGCTGTCCAGCAAATTCCATAAAACGAGGCCATAATAAAGCGAGCTGCAACGCAATAGCCGTTCCAGTTACAACGCCTACAGCTACACTGATTACATAGCCACGTGCCCAACGCTTCGCAAGCAGCAGATAATGTTCATCTTGCCTTCTTAAACCGATCCAATGAGCAAGCATAATCATGATCGGCACACCAACACCGACTGTTGCAAAAACCACATGTACGGAAAGTGTTAACATCGTTAAATAGCGACTAAAATCAACTGATTCCATCTTCCCCTCCTCCTTTAACTCCATTACTTTATCAATATAAAACTATAGATATAGTGTATACCTATATCGTTTGTGAAACGTATCACAAAATAAACAATTCTGTTACAAAAGATTGAGCATTTCGTGACTACATTACATAGAAATCGACAATCTGTCCTTCACTATCAATTAATGTAAATAATTTAAAATAAACTCGTTATTCATAAAAGGTCAGGTACTAACCTCTTCTATTTATTTAATCGAATCATTTAAAAAAACCCAAATCCATATTCGATTTGGGCTTCTCATTGATACGTTATTCCTTATGCATCTGATAAAATATCAGTTCTTTGTTACAGCTACTCAAAAATTCCTGGAAGCCATAAGGTTAAGGATGGCATGAATGTAACAAGAAGGACAACGATAATTCCTGCAACAAAGAATGGTAAGATATCTTTGATGGTTTTTTCGATTCCTACTTTTGCAATATAACATGATATAAATAATGTAGCTCCAACAGGTGGAGTAAACATTCCTAAAGCTAAAGTTACAAGCATGACGATTGAAAATTGAATAGGGTCCATGCCTAGCTCTGTTGCAATCGGGAAAAAGATCGGGATAAATAAGAACAAGTTCGGAACCAATTCCATAATCATACCTGCCACAAGCATAATGGCCACGATGACTAATAATAAACCCCAAGTTGGCAGCCCAAGAGATCCCAATATTTCAGCAATCATTTTCGGAATGCCTTCAGTTATTAACACCCACGTAAAAATCATCGATGTACAAACGGTGATCATGACAACCCCAGTTCCATGGATGGTTTCACGAATCGACTGGTAAATATTTTTCAAGTTCAAACTTCGATATACAAATAACCCAACTAATAAAGCATAAATAACCGCTAAGGCTGCAGCCTCAGTTGCCGTTGCAATCCCGAGGACAATAGCGCCGATTAAAAGGATCGGCAAAAGTAATGCCCAGAATGCTTTTCGAATACTATTTAAAAATTCCATAAAAGTCGGCTTGCTTTCTCTCGGGTAACCTCTTTTTACTGAAATAATAACCGTTGTAATTAAATAAATAAGACCTACTAAAAGTCCAGGGATAACCCCAGCTATAAACATTTTGGCAACGGATAAATTGGCCAACCAAGCAATGATGATCATCGTACTACTTGGAGGAATGATAATCCCAACAACAGAACTTGAAGCGTTAATCGCTGCTGCAAAAGAAGAGGTGTAGCCCTTTCTTTTCATTTCAGGAATCAAAACACTTCCTGTTGAAGCGGCATCAGCTACTGAAGAGCCTGATACCCCAGCCATTCCCATACTTGTTACAACAGATACACAACCTAAGCCGCCAGGCAATTGCCTGACCATTGAATCGGCAACATCGATAATTCTTTTGGCAATATTGCCGTGGATCATTAAATTACCAGCTAGAATAAAAAACGGAATCGCTAAAAAGGCAAACGATTGAGTATTTGAGAAAAATCGTTGGGCTACCATCTCAAGCGGGATGCCAGCAACCAAAATGTACATTAACGCCGATGCACCCATAGCAAAAGCGATCGGAACTCCAAATACAATTAGCAGAAAAAAACTAGCGAGCATAACCCAAATCATAGCAAATTATCCTCCTCTCTAGGTGGCTCTAACTTATTTATGAAAATTAGGGCGAGTTGGTAGAGTAGAATAATGGTAATCGCAGCAAAAGATACGACCACTGAATAAAACAACCAAGCTCTTGAAATTCGCAGCAATGGCAAAACCTGACTCGCTACAGATTGTGCTAATTGATAACTAGAGAACATCATGTAAACGGAAAAAAACAGCATCACTAGCTTCGAAAAAATAAAGGCCCATTTTTGCGCTGCTCTTGGCAGTAATTCACGAAAAAAGTTAATCGAAAGATGCCCCTCATTTTTTGTTACAGAAATAATTGCAATGAATATAACCCATGGAAATAATATTTGTGTCAATTCATTTGAAAACACAAGAGGGAAATTAAAAACATATCTGCTTAAAACTTCACTGAAGACAACGAGTGTTAGGAGCACCATTAAAACACTTGCTAATAAATCAAGAAAATTGATCGTCTTATCTATGAAGGAAAGTGAACCTTTTCTGTTTTCATGTTCCATATTAAACACTCCTTATGAAAGATGAGGCCTTTGAGGAGGCCTCATCAAAAACAACTATTTATTGATTACGATAGTCTTCTAAAAATTCTTGTATATCAGCGATAATCTCTGCACCCATTACCTCTTCAACATCTTGATATACAGTTTGAACCGCCTCTTGGAATAATGGTAAATCAGGATATGTGATTTCTTTGAAATCTTCCTTCGCTTTTTCTAGGTAAAATTCATCACTTTCTTTAACAACTGCCCTGGAAGCATCACGTGCTAATTCTGATCCTTTAAGAACGACTTGCTGTAATTCTTCATCTAAACTATTAAAGACATCCTTATTAATAATCATGTAGCAATAGTAGTACGTATGGTTAGTCATTGCTAAATAATCTTGAACTTCGTGCATATTTTGATCATAAATGTTTAGTAATGGGTTAAATTGACCATCAATAACCCCTTGAGCTAATCCACTGTAAATTTCAGTATAAGGCATAGTTGACACAGAAGAACCGAACGCTTCGAACGTTTTAATTAAACTTACATCTCCAGGTGAACGAATACTCATGCCTTTTAAATCTTCAGGTGTATTGATTGGTCGTTTATTGTTAGTGATTTGTGCAAATCCTAGATCTACGTCCGTAAGTGAAACGAAATTTGTTTCTTGACTAAGGTCTTTTAAATGTTCGCCAACAGGACCATCTAATACCGCATAAGCTTCTTCTGGATTTTCTACTAAAAACGGTAAAGATAAAGCTGCATATTGTGGAATAACATTTGCTAGCTCATTAGCTCCTGGAATTGCCATTTCAAGTGCACCTAGTTGAACAGCATCGATCATTTCTGGTGAAGATGCATATGTTTCATTTGGGAAAAATTCAATACTAATACGTCCGTTTGATTCAGCTTCTACGTATTCTTTAAAAGCAATCGCTGCTTCTCCTTTGGTATCACCTTCTAACCCAGAGTTCCACCCTAGCTTCCACTCATAAGTTTCCTCAGCACCTGCTGTATCTGTATCAGTACCTGCTCCAGCGTTCTCTTCTGTTTCACTTTGGCCACATGCAGCAAAAAGCACGATTACTGCTAATAGGCTAGCGAACAACAACCATTTACTTGATTTCATTATTCATTTCCTCCTTTAGTTTCATCACATAATTGTTCTATATAATTTTTTAATACATGTATTGTTTTTACACAATCATTGAGTGAAGACCATTCCTTTGGATTATGACTAATCCCATCTTTGCTTTTCGTAAATAACATCGCCATTGGAACATGACGTCCAACCACCATTGCATCGTGTCCTGCACCACTTGGTAAATAATATGGACGAATACCTAATGTTTGTGCAAGCGAATTTGCCGCTTTTTCCTGCATGTCTTTACTCACTTCAACAGGTTTTACGTTTAAGGTTTCCTTAATATTTACTTCAATTTGATGTGCCGATGCAATTTCTTGAGCTGCGTTTACAATTAGATGAACGAGTTCGTCTTTAGTATGTTCGTGTATATCTCGTATATCGACGGTTAATCTAACTTCACCAGGGATAACATTTACCCCATTTGGATGTACTTCCAACTTCCCAATCGTCGCCACAGCTGAAGAACTAACTTGTGATGGAAACTGTTTGACCTTACCAATAAATTCACTTGCAGCAACTAATGCATCTTTTCGATCATTCATCGGTGTGTTACCGGCATGTCCAGCTTCTCCTTGAAAGGTAACATTTAGCCATGATGGGCCCGCAATGCCTGTGACTATACCGACGGGTAGATTTTCTTTTTCCAATCGTTTTCCTTGTTCAATGTGTACTTCAACAAAAGCAGCAATTTCAGATAAATCTCTTTTAGCATTTGTAAAACCTTCTAATTTTAATCCATCTTCAGCTACTACTTCTTCAAAAGTCCTACCATTATAATCTTTTAACTGTTTTTGCTTAGATAAATCAATCTCTCCTGCCATTGCACGACTGCCGGTCAACCCACCATTGAATCTTGCACCCTCTTCATCTGTAAAAATGACGACTTCAAAGGGATAGTCAGGTTGATAATTAGTATCTCTCCATGCTTGGGCAACTTCAAGTGCTGCTAGAACCCCAAGTGGACCATCAAAGTGACCTCCATTTGGGACACTATCCACATGAGAACCAGATAACACAACAGGTGTTTGTTTTTTTCCTTTAAACACTCCAAATACATTACCCGCGCCATCTTCTCTAATATTTAAGCCAGCTTCTTTCATCCATCCCTTTACTAATTCCTTTGCTTGCCTTTCTTCAGGAGAAAAAGAGATTCTCATTGAGCCGCCTTGTTCTGTTAGTCCAATTTGCGAAAGCTTCGCTAGTCTTTCAGCTACTCTTTCACCATTAATACCAGAATGATTAAGTGACTGGTCATAATCTGAAACCAGCTTTTTATGAAACGTCTCTGCACTTAAAACAGGTGTTGGCATCGTATACCTCTTTTCTTTTAGAAATTTTTATAATATTTCCTCTCTTTAATCTATTGACATTATACGACAATATCAGATCCTAATTAATGTCGGAAACTAACAAGATTCATTATCATTCCTTGTCCTTTTACAACAACCGCATGTTAAAAATGTAAATATTCGTGAATATAAAGGGCTAATTGTAAATCAAATGCAACCCGTCCATCTAGGGATTCTAAATTCAATATTTGGTTAATCGTTTTTAAACGATATTTTATTGTGTTCGTATGCACATACATTTTTTTAGCCGTTTGCGCCATATTTTGGTTTAATTCTAAATATACTTTTAAAGTAAGCAGGAGGTCTGTTTCGTTTTTTTCATCATAAGTAAGAATGGGCCCTAATGTATCATTAACGTATTCACTTAGTTCATCCCTCTCTGTCTTTAAGAATAACCGCTGAATCCCTAATTGGTTATAAGCCAGAATGGTCCTACCTTCATTAGGAGATTGTAAATAATCAATACATTTTTCTGCATCACGGTACGATACTTTCACTTTTTCAAGGCTATTCACAACTCGCCCTATACCTATTAATATCGATAGCTGAAACTTTTCACTAGCACGATTCAAAATCAGGATAAAGAGCCTCCTAATTTCGTTATCAATACTCTCCTCTGAATAGTGGGTTGGAAAGACAAACATAAATGCAATTTCCATGTTCTTATCAAGCACAAACGTCTTAAAAGGCACCTTTGAAATTTCTCTATAAATCAACCTCAAAAGCTGATGTTTTTTTATCGAAATTTCTTTGAAGGATAACAATGGATCATTTATGTACATTTTTATTGCATTGTACTTATGATTTTTATTTTCATATATATTTAGTTTGGATAATTGGTTTAAAGATAATGCATTAAATTGCTGATGAAGGATTTGATCTAAAATAAAACCTGAATATTTTAAGTCTTCTATAGCTGTACTTTCCCTACGATTCATTTCAAGCGCAAAAATTACAGATGCTTGTTCAACTGCAAACCTGTCAAGTGGATCTAATATAGCGTCACCATCTAGGAAAATTGTTAACAAACCGATGATATATTTATCTGCATATATAGGGAAAAAGTAAACACCCGTATTTACATTTAAAAAAGAGACGTTTTCATAAAATACTTTTTTTTCATCATCTATGACACGTTGCATAAGTTCAGGAAAGCTTTGAACCAATTCTAAAGCAATTTTAGCGGCATCATTTGAAGAACATTCGAGGATATCACCGAATTCATTATATACAGCCACTTTACATTGGATGAGTTCAGCTAATGCTTTTGTAATTTCAGCTAATCCTCCTTGTGATAAGGAAGCTTTTGACAGCTCCTCATGAATCCTCTTCGTCCGTTCATTCCCTGAAAACAGCGTGGCATTTTCAATCGCTACGGTTGCTTGGACAGCAAAAGTCTCGAGTAACTTTAAGTCATCCTCATTAAATTCAATTTCCTTATCATAAATATCAACGGTTAATACCCCTATACACTCTCCATTTGAAATAAGCGGTACACACAATGCACTCGTTGGATATTGCAGGCCAGAACGCGACTTACCGTATAGCTCTAATACTCTTTCACTAACATTTCCCATCCCTTTGGTCGTATCTTTTTTAGAGTGAAATATCCTCCCGCTTTGAGAAATAAAGGTTTTTCCACTCATTCCTTCTCCTGGCTCAAGTAAAATCTTTTTTAAATATTTCATATCAAAACCAGCAGCTGTTTTCGCATATAACTTATTTATCTTTTTATCATACAAAAACAAAACACTGGCGTTGGATCCATCTATGACATTTAATACTTCTTTTATTAATTGATTTAATACTTTATCAAGATCACGTGTTGAGTTTAATACTCTCACTGAATTAATTAAACTCATTAACTTTTTTTCAGTATTCATTCTAATTCCTCATCTTTCGATTAAGTCTAACTATTCTTATGTAGTCTACGTCATTCTAACATGGATTCTATTCTATACATTGTAGCAACAACGGCATCCGATTAAAAATAAGAGAGGGTATACTTTATAATTTGAATGTATTTGAATAAGATTAGCCACTATAAAGCTATATTTGGTAAATTTTCTGAGTAACAACTATCTTTACTGTCTACATTTGCTATTTTAAGCTCTTTTCCCTTGATTTAGTGACAATGAAAGAGGAAAATTTTATCTTTGGAAAAAATTTTTTTCGAGTTCCGCCCATTTATTTTCAAGTTTGGGTGCTTTATTTTCAAGTTCTGGCCATTTTTTTCAACTTTAGGGCATTTATCGATTTCTCGACAAAACTTGACAAAATTCAACATTCTTCACTTACATGCTCAGCCTTGTCATGCGCGATCACCTTATAGACATCCATGATTTATTTCGTCTCTACCAATACTTTTTCATTTCAGCTTTATTCATGTATAGATGCAAAAATCTATCCCACAGATTATGAGCTTTTATAATACGCCATACACTAAAATAAGTTCCCCACACAACACAATTGTGTACGAGAACTTACACTTTAAATACTAGAGTTTTCTATTAAGCTTTTAATCACACCTTATTAACTCCTCTGTTGCAGTTTGCTACAGTCATTACACAAAACGAAACCAAAGATTACCAATTCCTCCTATCACCTAATTTCTAGAAACCAAAAAGAGCCTTTCCAATAAAGAAAAGGCTCTTTTACTCATTTAACCCGTTTGGTGACAAAAGTGAAAATTATAGAAATGGTTAATCTCCTATTAATAAATATTATAAAGTGTTTAAGCTAAATTTTCTCCATTTGTAGCTATGACGTTTTTATACCAATGGAAGCTTTTCTTCTTATAGCGTTTATTTGAGCCTTCTCCTTCACTATCACGGTCGACATAAATGTAGCCGTAACGCTTTTTCAACTCGGCAGTAGAAGCACTGACTAAGTCAATTGGTCCCCAAGAAGTGTAGCCAATGATATTGCAACCGTCTCCGATTGCTTTTTTCATTTCTTCAATATGTGCTCGTAAGTAGTCAATACGGTAATCATCATTTATCGTACCGTCTTCCTCTAATTTATCAATAGCTCCTAGACCATTTTCAACAATAAATAACGGCTTTTCATAGCGGTCGTATAACTGATTACAGACAGTTCTTAGTCCAACTGGATCAATTTGCCAACCCCACTCCGACGCTTTTAAATATGGATTTTTCAAACCAGCTAAAAGGTTTCCAGACGTTTGTAACTTGACATGATCTGGATCTGTGCTTGCAACAAACGACATATAGTAGCTGAATCCGATATAATCAACTGTATGTTCTCGAAGAATATTTTCATCTCCTTCTTCCATCACAATAGTGATATCGTTCTCAATGAAATAATTTTTCATATAAGCTGGGTAATAACCTCTGGATTGAACATCTGAGAAGAATAATGTTTTTCGATCTTGAGTAAGAGCCGCAAACATATCCTCTGGCTTGGATGTGTAAGGGTACGTCAACATCGAAGCGATCATACAACCTATTTGTAAATTCGAATTTATTTCATGTCCAGCTTTTACAGCAAGTGCACTTGCGACAAACTGATGATGGACCGCTTGATAAATATCTTGTTCATTCTTTTTACCATCTTCAAATAATAAACCACCACCAGTAAATGGAGCATGAAGGTTAACATTGATTTCATTAAAAGTCATCCAGTATTTTACTTTCTTATGATAACGCTCGAATAATGTAGTAGCAAAACGCTCATAAAATTCAACTACTTTACGATTTTTCCAGCCACCGTAATTTTTTACAAGCCCAAGAGGCATTTCATAATGAGAAAGCGTTACAACTGGTTCAATGTTATATTTTAATAATTCATCGATAACCTTATCGTAAAATTCCAAGCCTTTTTCATTGGGAGTTTGTTCGTCTCCGTTTGGGAAAATACGTGTCCAAGCAATTGAAAAGCGAAAAGCCTTAAACCCCATCTCTGCAAATAACGCTATATCCTCTTTATACGTATAATAAAAATCAATTCCTTTATGATATAAATTAAACTTTTCCAAAGAAAAATCCGGGGGACTCATAATTCCATTTGGTGACACATCAGCGGTTGATAATCCTTTACCATCCTCTTGAAACGCCCCTTCTAACTGATTGGCAGCAACTGCGCCACCCCATAAAAATCCGTCTGGAAATTTTGCTAGTTTACTCATTTCAACACCTCATTTGATTTTATCTAAAAATCGTTTTCTCCGTTACCATTCATTTTAAAATATCGTGCAAGAGATTATTGATTCGACTGCTATTTTAATAATCCAACTAACTGCAAACCATGAATAACCCCATCTTCTTCAACATTTTTTGTTACATATTTTGCAGCAGATTTAACGATATCCGTGGCATTCCCTATTGCAACACTTTTTTTACGAACGTAAGCATTTCAATATCATTTAAGCCATCACCAAACTCATTCTTATATGAAAGCTCATCTGTTGACTCACGTTATCACTCTCCCTAATAGTGTTTAGGTTAAGAAATCTTATTTGTTTCCGAGACTATTTGTGGATTCTCTTTTGGTATACTTACCTGATTTGTTGACTCTGATTTGATCAGTAAGCCAACTCCCGCAAGGATAATTAAAATACTTACAATCCGCATAACACTAACTGGCTTCACCTCTACTCCAAACAATCCAAAATGATCTGCAATAGCTGCTCCTATTACTTGGCCTAAAACGACTAATACAAAAGCTGTTAATGCACCAATTTGTGAAATAGATAGTGTGATAATTGTTACAATGGTAATTCCAATCAATCCGGAAAATAAATACCATTTAAAGCCTTGAACTAAGGATCCACTTATTCCCATTGATGGTCTTTTTAATAGAATAAAAATAATAGCTGGTATCGCTTGGATGATAGAAAACCAAGCGATCATTGTTGGTAATCCAATAGCTTTAGCTCCAACACTATTAACAACACCATGAATACTAATGAGCAGTCCTGAGAGTAGTGCAAATATGATATAAATTACATACAACGAAAACTACCACCCTTCTTCTTTTTGAAAAGCAGTTTAATACCCCTCACACTTTTTGTATTTTTTATGTAAGGGGTTTTGATATCATTAAAGTTTTCTAAAATTAATTGTCCTAGCAAAGCTATTTTTCTAGAAACTACTATACTATGGTGATGAAATCATTCTCCTAAACCAGCTTTCATGACTTCATCAATCGCATTTAGCGCTTCGATTGCATCGTTACCGTTAGCTGAAATCGAAACTGCAGCACCTTTTCCTACTCCTAAAGACATCACACCCATAATCGATTTCAAGTTTACATTTTTCCCGTTATATTCTAGAAAAATCTCTGAATTAAATTTACTAGCTGTATTTACTAATATTGTTGCTGGACGCGCATGAATTCCAGTTGCATCTGTAATTGTATATGTGTTGATCGACATTTTAAATATCCTCCTTTATTCGTCTTTACACAAAATATAGTTGCTATAAAGCAACTATATTTTGTGGTCCCGATGCCTGACGCTACTTTTTGAGCGCCCTTAAGCTTCTACTTTTTTATAAAATTGAGGAAGATGTTCTTTATGAGCTTCCATCATTTCTGCAACAATTTCTTTTGCAATCGTATCAGAAGGACTTAATGGGTTAATGGTTAGGGCAAGTACAGCAGTATTGTAGTCACCTGTAATTGCGGCTTCTGCAGCTACCCGCTCAAACGATTTAATTTGTTGAACAAGTCCACGAACTGGCACTGGAAGATCTCCCATGACAATTGGTTTTGGACCATCTTTAGTAATTACACAGCTTATTTCAACAGCTGAGTCTCGTGGAATACTAGCAATAGCTCCGTTATTAATTGTATTTACAGGCTGAATATCTCCCTTATCATTGTAAATCGATGAAATTAAGCGAACGGCTGCATCTGAGTAATAAGCTCCACCTCTTTTTTCTAATTGTGGTGGTTTAATGTTTAAATTAGGATCTTTATAAAGCTCGAATAGTTCCTCTTCCAGCTTTTGTACCACTTCAGCTCTTGTACCCTCTTTTTCTGCATTTTTTAGGTCTTTTTCAAACATTTGTCGAGTTTTGTAATAGTACATGTGGTAAGGACAAAGAAGCACACCTAAAGCTTGAATAAATTCTGGCTCCCAGCCAATTCCCTCAATATTTTTAACAAAGCTACTGTTTTCAGGATTAGTTAATTTTTCAATAACTTCGTCTTTCACACTTACACCATCAACATAAACGTCTAATCCATATACCATATGATTTAATCCTGCAAAATCAATACGAATACGTGAATGATCAACATCTAGTAATTTAGCAATTCCCATTTCAATTCCGATAGGAACATTACATAAACCAACGATTTTGTTAATATTGGAGTAGCGTAAAACGGCTTCTGTCACCATTCCAGCTGGATTTGTAAAGTTAATCAACCATGCATCAGGGCACAACTCTTCCATGTCTTTACAAATATCCAAAATAACAGGAATAGTACGTAAACCTTTAAATAATCCACCTGGACCGTTTGTTTCCTGACCGATTACACCATACTTTAAAGGTATTCTTTCATCTTTAGCACGAGCATCTAATAACCCAACCCGAAATTGTGTTGTAACAAAGTCGGCATCCTTTAATGCAGCTCGGCGGTCTAATGTAAGATAAACTTCAATTGGTAACCCAGCTTTCTCGATCATTCGTTTCGCTAAATTCCCAACGATCTCCATTTTCTCCTTACCAGCTTCAATATCTACTAGCCAAAGTTCACGGATTGGCAATTCATCATAACGTTTGATGAACCCTTCTACTAATTCCGGTGTATAACTTGAACCGCCACCAATTGTTGCAATTTTTAATCCTCTTTTACTCATGATCTAACTCCTCCATTTGATTTAATTAGTTCATTTAAATCGATGATTTCAGCCGCTAAATCTTTTACAGTGATTGCATTCATTAGATGGTCTTGGGCATGGATCATTAACAATGAAATTTCTGTTTTTTCTCCTCTAACTTCACCTTGAATAAGGGATGTTTGTATATGGTGAGCCTCATTTAGCTCTTGCCCTGCTTGATTTAACTTTTCTCGCGCTTCTACAAAATTACCATTCTTCGCTGCTGCTAATGCTTCCATTGCTGAACTTTTCCCATTCCCAGCATGAAGAATAAGTTGGAAAATTACTTCCTCATTTGTTGTCATCTCTCTCTCTCCTATCACATTAATTAATTTGATTTGTTACCAATAGGCTAGTGAACTTGCTTCTAGCCTACTGATAACATTAGTTTCTTAGCCTACTTTTTTTTCTCCAGTCGTTTCAGGAGATGTTGTATCGCCACCTTCTTCAACTAACTTTTGTTTATCCCAAACTTTAAAGAAAGGTAACCAAATGAGTAAACCAACTCCGATATTCACTATTTGCATAACAGCACCTGAAATACTTTGAGTTGCTAAATATCCACCGATGATAGGAGGTGTCGTCCACGGGATCGCAATCCCTACTGGTTTAGCTACTAAGCCTGTGCTCATAGCGAAATAGGTTAAAACTGTCATAGCTAACGGTGTTAAGAAGAAAGGAACAATCAAAATCGGGTTCATGACGATCGGTGTACCAAAGATGACTGGCTCGTTAATATTGAAAGCACCTGGTCCAGCTGATAAACGCCCTAACTGTTTCATTTGTTTACTTCTTGACCATAAAAGCATAATGATTACAAGGGCAAATGTTGCACCTGAACCACCCATATTGATGAAAATCTCAAAGAACTGCGCTGTAAAAATATGCGGTATTTCCTCTCCAGCTTGGAAGGCCATACGGTTTTGGTCTGTAGCTGATAACCAAATTGGCGACATGACTCCACCAACAATTGAAGCACCGTGTAAGCCTGTAAACCAAAGAAGTGAAATAAGAATTACAGCTACCATCGAACCAATTAAACTACCACCTAAAGCACTTAATGGTGTATATAAGATATCTCCAACAACATTGTGTAAGCTTTCAAAGCTTGTCATTTCGATAACAATACGAAGTAACCATACGATTGTTATAACTGCAAAACCTGGTATTAATGCGATAAACGATTTACTAACTGCTGGTGGAACACCGTCAGGCATTTTAATAACAATATTCTTTGAAGAAACAAAACGATATATCTCTGTTGATAAAATGGCAATCAACATTGCTACAAACAATCCACCACTACCCATTAGCGCAGTTGGAATGACTCCACCTATCGTAACGGCTTCTTCAAATCCATCAAAAGTTCGTACGACATGGAATGGAGTAGCTAATAAGAACCCAGATACTGAAATTGCTCCAGCAGTTAACGGATCAATTCCATACTTTTCAGCTAACCGATAAGCAATACCAAACCCTGCTATTAAGGCCATAATTCCAAATGTCGCATCAACTGGATACAGAAGCTTCGTTAACCATTGATCTCCAAACACACTTGCCATAAACTCCCCATACCCTGGAATTGGGATAAAGCCAAGGATTAAAAATATCGATCCAATGATAATAAGTGGCATTGTTAGAATGATACCGTCACGTAATGCCTGTAAATGTCTCTGAGCCGCAATCTTACCGGCGAAAGGTAAGAAGTATTTATCTAAGAAAGCACTGAACTTTTCCATTTTTAATCATCCCCTTATCCGTTAATTAAGTTGATTGAATGCTTGACTACTTCTGCACCATTGCACGTTCCGTAATGAACTGTATTGATAACGTCTACTGGAATTCCATTTTCTTCACCTAGCTTCTTTAATTGCGCCAACATATAACGAACTTGAGGACCTAATAATAAAACATCTGCTTGATCAATATGATTTTTAACAGCATCACCTGGAACTGCCCAGATCTTTGCTTTAATTCCTTGATCAGCTGCTGCTTTTTCCATTTTTGTAACTAATAAACTAGTAGACATTCCCGCTGCACAACATAATAAAATATTCATCCAAAATTCCCCCTAAAAATAAGTATAATTTCTATTAATTTGACTCTACAATTTAGTCAGGATTTCGATTTAACTTCCTTCCTTTGTTGTAGATTGTATTTCCTATTGACTTCATTCTATAATTAAAGCGCTTTCATTTACACATAACCTTTTTCCGCTTCATAACGGAAATGATTAGTTCAAATTGATAGAAAATTATAAAAAAATAAAAAGCTCGCTCGGTAAACGCCGAAAGCAAGCTTTATTAAATATTGAGCTGTTTAGAAATGCTTTTGTTTTTAGGCACAACCATTCAGTTAGAAAAACGTGTAAAATATAGATTTCACATACTACTCTAAAATCAACTGTGTATCATCATTAACCTAACACTACCTTATTTATAAATCGGATGCTTTTTAATAAAAACATTAATAAATTCAGTATACGTATTACATTTAAGCAATTGTTGAATTAAGTCCTTACTATCTACAATACTCACAAGGATGTTGTACATTTTTTGTAAATCTTTTGAACTATTCTTCTCAACATTTAAAAGACAAATAAATTGGACTGGTTTCTTATCCCACATAATCGGCTTTTCTAATGTGCATATCGCCCAAAATGTCGATTCAGTCTGCGGAACAATCGGATGAGGAATAGCCACTAAATTCCCAAAACAAGTGGGAGATACCGCTTCTCTTTCCAATACTGAATCCGTATAATTTTGATCTACAAGACCTAACTGTTGAAGGTTTTCTCCTAAAAAATGAATGACTTCTTCTTTTGTCTTAAACTTTTGTTGGAGGAAAACTAACTCTTCTCTCGTATATTCAAAAGTATCTTTATCAGCTGTTGAAAAAATAGATTCAATTTTTTCAATATCTTCTCCGCCTAAAATCGTGTTCACTTCAATGACTGGTACAGATAATTTCTTTGAAATCGGAATGGTACTTATAATAAAGTCTAAAGAATGTAATGACATTTGACTAAGCCGGTAATATTCCGTTGTCCCAAGTATTTCTAATTTTGATCCAAACCTTGACTGCAGTTTGTAGTTCAACAACCTCGCACTCCCAGCTCCTGAAGCACAAACAATAATACACCTTCTAGGGCGGTCATTCATCTTCGTTCTTTCCACAGCGGCACCTAAATGTAAAGCAATATAGCCAATTTCATTTTCACTAATATCAATATCTAATTCCTCTTTTAAGACAAGACCTGCAATGACACCAGCTTGAAAAGATACAGGATAATAGGATTTGATCTCATTGAGCATCGGGTTTCTTAAATTCATACCGTAGCGTAAACGATTAATCGCAGGCTTTAAATGTATGCATAAGCTTACCTGTAGTTCTTTATCATTTTTTATACCCAGTTTTAGCTTTTCTTCAACAGTATCGATTATTTTCTTTGTTAACTGATAAATTTCATTATCCATTAATGCTTTAATTTGACTATCACCTATTTTGGATTCTGTCACCATTTTCGTTCCTAACAGATGAATAGCAATATAGGCGATTTCGGGTTCAGGGAAACTTACTTTTAAGCTTTTCTTTACTTGGTTTACAATTTCTATAGCGATATTGTACTCTCTTTCATGAATGATCTCTTTTAATTCTTCAGGATACATTGAAACATGATTACCATTTCTAATTCTCCTGCAAGCTATCGCAATATGAACAATTAAATTATTAATTCCTATGTCTGAAATTTCCAAATCATATTTATTCACATAATTTATAATAATCGACTTTATACTTTGCATTTCAGCTTCAGGCAAAATAGATATTGATCCATCAATGATATCTACTTCATTTCTGTTTAATAAATATTCTGACATACAAAATCTCAATTTTCGTTCCTCACCTTTAATCCTAAAGCCATAATTGGGGCGAATTTCAGTAGTGATTTCGTATTTTTTTAATATTTTCTTTACTTCCTGAAGGTCATTTTGTAATGTCGATTTACTAATAAAAAGCTCTTCAGCTAAATCATCTAGCTTTATAAATTCATCTGAAAGGAGAAGTTTTTTAAGGAGCAAACGAACTCGATCATCAGGTGAATTAGGTGAAAAGCCTAAACCGAGTTCATCATACCGAAAAATTTCTTGAAGCATCACTCTAAAAAGCTGCTCATCATGAATCTCAAGTTGATAGCCCTTCCCACGGACAGACTTGATGGATGCGCCATGCTTAGATAGAAGTAATTCCAACTCCTTCATGTCATTTCTAATGGTCCTAGAGGTTACTTGTACAACTTTTGCTAAATATTCACTACTTAAAGGTGTTTCTGCTGCCAAAAGTTCTCGAAAAATGGATGAAATCCTAACTCCAAGCACTCCACTTCCTCCTCCTTCTCTCAGATTCTCTATTTAATTCAATGCCCCTTCTATTTTCAAGTCCTTAAGAAGATATAAATTGCTTCATATCCCTTTTATATAAAGTAGCGCTAAAAAAAAGTATCGTCAATAGGGAAACCTCTGTATACTTAACCGTCAAATAGTATTCCCTTATCTACATTTTAAAAAGAGAATAAATCATAAACGTCTGAGCTTCTCGTACTTACCCAAAATAGAGTTGCTACTATATATAAGTAGCAACTCTATTTTGGGGTTGAGGTTATTGGATTACTTTGAAACTAACCCTTTAATGGCAAACGATACATTTTGTGGGCGCTCTGCCATACGGCGCATAAAGTAACCAAACCAATCATTTCCGAATGGTACATAAACTCTTACAGTATAGCCTTTTTGAACTAATTGTAGTTGAAGGTTTTCCCTAAACCCATAGAGCATCTGAAATTCAAATAGACTCCTAGGAATATTATTTTCATCTGCAAATTTCTTTACTTTTTCTATTATCATATGATCATGAGATGCAACAGCCGTATAACTTCCATTCAATAGATGCTGTTTAATAATTTGAAAATAATTTTCATCAATTCTATCTTTATCTTGATAGGCTACCTCTAATGATTCTTTATAAGCTCCTTTCACTAATCGTAGAGGTACACCTTTTAAATCTGCTATATCTTTCTCAGCTCGGTGAAGATAAGCTTGAATGACTGTACCAACATTATCAAACTCCTTCCTTAGCTCGTTAAGTATATCTAATGTTTGTTGACAATGAGCATAATCTTCCATATCAATTCTAACAAAATTATTATACTTTTTAGCTGTCTGTAAAATTCTTTTCATATTCTCTAAACAAAACTCATAGCTAATATCAAGCCCCAACTGAGTCATTTTTAATGACAAATTACAGTTCACATTCGATTCCTCTATCATTTCTAATGTCTTAATACAGTACTCTGTTGAATCAAGTGCCTCTTCTCTTGTATCAACAAATTCACCTAAATGATCGACTGTACAAATTAATCCCTTCTCGTTCAATTCTTTAACCTTTAATATAGCGTTTTCAATGGTTTGCCCAGCTACAACTTGCGAAGCCCCCAATTTTAATCCCCACTTTTTAGCAGCTTGATTCATCGCTTTGTTTTGAGAGAGAAACATAAAGAATGATTTCATTGATTGCTCTAACATACTAATCCTCCACCTTCTATTATTTATATATTTACTAAAATATTGCAAAAACTGTGCCAAAAATGAAATTCCATATTTTATATAAAAAAAGTTTTTCTATAAAGGTTTTGTATAAAAACAGTAAACAATTATGTAGATTTTATAGACAATATTGTAAACTTTTATTTTTAATAAAATTACAATTATTTACTTTCTAAATAAAACTATTCAGCTATCTCTATAATTGAGCTGAATTTTAATTTATATTAAGTTTTATTTTTATAATTTTTTGAACTTGGCACATTAATTGCAAGTATAAAGTAACGCGGCGACAATCATAAAGTTTACAAATAAGGGGGAAAGATGATGAGTTTACCACTTACCACATGGCTCTGGATTTTTATTCCTATGATCACCATTATCTTATTATCAACTGTATCTTTATTTATCGAAAGGGAGTGACCTCTGTTGAATTTAGCTACAATCATAACTTTTGTCATTTATTTAATTGGGATGTTACTTATTGGATTATGGACGTATCGAAAAACAAACACCATTTCTGACTACTTCTTAGGAGGAAGAAAGTTAAACAGTTGGGTAGCAGCTATGAGCGCTCAAGCCTCTGATATGAGTGGGTGGCTTCTGTTAGGACTTCCTGGCGCCATTTACGTAACCGGTTTAAATGGTATGTGGATTGCTATAGGACTAGCAGTGGGAACTTATCTAAACTGGCAATTTATAGCCAAACGCTTACGCCGTTATACTGAAACCGTAAACTCAATTACAATACCTGATTATCTAGAAAACCGTTTTAAAGATAACACTAAGGTCATTCGTGTGTTTTCGGCACTGACAATTATTCTTTTCTTTTTATTTTACGCCTCATCAGGAATGGTCGCTGGAGCTGTCCTTTTTGAACAAGCTTTCGGTATCGATTATAATGTTGCATTACTCGTTGGTTCAGTTGTCATTGTTTCTTACACCTTTTTAGGTGGCTTCCTTGCAGTTAGTTTAACAGACTTTATTCAAGGGATCTTAATGTTCTGTGCGTTGTTATTGGTTCCAGCAGTTCTTATCGTCTCCTTAGGTGGGTTTAGTGGTCTTTGGGGTACAATCAGTGATATTAACGTTGATTTACTTAACATTATGAAAACAGTTGGGGTTGAAGATGGAACATGGGCAACAAATATTACTTCATTTAGTATAATTGGAACAATTTCACTATTAGCATGGGGGTTAGGCTATTTTGGACAACCTCATATACTGACTCGTTTTATGAGTATCCGAAGTGCTAGTGAAATTCCAAAGGCTAGACTGATAGCTGTTGTTTGGGTAGTTCTATCCCTAATTGGCGCCGGATTTGTAGGGTTAGTAGGAATTACTCAATTTGACACACCGCTTGAAAACCCAGAAAGTATTTTTATTATCCTTGTTCAAACTCTATTTAACCCTTGGGTAGCTGGCATCCTACTTGCAGCCATTCTTGCAGCCATAATGAGCACCATTGATTCACAGCTCTTGGTTTCATCTAGTGCTATCGCTGAGGACTTCTATAAACAAATTTTAAGAAAAGAAGCTAGTGAAAAAGAATTAGTATGGATAAGTCGAGCTTCCGTCATTTTTATATCAGTTATCGCTGTTATATTAGCTAAAAATGGTGGAAACGTCCTTGAACTTGTATCTTACGCTTGGGCAGGTTTTGGGGCAGCGTTTGGACCAGTTATTATCCTTTCATTATATTGGAAACGAATGACAAGGTATGGAGCTCTTGCAGGAATTTTAACAGGAACATTCATTGTTATATTTTGGAATGAAATTCCGGTATTAAATGCAATCGGCTTATACGAACTTGTTCCAGGCTTCGTTCTCGCAACTGTTGCAGTGGTTTTAGTTAGTATGATTGATAGAGCCCCTTCAGCTGAAATAGAAGCGGAATTCAATCAATCTATCTATCCAAACAATGAACAACCTACCGAAAAGTATAAATCTATATAACCGTCTATCAAAATGAAATAGAAAAATGGCATGAATCAATCTTGATTCATGCCATTTTTCTATTTCTTTAAATATAACTACCTCCAAAGAGGTTAGAAAAGACTATCCAAAATACTTCTTCTCTATTTACTCTGGAGGTAATAAAACTTTCATGAAACCTTAATATCTATTAATACATTTCTGAAACTGTTTTCGCTTGCATATGAAGCGTTAAATAATCTGGACCGCCTGCTTTGGAATCAGTTCCTGACATTTTGAACCCACCAAATGGATGGTAACCTACAATTGCTCCCGTACAATTTCGATTAAAATATAAGTTTCCAACATGGAAATCCTGCTTTGCCTGTTCTATACGATCACGATTTTTTGTTATAACAGCACCGGTTAAACCATATTCAGTATTATTTGCAATTTCTAGCGCATGGTCAAAGTCTTTTGCTTTACTAAAAGCAACTACTGGTCCGAAGATTTCTTCTTGCATTAACCTCGCTTGTGGATCAACGTCTGCAAAAATGGTTGGCTGTATAAAATAACCTTTAGAATTATCTCCTTCACCACCAGCAACGAGACGACCTTCTTCTTTACCCACCTGAATATAGCCCATAATTTTATCAAATGCTTTTTGGTCAATTACCGGACCCATGTAATGCTCATTTGTTGTTGGGTCCCCAACGGATAACTCTTTTGTTAACTTAATTGCTTTTTCAAGAACTACATCATAGACATCTTCATGTACGACGGCACGTGATCCAGCTGAGCATTTTTGCCCTGAGAAACCAAACGCTGAAATAACAATCGATTGAGCAGCTAAATCTAAATCTGCCTCTTTATCGACAACGACGGTATCTTTCCCGCCCATTTCTACAATGACTCTCTTCAAATGGTTCTGACCTGCTTGGACGACAGCAGCACGTTGATAGAGTCTTGTACCTACGTCACGTGAACCTGTAAAGGTAATGAGATTTGTTTTCGGATGATCCACAAGGTAATCTCCTACTTCTGCTCCACTTCCTGGGATGAAATTTACAACTCCCTTTGGAAGACCAGCTTCTTCTAGAACTTCCACAAACTTTGCCGCCACAACTGGTGTTGTACTTGCTGGCTTTAATAAAACCGTGTTTCCTGTCACAATAGGCGCAACCGTCGTTCCCGCCATAATTGCAAACGCAAAATTCCATGGCGAAATAGTCACAGTTACCCCAATCGGTGTATAGAAATAACGATTAAGCTCTCCTTCACGACTGTTTACAGACTTACCGTCTTTAATTTCAATCATTTGACGAGCATAGTACTCCATAAAATCAATAGCTTCTGCTGTATCGGCATCTGCTTCTTTCCAAGGCTTTCCACCCTCTTTTACTAACCACGCTGAAAATTCATGTTTACGGCGACGGACAATGGCTGCAGCTCGAATTAAAATATTGGCACGCTCTTCTGGATTTACTTTTCTCCAAGTTTGAAATGCTTTGTCTGCATCTTGTATTGCTTTTTCAGCTAGTTCACGGTTAGCTTTTGATACAACCCCAATTATTTCCTCCTTATTAGATGGGTTATAAGATATAATTTTCTCCTCCGTTGAAACACGCTCCCCATTTATTACGAGGTCATACTCTTTTCCGAGTTGACTCTCTACTTGGCGAAGGGCAATTTCAAATGCTTGCCGGTTCTCCTCTACTGTAAAATCTGTAAATGGTTCATGCTTATAAGGTGTTAACATGTTAATCCCTCCGTTTAATTTTTTTATTTTCTCACAATCTATCTATTGCAATTTACGTGCCAACTTTTAAATGATCAACAAAATTTTAAATAGTTAGCTTATACAGCTATAACTAAAAATAATTTATTAAATGCACATAACCACCGTTAGACATAATTGCTTATTTTTCTTCGTCTATATACACTTATGTCTAAAGTGTATATAGACGAAGAGAATACAATTATATTCAATCGCAACCACACGGTAAACAATCTTCTTGTAAAATAGCTAACTCACTGTTAATACTTACTTGTTGCTCTACCTCTACATTTAAAGTACTTATATACCCACTCGAACTCATTTGAATTTTATGGCATTTACCATCTTTGGCTTTAATTAAAAATAATGGTTCCCATTCATAAACAAACGACCCTTGTTCAATAAATATTTCTTCTACTACCCCTTCCCAAGCACAAACTACTCCTCTACAAATATTCATAGCATTCACCATCCTAAAAATTATGTTTTATTTATCTATTAAAATGCAAAAGCCGTGCCAAAATTTGTGAAAAAGAAAAAAATACTACTTTCTATGGTAATTAATGTATTAAATAATGAAATTCAATTATTTAAAGATTTTAGATATAAGTGTAAAAAAATAGATTTATTTCAACAATTGTGTATAATTTGTATATTAACAAAATTATAAGAATGAATACTTTAAGGGGGTATCTTCTTGAAATACAATATTAGTCTGGTTGATTTATCCTTACCTTTGGAAAATGATTTAAACCTATCTACGATGATAAAATATCATTACAAATTACCTCTATCCGAGATTAATAACATTGGAGATGAGGTTGACATAGTATTAGAAGATGATAAAGGAAAAATTATTGGTTGGGTCCCTTACAAAAAGGTTAAAAATGAAGTTTTTAACCAATGGAGTAAAACAAGAGCTTGTTTTGATGAATTATTAAATTCTATTAATGATGCAGTGACCATTGTAGATCAAGCCGGTGATATCATCTTTTGGAATCACAAATCTGAAGAAATGTACGGCCTCTCTTCACAAGACGTCTATGGTCAGTCCATTACAAACTTTTTTGAAAAAGAAGCTGTAGTCCTAATGACTACAATTAAAGAAGGAAAAGGGGTAGTCAATAAATATAATCGCCCAAAAGCGAATGTTCATGTATTAATTAATACCTCTCCTATTATTGTTGATAATCAGATCATTGGTGGTCTCTCAATAGAGAGAGATATAACGGATGTAGTTCGATTAAATGATGAATTATCTTCTACAACGGCTTACCTACACGAATTAGAAAGTAATGTAGCACAAGAAAACTTATCTCCCTTTAGTAAGATAAAAGGAAGAAGTGAAGCTTTACAATCTGCGTTAAAATTAGCAAAAAGAGTAGCAAATACCGAGGCAACGGTATTAATTACAGGAGAAAGTGGTGTTGGGAAAGAATTATTTGCCGAAGGAATTCATAAAGGTAGTAATCGCTCAGAACATCCCTTTATCGCAATTAACTGTGGAGCCATTCCACCTCCCTTATTTGAAAGTGAGTTATTTGGTTACGAACAAGGGGCATTTACTGGTGCTGTAAAAGGGGGCAAAAAAGGGAAACTTGATGCTGCCAAAGGAGGAACTATCTTTCTAGATGAAATTGGAGAAATGCCGCTCGAATTACAGGTGAAATTACTACGGGTTTTGCAAGAAAGACAATTTTATCGTATCGGTGGAAATAAAGCCATTCCTATTGATGTAAAAATTATTGCAGCCACCAATCGGGATTTAGAGAAAATGATCGAAGAGGGAAGTTTCCGAGAAGATCTATACTATCGTTTAAATGTTATTTCTATCTCCGTCCCCCCTTTACGTGAGAGGGTTGAAGATATTCCAGAACTTGTACAATTGTTTTTGAAAGAATTTTCTGTAAAGTACTCTACTCCTATTCCTAAAATAGACCCGGAAGTAATGTATATCTTTCTTCAAAATACATGGAATGGAAATATACGACAACTTCGGAATATTATTGAAAGAATTATTATTTTGGGAGGAAATAATGAAATCATTAGAACTCATCACCTTCCTCCTAACTTTGTTAAAGTAAAACGCGACTTAAAAGTCAATGAGAACGTAACCCAACTTGAAAAAATGACTATGTTGATGGACAAAGAAGAAGACTTAGAGTCGGAAGAAATAAAGTTTGCTCTACAAAAAACATACGGAAACAAATCTGCTGCCGCAAAAATATTGAACGTCTCTAGAGCAACTCTCTATAATAAGATGAAGAAATATAATATCAAATAGTCCTGACTGATCGGTACATGATCGTATTAAAGAATTAAATACGAAAAGGAGTGACTACGAGGGTCACTCCAATTTTAATCCATATCTAGTAGCCCCATTCACTGACCCCTTAAAACTTTAACCAATTAATTTTCTGCCATACTCTTAGAATATTTTGTAATGACATCTACACTCTTATCTAAATTCCATTTTTTCAAGCTATTAATTGAAATTGGACCCTTTGCGAAAAACTCAATACCTGTTGAAGATTCACTAGGATATATTCTAGACGTCATTACTTTTTCTCCACCATTAATAAAAATTTCAATAGAAGATTTATCTAAGAAAACTCGCAAATGAAGCTGATTATCCTTCAGTTCCACTGGTGCTTTACGAATACCTTTTAATCCTTTTCCAGATTTATTTCGGTCCAACGTCAGGAAACTTTCATTGCAATCATAGCTAAGCACTGTTTCCTCCTTTGACTCATCATTTACACGTAGTCTCAAGCCAAACTGTGTAGCTTCTTTTGCATCTATAACAATATCTAGTTCAAGGCAATAACCCGAAACTCCTTCAAAAACTCGCTTCCCGTCAAAAATCACATTTTCAAATTGAGTTAGATTGTTTCGTAATTTCTCAACTTCCGGCATTGGCTTACTAATAATTTGACCATCTTCTATAAATAATTGCCGAGGTAAAGTCATCGCTCCAGCCCAATCAAATTCTTGCTCAGGCATTTCACTTTCCCACATTGCCATCCATGCAACCATCACTCTTCTTCCTTGATCATCTATTGTAGATTGCGGTGCATAAAAATCAAACCCATAATCAAGGAGCCGGAAGCTACCATGGTCAAGCTTACCACTTTCATAATCTAGCTTGCCTAATACATAACCAGATTGGTGAAGGTTTTGATAAAGGTGTCCTTCCGAAACCATTCCTTGTGGTGACATCATTAGAATATCATGGCCATCTAAATGAAAAAGATCCGGGCACTCCCACATGAAACCAAAGTTCCCTCCCCCTTTTGCTACAATATTAAGAAATTCCCATTCGAGTAAATCTTCTGACCGATAAAGAAGAACCTGACCTACTTCCTCTTTTGTCTTATTACCGATCACACAGTAATAATAATCACCGTGTTTCCATACTTTAGGGTCTCTAATATGGTGAGGGTGAATATCCCCTTCAGGAGCACCCTTAATAACTGGGTTACTCGCTATTTTTTTAAAACTTACTCCATCTTCACTTACAGCAAGACATTGAACCTGCTCTAAATCTGTATCATGGTTTTCCCCGGTCCATTTATGTCCTGTATACATCAGGTAGAGCTTTCCATCCTTTTCAATCGCACTGCCTGAAAAACAACCATCTTTGTCATACTCTTCACTTGGTGCAAGCGCAACCGGTAGATGCTCCCAAAAAGTTAAATCTTTACTTTTTACGTGCCCCCAATGCATTGGTCCCCACTGCGAAGTGAATGGATGGTGTTGGTAAAATAAATGGTACTCTCCCTTATAAAAAATAAATCCGTTCGGATCATTAATCCAATATGCAGGTGATGCTACGTGATAGTTTAATCTCCAGTAGTTCTTACTTACTTTATCTTTTGCTTGATTAATAGACTTTGTTGCCTTCTCTATTGCCTGCTCATGTCGTTTCATATGGTACCTCCTGTTTTCCTCCATACTACGTCCTTACCATCTTTTCACACTTAATTTGTTTTTCTTGCAATCTCTCTACTACTTCGCTTTTTAAAATAGGTGAAAGTATCACTGTCGTCCATAGCCCTATAAGACTTACACTATAAAACGGAATCATACCTGGAAATGATCTAATGATTAGATATAGAAGAACAAAGCCACCTAATAATATTCCTGTTCGAGCTGGGTGTAATGCACCAGTGATAAACGCCATTTTAACCGTGTTCCATATTCCTTGAGATCGATACGAGAGAATCGGCATGATATAAAGAACCACTAAGCTATAAATAACGAACATAAATATTAATCCGTACTTTAAAAATACATGTAGAATTCCATTCATAGATTGAATAATCATATAATTCGTAATTAGCACAGCCCCTACTGTTACAATTAGTAACATAAACACATTCGCTTTTATAAAACTTTCTTTATACGCATCTGCGAAAGTCCGTACAACTTTACATTCCTCTTGCTTTGTCCAGTAATTAAGAACAGTTAACATGGCAATCGTTGCAGGGAAAAGACCAAAAATACCAAGACCGAGTAATGCAAATAAAATCCATAACAAATTTACAATTGCTAGTTTCATTAACCAGTCACACACTTTATATATTCCACCTGTCACCCCACCTAATTGCATACCTGTCACTCCTATCCTTTAATACATCAATTCATCCATGGAAGGCAGAGCTGGAATCGCACCCCTGCGAGTGGTCGTGATTGCTCCACACTTCCCTGCAAATACAAGCATTTCGCGTACCTTTTCTTTATCCTTCAAAAAGTCAACAAGCTCACCTAAACTTAGTACTTTCCCCATTATAACGTCACTTCCTTGCTCTCTATGCATATCCACTAGTTTTTCGAACCTGTATGTGTTAAACCTTGAATGTAATACCTTTGTAAGAAAACAAAAATTAAGATCATCGGAATTGTTGTAACCGTCAGTGCTGCCATTACTTGACCCCATTGAACAGGTGGTTGATTCATAAAATACTGTAACCCAATTTGAATCGTTCTCATCCGGTCCTCAGTCGCTACCACTAGCGGCCATAAGAAATCATTCCAGTGATTAATAAACGTGAAAATTGCAACTGTCGCAAAGATTGGTTTAGAAAGCGGAACAATGATCTTTAAAAAGATACCGATTTGTGAACAACCATCAATTCTCGCAGCTTCCTCAATCTCCTTCGGAAAGTCTAAAAAGAACTGTCTAAAAAGAAAGATACTAAACGCATTGGCAACGAATGGAACAATTAAGCCAGTATACGTATTGACCCAACCAAAGTTATAAATAAGAACATATAGCGGTAAGAAAATACTTTCCGGCGGGATAATGAGTGTTGCAATAATAACAGCTAACCAGAAGTGACGTAACGGAAAATTAAAACGCGCTAATGCATAACCGGCCATTGAATTAACGATTAATCCAAAAATAAGAATTCCTGTTGTGAAAATTAAGCTATTTAACATATAACGGAACAAATCGACTCGCTGAAACGCTAATACATAATTGGCAAAGTAGCCCCCATCTGGTAATGCAGGCGGTAAAAACGCCTTAATCGAGCCAATATCTGCAAAGATCTGAAATTCATTTTTCAACGAAGAAACCAGCATCCAAATAAGAGGGAATAAGAAGATGAACGCTAATAACGACATAAAAAGGTAAAGAATCGTGTTTTTGATCAATCTACTCTTCATCATTACGCTCAACCCCTCTCCTCAGCAATAAACTTACGTTGTAAAATCGTAATAATTAATACTAATATTGTAAACACAACGGCCATAGCCGAAGCGTACCCTACATCTCGATAGTTAAAGCCAACTTCATAAATATGATAAACAAGTGTTTTCGTCGATCCTAATGGTCCACCTTGTGTCATAATCATCGGCTGAACAAGTAGCTTTACAGCGGCAATTGTAATCGTAACAAAAATGAATATGGTTACATTTCTTAAGCCCGGAACGGTAACATTCCAAAATTGCTGTAAGCGAGTAGCCCCATCAATTGAAGCCGCCTCATATAAATGCTTCGGAATATTTTGCAATCCCGCAAGGAATATTAACATTTGAAATCCTGCTCCTTGCCAAACGGACATGACAATAATTGAATTCATTGCTTGATTCGGACTTGTTAAAAACGGCTGCGGTGAAATACCAAAGACACCTAACATTTCGTTGATCAAGCCTTCGTTTGGGTTATATAAAAACGTCCATAAGATCGATACAACAACTAGTGACATAACGACCGGACTGAAAAATGCAGTACGGAAAAAGACTTTAAATTTCAATTTCTGATTAATTAATAGGGCTAACCCAAGCGCAACAGCCATCTGGATAGGTACAACTAACAATGCAAAATAGGCTGTATTACGAAACGCTTGTCTAAACTCTGCATCTTGAAAAATATAAGTGAAATTTTCTAACCCAATAAATTGTTGTTGACCTGGTCTTAATAAGTAAAAATCAGTGAAACTATAATAAAACGCCATCCCCATTGGATAGAGCAAAAACACCCCTAATAATAGTAAGGCTGGCAGTAAAAACAGGTACCCATTGATTGTTTCTTGTGTTTTTGTAGAATTAATATTAAATCGTACTTTTTTTCTCTTCGCTTCCAATTTCTTATTGGTTTTCATTAACCATCACTCCACATAAGGCTTTTAACAAAATTAGAGGCTTCATGTAGCCTCTAATTTTTGTCTAATCGCGGCTATTCAAAAAGAATTTACAAGGGCAATGAGCTATCTGCAGTCACGCAGGTCTACTAGCCCAATACAGCGGTTCACCTTATTGTTTCAAGGTATTTTTTTAATGTAATAGCAATCGCATTGAAATATCTAACTATTGGTTAAATCGACGAAGTTCGCGTTCTACTCGCTGAACTTGCTGGTCTAAAATTCCTTTTGGATCTTCACCTAACGCCGCTGCATGGAATACTTGAGCAAAAGCATCTGTTAATACAGGGTAAGCTGGTGTAGTTGGACGTGCATGTGCAGTTGAAACAACTTGATCACGCATGATCTTTTTCGGTAGTTCATTATATTCTTCCATACTTTCAAAAGCAGACTTACGTGAAGGCGGCATTCCCGTTACTTCTGACAATCCAATTGTTGACTCTTCGTTTGTCATCCACTTCATCACTTGATAAGCCGCTTCTGGATATTCTGTTTGTGAAGATATCGCATATGCCATACTTCCTGATGGAGATTTTGGAACTTCACTGTATGGATATGGCATCATTCCATAATCAAGCCCTGCATTTTCAGCAGAAACTGCAATCCATGGACCACCGAGCGCCATAGCAGCTTTTCCTTCTTCAAATTGTGTTTCTGAAGGTGTAAGCGATACAACACCCTCTTCAAAAAGACTCTTTACAAATTCAAATGCTTCGACACTTTCCGGTCCATTTAAATACCCATCAACCGTCGTTCCATCTTCTGAGATTAAGTCACCACCATTTGACCACACAAATGGTGCACCCATATACGTATACCACTCACCAACACCATAGTTCATAAAGAGGTTTAACCCAAAACGATCTTCAGTTGTTAATTGTTTTGCTACATCTATAAATTCATCCCAAGTCCACGCCTCCTCAAGTGTAGTTGGCGCTTCAATACCTTCTGCTTCAAAAATTTCTTTATTATAGTAAAGAACAACGGATGATTCCATTGCCCCTAACGAATATAACTCTCCGTTATACGAGCCTTGCTCTAAAATAGAGTCAACAAAATCTTCTTTATCTTCATCTGAGATATACTGACTAATCGGAGCAATAATCTCAGCTTCTGCATAACTAGCCACGAAAGGACCATCTAGTGCTAATACATCCGGTAAATTACCAGCAACTAAAGCAGCGTTTAAGCTATCATTATAAGAACTGCCGCCATCATCCATAACAACTTGAACGTTAATTTTAATCTCACCTTCATGAGCCTCATTAAACTTTGCAATACGGTTTTGGTAAAATTCAGTTTCAGCTTCACCTGATTGGTGAATCCACATGTCTAGTTCAATTGCTTCCCCTACATCTTGATTGGCATCTTGATTAGAATCTTCATTTGAAACTTCTTGATCATTATTATTGCCACAAGCAGCTAACACCACACTAACCATGAGCATTAAGACAAACAAAACTTTAACTCTACTCATCATTAATCCCCCCAAAATTAATTTTTCTAAGTCTTAGGAAGCTAGCAACTTTGAAATATATTAGAATGCATCGCAAACTTCCATGTAAGAGCTTACAAATAATATACCGAATGACTATTAATATGTCAAACGTTTTCATATAATAAAACATAAACTTTTATAAAATATAGTTGGAAACACCCTTAATATTCAATACTTTATAGCCGTTCATCTTTCTATAAGCATAAATAAATGCTATATTTAGGTTTGCTTTCACTTAAATTTGAGGTAACGTTTTCAGATTATAACGTCTTTTTCTTCTCCTTTAATTAATAAACTAAACTATAAATCTAGGAACTCCACTATCAAAATCCCGAAATTTTGATCACATGCATGAATTAACTTTTGAAAAACCCTATGTCATACGTTACCACATTTGTGCTATACTTTATTAAGACCGAATGGAAGAGCATTCGCTTTATTAATGAAGATCCTTCTGATATCTTAAAATAAGAACGTTTTCAAAAATTCATGGATTACTTACTAGGGGAGAAAACTATGGTAAATATAAAAGATGTTGCGAAAAAAGCTGGTGTATCCGTCACAACTGTTTCGCGTGTCATTAATAATAGAGGCTATATCGGTAAAGAGACACGTAAAAAGGTCGAAAAAGCTATGGCTGATATAAATTACGCTCCAAACCAAATTGCTCGTGCACTACAAAAGAGTCAATCATACTTATTAGGTGTGATCGTTCCTGACTCCGAACACCCTTTTTTTGCTGAATTAATTAAAAATATCGAACTATTCGCTTATAATAACAACTATAAGATTCTCATTTGCAACTCTTTAGATCAAGCTAATAAAGAAACAAAATATATAGGAATGCTTAGAGAAAATCGTGTAGATGGTATTATTATGTGCAGTCAAACTTTAAATATAGAAGAATATCGTAAGGTTGATCTTCCTATTGTCTCGTTTGACCGAATCATGTCAAAAGAAATTCCTTATGTTGGGTCAGATAACTTTGCTGGCGGTACCATTGCCACTGAACATTTGATCGAAAACGGTTGCAAGAGACTACTGCATTTATCCGGTCCACTTGATATCGATATGTTGCCAAATAGACGAGCAGACGCTTTTAAACTGACATGCATGAAACACAATATACCATTTAAAATCATCGAAGAGGAATATAGCAGACAAACTTTTTCAGTCTTTGATCGTCACGAAGAATTTATTGAGGAACATGTTGCAAATGAGCTTACGAACTATGATGGTGTGTTCTGCAGTAATGACATTTTGGCATATGCTGTTTATATTTATGCACTGAAAAACAATATCAAAGTACCAGAGCAACTAAAAATTGTCGGTTATGACTACAATTCTTTTACTCGACTACTTCAACACCCGAAATTAACGACAGTAAAGCAACCAGCCGACTTAATCGGAAAAGAGTTGTGTTCAACTTTACTTAAAATGATTGAAGGTAAAAAAGACGATAAACCTAACAACTCTATCGTTGATGTAGAACTGATCAAAGGTGATACAACTTAAGTTAAGTATTCGCCTATTAATCATTAAGTAGCTCTGTTACCTGGAGAAACATAAGGGATAACGTATCAATTAGAAGCCCAAATCGAATATTGATTTGGGCTTTCATAATTACTGTTTTATCAACAATTATTGAGGTACAAACGGACACTAGGTTCCTTATTTGCTAAAATTGTTTCTATTTTACCAAGATATTTCACAAATAAAGGAACATGTGTCCGCACACTGGCTCAAATACACCGTTTTTATAGAAATAACGAATCAAATGTCAGCTAGCAAAACTTTTCCTACTATATCAGGTTCCGCAAAAGGTTCGATATGGTCGGACTGATGGCTCAGGCAGGGTCGAGTATTCATCCTGTTCTTTGGTGTGTGCGTACGGGTTGGAGAGAACATTAAGTAGCCGCTCTACCACGCTGTAATCCCCTTCTTCCACCGCGGCTTCTAGTGCCTCTTCTACCCGGTGGTTGCGAGGTATAATCGCAGGATTGCTGTTTCGCATTAACTGATGCGAGGAGTCTTTCGTTTCCTGCTGTCTACCTAGCCTCTCCTGCCACAGCTCATACCACTGTTTAAATTCTTCGGTACCGAACAAAATCGTATCCTCATGTCTTTCAAAAGTTAATGCACGGAAGGTATTCGTATAGTCTGCCCGATACTTCTGCATCATACTGAGAAGATCTTCAATAAGGGTTTCATCCTGTTCCTCTTCATTAAATATCCCTAGCTTTGCTCTCATTCCCGTAAGCCAATTGTTACGAAATAACTTAGGAAAATCTGAAATTGCATCCTGAGCCAGTTGGACAGCCTCCTGCTGATTTTCATGCAGGAGCGGTAATAAGGTTTCAGCAAAACGTGCGAGATTCCACCCACCAATATTCGGCTGATTACCATAAGCATAACGACCTTGAATGTCAATTGAACTGAATACAGTATCAGGGTCATACGTATCCATGAAAGCACAAGGGCCATAATCAATCGTTTCTCCACTAATGGTCATGTTATCAGTGTTCATGACTCCGTGAATAAAACCAACGAGCTGCCACTTAGCAATCAACGCGGCCTGACGTTTGATCACTTCTTGAAGTAGCGAAAGATATCGACTTTCATCTCCTTCAACGTCTGGAAAATGGCGCTGAAGTGTATAGTCAGCCAGAGTACGGAGTTCCTCTACAGTGCCCCATTTAGCAGCAAATTGAAAGGTGCCGACGCGCAGATGACTGGCAGCCACTCGGGTTAGAATCGCACCAGGTAATTCGGTTTCACGAATAACTGACTCACCAGTTGTCACCACTGCTAGACTCCGTGTAGTAGGAATACCAAGCGCATGCATTGCTTCACTGATGATGTATTCGCGCAGCATCGGTCCAAGTGCCGCTCGCCCATCGCCACCACGGGAATATGGGGTTCGTCCTGGACCCTTGAGCTGAATATCAAAACGATCCCCTTGGGGAGTAATTTGTTCGCCAAGCAACAACGCTCGACCGTCCCCTAGCATCGTAAAATGGCCAAATTGATGTCCCGCATAAGCTTGTGCAAGCGGCAAAGCACCTTCGGGAATGTCGTTACCTGCAAACACCGCTACGCCATCATTACTTTGCAGCACCTCATCATTCAACCCTAATGCAGATGCTAACGAGGAATTGAAAATGATCGACTTCGGTGAGCGTACAGGGGTTGGATTAAGGCTCGTAAACAAAGATTCCGGCAGACGAGCATAACTGTTGTCGAAATTCCATCCTGCTTCTTTTACTGCATTTCTCTCTGTCATCGTATCTCCTTTTCTCCTTTTCATCATTTTCTTTTTGTGTTCTAGCATAAAACATAATCAGAGGCATTCTTTGTTTTCTATATTTCTCTCTTACTTACATTGCAGAAGGCAACCTCTTTTATTGTCTACTTCTGCCAATTTATTATTCGGGGGAGAACTTTCTTGGCATTCGTATTGTATATTCATCTCCAACTACTTTGATGAACAAAAAAGCTCTCTTCATTTCCTGTGTAACGGAGTGAACCTTTCACTACTTAAAATCATAACAGATTGTTCTTATTTATTCCTAATACCAAAAACATCACTAACACTATGTTAAGCTATCGAAAAATAATAAAAAGCCAGCACCAAGCGTTGCACTTGGAAACTAGCCAGGTATCAAACTTTATTAATAAACATATTCGCTATATTGATTTTGATCTTGAGTTCCAAACCCCATTTGTCTTAAAAGCTGTTTGGCTGAAGCTAAACTTTGTTCTGTTTGTTGTTGCCATGCGATTATGTTTTGAATAAACGGTTTAAATTCATTGGGGGCATCGTCTCTCATTACGTCTAACCATTTCGTTATTTCTTGGTCTTCTTTTAGTCCATTATTCACACATGAAACCAGCGTTTGAATAATGGATTCGTGATATTCACCATTTTGCAATCGTTTTGCACTACCTACTGCTGTTACTCGATGATAAGAAGCTGGAACAAGATGATTATGCATTTCAGCATTTCCTTTTAGGTTTGCTGTAGATGGGATATGAAATAGTTGTGTACTCATTGAACAAACCATTTCTTCACCATGTAAACTATAGTTTAAAAATTCTAAGACAGAAGACCAATCCTGACGATAAAGATAATTATCCAATACATTCACCCACTTTTAAAAAATTCAATATATCTTATGTTATTTTAAAATTTTTGACTCTCTATATTCACAGTGGGTGAATCAAACTTTAACTTGCAAAAAAACTTTGCCTGGAAGTTTTCGAGATAATTCCAAATCGGAAGTGATTTCAACACGTACCTACTCAATTAAAGAAAGTTTAAATAATTTATCATCACCTTCACGGGGATTGCCTCTCCCATCACGATTGTTCGTAATCGTAAATAATGTATCATTTTCAATTAGTACATCTCGCATTCTCCCCGCGTTTTCAAAAAAGGTATCCACAGTATTGTCAGTCAAATTAAACACTCGAATACTTTCACCTCGTAAATTAGCTACATAGATTTTTTTATTTTGAATCGCAATTCCTGATGGAGCCCACGTGTCATCTCCTGTTTGATATAATGGCGAGACCATATTAGGAGCTTGTTGGTCACCTTCAATGATCGGCCATCCATAGTTTTTTCCAGGCTCAATCAAGTTAATTTCATCATGAGCCACTTGTCCATGCTCAGAGCTATATAGATTTCCTTCATCATCCCAAGCTAGCCCTTGCGGATTTCGGTGCCCGAAGGAATAAACATATGAATTATTCAATGGGTTATCATTCGGTACAGTACCATCTAATTCCATACGCAAAATTTTCCCTGCCAAACTTTCTATATTTTGGGCATTTTTTGGGTTCCCTGCATCACCAGCGGTAGCATACAGTAGCCCATCTGGACCAATTTTAATTCGTCCACCGTTATGAATTCTTCCTCCAGGAATTCTTTCTAGTAAAATCGATTTTTCCTGCCATGTATTTTGATTAAGTTTTAGGCCGATTATTCGGTTATATACTTGTCCATCTTGTTTATATGTATGGTAGGCAAATGCTTCTTGAGAATCGGCAAAATCAGAAGCAAGTGTTAAACCTAAAAATCCTCCCTCGCCTTCATGCAGGATATCCTTTGTAACTTCAAGATTTTGAACTGTTTTTGAACCACTAACACCATCAACTTTAATAATATTTCCTGGCCGTTGACTCAAATAAAAGGCATTATCATGTTTATTAATATTCCAAGGAATATTTAAATCTGTTGCGATCACCTCAGCTTGTCGTGAAAATACTTCAATTGCATCCCTTTCATTCATTTCGGATTGATGATTATCTTCAGAAGAACAAGCAGAAATATAGAGAATAAAGATCAGTGTAAAAATGAATTTTTTCAATCCTATCACCTCATTTTTTCTTTTTTTTAAATAGTTTAACCATTTTTCATAGAATAAAATAACATGCTTCTATAGTAAGAACCTTTTTGTTAGTGAAAAATACACTTTCATTAGAGAAGAAAAGCTATCAGTTCCAAGAAGTGTGCTTAAATTAAATTCAGCATTATTAATTTTTCTTTTTAAAGCATAAGTACTAATAGATTAATATTAGAAAGGCCAACTTAAATGCCTAATTGCACCAGAACAAAATTTCTCTACCTTACATGTATCTTATTTCAGAGGGAATGATATGTATATCTTCATACTAAGGGGACTAGTTTAAATGGACTATAAATTATTTAGGGCGATCAATCAGTTGACGGGACGTTATTCTTTATTAGATATGCTAATGATATTAATTTCAAACAAGGTTCGCTATGTATTTATATTTGTTTTAATTTCTATGTTGTTTCAAAACTATTCACACAAAAAAGTGGCGCTGTCTGCGATTACATCCATAGTACTTTCCTTGTTTATCAATAGTGCGATTAGGCTGGTGTATTTTAAACCCCGTCCCTTTGTGAAACACCGTGTAGGCATTCTTATTCCTTCAAAGACAGACTCTTCATTTCCAAGTAAACATACATTACTTGTTTTTGCTATATCTACTTCGATTTTTCTGCGGGAACGCGTTCTCGGGTCGATCATGATGGGGCTATCCGTGCTTACGGGATTTTCACGTATATGGGTAGGACATCATTTTCCATCTGATATAATTGGAAGTGCCTTCATTAGCATCTTTACGAGCAGTGTCATTAATAAAACTTTTAACCAGTTCACTTCAAAGTTAAAATCTTTGTAAAGCACTTCGTAAAAGAGATGAGAGTAGTAAAGCTTGCTTAAAAATATTAGAATAAGGACACAATTGCAAGAAATTCGCAAATCCACTTACCGGTTGTGTCCTAAATTCATTTGTTTTCTATTTTACGATTAACACGGGACAATTTGCTCGTTTTGCCACTTTATGACTGACACTTCCAAGGACAAACTCCTGAATCCCATCTAACCCTCTACTTCCGATAATAACAAGGTCGAAATTATTTTCATTTGCGTATTTAATAATAGATGGGCCTGCTTCGCCTTGCATAATCTTAATAGAATATTCGACACCTTCATCTGTCGCTTTCTTTGTTATCCCTGTTAATAGCTCTTTTCTTTTTTCCTCAATAGATAGGGAGTTCCAATTACTTAATATATCATTCTTTGCCTTGTTTGCATCTACCACATAGACAATTTCTAGCTTTGATTCTGAACTGCACTTTGCAATATGTACCGCATTGTCACCAGCTCGTCTTGAATGTTCCGATCCATCGTATGCTAATAGGATTTTCCTGTACAAAACATTTCACCTCCGTTTAATGACCACCTAACTTATTCGCCAGTTTTTCCACTAATTCTGAACTATCTTCATTTAACCCTGTCACATTTACATTAATTCCATTTTCCTGAAATTTATTCACAATCTTATCTATCGCAACGACAGCAGAATCATCCCAAATATGAGCCCTAGCTAAGTTTATTTCCACTTCCTTCACGTCAGCTTTATACTCAAACTTCTTGATTAAATCGGTGACTGAAGCAAAAAATAATTGACCTCTAATTTTATATATTTTTTTTGACCCTTCAACCTTACTCTCCACTATTACATTCGATATTTTCGCTGCAAAGAAGATCGCACTTAATAAAATTCCAGCAAAGACACCAATGGCAAGATTATGAGTAACAACAACAGTAACGACCGTAACAATCATGACCGTTGCATCGGTTTTAGGGACTAAGTGAAGTGTCCGTAATGAGTTCCAATCGAACGTACTGATCGAAACCATAATCATCACCCCTGCCAATACGGCCATAGGTATTAACACCACGATATCGCCTAATACAGCAATCAAAAACATTAAAAAAGCACTGGCTACAAATGATGATAACCTTCCTCTACCACCTGACTTTACGTTAATAACGGATTGACCGATCATTGCACAACCTGCCATACCGCCGAATAACCCTACAGCAATGTTTGCAATCCCTTGCCCGCTGCTCTCTACATTTTTTTCACTTTCAGAGTTTGTCATATCATCTACGATGGATGCCGTTAATAACGATTCAATCAGTCCGACAACTGCTAAAGCAATAGAATACGGTAAGATAATCATGAGTGTTTCTAAGTTAAATGGCACAGTCGGAATCCAAAATTCTGGTAATGTTCTTGGAATCGTTCCCATATCCCCAACTGTCCATGCTTGAATATTCATAAAAACAGCCAAAGCTGTAACGAGAATAATGGCAACAAGAGTAGACGGCACAGCTTTAGATATGTAAGGGAATAAATAAATAATAAGCAACGTTAATGCAACTAATGCGTAGATCATGGGTCTATGACCGACAAAATGCTCAATTTGAGCCATAAAAATAAGGATTGCTAATGCATTCACAAACCCGACCATAACTGAACGTGGAATAAATTTCATATATCTTGCTAACTTAAACACACCAAACAGGATTTGTAGTATTCCTGTTAAAATAGTTGCTGCTAAAAGGTACTCTAGTCCGTGGTCCGCAACCAATGTAACGATCACTAAAGCCATCGCACCTGTAGCAGCTGAAATCATCCCTGGTCTCCCCCCAACAAATGCTATGACAATAGCCATAACAAAAGAGGCATACAAACCTACCATTGGATCGACCCCAGCAATGATTGAAAAGGCAATCGCTTCCGGTATTAAAGCGAGAGCGACAACAATCCCTGCTAAAATATCCCCTCGTAAATTTCCGAACCAAGAATCCTTATAGTTCAGTTCACTCACTCCTCCCCCCTCCTTCCTAACACTAGTAATTTTCCTTCCTTTAGTATTTTTCCTAATTTGTTTTTTATATGTGAAAGCTTGCACTTCTTGTTTATATGAAAAATATGGAAGTTGGTATAGTTTTAAAACTAATAAAGGTAGTCACCTTTTGAGCCAACAAGAAAATAATGTTCACTAGCCAACTGAAGTAGCTGTTTTTAAACAAATAAAAAACCCATCCATGAGTGTGACGGGTTTTGATGTGTTTAAACTTCCATAATTATAGGGAGAATCATCGGCTTACGCTTTGTTTCTGCATATAAAAATGGTCCGAGCAATTCGGAAATTTCATTCTTAATTTCAGACCACTGTGTCGTTTTTCTTACCATTAATTCATTCAAATGGTCAGTGAGCCTTTTTTGCGCTTCATTAATTAAATCTCCTGACTCCCGCATATACACGAAGCCACGGGAGATAATATCTGGACCAGCTACCACCTTGAATTCTTTCATATTTAACGTGACAACGACTACCACAAGTCCTTCCTCCGAAAGTATCCTCCGGTCCCTTATCACAATGTTCCCTATATCTCCAATTCCGCTTCCATCAACATTTACAGATCCAGAAGGGACTTTCCCAACTAGGGAAGCTTCATTTTTATCTAATGCTAAAACCTCACCGTTATCTAAAATAAAACAGTTTCCTTCTACTATGCCACAGTTTTGAGCTAATTGAACATGATGCTTCAACATTCGATATTCTCCGTGAATTGGAAGGAAATACTTCGGCTTTATTAAACGGAGCATAAGCTTTTGTTCCTCTTGCCCACCATGACCTGATGTATGTATATCATTTAATGGTCCATGGATCACCTCTGCTCCCACACGGTAAAGCTGATTAATGATTTTATTTACGCTTAACGTATTACCTGGGATGGGTGAAGCAGAAATTACGACGGTGTCCCCAGGAATAATTTGAATTTGCCGATGTCTCCCATGGGCAATTCGGGAAAGGGCTGCCATTGGTTCCCCTTGACTTCCAGTACATAGAATCACTACTCTTTCACTTGATATCTTATTTATTTGTGAGGAGTCAATAAATGTATCTTTTGGTACATTTATATACCTTAAGTCTAAAGCTAACTCCACAGCTCTTTCCATGCTTCGTCCAAAAACAGCAACTTTTCTTCCGTCCTTAACGGCCGCTTCTACAGCTTGCTGCAGCCGATAAATGTTTGATGCAAACGTAGCAAAAATAATTCTACCTTCAGCGTTCTGGAATATGTGATCAATACTTTCGCCTACTTTTCGTTCAGACATTGTGAAACCAGGCATTTCACTGTTTGTACTATCCGATAGTAAGCAAAGAACTCCCTCTTCTCCAATTTTAGCCATTTTTGTCAAGTTTGCAGGATCTCCAACAGGAGTAAAGTCAAATTTGAAGTCACCTGTATGAACAATGTTTCCTGGAGGTGTATTTACAACGATACCGTATGAATCGGGTATGCTGTGGGTGGTTCTAAAAAAGGAAATAGAGGTTTTATTAAATTTTACTACCTCTTCTTCAGCAATTTCATTTAATTCTGCCTCTCGTAATAACCCATGTTCCTCTAACTGATTACGAATTAAACCTAGTGTTATTTTTCCACCGTAGATTGGGATATTAATTTGCCGTAACAAATATGGAATACCACCTATATGATCTAAATGACCATGAGTGATAAAGAGTCCTTTAATTTTGTCCACATTCTTCATTAAATACGTATAATCAGGAATAACTAAATCAATTCCTAGTAATTCATCTTCGGGGAATTTTACCCCTGCATCAATAATAATAATTTCATCTTGATATTGTACTACGTACATATTTTTTCCAATTTCACCCATACCTCCAAGGGCAAAGACGGCTACTTGATGATTTTTTACATTCATAATTATTTAGTCTCCAATTTTAATTTTTTTCCCAATTCTTTATTAGCTATTATACACTAATTTTGATCTTGTCACAGTGACACCCCGAACAGTGACACCCCGAAAAATCTTGTTTCACAGGAATGTTCCACGAAAATCATTTTAGAAAGTTGAAATAAAAAATAGAAGCCCAACCACTATTGAGCTTCCATAAACTATACTAATTCATTTTAGCATCCACATCCCAATACTAATTCGCAGGTCAATTTAACATAATCTGTGTCACGTACTCTACGTAGCTTGGATGATGATGACAGACATACTGATGTAGTAGTGTTTACCTTATTTTTAACTCAAGTTTAACATTAATTAAATATGAAAATTATTCCTGTCTCACCTACATCATTCCTTCTCATTATATTGTTAAAGTGAGCATATATATATTGCAATTCTCTAAAAATCTTATTGTACAATGCCATTATTTCAGCTAATCCCAGCAATAATTCTTCTCCATCAAAATTTTTCCTTACATTCTCATTTTCAATTATTGATTTTCAATTATTGATTTTCAATTATTATTCCTACTATCCTCCGAAAATATTTTAAGTTTCGACTTCTTTTTCTGGGGTCTTACAATTGGTAGAGGTCTTCTTTCTATATATTCCTCTAATGAACATGATTGATCTTATTGCTTAAAAATATTTATTCTTACGAGTCTTTATTTCTTTCAATTTAATTAATAGTTTATTATAATAATTAAATAATAATAATTATTATATTCTGGTTTGTAATTTTCTTACGACTAGAGGCATAATTATTTACTAATTTATTTACATAGAAAGGGGAAAAAAACATATGGATAATAAAAACACTGCTAACACTGGAGGTTGCCCGTTTAGTCACGGAGCCGCTACTACTAACAAAACTAGTAGTATGCCAAATAGAGACTGGTGGCCAAACCAATTGAACTTGAATATTCTTCACCAACATGACAGGAAATCTAACCCTATGGGAGAAGAATTTGATTATGCAAAAGAATTTAAAAAGCTAGACTACGATGCTCTTAAACAGGACCTTCACAATTTAATGACAGACAGTCAAGATTGGTGGCCTGCTGATTATGGACATTATGGTCCATTCTTCATCCGTATGGCTTGGCACGCCGCAGGTACTTATCGTACAGGTGACGGTCGTGGTGGTGGAGGAACTGGCGCACAGCGTTTTGCTCCATTGAACAGCTGGGCTGACAACGGCAACCTTGATAAAGCGCGCAGGCTGCTATGGCCGATTAAGCAAAAGTACGGTAACAAAATCTCTTGGGCCGACTTGTTGCTTCTAACAGGTAATGTTGCGATTGAATCAATGGGCGGCAAGACATTTGGTTTCGGAGGCGGACGTGCAGACATTTGGCATCCAGAAGAAGACATCTACTGGGGTTCTGAAACGGAAATGTTAGGTGATAACCGTTACACAGGAGATCGCGAGCTTGAAAATCCGCTTGCTGCCGTTCAAATGGGTCTTATCTATGTTAACCCAGAAGGTCCAAACGGTAATCCAGATCCGCTCGCAAGTGCCCGAGACATCCGCGAAACGTTTGCACGTATGGGAATGAACGATGAAGAAACCGTTGCACTAACGGCCGGAGGCCATACTTTTGGTAAGGCACACGGTGCAGGAGATGCTGCTCATGTTGGGCCAGAGCCAGAAAGTGCTCCTATTGAAGCACAAGGCCTTGGTTGGCTAAGCACACACGGCAAGGGCATTGGTCGTGACACAATCACGAGCGGAATTGAAGGTGCTTGGACCGCTAATCCGACACAGTGGGATAATGGTTACTTTGACTTACTTTTTGGATATGAGTGGGAGCTTACAAAGAGTCCTGCAGGCGCACATCAATGGGCCCCTGTAAACCCTGCTGAGGACCACCTTGCACCAGATGCTGAAGATCCATCTGTTCGTGTTAAGACGATGATGACTACAGCGGATATGGCAATGCGTATGGACCCGACATACGAAAAGATTTCTCGTCGTTTCCATGAGAATCCAGAAGAATTTGCAGATACATTTGCTCGTGCATGGTTTAAACTATTGCATCGTGACATGGGTCCTCGTTCGAGATATCTAGGTCCAGAAGTTCCAGAAGAAGATCTTATCTGGCAAGATCCTGTACCTTCTGTTGATTATGAATTAACCGATTCAGAAGTAGCAGAGCTTAAAGCAAAGATCTTAGACTCAGGACTTACAATCAGCGAGCTAGTAACAACTGCTTGGGCTTCAGCTAGTACCTTCCGTGGCTCAGATATGCGCGGCGGCGCTAACGGTGCCCGCATCCGTCTTGCTCCACAGAAAGATTGGGAAGTTAATCAGCCGGAACAACTTACAAAAGTGCTTACTGTACTAGAAGGCATTCAAAATCAATTAGATAAGAAAGTCAGCATTGCTGATTTGATTGTACTTGGAGGTAGTGCTGCAGTAGAAAGAGCTGCACAAGATGCAGGCTTTGATGTAACAGTTCCTTTTGCTCCTGGACGTGGCGATGCAACACAAGAGCAAACGGATGTAGAAGGCTTTGCAGTGCTAGAGCCTATCGCTGATGGTTTCCGCAACTATCAGAAGAAGCAGTATAGTGTGAGTGCAGCAGAGCTCCTAGTAGACAAAGCACAACTGCTAAACCTTTCTGCACCAGAAATGACTGCACTAATTGGCGGCATGCGTGTTCTAGGTACAAACTACGGTGGTACTGGGCACGGTGTATTTACTGATCGTGTAGGCACTCTCTCTAATGACTTCTTTGTTAACTTGCTTGACATGGGAGTAGCATGGAAACCTGTAGACAGTGATGTATTTGAAGGACGTGATCGCAAGACAGGTGAAGTGGTCCGTACAGCAACTAGCGTTGACCTAGTGTTCGGTTCAAACTCCGTCCTACGTGCCATTGCAGAAGTTTATGCTCAAGACGATAACAAAGGGAAGTTTGTGAGTGACTTTATCGCTGCCTGGGTCAAGGTAATGAATGCAGATCGTTTCGACCTTAAGCTTGACAAGAAAGCTCAACTAAAAGGCAATTAAGTGTAAGAGATATCCGCCGTCAGTTTATCGACGGCGGTACTTCTTTTAGAAGACCCGTCAATCAAATTGACGTTCTCAAGGCAAGAAAAAGAAAGTATATCAACATGTTAGCCGATGAACAAATTTCTCATGAAGATTATCGGGAAAACAATTAACTAGTATCCATTATACTCCTATAAACATAAGATAAATCGGAAGAACAAAAAGCATAATCAATACAAATTTCCAGTTCCAGCGTATAGATACATCTAATATATTTGAGTTTAATAGATTTGCTAATATATTACTTACTGCAGTTGCTGGTGAAATCACATTTGATATCCCCCAACTGGCCAATAGTAATATTGAAAAGTACTCAGGACTAAAACCTATTAATTCTGGATCTATACTTGTTACAAGAATAGTAATAACTACAATCGGATGTATTCCAACGATAGCAGTTAATACAACAATTAGTGAAAGAAAAAAAGTTATCCCCATAGTAAAGGAACCAAACATGCTATTTATTAATGTTATAAAGTGGGCACTAAATTGAGTTTGTATGATTGCACCACTAAAAAAACCCGCAATTAGAAATAGCACAATTTCTTTTTTCAGCCGTGGGATACCATGATACACATGATTTTTAAATTCTTTTGTATAAAAAGAGCCTTTTCCAGAACCTATACACCAAAGTAATGGAAAAATAATAGAAACTAAGCATATAATAAGTACCATTGAGTAAGTAGTTGCTATTTCAAGTATTAAAACTGTACTCATCATAATCGTTAATAAAATAAAAAGTTCGATTACCCTTTGTTTGTCTTTCCGTAAATCTATTTCTTTTGAGTTTGTCCTATCTATTTTTACTGATTGGCTTAAGGAGATAAGGAACTTTCTTTCAACCATAAAACTGACCAAGATACTAATCATAGATAACCCGATCGCATATAAAACGATAGAAGACCAATTTACAGGTAACTGACTTAAAACGAGGGCCATCGCTGAAAAGTATGGAGACCAAAAAATAGTCGTTACAAATCCGCGGTTAATAGCATTGGCAACCAATCTTGGCGCCTTTAAATTAGATGCCTCTGTTAATTTATTCACAATCGATACCGAACCAATATTTAATATAACTCCAAGGAGATGGGTTAACAACTTTGAGCCGAGAAAAAGAAAATTGGGTTTATTCATCTTATTAGATAATACCTTTTTCAGCGCTTCAACATATCCGCCTGCTTTTACTGGGATTCCTAGAAGAGGGACGCATAAAAATACTGCTACAAGTGTAAGGTTAATTCTTAACGATTTAATCCATTCCTGAATGGGAATATTGTAATATAACATAATTATCACACCAGTTACTAGAAGGACACTACTTATAACTAATGTTACTCCCCGAATCACAGGCATAACCCATACAATAACACCAATAATAATAATACTAATGATAATCTCCATCTGTGGTACAGGGAAAAATTGCAAAAGAATAAATCCTACTGCCAATAAGCTAATGAGAATTCCTTGAAACTTTTCAATGTTTCTCTTAGTCGACCTTACTTCCGCATGAGTGACTGTCTGTAGCTTCACAAAAAGCTCCTCCTATTTTTAAAACCAAAGTCAATATATTTTAATGTAATACACTATGAACATTACTTCCCGATTCATCATATTACTTAAAACCGAAATTCTTTGATTCTAAAAACTCACGCAGGTGAATTCTTTTAGGCGTTTTGTATAGGTCTGCAACTGATTGTGTCCATGTTTGGTTCCTTTTACCACTTTTTCTTGTTTCATAGTATTCTTTCATTAAGTTATTATAGGTTCGAATCATTTCAATCTGTTTATCTCCTTCATACATTTCTTGATGAACAACTGCTTCTAAAGGTAATCTTGGCTTTTGTTCATTAATATGGTTTTGGTCGGGATACCCTAAACACATACCAAATACAGGATATACATATTCTGGTAGACCCAATAAATTACTTACCTCCACTGGCGAATTGCGGATGCCACCTATGAACACTCCACCTAATCCTAGTGTTTCTGCTGCAAGCATCACATTTTGGGCATACAAACTTGTATCCACCGTCGCTACAATAAATGGTTCTATTGTATCGAGATTGCCTTGGATATTTTCGAGTTTATTACTTAAGTTAACACGATAAAGGTCAGCACAGAATACTAAAAAAACTGGACAATCAATGACATGTTGTTGATTGCCAGAAAATGCAGCTAATGCTTCCTTTTTTTCTTGATCCTTTACTATAATAACAGAATATGCTTGTAAATTATTTGAAGTTGATGCCCATTGGCTCGTTTCTAGTATATCAGTTAATAACTTTTCATTAATACTCTCATCTTTAAATTTCCGAATGGAACGATGATTCGCCATTACTTTCTTTAAATTGTTCATTACCCTTCATCCTTTCTTGTTACACAGATTATTCGAACTACGAAAAGAAGAAAAAGCCTTAATGGTCTTTTTCTTCTTCCCAAAGTTTATATTACTCAGCCATTCCTATTGTTTTTAAAACTTCTCCAGTTGTATTGTAATTACGGTTCATGATTTCATAAAAATCAGTTGGACCAGCATATGATGGTGAAACACCGAGCTTTTCAAACGTCTCTACAACTCTTTCATCCTCTAATGCCTGACTAAACGCATCGTGCAAGATCTCAACGATTTCGTCTGGAGTATCACCATTTGCAATAAGGCCAGTCCAAACATCAAAGCCGACATCAATTCCTAATTCCGTTAAAAGAGGTACATCCTCGAAACCTTCTGTTTTTAATGTTCCTGTATTTACAAGCGCACGGACACTGCCAGCTTCAACATGTGGAATTGCTTCTACTGTTTGAACGACTGCCCCCATTACATGATCCCCTAATAACGCAGCAATTGATGGTGCACCGCCATCAAATGGCATATGTGTTAGTTCTACACCAGTTTCTAATGAAAATGCTTCCATTGTGATGTGTTGTGTTAACCCTGCTCCTGTTGTTGCATAAGTAAACTCTCCTGGATTATTGCTTACATATTCAAACCATTCTTCGTACGTCTGCCACGGCGCATCTTCTTTAACTAATAATACATTCGGTGTAGCAACAACTTGCATAATTTGTTTAAAACTATCTGGATTATAACCTGGATTATCTGTATGTGGCTTGATTGTCATTGGTCCACTAGTTGTCATTCCAATTTTGTAACCATCAGGCTTTGCATTTACTATCTCCATTGTCCCAATAATAGCACCACCACCAGGTTTGTTGACAACGTTTACATTTACACCATTAGGCATGTAATCCGAAATAACCGATGACAGAGCACGTGCAGATGTATCTGTTGTTCCCCCCGCAGCGTATGGAACTACAATTTCAATATCTCGTTTTGGAAAATCGATTTCTTCAACATTTTCTGCTGAATCTCCATCGCTTTCAGAAGGTGCTGAACCAGAATTTCCGCTTGAACATGCTGTTACCAAAAATGTTGCTAGTAATAAAGCCAAGAATTTTATAAATATTGATTTCATCTTTTCATTCCCCTTTTATTTTTATATTTTAACCATTTAGGTTAATCACTGTATTCTACCTTCTTACATATTTAACTAGCTTTTGAATTAGGCTCGTTACTACTGTTTTTTTTAAACTTCTCTATACACAATTTCACAATTGGGTATATTAAACTGATGATTGCAATCGATAAAAATACCGCCGCTATAGGCTTAGTAGCAAAAATTGATATGCTGTTGCCTGATTCAATTAATGCTCTACGAAGATTTGATTCAATAATTGGGCCAAGAATAATTCCTAAAATTAATGGTGCTAACGGATAATCAAATTTCTCCAACAAATAACCAATAACACCAAATGCAAGAGCGACCCATACATCAAATAGATTATTAGATAAAGAGTAGCTTCCTATAAAACACAAAGTAACAATGATTGGAAGTAATATAGTTTTAGGTACATCTACAATTTTTCCAACAAACCGTATTGCAAATAAACCAATTAACAACATGAAGATGTTTGCAATAATTAACGTACCAAATAAACTGTATACTAGTGTTTGTTCATTTTGGAAAAGTAACGGACCAGGAGTGACACCTTGGATTAACAATCCTCCTAAAATTACCGCCGTTACAACATCCCCTGGAATTCCTAGTGTTAATAACGGAACCAACGCCCCACCAGTTACTGCATTATTGGAAGTTTCTGTAGCAATAACTCCCTCAGGAATACCTTTTCCATACTCCTTTCTTCTTTCAGGTTTTGCGAAACGTTTTGATTCATTATAAGAAAGAAAGGTCGCAATCGATGTCCCTGTCCCAGGAATAATCCCAATAAAGGTACCGATGATACCTGCTCGTAAAAACTCAACCCAATTTTTTGCTACCTCTTTAATAGAGACTCGCTGCCGTTGGTATTTTACTTTCTTTTGATGATTCGATTTTACTTTCCCTTCAATTTCTTTGATCACTTGCGAAACCGCAAACAAGCCAATTAATGCTGGGATAAAAGCAATCCCACTTGTTAGATTTGCACTACCGAATGTAAATCGCATCGCTCCATTTATTGGATCCATTCCAATGGTGGCAATCAATAGTCCTATTGCAGCTACAATAATCCCTTTTATGACGTTCTTTCCAGACACCGTTCCAACGATACTTAAACCAAATACCGCTAATGCGAAGAACTCCGCAGGTCCAAATCGCAAACCCGCTTGGGCTAGCTGTGGAGCAATCAGCATTAGGATAATACAACTGATAATTCCACCAATAAAGGATCCTATCGTTGCAAAAGAAAGGGCCCTCCCTGCTTCTCCTTTCTCTGCCATTGGATAGCCATCTAAAAGAGTGGCTGCTGCTGATGGGGTACCAGGTGTACGAATTAATATAGCTGTGATAGCGCCTCCATACATACCACCTAAATAAATCCCTAGTAACATACTAATACCTGCTACTTGTGGCAGAGCAAACGTATAAGGAATAAGTAAAGCAATTCCCATTGTTGCTGTTAAACCTGGTATCGCACTAAATAATATTCCTAAAAATACACCGATGAACACTAAAAATAAAGTTTGAAAATCAAAAATTTGTGCAATAACCTGTTCCATTTCTACATCCTCCTCTCTTTAACTTAATGGTACTTTCAGTAATACTTCAAATAATAGAAAAATAGAAGCAGTAGAAATGGAAGACACTAGAAATAGTACTCTATAATTTTTAACACCTAGTAATACCATTACCACTATAATAAATAAGAAAGTTCCAATCCTATAATCAAAGAATGAGAGACTAGCCACATAAGCTATCATGCTACCAATTAAAGCAAAGACTTTAAAAAAATTTACTTTTTCCTCGTCATCTGGATTCACCGATTTTGCTAACAATAAAATGATCATTTGGAGTGCATTAAAGAAAATAATCAAATAAATAATCAACTTCGGGAAAAAATCAGGTCCTAATCCAGCTGTATTGGGTCTATGAGGTATTTGATTTATCACATATAGCATAAAGAGGCTTATACATATGATCGTTATATTTACATAAATCTCTTTTTTCAATGAAATGCACCTCCTATTTGCCATTGCTAATGAGCTCTCGAATTAATCCATAAACAATAGCAGTTCTTTCAGCAATCGTATCAATCCATAAATATTCATTCGGAGAGTGGGCGAAGCCGCCATAAGGTCCTAGTCCATCAAGTACAGGCTTTCCTGTCTTGGCTGCATAATTTCCATCACTCCCACCACCGACCATCTTGTCTGTTAGCTCGACATTTATTTGGTTCCCAATATTCTGTGCTAGATGGAACAAATGACTTGTCTGATCCGTTCTAATTAATGGCGGACGATAAACAGAACCTGTAACCTTTAACTTCGTCCGTTTATTTCGGACACGTAGAGTCTGAAATGCTTCTTCGATTCTTGCAACTTCACTCATTTCGGTGACCCTAACATCTATTTCTGCAGAAGCAAAGTCTGGAACAACATTAAATAAGTTTCCACCTTTTATCTCACCTGTGTTAATCGTTGTCCCTTTACTTTCATTGGCAAACGAAACAATATTCGTTATTTGGTAAGCTAGCTCCTCAATAGCATTTGCACCATCTTGTGGGTTAAGACCTGCATGAGCAGAAATTCCAGTAACTGCTACCGTGAATTTCCCTCCGCCTTTTCTAGCTGTCTTTATTTCACCATCATCTGTAGCAGGCTCTAAAACTAAAACAGCATCACTTTTACCTGCCTCTTGTTCTACTATTACCTTTCCTGAAGGACTACCAATTTCTTCATCGGATGTTAATAACCATACAATTTGATAGTCATTTAACTCTACATCCTGTAATAAGTCAAACAGATGATATACCATTACATAACTAGCCTTTATATCTATGACACCTGGCCCCATAACCTTCCCTTCTTCTACGATAAAAGGCATGGTCTTAATTGTTCCTTTTGGATAGACTGTGTCTAAATGGCTAATGAGTAATATTTGTTTATGCCCTTGTCCAAGTTGAAACCGAATGTGATCGCCGTATTGTTCTTGAGGATAACGTTCGATTGTTAGGTTATATTTAGAAAAAACTTCTGTTAGCACATTGCTCAATTGATCAATACCTTCTTTATCATGGGAGAAAGATTCTACCACAACAAAATTTTGAAGCAATTCGATCGATTCCGCTTTTCTTTCTCTTAGTTTTTCTAAAACTGCTTGCACCCCAACACCTCCAAACATCTTGCCAATATATTTAATCGTTAATAATTCAGCAAGAACGCTCAATACTTTTATTTAACAATGGCTAGTTGAGTACCAACCTTTATACCTTTTAATTCATCATTCAATTGAATATAAAGGCGCCTTTTGTTCTAAAACATTAATGACATTACGAGCTGTAATCATACCTACCTCTCTTAATGCTTCATACGTGTAACCAGCCATATGAGGGGTAGCAACAAAGTTTGAAAGCTCTAAAAGTGGAGAATGAGTAAGTGGCTCCTCTACAAAAACGTCCATTGCTGCACCTTTTATCTCACCTTTTTGAAGTGAATGATATAATGCTTCTTCATTAATAATCCCACCACGAGCCGTATTTACGATAAATGCGGTTGATTTCATCATTTTTAATTCTTCTTTACCGATCAATGAATTTGAATGTTCATTTAAATCGGTATGGATTGTAATAAAATCTGCCTGCTGTAATAATTTTTCAAATGCTACGTATTGAACTTGTTCTTGTTGATCTAACTCTTTATCTGGATAGAGATCATAACAAAGGACATTCATATTAAAGCCTCTTGCTCTTCTAATAACTTCCTTCCCAATTCTCCCAGTACCAATGACCCCAAGTGTTTTGCCAAATATTTCATTTCCGATTAAACGTGGCCACTTTTGCTCCTTGATTTCAGAAAAAGCTGCTGGGATCTGGCGAGCTACAGATAGGAATAACCCGAATACTAAATCTGCTACTGCATGTCGATTAGCGCCTGGAGCATTGGCGACAATAATGTTTTTTCCCTGAGCTTCTTTAATAGCAATATTATCTACGCCAGCTCCATGCTTTGCAATGATTTTTAATTGGTCAGCATTTTGTAGAACACGTGATGTTACTTTTTCAACACCTACAATTAAGGCATCTGCGCCTTTCAAGGCTTCCGCAAATTTGTTTTCGTCTGAAGTAATATCCTGCTCTAAAATTTGAAGCTCGCAATTATTCGACTGTAATAATTCCACTGGATCATTTGAAAATTTTCCAAATGTTGGTGATGAAGAAACAACTTTATACACGTAAGGCCCCCCTAGCAATATACAGAAAACCTTAATTAATATAAATTAAGTAATTTTCTAAATTTGAATACGTATTTATAGATTAATTTAACCCATAAATCGTCCACCGTTCACATCGATGACAGCTCCAGTAATATATTTTGATTCTTCTGAAGCTAAGAAAACGGCAGTGTTAGCAACATCCGATTTTTCACCTAGTTCCTTCAGAGGTATATCATTTAGTGTTTTTTCTCTTTCTTTTTCACTACTTTCTTCATAGAAAACACGATGCATTCTATCGCCGCTAATAATCAGGCCTGGAGCAATGGCATTAACATTGATACCATAGGCACCAACTTCATTCGCTAGTCTCCGAGTGAGTGAGATAATGCCTCCTTTAGCTGCTGCATATGGTGCACCTGTTACTAGGCTTGCGGTTCTTCCGCCAATCGACGACATATTGATAATTTTTCCGCTGCCCTTTTCTCTCATTTGTTTTACTGCAGCTTGTGATGCTAGAAAGGTCCCTTTTAAATTCACATCTAGAACTCTATCCCAATGCTCTTCTTTAATGTCTTCCAAATATTTTGGGGTATTTAAACTTCCCCCTGCATTATTAACCAGTATGTCGATCTGACCGAATTTCTCGACTACATAGTCAACCATCTTTTTGGCATCTGCTTGGTTAGAAACGTCCGCCACAACATAATCTGCTTCGTAATTTTTTTGTAAATCTGAAGTAACTTCTTTAAGCGACTGCTCATTGATGTCACTTAATACAATTTTTGCTCCTTCTTTTGCCATACTAAGGGCAATTTCATGTCCAAGGCCGCCGCCTCCGCCTGTAATCAAGGCAATCTTGTTATCCAATTTTCCCATTATCTTATTCCTCCTTCCCTTCATTAAATTTGCATGCTCATTTTCTTACATATGAACAAAAATTGTATCGTCTTCTACTGTTACATCATACGTTTTAACCTTTACATTTTCTGGGTCAAACAGGGAACAGCCCGTTTTAATATCGAACTCCCAGCTATGCCATGGGCACTTTAATACTTCTCCTTCTTTTTCAAGAGTGTACTCACCGGGTTCAGTAGCTGTACATGTAGCATCTACGCTTCCAAGTGATAAAGCAGGGCCTTTGTGTGGACATACATTTCGAAGTGCATAAAGCTCTCCATTTTTTGAACGAACAACAACAATAGATTTCTTATTAAAAGTAAATGCTTTCATATCGCCATTTTTTATTTCTTCTGCTTTACAAGCTGTATACTTTGTCACTTTCTACTCCTCCCAACCAATACACTAAAGTTTATAAAGATCTCTTGCATTTTCAAATAGAATTTTATGCTGCAAATCCTTTGATATTTGTGGTGGCAGTGTCCGTTTAGGAGAGTCGAAATCCCAATGCGGATAATCAGTTGAGAACATAAGCATATCTTCGGTCCCCATCATATCGATAATATTTAATAGATGTTTTGCTGAAATATCATGCCATGGCTGTGTACTAAAGCGCATATTATCACGGAAATAGTCACTAGGCATCCGTTTAACCCAAGGCGTCTCTTGTCTTAGACCTTTGTAAGCAGCATCCATTCGATTCATTAGAAACGGAACCCACTCAAAGCCACCTTCAATTAATGCGACTTTTAAATCTGGAAATTTATCAAATACACCATTAGTAATCATGCTTATAATTTGATTCATATAAGCTTGCGGATGTGCAGAACGCCAAGCAACATAATAACGAAGGTAATCGTTACCAGATACGCTGATATCAGCTGAAAGGTGCATACCAATTACAAGGCCATGACGATGTGCCGCTTCAAAAACCGGATGATATTGTGGCTCTCCCCAATAAAAGTTACCGACTGACATCATGACTTGGACCATTTGCGGATGCGATCCTACTCGCTCAATTTCTTTAACCGCTTCAACTGGATCACGTGGAATTGTTATAGAACCTAGTAACCGCTTGTCCTTACTTAACCACTTGTCAATCGTATAATCGTTATAGGCTGATGCTCTTGCTGCTGCAAATTCAAACCAGCCATTAGCAACGGTTGCCTCATGAAACCAACCACCAAGTACTGCATACGTGATCTCATTTTCATCAAGTAATTGCTTCTTCAATAAGTCAAAGTCCGATCCTGGCGGAGAATTCTCTGCAAATGTATCCGCACGATATTTACTGCCTTTTCGTACTTGATTAAATGGAACCGTTTTAATCGGCTTCCACCCATAATCTGTAATATAGCGCTTCCAATGATCCGATAAATAAGGAAGCAAATCATGAGTGGAACGGACATCATGATGAACATCAGTATCAATGACTTTAAACGTTTTTTTACTATTATTTTCATTCTCTTTTTTTGATAAATCGTTGACTTGAACACTCATTATTTTCAACCACCTTTTTTAGCAATCTACTAAACTTTTAAAGGATCAATGTTTAATTCTTTAGCAAGTTCATTTAATTTAAGAAAAGTTTGCTCTTCCATCGGCACACCTTGTTCTTTATTACTTTTCTCCTTCAAGAATTCTATTTCTCCTGGTAAATAGATTTCTTCCGTTCCTTCTGCTTTCTTAGAATCCTTAACATAAGAAACTAATTGTTTAATAGCTGCATAGTAGAGATCTAATGAGATAAATTGTTTAATATCGATCGTTAACATAAAGTGAGAGATTGACTGTTTTTGATTTACATCGTACATTGACGGGATCATTTTTGAAATTGGGCCACTCGCCAGCACACCTGTTAATATTTCCGCCATAACCGCTAATCCAAACCCTTTTGGTCCACCAACAGGTGATAAAAATCCACCGTTAATGACCTCATCTGGATTCGTTGTCGGAATACCTTTTGAATTTACACCCCAGTCTTTTGGAATCTCCTTGTTGTTTTCCTTTGCAAAAAGGACTTTTCCAAAAGCGGTATTACTTAATGCCATATCTAGTACAATTGGGTTCCCATCTCCAGATGGGGCAGCAATTGCAATTGGGTTATTCCCGATGATCTTTTCTGCTCCACCGATTGCAGGCATAAGAGGTGCAACATTACTAATAACAATGCCAATCTTATCCTTTTGTGTTGCCATATTCGCGTAATAAGCAGAAATTCCAAAGTGATTACTATTCTTTACGGCAACTAGTCCAATTCCCGATTGCTCTGCTTTTTCGATTGATTTTTCCATCGCTTTGTAAGCAACAACTTGTCCAGCTGAATAATCTCCATCCAATAATGCAATGGCATCGTTATCTTTTTCTACCTTAATACTTGCTTTGTTTTGGATTAGGCCTTTTTGAATTCGTTCAACATATATAGGTAATCGTAAAAAACCATGACTATGTATTTCTCTCAGGTCCGCCTCCAGTAAAACTTCAGTAATAATTTCTGCCTCATCTTTCGGCATACCAAGTGAAACAAAACACTTATTTGAGAAGTTTCTCATCTGCTCTTGATTTATATACAAATTAAATCCCCCCGAATTTTTTCTGTTACACAGTTATTTAACTGGAACTCTAGAACTTACAGGATTTGTTAACTTGCCAATCCCTTCAATTTCAATAGTCACTTCATCACCTGCATTAAGCGGGCCTACACCAGCTGGAGTACCAGTAATGATAATATCTCCTGGATTCAACGTCATTACTTCTGTTACTTTTGCAACAATACTTTCGATATCATGAATTAGGTCATTCGTGTTAGAGTCTTGTCTTACCTCTCCATTAACTGTTAGTTTAATCGCGACATTATTTCCGTCGATATCTGTTGCAATTACTGGGCCTAATGGTTTATAAGTTGGGAAAGATTTGGCACGGGTAAACTGGCCATCTTTCTTTTGTAAAATACGATCTGAAACATCATTACAACATGTGTATCCAAAAACGTACGATAATGCTTCTTCTTTTTTAACGTCTTTAGCTTCCTTTCCAATAACAATCGCAATCTCCCCTTCATAATCGGTTCGATGGTCAGGGTTTTTTAAACAGATTTCCTCACCATCACCAGTAATTGCAGTTGGGGAAACCATAAACATCATTGGTTCTTCAGGGAGTTCTTTCCCCATTTCCTCCGCATGACCTTTATAATTTAGTCCAATCGCCACCACCTGGCCTGGCTCAACTGGGGCAAGAAGCTTTACATCAGCTAGGTTAAAAGTTTGATCAACTTTCTTTGCCGAACCTGTTATAAAGTTACCATCTAATTGAGTAATGAATTCACCTTCCAGGACACCAAACATAATTTCTTCATTTGCTTCAAAACGTACATATTTCATTTATCATTACCTCCAAATTTATTTATTGCTCTAAAAAAATTTCAAAACTATTTTAGATATTAATCGATGTATTATTATGTGATCGTAATATTTCTTCTCCAGCACGGATTTTGTGCTTTTTCATATGGCTTTCCGCCAAATCACTATCCCTTAGTAACAATGCGTTGTAAATCTCCTCATGTTCTTGAATGGATAATTCGATGTGCTGGTCATTTTCCCTAAATAATGACGGATATCGTTTCGTATTACTCCATAAATCTTGTATCGTTCTTAAAAGTAAGTCATTATTACATTCCGAATAAATTAAATAATGGAAATCTATATTTAACTTTGCGTAGCGCTCGTAATCTTTTATTTCAAAGGCTTCTTTTGATTCCAAAATATTTTGTCTCAGTCTCTCAAGATGTTCATCGGTTAAAGCCTGTACTGCTAATTTCGTTGCAAGGCCTTCCAAAACGGATCTCAATTGAAAAATTTCTTTAATATCCTTTGCAGAAATAGTACTAACAACAGCCCCCGTATGAGGAATAAACTCGATTAGCTTATCAGATTCTAGTTGTCTAATTGCTTCTCTAACTGGAATTTCACTGCTACCAAAACGTTCTGCAATTCTACTAATGACTAATTTCTCCCCAAATTCATATTTCCCATTAAGTATCTCTTCTTTAATAGTTTGATAAATCATCTCTTTTTTTGTTCTATATAGCTGCACTCAGATTTCCTCCCCTCTAGCAACATATATCATATATGATATATCCTATATGATATAGGATATATGATTACGCTTTCATTTGTCAACAAATATTCTGAATAAACATTACTTTTTTAAAATTAAATCTCTATTTATTCTTAAAGAGATTGAACCGGATACAATCTTCCAATCATTAAAAACGTTTCAAGATTTTCTTGGAACAGATATTGAATTATTAGAATTAAACATAGCACTTTAATTTTATTACTAATTTTCTGTAGTTTCTAAACCCTTGAAAAGCAAAAGTTCACGAAAAAACATCGGGGAATACCCGATGTTTTCATTTACTTAAAATTTGCGTTACATTTCATTACGACTTAACCATTGAATTAACTCTTCAGACCAGTGCCATAAGTGAAGATGTTGATCAGCATATATGATTGCCTCGTTTTCATCACCTAGACGAAAAGCACTCGGAATATTGGCAGGTAAGCGTTTTTTCATGAGTAAATACTCGATAACATAAGGATTATTTTCATTTTATCTTTTTCGTAGGGCCATTTTGTAAAAATTCGACAACACACGATTGAAATTGTCACGAGTTGTATGTGATTCATTGTATTCCTCGAGTAATCCTTTTGCTTCTTCCAACATTTCCTCTTCTACATATGCAACAAATAACTCAAAACGAACCCCTTGATTATCGCTCGGATTTAATTCGATTAATTCCTTATAATGAAAAATGGCTCCTTCTTCTCTTCCTACATCTTGTAAAAAAGAAGCGTAATTAAACTTCACTCTCATATACGGCCGAGTCTCGATTAGCCCCCAAAAGTATCCTTTATTTTCTTTAAAATATTTTTTTCCTAGCTCTTGTTCCCCAGCTCTCATTCCCATTACAAGAAGTTCTTCTGGGTCCTCTTCAAATTCTGCTAAAATGTTGTTAGCATCAGGACTATTAGGATATAACGTTAAAGCCTTCTCCGCAAGCTTTTTTCGCTTCATTCCCGTTGCTTCAAAAGCTTCATATAGTAAATCTTGTGCTTGTTCCTTATTTGAGGAATTTTTTCTAGGTGGAGTGCTGCCACCTTTTAAGTGATTATTTAAAAACTCGTTCACTTCTTCTATTGAATCAAAGTCTTTTTCCTGCAATAATTGTGTGACTTTGGAAAGTTCATTTTCCAATGACATTTTGGAACTTAAAAAGTCATCTTCAAAGATATTTTCGTGATCGAAAATATCGTTATCCGTCACTAGACCATCCTCATAGATTTCATCAAAACTAAAGTTCTTGCCGTAATTCTAATACATCTTCCCATAGCACATTCTCTAACTCTTTATACTGATTATCTACAAATTCCATTGCTTCCATACCGCTTTCTTTATATAAGTTCATTATTTTTACTGACATTTTATCTGTTCTTTCAGAAGGTAAATCCATTCCACTCACAAAGAACATCATCGTATTACCAGCAGGTAAAATAATACTTAACATGAGTCCACCAACATAAAATTCATTTTCTTCAGCTGTTGCTTTTACTATTTTTACCTCTTCTGTAAAAAAGTCTTTGACACGTACGTAATTATTATCTTCTTGATTAAGAATGATCGAGATAGAAGGTTTAGCTTTTGTCCAAGACTGCACAATTTCCTTTGTTATTTCCACCACAACATTTTTTATATTTTTTTCCACTACCACAAGGACATACATCATTTCTGCTAACTTTGATCACCAAATCACATCCTCGTAAACTTTTATATCTATAATGTACCATATACGATATATTTTCCTTTTACATTTAGTATTACCAACAATAGTAAAAGTAATCCAAGAATAATAGCATTTAAACACATTAATAAAAGCAGAAACCTTAATTGGCTCCTGCTTCTTCATTAAAACTAATTTAGCTACTGCTTCACAATGGCTTGGATAAGTGATCTTAGACTATTTCATAACTAGCTGTGATACACACTCCACGTGGGTTTTGATAGAATGATGATCCTGATATACATAAATATTGAATTTTCGTATAGGTGTACCTCAAAAACAATTAAAAATGCTATCTAATTATATCGACTAATATCTTCGTTAAGTAAGTCGGTTATAACCCTCTTTTAATAATCCAAATACATAATTTCCTACTTCATTGCCTATTACAAAAAAAGACACCCCTAGAGTGTCGTTCAAAATTTTGAGGAAATAATATTCCTAATCTGTTTCTTCTTCATCAAATAATAACTTTACATAATCTCTTCTAGAATATAGAATTCTATAAATTGAGACATACGTATCATCTATTTTGTAAAAAATAATGTAGTTCCCACATATTAAATATCTGTAATTTGTTTCAACATCAATCTTTGATGATAATTTTAGACCAAGAAGCGGAAATTCTTTTAATTCTTCATAATCCTTAATAATTTTTGAAACAACATTTACAGCCGCAGTTGGATTGTCGAGCTCCTTGGTAATATATTCTTTAATATCATACAAATCTCTTTTGGCAACAGGGTTAATTCTCAACTTAAGCATAAAAATTATACTCCTAGATCAGCCTTAACTTGTTCTTCCGTTAACCATTCATCTCCAGTTTTAATGGCCTTTTCAGCTTCCATCAGTTTTGATAACAACTTTATGGTAGCTTGATTTTTTTCATATTCTTCAATATCAACGATGGCATATCTACCTCGACCATTCTTTGTTAAAAATACTGGATCTCCTACAGCAATGTCCTTTAAAACCTCATTGTAATTTCTTAAATCTGAAACAGGTTTAATATTTGGCATAATATCAACTCCTTTGTTGATATTATTTTATCATTATTTAACTTAAAATAATACACAAAACATTACAGCAAACAACAAAAAAACTTTATCCCATCACCTTTTCGATATCGTCCACCATGAATTTTGTATTACAACAAATAATATATTGCGTAAAAGTTAGACTCCCATAAAAATCAAAAATCCCCCAAACCATTATAGTCTGAGGGAACATATAACTTTCTTTAAGCCCGCTCTATTAAAGCGACTGCCTCCACATGGCTTGTATGCGGAAACATATCCACTGGCTGAACCGACTTCAACTTAAACCCAGCTTTCATTAGCTGACTTACGTCCTTTGCTAGTGTCGACGGGTTACAGGAAACATACACCATTTTCTTTGGCTTGACTTCAATGATTGTACGAAGTAATGCGTCGTCGCATCCAGTACGAGGCGGGTCGACGATGATGACGTCGGGTTTCCAGTCTTGCTTGACCCATTTCGGGAGCCACTTTTCCGCTTTGCCAACGACATAGTGGGCGTTATTGAAGCCGTACTTTTTCGCATTAGCGTTGGCATCGTCAATCGCTTCAGCGATGACGTCCATTCCTCTTATTTCTCCAGCGTTTTTTGCGATCCACATGCCGATCGTGCCCACTCCACAATATGCGTCAACGACTTTTTCAGTTCCGGTTAATTGTGCTGCTTTTTTAACTTCATCATAAAGCTTCACCGTTTGAATCGGATTAAGCTGGAAAAAAGCTCGGGCCGATAACTCGAATGAGACATCTCCTAAAGTTTCTTGAATGACTTCCTCACCCGCCAGGTGAATTGTTTCTTCACCAAAAATCAGTGAGGTTTTCTTGCCGTTTACATTTTGCAATATCGAGGTCACATCTGGCAGTCTTTTCTTGATTTCGTCAATAAGCAATTGCTTTTTCGGTATGTCTTGCTGCGTTGTAATTAAAACAAGCTGAATTTGACCGGTTGCAAAAGCGACTCGGGTCACGATCGTACGAATGATTCCCTTGTGTTTTTTCTCGTTGTAAATTGGTATGTTTAGATCTTCTAATATTTTTTTAACTTGTTGTGTAACTGTATTTGTCATTGGGTGCTGGATCATGCAATCAGAAATGTCGATCAACTGATGCGAGTTGATTCCGTAGAGCCCGGCTAACACTTTTTCTTTGTGCTTTCCGACTTGCAATTGACTTTTATTTCGATAGTGCCACGGGTTTTCCATACCGATCGTATCATGTAATGGCAATTTATTTGGATCGATTTTCGTATGACGTTCAAATGCTTGTCTCACAATATCTTTCTTTTCCCGCAGCTGAGCTTCATAGCTTAAATGCTGAAGCTGACAGCCGCCACATTTATCATATATTGGACAAGGCGGGGCAGTCCGATCAGGTGATGGTTTCCTAACTTTCTTTACTTTTGCCTCTGCGAACTTCGGATTGACGTTTGTTACTTCGGCTACTACAACTTCTCCAGGTAATGCACCTGAAACAAAGACAATTTTTCGTTTAAAAAAGCCGACTCCTTCGCCGTTAATTCCAAGACGTTTTATCGTTAATGGGAATTGTTGTCCTTTTTTTAGGATTACTGCATCGTTTTGCTTATGGTCCATGCTATTCACTCCGTCATTCTTTAAAATCGTGTTCTCATTATAGCATGGACAAGAACAACTTCCTAAAATTCATTCCCAAGAACAGAATTAGTCTTGCTAACTGCTTTAAAAGTGAGTGGAAGTTCTTTTAACGACCTAAAGCCAATAAGGTTTCTCCATTGCGGGTCTGGTGTCCCCATTTGCAGATGATCTAATTGTTGCAAAATGGTTTGAATAGCAACTTGGGCTTCAAGACGTGCTAATGTGGAACCTATACAAAAGTGAGTGCCATACCCAAAAGCTAGATGGGGATTAGGACTTCTAGTAATATCAAGAACATTAGGGTTTATGAATATTTTAGGATCACGGTTAGCTGCGCCCAGTAATATATATACATGCTCGTCTTTTTTAATCCTAGTTCCGTTTATTTCAATATCCTCTGAAGCAATTCGAGCAGTCATCTGTGTCGGACTTTCAAAACGTAAAAACTCTTCTACTGCCCGTTCAATCAAACTTGGATTTTCTTTTAACATCGCTAATTGCTCCGGATTGCTTAATAAAGATAAAATCGAATTACTAATAAGATTTACCGTTGTTTCATGTCCAGCAATAACAAGTAAAATACATGTTGCAAGCAATTCATCGTCTGTGAGCTTAATACCTTGCTGTTCCTCTAGTATTAACTGGCTAATGAGGTCCTGTTGAGGAGCTTGTTTACGGTTTTGAATAAGTTTTTTAAAGTAAATAAGTAACTTCTTCGTTTGCTCGTTTCCATTTTCTAACGTCTTCCTTGATCTTGTAAAGTCAATCGTTGGGACTAAGCTTAGCGCCCAATCCCTGAATTGTTGTCGATCTTCGATTGGAACTCCTAATAGTTTAGCAATGACGTGACTAGCTAATGGATATGAAAAATCCATTACAACATCCATTTTCCCCTTGTTTTGCACTTGATTTAATAGCTCATGAACAACTTCTTCCATATATAGGCGATAGCTTTCAATCATACTTGGCGTAATGCCTTTACTAACTAACATCCGCAGACGTTTATGGTCAGCTTGATTTTTAAAAAGCATCATGTCGTTCTGGATATTTTTAAGTTGTTCATATTTTTTGGACGACTCAGGCAGTGGGATCCGGTTTTTAAATTTAGTATTTTTTAGGACTGCTACCGCTTCTTCATAGCCAGTAATATACCAGCCTGGTTGTTTATATAAATTCCCCTTATATACCGGATTTTTCTCTCGCAGTTTATCATAAGTTGGATAAGGGTTACTTAGGAAATCAGAAGAAGGAATAGTTTGTTCTGTCTTCTTAACGTGTAGTGCTTGTTTTAATTCGCTTGTCATTTTATACCTCCGATGATTTAATCATATTCAGCTCTTTTCCAATTAAATGAAAAGACTTTAACAAGTAATCTATTTCTTTTGAGCTATGATCAGCTGTAACGGTTAAACGAATACGACTTTCTCCTATTGGGACAGTTGGGGGACGGATTGCTGGTGCAAATACCCCTTTTTCTTGTAGTCTTTCTGCAAATGATAGAGCCTTATGAGGATCTCCGATAAGTACAGGAATAATTGGTGTGCCTTCGTCTCCTTTCACGGAATAGCCCATTTCTTCTAAACTCGTTTTAATTCGTTTTGCGTTTGAAAGCAATCGTTGGCGTCTTTCATGACTTTGTTCAATAATCTCTAATGCAGCGTATGATGCTGCACAAATCGATGGCGAAATGGCTGTTTGAAAAATAAACGATCTCGCATGATTTCGTAAAAAATCAATTAACACCCTCGACCCAGTGACAAATCCCCCTTCCGTACCAATGGCTTTGCTTAGCGTACCAATCACTACATCCGGATTGACACTAAAATATTCGCTAGTCCCTTTTCCGTTTTCTCCCAAAACACCTGTTGCGTGTGCATCATCAACAATGACATAAGAATGATAGTGTTTAGCAAGTGCGATGATCTGATCAAGAGGTGCAATTGTTCCATCCATACTAAATACCCCATCTGTTACAATAAAGCGCCGTTGATAAACTTGAGTTTCCTTTAACTTTTCCTCAAGATCTTTCATATCTACATGGTTATAAATGACTGTGTCGGCTTTTGATAGTCGACAGCCGTCAATAATGCTCGCATGATTTAATGCATCGCTGAGAATGACATCTCCTTGTTCTGGTAGTGAAGAAAGGACCCCAACATTAGCTAAATAGCCGCTTGAAAATAAAAGAGCTGCTTCCGTCTGCTTATACGTTGCTATTTTTTCTTCCAGTTTTTGATGCCAATCTGTATTGCCTGTCGTTAACCTTGAGCCGCTGCTTCCTACGCCAAATTCATGAAGTATTGTTTCTGCTGCATAAATTAAACGTTTATCATTTGCCAGACCTAAATAATTATTGGATGAAAAAACAGCTTGCCTCTCCCCATCAACAGACATCATAGGTAGCGGAGCTGTATTCATTGTTCGAAACGTTCGATACAAACCTAACTCTTTTGTCTTTTCTAACCGATGATTTAACCATTCATCAAACTTCAACGTTTGTCACCCCATTTGTTATCTAAGTCACTTTATATACGACCGTAAAATTTATTTTAGGATTGCTCTTACTAAAACTTGTCCAACTCTTTCTCCCATTGAATAATAACCGGTTGCTTTTCTAAATAGCGTATATATGTATTCAAATCTTTTGCACTTTTTAAACCATCAACAAAGAAAATGCGACAGCCTCGTTCATCTCCGTATTCTTTAAGCTTTGTTATTCGTTGATAGCCTAGGCTACTGCTTGCAACATAGCCTGTAATGTATTCAGGGTCATCTGACCAACATAATTCTGCGACTGTCGCTGGATGCTCACACACCTTTGTTGCAAGCACGAGCGCTTCCTTAACTCTTGAATTTTTAGGCTCATTATAATGATCAGCCCACTTTTTAAAATTTGTGTTCAACCAATCCATTCTCGAAACACGTATACCTTTGTCGTTCGATTGATCCATTCGTTCCCCTGATTGGACATCTACTAATATAGCACCTCTAAATGCCGAATATTTCGTCATTTCAGCATAAGCTTTTTCGATGACTTGTCTTTGGATACCAGCCTTCTCTAAAAACTTCCAAGACAATTCTTTTCCTTCCTCTACTGAATTCATTTCATTTGTCTTTACTTGCAGTGGTTTTATTCGTGTGATAGGCTCGTGAATCGCTTCAAACTGAATCTGCATAAAATCTGGTTTTCCTCTTGAATGTCCTAATCCCTTTTCTAATAACACATTTACAGCATCCTTTAGATCACTATAGGTAGAAAGTATTTCTCCACCAGATATATGTTTACCTCCACGTTCATGAGGTCCCTTTTGGGCTGCTCTCATCCTAACACTATAAAACTTCTTATCTTGCATACCGCTATCCCTCCTTGAAATAAGGTGACAATTAAATAATAGAATCGTTAACCATTTAAGTCAATACAGTTGACGTTTTTATTTGGTAATTTATTCTCTTTACTAGATGATTTAGGTTACTTCTTAAAACTCATCATGGGTTCAGAGACAGCATGGGTGACGATAAAATCTTTCAACCGTTACATCCACTTTTATTAATAACAAAAGAAAAAGCTCCCAAATGGACATTGAGAACTTTATTAGATGGAATACAAAAATTCACTTTATACTTTAATACTTTGTCGGCGTTGCTTAAGTTTTTCAACGGAAGTAAGACCAATACTTTTAGAACCGAGTACCGTTTCCTTTTCACCGTAAAACCCATGAAAGTCAGATCCACCTGTTGGAATAAGATGATATTTCTCCGCTAACTGACTTGCTTTTTGCTCATCCTCTAATCCATGCAATGGGTGCTTTACTTCAATTCCCTCTAAACCAACCTTTACCCATTCTTGAACGGCTTCATAATTATTAAACTGTCCCGGATGCGCTAAGACTGGTACACCTCCAGCTGCTCGAATCGCTTGAATCGCATCGATGACGTTAATGTATTCGATCGCTTCAAACGCTATCCCTTTCGGTTGTATTTCACTTTCTCTAGCAAACAACTTTTTATATAAGTCACCATAAATCCGATCCGTATAGCCCTTGTTTAGCAGTACATGCATAATATGTTGTTTATACACACCGGTTCCTCCAGTAGCAATTTCCTCGACTTCTTCCCAAGTAATCTCATAACCTGCTAGACGGATTTTTTCGACCATATTCATTGATGCTTGGTGTCTTCGTTCAATCATCGGTTGACATAGTTCTTCAATCGCTGGATGACCCGGTGTAATATAAAAACCTAAAATATGTGCACGTCTTTCTCGCTTATAATCGTAAGCGGAAATTTCAATACCAGGGATGATTTCAATTCCGATCTGTTGTCCTCGTTGTAATGCATCTTCTAACCCTATCGTTGTATCATGGTCCGTAATGGCCAGGTGTGTGACCCCGTTTTCTTTTGCTAATGTAATTACTTCTTCAACGGTAAACGAATTGTCCGAAATTTTCGTATGGCAATGCAAATCGATCATTTTTTTATCAGCTCCATTTTAAAACTAACTCTTTTTTGTAGCTCTTCAATATTCATTGGCTACTCCTAAGGGAGAAGAAGGGGTGCTTTCATGTAAGATACCGTCTTGTAAATGGTACGTTCGATCGACGACCGTCTCCATAAAATCAATGTCATGAAATATTCCTATCATACTCGTCCCTTTTTCCTTTAACTCAATAATCATTTCTTTTACCGACTCTTTAGAGGCTTGATCTAAAGAAGCAGTTGGTTCGTCTAATAATAGCAGCTTCGGACGTTTGACCATCGCTTGCGCTAAATTTAAGCGCAATTTTTCTCCGCCACTAAATGTTCTTGGAAACGAGGCCCAAAGTGGTTCAGGAAGTTTAAAGTGATGAAGAATTTCTTTTGATTGCTCCAAAGCACGCTCTGACGTTTCTCCCATCTCAATAAGAGCGTCAGCGACAACCTCTAGGGCAGTAACCCGAGGCATCACATTTAAAAACTGTGACACATAACCAATTTCTTTTTTGCGAATGGCCAGCATTTCTCGCTCGGCAGCTTGAACTAAATCAATCGATCCAAATCTTTCAGAGTGATACAGCATTTTACCTCCTGTAGGTAAATACGTTCGGTAAATGCTTTTAAGTATCGTCGATTTTCCCGCTCCACTTTTTCCTGTAAAGCCTAAAAATTCACCCTGGTGTAATGCAAAGCTGATCCCGTTACAGCCGACGATTTGCTTTTGATTAAATTGGTGCATGATAAACGTTTTCTTTAGATTTTCGACTACAAGAAGCTTGTTCATTTCGCTTCACCTCTCTTATGTTTGATTCTGCTTCAACTTCTTCAATTTTCCTTACCATTTTCTATGAAACTAGTGCCCGCCGTAAGAGGATCAGATTACACATTTCCATACTTCTTCATGAAATCTTTCATATCGATTAGATCATCAAACCGTTCTTCTAAACTTAATCTTTTTGTACTCATTCTTTGCTCCTCTATTAATAAACTTCACTAACTTGCGTTTTCATTTGAAAATTCATTTGGCAAACGGCTTGACCATTAACAAAGACCGTTTCGAGAATCGGGCGCTGTCCTTCTTCACCAATAATTAATATGTCTGCTTTCTTTCCTACTTCGATCGAACCTACCTCTTTGTCTATCTTTAAAGCTTTCGCTGGATTAAATGTGACCATATTGATTGCTTCATACATATTCATGCCGCCGTGATAAAGCTTAAATACGGTATACAGTAGCGAAGATGGATAATAATCTGAACAGAAAATATCAACGAGACCATGTTCTATTGCTTCCATCGCAGAAAGGTTATTGCTGTGAGATTTTCCAAGTAAAGCATTCGGTGCTCCCATTACTACGTACAAATTCATATCTTTTGCTTTTTTGGCAACTTCAAGCTCAATCGGAAATTCACTAATTGTAGCCTTCCATTCCTGAATAACCTCTAGTTTTTCCACAGTATCGTCATCGTGAGACGCAATCGGCACACCGTGATCATCTGCAAGGAGAGCTAAAAGTTTAATTTCATCGTCTCCTAACGTTTCTAACGCTTTAGCCTCTTCTATAAAAGCAGCAGCCTCTTCTTCCGAATAATGGCGATGTTGCATTAATAGCTTTTTATGGACTTCAATGTCACGAAACTGCCCTTGGCCTGGTGTATGATCCATAAATGAAAGCTGATCAATGTCACTAGATTTGAGTAATTCTTCCACTTTATTTAACGCAGTTAGATTTGTAATTTCATAACGAAGATGCGTTTTATGACGAATGAGATGCTGACCTTTTGCAAGTCTTTTAATGTCTTTAATGACCGATAAGACGGTAGCATTTCTTCTCGTCCATTTTTTCGCATTATCCTCCATTAGGGACAACGAATGATAAATTGTTGTAATGCCTTGACCGACAAGCTTTTTTTCCAACTCATAAAAAGAAACTTCAAGCGGAAACCGACTACTTGGCCGAGGTTCTAACTCAATTTCAATTGCATCACTATGTGAGTCAACAAAACCAGGAACAACCCATTTTCCAGCGGCGTCGATGTCCTCTGAATGAATAGAAAGTGGTGTCCCTTCCTCAATTCCAACAATCGTCTCGCCTTCAATCAAAATTGTTCCATTGTCAATCACTCGGTGTGGTAATACAATTTTCCCATTATAAATCTTCATACGCTTCGTCATCCTCTCACCTCTCTGCTATTTTTACAATAAAGAGTGAACTAACTGCTGTGTATAAGGGTGTTGCGGGTCTTCTAAGATCTGATCGGTTAATCCATGCTCAACCACTCTTCCGTATCGCATCACCATCGTTCGATCGGCTAGCATTCGAATGACACCGAGATCATGAGAAACGACGATCATCGCTACATTGAGTTCACGCTGAATTTTTCGGATCAAATCGAGTACTCTCGCTTGTACAGATAAGTCTAGTCCTGTTGTTACTTCATCCAGCAATAAAAGGGGTGGATTATTCGCCAGCGCTTTTGAGATCTGAACTCGTTGCTGCATGCCTCCGCTGAAATTTTTCGGTAACTCATCCATTCGTGAAAGAGAGATTTCAACATGATTAAGAAGTTCACCTGCACGCTGACGAATGTCCCCAACATGTAATGAGCCGGAGGCAATTAATTTCTCAGCAATGTTCCCACCGCTTGAAAACGACATTTTCAACCCAAGTAATGGGTTTTGATAGACCATTCCTAGTAAATAATTACGAATGTAACGCTTTTGTTGAGCGGACTCGCAAAAAATATTCACTTCTCCATTTTTATAATCTGAGATCATCGCTTCCCCAGACGTGATGTCGTCATCAAAATATAAGCTTTTGACAAAAGAACTCTTGCCTGAGCCACTTTCACCAACGATACCAACGATTTCACCTTTATAAAGTTCAAGATTGACATCGATACAAGCCCAAACGCTGCCGCAATGAGGACAACGATTATCTTGACTAGTTAGCAGATCCGGTGTTTCACAATGTGAACAACCTTTTCCATAGCGTTTATTTAAGTTTTTGACGTTTAAAATAGGCTCTTGAACCTCTTGTTGTAGTGCTGCATGAACCATTCTTAACTCCTCCTTTCTTGCTGTCGTTTTTGACAACAACCCGTATCTGAGCACTGGTAAAACTTCGTACCTGTTTCACTATCATACATTTCATCTAAATACGTATCATCACTACCACATAAACGACATGAAAGACCTTCAAAGCTTTCGACTTCAAATGGATAGTCTTCAAATTGCAAAGGTTCAACATCTGTATAAGGTGGAATAGCGTAAATTTTCTTTTCACGTCCAGCTCCGAAAAGGTACAGTCCTTCAGCTTGATGAAGCTTTAATAAATCATAACGAGGAATAGGACTAGGATTAAAAATATATCGACCATGGACGATACTCGGGTAGTCAGCCCCGATCGTAATTTTCCCCCAGTGGACAATATCCTCATAAAGCCGTAACCATATGCTGCTATAATCCATTTCTGCATGAAGTCGCTTTGTTTGTTTTTCTTTCGCTTCCACTCTTCGTAATGGCTCAGGTAATGGAACTTGAAGCACTAAAATTTGATCTTCCCTTAAAGGGATTTCTGGTATTCGGTGACGGGTTTGAATGACCGTCGCTTCCTCTGAGTCATTTGTCGTTTCAATCCCTGTGCAATCTTCGACTAATTTCTTAATACTAACAGCGTTGACACTGTCATCGTAGCCTTGATCAATGACCTTTAGGTAGTCTTCTTCTCCTATTAGAGATAAGGTTAATTGCAATCCGCCTGTTCCCCACCCACGGCCAATTGGCATTTCCCGTGAAGCAAAAGGAACCTGGTAACCTGGAATCGCAACGGCTTTTAACGTAGCTCTTCTAATTTCTCTTTTAGATCCTTCATCTAAGAAAGCATAATTATATGGTTGTTCAAGCTGTTGCACACATATCAACCCTTTTCTATAAAATTATTAAACATAAGTGAACGTACTCGTTCTCTTTTGTCCCATTTGCTTGTCAGCTTTACCCTCTTCTTTCGTTTTACGAATACGATCTAGCATTGACTGGAACGTAATATAATGTGGTAATTTCAAATGGGAAACAAAGCCGTGAGCTTCGACACTATCAATGTGTAATAACACAAATTCTTCATCCTGTGTCGGTGCTCGCCCTTCTGTTTCTAAGCTTCTTTCGAGAATCGCCATTGCGATCGCTTTGACTTCGTTTTGTCCAAACGTCAGCCCGTACCCTAGCATAAACGAAACGTCTCCTTGATCATTTTGCGTAAATGAATTGATCGTCTCGACTTCTGTCAACATGATTTCTCCAATATAAATAGCATCTTCTTCATCTGTTGCAAAAGGATACGGAATATATACATCCGTATAGCCAACCCGTAACTCTCCGATCGTTGGGTGGACCGCGCCATATCCCCGCATACTGCTGTAAGCAAGCGACGTCATAGCTCCCGTTTCTCCTCTTGAAAGAACTTGAAGGCGAGCTGAACGTTGTGCTGGGAATGTTAGCTTATCTCTTGTAATATCAATTGGTTCAATTTGATCGGATGATACATTAGCTAGTAAGCCCTGTTTTCGAAGAAGCTCAGCTACTTTAGGAAATGCTGGTTCATGATCTTGTACCTCTACATTTAGTTCGAATTCTTCTAGGAACCTTTTAATCGATATACTTCCTTCTTCACGTAAATCGAATCGTAATAATCGATGAGTATAATCATAGGTTGGCCCTAACATTTGTCCGTCTGGTATATCTTTAAAAGATGATGAAATTCTTCTAATCACTCTCATTTCACTCGGTTCCACCATGACCGAATAATGATTTCTAGGTAGGGTAGACCGATACGCTCGAAGTAAAAAAGCCGCTTCTGCAGGATCACCTTCTGATTGCTTTAAAGCTAAGGCTGCATATTCTGGTGCATAAAGTCCACCTTCACCCATCACTCGATCAATTAGTAGCCTCATTTGTTTTTCAATTTGTTCGGGATCCAGTCCAGCAGAAGACCCTTTTAACCTAAAATATCGGATGAGTTGATCGGCGTTTTCAATTGCTTGTTGTCCTCCTGTAACCGCTACATATCCCATTACAATCCCTCACCTTCAATTAATGTTGTTCTCGGAATCCCAAGCATTTCTCCGGTCTCACTAACAAGCACCATATCTATTCCAAGTGGGTATTCCTGATTTACTTTTCTGCGCTCATTTATCCAATGCTGTGAAAATCCATCCACACATACCTTTATCTCTTCAGCTATTCCTGGCCCTCGTAGCAATAAGGTCATTCCAGATGAAAATGAATCAGTGAATATTTTTTCCACGAATACAATAATCGTTGCACTAAGATGAGGGTCTTCAAGCGTTCCTACTTTTACACTCTTCATTAATCGAGTAAGTTCTTCTTCCTCTTTTGGTTTATTAATAAAAATAAAATCAGCTTCAGTGATCGGTGCAGCTTTCCCAAAAGTTTTCCACTGCAAATATTGAGTAATATCACTAGAACAATCGCCATTGATTGCAAACGAAACTTCTTGGTCGACCAATGTTAACGCAATGGCTTCTAGTGCACGTGGAAAATGATATGGTGTGTTTAACATCTCAATGGAAGAGTGGATGTTTTGGATTTTCCCTGGTCGTGCCATACTATCTAGTAATTTTCTGTATATTGTTTGTGTACCATGTACGAGATCAAAATTACTTAAATTAACTTTTGTCATTGTAATCCTCCATCGTATCAAAATGTACTCGAGTTTGATTGGCTAGTGCTGCCTCTCTTAAATGTCTGTGACGAATGTTTTGTTCTTCTTCTAGTAACTTCTTATTTAGTTGGGTAATTATAGGCAGGTTCGCGTTAAAGGCAGCATCTACAACCGCAATTTGATACGCACGTTCCGGCTGCTCTCCTTTAATAACCCCCATCCCATACTTACTATTAATAGAAACCATACACTCAGTGACTAGAATTTCACCCATATAAAATGGCTGAGAGGATACCGAGTCGCGAGTTTTCACCATCACTAATCCTGTTGCAGGCTTTCTTTCCATTTGGATCTTCGCCACTGTTTCAATTTCACAGACCATTTGTTTGAGAAATTGAGGATCTCCTTCAACAAGAATTTTCGTTAATCTTGACTTTTTCATACCATTTTCCCCCTTTACGAAGTAACAGCTATTTTTCTTTAACCTAAAACTCTACTAAGCACTTATGCATATCTCCTCTAATTCGAGCAACACTATATTCTAATGGAGTTCCAGCAGGATGATTCATCATACTTTCAATTTGAAGAATTGGAACATTTTCTGGTAAATCCAATAATTCTGCATCCTTTAAAGAAGCAAGACTTGCTTGGAAACTTGATTTAGCACGAACGGGATGGATTTGATAATGTTCAATCAAAATTTGATAAAGGCTTTGAAAGTTAGTTAAATGCTCTTCAAATAATGGAACTTCCTGCTCTGGAATGATTGTCGTTGTTATCGATACCGGCTTTTGATCAATACATCTCAAAATCTCGAGTCGATAAACAAGATCTGTATCTACTAGCCCTAAGCTTTTCTGTTCCCCTTCAGTAGCATTTGCTTTGTGCCAATCTATTAATTGGCTACTATGGGCTAAACCTTGCTTTTTCATATTTTCAGAAAATCTTGTCTTCGATGAAAGTACATAAACGATCGGCTCAGGAATTTGATTCACATAGCAGCCTTTTCCATGAATAGGAGTCACCCATCCTAAATTTGTTAATCTTCCTACCGCAAGCCTTACTGTATTCCGATTGACATTAAATTGACGACAAAGCTCATTTTCAGAAGGGATTTTTTCATTGACAGCATATTGCCCTGAACAAATCTTTCCTATTAAATATTCAGCTATTTCTAAATGACGCAAAGACATTTCCTGTGAACGTTTCATTCCTAACTCCTTTTTTCTGCGTGATAATAAAAATCTAACTTATTAACAAGTTCAGTTGGTTAAGAGATTGTAAATCTATTTGAAACTATTGTAAAAAGATGAATTTCTCGACCTTAAAGTGTTCACAATCTTCACGAAGCATTTACTAATTTTACGAATGCATTAAAAAATGAAGCCATTTTCACACATTAAATAAAAGAATTTAATATGTGAAAATGGCTTCAACTAGATTACATCCCTATTTTTTGTATAACCTTCGGCAAAAACAAAATTTAAATAAATTAAAATCTCTTTACAAACTTTTACAAAAATACTGAAATTTATTAAAACTAAATTAAAATAGTTTGTCTATGATTAGAGTCGTTGGATATTTCACTTCAATAGGAGGGTTTTACCATAAGGGGAATTTACTTTTGCTTTTATTCTTAGTTAGACGAACGATCGTACATTTATCAAAAAGAAGCGATCACTCATTCAGTATGAAAAATCTTACACACACTTAAAAGGTTTAAAATTGAGAGGAGTATTCAAATGAAAAAAGCATTAGTATTATTATTTACCATCGCTCTTGTTGCTATATTTACAGCTTGTAATTCTTCAAGTAACACAGGCTCTTCATCTACTGAAGAACCAAATAAGGAAACAAAGTCTGAAACTCAGGAAAAAGATACTCTAACAATTGCTTGGCTTCCAAATGAATCGGGTTCAGATGTAAAAGGAGCACGTGAAGAAATTGGGGCTGCAATTGAGAAAGCTACTGGTAAAAAAGTGGAACATCAAACAACAACGGACTACCTAATTGCTATTGAAACGATTGCTAATGGGAATGCCGATTTAGCGTTTCTAGGGGCACAAGGTTATATTGAAGCAAACAACAAAAATAACAATGTTCAACCACTCGTTGTACCAAGTGGTGCTTCTGGAACTTTAGATGATGCCGTTTACTACAGTTGGCTAGCTGTAAAAAAAGACAACGAAGACCAATATATGGATGGTTCAAATTATTCAATTGATAACATTGCTGGAAAAAGATTTTCATTCGTATCAAACAGTTCAACTTCAGGTTTTAAAGTACCGTCTAATGGAATTGTCTCTCACTTTAGTGAGATGGATGAGTATAAGGATTTAACTGCAGAGGATTTACTTGAAGGCGGAAGCAACCTATTCTTTAGTGAGGTTCTTTACGGTGGTTCTCACCAAGGTTCCGCTGTAAACCTATTAACTGACAAAGTTGATGTTGCTGCTTTTTGTAACGCGTGTGTTAATAACTATGTTGAGTTAGTAAGTGGTGAGGAAAACCGTCCTGGAGCAGTTTACAAAGTTAGCGATGATGCTGCTGAGCCATTTAATACCTTAATAGGCGAAGAGTTTGTCCTAATTTCTGTAACACCTGTTTTAAATGCGCCTTTTGTTGTAAATCAAGATAATGTTAGTGCGGATGTAATTGATCAAATTATTACTGCATTTACTTCGGATGAAGTTACTAATAACACGAAAATCTTTGTTCCAAAAGACTCTGATGGAAAAGGATTATTCTCTAAGGGAGCTGACGAGCGTTTTGTAGAAGTAGAAGATGCTTGGTTCAACCCTATTCGTGAATTATCAAAATAATTTTATAAAAGGAGTCGTTAACAATGACAACGTTACTAGAATTAAAAAACGTATCAAAGCAATATGGTAATGATACTCTAGCGTTATCTGATGTTAACTTCTCTGTTAATGAAGGAGAGTTTGTTTCCGTCATCGGACCATCGGGGGCTGGGAAATCAACTCTCCTTCGTTGCATTAATCGAATGATTGATGCATCTAGCGGAGAAATCATCTTTGATGACGACAATATTATGGATTTTAATAAAAAGGAATTAAGAAAACTACGAACTAAAATCGGTATGATCTTCCAGCATTATAACTTAGTCAATCGATTATCTGTGATTGAAAATGTCCTTCATGGTCGCCTCGGGTATAAGTCTACCCTTGCAGGGATTTTAGGCCTATATAATGATGAAGAAAAAAGACAAGCCATTGAAATGCTCGGACTTCTTGGTTTAGAAGAACAAGTGTACAAACGCTGTGATCAATTAAGTGGTGGGCAAAAGCAACGTGTTGGTATTGCCCGAGCATTAGTTCAAAACCCAAAAATGTTACTTTGCGATGAACCAATCGCATCTTTAGATCCAAATGCCTCAAAAGTGATTATGGATTATCTTAAAGAAGTTTCTGAAACTATGGGAATAACTGTAGTCGTTAATCTGCACCAAGTGGATGTAGCCCTTAGCTATTCAGAACGTATTATTGGGGTAAGTAAGGGAAGCATTGTCTACAATGGCTCTCCTAATGACATTACAACAGAGGAAATTCACACAATTTACGGTTCTGAGGCCGGTGACCTCATCATGGATTTGGGAGGACGAAATGCAGGATAAATATTTCGCCAAAAAACGGATTACATCTTCAATTATTCTATTGATCATCTTTGCTGTAACATACGGTTCGATGATCTTAACTGAATTCAGCTTAGTCAAGGGATTTTCATCCATACCAAAGGCATTTGAGTGGGCTTTTTCGAACTTCTTTCCGAATGCAAAGTCCTTAGACCGTCTGCCAAATATTCTGGATAAACTGATAGAAACGTTACTTGTTTCCATCGCAGCTTCGACATTGGCTGCAATTTTTGCATTAATGTTTGCAATTGCTGGATCAAATACGACGAAAGTCAATAATTTCTTTAGTACAATTGCACGTGGCTTCGCTACATTATTTCGTAACATCGATATTGCCGCCTGGTCCATGATTTTATTGTTTTCATTCGGACAAAGTGCATTAACAGGATTTTTCGCCTTATTTTTTGTTTCCTTTGGCTTTTTGACTCGTGCTTTTATTGAAGTTATTGATGAAATGAGTAACAGTTCGGTTGAGGCTCTTCAAGCAACGGGGGCCAGCTACTTTGTAATCATCTTTCATTCGGTCATTCCATCAAGCATTGCTCAAATGATCAGTTGGATGCTGTTCGTTATTGAGACGAACATTAGAAGTGCCACTTTAATTGGGATTTTAACGGGAACTGGGATCGGCTTTGCATTCGATCTTTATTACAAAGGCATGAATTACAACGCGGCAAGCTTAGTCGTTATCGTAATCATGGTATCAATCCTAATGATTGAATTTATTTCAAACTATGTTAGAAGGGTGATTTTGTAATGGGACTTCAAAAATTCACCAATCCAGAGCCAAATAAAAATAGTGAATTGATTCAACAGTATCTCGAAAAACCAATTAAAGTAAAGCCCTTAACCAAAGCATCCTTTGTTATTCAAGCAACCTTATATTCATTACTCTTTCTAACGATTTATGGTTTTATGACGTTTGACTATAAAGATTTAAATGTCTTTGAGGCAATTATTGCGACTCTCGTTAACTTTAAAACCATGTTCACCGAACCACAATTTAATCACTTTACGTTTGGTGAAGCCTTCTATGCTGTAATGGTAACGCTCGGGCTTGCTATCTTAACAACCATTTTTGGTGCGATCATTGCCTTATTCTTAGGTTTATTTGCTTCTCAAAATCTTTCTAATCCTAAAGTTTCAAATACAATAAAAGGTATTGTCGCTATGATTCGAGCAGTTCCAACTGTTTTATGGGTACTCATCTTTGCAGTTGCTGCTGGCCTCGGTAGTGTTGCAGCCGTTATTGGGATGACGTTCCACTCTGTTAGTTATCTCGTAAAAGCATATTCCGAATCTTTCGAAGAGCTAGACCAAGGTGTCATTGAAGCGTTAAAAGGAAGTGGAGCCAACTGGTGGCAAATTGTTTTTCAAGCTGTAATTCCATCTTCTATTACCTATTTGATTTCTTGGACTTTTTTACGCTTTGAAATTAACTTTGGAGTTGCAGTTGCAATGGGTGCTGCGGCTGGTGCTGGTGGTATTGGTTTTGACATGTTTATGGCAAGCGCCTTCTACTATGATTTAAGAGAAGTTGGGATCATTACGTACTTTATCTTAACGATTGCCATCCTCTTAGAAGTTCTCGCGACTCAAATTAAGTCCCGCCTCAGAGTTCGAATATAGTTGAGAACAACTTTTATAAAGTTATGGCAAAGGACGACGAAGGAGCATTTCCACGTCGTTCTTTTATTATTAACCAAAATATTTCCATTCCTATACCAAGCTATCCCCACACTGCCTAAACTTACTAGTTCGTAATTGAGTAGAATTTGCTACAATAGGAGAAGTAAAATGTTCTGCGAAGGAGAGATAGTTCATGTCGATTGCAACAGATGTAGCTTCCCTACAAATTATGGCCCATGTCTATAAAAAAATGAGCCTTCAATCAGTTTTTGAAAAAACTTGTGAAAGCTTAGTAAATGAAGTCCCATACATAGATTGGGTCGGAATTATTCTTTTTGAAGAGGGTTCAAGCAAACTAGTCGCTGCATCAGATGAAGATGATCTCCAGTGGGAAAGTAATGCTGAATTAAAATTTCCAATTTCCAATTCTATGGGGCAACAAATTGGAGTTATGATTGTTCGTAGCATGCAGGCGATTGCCTTTGACGTTACTGATGTCAGTACATTAGAAACGATTGCAGAAGCAATAGGTCAAGAAAGCTTTGCCAACTAAAAGGGGATTTGAAGAGGCTGACACTTTGTTAGCCTCTTTTTTATTTCAAAAATTTTGTCGTGTCTCTTCCATCAACATTTTGTCTAACGATAGATCATCAAGACTTTTAAAGGTATAGCCTTGTTTACGACAATCGTCAATAACGCGTCCTAAGGCTTCAGCATTATCTTTAGAAACAGAATGAAGCAGCATAATAGAACCTGGGTGAATTCTCTTCATTATTTGTTTGTAAGCATAATCTGCCCCTTTTTGTTTATCTACTTCCCAATCTTTATAAGCCATTGACCAAAAGACATTCGTATAACCTAATTGATTGGAAAGAGCTAATGACTTTTCACTGAAAGTCCCTCGTGGTGGTCTAAGATAATTCATATCACGACGGCCGGTAATTTTTGTATACTCTTCTTTTACCTTTTCTAACTCCTCTTTTAGTCTTGCCTCACTTACTTCTGGCAAACTTGGATGATGCCATGAATGATTGCCAACGATATGACCTTCTTTTATCATTCGTTTAACAAGATCTGGTTCTTTTTTTAAATAATGTCCGGTTACGAAAAACGTAGCAGGTACCTTTTTTGCTTTTAACACATCTAATACTTTAGCTGTGTAGCCATTTTCATACCCATTATCAAAAGTTAAAAAAAGTTCTTTTTTATTCGTTTCACCGATAAAGTAGCTACCATGCTTTTCAAGTAGCTTTAAATAATGGGGTTCTGTAGTTACAGGTTTATTATCTTTTTCTGGTTTATAATTCCAATGGTAAACCTTTGTGTCGTACGCCTGAGCAGAGCCAAGACCTGTAAAAATGAACGCAATGATAGCTATAACAATAAGTAGTTTTTTCATTTAAACATCTAACTCCCTTAGTTTTTTATTAGCTTTTCACACAAATAAAAAACTATCCATACAGAAAAGCAAACGGTGCTCAGGTGTTATTTTCATGTTCTGCCTATTTATTTTTAACTTTAAGTCATTTCTTTTCAACTTTGGCTGGTTTATTTTTAACTTTCCCTTAATTATTTTCAACTTCACCTCATTTAAAGATTTCTCAACAATATATTGCAAATTTCGACCATCGCGTACTACTCAAGTCACCAACCACCTTAGAAAAACAAGACATACCGACAGTGATCACGAAAGTCGTTGTCTTTTTTTAGACTTTACCCCTATAAACCTTCTATAAAGTACAAAAAAGATAGGCAATCCAATGACTACCTATCTTTAATCCGTATTAAATTAAAATACGCGTTCAGCAAACTGTGAAAGCTTTTCTAATGAAGATTTATCCACGTCGGCATGTAAACTGTTACCGTGTGAATCCATCGTTACGATCGCTGCAAAGCCTTCTACTTCAAGATGCCACATCGCTTCTGGAATACCAAATTCCATTAAGTCTACACCTTTTACTTTCTTAATACAGTCCGCATAGTATTGAGCTGCTCCACCGATTGCATTTAAATAGACGCCACCGTGCTCCTCTAATGCTTTTAATGTCTTTGGTCCCATACCACCTTTACCGATAACCGCACGGATTCCAAATTTCTTCATTATATCACCTTGGTACGGCTCCTCACGAATACTTGTTGTCGGTCCAGCCGCTTTGACATGCCATTCTCCTGCTTCATCCTTTAACATTACTGGCCCACAGTGGTAAATGATTTCACCGTTTAAATCGACCGGTGCATCATGGTCCATTAAGTGATGGTGGATCGCATCACGGCCAGTATGCATTGTTCCGTTAATGATAACAACGTCTCCTACTTTTAATTCGCGAATTTGCTCTTCAGTAATAGGTGCTTGGAGAACGACTTCACGAACGTCAGATGTTGCTTCAACCGTTGCTGCTGCTTCTTGTTCAGCAAGTGCGCCAAAGTCAATCTTTTCGCCATCTTTATAAAGCCACTCGTTAATCTCACCCGTTTCAGCGTCAACAACGACACCTAAGCGACGGAATGCCCAGCAGTTATATGCAACGGATACAAAGAAACTAGCTGGAAGACGGTGCATCGTTCCGACTTTACAACCAAGAAGTGTTGCTTCTCCACCAAAGCCCATTGTTCCGATTCCAAGCTTATTTGCATTTTCCATAACATAGTCTTCTAATTTACGTAGATCTTCATTAGGATTTACATCATCAACCGTACGGAACAGCTGCTCTTTCGCTAATAAGTAACTAGCCGAACGATCGCCACCGATCCCAACACCGATAAATCCTGCACTACAGCCCTGTCCTTGTGCTTGGTATACTGAGTGCATAATACATTTACGAATTCCATCAAGGTCACGACCTGCACGTCCTAGCCCTTCGAGTTCACATGGCAAGCTGTATTGAATGTTTTTATTCTCACAGCCACCGCCTTTTAAAATGAGACGAACATCAATGTAGTCTTCTTCCCATTGCTCAAAATGGAATACTGGTGTTCCCTCACCAATGTTATTTCCGCTGTTTTCACCCGTTAGCGAATCAACAGAGTTTGGACGTAACTTGCCCTCTTTTGTCGCTTGCTCGATTGCTTCTTTAATTGCTTTTTTCATTTTAATTTGATTAGCACCAACTGGTACTTTAATTTCAAATGTTGGCATCCCTGTATCCTGGCAAATCGGTGAAATATTCTCATCTGCCATTTGAATATTTTCAGTAATTGTCGATAATGATAATGCTGCTCTCGTTCCTGCATTTTCTTTTGCTTTTGCCGCCTTAATAGCATGGCGAACATCATATGGTAGATTCGTAGAGGTTTCTACAATAAGCTTGTACATACTATCTTTAAATTTTTCCATCCTGTTCCTCTCCCCTCGGAATTACAGATACGAATTTTTTACACATGTACTATTATACGCCTTGTCAAAACATTTCGAAAGGGGGATGAAAGCGCATCAATTAATTTCCTATTTTTTTCTCCTCGACTTAAGCTTCTTTATTATAAAATGCAGTAAGCTCTTGATCTTGTAATTCTAAGTGAGTTGTCTTGTTGATATAATGAATGATCGGTTTTCTATCATTCTTCCATTCAATGAAAGTAACACTCGTATTATCAATTTGAAACGGACGATGATGTAAATGCCAGTCATCACCGAAGAGTATAAACATTAAAGCAATACTAATTAAACCGCCATGAGCTACCAATGCCACATGTTTTCCTTCATGGGCTGTTCTCATTTGCTCAAGTATGTAGTGACATCTAGCAGTAATTTCCTCGACTGTTTCAGTTCCCATGATTCCTGATGTTAATAATGTACGTTCTTTTGCTTGAGGATATTGAGTATAAATATCTTCACGTGTTTTACCTTCAAGAGGTCCTAGATTAATTTCACGTAGTTTATCCCATTTGTGGGGAGTGATGTTTTTTACCTTCGCGATTTCATTCGCAGTTTCATAAGCCCTTATTAAATCACTACTGTAAATATAATCAAGCTGCTTATGTTGGAAATAGTCGCTTAAATATCTAGCTTGCTGTTTTCCTTCATTTGATAAAGAAAAGTCTTTCCAGCCTTGAATAATCCCCAGTTTATTACCCTCTGATTCACCATGGCGAATGAAATATAATTTCACCTTAGTTCGCTCCTTTATTTTCCCATGAATGGCGAAACACTTTACATTTGCCTTCTAATTGATCAAGCATCTCTAAGATTCGGTCGATATCTTCTATTGTTGCATCTTCTGGATCAATTGCATCTAGTAAATCACCAATCATTTCGATTTTTTGGTTTAGATATGATAATTGCTCATTTTTGTCATTGACTGCTCCGCCCATTAAAAACTCTCTCCTTTTGTTTATATCATCGTAACTTTAACAAAAATACGAAAAACACTCAAGAAATTGAAAATTTTAAGAAGTGCTCCTTAAGGTTATCTTTTCCTAGTATGGACTAAGTATATATTTGTTACACCCTTTTGCAATTGAACATATTCAGTGTGGTGAGCCGATGTTGTCATGAAAAGGTCTGAGTAGCATTATCTGTACTTATCCTCATGTATCCTATTATTCTGCTCATTTAGGATCTCTCCTACTTGTATTCTACTTTTATCTCAAAAGGCTTTTCTCCTCCTACATCATTTAACTCTTTCCAGTAGTACACTTTATCTATAACATCATGGAATAGCTTATTTACCTTAGTAGGATTTTCCTCAACATCCATAGACAATAGCTGTTCTATTTTAGCCTTTGCTTTTTTATGCTTTTCTACCTCAGACTTAGCATCTGCTCCCTCTAAAGACTCTAGCATCTCAGTTAATGACTGTTGTTGTTCTCTTATATTTTTAATTTCCACAGTAGCCTCATCCTGCTCAAAGATACCTACTTTAAATCCATCCTGTACTCTTTTCTTTTGAGCCTCTAGCTTGTTATATTGCAGAGTTAGTTCCTGCTGTTTCTGAGCTACCTTACTTAAAAAGCTCTTATCACCTGCTACAATAGCCTCTATTACTGTATCTAGCTCTGAAAGATGCTGTCTAAGCTCCCCAAATATACCCTCCTGTACTCTAGATGCCCTAATACCATTGTTTTTACATCTAGGCTTATCTTTAGCCTCCTGCTTAGCCTTATAGCCTTTAGAGGCATGACAGTTAAGAACATAAAGCTCTCTACTTTCCTTATCTAATTTATTCCTACCTTTCCTGTTACCATATTTCATACAGAAAGATAAAGTCTGATTACATTTAGGACATTCTAACAGCTTAGAAAGTGTATATACTCCTCTCTGAGATGACTGAGGTACTTTCCTACGCTTTTCTTTTAGCTTTTGTGCCTTATTATAGGTATCTGCATCTATTAAAGCAGGGTGAGCTTCCTCTACATTAATAACATCCTCTCCTGTAAGCTCATAGTGCACTACTCCTCTGTAAGCTACATTTGTAAGGATTAAAGAGAGACCTCTAACAGAAAAAGGCTGACCTGCTCTATTTGTAATGCCTCTGAACCTTAGCTGTTCTACAATCTCAGTTTGATTGTATCCCTGATTGACATACATATCATAAATAGTCTCTACTACTTTAGACTCCTCAGGATGAGCGAGGAGATGCTTACTGTCATCTTTTATATAGCCATAAGGAGCAATCCCAAAATATACTCCCTTTTTAATTGCCTGTATTCTACCTCTCCTGAGCTTTCTTTTAGTCATCCTCATAAAGTGATTATCCATCTCAGATTGAATACCTGAGGTAAAAATATCATCATCATTCATAAAGTTATATGTTTTATGGAGAGTAAATAACTGCAAGCCCTCATTTTTCATAAACCTAACAAAGAGTTCAAAGTCTGTTCTATCCCTTGTTAACCGGTCTTGGTCAGTAACTAGGACTCCATCATAAATATTCCTTTTAAGCTCCATTAGCATCCTCTGTAGTTCAGGTCTACCATCCCAATCCTCTGAGCTACCTTCCTCAGAAAACACCTCATATTCCATATTGTTAGACTCTGCATAGTCAGTAAGTAGCTCTAGCTGTCTGTCTATCTCTAAAGCATCAGTATCTTTTAACCTAGACTTTCTGACATAAATAGCTACTAACTTTTTACCAGCTTTTACTGATTTCATTCTCTATATGTTCTCCTCTCTGACTATCAACTATGCTGAATTTCATCAGACTTGTATAATCCTATTGTAGCAATTATATACATAGATGCAAGATGTTTTACATTGGATGTTCTTATGTACTTTGCATTGACATAAGTTATATAATAGAAAGAGGTATTAGAAATAAGATAGGAGTAGTTGAAATGACTAATTTAAGAACCAAACCCAAAAGCATACCTAAGAATGATGCTTGGGAGGCTTATCTAGATATAGAAAAATATGGAAAAACAACATTATCAAGCATAGAATTTACTACCACTAACCTCTGTAATATGAGATGCAGACATTGTGCTGTAGGTCATACCCTTACACATAAAGACAGTAAAGCCCTTCCTTTAGAGTTATTGCTACAAAGATTAGAGGAAGTTCCTACCTTGAGAACATTAAGCATAACAGGTGGAGAACCTATGATGTCCTTAAAGTCAGTAGAAAATTATGTATTACCTTTATTGAAATATGCTCATGAGAGAGGTATGTACACTCAAATAAATTCTAACCTAACATTAGACCTAGAAAGATACAGGCTCATAGCTCCATACTTAGATGTATTACATATCTCTCATAATTGGGGAACAGTAGAGGAGTTTATAGATACTGGATTTGCTATGATGGAAAGAAAGCCTACTAGAGAACAAAGAAAAGCATTATTTGATAAGATGATAACTAATTCTAAGGCTTTATCTGAAATGGGGGTTTTAGTATCTGCTGAGACAATGATTAATAAGAATACATTACCTCACTTAGAAAAAATTCATAAGCAAGTAGTAGAAGAGATGGGATGTAAAAGGCATGAAATTCACCCTATGTATGATAGTGGATTTGTTGGTATGACTGCACCCTCAGACATACAAAATTCTTTACAATCCATGTATCCAAGTGATTTTACGAATAGCCTTCAAGTCGCCACATTAGATGACATTCGCTCAGCCATTCACCGACTTCTCGATTATCGAAATGAAGAAATATGGATGTTGTTTGGTACTTTACCGTTTTATGCATGTAGTAACAATGCTGATGATTTACTATTACTTAAACGTTTGTATGAAGCTAAAAATGTTACGGTTCGGAATGACCCAGATGGACGTTCTAGATTAAATGTTAATATTTTTGACGGAAGTATTATCGTGACTGATTTCGGTGATACACCGCCGCTGGGTAATATTCAAACCACTCCATTAGAAAAAGCATATGAGACATGGAACTCTTCCTCCTTAGCAGAAGAGTTGAACTGTCATTGTCCAGCTGTTAAATGTCTAGGACCCAACATCTTGGTTAAAGACATATATTATCAAGGGGTTTCATTTAAAAATCGTATATCAAATCTCTAATAGAAATAAGGAGTGCTTGAATATAAGCACTCCTTATTTACTCTTAGCAGCGTCTGTCTGTTTTAAAGATACACTTGTATAAGCAAATGCATCCCCTTAAAAACTGCTCTTTATTTAGTCCTTAGCGTGGCTGATTTGCTGTATAAAATTTGAAGCTTAAATGATCTTGAACGGGAATCCATGCACCGATCCCCTGCTGAGTCACGTTTTTAACATCAAGCTTTCTTTTTCCATTTTTTATGGTTAAATAGACTTCACCATACGTTACTTTTCCTTTTTCATTTGCGGCTGGAACATAGGCATATAGATACCCAACGTTTTTAGGCGCAATATTATATATCTGTCCTTTTTTCGTCCCATATCCAATGATTGTATCAAAAGCAAGTGGTAGTCCTGTTTTTTCAGCCGCTTTAATCATCATCATTTTTTTTACTTCTTCACTATTTGGAACTTCAGCCGTTAATCCACCTGAAATTTTCTTTTGTTGATCCTGTGTATAAGTCAACTTTTGTGGCGTGCGTCCACCACGATTATCCACATAATTTGTGTTCACCTTATTATATTCCCAATTCACGTTTGTCTCCCCTGATTCATAATTAAGTGGCCATTGGCCTAAATAAATGGAAGCCTTAAAAAGCAATGCTGTTTTCGCATTGTGAATAGTAGACTCATTTAATAATCGAATGAGTTCTGGATTTGCAATTTTAACCTCTGATGAATCTAATAGTTCCTGCGTTAATTCACTTGGCTGTAAATAAGGAAGATCTTGAGTTGGATTAGGATACGTGTTGTCTTTTGAAATGTCTAAGACGTAATCAGGAATTTTGGCTTTCTTTTTCTCCTCTGTATTTTTTTCAGCCAAACCAGTTAACGGTAATATAAATAGAAACAATACAAGAATACATAGCGATACCTTTCGCATCGACTTTTCCTCCTTCTTTCTATAACTGTACGATTGCTTATAGTTTTTTCAATCTATAAAAATTTATCCATCAAAAAAGACTTCATTACCGAAGCCTTTGATTTGAGTCCTATATGCTAACTATTTTTTTTACTCGTTTAAAAAATACTTGAATAAGTGGTCCAATGCTTAAGGTAACAACTATCGTACCAATTCCAATCGGCCCTCCTATGAACAACGCAGCAATTAAAGCTATAATCTCAGCTAATGTTTTTGCTCCCATAAGACGTAGTCGAAACAACCGTTTTAAATTTAACATTAGTCGATCAATTGGAATGATAGCAAAGTCAGCTTGCAAGTAAGTCGCTATCCCTAACCCCATTATAGTAACTCCTAATAATAGTACTGCAGCTTGTATTGGTAACTCCGTTAAGCGAATATCTTGAAAAACAATTAACAGCCAAAAATCAATGAAATAACCTAGTAAAATGACCGTAATTAACGAATGAATTTCTGGACGTGCCCAAGCTAAGAGAGCATTAATTATGATTAAAATAACACCTATAAGGATAACCCATGTGCCAACAGTCCAACCAAAGCGTGCTGATAAACCAACACTTAACGCATCCCAAGCTCCTGCTCCAAGATTAGAAATAATTGTAAACGTAATACCGACAGCTAAAATAAATAGTCCAATAACATAAGATAAACTTCTTCGCACGATAGTTGGCAATGTACTCTCACCTCTTACTGTGTATAATTTACATTTTATGCATAACCTAACCTTAGTTTTTTATAAGGTTAGGAGGAATTTTTTTGGATTATCATTGGGTTTGGAAAGCAATATTAATTATTTGTGTAGGAATTATGATATTACGGCTTGGTGGACGAAAATCCATTTCTCAATTGACAGTATCCCAAACCGTTATTATGATTTCTATCGGTACGTTAATGATACAACCTGTAAGCAACCGTAATATTTGGACGACATTTATGATTGCACTATTACTTGTTATTACTTTAATCTTTATCGAATTTCTTCAATTAAAATTTGATATTATTGAAAGTTTTATCACCGGTAAATCAATGGTTGTCATTGAAAATGGGGTCCTCAATACAAAGAACTTAAAAAAGTTAAGACTTACGGTCGACCAATTAGAGATGCGTTTGCGACAAGCGAATGTTCAGCACATTAGTCAAGTAAAATGGGCCACGATTGAACCTAGCGGACAACTAGGTCTTGTCTTAAACGAACAAAGTCAGCTTGCAACAAAACAAGACATTCAAATGGTATTAAATTATATTCATAGTAAACTTCCCGCAGGACAAATTCCACCTAATATTATTCAACCGAAAAGCCATTCCTCCATATTTACAGAAGCGAAATCACGAAAACACGACAACGGTGCCCCTTCTAGACAACTGGATTAATAACGTACAGTCTCACGCACGGTGACAGGTACCTTTACTGAAGTAAAGATGCCTGTCTCAACTAAGAAGCGGAAGATGTCTGCTTATCGGCGACAAACGCTGGAGGGCCAACAATTAGTGTCCTGACTTTTGGACACGTTTGATGGACCGAAGCGACCTCGAGCCGATGACACCTGCAGCTAGACAAGAAAAGCGGAAGTGCCCGTATAGCGACGTATGGACTAGCCTCGGCCGCAGGAGATAAAGGAAACACAATGAACGTTAGTGAATTGATGTTGACTTATCGTACGGCGGTGAGGGAAGTCTCACTAGTCGCTGGGCGCTACAGCTAGACAATAAGAAAAGCGCAAGCGCCCGTTTAGCGACGTATGGACTGGACTGAGCCGCAGGAGATAAAGGAAACACAATGAACGTTAGTGAATTGATGTTGACTTATCGTACGGTGGTGAGGGAAGTCTCACTAGTCGCTGGACGCTGCAGCTAGACATCCTCGAAATTTATAATTTGGGCGTTTGCGTGTATTTTTTTGCAAACAAATTGTATGAGAACCCCAACATTTATTATAGAGCCACAAAAAAAGAACTACCTGATTAAAGGTAATTCCATTACATATTTTATGTATTACCAATTTCTTGGTTAATGAAATGGTGCGGGTGAAGGGACTCGAACCCCCACGTCAAAGACACTAGATCCTAAGTCTAGCGCGTCTGCCAATTCCGCCACACCCGCAGCTTAAACCAATGGTGAGCCATGAAGGACTCGAACCTTCGACCCTCTGATTAAAAGTCAGATGCTCTACCAACTGAGCTAATGGCTCCTAGAATAATGATGTTTCTTCCTCTACAGACTTCTTTTCAATGTAGATGCGTCGAAACAACTCATAGTATTTTCGAAAAAAGAAAATGCTCATTACTTACCGACTAAGCTAATCGTTCCAAAAATAAAAATGGGTACTATCAGTATTACCCATTTTAACAGGCTTCGTAGAATGCTACGTAACTTTGTTAAAGTTATAAGTGGTGCCGGCAAGAGGACTTGAACCCCCAACCTACTGATTACAAGTCAGTTGCTCTACCAATTGAGCTACACCGGCATGGATGGTGGAGGATGACGGGCTCGAACCGCCGACCCCCTGCTTGTAAGGCAGGTGCTCTCCCAGCTGAGCTAATCCTCCAATAAGATTTTGATAAGCGGCGAATCTCTTCGTCAGTTTCGTACTTACGGTACTCACGTATTTAAGGATACGCTCCGTTTCCTTTAGAACTTCACTTCCTCGACCTTCTTGCTTCTGAAAATCTTCTTTTAAAAATATATGGTGACCCGTACGGGATTCGAACCCGTGTTACCGCCGTGAAAGGGCGGTGTCTTAACCGCTTGACCAACGGGCCATTTGGCTCCACAGGCAGGACTCGAACCTGCGACCGATCGGTTAACAGCCGATTGCTCTACCAACTGAGCTACTGTGGAATAATTCATGGTGGGCCTAAGTGGACTCGAACCACCGACCTCACGCTTATCAGGCGTGCGCTCTAACCAGCTGAGCTATAGGCCCTAATCATATTGTTTTCATGGTCGGGAAGACAGGATTTGAACCTGCGACCCCCTGGTCCCAAACCAGGTGCTCTACCAAGCTGAGCCACTTCCCGTAAAAATGGTGCGCCCTGAGAGATTCGAACTCCCGACCTTTTGATTCGTAGTCAAACACTCTATCCAGCTGAGCTAAGGGCGCATATGGTGCCGAGGGCCGGACTTGAACCGGCACGGTAGTCACCTACCGCAGGATTTTAAGTCCTGTGTGTCTGCCAATTCCACCACCCCGGCAAAGCAGACGATTTACTTGGAGCGGAAGACGGGACTCGAACCCGCGACCCTCACCTTGGCAAGGTGATGTTCTACCACTGAACTACTTCCGCATAATGGCTGGGCTAGCAGGATTCGAACCTACGCATGACGGAGTCAAAGTCCGTTGCCTTACCGCTTGGCTATAGCCCAATATGTTTGTTAACCCATCATAGCAATTATAATGGGGCGATTGATGGGAATCGAACCCACGAATGCCGGAGCCACAATCCGGTGCGTTAACCACTTCGCCACAACCGCCACGCGTCTGGCAGGGGCAGTAGGAATCGAACCCACACTGACGGTTTTGGAGACCGTAGTTCTACCTTTAAACTATGCCCCTTAATTAAGAAAATGGTGGAGGGGGACGGATTCGAACCGCCGAACCCTCAGGGAGCGGATTTACAGTCCGCCGCGTTTAGCCACTTCGCTACCCCTCCAGCCTAAAATAAATGGTGGCTCGGGACGGAATCGAACCGCCGACACATGGATTTTCAGTCCATTGCTCTACCGACTGAGCTACCGAGCCTTATTCGGTCTGTGATAAGCTTCGAATTTCTTCGTTAACTCCCCTCAGTCACGTCCTCATGTATTACTTATACACTCCTGCGTTCGTTTGGTTGTTCCCTCGAACTTCTCGCTTCTCTCAACCCTCAAATATGAAAAATTAAATGGCGGTCCCGACGGGAATCGAACCCGCGATCTCCTGCGTGACAGGCAGGCATGTTAACCGCTACACCACGGGACCACTTTGGTTGCGGGGATAGGATTTGAACCTATGACCTTCGGGTTATGAGCCCGACGAGCTACCAGACTGCTCCACCCCGCGTCGTTATAAAGCTTACGGATGATGTTCACTTCTCCGTAGCGTCTTGACTGTTTCTTCCTCTTCTAGATGTTCTTCGCAGGATATCCGTCGAAACAACTCGATGATCAATCACCGATGCATTGCTCGTTGCTCCACCCCACGATAATATGAATGTTCATTTTAAAAAAATATGGCGGAGGAAGAGGGATTCGAACCCCCGCGCGGTTTAACCCGCCTGTCGGTTTTCAAGACCGATCCCTTCAGCCGGACTTGGGTATTCCTCCGCATGATAATGGTGGAGCCTAGCGGGATCGAACCGCTGACCTCCTGCGTGCAAGGCAGGCGCTCTCCCAGCTGAGCTAAGGCCCCATATAAAATATCTTATAGCCTGGCAACGTCCTACTCTCACAGGGGGAAGCCCCCAACTACCATCGGCGCTGAAGAGCTTAACTTCCGTGTTCGGCATGGGAACGGGTGTGGCCTCTTCGCTATCGCTACCAGACTATAAAATTGTGATAAGCTTCGTATTTCTTCGTTGACTGCGCTCATTTCGTTGCTCAAGTACCCTTCAAACGTACATTCCGCTACTCGTGAACTTGTCGCCTCGATCTACTCGCTTCTAACAATTTTCTTATCGGATTTTGGTAAGCGGCAAATTTCTTCGTCAGCTGCAATTCTTGCGGTGCTCCGACGTACAGGATGTACTAGTGCCGACGTTGTCACAGGACGTGACGAACTTAGTCGGTTACCTTTAACATACGCTCCACTCCTCAGAATTTTGCTTCCTTGAACTTCTTGCTTCTGAAAATCTTTTTGAAATTTTGAAGGTTTATTCCTTCAAAACTAGATAACATAGACATTGAGTTTTCTTGAAAAGTCAAGTTCACCTTCTATTTTGGATAAGTCCTCGACCGATTAGTATCTCTCAGCTCCACGTGTCACCACGCTTCCACCCGAGACCTATCAACCTCATCATCTCTAAGGGGTCTTACTTACTTAACGTAATGGGAAATCTCATCTTGAGGGGGGCTTCACGCTTAGATGCTTTCAGCGCTTATCCCGTCCACACGTAGCTACCCAGCTATGCTCCTGGCGGAACAACTGGTACACCAGCGGTGTGTCCATC
>NZ_JAFLJM010000013.1 GCF_017745675.1 Alkalihalobacillus sp. BA299
AAGATGAGATTTCCCATTACGTCAAGTAAGTAAGACCCCTTAGAGATGATGAGGTTGATAGGTCTCGGGTGGAAGCGTGGTGACACGTGGAGCTGAGAGATACTAATCGGTCGAGGACTTATCCAAATAGAAAAGCGTTGAACTTGATCTAGCACATTATCCAGTTTTGAGAGAATCACTCTCAATAATTTAAGCACGAAGAAAATCGCAGCTTATCACAATTTTAAAAGGATTTTCAGAAGCAAGAAGTTCAAGGAAGCAAAATTCTGAGGAGCGGAGCGTATGTCATTAATACGTGAGCACCGCAAGAATTGCAGCTGACGAGGAAAATCGCAGCTTATCAAAATCCGTAGAGTCTAGTGGCGATAGCGAAGAGGTCACACCCGTTCCCATGCCGAACACGGAAGTTAAGCTTTTCAGCGCCGATGGTAGTTGGGGGCTTCCCCCTGTGAGAGTAGGACGTCGCTAGGCTTATATTATTCCACAGTAGCTCAGTTGGTAGAGCAATCGGCTGTTAACCGATCGGTCGCAGGTTCGAGTCCTGCCTGTGGAGCCAAATTGGAGAGCTGTCCGAGCTGGCCGAAGGAGCACGATTGGAAATCGTGTAGGCGGTGATAAACTGTCTCGAGGGTTCGAATCCCTCGCTCTCCGCCAGAGGATTTAAATATAGAGATACACGGCCCGTTGGTCAAGCGGTTAAGACACCGCCCTTTCACGGCGGTAACACGGGTTCGAATCCCGTACGGGTCACCAAATGAATTAAAGAAGATTTTTAGAAGCAAGAAGTTCGAGGAAGTGAAGTTCTGAAGGAAACGGAGCGTATCCTTAATACGTGAGTACCGTAAGAATGAAAGTGACGAAGAAATTCGCAGCTTATCAAAATCTGAATGGAGGATTAGCTCAGCTGGGAGAGCACCTGCCTTACAAGCAGGGGGTCGGCGGTTCGATCCCGTCATCCTCCACCATATATTAGTTAAATAACGACGTGGGGTGGAGCAACGAGCAATGCATCGATGAATATTCATCGAGTTGTTTCGACGCATATACTGCGAAGGAAAGCTGGAAGAGGAAGGAACAGTCAGACTCTACGGAGAGTGAACATCATCCGTAAACTTTATAACGACGCGGGGTGGAGCAGTCTGGTAGCTCGTCGGGCTCATAACCCGAAGGTCATAGGTTCAAATCCTATCCCCGCAACCAAAGTGGTCCCGTGGTGTAGCGGTTAACATGCCTGCCTGTCACGCAGGAGATCGCGGGTTCGATTCCCGTCGGGACCGCCATTTTTAGTGTATTAGTAGAGGGTTGAGAGAAGCAAGAAGTTCGAGGAAACAACCAAACGAACACCTGAATGTATAAGTAATACATGAGGACGTGAGTGAGGGAAGTTGACGAAGAGATTCGAAGCTTATCGCAGACCGAATAAGGCTCGGTAGCTCAGTCGGTAGAGCAATGGACTGAAAATCCATGTGTCGGCGGTTCGATTCCGTCCCGAGCCACCATTTATGCCGGTGTAGCTCAATTGGTAGAGCAACTGACTTGTAATCAGTAGGTTGGGGGTTCAAGTCCTCTCGCCGGCACCAGGAGTATTTAAGAATACTTTTAAAAATTACTTTTAGATCATTAATCTAATATGATATAATAATAAACATTAAGATGATGGAGGGGTAGCGAAGTGGCTAAACGCGGCGGACTGTAAATCCGCTCCCTGAGGGTTCGGCGGTTCGAATCCGTCCCCCTCCACCATGTAGTATAAATTGTAGGGGCATAGTTTAAAGGTAGAACTACGGTCTCCAAAACCGTCAGTGTGGGTTCGATTCCTACTGCCCCTGCCATTTTAATATCTTATAAAGCATTGGGCTATAGCCAAGCGGTAAGGCAACGGACTTTGACTCCGTCATGCGTAGGTTCGAATCCTGCTAGCCCAGCCATTATGCGGAAGTAGTTCAGTGGTAGAACATCACCTTGCCAAGGTGAGGGTCGCGGGTTCGAGTCCCGTCTTCCGCTCCAAAATTTTAAAAATGGCGGCATAGCCAAGTGGTAAGGCACGGGTCTGCAAAACCCTTATCCCCGGTTCGAATCCGGGTGCCGCCTCCATTTAAATAGCAGTAAAGTCCTAGCCGGGGTGGTGGAATTGGCAGACACACAGGACTTAAAATCCTGCGGTAGGTGACTACCGTGCCGGTTCAAGTCCGGCCCTCGGCACCATATTTATGTTTACCAAACAAAAAATCTATCGATTGGCCGGTGTGGCGGAATTGGCAGACGCGCACGACTCAAAATCGTGTTCCTTCTGGAGTGTCGGTTCGACCCCGACCACCGGTACTTCTATTCTTTACTTTTACATATCGTTAATTACAGAAGAATTAAGTAATACCAACGTTTACAACGTCTTTCTACAAATAGTAGGAAGGCGTTTTTTATTGTTTTTTTTAGCTGATTTTCACACGACAAATTATATTAAAATCGTGTTCACCGTTGGGAGGAATTGGCTATGGCAAGACATAAAAATATTTTAGACGATAGTGAATTAGCTGTTATTGAGAAGAAATCAAAATCTTATGTTGATTCATTTTCTGAAGCGATTGATTTATTTGTTAAGGACTGTGAAATAGCAACATTTACTAAAGACCAATTAAAAAAATTATTCAAACAACCAGACTTAAAGACATTCACTGGTGTACTTGATTATTCAATTATGTTGCTGATGCTTGAAACTGGAATTAGGGTAAATGAGTTAGCTGGACTTTCTTTAGATGATATCCGTTGGGAAGATAACATGATAATAATAAGGAATGCAAAAAGTTACCGCGAACGATTGGTTCCAATTCAAAAAGAAATGAAACAACAGCTAAAGAAATATATTGCAATACGTGGTTATGTTGAAAGTGAAGCCTTATTTGTAACTGTTGATGGTACTAGGCTAACTAAAAGGGGAATACAGCAACGCATCTAATATGGAGATATGGCTAACCTAAAAGATGTAAGATGTAGTTGTCACACTTTTAGACATACATTTGCAAAATTAAGTGTTCAACAAGGTGCTAATATATTTGAATTACAAACTATTCTAGGTCATACCAGCATGGAAATTGTTAAAACTTCCGTTAATCTTTTTGGAAGTGATGTCTCTATAGCCCCCAATTAATCGGTCTACTTAAAACCGGTTGCAGGTGAGGATATTCCTCATTCATGCCAGTTTCTGGAGATATAACTTTTGAGAACCGATATTCTTTGAAGCGTGGCATCAGTTTAAAACCAAGCAGATGACAAAAAGCAAAAGCAACCACACTTTGCCCGTGTGTATCGACATAATTTCGATCGATTTCCATATCTGTGCAGTGACGAAGGCCCCCTTCTATCATCGCAGCCACTTCGGAAGAAAGACAGGACTTAAGCTGAGAATAAATACATGCCGATTTTCGATCTGTATGCCAATAGATCATAACTCCCTGCCTCTTATAACGAGGATGCCATTCGGAAAGCAGGTTCTGATCCAAAGATCCAAAATGTTTTGAAGCGGAAGGACATGCAGTAGTAGCTTCTCCCCAAACTTCTTTCTGTCGATGGTAGATAATATGATTGGTAACCTCTGCATTAGCTTTTCGCAAATGATATTTATGAATAAATTTTTGACGGATATACCGAAGTTTCCGATAACTCTCTAGGTAGTTTCCAGCAGAAACAGCTTTCAAACCTGCATTCGTTCCTAATCCATATAAACTTAGAAGAAGCCGTCGTTGGATGGCTTTAATCACTGGCTGATGAAATTGATTGTTGGACCGAAAAGTAAGATTCATTAAAATATTAGAAAAAGCATTTCGATAATATCCACGATAAGAAGCGTGCGTCTTTGTATAGACTTTTTCTTTTGTACTCCCGATTATTTTTTGTCATATCTTTTATAATATCTTGAATAGTGAAGGCGCTAACAATAGGGAATAGAGTATCTTGAATGACTCCTTCCGGGTGATCCATGGTCGCTTTCAATAAATTGACAATATGTTTATTTTTCCCTTGGACTCTTTCTAATTCTTTTACTGCTTCTTTTCGGGTAGTATGCTTGGCCTTATTTCCGAACTTAAGCGTAATTTCATCCAATAAATCAGCTAAATAATCAATGAGTTCCCATGACGTTACGAAAATAAGATAGCAAGTAGGGTATATGAAAATACTTTAATAATACTGTAAATCCTAAACGACTTGCCCCTGTTTTATTACCAATCAGTTTCTTTCAATTGGTACTACTACAAAATGTTCTAGTAGCTCATCTTCATTCCAATTTCGTTTCATAAATCCTCTTCCCCTAATCTTAAAATAATTACTATTTTGAGTGTAATCTATTGATTAGAGGATGAAAACTATACTTTGCGGTCTAGAGTAGTAACGCTGTCACTAAGCTTACTAGAATGAATGCAACAGACGGTAAAGGAGTAATTCCAAGGATTAAAGCCTATAACCATTCTCTGTTGCTTCTTATATACACAAAACAAACTCCCTAAGTAATTAGTGAGTAATATACAATTTACAAAAAAATCAGAAAAAATACTTGCTTCATTGAAGAAAGTAAGTTATTGTGTATTTAACAGAAAAAACCAGTAAGGAGTAAATATCATGTCCAAACTCAGGAAGGCAGATAAAAACTTAATCAAGGATTTGAATAGATCAGCAGTGATTAATGCAATAAGGCGTAATGGTCCCATTAGCCGTACTGACTTAGCTAAAATAACAAAATTGGGTCAATCAACAATGACAAAAATTATAGAAGAGCTAATGAACTTCGATTTAGTTAATGAGATTGGAGAAGCAAGCTCGACAGGTGGAAGGAAAGCGATTTTATTAGAGTTTAATAAATTATTTGCCAATGCAATTGGTATAAAGGTTATGAAAGACCACTTAATATTTGCACTCACCGATCTACAAGCAAACATCATTGAAAAGAAAGAAATCTACTTTGAATCTTCTTTAGATACTCAACTTATCATCAACCTCATGAAAGACACAATCAACCAACTCCTTGAAGAAAATCATTTAGAAACTAATAATTTAATCGGAATCGGAATAGCAGTATCAGGATTAGTAAATGGAAAAGAAGGTGTAGTTCTAAGTTCTCCGCTCCTAAACTGGGATAATGTTAATTTAGCCGCTCCTTTGAAAGAAGAATTTCAATTACCAGTTTTAATCGATAATGATGTAAATGTTTATACTTATGCAGAGCTTGAATTCGGATATGGAAGGAATAGTAATCAATTTATTTGTATCTCAATTGGTGATGGAATTGGTGCCGGCTTTGTCATCGATAATAAATTATATAAAGGTGAATATGGTGGAGCAGGGGAATTTGGACATTCCATCATAAGTGTAGATGGAAGACCGTGCTATTGCGGCCAAAATGGTTGTCTAGAGACTTATTTGTCGAATCAGTCACTAAACTTGACCGCACAAGAGTTTTTTTCAAGATATCCAAACAGTGACCTTTTCCGTGAAAACATAAACTATGAAACGATTACGAGAGCTGCTGAGAATGGTGACCCGTTGGCATTTGTTCTTTTTGAACAAGTGAGTAAATATTTGAGTGTTGGCCTTATTAATGCTATTAACACCTTCAACCCTAAAAAAATTGTTTTAATTGGAGAGGCTCTTCTAGGAAAAGACTATTTCATTGAAAAAGCAATCGAAAAATCTAAAAACAATTTCTTTAAAGATTCCTTCGACAGTGAAATTGTATTATCCGATCTTGGGGATGATGCGTGGTTACAAGGTGCTGCATTACAGGCAATTAATCAATTATTTCAACCCCCAATCTATGAAGAAACAAATTCTCTAGTTAGTTCATAAAAAGGAGTGACAAACATGGTTGGTGATAGAGGGATTAAAAAGGTTTTAATTGTAAGCGCATTCTTACTACCTAACCTTCTAGGTTTCCTATTTTTTATTGGGGTTCCTATCGTTGCTTCGCTAGGCATCAGTTTTACCGAATGGGACCTGTTATCTAGCCCTGAATGGGTAGGCTTTGATAACTATGTGGCTTTAATGTCTGACCGAGATTTTTGGGCTGCATTAGGACATACGTTTTATTTTATTGGAGGGTATCTACCACTCGTCATTGTTGGTGCTTTAGCTATTGCATTAATTTTAAATCAGAAGATTAAAGGAAGAACTTTTTTTCGAGCAGCTTATTTTGTACCTGTTATTACTTCTTGGGTAGCGGTATCGCTTATTTGGAAGTGGTTATTTAATCCAGTTTATGGTTTGGTAAACTATGCTCTTTCCTGGGTAGGAATTACGGGCCCAGCGTGGCTGCAAGACCCGAGTTGGGCGATGCCAGCAGTTATTTTAACTAGTGCTTGGAAAGACCTAGGCTTTGTAATGGTTATTTACCTTGCTGGACTTCAAGGTATTTCATCAAGTTATTATGAAGCAGCTGATATGGATGGAGCAACCCCTTGGCAGAAATTTTGGCATATTACACTACCATTATTAAGTTCAACAACATTTTTTGTAACTGTTATCTCGTTAATCAACTCATTTCAGGTGTTTGATCAAATCATGATTATGACAGATGGAGGTCCCGCTGGATCAACAAGTGTCATTGTAGAGCGAATCTATAACCATGCATTCCGTTATTTTGAAATGGGTTACGCATCTGCAATATCATGGATTTTATTCCTCATTATTTTTATTGTAACTATTATCCAAATTTGGTTTCAAAAAAGGATGGTTAGCAATGGAAACTAAAAAACAATTACAAACACAAACAGACCCAGTTTATATACAAACTAGAAAAATAGATTATAAGATAATTTTTAAACGAGTTTTATTTTACACAATATTAATACTTGGGGCTGCTATCATGCTGATTCCGTTTATTTGGATGGTGTCAACTTCACTTAAAACATCAGGTTCTACTATGGTTTTACCGCCTCAAGTTATCCCTGATGAAATAAACTGGGGAAATTATGTGAGAGTTGCTGAAGCTTTTCCGGTATTTAAATTTCTTTGGAATTCCCTTTTTGTTGCTATTACCTCTACGTTAGGACAAATCTTATTATGCTCTATGGCAGCCTATGCTTTTGCAAGACTTGAATTTAAGGGAAGAAATATGATTTTCATTATTTATTTAGCGACGTTAATGGTTCCTACACAAGTAACAATGACACCTCAGTTTATATTAATGAAATATTTAGGATGGCTCGACACATATCAAGGTCTTATTTTACCAGGGATTTTTAACGCATTTGGAACTTTCTTACTTAGGCAATTCTTTTTAGGAATACCAAAAGAATTAGAAGAAGCTGCTTTCATAGATGGAGCTAGTCACTTCCGCGTCTTTTGGCAAATCATCTTGCCACTAGCGAAACCAGCTCTTGCCACACTGGCTATCTTTTCATTTATGCAATCATGGAATAACTTTTTATGGCCGCTTATCGTTGTAAGCGACCCAGAAATGATGACACTTCCATTAGGATTATCTTTACTTCAAGGAAGGTGGGAAACAGATTGGAATTTAATGATGGCTGGTGTAGTGATTAGTGTAATTCCTGTTTTAGCGGTTTATTTATTCGCGCAACGGTACTTTATACAGGGGATTACGCTGAGTGGTATGAAAGAATAAGAGGCGATAGATCCCTTTTAAGGAGGTGGTAACACCCAGCTAAAAGTAAGTGTGTCGATAAGTCGTGGTCATTGATTCATATTTTATTTAATCTTGAACAGGGGGTATGAAAAATGAGAAATTTATTTAAGTTTTTAGCTTTTATATGTATAGCGTTATTTTTGGCAATTGTAGGTTGTAGTCAAACAGATACTTCCTCCAATGAAGCAAGTAATAAATCAAAAGAAGGAAGTGAAAATAAGGAAACAACGAGTGTATCAGATGATGGCGAAGACGTTGTAACCATTGACTACTTTACATTTTCTCCAGGAGAACAACATGAAGAGGATTTACAAAAAATGATTTCAGCATTCGAAGCAGAGAATCCCAACATCAAGATTAATTATGAAATGGCATCTTTCGACGATTATTTTACGAAACTTCAAACACGCTTAGCGGGTGGTTCAGCTCCTGATACATTTGAATTAAATTATGAGAGCTTTGTTAATTATGCGTCTAAAGATGTGTTGTTACCGCTTGATGAGTTAATTAAAACTGATTCAGATTTTGATCCATCTCAAATTAATCAAGAAGCTTTTAAGGCATTTCAACACAATGGGAAGCAATATGGAATGGTAGAGTCCTTCTCAAATGTTGTCCTTTATTATAATAAGGACTTATTTGATGAAGCGGGTGTTGATTATCCTTCAGCTGATTGGACGTGGGAAGATGAATTGGAAGCTGCTAAAAAATTAACGAACAAAGACAATGGAATCTATGGAACCTATGCACCAATTCAATTTTGGGAGTTCTATAAAACAATTGAACAAAATGGCGGATCAATCTTTAACACAGATAAAACGGAAGCAACTGTTAATAGTGCTGAGAACATTGCGGCTCTTCAATGGATGATTGATAAAGTTCATAAATATGACGTTACACCATCTGATGCAGAAATGTCAGGTCAATCTGATGGAGACCTATTTAAAGCTGGAAAGATTGCAATGCTTAGAACTGGAATTTGGATGATGGGTTCATTTGGAGATGTACCGTTCGAGTGGGATATTGCATTAGAACCAGGAAATACCCAAAAAGCACATCACTTCTTTGCAAACGGGTTAGCAGCACATAAAGATACGGAGCACCCTGAAGCTGCGTGGAAATGGTTAAAGTTTATGAGTGCTAGTGAGGATGCAGCTAAAATTCGAGTTGATAGCTCATGGGAATTACCAGCTGTTAGTAATACAGAGTTAGTAGATGCCTACTTACAACAAACACCACCAGAAAGCAAGGAAGTCGTATTTGAAGCGCTAGATTCATTAGTTGTACCACCAGTAATCGAAGAGTGGAATAAACTAACGGACGCATTTGGGAAGGAACTAGATTTAGTTAAATTTGGTGAAAAGACACCTGAAGAAGCGTTAAATGATCTTCAGCCTCAAATTCAATCGTTAGTTGATTAAAGGACTATCTATGGATAAACGGGAGAAGAAGGTATCCTGCTTCTCCCGTTAAATGAACGTAAAAATAAAAAGGAGGCTACTATGTCTATATCTATAAAAGAAGCAAAATATATTCCTACTGGAAATGAAATGGTATCAATTCCTACTCTACGAGAAGATGGTTCAATTGAGAGTATTAATGTGATGAGTATGAAATACAGAGGGTTATTAGAAATGGTAGGTCAGCCATTTATTTCACCATTTATTGAGGTAGATAATCAGCAAGTCCAGTTTGATACATTGGAGTGGGAACGTCAAAACTATTGGATACCCAGTTATAAAGGCAATGAAAAAGACATTCAATTTTCAGGAACCATTCATGCACCGGTCGGAGAAAGAGGATTTTATTATGAATTAAAAGTGACAAATCAATCTTCGCAAAAAAAACAGATTTCTTTTGGTTTTGAAGGTGAATGGAGTCAAACCTATCACACCATAAATGAATCACGGAGTTTTAATGGTAAATTACACACATTTGCTAGTGGATGGAATCACTCTCACGTTATGGAATTGCATACAGAAACGTCTCAACTGTCATTAGCGCCAATGTTTAATGAAGCGTTAGATCATGAAGAGTGGGAAAAAGTAAGTCCGAATTCTACAAGATTTCATTTTAGTAGAAATGTAGATGTAAATCCCTATGAAGAACAAACACTTGTTGTATATTGGGGGGTTGGATTAGAAGAAGTGGGAGCTGCAACCTCTGCAAAGGAAATGAAAAGACAAACGGTTGATACGCTTTTAGAGCGTTCAATTACATGGTTATCCGATCGAAAGCTCCAAATTTCTGAAGAAGAAAAAGTCGAAGAGATCATGAATGTTAATGCGTTTTTCAATTACTTTTATGCAACGGGTTTAACATTTGATACAGAAGAAGATGTATTAGTTACATCAAGAAGCCCTCGGTATTATGTATCGGCAGCATATTGGGATCGTGATAGTCTATTGTGGAGCTTTCCAATGATATTACAAGTAGATGAAAAAAGAGCAAAAGAAATGTTAACTTATGTTTTTACCACACAAAGAAAAAACATCGGTATTCATAGTCGATATATTGATGGTATTGTGCTTGAGCCTGGCTTTGAACTAGATGAATTATGCGCACCTATTATAGCGCTGTCTATGTATGTTCAGAAAACAAATGATTACTCTTACTTAGAGAAAAGTTTTGTTAAAGAAAGTATTGAATTAGTTTTAGAAAGATTAGAGGAAAACAAACACCCAGATTTGCATCTATATAGTACGTTTCTTCAGCCAACTGATGACCCTATTGTATTACCGTATTTGACATACAATAATGTTTTGGTATGGAGAACCTATATGATTCTTCATGATTTTTCATCCCATACCCAAACACTACCTAACCAATCATTTGAGGAAAAAGCACAATTAATTAAACAGGCCATTTATTCTCATTGCATTTTTAAAGACAATGAGTTTGGTGATTATTTTGCATGGTCCATTGATTGTGAGGGGAACCACAACATCTATGATGAACCACCTGGGAGTTTACAATTACTTTTCTATTATGGCTTTTGTTCTTCTGAAGACTCTATTTATCAGAATACCGTTAACCTGATTCGGTCAGAACGATTCCCTCATGCCTTTAATGGTTGTGCATTTGAAGAGTTAGGGTGTGAACATGCCGATCATCCATGGGTATTGTCCATCGCTAACAGTCTACTCTCGGGCAGGGAAGAACAAGCAAAAGAGTTATTAATGAGAACACCTTTAGATAATGGTATTGCATGCGAGAGTATTAACGAAAATACAGGTGTATCAGAGACAGGAGAACATTTTGCTACATGCGCTGGATTTTTAGCATATTCATTGTATTTTGCATTTGGTCAAGAGGAGGTTCATAAATGGAAAAACAATATCCTGGCATTGGAATAGTCGGATATAGATATTAGTGGAAGATATAGAAGAAACAAATGTCTATAAAGAGAGTCCAACGGGGTTTGTGTATCGAACATATCAAAAGATGATGTGCATGAAACGATATGGAGAAACCTTGCAACATCAATTACAGAACATATTGAAGAAGGAATGTGGATTGATGAACAGAAGCGGTATGGATATGGTTATGTATTGTATGATGATGAATTAGTGAGAAAGTATGATACTCCACAATACTTTGGCCCTTTATATGGTTACCCAATTTCAGATAAATTTAGAGAAATGATAGATTCATCTCTAAATAACCAATCGTTTTTTGAATATGGAATAGGCTACAGTGAACAAGAGTACCATCATGGACCTTGGATATTTAATACCGCTGCAAACGCTCAGTGTCAAGCGCTGGTTGGTAATGATAATAATTATGTCTCCATTGTTCATTGGATGCTTGAACACTCAAATGCGTACGGGTTATTGCCTGAAGCGATCGATGGGAATTCAGAAGATATTTGTTTTATTAACCCGCTTACATGGGCTTGTGCAGAATTTATTTCTGCTGTTTCAATTGGGAAGCATTTATTAACAAAACCTGATTTGAAATTGGAGGTAAAAGGGTGAGTGTAATAAGTAAAAAGCAAGAGAGACTTATAACAGAGTTTTTTGAAATACACCATTTACAGTTAAATAATAACGAACAAGAGGCGAAGTCAGCATTAAGGGCTGTCATTTCCCGTACCGCATCAACTACTGCAATTGAGCATTCATTATGGACTTGGCTTTTAGCTGAACAAGTTTTGCGTTTTGGTGAAACAGAACTAATGTCAGAGTTTGAGTCCTTTATCGAGACGTCAGTGGAACTTATAGAAGGAAACTGGAATAAGCCACAAGCGCATCTTTACTTGCCGTTTTCAAATGATATCTTCACTCTACATTTAGCAATCTATTATTCTTCATTAGTTAATTTAAAGAATATCGGTTACAACCCTAGTATCCAACAAACGGCAACAGCGATAAGAGATCGTGTATTCGAAGGGCAATTAAAAGGTGGGATGGTGATTTGTTCACCCAATCACCCGTTTGCATCTACAGATTTGCTTTTATCTGTACTGCCGTTTGGACTCTTTTCGCCAGAAGATTTAGTCATGGTAGAAGCGGTAAAAGATATTGAAAATTCGTTAGTACAAGGTGATATTGTATCAGCTTCTCCTCTTGATAAAACTCATACAGATTTTGGGGCTGCCTTATTATCTTGGTACTTTCTTGAAAAAGGGGACCAATCAAAATCAAAACATTATTTGAAGCTTTCTAGAAATCCTTCAAACTTAGTTTCGTCACATGTTCAAAGCATAATAAACCACTATTTATCCTTAGAGGAAGTTACATTAATCACTCACGTACCTTATGGGAATGAAAATAGGTATGAACCACAATTGTATGAACGAGTACCTCATAAGCCAATTGAAAATGAAGAAGTTACGGTACAATTTACTGCTCCATTTTCGAGTAAAGCATCTGCTTTTGTATATGTTGTTCACGGTTCAAATGAAAGTAAAATAAAAGCAGACTATATTACCGGAGACGAACCATATTGGAGAGCAAATATTGGATTATTTGCTGCTCATACTAAGGTATCGTATTTTATTGAATGGGTAGGGGAAAATCAGACGTTGAGAACCCCTGACTATGTATTTTTTCCTTTAAAAAAAGTAGAGCTACGTAATCTTGCAGGAAAACAAATTAATCATTATCAATTCAAGTTTTGGCCAAAAGACATAAGCATACCACTGGCTCTATTTATAGATACAAAAAAACAAGTACTAGAGATTCAAAAAGCGAATGTTTATGAAGAACAAAAGGGGTCACTTAAGCCAAATCATGTGTTGGCAGATCAAAAGCTGCCCCTTTTAGTTGAAGACCCTTATGTAGCACCGATACAGATTTTGGTTGACAATATGGGAAAGTGGGTTGACCTCTCTCTGCGATTTCATAGTCCTTTAGATGAACGATTTTTTGGAATGGGAGAACGTTATCACCAGTTGGAATATAGAGGTGAACAATTAGATTGTTACGTGTACAACCAATATCGAGACCAAGGTGCAAGAACATACATGCCTATTCCTTTTTTTATAAGCTCTTTAAACTATGGATTACATGTGAAAACGAGTCATTACACGAAATTCGATTTTGCAAAGCGTTTTGATGATGTACTGATCATTTCAATCGATCACCATTATAAAGATAAAGAGACGACTACATTACAATTTTATAAAGGAACTCCTATAGAGGTTGTTAGTAGATTTACAAACGATACAGGTCCTGCAGACATGCTGCCTGTTTGGGCGTTAGGTCCATGGATGTCGAGTAATAATTGGGACCGGGACAGTGTAGTCCGTGAGCAAGTGAAGAAAACAACAGAACTGAAAATTCCATCTACGGTTTTAGTATTGGAACAATGGAGTGATGAGACAACTTACTATATTTTTAATGACGCAATATATTCTCCAACAGATGGTAGTTCACCATTATCTTATAAAGATTTTACGTATCCTGAATGGGGAAGATGGCCCAATCCAAAGGGGTTAGTAGATTTTATTAATGATAATGGGATGGAATTAATTTTATGGCAAATTCCAATTATGAAGTACTTAAATCGACAACATCATCCGCAAAAGGATAATGATGAGTCCTACATGTTAGAGAAGGGATACTATATTAAAGACAATAACATGGAACCCTATCGAATGCCTGAAGGGTGGTTTAAAGAAAGTTTATTAATGGATTTTTCCAACCCAGAAGGTGCAAAATGGTGGTTTGATAAAAGACAATATTTGTTAAATATCGGAGTAGCTGGATTTAAAACGGATGGCGGTGAAATGGTATTTGGAGATACAATCCGCTTTGCAGATAGTCGATTAGGCAGTGAGATGCGAAATGAATACCCAAACGATTATATTGAAGCTTACTATAATTTCGCTCAAAAGCATCGACCTAACGATGCCATGACATTTAGTAGATCAGGCTATACAGGCGCTCAAAAGTTCCCTGCACACTGGGCTGGAGATGAACGTTCTACTTTTGCTGCTTTCAAGCGGTCCTTAATAGCAGGTCTATCATCCGGTTTAAGTGGTATTATTATGTGGGGCTGGGATTTAGCCGGATTTAATGGGGAGATTCCTTCTTCCGAATTATTCATTCGTTCTGCTCAAATGGCGGCCTTCTGTCCAATCATGCAGTATCACGCAGAAAGTAAAGCGGAATTTAATCAAGACCGTACACCATGGAATATTGCAGAACGAACAGGGGATGAACGTGCTATTTCGGGATATAGATACTTTGCGAATGTTCGAATGAATTTACTTCCTTATATTACAGAACAAGCAAAATTATCAGTTTCTCAAGGTATCCCATTAATGAGAGCAATGATGCTGGAATGTCCAGATGATCCTAAAACGTTTAATATGTATGATCAATATTTCTTTGGTGAGAACTTACTGGTTGCTCCTGTTATTAAGGAGAATTCTGAAAAACGTTCTGTTTACTTACCTTCAGGCAAGTGGGTAGGTTTATTCAATAAAGAAGTCCATAACGGTAATCATTATATTGAGGTTGATGTGCCATTGATGGAAGTTCCAGTATTTCAAAGAAATAATAGTGTTTTGATTACTAATGTTTCAAAAGAGAAAAGAGAATTAGGAAGCTTTGTCGGAAACTCAATAGATTCATATGAATATCCAGTAATTCATATCGCTACGGATCAATCATTTGTTTACAATGGAAAAGACCATTTAGGTGAAATGTGGAAAATAACAGTTAGAAATAAAGAAGACAAAGTAGTTATTGATGTAGTTTCAAATCGAAGAGAGTTCTTAATTAAATATACAAATACATCACACGAAGATAAAAAAGTACAGATTAATGGAGTGAATAAAGTTAGAGTCGTTGGAGTAAATAAAACTTCAGAAATATAGAACACTAGTAGTTCTTTAAAGGGTGTCGTTGGCTTCTAAAAAAGGTAAGGTACCGATTAGGGAAAAAATTTATAGATTAAAGGAGTTAATTTGAAGAAAGTACAGTTGCCTTTTATCTCTTTAACAATTTTCATTTTAGTAATAACATCTTTTGGCTCTAATGTATTTGCAATTGATGGAGTATATCACAACCCATATGGGGATGATGCATTGTACGGTGTTCAGGCTACTGAACGAGCTCCTAGAGATCCTGTAGCTGGAGAGAATGTATATGTTAATATTACAACATGGCCTGTTGAGCCTGGCCAATCAGCGTGGGTAGTTTGGAAAAAGAATGGAGTTTCTCAACCATCTGTTGGTGCTGAGTATAAATATAATGAGGGAAAGACAAGATTTCTATAGCAAATACTTTTAAATGAATAATTGATCGTTTTGAAATGAAAAGGTTCGTACTCTATACGGAGTGCCTTTTCATTTTTTATGGAGTAAAAGATTGAGTATATTCACATATTTGGAAATAGTTTACTTGATAAGTAGCTGGCTAATATGAATCTAAAATAAGATATAATGATTATATAACCTTTCAACGATTATTTTAATGGTTAGAATATAATAGGGAAATTGGGAGGTAAACTTAATGACTGAAGCAAACAAATTTCCACTTATATCAGGTTATCTTTCTCTTGATTTAGTGAACACGGAAATAGTAAGACGTGGTCAACGTCAGGATTTATTGCTCTCGGAAGAGGATTTGATGGACTGGCTTCATGTAATAAAAGAGGAAAACTCTTATTGGGATGATCAGCTATTCTTAAAGGTCAAAGAGAGGATTGGACAAGTATTATTATGTATTCTAGAAATGCGGACTGTTTTAAGAGACTATTTTGAATTAATAGCAGATGGACAGTCATTTTCAGATCAATTTATTGCTTTTTTAGAAAAAACTGTCGAAAAAGCACCATTCACTTATAAATTAATGGATAAAAAATTGATTCCCATTCCTGTTGGTGAGGTAGAGGATGCCCTTTTATCGTTGATTGCCTTTGATATATTAACTTTAATTGAAACAAAAAAGCTGTCCTCCCTCAAACGATGCTCCAATCCGGATTGTGTACTTTTATTTATTGATGAAAGTGGAAGACGCAAGTGGTGTTCAATGAAAATATGCGGAAACAGAAAAAAAGCAGCACGGTTTCAACAAAGTAAATCCGACGAATGATGAAGAACCGACTTATTTCAAGAGTTGGTTTTTTTGCATACAATATAACTAACCCCTAAAATACGTTTTGACAGGTTAGTTATATTGATGTAAAGTAAAAAATAAGTAGAAGGAGGGGAAATAATGGATCGCGCTACAACAGTAAAGCGAGAAGAAGCACATTTATTTCACGTACGTTATTTATCTAAAATGAAAGGGAAAGGGAGAAGTCCATTAAAGGTAAATGTAAAGGACATAATAACCGGGTTAATCGGGGGATTTTTAACCATTTTTGCGTTAGTGGTTTTAACAAACATGACAGCAGCCGTATGGTTAATGGCTCCCTTTGGTGCTAGCTGTGTGTTGGCATTTGGTGCATGGAACGCGCCTTTATCACAGCCGAGAAATATTATTGGGGGACATTTTGTTTCAACATTCGTTGGATTAGCCATATATCAGTTATTGGGTAATGAACCTTGGATGATTGGTTTAGCTGTCGGTTTAGCGATTGCGTTTATGATGATTACAAAAACGACTCACCCACCAGCAGGGGCAGACCCACTTGTTGTTATGCTGGGCGCGTACAGTTGGAGTTACTTAATTACACCGGTATTAATCGGCTCGGTGATAATTGTTTTCTTTGCGTTGATTATTAATAATTTGCGCAGTAACCGGGAATATCCTACATTTTGGATATGATTAAGAATGTTCAGGAGGGAATAAAGTGGAAAACTATATCTTTAAACAATTAAGGTTTGTTCGGGATAATACGATTGGTCATGTGGCAGAAATGAATGATGAGACATCACTTTCCATTCCAGAAGGATTCAATAACAATATTAAATGGAATCTCGGGCATATATATGTCGTGCAAGAAAAGTTCGCCTTTCATTTCACTGGAGAAGAAATGAAGATACCTGATCAATTTACAGAATTATTCAGTCCAGGCACTAATCCAAGCGATTGGGGAGAAGAGGTGCCACCAATTTATGAATTAATGTGAAGGAATGTACTTAACGAAGCAGAATTGCAAAATAATTAAGTTTCAGACCGTATATAGAACAGAATATTTTTAGTGAGGAAAGAAAATTCTAAGAAGAAGTAAAGGAGGGAGCGAATATGTCATTAAAAAATCAATGGTTATTTAATATTGCAATGGTCTTAATATCATGGTTATCACTTCCCTTAGTGGGAAAACGTAGCATAAAGAGATTTCTTCCAGCATCGACCCTTGCAATCCTTTTAACTATTTTTGATCTCCAAATCGGAAAACAACGCAGATGGTGGTCATTTTATAATAAACCACAGTCGACTATTTCAAATGAATTTCCTTTTCTCATAGGTCCAATGTTGGTGATGTCTTTATTGTCATTAAAATGGACATACGGAAATTTTAAAAAATTTATTATGCTAAATGCTCTTTTTCAAGCAATTTTTACATTTCCGATTACAAGGTTGTTTACAAAATTAAAAGTGTATAAATTAGTTTGGTTTAATGAACTTCAATTCTTCTTGTACTTCTTTTATAAGGCCTTTTTCTTATATGGATTTCAGTATCTATTTGAAAATAGGAAGGAATTAATAGGCTTCACCAATATGAACAGAGAGATTACTATTCAAACCATTGATGAGAACCTACGTGCACCATAAGATGATGACAGTAAAGAATTGGCACGAAGCTAAAAGGTGGCGGTTATTGCGTTATCGGGGGCTTTTGTTTAATAAGGCTTTGCGTAATGAACTTCCATAATCGGGCGCTTTTCTGGAGTAACGAAAAAATTCCAATTTCTCATATTAATGATGAGAAATTGGAACTTTTAATAATGTAATTTTCTAAACGTTGTAAATCCGCGTTTATCTATACTTAGTAGTGAAAAGTCTTTATTTCATAAGGTTTTTACATTGAATACATTGTTTACAGAGTTAAGATATCAAGTATCTAAAATAACTTTTCAATCAATTTTTATTCTTTAAATACTTTAAATACTAATGATTTTCATAGTACAGATAATCGCGTTTTGTTGGTAGGCCCCCTACTATAAAAAAATAGTAGCACAAATCATGGCCTTGGTTTGACTACTAATGTTAGTCTGTTTTGAATGTTGTACATATATTTATATTTAGTATTTAAAGCTTAGTAAATTCGATATTTTATAATAAAATATTCAATTCGATGTCGCCTTCAATTAAATTAATCTTGTGGGAGGAGATTTCTATAGCTTTTAATAATAGTAAATATTGAAAGTTTTCATTTGGATCTTTTAAGTCAGATTCCAAATAGTTTTTAATGTTATCTAAACGATATAGTAGACCACTTTTAGAAATGTTTAAAATACGCATTGTTGCTTCGATTTTCAAATTATTATTTAAATAGACATAAAGTGTTTGTAATAATTCCTTGCTCTTTTGCTCCTTTAAACTAAGGATAGGAGCGAATTTATGCTTCGATATTTGTATAATGTGATCACTATTTGATTCATTTATAAAAATTGAGAGGATACTAATGTTTTTAAAGGCAGCGATTGAACCGTTTGAATCGGAAAGTAGTGCAAGTGATGCCTCATGATAATGTGAATTTGCTTCGTTTATAGAATGACCCATATTGCTATAACCAATTTGTAGAGGATGATTTGGAAATTGCCTGCACATCAATTGATGAAGATTTTTTAAAAATGAGCCGACTTCCTCTTCACTATTCAGACGATGGAAAATTATCGTGATGATTTCCTGTTCTTTATTGGTTATTAGGATACGATATTTTGAGAGTTGTTTTCGAATATAGTGCTCCATTTCTTGTTGAATAGGGTCAATGTTTTTATGCCATCTAAAGACTGCAATCGTGTATTTTTCAGTGACATCGATGTTGAAAAAACGTGATTTGGAAAGGATTTCATTGTAATTGGCGTGCTTATTATTGATTAAATTGTGAGTAAAGTGATTTTCATCCGTTTCACTTGAATTGGTCTTAATTTGATTGGCCATTAAGAGAATTGAAATTACATTTGAAATTTTGGTAAGAATTAAATAATCATTTGATATAAATAGATTTTCTTGACTATTTATTATTGATAAATAAGCTACTACCTTATTTTGGATAACGATTGTATTACATAATCGCGTATGGTGATCAAGTTCAATTACTTTTTTGTTAAATGTGAGTTGTTGACGTTGTTCAAAGAAATTAGCACCTAATTGTTGACGCTGTTGTTGATCATATTTATACATATCTTGTTGGATAAGATCTATCTCGTTTTTATTAAAACCGATAGAATGTGCAACATTAAAAAAGATATCTTCAATCACAAATTTACGGTCTAAAGCAAGAAATGCTTGTTGGAGAACCTCCTCGATAGAAGCGCCATCTGTTATCGATTGAATTAATTTGTTTTGAATATTACTTAATTCAATTAAATCGAAGTTCTTCTCTGGTGGATTTTCTTTAGATGCTTTTTCTATTAATGGTTGCACTGTATATATCTCCCAAGTGCAATTTTTATCCCCTTTTGCCACGCAATTTTTTTCCACAACATTTACTTCAAACTGACAAATCGTACTCATGTAACCTGTAGCAAAGCCAACTAGTGTATGACAAACTGGTTTATCGCTTTGTCCAAATTGTTTTAAATGCTCAATTGCTTCAAATGATTGTTGCCATGTTCCAGTACCGTGAATGGTTTTAATTGTATCATCCCCGTAAAGCTCGAGATATCCTTCGAAAATAGAACCTTTAATATGTCCTTTCTTACAATGACGAATAGGACCTTGGTTAATTAATTCCTTAATATTGAAATATTTATCTCTCATTAACATGGCATCTGTTTTTCCCAATTCATAACCATAATTGAACATTAGTTCTCTAGCTTTTTCATCATCAACAGTGTTTATTAATTCATTTCGTAAATGGGCAATCGCCTTTGTAATGACGATGTAATCCATCTCGTCTTCTGTATATTCAGATTGAAAGGTAGTCTTATTGATATTTACAATTTGCGAACTCACTTAACATCCTCCTTATGAAATACTCATTAATAAACCATTTATTGTCGTTTATCCTAATATTTCTTTATTTCCATACCAAACGAATAGTACTGAATGCGCTTTCATTTCCGATCGAATAGTGTGTTGTTAGAATATTTTATCTTTTGTATGCTGATGTTGTAAATAAATTTATTTTTCACAGGAGGATGTATTTATGTTACCAGAAATCGCAAAGCTAGGCCATATCGCATTAATTACTCCAGATTTAAAGAAATCATTATGGTTCTTTACTGAAGTATTAGGTCTCGAAGAAACAGAGGAAGTAAGTGGTACACATTATTTAAGAGCCTGGGGAGATTTTGAGCATCATACATTGTCGTTAACACAAGGAGAAAAATCGAAAGTAGATCACATTGCATGGCGTACAAAACGTCCTGAAGATGTAGAAAAATTTGCTGAAATGTTAGATGCTGCTGGAGCTAATATAACTTGGGTTGAAAAAGGTGTTGAAGCCGGACAAGGTAGAGCGATCCGTTTCCAATTACCAAGTGAACATCCATTTGAAATTTACTATGAAATGGAAAAAACGAAACCAGACCAAGACCGTAAGTCAGTGCTTAAAAATCAAGTATATAAATCATGGCGTAAAGGGGCTTCCCCAAGACGATTCGACCATGTGAATTTAGCGACTTCTCAAGATCCAGCTGTAATTCATAAATGGTTAATTGATAATTTAGGATTTAAACTGCGTGAATATGTAGATTTAGGAAATGGTGTTATTCAAGCTGGGTGGTTGAGTGTAACGCCGTTAGTTCATGATATAGCTGTTATGGCTGAGCCAGAAGCTGAAACACCAAATCGGTTACACCATCTTGCTTATTGGTTGGATAATGCACAAGACATTTTACGTGCAGCTGATATTTTAAGTGAAAATGGTATTGAGTTTGTTGGGCCAGGTAAACATGGTATTTCTCAGGCAATTTACTTATATGTTAAAGACCCAGGAAGTAATCACCGTATAGAACTGTTTTCAGGAAGTTATTTGATTTTTGAACCTGACTGGGAGGCTGTTCAGTGGACTCCTGAGGATTTAAAAGTTGGTTTAACTTATTGGGGACAAGATGCAGTAATTGGTAATGAAGAATCAACGGAAGCCTAGGAGGCATCAATATGGGATATCAAACTGACATTCTTGATACAGGAAATTACAAAACTTTCTATTGTGAAGCCGGAACAGAAAATAAAGAGGTGCTAGTATTTTTACATGGATCAGGACCGGGTGCCAATTCAGTTAGTAATTGGCAACCTATCCTTAATGAACTTTCTGAAGAATATCATGTTATTGCGCCTGATATGTATGGGTTTGGTCATACGCAGCATCCGGAAAAACACCCTAAAACATTTTGGGAATGGACGCAATGCCGGGTGGATCAAGTTCTTGAACTATTAGATAAAAAGAATATTCAAGAATTTAATCTAATCGGGAACTCAATGGGTGGATATGTAACATTAAATGTTGTGCTACATGCACCAGAAAGAGTTAAAAAGGTCATGTTAATGGGAAGTGCAGGTGGGGAAGCTCCACCAACTCCTGAAATTTTACGCATGGTCGGTTTTTATAAAAATCCAACTTTCGAAAATTTACGTAATCTTACTACTTGGTTTGTATATGATCCGACACTGATACAGGATTCTTTAGATGATATTTTAAAAATCCGCTTTGAGATGGTACAAAAACCAGAAATTCAAGAATCATATAATCATCATATGTTCCCTGGACCAGGTGAAAATCTTATTCCACCAAATGCTTTAAAACAAATGAAACAACCATTTATGCTATTACAAGGCTATCATGATCGTTTTGTTGCAAAGGAAAGCAGTCTCAGTATGATGAACTATTTACCAAATGCTCAATTACGGTTATTTACTCAATGTGGACATTGGATTCAGATAGAGAAAAAGAATGAGTTCTTATCAGCGGTGAGAGAATTTTTCTAAAAAAATTAAAATATACGAGGGGATAGTATATGAAAGTTCAAATGCAGGCATCGAATAAGGTATTTACTGAAACTGAATTGAAATTGATTGAAAAAGCTCGTGAAGCGGGTCAACTTGCTGAATCAGAATTAGTTACTTCAGAGCAGAATGCATCTGTTTCTCAAAACTTTGTAGATAAATTAATTGAATCTGGTATTACGCGTACAATGTTACCAAAAGAATATGGAGGACCTCAAATTTCACTGCGTGGCTTAGGGGCAATTGTGCGCACAATTGCCTATCATAATATTTCAGCTGCTTGGGTAGGTTATTTCTTTCCATTACACAATTCTTTACCTTCACATCTTCCGCAGGAGGGAAGAGATGAAATCGTAAAATCTGAAGATTTAATTGTAGATGTTTTCGCACCAGTAGGTCAAATGACTGTTGTAGAGGGGGGGATCCGTTTAACTGGGACGTATAACTATACAAGCGGCGTTGCATTTGCAAAATGGATAGGATTAGGTGGCTTTGCTCAATTGCCGGAGTCAGATCGTCCTGAATTTCTTATGTGCTTCATACGTAAAGACGAAGTACAAGTAAATATAAACTGGGATACATTTGGACTTCGTGGTTCAGGTAGTAATCAAGTTGTTGCAACCGATGTATTTATTCCGAGAAGTCGTATTTTAAGACTTGAGGTTGCGAATGATACACGCCGTCCGCCAGAGGGTTCTAATTATGATTCTGATTATCCATTCTATCATGTACCATTCTTCTCGGCGTTCTATCTGGGCTTCCCTAATATGGCATTAGGTGGTGCAAAGCGTTTAATCGATGAATATAAGAAGCGAACCGAGGCTCGTGTACGCCTGCATGGAGAGAATGAAAAAGATTCTCCACGCAGTCAGCGAATTCTAGCTAAGCTTATGCTGCAATATAAAAAAGCTATTGGCTTAATGGATCAATATTATGAGTTGTTAGCGACATATGAAACGGAAGGTCCTTATGAAAAGGGTGAGTTTTCTGCAATACGCGCTGAAATTATTAAAATTAGTCAAGATATCGCTACAACAGTAATGGTGTCACTTGGTGGAGCAGCACTAACGAAAAATGACACGATCGAAGTATTTGTACGTGACATTATTGCAGTTGCATCGCATGTTACTTCATTATATGAAGATGCTGTTTATTCTTATGGTCGTAATTTATATGGCTACCAAGGAATTGGCTGGGGATAATCAGCTGATTTTAGTATTAAGTGGTTATTCGATAGTAGAATAGCCGCTTGTTAATAGAGAAGGGAGGAAAAGGAATGGGTGTAAAGCTAATTCGATATTCTTTGAATGATGAGATTTCATGGGGGATAGAGGAAAATGAAAAGCTTTACCGCATCTCCAGCGATCAGCCACTAAAAGAAATCATCCAATCAAAAATCTATGAAATTGAAGATAAAGAGCAAGTAAAAGAGACTGTTAATATTTGTAGTCCGATTACGAAAGATGCTCAACTCTTCTGTCTGGGAGCCAATTATGGAACCCACAGGGAGGAATGTGGTCTAGATGCCAATAAACCTCCATTTAATTTATTCTTTTCAAAAGCATCAAGCAGTTTAACATCTGCAACATCAGATATTATTTGCCCGCCTCATGTAGAGTTGCTTGATTATGAGATTGAACTTGGACTTGTGATAAAGCAGACCATTCAAGAAGCGGTGCACGTAACAGAGGGAAATCTAGCTGATTATGTAGCTGGACTTGTCATAATGAATGATATCTCAGCGAGAGATGTTCAAATGCTGGAAGGGCAATGGTTAAAAGGGAAAAGTTATCGTACTTTCGCACCTGCAGGCCCCTATGTTTATTTACTTGATGAAGATGAAATTCAGTGTATTCATAACTTGGAAATTATATTGAAGGTGAATGAAGAAGTTAGACAACAAGCAAGCACTATTCAATTACTATATAAACCTGCTGAAACGTTAACAGAGTTTTCACAGCTACTCGATTTACATCCAGGAGATGTGATTTTAACAGGAACAACTGGCGGTGTGGGTCTTACATTGAATGAAGAAATGGTTCAAATTTTACAAGATAAAACTTTAAACTTCAAAGAAAAAAAACAACTATTTGTAGAAAATCAGCTGCAATCTAACCGCTATTTACGCCATAACGATGTAATCGAAGCGACTATTTTTAGTGAAGATGGTCATATTCATTTAGGTACACAGCGTAATCGGGTTGTAATGAGTAAAGTGGAAAAACAAGGAAGGGGCTAAGCGATATGACCAAGGTAGAAGTAGCCATTTTAGGGTCGGGTAATATTGGGAATGATTTGATGAAAAAAATAGAGCGTTTTAAGAAGAGCGAAAGAAGCGGGATATGCTGCTATTGCAACTGGATTGGATGGGTTTTTAGAAACCTCTGAATTAGCAGATATTGTATTTGATGCAACGAGTGCTTATGGACATAAAGTACATGCAGAAAAATTAAAGGCACATGGCAAGCAAGTAGTAGATCTCACACCAGCTGCAATTGGACCATTAACAGTACCTTCAGTGAATTTAATGGAGCATATAGAAGCAGGGAATGTCAATATGTTGACTTGTGGTGGACAGGCAACAATTCCAATGATTCATACGGTTTCTCAACTTTACCAAGTAGAAAATGCAGAAATTGTTGCAACCATTGCTAGTAAAAGTGCAGGACCGGCAACACGTGCAAATATCGATGAATTTATTAAAACAACGAATAATGCAATTGAGGTAGTTGGAGGAGCGAAGCATGGCAAAACGATTCTGATTTTAAATCCTGCGGAGCCGCCAATTATGATGAATGACACAATTCATCTACTACTAAAGGAGCATGTGAAAGATGAAGAGGCTTTAGTCGCGGCGCTTGAACATGCGGAGCAGGCCGTTCAGAAATATGTACCAGGCTATCGCTTGAAAAAGCGGCCATATATTGAAGGAAATCGAATTAGTATTTTCTTAGAAGTAGCCGGAGCTGCAGATTATTTACCAGCGTATTTACCAAAGAATACGCGTGATGAAATTGTCAATCAAAACGTATTAATCTGTGATGTATTTGTTCCAAATAATAGAGTAATTAGATTGGATCATGCAGATGCTTTCGGGAAACCTCCTGAAGAGGATTACGACAAGGACTATGCATTCTATGATACACCGTTCTATGCCACATTTTATCTTGGATTCCCGGCAATTGCACTTGGTGGTGCAGAAAGAATTTTTAAGGAATTTAAAACGATGACTGAAAAGCGAGTACGCCTTACAGATGGTGTTCGAGAAAGTGATCACCGAGAAGTCAGCGTGTTCTAGCAGAGATGACAGTTCAATATCATGCAGCAGATGCTTTAATGGATAAATATTTGAATTTGCTGAAGCAGTCCAGAGGGAAAAATCAAGAGGCGTTTTTACGTGGTGAATTTTTCGCCATTCGTACAAATATCATTAAAATTTGCACAGAAATTGCAGTACGTTCACTATTAACACTTGGTGGAGGGGCCCTTTATAAGGGTGGAGCGATTGAAATGTTTATCAGGGATATTTTAACAGTTGCTACACATAAAACATCATTGTATGAGGATTCCGTTGCTGCCTATGGGATGGAACTATTTGGATTTAATAGTGGCATAAGAGGATAAGGGGGAGGAATTATTATGGAAGATCGTTCATTTAGAGATGCAATGGGGAAATTTGCTACAGGGGTGACAGTAATTGTCACTGAAACAAATGGGGAGCCGCATGGTATGACGGCGAATGCATTTATGTCCGTATCATTAGATCCAAAATTAGTAGTTATTTCAATTAAAGAAAATGCGCGGATTTTGCCAAAGATTCAGGAATCGAAAAAGTTCTCTGTCAATATTTTATCGGCTGAACAAATGGATTTGTCGAAAATTTTTGCTGGTCAAATTAAAGATCAAGAAGTGGCATTTGGTCTATTAGACAATACAGCAATTATCCCTGAAGCAATCGCTCAAATTGTATGTGAGGTTTCTGCAGAGCATGTTGAAGGTGACCACACATTGTTTATCGGTAAAGTTACAGATATCACAGTGAAAGACGGAGATCCATTATTATTCTTTAATGGCCGTTATCGAGAGCTTCAAGATGTAGAAGTAGGTTAATTTAAAGGAGATGATCAGATGAAGACGATCATAGTGAATGAGAAGACTTTACCACAGGCATATGAACAAGCGACGGATTGTGTAATGGCACTCGGTTACTTTGATGGTGTTCATCTTGGTCATCAAAAAGTAATTGAGGTTGCTCGTGAAGAAGCACGGCGTCGAGGATTACCACTAGCGGTAATGAGCTTCAGACCACACCCTATTAAGATTTTATCGGGTGGTAAAAAGCAAGTGGCTCATTTAATGACACTTTGTGATAAGGAGTCTGCTTTACAGCGGCAAGGTGTAGATCTGTTTTATTTAGTTGAATTTACACTTGGATTTGCAGGGCTTTCTCCAAAGCAATTTGTGGATGACTATTTAGTGAGGCTCAATGTGAAACATGCAGTGGCTGGGTTTGACTTTAATTATGGCGTAAAGGGCTCTGGGAAGCTGAAGGATATTCCGTCAGATTCAAATGGTGGCATTATGATAACCGAAGTAGATTGTGTGGATTATTTAGGAGAAAAAATAAGCTCTACTGCTATTCGTCAACGAATTGTTGAAGGTTTAGTCGATGAGGTTCCACATTTTTTAGGGAAATATTATAAGTTGAAGGCACATTGGGATGGGATTTCATTTCAACCATTGGAGCAAACGTTATTTCCGAAAGAAGGCGTCTATAAAGTAGAAATACAGCAGTTAAACTCATCTTATTTAACGATGATGGAGATTACTAGTGATTTACAGCTAATTGCTCATGATTTTTCGTCTATATTGAAAAAGGGAAATGTGATTATTAAATTGTTAAAGTATAGTTCAAGTTCTTTGCCAATCTATTCTAAGGTTTCTTTTTGAAAGGGGTTTGTTGTTATGACGATTTGGACTGATTTAGCAAATGTTTCATTTAAATTGCACTTTGTGGATACGAATGGAATACGTACACGTGTGCTTGAAGCTGGTTAAGGGGAGCCTTTGATTTTGCTGCATGGAACTGGAGGTCATATAGAGGCGTATGCACGAAATATACCCGAGTTAAGTAAGAAGTTTCGTGTGATTTGTATTGATATGGTAGGACATGGTTATACAGATAAGCCGAATCGTCCATATGGCATTGATTTTTATAGTGAACATTTGCTGCATGTTATTCAGGCTTTAGAGCTTGAAAAAATTTATTTATCAGGTGAATCTTTAGGGGGCTGGGTAGCGGCTTGGTTTGCGATGGAACACCCGGAATATGTGAAGTCGATGGTATTGAATACTCCAGGAAATGTGAATAATAAACCTGAAGTAATGGCTGCTTTAAAAGCTTCGACATTGAAGGCTGTAAAGGAAGCCAATTATGAAAATGTCAAAACACGATTAGAATGGCTAATGTACGATAAAAGCCAGGTGACAGAGGAGTTAATAGAGTCAAGGTACAACATTTATACTCAGCAATCCTTTAAAGAAGCAGTTCATAATATTGTGTATTTGCAGGAAGTAGAGCCTAGGAAGAAATATACTTGGAATCCAGCGTGGTGCAATAAAATAACAACGCCAACTTTACTGTGCTGGACTGACCATGACCCAACTTCATCTGTGGAGGAAGCAGGGCCTTTATTACACATGATTCATGGAAGTGAGCTTGCGGTTATAAAGGATGCGGGGCACTGGCCACAGTGGGAAAAAGTGGACGAGTTTAATAATGTACTAATTGAATATTTATTGAATGGAAAAGTACTATATAAGATTAGTTATGGAGCGAAATGAATAATGAATAATAAAGTTCAACAATTGGTTCAGCTTTTAGATGATGCCTTTCATAATCATCAATCGATTAGTCCTTTAACTAATCATGCAGAAGATTTAACAATTGATGAGGCGTATGCCGTTCAACTAGAAAGAGTAAATGTCGCAATCCAGGCTGGAGAAGTGATTAGTGGTAAGAAAATTGGTCTCACTTCTGTAGCGATGCAAAATTTACTTGGAGTGGATCAACCAGATTATGGTCATTTATTTCACTCAATGGAAGTGAAGGATGGAGAGGATGTTTCTCTGAAAACATTATTCCAACCTAAAGTTGAAGGGGAAATTACTTTTGTTTTGAAAAAGGATTTAGTGAGTCCTAACGTGACGGCTGAAGATGTTTTACTAGCAACTGATTATGTTGTGGCTGCTATTGAAATTGTTGATAGTAGGGTGAAAGATTGGAAGATTAAGCTAGAAGATACTGTTGCAGATAATGCTTCATGTGGCTTGTATGTTTTAAGTGAAAAAGCAGTTCCGTTAAACGGAGTGGATTTGAAAAAAGTGCAAATGAAGCTTTTGAAAAATGGAGAGGTTATCAATGAAGGCTGTGGTCTGAACGTGTTAGGAGATCCAGCGATTTGTGTGGCATGGCTAGCTAATAAGTTATCTGAATATAATGTAACATTGAAAGCTGGGGAAGTAATCTTATCTGGCGCATTATCTGCAGCAGTAGAAGCAGAACCTGGGGATCAGTTTACAGCTGTGTTCACTGAGCTAGGTAGTGTTAGTGTGAATTTTACAGAATAGAATCAAGAACAACAATAGGGGGGAAATATAGATGATTTTACGATTGGTTTCTCAGAATTATATGTAACGGACTTAAAAGCATCCAGAAAATTTTATGTTGAAACATTGGGGTTTATAGAAGTAAAGCAAGTTGGCAACAGCCTGTTTTTAAGAGGAATTGAGGAGTTTGACGAGTTTTCATTTATCTTAACTGAAAAACCAAGTGCGGCTTACGGTTGTTTTGGTTTACGAGTATCTAGTAAAGAATATTTAACGGAGTTAAAAGAATGGCACGATCAAATGGGTATTCCAAATGAGTATGTGGCTGAAGGTTTCTATCCAGGTCTTGGATCATGCTTAAAGGTTGTTTAGCCAAATGGACATTCTATAGTCTATTATCATTCGATGTAGCAAGTTTCTATTAGAGATGAATCGGGAAAGATTAAAGTATTGCCGATGAGTAATACACATCAGTTTAATGGTATTCCACCTATTAAAATCGATCATATGAACTTACGAGTCGAAAATGTCGATAAAGCGCTTGAATATTGGCAAGCCCTTGGATTTAAAATTTCTGAATTCGTAAAAGATGGAGACGAAAAGTTTGCGGCATGGGTACGGCGTGCAACGTTTACGCATGATGTAGCATTAGTAAAAGCATCGAGAGCTGCACTCCATCATGTTGCATTTATTGTAGATGGTGTATTAGGAGTAGTGCGTACAGCTGACTTATTGGCTGATGCTGGATTCCGTGATTCTATTGAATATGGTCCTGGCAGACATGGAGTATCCAATGCATTTTTCTTATATATTAAAGACCCAGACGGACATCGTATCGAGATTTATGCACATGATTATGCGCGTGATTTAGATATGGAGACGATTGGCTGGACCCGTGAGGAATATAATGAAAAAGGAAGATTATGGTGGGGTTCAACTGTACCAAAATCATTCTATGAAGAGTTTTCAGATGCTAATCCTCACTTTTTGACTAGAAGGAGAGGGTTTAAATAGAGTAAAGAGTTAAATGTAAATCAAATAAAAGTACAATAACTTAAGTATTTCCCTACGTTAAGAGATTTTGAGGTACATTAAGTATTTCAGATTTAGTAGCTTACTTAAATCTGAAGCGTTGTTAATTACTAAAGGGAATTTAGAAGAATGGACTAATTATTCAAAAAATCATTGCTTACAAGAAGTAAGAAAATACAGTGATTTAATTAAGCAAAATTGAATTATATTAATCAATCTTTTTTATAAAAATAATCTCATAAAACAATTCTAACCTCGTATTTTGATCAATCTTTTTTCAAAATGCGAGGTTTTCTTCTATTAAATAATCAACGATTGTACTACAATTAATAAAAAGGAATAGAGTGTCAGGAGGAGCATTTGCTTCGATCGTTTCTAAGCAGGTAGTAGCATTTCGAAATTTATCTTCTATAGAGCAGTATTTAGTTCTATTACAATGCTTTTGGGAAAAACTTGATTGGTCGGTTTTTGAGAGAAGGCATCGCTTTCGTCCTCCATCTAATATTGATTTTCTGTTTGAATCTTTAGAGAAATATGCAGCTAATAAGAAAATTAATGTTAATACAAATGAGGATTTAAAACAACTTCTTTATCAATACGATCACTTTCTTCTGTACTTTAGCTACTTAGGGCTTTGGGAGGTTGAGCTTAATAAAGAAAAGGATTATGCGGGTACCCACTTTATGGCCAAAACATTGAAATTAACACCGTTATTTAAAAAGATAGATAAAGCATTGGCGAAAAATTGGCTTGAGCATCTAGAAGAAAGTAACAGTAGGGATGCTGGTTTAGAGTCATTTCTCAGTTTGATCGGTATTAATCAGTCCATTTTAAAACCTAAAAAAAGAAAGAAAAAGGAAATAACTCCATTGGTAACTTTATTAAAGCCCATTTTCCCTGAGGCTAATTTGGATAATCCGTTTTTATCAAACGGGAAAAAATTCACGTCGGGAGTCTTTACCTTAAAGGTGACCTTTGGTAGCAGTTGTTCTCGGACGATTCAAATCTCTAGCTCTCATACGTTACTTGACCTGCATAAATTGATTCAAAGAAGCTTTGGATTTCAGGATGATCATCTGTATTCGTTTTATATGGATGGAAAGAAATTTAGCAAAAATTGCTATAATTGCCTTGAAGAAGGAGTTGGTCCATTTGTAAATGAAGCACAATTTGGAAGCTTACAATTAATTGAAGGTCAAAGGTTTTTATATTTATTCGACTTTGGTGACGAATGGAAATTTGATATAGAAGTAATTAGAATTTCGGAAGGAACTGATATTATCGAGGCAAAAATCGTAGATCAAAAAGGGGAAGCTCCTTTGCAATATGGCGATTTCTAAAGTTAAGCCTTTAGGTGCTGATAAAGTAAGTGAGTACAGGATAGAAGATTTTATAAACGAAATACGGTGAGACTTATGATGTTATTTTCGATACAGTTGATGTTGTTATTGAATATTGGAAGGAAGCAGCCTTAGATAAACCGTCTGTTGTTAGATGTTCAAAGTTAAACACGTTCACTATAAAAGATTTTTGATAGATGGTGATATGAATTTAAATCTTCCATTAACGATATGAGTAGCAATGATATCACCTGAGTTTTCTACGATAAACTGGTAATCTTTATGATGTTGTGCTAGTTCTTCCTTCACTGCTCTTTCTATAATATGAAACAAGGAGGTCTGCTTCTAATTGCATAATTTCTTCTTGTGGGTCGTACATATTTTTTTCGTTTTTTTATTTAAGTCGGAATTCATGTTTTTAATTCTCCTTTAATTTTAAATAAAAAAAACCAAAAGAAGCATCCCTTTCAGAATACTGCTTTTGGTTCATGTCTAGCTAATATTATCTAGCTCATTTCCACCACTTTATTTAATTTTTAATTTCTCCTTCAGTAATCAAAATAATGGGACTTTCATCTATTTCGAAATCCCACTCAACAAAAATGTCATTGATTTTTCTATTCAAAATACTTGTAAAATCAACAGTACTATATAAATATCCTTTTTCGACAGATCTTTTTATGCCTTTCAATAATAATTCTCACCATACCGTATGACCTCTTTTTCGATTCACACAAGAATACCGCTACGCATGACAAGAATGGTTCTTGGGTTAAGTTCAAAAGAAATTATTGAGTCAGGAGCTTTTTGAGCATACAATGATTTCCTGTTCAATAGCCTCCTGCCCCATTATAATTTTCATTTGCATATTTTGATTATATTATAAATTCACATTTTTTTTCAAACGTTTCAAACGCAAGCAGACGATTTAGGGTGTCTGGATTGAATAAAAAATTATAAAGCATTTTTTTTTATTATCTGAAAATATAAATCTATTAAATAAACACTTAGTAAAAAATCCTTATTAAATATCGTAGGTAATAATGTTTATTTTTACTAGGACAAACATACAATCAAAATTTTTCCTGCTTTATATATTATATAAATAGGAGGTGAAAGTTTGATGCAAGCAAGAAACTCACAAAATGCATTGGGTCTTGATGTTTCCCATCACCAAGGGTCGATTGATTGGCCAAAAGTGAAAGCGGCAGGAAAATCATTCGTTTTTATAAAAGTGACAGAAGGAGTAGGGTTTATAGACCCGAAATTTCACGAAAATTATGTTGCTGCAAAAAAAGAAGGGTTTATTGTAGGGGCCTATCATTATGCAACTCCGGCTATAGATGATGCGATAGAAGAAGCAGATTACTTTGTTGATACGTTACTCAAATTTAATGCATTACAAAAAGGAGATCTACCTCCAGTATTAGATCTTGAAGAACACCGAGGATTAAATAAAGATGAATTAACAAATTGGGCGCGTAATTGGATTAACAGAGTAAAGGAAAGAATAGGGATTGAACCGATTATTTACTCTTACCCGTGGTTTATCGATACCCACCTTCATCCAACGCTTCATGATATTCCTTTATGGTTTGCGAGATACGGAGTGAATCAACCACGTGATTATGGTGGGTGGAATAGGTGGACATTTTTACAATATACAGCCTCAGGTTCCGTAAATGGAATAAATGGACCTGTTGATCTCAATGAGTTTGATGGAACCGTAGAAGATTTAAAGGAATTTGTAAGCTTGGCTACTCAAAACTTAAAACTACCAACCTCTATCACTATAACTTTGGAATTGCTATTAGAGAAGAGTAAAAGCTACTTTGATAATTTACATCCAGTAGTTCGTGATAAAGCCATCCAATTAATTACTGAAGGTTATAAGCAGAAAATAAATGGAGTTATTATTAGTGGTTTTCGCTCGATAGAAAAACAAAATGAATTATATGAGCAAGGAAGGAGTAAGCCAGGAAATATCGTAACAAATGCACCTGGAGGTCATAGTTATCACAATTATGGATTAGCAGTCGATATTGGAATTTTAAATCCAGATGGTAAATCCTTTAATTGGAATGACTTAAATGCATTCAAGCAATTAGGTCAAATTGGTGTTTCGCTTGGCTTCGAATGGGGAGGCAACTGGAGAACTTTTAAAGACTATCCACATTTTCAATATACGTTTGGACTTTCTATCAAAGATTTACTAAGTGGAAAACGACCACCTGATCACCCATTCTTACAAGAAGGTGATAAAGGTGAAGAGGTCGAGAAATTACAAACGTATTTAAAAAAGCTAGGATTTTATAAAGGATCGATAGACGGAATATTTGGCCCCGTTACAAAAGAAGCGGTCAAAGCCTTTCAAAAATCACAGGGGTTAACCGTGGATGGGATCGTTGGGTCGAATACGAGGGAAGCCCTGAAAAAAGCATTATCCACTCCGCAACCAAAGCCGTCTCCTGAAAAGAAAAACTTGGAACGTGGAGCTCAAGGGGAAGAAGTAAAGAGCCTTCAAACCACGCTTAAAAAGCTAGGGTATTATAAAGGAACGATAGACGGAATATTTGGCCCCGTAACAGAACAAGCGGTCAAAGCATTTCAAAAATCAAAGGGATTAACCGTGGATGGGATCGTTGGCCCGAATACGAGGGAAGCATTATCAACTGCCCAACCAAAGCCGTCCCCTGAAAAGAAAAACCTGAAACGTGGAGCTCAAGGAGAAGAAGTAAAGAGCCTTCAAACCAGACTTAAAAAGCTAGGGTATTATAAAGGAACGATAGATGGAATATTTGGCCCCGTAACAGAACAAGCGGTCAAAGCCTTTCAAAAATCAAAGGGATTAACCGTGGATGGGATCGTTGGTCCGAACACAAGGGAAGCCCTTAATAAAAAATAAATGAAACTTAAAGACTGTCAACGATTACTGAAGTTTGACATACTAAATAGTTTGGAAAATGACACACTAAATTACAGAGTGACAACAAATACGTTATTTCATAGGAAATAAACAATTCTTGAATAAGATTAAAACGCTTGGATGAAGTATAAATCCAAGCGTTGTTATTTCCTTTACTATTTTCATTATAATTCCAATTCCCAATGTTTTTTACCGGTAATTTCCATTGATTTCATAGTATCAGAACTACAGAAGAGATTATCCCCCTTTTTCATAGAAGCTGTAGATGCAAAAGGGGTTTTTATATTGGTAATTTAAACATTTAGTTGATACTACTATTATGGTAACACATTATAGTAATTGTTATGAATTATGATTGACGTTCACAAAAACTTTGTGTATATTTATTGAGTGTGAATATAAATAGTAATAGTTACGATTTATTCCTCTATCACCATTTTTACTATTTTACTATCTTGCTATTTTTTAAAAGAAAAAATGACGAAACAAATGTACATAATTGTTCAAAACAAAGTCGACGAGCAGCACCTGTAAAACGGGCTGCGATTTCGTGAAAAGAAAGAAAATAGTTTTTCTAAAACAAGGAGTGGAATAAACAATGTTTAAAATACAATCAGTTCTTTACTTAATTCTTGCTTTACTATTTACTTTTGTTGTGGGGTGTAATAACCAGGGAGAGGATACTGGTTCCAAAGTAAAGGAAGAAGGTACAAGTGAATCTTCTGAGACAGAGGATAAGTCAGTAACGTTGTTATTTAGTTTTGCGTCGAAAACGATAGATCCCCATCAGGATTGGATGGGTGTTCGTGCAGGAATTGCAGAGACGTTAGTGAAGATTGATGAAAATCTTGAAATTCAACCGTGGTTAGCAGAATCATGGGAGCAGGAAGACGAGAGAACATGGACATTTACGATTAGAGATGGAGTTACGTTCCACGACGGAACATTAGTTGATGGGGAAGCTGTGAAAGCTTCATTTGAACGTGTTATGGATGTGAACGATGCGATTGCAGCTAACTTAAAAATCGAATCCATAGAAGCAAGCGGTCAAGAAGTTACGTTTATAACTACAGAAGCGTACCCTGTGTTTCTGTCTGAATTGGTCCATACAAATGCTTCTATTATAAAAGCAGACGAAGAAAATATCAGTGAAAAACCGATTGGAACAGGTCCATTTCAAGTAGTTAATTTTACACCTGAAGCAGAGATCCAACTAGAAAGATATGAGAATTATTGGGATGGAGCTGCGAACTTAGATAAAGTCATGATAAAGTTTAACTCAGATGGAAATGTCCGTGCACTAGCCCTTCAATCCGGTGAAGTAGACATTGCATATCATTTGCCTCCTGAGGCGTTAGATCCAATTGAGACTAGTGATAACCTTCGTGTTGAATCGATTTCAAGCTTACGTGTCCATTTCATTCTTTATAATGCCGCAAAGCCTGCATTACAAGATGTAAAGGTTCGAAAAGCAATAGATTTACTTATTAATCGTCCTGTAGCGGTGAGTGAGATTATGAATGGACATGCAACAGCTGCCAATGGACCGTTCAACCCTGATTTTGCATTTGCAAGTGAAAAAGAGCCAGAAAGTCATGATCCAGCACAAGCAGAGGTTTTATTGAAAGAGGCTGGTTATGAGAAGAATAAAGATGGGAAGTTGGAAAAAGATGGAGAGGTTCTTGAGTTAACGTTGGCAACGTATCAAGGCAGACCTGAACTTCCATTAATGGCCCAGTACTTACAAGCAGAAGCGGCAAGTTTAGGAATTGGTGTGAATATCGTCACGATTGAAAACATTGATAGTTATTTATGGGAGCAACAAGATGAATGGGATCTAGTTACGTACTCTAATTTGACGGCTCCTCGAGGAGACGGCGGCTATTTCTTGAATGTTGCATATTTACCAGAGGGTTCATTAAATCCAGGGCAAATCGATATTCCTGAACTAAATGAAATCACGAAACAACTAAATGTGACAGCCGATCTTGAGGAAAGAATTGCCTTGCAAAAGAAAGCTGTAGCTATCATTCAGGATCAGGTTCCACAATCGTTTATTTTACATCCCCATATTATTGTAGGAGTGAATGAGCGCGTTAAGAACTGGAGTCCAGGATCTGAAGAATACTACTTAATTACTAATAAAATGGATGTAGAATAGTAGAAAAGTGAAAGTGTCTTAAGATACTTTCACTTTTCTTGTTAGCTTTTTATAACGAGTGTTGGCAGGTGAGAATAGATGTGCAGAATTTTGTCTATTATTGGTTCGAGAATGATCCAATTAGTCGTAATGGTTTTAATTCTTTCCTTTGTGACTTTTTTATTAATAAAAGTCACACCGGGTGATCCGATTAGAGCGATTTTAAAGGTAGATGACGTGGTATCAACAACAGTTGAAGAGGAGAGGTTAAAGAAAGAGTATGGCTTAGACCAACCGATTTTAGTGCAATATAGTCGGTGGATTTGGAATGTTGCACATTTTGATCTAGGAGAATCGATTATTGCTAAAAGGCCAGTGCTGGACATGATAATGAGCAGATTGCCGGCCACGGTTGCTTTAACTATAGGAGGCATGGTGGTACTTTTTTTGATCTCAGTTCCACTTGGAATACTAGGAGCTGTTTATGAAGGTCGTTGGCCTGACTATATAAGTAGATGGATGGCAATGCTGGGAGCTTCTATTCCAAGCTTTTGGCTTGGATTGTTGTTAATTTATTTGTTCTCATTAAAGCTCAACCTTTTACCTGTAATGGGGAAAGGTACATTAGCTCATTTTGTTTTACCTTCTATTACGCTTGGAATTGCAATGGCACCAATGTATATTCGATTACTACGCGAACGACTAATTTCTACGTTGCAGAGCTCATACATTGAAGCGGCAAAAGCAAGAGGATTACGAAAAGAGCGGATTCTTCTTTTTCATGCCCTAAGAGGGAGTCTAATTCCGTTGGTTACGGTGTTTGGATTAAGTATTGGCAGTCTTCTCGGAGGAATAACAGTGATTGAAATACTCTTTTCCTGGCCAGGAATGGGGGAACTGATAGTGAATTCCGTGATGCAACGTGATTATCCGGTTATTCAAGGTTATATCCTAATAGTAGGTTTTCTAGTAGTGATAACAAACCTTATCGTTGATTTAATGTATTTGATGATTAATCCACAAATCAAGCAAGGAAAGGAGTTGGGGTAATGGAAACAGCATTGCTCAAAACCTCAAGACTTCTCCGTAACCCTAATATGACGATCGGACTTCTCCTTGCTACGCTTCTTGCATTTGTTACGTTCCTTGGCGGAGTCCTCGTTCCCCATGATCCGTTTCAAATTGATATGGGCAACAGGTTACAGGGCGCATCTTCAACTCATTGGCTTGGAACCGATCAATTAGGTCGGGATGTGTTTTCAAGAATTATATATGGAGCAAAACTAACGATTGGTTTAGGGATGTTTACGATTGTAATGGCAATTTGTATAGGTGTTCCAATCGGACTTCTTTCTGGTTACATGGGAGGAAGAATTGATGCATTTTTTATGAGAATTATTGATGGGATTTTAGCTTTTCCTGATTTTATATTAACTATTGCAATTGCTGGTATGTTAGGACCGAGCCTAACTAATATTATTATTGCGGTTGTTTTGGTAAGGTGGATTGTCTATGCTCGTGTGGTTCGAGGCTTAGTCCTTGCAGAAAAAGAGAAAGAGTATGTTTTAGTTTCAAAAGTCTCTCATTCTAGTTCTTTCAAAACAATACGTATGCATTTGTTACCTCAAGTGATGCCAGACATTATTGCCATGGCTACCATTGATGTGGGGAAAGTGATTTTACTGATTTCAGCATTCTCTTATATTGGCCTGGGAGCTCAACCACCTATTCCAGAATGGGGAGCGATGCTTAACGATGGACGAGGTTACTTTCAAGTGGTACCTACTTTAATGATTTATCCAGGGTTAGCAATTATGGTAACCGTTCTATGTTGTAACTTATTAGGAGATGGATTGAAAAGTTACTTTGATATACGAAAAGGAAGGGATTATTTGTGAGTGGACCTCTTATGACCATACAAGGTTTGCAGATTGAAAGTAGAGCTGGAAAAAATGCATTATTGAGAAACATGAATATTGAAGTTCAAAAGGGTGAAATTGTTGGTCTCATTGGAGAAAGTGGTAGCGGGAAAAGCTTAACTGCAAAAGCGATTATGGGTCTTCTTCCGTCAGAAATGAATGTAAATGGTCATATTTTCTATAAGAACGATGATCTATTATCAATACCTTCAGAAGCACACCGTAAGCTTCTCGGGAAGGAAATCGGTTTGATCTTTCAAGATTACCGTGGGAGCTTTACTCCATTCATTAAAATTGGGAAACAATTGGTTGAAACAATCTGTACACACGAAATGATTCGTAAAAAAGAGGCAAAGATCATCGCTTTTCGAGTTCTTGAGGAAATGGGTCTCGATTCAGAAAGGGTCTATAAAAGTTATCCATTTCAATTAAGTGGTGGACAGGTTCAACGGGCTGCCATTGCGATGGCGTTAGCATTAAGACCTGATTTGCTTATCTGTGATGAAATCACTACTGCTTTGGATGTGATGAATGGCGAGAAGGTGTTAAGTTATATTGATCAAGTTCGAAAAGAAACAGGGTGTGCGGTTCTATTGATTACTCATGATTTAGCTCAAGCTTATAAGCGGACGGATCGGATCTATGTTATGCACCAAGGTGAAATCGTTGAAGAAGGTTTACCCGAACAGATTCGCTGTCATCACCAGCACCCCTATACGAAAAAATTATGTTCTTGCCTGCTTTCGCTTCCTGGAGAGGAAGCACTAATCCAAAATAATAAGGTGAGAGTCCTATGAGTTTATTAATCGTCGATCGGTTATCCAAGAATTATGCAAAAAGTGTTAAGGCTTTGGAGAACGTTTCATTTCGTGTTGATAAAGGAGAATGCATTGGGATTGTAGGAGAAAGCGGTTGTGGAAAAAGTACGCTAGCACGAGTAATTTTAGGTTTGGAATCCTATAAGGAAGGTCGTGTAATTTTTAAAGAACAACCAGTCGCTCCGAAGAAAAGGACTTTCTTACGTCAGTATCGAAAAGATGTTCAAATGATCTTCCAAGATACCACGAGTACGTTAAACCCGAAGCTGCCGGTTTGGAAAAGCATTCTAGAACCTCTTGACAATTTTAAGGAAATTTCCCCTGCTTTTCTATCAGCTGAAGGATTATCAAGAAAAGAAATCGCTGAAGAACTTTTAGAAATGGTGGGACTAGAAAAACAAATGGTTGACCGTTATCCAGGGGAATTAAGTGGAGGACAAAAGCAACGAGTTAGTATTACTAGAGCATTAAGTATTGAGCCATCACTTCTCGTCTGCGATGAACCTACAGCAAGTTTGGATGTTACGGTTCAAGTTCAGATTTTGCGTTTACTAAAGGAGCTTCAGAAAAAAACAAACATGACTATTCTGTTTATCTCACATGATCTAAGGGCTGTTACATTTTTATGTGAAAAAATAATTGTATTAAGAAATGGTTCCATAGTTGATCAGTTCGATTTGGCAGAGCTTTATCATAAGCAACGTCATCCTTACACAAAAGCGTTAATTCAAGCTGCTTCAATTGAGTAATAGAAAAATCATAACAGATGTTTATCCTTTCCCAATTAGTGAGGCGTCAATGAAAGATTTAACTGATATGGAGTTATTATTCTTAACCAGAGAAAAGGCAACGTTTTTAGCTGCATTTTATAAAGATCAAGTAGTTGGAACTATTGCTGTTCGACCGTATGATGGAAGAATAGTTTCACTTGGAAATCGATACAACTTAGAAGAAACCTGTGAAATTATTAAATGTTATGTAGATAAAAATTTGAGAAAACAAGGAATTGGTTCTTCACTTTTTAATGAGGTTGAACGTTATTGTAAAGAAGTCGGCTATAAAATGATGTATCTACACACACATAAGTTCTTACCAGGAGGCTTGTCTTTTTGGCAAAAGAAAGGTTTTATAACTATATTAGATGAATGTAATGAGCAGGCAACTGTTCATTTAGAAAAAGGTCTAGTTAATAATGAACTTTGATTTACACATATTTATAAAAGTAAGATTAAAAAAAGGAGACAAGTATGAAATTAGCAACCTCCTCACTGGAAAACAAGGGTAGCCCTTCCTTAAGTCAACGCCAGTATTTAGTATTGGCAATTCCACTTATTATTTCAGGTATTTCAACTCCGATATTAGGCGCGGTTGATACAGCAGTAGTTGGCCGAATTCCTGACCCAGCTTCAATTGGTGGAGTAGCGATTGGGGCCGTTATTTTTAATACGATGTACTGGTTGCTTGGCTTTTTACGAGTGAGTACGAGTGGTTTTACTGCACAGGCAGAAGGGGCAAATAATCAAAAGGAAATGATATTATCGTTTTTACGACCGATGATTATAGCTGTGGTGTTCGGTTTGTTTTTCATTATTTTACAGCAGCCTATATTAAAAATTGCTTTAGCTTTAATCGGCGGAAGCGAAACGGTATCGTCGTTTGCTGCAAGCTATTTTTCCATTCGAATTTGGGGAGCGCCATTTTCTCTACTTAGCTACGTGATGATTGGTTGGCTCATCGGTATGGGGAAGGTTCGCTTAGCGTTAGCTACTCAAGTTTTAATGAATCTTTTAAATATCATTTTAGATATTGTATTTGTTTTAGGTTTCGGGATGGGAGTTACTGGGGTTGCTTATGCGACACTTATATCTGAAATCAGTGCCGTTTTATTTGGAGCATGGGTTATTTATCGTACACATAGAGTCAAACTCTCAACGATTAACTTTCAAATGTTAATAGAGTCTGAGCCGCTAATAAAAATGATCAAAGTCAATCGAGATTTATTTTTACGGACGGTTTGTTTACTGACGATGACGGGGATCTTTACTGCAAAGGGTGCGAGTATGGGAGAGGTAACACTAGCAGCGAATGCAATTCTTCTGCAAATCCATTATATTATGGCATATTTGATAGCAGGCTTTGCGAATGCGTCGAGTATCATCGTGGGAAGAGCAATAGGCAGTGGAAATCAATTTCTTTATAAACGTGCCTTATCCCTTTCAGCACAATGGGGCTTTGCTTCATCAATTGTATTATTTTTAGTCATACTTTTATTTGGTGAAAGTATTGTTGCATTGTTTACAACCATTACTGAGGTGAAAGAAGTTGCTATTGGTCTATTAATCTGGATGCTTGTTTTTCCTTTTGTAGGATTTTGGGGGTTGCAATTAGAAGGGATTTTTTCAGGAGCTACAGAGGCCAGATCGATTAGAGATTCGATTATCTTGGCATTAATCGTGTTTTTACTAGCCATTTGGTTGTTCGTACCTGTATATAGTAATCATGGAGTTTGGATCGCTTTTGTATTATTTAGTTTCTCACGTTCCTTCTTTTTATCGTTATTTATACCGAAATTAACTCGAACAAATTTTAGTTAACTTGTTTTACGGAATTTGATAGTGAAAAAGATCTCTTAACCATACTGATTCTTTCGGTATGGTATTTTTAAACCTAACAAGTTAAAAATACTACAATGATAGCTTTAGGGCAATTCTAATTGTATGGTACTATTTTCCATAAGAAATTAACAGGTATGTCTGTTAAGCGAGCATTATTTTACTTTATATAGTAACTACCTTATAATAAATTGTATTATTTTCTTGTCAAATAAATAGAAGTTCATACATTACGCTATATTAGATATGGTAATTTGAGGTGTTTAAACAATGTTACAAGAAAAATTTGAACATTTAAAAATAATTATACAAGAAATGGAAAGTGTAATTATCGCTTTTTCTGGCGGGGTAGACAGTACGTTTTTGTTAAAAGTAGCTGTCGATGTTCTTGGTACGGAAAATGTCCTTGCTGTTACGGCAGATTCTGAAACGTATCCTTCGAGTGAACTAGAAGAAGCAAAGCAGTTTGCAAAGTTAATTGGTGCTAGACATCAAGTGATCGAAACGTCTGAGCTTGCTATTCCTGGATATGCTGAAAATGATCAAAACCGCTGTTATTTCTGTAAAAAAGGTTTGTTTGAAGAAATCGTCCCTATTATGGATGAAAATGGGTTTCAAAATGTTTTATATGGTTTAATTGCCGATGATATGAGTGAACATCGTCCGGGTGTCCGGGCAGCGATCGAACATGGGGTTCGAGGTCCACTTCAAGAAGCTAATCTTTATAAAGATGAAATAAGAGAGCTATCGAAACAATTAAATTTACCAACATGGGAAAAGCCATCTTTTGCTTGTTTATCTTCAAGGATTGCATATGGTCAAATGATTACGCAGGAAAAGTTAACAAAGATAGAGAAATCTGAACATTATTTAAAGCTATTAGGTATTAAGCAAGTTCGAGTTCGCACACATGAAGATATTGCGAGAGTAGAAGTTGATCCAGAAGATATGCAATTGGTATTAAATCATCATGAAAGTATATCAGAAAAGCTGCAAGATTTCGGATATAAGTTTGTAACACTTGATCTTCAAGGATATAAGAGCGGTAGTATGAATAAGGCTTTAGGTAAACAAGAGACAGTAAATGAATGATAAAGTTAAAAAGGTGTGTCCTAATGGAAAATAAACGCATAGATGTCATACTCAATGAAGTAAGAGACGGAACATTAAGTATAGATAAAGCAAAGGCTTTATTGTCTTCTTTTGAGGATATTGGCTTTGCAAAACTAGATCATCAAAGGCAGAAGCGAACAGGTTTCCCTGAAGTCGTTTATGGAGAAGGGAAGACCGCAAACCAAATTATTAGCATTGTTTTATCTTTAATGAAAAGTACAAATCGTGTTCTAGCAACAAGAGTTGATGATCAAAAAGGATATCAAGTGAAAGAAGCAATCCCTGAAATGGAGTACAACTCAGAAGCCCGCACTTTATTTTGGAAGCAGCCAGATGAAACGCTATGTATTTATGAAGGGTATATAGCTGTTGTTTGTGCAGGTACTTCTGATTTACCTGTTGCAGAGGAAGCAGCCGTAACGGCAGAAGCTTTCGGTGCATCTGTAAAACGAATATACGATGTCGGTGTAGCAGGAATACATCGACTCTTTTATTATCTCGATGATATTGAAAATGCAACGGTGACTATTGTTGTTGCTGGAATGGAAGGAGCACTACCTAGCGTAGTTGGTGGATTAATTAGTAATCCCATTGTCGCTGTACCAACGAGTGTCGGATATGGGGCAAATTTTCAAGGGCTCTCTGCATTACTAACGATGCTAAATTCATGTGCATCTGGAATTAGTGTAATGAATATTGATAACGGCTTTGGTGCTGGTTATTATGCAATGTTAATACATAAAAATCATCGAATAAATTTTTAAAGAGAAAGGGGAAAGATAATTTGAATACGCTTTATATTGACTGTTTTTCAGGAATTAGTGGTGATATGACGATTGGTGCACTCTTAGATCTTGGAGCTGATCCTACAGTTCTTGAAACAGAATTAAGAAAACTTCATATTCATGAAGAATATGAACTCCGCTGGGAAAAAGTCGTAAAAAAAGGGGTTACTGCGACAAAGTTTGATGTGATTTTGTCTGAAAGTGACACACACCACAGCCATAGTCATCACCACCACCATTCGCATCGTCATTACTCTGATATTGTCAAACTGATTCAAAATACAGACTATAATGAAAATATAAAAGATATGGCACTCAAGATTTTTGAAATAATCGGAAAGGCTGAAGGTAAAATACATAACATTCCATTAGAAAAGGTCCATTTTCATGAAGTTGGTGCTGTTGATTCCATTATTGATATTGTAGGTACTTGTATTTTAATTGACCAATTGAAAGTATCGAATATTTTAGCTTCTCCTGTTCCTGTAGGAAATGGTAAAATCCAAATTGCCCATGGTTTGTTTCCGGTACCAGCACCTGCAACATTGGAAATTTTAAAAGGGATTCCTATCAAAACAAGTGATATTGAAGGAGAATTAACGACACCAACTGGGGCAGGTATATTATCAGCACTTGTCCATCAATTTGGGCCAGTTCCTTCATTTACGATAACATCCATTGGCTATGGTGCAGGAACGAAAGATTTTCCTAATCATCCAAATGTATTACGAATGATGCTTGGTACATCGTAATCGGGGGAGATCTGAAAATGAAAGAACAATTTTTACATTGTGAAGAACATCTTGATCAAGACATGGTGAAAATTGAAGTTAACTTGGATGACATAACAGGAGAGTGGCTTGGCTATGTTATGGACAAATTATTTCAAGCAGGTGCAAATGATGTATTTTATACGCCAATTTATATGAAAAAAAATCGACCAGGGATCATGTTGCAGTTGTTATGTTCTCAAAATAAAGTTGATGAAATGATGAACATTTTATTTCATGAAACCACGACTTTGGGTGTTCGGTATTACCCACTACAGGTTTATCGATTGTCGAGGAACTTTATTGACATTCAAACAACTTGGGGAAAAGTCACAGTTAAACAAGGTTTATATCAAGGAAAAGTTGTACAAACAGCACCTGAATATGAGAGTTGTCGAATACTTGCAGAAAAAAATGATGTTCCGCTTAAAGAAATATATCTGCAAGTGTGGGAAAAAATAAGTCAATTAAAATGAGATTAATATACCATCCCTTTTTTATAAAAGGTACTGTTTTTACGTATCTGGAAATGAAAAGGGATTTTTAATTGAATTAAAATGTGATAAGCTATTATCAAAATATGGTATGTTGATTTTTGCAACAGGAGGTGAATGAGATGATAAAGGTACTATTCATTGCCCCTTATGAAGGGCTCGTTGAAATGATAAAAGAATTAGATAAAGAAATTCACGATTTTGAGTTGCATACGGAATTAGGAAATTTAAATGAAGGTGTTAAGATAGCAAGGAAAGTAGAAGAAAAAGGCTTCAACATCATTATCAGTCGGGGTGGAACGGCATCGATGATTCAAGAGGTAGTGTCGATCCCTGTCGTTGAAATTCAGGTATCTGGATATGACGTATTACGTACATTAACGCTTGTTAAAGGTTTCCCAGGAAAAGCAGCCATTGTTGGTTTTCCAAACATAACTCACGGCGCTGCAACGATATGTAACCTACTGGATTTTGAGATGAATACGATTACTATAAAGAAAGAAACTGAGGTAACTGAGCGACTAAAGAAGTTAAAAGAACAAGGTTATGAAGTGGTTATTGGAGATGTTATTACTGTACAAGCTGCCCAAAAACTAGGATTAAATGGAATATTGATCACTTCAGGGAAAGAAGCCATACAAGAAGCTCTTGAGGAAGCAAGACGGGTGTATCGTTTATTTTCCCGGTTACATGAAGATGTATTACTGTACCAATCGATCATCGATAACGATGACAGAGCTATTGCAATCATGAGTAAAGAAGGAAAAGTTATCTATCGTAATAAGCGTTTAAAAAAAGAATTCACTACAGCTCAACTAGAAAATTTATCTGATATTACGGAAGTTGTCAGGTTAACAGCTCAAAAAAAAGAAACGCAAACGAAATTTCTGACCATGGATGATGACTTGTGGAAACTAATGACATTTCCAACAAAAGAGGTCGTTTTATTATATTTTGATAAAGTTTATGATCATGGCGAGAAAGTGTCAGAGGAAAATGGTAATCCGTATGCGATTGACATCAAAACCTCCGTACCTTATATTTTGATTGCTGGAAAAAGTGAACCGATTCAAAATGTATTGCAGCAAGTTGAGGATTTCAGTCAAATGGATGAACCGATATGGATTATTAGTGAAAAGGGAAATGGAAAAGAGTTAGTTGCCCAGTCAATTTATTTGAAAAATAAAACGAATGATGAACTATTTATTACGATTTATTGTGATCTGTTAAAGCATGAGCAACTAAAAAAATTAATACAAGAGGGGTTTTTTCAAAAACATACGAATGATTTCATTTACTTAAAAGGTATTGATCAGCTTGATCATTTCATGCAAAAAGAGTTCTACTATTTTCTGAAAAATCAAGATGTTAAGATGCCAAGATGGTTAATATCTTCTGAAGATACAATTGAACAAAAAGTTAAAGACGGTTTGTTTGATCAAGACTTATATCATTTACTATCACGTTTAATCATCTATATCCCGCCACTAAGAGAACGGCAAAAAGATATAGAGAATTTAGTTCATGTCTTTATATCTGAATTTCATATAAAATATGGTAATCAAGTGGTTGGGATTAGGCAGGATGCATTAAAAGAATTAGAAAAGTTTGATTGGCCAGGGAATATCCAACAATTAAAGCAAATTGTTGAACAGCTAGTATTACAATCCTCATCTTTCTATATAGAGAAGGATGAAGTTGAAGTAGTTTTAAAACGGATAAAATATAAGCAAAAACAGGATGGTGTTTCAAAATACAACATAAATTTAAATGGAACATTAGAGGATATAGAAAAACAAATCATATCAATCGTCCTTGAAGAAGAGGAGATGAACCAATCGAAGGCAGCAAAACGGTTAGGTATTAACCGTTCTACCTTATGGCGCAAACTAAAATAAAGTTTGCGTCCATTTTTAATAAGAAAGTAGATGTCTAGCTCCAGCGCCCACCGACTAGCGAGACTTCCCCCATCTCCGTACGATAAGTCAACATCGACTTACTAACGAACACCCGAGTTTCCTTTATCTCCTGTGGCTCAGTCCAGTCCATACGTCGCTAATCGGGCACTTGCGCTTTTCTTGTCTAGCTCCAGCGCCCAGCGACTAGTGAGACTTCCCTCACCGCCGTACGATAAGTCAACATCAATTCACTAACGTTCATTGTGTTTCCTTTATCTCCTGTGGCTCAGTCCAGTCCATACGTCGCTAATCGGGCACTTGCGCTTTTCTTTTTCCACGTTTGATCAAGAGGAAAAAGTCTAATTAAACACGTCGATTTTGCTGTAAGTATATAACGAAAATTTTAATTTCTCAAAAACCACAAAAAAGTATTGCTAAATGCAACATGATAGTTTAATATATTCAATGTAAGCGGTTTTAATATGTTTAAAAATAAAACAGTTAATTGCCGGATGGACAAGCAAGTAATGTTAAAAATAAGTATGTAATCACCCAAAAGTCTTCTAACAGCTAAGTCTATTAAGGGGGGTGGAGATAATCGTTAAATTAGCAGTTATAGCGGACGATTTAACAGGGGCTAATGATACTGGGGTTCAATTTGCAAAGCAAGGCTTAAAGACAACGGTCTTATTTTCTAATACAAAGTTACACCAGGAACTATTTACAGGAGAAGTTATTGTTTTAAATTCAGATAGTCGTGCATTAAATCCTGAAAGCGCTTATGAAACGGTTTATAACATTTCAGAACAATTAAATCAATTAGGGGTTTCAAATGTTTTTAAGAAGATAGACTCAACAATGAGGGGAAATGTTGGACAGGAAATTGATGCTGTAATGGATGTTTTTCAATATCAAATTTCGTTCGTTGTTCCTGCCTTTCCAAAAAGTAATCGAATAACAGAAAATGGGAAACACTATGTGCATGGTGTCCCACTAGAAAAAACTGAAATTGCAAATGATCCAAGTTGCCCAGTAAAAGAAGGCTATTTGCCCAAATTAGTACAGCAACAGAGTAAACGTAAGGTAGAGTTAATTACGATTGATGATGTAAGAAAAAGTAAAGGTGAATTAGCGCAAAAGATGAAGGCGTTATCTTCAGATCAAGCATCGAAAATCGTTATTATTGATGCGACAACAGATGAAGATCTTAAGGCTATTGCCGAAGCTGCTCAATTAGTAGGGGAAGAGGTGATGTGGGTAGGTTCAGCAGGAATTGCTTATCACCTTTGTGAAACAGTAAAAGACCAAGAAACAGTATCTGAAAAACAGGAGCGTAAAGGGTTACCAGTATTAGTGGTAGCAGGTAGTGTGAATTCGATTACGGATAAGCAAATTCAACAGTTAAAAAAGAAAATGAATGTTGGAGAGATTGTGATTTCTCCGGAACAATTTTTCGATGAAACAAAGAGACATCAAGAAATTCAACGAGCTGTTTTAGAAGGAAATACACTACTAGAAAAAGGGAATTTAGTGATATCCACTAATCGCTCACGAGAAGCTATAGAAAGAGTAAAGAAAATACAGGCTTCACTTGGGTTAACGAATTTGGATATAGGTAGTGTAATCGCAAAAGCGATGGGACAAATTGCAGGGAAATTAGTTGAAAGCAAGGATATTTCAGGTGCAGTATTAACTGGCGGAGATATTGCTGGTGCAACGTGTAAAATACTAGAGGGTAATGGAATTAACGTTATTGGTGAAGTTGAGGATGGTATTCCATATGGTAAATTATTAGGTGGTCATCATGACGGTTTGCCACTAGTAACAAAAGCTGGTGCTTTTGGGACAGAACAAGCATTAGTGAAAGCGGTTGAAACTTTATCTGGAAGCCATGAATATGTGTAAAAATTTTTAATGAAATAAAAATATGAATAGTTAATATTACAAGGAGGATGTAACAATGAGAAAAATAAAAAAGAAATTATTAGGCGCAGTAACAGTATTAAGTTTAGGTTTACTTGTAGCATGTGGTACAGGTACTGATACAGATCCTGGTACTGGCGGTGAGCAACCACCAGAAGAAACTGCAACTGAAGGAGAAGCAAGAGCTTTACAAGTTGGAATTACATTAGCTGAAGATTCACATTACTATAAAGGCTTAGAGCATTTTGCAGAGTTGGTAGAAGAAAAGACTGATGGCGAATTAACAGTTGAAATCTTCCCTAACGGATCATTAGGTGGAGAACGTGACATGGTTGAAAGTCTGCAAATTGGTACATTAGATATGGTATTGTCATCTACTGGACCTCTTGGAAGTTTTGTACCTGAAATTAACGTTGTTGACTTACCGTTTCTTTTTGAAAATCGTGAACACGCTTATGAAGTATTAGATGGTGAAATTGGACAAGATTTATTAGTTAAGCTTGGTGACGAAGGTCTTACAGGACTTGCATGGTGGGAAAACGGGTTCCGTCACGTAACAAATAGTAAAAATCCAATTGAAACTCCAGAAGACCTAGAAGGATTAAAAATTCGTACGATGGAAAATAATGTCCACATGGATTCCTTTAACGCATTGGGGGCTTCTCCAACACCAATGTCATTTACAGAGCTATTTACAGCGCTTCAACAAAAAGTAGTTGATGGACAAGAAAACCCAGTTCCAATTATTTCAACTTCTCGTTTTTACGAAGTTCAGCCTTACTTAACGCTTACTGGCCATTTCTATTCACCAGCTGCATTATTAATAAGCAGTCAAGTATTTGATAGTCTTACTGAGTCACAACAGCAAGCTCTTACAGAAGCTGCAATCGAAGGCGCTCAATTTGAACGTGACCTAGTAGCTGAAATGGAAAAAGAAATGGTTTCAGATTTAAAAGAAGAAGGTATGGAAATTATCGAGGACATCGACAAAACAGCTTTCCAAGAGGCAACCAAAGAAGTTTATGAGCAATATTCTTCTGAATTCGGTGCTGAATTAATTGAACAAATACAAAATGCAGCAAAATAGGCGTTAGGTTTAGAAGATGCGGGGAATTCTTTCCCCCATCTCTTCTTTAATGGGGGTGTATTATGAGTGGAATGATTAAAGCAATTGACAAGTTTAACAAAATTCTTGGTATTCTATTAGCCGTTTTGTTAATCATTATGTCAGTTGTTATTTTTTATCAGGTATTTTCTAGATTTGTTCTTCAAGAATCACTAAGGTGGTCGGAAGAATTAGCAAGATACCTTATGATATGGAGTGTTTTTATTGGTTCTGCACTTGCCATTCGTAAGTTGGATTTAATATCGGTAGATGCCTTAAAAGAATTGCTTTCTGATCGTGCGAAATCGATTTTAAATATTATTGTTTACATTGTATGTATTGGATTTTTATGTGTATTAATATGGTATGGAATAGATATAGTCGGTAATGTAACTAGACAAACCTCTCCGGCTATGAATATTTCGATGGCGTGGCCATATTCAGCAATTCCGGTAGGATCCATTTTTATGATGATTAATTGCCTTGCAGTTATCCTTAATAATATTTTGAAGCTAAAAGGAGGGGTTGAGGAATGACACCAGTTTTATTAGTCTCGATGATAATTTTATTTCTCATGACTGTTCCGATTGCCCTTTCTATCGGTTTAGCTTCAACTCTTGCAGTCTGGTTCGATGGTAACATGCCATTAACAGTAATTGTTCAACGCATATTTACATCATTAGACTCCTTTCCATTAATGGCAATTCCTTTCTTTATTATTGCCGGGTCTTTAATGGAAACAGGTGGAATTTCAAAACGTCTTGTTCATTTTGCTAATACTCTAGCTGGTTCCATGACAGGGGGATTAGCAGGAGTTACTGTTATTACATCGATGTTTTTCGCTGCTATTTCTGGTTCAAGTCCTGCTACAGTTGCTGCAATAGGTTCGATTATGATTCCAGCAATGGTAGCTAAGTATTACGATGTGAATTTTGCTGCAGCTGTACAAGCCGTAGCTGGTGCATTAGGGGTTATTATTCCTCCGAGTATTCCAATGATCCTTTATGGGGTTGTCGTTGGCGTTTCAATCGGGGATTTATTTATGGCAGGAATTATTCCTGGGTTAATGATAGGTTTTTCGTTAGTATTAACTGCTGTCATTATTTCAAAAAGACGGGGATATAAAGGTACTGAACAATTTACATGGCAAGAGAGAGTGGTTGCGTTTAAAAATGCAATCTTTGCGATACTTATGCCGATTATTATACTCGGTGGAATTTATGGCGGAATTTTTACACCAACTGAAGCAGCAGTTGTTGCAGTGTTCTATGCATTAATTATTGGTTTATTTGTTTATAGAGAGATTAAGATAAAAGATCTAATTCCTGTATTTATGAGGTCTGGAATTACAACGGCGATTATTATGTTGATCATTGGTAATGCAGGTCTTTTAGGTTGGCTGTTAACGAAAGAAAGAATTCCGCAAACAGTTGCTCAATCCTTTATTAGCTTTTCTGATAATCCATTAGTCTTTTTATTAATTGTTAATATTTTCTTACTAATTGTTGGAATGTTCTTTGAAACATCTGCTTCTGTTATTATTCTTGCTCCGATTCTAGCACCAATCGCAATTGCACTTGGAATTGACCCAATCCATTTTGGGATTATTATGGTCGTTAACTTGGCCATTGGAATGGTAACGCCACCGCTTGGAGTTAATCTATTTGTAGCAATGCAAATATCAAAAGTTCGATTAGAGCAAATATCAAAAGCTGTTATTCCGTTTTTGATTGTCCTAATTATTAATGTACTGTTAATTAGTTATATCCCAGGAATTTCAACATTCTTGGTTGACTTTTTAAAGCAATAATATAAGAAAAGCGAAAGCGACCGTTCAGTGGCGTACGGACTGGACTGAGCCGCAGGAGATAAAGGAAACACGGAGAAGCGCTAGCGATCCGATGTTGACTTATCGTACGGAGGTGAGGGAAGTCACGCTAGACGCTGGTCGCTGTAGCTAGACATCTTTGAATTTTTATACTTTCAAATAAATAAGGAGGATTATTTTAATGGCTACTAATAAACCAATTATTGCGATCACAATGGGTGATCCGTCGGGAATAGGACCGGAAATTATTGTAAAATCTCTAAAGGATCAAGTGATTTATGAAAATTGCTCACCGTTTGTAGTAGGAGATCTTAAAGTTTTACAAAAAGCCCTCCAAGTAACGGATACAAATCTTGAATTAAATAAAATTTCAAAGACAGAGGAAGCAACTTTTACGTACGGTACAATCGATGTATTGGACATGGATCTAGTATCAGAAGAGTTGCCGTGGGGAGAAGTTTCTGCTGAAGCTGGAAATGCTGCATTTCGCTATTTAGAAAAAGCAATAACACTTGCTAATAATGGTGAAATTAAAGGAATTTGTACAGCTCCATTAAATAAAGAAGCTCTTCATAAAGCGGGGCATATATATCCTGGGCATACAGAAATATTAGCTGAACTTACGAATACTAAAGATTATGCGATGATGCTATCTGCTCCAGGATTAAGAGTAATTCATGTAACTACACATGTCGGTTTGATTGATGCGGTCAATAAAATCAATGTGGAAAGACAGTATACAGTCATTAAACTTGCTTATGAAACATTAAAAAAAGCAGGGATTGCATCTCCGAAAATTGCGGTATGTGGAATTAACCCGCATGCAGGAGAAAATGGACTATTTGGGAATGGGGAAGAAGAAGAAAAAATTATTCCAGCAGTAGAAAAAGCGCAAGGAGAAGGAATTGATGTAGTAGGACCGCTTCCGGCGGATACTTTATTCTTCCGAGCGAAAAGAGGAGATTTTGATATTGTTGTTGCTCAATATCATGATCAAGGCCATGGTCCGATTAAAGTATTAGGACTAGAAGCGGGAGTAAATATTACGGTAGGTCTACCGATTATTCGAACGAGTGTCGATCATGGAACTGCTTTTGACATTGCAGGGAAAAATATTGCCGATGAATTGTCATTGAAAGAAGCGATTCGTATGGCAATTGATTTAGCACCTCAAAACTAGGGAAGAATAACACAAGTAAATATGATATTTTGAGGATGGCTGAAAAGCAAGGAGTTTGTTCTTTACCAAAAAAAGGGGAGAAAACACTTGTTTTTGTCATCCTCGTCCTGCGTTATTGAACTAGATACCTGTAAAAGGAGTGGAACAAATGTCTTTTCCGAAAATGGCAAAGATAAAACAAAAATTTCAAGTGGAAAGTTTAAAAGATATTCCTTCTACGATTACTGAACAATTTAATCTAATTAATGCTAGTAAGAAAATTAAACCAGGGATGGAAGTAGCGATTACTGTTGGGAGTCGAGGAATTGCCAATATTCCAACGATTGTAAAATCTGTAGCGGATGAAATTAAAAAATTAGGTGCAACTCCGTTTATTATTCCAGCGATGGGAAGTCACGGAGGGGCTACAGCAGAAGGGCAAATTGAAGTTTTAGAGGGCTTAGGAGTAACGGAAGATTCAACAGGATGTGAAATACGTTCTTCAATGGATGTTGTCACAATTGGTGAAACCTCAGCAGGAATACCTGTTTACATCGATAAACATGCCTATAATGCTGATGGGATCATCGTGATGGGGAGAGTAAAACCACATACAGATTTTAAAAAGGATATTGAAAGTGGAATATTAAAAATGGCATCAATCGGTATGGGAAAACATAAACAAGCTCTTGCTTTACATACTTATGGTATCGAAGGAATTCGTGACATGATGCCTGAAGTTGGAAAAGTTGCCATTCAAAATTCAAAAACATTGTTTGGAATTGCAGTTGTGGAAAATGCACATGAAGAAACAGCAATCATTGAAGCCATTCATCCAGAGCAAATTGAAGAACGAGAAAGAGAATTATTAAAAAAAGCATTTGATTTGATGCCAAGTTTACCGATCGACAAAATGGATATTTTAATTGTTGATGAGATCGGTAAAAACTACAGTGGTACGGGCATGGATACGAATATTATTGGAAGAATACGTGTCTTAGGAGTAGAAGAACCGAAAAAGCCTGATATCAAATATTTAATTGCTTCTAATTTAAGTGAGGCTAGTCATGGCAATGCGTTAGGTATTGGCTTAGCGGATTTAACAACGAAGCGATTATTTGAAAAAATCGATTTAAAAACAATGAATGAAAATGTAGTAACAAGTACGTTTTTAGATCGTGCCAAAATTCCAATTGTACTCGATAATGACAGGGAAGCGCTAAAAGCGGCATTACGTGCAAACTGGGGAGTTGCTGCTGAAGATGCAAGAATTGCTCGTATTCCAAATACGCTTCATATCGGGGAATTATACGTTTCTGAAACGATTTTTAACGAAATTAATAATCAAGAAAACATCGAAGTACTGCAAGGTTTAGAAGAAATGAAATTCGATGAAAATGGCTATTTATATCCAATGGTCACTCAAATACACTGATGTAAATTACACTTTTTTTCAATGAGCACTTTATATATTTCAGGTAGAGTAACTAGATCAAAATTTTTACTACTAGTTACTCTACCTCTTTTTCAATAAGAATGGCTAACATAGTTTAATACGACTAAATGAATGTAGGAGATAAATATGGAATTTTCTTCAATAATAGTTTCAATTAGTGTAATGGCTATTATAATTATCATTGGTATTATTATAGAAAAAAAAGTTACCTTAAATATAGAAGCTAAGCAATTAATTTTATTTATTATTGTTAATATTGCCTTACCCTGTATCATACTAAATGGGGTATTTAATACTGAAATTACCGAAGATGTTCTTTCGAGAATGTTAATGATTTTCTTGTTTTCAATGATAATAAATTGCTTAGGTATGGGATTAGGTCTAGTTATATCAAAAATGTTTCAATTTGATTCCGTGAAAAGTCGAAAAATTGCTATACTCTCTGGAATGGGAAATACAGGGTTTATTGGTATACCGTTATGTGCAAATATCTTTGGCCCAATGGGTGGTTTGTTAGCCTCTATTTTTGATGCGGGTGTTAGTTTTACCGCTTTTACAATTGGAATATTACTTTTGCAGGAAAATCGAAAATTTTCATTCCAAAATTTGAAGGCACTTATAAATCCTCCAGTTATTGCCATTGTGAGTGGATTAGCTTTTGCAATTATTGGATTCGAAGCCCCAGTAATTGTTAAACAACTTACTGCAAACCTTGCTAATTTAGCTGCGCCACTTGCAATGTTATACGTCGGTATGGTAATTCCATCCATTTTCAGTGAGGGAAAAAAGGCGATTTCTTTCCAATTCATGAGTGTTCCAATCACCATAAAACTTTTTATTTTGCCAATTATGACAATCATTCTTATTAAGGGGATGCCGATCCATAATCTATTAAAAGAAATTACGATTATTCAGTCAGCCATGCCGACATTTATGTTAGCTTCGGTATTGTTTGCACGCTATACGAATGGAGACAATAGAGGCATCGTTACAATTATTTATTCGACAATTATTTCGTTAGTTACGATTCCTATCATCACTTTATTCGCAAAACTTTGGTTAGACGATATTAGTATAGTAAAAATGGTACATGAAGTAATCGGCCTTTTATAAAAATAGGCTATATTAAAGCATTATTGCAGAGTTTGGAGTGACTGTAGCTTATTATTTTATAATAACCAAAATGTAGATAAGGCTATTCAAGATACAAACTAACTATAATATCTTTATAATCTAAGAAAAAAAGTAGGTGGAAAAATTGGATTATAAATTTAAATCACTTTACATCGAAATTGGCGGGCAAGAAATGATCGATAAGCTTGTAGATGCTTTCTATCCACGGGTTTATGCTGATAAAGAACTAAGACCACTATTTGAAGGAGACATGGAAGAGATTAAGAGAAAGCAGCGCATGTTTTTGCCTCAATTTTTAGGTGGACCAGCTCTTTACAGCCAGGAATTTGGACCGCCTGCTATGAGAGAAAGGCATCTACCGTTTGAAATCACACCGAAAAGAGCTAATTGTTGGTTGAACTGTATGAGAGAAGCTTTTAAGGAAGTAGGTCTTTATGATACACCTGCTGGAAAGACTTTTTATGATCGGCTAACCCAAGTAGCTGCCATAATGGTCAATAGTCCAGATCAAGAATAGTCTTAATACCCTTGATTAGGAATGAATCAGAACATGGGAGGAATGTTTGGATCCAATAATTTCCATCGAGTCCACAATCCAATATTATTGATATAACAAGGATTTTTAAAAAGGAGGGCGACTCTTATGTAAAGTGTCAGGCACCTCAACCACAAAATATAGTTGCTGTAAAATTAAGCAGCAACTATATTTTGTGTAAGAACGAGGAGCGCAGTCATGAGTCACCCTCTGCTAATTAATATGAAATTTTTTATTTTCTCTATAAAATGGAAGCACTTAACCTACAGGGACCCCACTCCCTTACTTTCCCTCGTATTATTAAAACCAACCCCTTAACTTTTTTTTCCAAAGATCCCATAGAAGAATATATTGGTGATGTCTTCAGTTAAAGGTAAGATCTTTTGATATACATCTTCTCGTTGGAAGTGATCTTTTAACATATTAAGATAAAATAGTATCGCTTCATTTGATAGGCTTTGATCCACAAAGTAAGGGATTACTTTTTCCATGTACAGCTTTTGGCCAAATTTAACCGGGGGAGAAGTTATTGACTTATTTTTGCAGCTACGTGGAGTCAATCATAAAAATCGACGGGAAGAATTAATCGATAAATTTAAGTTAGATCCATCGAAAAAGTGTAGAACGTATTCAAAAGGAAACCGTCAAAAGGTTGCTTTAGTAGCTGCTTTTGCATCAAACGCTGATCTGTACATTTTAGATGAACCGACTTCTGGTTTAGATCCGTTAATGGAGAAAATCTTTCAAGAATGTATAAGTGAAGCGAAACAAGCAGGGAAAAGTGTCTTGCTTTCTAGCCATATCTTATCTGAAGTAGAAAAGCTATGTGATAGGGTAGGGATTATAAGACAAGGAAAAATTATTGAGACGGGAACGTTAAACGAACTTCGTCATTTAACACGAACAAATTTACTAGTCGAAACAAAACATCCGATAACTGCATTAAGTGAATTTAAAGGTGTTCATGATTTAGAAATGAAAGACAAAGCAATATCCTTTCAAGTCGATGCAGAAGAGTTAGATGCTGTAATGAAGTATGTTAGTCAGTACGGGCTAGTTAAACTAGAAAGCTCACCGCCTACTTTGGAGGATTTATTTATGCGCCATTATGAAGGTACAGAACATGTAGGAGTTACCAGGTAATGGAATCCCTTATTTAATCAAACAGGGAGGATCGTCCGCTTTATTGTTAGACGTGATCGGCTCCGCCTTCCCATTTGGTTGCTTTCGATTAGCATAATAACGATTTTCACTGCTTCAGCCCTCGTCATGATTAGTATCAATATACTCCTAGCGTTAGTCGTTGGTTTTGGTTTATATGCTTTACAAATAGGGAGTATGGATTTACAAGGTTCCTTTTTATATGGTGCTGCTTTAGGGGCAACAGGAATATTTTTCTCGAGTGTTACTGGATTGTTTGCGCAGCTTTCAGAAAGCGCCAGAGGTACGATTGGATGGTCCTTTTCGATGTTAGGGATAGCCTATTTAATTCGGGCTGTAGGAGACGTGAGCTATGAAACTCTTTCTTAGTTTTCACCACTAGGATGGATTTTAGGAACAGAAGTGTATGTAAGTAATTATTGGTGGCCTGTTTTTTTAACTATAGTTGTAGCAAAAGTACTCGTAGTCATTGCTTTATATTTAAATACAACTCGTGATTTTAGGTGCTTCATATGGGTCAGTATTTGGCGATATAGATTCTTTTTTTACAAATAATGAAATGATGGCTGAACTGTTAACACCAATAGAAGGGTTCTCTCTGACTGAGCAATATTTATCGATGCTAATGTCAGTTATTTCAATGATTTGTACGGTTCCAGCGCTCCTGTTTTTGTTAAAGCTAAGAAGCGAAGAGAGAAAGTCTTTGATGGAGCATTTATTAACGAGAGCAGTATCTCGAACAAAAATCCTAGGAAGCTACCTTTTACTGGCGACGACCTTTGGGTTTGTGATGTTATACTTATCATTATTCGGTTTGTGGGCTGCTGCAACTTCGGTGATGGAAGAACCGATTTCATTTACGACAATATTTAATGCAGCTATGGTTTTTTTACCAGCTATGTGGATGATGATAGGTGTAGCTGTTTTGTTATATGGTCTTCTTCCACAAATGACGAGTTTCGTGTGGTTGTATTTAGGTTATTCCTTCTTTGTTGTTTATTTAGGAGGATTGCTTCAATTTCCTGAATGGATGGGAAATTTATCGCCATTTGGTCATATTCCACAAATCCCTGTAGAAGATATGAACTTTGTAAAAGTCTTGGTGTTAACATTGATAGCAGCTGTTTTTATAGTAATTGGGTTTATCGGATATAGAAAACGCGATATTGCAGGGTAATTCAATTGAAATTCTACTGCCTCTCGTTCAGATGATTATTTGGATGAGAGATAGTGGTAATTCAGAAATATTTGGAGCCAATTATTTGAATTAAATTACTCCCCGTGAAAAAGCAAAACTACCATATCAAAATGATATGGTAGTAGGTTATTTTATTTATAGACTTTTACTTTTACTTCCTGTACGCCCCAGTTGATCGCATCTTGCTTGTTTGGGATGAAAATATCAATTTTATTACCTTGGATAGCTCCGCCTGTGTCGCCAGCTATTGCATTTCCGTACCCTTCTACGTAAACTTTTGATCCTAATGGAATGACATCTGGGTCAACCGATATGACTTTTTGATCAGGGTTATCTTTTAAATTAATGCCTGTAGATGTTATCCCTGAACAACCAGCACAGGAGGCAGTGTATGCTGTTGCTGTCATAGTGAGCTCCATGGCTACGTCCTCTTCTGTTCCATCCTCTTGAGCTTCTAAGGGCTCAGATTTTGTAGCTTTTTGTTCTTGAATGACTGGAGCTTCAATGGAAGCATTCGTAGTTTGGGCTTCTGTGTTTACACTCACACTATTCTTTTCTACCACTTGATTTTCGTTTGTTTCTGATGAAATAATTACTTTTTCACTAGAAGGGCTACCTTTGAAATAGATTGTTAGCGTATCGCCTGTTCTAATAAGATCAGGATTTGCTATCATATTCCATTCCTGCAAATCTTTCCAGGAAACGCCTTCAATCTGTTCAGCTATAGTTGATAATGTATCACCTTTTTGAATGACGTATTCCTCAGTAAGAGCTACTTTTAAACGGTCTTCAGGATAGATAAGATGTGTAGATAGACCGTTCCAATCTTTTAAGTCTTCTACTAAAATATTATTTTCTTTTGCGATTCCCCATAATGTATCTCCTTTTTGAACGGTGACTTCTTTAGCGGATGTGTGTGCTCCTAATCCTAATGTTCCATAAAATGCAGCTACTGTTACTAAAGAAACGATCCTCTTTTTCATATGCTACCTCCAACGTTTGATCTAACTACTTTATGTGGTTTTTATGATAGCACAGAAAATACTGAGACAAAGAACAAGCTGTTAACAATTGCTTTACACAAATAACGAACATATGAATGGAGTGTTACTTGGTACTGTAAAGTCGTCAAAAATAGTAAAAAATTATGAGATAGCTTTAAAGTTAAGCTATATAAGTGGATTAGTCAACCATACAAAAAAATACTTTTTAAAAAAAGCCCTTCTTTTAAATGAAGGGCCAAATTTTTACTAAGTGTGCATATTATTTTAAGAAAGAACGTAGCATCCAGTTATGCTTTTCTAATGATTGGTGAATAGCTAAAAGCATATCTGCAGTTGTTTCATCACCAAGAGTATCTGCTGCTTCCATACCTTCTTTTAATTCATCAATTAATGTATCAAAATCTTGTATAATGGTTGCTACCATATCATCAGCTGTCTCATTTCCGCTAGCTTCAGAAACTGATGCTGTTTCTAAATACTCTTTCATTGTGGCAACAGGCTGACCTCTCAGAGCTAATAATCTTTCTGCTAACTCATCGATATGTAAAGCTGCTTCGTTATAAAACTCTTCAAATTTATCATGTAGTGTGAAAAATTGTGGCCCTTTAACATACCAATGATAATTATGAAGCTTAACAAATAGTACACTCCAGTTTGCAATTTGCTTATTAAGAATAGTAGAAACTTTTTCTTGACTCATTAATAATCATCCTTTCAATTTTTTATCACAATTTACTAATTCCCATCTTAGTCGATTTATAAACCAATTTCTGTGACCTTTTCATGAATTATTTTCCAATTATGTGACGATAGAAAATTGAAAGTTGCCTCCGTGAATTTGAGTAAACATGTTTCCCACAGACTGAACCAATTGTCTACATTCACTTTCGTTCATCGTGGGTTGAAGGTAAACGATGTGAACAGCACTCGTCGTTTTCTCTGTAATGATAGATCGTTTTGAGTCAACGATCGGACTACCGAAAGCCCCTTGATCATCTGCAGAGAGCAGTTTACCTTCCATATTGTTTACACGCCCATTGATCCCTAAGTATTTATCTTCAGAAGTACCTACACGAATGGTAATAGATCCACTCAATTGGTTTAAATCATAAATACCAAAAGGAATTTGATGACGAAGGGAAAGAAAGTTATTTACATCGACTGCAGAATTTACTGAGGGTAAAAAATCATTCTTTTTTACTCTTCGAAAAAGAGCTTCTGAGGAAGGGCGATACCGTCCAGGGTCAATTCCAAGCGATTTAAAGGCTTTTCTCCATTCTACAATTCCAGTATAACTAATCAAATCGTTACTTTCTAGCTGAATGGCCATTTCTTCTTGGTATAAGCGGAATCTGCCTTTTAGCATTTGTGGTGAGTCAGATACGACAATTGAATTATATGTAATGACTCCGATTTTGAATTGAGGTACACGTCTCATAATTTCTTCAGATATTGTAAGCTGCCCCATCGCTTCCAAAAGAACACCTCTTTATTTTTTGTTTTCATATAGTGTAGCATATAATTGAGCTATCTTTGAAAGAAAGGGTTTTTTATATGGCATATGCCCAGTTAAAAGATGAAATCATTGCATATAGTAAGAGTATTGAAATAGATAAAATTGGTTTCGCTAGTGCTAATCCTTTTCTGACGTTGAAGGATAGACTAATTGCACACCGTGAGTTAGGGTATGAATCTGGATTCGAAGAACCCGATATAGAGAAGCGGGTCGATTCGAAAAACGTCATGCCTGAAGCAAGGTCAATAATAGCAATTGCCTTAGCGTATCCTTCAAAAATGAAAAATCCTCCAAAAAGTAGTAAAGGAGAAAGAAGGGGTATTTTTTGTAGAGCATCATGGGGAAAAGACTATCATCATATTTTAAAGGAAAAACTACAGCTTTTAGAAAATTTTATTTTAGAAAAGGTTCCGAATGCCCGTATAACATCCATGGTTGATACAGGAGAACTTTCGGATCGAGCTGTTGCCCAAAGAGCTGGGATTGGGTGGAGTGGGAAAAATTGTGCCATTATTACGCCTGAGTTCGGTAGCTATGTGTATTTAGGGGAAATGATTACTTCTATTCCATTTACACCGGATCAGCCTCTTGAAGACCAGTGCGGTTCTTGCAGGCGTTGTATTGATGCTTGTCCAACAGGAGCCCTCGTTCAAGGAGGTCAATTAAATTCTCAAAAATGCATAGCATATCTTACCCAGACGAAAAATTTTTTACCCGAACAATTTCGAGCAAAATTAGGGAATCGGTTATATGGTTGTGATACGTGCCAACAAGTATGTCCAGAAAATAAGGGAATTGACTTTCATATGCATAAAGAAATGGAACCAGATCCCGAAGTAGCAAAGCCGCTTCTTTTACCATTGCTATCGATGAGTAATCGAGAATTTAAAGAGCGTTTTGGTCATGTTTCAGGATCATGGAGAGGAAAAAAGCCAATTCAAAGAAATGCAATTATTGCTTTAGCGCACTTTAAAGAAACAGAGGCAATCGATCCTTTAACAGAGCTTTTAGAAAAAGACCCCCGTCCTGTTATTCGCGGGACAGCAGCATGGGCACTAGCCGTCATTGGTGGTAAATCTGTAGAAAAACAGTTAAAAAAAGCGAAAGACCGAGAAAAAGACACGGATGTTATAGGTGAGATAAATAGAGGGCTAAATATCATCGCTCAAGAGCTCTAACGTTCGTGGAAAAGATATAATTTATTCAGTAAGATAGGTACAAGACTGGAGTTGGAAGGAAGGGATAACATGTCGGCTCAGTCAACGGTGTATTATGATGAAATGGAAAGTCCAATTGGGTCATTAACAATTTCAGCAACAGATCGAGGTGTTTGCCATATTCACTTTGGTACATCGGAGTTTAGTTTACCGACCCTAAAAGCTTGGTTGAAAAAGCAAGGAATCAAAGGAGAACTCGAACATAATAAAGAAAAGATTTCTCCTGTCATTGAACAGTTAACAGAGTATTTTGTAGGTGACCGTCACGACTTTCAACTTTCAATCGATCTTTATGGAACTGGTTTTCAAAAGAAAGTTTGGGAAGCACTTAGAAACATAGGTTATGGAGAGACACGATCATACAAGCAAATCGCACAAGAAATTGGAGCTCCAAAAGCGGTAAGAGCAATCGGAGGAGCCAATAACCAAAACCCAATTCCAATCATTATTCCCTGTCACCGTGTAATTGGTAGTAACGGGGCCATGGTAGGATACGGCGGAGGACTAGATAAAAAAGAAATCCTTCTCCAAATGGAAGGTGCGATTGAAAAAATTTCATAAAATAACTCTTTGTGGGCAGGAATTCCTGTCCTTTTTTTTTGCAGGAAATAATATTCGTCCGTAATCTGTTCTTACCTTTTCTGTGGTCTAGCTACTCTTTTGGGTGAATAAGGATGTTTTATAGGGGAATAAGCATAGGGGAGGGACGCTCCTTATGGTTGATCGGTACGAACAGCTGAAAAATTTAATTGAATTAAGAAATGCTCTGTATGTAGAAGCTTACCGAAAAAATGATGTCGTGTTCATAACAGAAAGTGATAGAAAATGCTTAGAAAGAAAACTATATAGCTTACAAGCAAGAAAAAGCGAACTTGTAAATTCAACAGTGAATGCACAAGTGCTTGGACAACAAACATATGGTGATGAAGTCAAGGTAGAGTACGCCCTTCATTATCAACAATCGATCAAGCAACAGAAAAACTTCTACATTGAGGAGTCGATTCAGTATCGTCTAGCAACATTCAGAGGAAATGAGATTGTCAAAGACGTTGAAATCATCGTCGAATGCGAAGATGATACATTACTTAATCTAGAATGGATACGTGAAGGTGAAGCTCGGCAGGAACGATGGCAATATGATCGTCGTGAAGCGGTTCGATATGCTGAGAGATGGTGGAATGATTATAATCCAGCTTATCGTAAGTTTAAAGATAATTGTACTAATTTTATCTCTCAATGTTTGAAAGCTGGTGGTGCACCAATGGTGGGTTATCCTAATCGCTCTAAAGGCTGGTGGTATCAAGGCAATAACTGGAGCTACAGCTGGTCTGTTGCCCATGCACTAAGGTGGTACTTAAGTGGGGCAAAATTGGGTTTAAGGGGAGTTGAAATGTCTTCAGCAAGTGAATTATTACCAGGTGATTTAATTTGTTATGATTTCAATGGAAATGGAAGATGGCAGCATAATACAATGGTTGTGACTAAAGATGAAAATGGTGAACCACTTGTAAATGCCCAAACGACTAATAGTCGTTTGCGATATTGGAAATATGAAGATTCGACTGCCTGGACACCAAACATTAAATACAAGTTTTTTCGTATTACAGGTTCTTAATAAATTATAGGTACAGTTGATCTGATGACTGTGCCTTTTTATTAGGGTGACTTTGTGGACTAAAAAGTAGTTGGTGATGACAATGAAAGTGGGTTAGAAACTTTTCTTAAGAAATACAAGTGGTATAATAATTTCGAGCAGATTAAAATTGATTGAGGTGTACATATCGTGGGATTACATATCGTTTTATATCAACCTGAAATTCCTGCAAATACAGGAAATATTGCGAGAACGTGCGCGGGGACAAATACATCATTACATTTAATTCGGCCGTTAGGGTTTTCAACGGATGATAAAATGCTGAAACGAGCAGGATGTGATTACTGGCCAAATGTGAAAATACATTACTATGATTCAATGGACGAGCTTTTCGCTAAGTTTCCAAATGGCTTGTTTTACTTTATTGAAACAGTAGGTACGAAAAATTACAGTGAATTTGACTACAGTGACGCTACAAAGGATATATTCTTCGTGTTTGGTCGTGAGACGACGGGGCTCCCTAAGCAATTATTAGAAGAACGAAAAGAATATTGCTTGCGCATTCCGCAAACCGAAAACATTCGTTCATTAAATCTTTCTAATACGGCGGCGATAGTTATATATGAAGCGATCCGCCAACAAGGGTTTCTAGGACTAAAATAAGCAAGAAAAATGGACCTTCCTCAACAAGAGTAGGTCCATTTTTTAGGATGTTTAGCGCAAGCGCCCAGCGTCTAGCGAGACTTGGCTAAACGGGCACTTGCGCTTTTCTTATTAAGTATTAATTTTTGTGAGCTTTTTCTTCGTAGCCAGCAGTAAAGATAGCTGAAAGAAATGCTACACAAATGCCAAGAATAAGTATTAATCCCATTGTAGGTTTTCCTCCTTAAAAGCAATCCTATTTCCTTATTATAATGTAACATAATCGTGTTGTGAATGTATGGGGCTAAGTTTTCTTTAACAGAAATATGATTTTTCTATGAACGGCATTAAAATTTCTATAAATGCCATTGTTTTATGTATAATAGTGGTGGTAAAAAATAAAGGAGGGATTTTTTTATGTACGTAGTAATGAATGAGCTTCATGTACCAAAAGAAGCAAAACAACATTTATCAGAGCGTTTCGGTAAAAGCTCAGATAATATGAAGAATGTACCTGGTTGTTTGGAATTTTTATTTCTCGATAATGAGAATGAAGATGGTAAACAGGTGGTATTTACAAAGTGGGAAACGAAAGAAGACTATGAGGCATGGCTACATAGTGATGCATTCAAGCGTGCACATCAGGAAAAACGTGAGTCTAAAGAAAAAGGGCCGGCAACAGGGAACGAACTTAATGCTTATCGTGTCATCCACCATACGTAGAAGCTTGTCTCGTCGACAGCAAATTAAATTTCAAAAGTAAGTAATTAATGTGTCAGGCTCCATGTTTTACACGGTGCCTGGCACATTGTTTTTACACTTATATGAGATAACGAACCCATGTAAAAAAACGTTTTTAAGCAGGAGAGTATCGTTCAATGAAAAATTCATATATTACAAGTCATTTTCCTTTATTTTCGATCTTAATTTATAGTACCGCTTTCGCACTTTATGCAGAAGGGTATATTGCTCGTCAGCTACAAACGCTTGGGTTATATGAAGGGATGATGGAATTTTTTTCAGAAAGTGGTATTAAACTAACGCTATTATTTTTATTATTATTGTTCATTTTTATGATATTCTCTGCTTTAAAATTAATTGCAGATACAGTAGTACAACTTTCATTATTATTTTTTTCTCGAGACGAAAAAGGGGATGAACTAAAACGTATACGATCCGGTACTTGGATTTATTTGATTTCGAGTTTGGTCGCCTTATTTTTCTTCCATTCGGTGTTTGTAGTTATCATTGTTTTTATTAGTGCTACATTTTTTTATTTTATTTTCTTTTTATTTAAATTGAGTGATTCTTTAAATCCATTAAATATGTTTGGTTTAATTCTATTTCATTTATTATTTTGGTTAGCTTTCATGATTTCAGTAGTCTATGCGTTCCTTCGACTTTACAACAGTTTTATTGCGAGTTTATCGTTATAAAGAAGATGACTCTAAAGTAAGCTAAGGACTAGAAAGACAAATACTTATGAGTCATCTTATTCCTCTCTCCAAAGTAAAGTTACATCCTTTAATTGTATGAGGCGAAATAATTTTTCAGAAAAAAGTCTTCTTCTCTTATTAACGCATAATTTCACGCCAGATGAGCATATGTAGTCCTCTTTCATAAATGGATTGAAGGGAAGCCGGACGGTCTTTTCCCACCCAGACTCCAGCAGTATAATCATTTCGTATTCCAACGAACCACATGTCATGGTATGAGTTAGTAGTCCCAGTTTTTCCCCCAATATAAGTGCTTGGTTGATTTACCTTTTTCCCGGTACCTTCTGTTACAACTTTATAAAGAAGTGCTTTCATCTGTTGATTGACACTTAAGTTCCAAACTTGTTTAGGCGATTCTGGCCATTCATAAAGTATATTTCCTTCAAGGTCTGTCACTCTACGAATACCATATGATCTTTGGTAAACTCCATCATTCGCAAAAGTAGTATACGCTTGAGTTAACTCGAGCGGGGAAATACCATTGGTTAAGCCTCCGAGAGCAGCTGGTAATTTATAATCGGCTGCAACAATCTTACTAAAACCAAATGTTTTTAAATAACGGAACGAAGTGTCAATTCCAGTTCGGTCAAGGATTCGAACAGCAGGAGTATTGAAAGAGTGTTTAAAAGCGGTTTCTAGTGTTACATTGCCATACTGCTTTCCGCCAAAATTTTTAGGACAATATTTATTTTTACAAAAATTATTGGCATTGATTGAACTTTGGTTAGAAACAGCGAACTCTGCAAGATAGGGAGCGTAAACAAGTAAAGGTTTAATAGCCGAGCCTGGTTGCCTAAATGCCTGGAAACCACGGTGAAAATCAAATTTTTTGTAGTTTTTCCCACCTGTAATAGCAACAATTTCATTTGTAGGGCTATGAATAACGACTGCTGAACTTTCAATATCATTATTTGGTAAATTCTTTTGTATAGCTTTAATAGAAGTAACTTGTATATCAGGGTCTAGTGCTGTCTCAATCTTAATGCCTTTCTTGATAAGCAACTGAACTCGCTGTTCTAATTTTTCAAGTATGGATGATTGATCTTCAGGAGTGGCACGCTCGAATTGTTGCTTGTAGCCTTCTTTTTCAGCAATTAATTCAGTTAACTCATAATGAATATATGTGACATAGTCAGGATAAAGGTCAACCTTTTTGGATAATGACAAGTGAATGTCTTCATCGATCGTTTCTTCATAAACATGTTCATCAATTACGTTACTTTCTAGCATTTTCTCTAGAATCCATTTTTGTCTTAACTGAGTATTTTCCTTGTTTTTTATGGGATTATAGTGAGCCGGATTATTTGGAATCGCACTTAAAAAAGCAACTTCGGCTAACGTTAATTCAGCACTTGACTTGCTAAAGTAAAATTGACTCGCTGCTTCAAAACCATAAACTCCATTATGGAAAAATATTGAATTAATATACATTTCAATAATTTTTTCCTTACTATACATTTGTTCAAGTTTGTAGGCATATAATAATTCACTAAGTTTTCGATTGTAAGTTTGATCTTGTGAAAGAAATATATTTCGAACGAGTTGTTGTGTAACCGTACTAGCTCCTTCTTCAATGCTATTATGTTTTAAGTTTGTCAAAAAAGCTCTTAGGATTGCAGAGGGATCATAACCTTTATGATCGAAGAAACGACGGTCTTCAGTTGCAATAAAAGCATCTATTACAGTTTGTGGGATCTTTTCAAAAGGTAAGTATTTACGATTTTCAGCTTGATATATTTCTGAAATCAAGTTTCCGTGACGATCATAAACATAGCTGTTCGTGGATAAATGGATTTCTTTAATATCAACGTGCTCATCAAAAACCGATTGGATGTTTTTCGATACAGCCACCTCGTCGACGAAGATAACAAGCACATATAAAAAAATAACCAATAGGATTGCGGTTATAAAAAAACCGGTACCATTTCGCATAAACACACTCATCTCTAAATAGTTTTCTTTCATATTTTATATGATAAAGAGCTATAAAACTAGTTATCCTTCAATTTTCATCATAGATGTACTCTTGTTAATTATTCCAACTTGTCAGATAGATTTATGAATTGAGGGCATGATTAAGTTTCTGCTTGCATAGGATGAAGTAACAGCGGCAAATGTTTAGACTTGAAAGGAGGAACCAAATTAATGGATATTTTAGGTAGAATTAGGTACCACAGGGAAGAAGAGCAGAAATTACATTGGCGCGGTACATTTGCTGAGTACTTACAGATCATTAAGGAGAATCCTCAGGTTGCTCAAACGGCACATTCACGTGTTTACAATATGATTAAAGATGCAGGTGTTGAAGAAGTAAATGGAAAGAAGGAATATAAGTTCTTTAGTGATCAAATTTATGGAGTAGAAGAATCAATTGAGAAGCTTGTAGAGGAATACTTTCATTCAGCTGCAAAACGATTAGATGTCCGTAAAAGAATTCTATTATTAATGGGTCCTGTTAGTGGTGGTAAGTCTACATTAGTAACAATGTTAAAACGTGGGTTAGAACAATATTCGCGTACAGATGCAGGTGCCGTTTATGCGATTGCAGGATGTCCGATGCATGAAGATCCGCTTCATTTAATTCCACAACACTTAAGAGAAGACTTCTATGAAGAGTATGGTATAAAAATAGAAGGAAACTTATCACCTCTTAATATGATGCGAGTTGAAAAAGAATATGGTGGTCGGATTGAGGACGTTTTAATTGAAAGGATTTTCTTATCCGAAGATAAACGTGTCGGTGTGGGAACGTTTAGCCCTTCAGATCCAAAATCACAGGATATCGCAGATTTAACGGGTAGTATCGATTTTTCTACTATTGCAGAATATGGATCAGAATCAGATCCTCGTGCCTACCGTTTTGATGGAGAATTAAATAAAGCCAATCGTGGGATTATGGAATTCCAGGAGATGTTAAAGTGTGATGAAAAGTTTTTATGGCACCTATTATCTCTTACACAAGAAGGAAATTTTAAAGCAGGACGTTTTGCATTAATTTCTGCAGATGAACTGATTGTTGCACATACGAATGAATCCGAATATAAATCATTTATTTCAAATAAGAAAAATGAAGCACTTCATTCTCGTATGATTGTTATGAAAATTCCATACAATTTGAAAGTATCTGAAGAAGAACGAATTTATAAAAAGATGATTAGAGATAGTGATATTTCCAATGTTCACATTGCCCCACATGCTTTAAGAATAGCAGCAATCTTTACTATTTTAACTAGATTAAAAGAACCTAAAAAGCAAAGTGTTGATATTGTTAAGAAAATGAAACTATATGACGGAGAAGTTGTTGAAGGCTTTAATAGTCAAGATTTAGAAGAACTAAAGAAAGAATATCCTGATGAGGGTATGACAGGAATCGACCCTAGATATGTTATAAACCGTATTTCCTCGGCAATTATTCGTAAAGAAATGACATCAATCAATGCTTTAGATGTGCTTAGATCTATTAAAGAAGGCTTAGATCAGCATGCATCGATTAATAAGGAAGACCGTGAGAGATACATTGACTTTATATCGATTGCTAGAAAAGAATATGATGATATCGCGAAGAAAGAAGTTCAAAAAGCCTTTGTTTATTCATATGATGAATCAGCGAAAACACTTATGGATAATTATTTAGATAATGTTGAAGCTTATTGCAATAAAAATAAGCTGTTTGATCCATTAACAGGTGAGGAAATGCCACCAGATGAGAAATTAATGCGTTCAATAGAAGAACAGATCGGTATTTCTGAAAATGCTAAGAAAGCTTTCCGTGAAGAAATTCTTATCCGAATTTCGGCATATGCAAGAAAAGGAAAGAAATTTGATTATAATTCACATGAACGCCTAAGAGAAGCCATTCAGAAAAAACTTTTTGCAGACTTGAAAGATGTTGTTAAGATTACGACTTCCACAAAAACTCCTGATGAATCACAATTGAAGAAAGTAAATGAAGTAATTGCAAGGTTAATTGATGAACATGGTTATAATTCAGTATCTGCTAACGAATTACTGCGCTATGTCGGAAGTTTACTAAACAGATAGTTTCATAAAAAAAGGTACACCCTCAGTCAATAATAGACTGGGGGTGTATATATTCTAATCATCAATTCTTTTATTCTTACGTAAAAAGAATTAGGAGTATAAAGAAATTGTTGTTCATCATAATGTAACCACATATGTAGGTTTCTCTGGTGATGCTTTTTGTTTATTTGAACGATATCAAAATCTTCTTCTAGTTTGTTCGATTCGTTTTTATATGCGTCTATGGTTGCAATTTCCATTGAGTTCACAGACATATTCTCATTTTCCTGATCCAATTTCGTGTTTTCTAAACTAGCTACCGAAAAGTTGAATTGATAGTTTGTTGATAAAGGGATACCGTTGCTGGATTCCAACATTGAAGTAAAATAGATACTATATGTTTCTCCCTCCAAATAACGGTTAGGTGGAGGTAAAACTGTGACAGTTTGTTGATTATCATTGATGATTAAGCTGTTAACATTATTTCCTTTAGAGTCGAGGACATAAAGACTATTTGGTGCAATTGATAAAGGATTAATATTGTTATTAAAAGTAAATGTCCAAGTTTTATTATTAGGTACATTGAGGTAATTATCCAGTTGTTTAAATTCAACATCTTCATCGACAATACTTAAAGAATCACCTTCTTCAAATTGAACTGGCGTTGTCGTTTGGTCTTGAGCTGAAGCTTCTGTCATAAAAAGTGAAGGGAATAAGGTGAGAATTAGAAGCATAAGTGTCCATTTTTTCATAAAAACCTCCAATTCTATATTTACTTCATACTATATATAGCATAAAAACTAATGTTTATGCAGAGCTTATATGCTTATCTTTCTACTATACTATAGACGATTTTTATCGTAAAAAGGTTTCAAAAAAAATGAAATTTCATACATTATGAATAAAACAAACTGTTGACCTACCTAAATTGCTTGTCCAATAAAAAAAGAGCTCAATTTGTCAGAATTTATTGTCAACTCTCTTGTCTAGCTGCATAGGATAGAGTAAGCATCTGTTTTAGTCATTGTTTTCTAAGAATGACTAAAAAGGGCAGTCTCAAAAGCATTATATGTGAAGAAGATGGAGTATGTGAATAAAAAATTGACATTTGAAAAAGTGGTGTAGAGAAACCTTAAAAAAATCAAGGAGGGGAATGAAATGAAAAGTAACAAAATCAATTATGCCGTTTCAAAGGAGAATTGGTCCCTCCACCGTAAAGGATACCAAGATCAGAGAAGGCATCAAGAAAAGGTCCAAGACGCAATTCGTAAAAACCTACCTGACTTAGTAAGTGAAGAAAATATAATCATGTCTAACGGTAGAGAGGTTATTAAAATTCCGATTCGGTCACTAGATGAATATAAAATTCGTTACAATTACGACAAAAACAAACATGTCGGTCAAGGTCAAGGAGATAGCAAAGTAGGAGATGTCGTAGCTAGGGATCCGAATGCTTCTGGTCAACAAGGTCCAGGAAAAGGGCAAGGTGCAGGAGATCAAGCTGGAGAAGATTATTACGAAGCTGAAGTATCGATTATGGAAGTTCAGGAAATGTTGTTTAATGAGCTGGAGCTACCGAATTTACAAAGAAAAGAACAAGATGAGATTATCGTAGAAGAAATTGAGTTTAATGACATTCGAAGAAAAGGCCTCATGGGCAATATTGACAAACGTAGAACGATCCTTTCAGCGATTAAAAGAAATGCATTAGAAGGAAGGCCAGGAATTGTTCCAATCTACAATGATGATTTGCGTTTTAAAACATGGAGTGAAAAAATTAAACCAGAATCAAAAGCAGTTGTGCTAGCGATGATGGATACGAGTGGAAGTATGGGGCGATGGGAAAAATATATGGCTCGCAGCTTTTTCTTCTGGATGACTCGTTTCCTAAGAACGAAGTACGAAACGGTAGACATTGAATTTATTGCTCACCATACCGAAGCGAAAGTCGTTTCTGAAGAAGACTTTTTCTCAAAAGGAGAAAGTGGTGGTACGATTTGTTCATCTGCCTACCGAAAAGCACTTGAACTCGTTGATGGCAAATATGACCCGAAACGCTATAACATTTATCCATTCCACTTTTCCGATGGTGACAATTTAACGTCCGATAACGCTCGATGCTTGAAGCTAGTAAATGAATTGATGGGTATATCGAGTATGTTTGGATACGGGGAAGTCAATCAGTATAGTCGTCACTCCACATTAATGTCAGCATATAAAAACATCAAAGATGAGCGCTTCCGTTACTACATTCTAAAGGAAAAAGCCGATGTATTTCATGCAATGAAGAGCTTCTTTAGGAAAGAGGAGACTGGCGTAATGGCCTAGGTAGAGCTATAGGAGGCTTGGTTTTAAGAAGTCAAACTTTCTTAATTTTTGGTGTAAAAAAGAACCTACTCAAATGTTTTAGTTTGAAGTAGGTTCTCTTTGTATTTTTCTGACAATATATGAAATGTGACTTATTAAACGAAATTATAGCTTTTGTATTTTTTTAAGTAATTTACTAATCCACCATTATTTAAGATATTCACCATAACGTCTGGCATTTGAGTCCCTTGATAGGTAACTTCACGTTTGAGGCATTTTATCTTTCCCAAGGTTAAATCAATCTCAATCTCGGTATTATTTTTAATATCATGATCTGTAACTTCAATGACTGGAAGACCAATATTAATTGCATTTCTAAAGAAAATCCTTGCAAATGATCGAGCGACTACAGCTGAAACCCCCGCAGCTTTTAGAGCAAGTGGAGCTTGTTCTCTTGATGAACCACATCCAAAGTTATGCCCACCAACTACGATATCACCTGATTGAACCCGCGTTCTAAATTCGGGATCTAAATCTTCTAATACATGGTTTGCTAAATCGCTTAAATCAAGAGTTTTAGTGTATTTACCTGGAATAATTCGGTCAGTATCAATATTATCTCCATATACATGTGTATGTCCTTTAAGCTTCATGATATACCTCCTCTACCATCTGTGGATCAGTAATTTTTCCATACAATGCTGAAGCGGCCACCGTAGCAGGTGATCCTAAGTAAACATTAGAGTTTCGATTACCCATTCTTCCTTGGAAATTTCGGTTAGTAGATGAAATAACGTTTTCTCCATTTCCAGGGACACCTTGATGTGTTCCTACACATGGACCACAGCCTGATGTGATAAATGAAGCTCCTGCAGAAGTAAGTGTTTCAAGAGTTCCGTCTTTTAAAGCATCAAGGAATACCTTTCTTGATGCCGGAGCTATAATTAATCTAACGTCTGGGTGAATTTTTTTACCTTTTAAAATGCTTGCAGCAGAATGGAGGTCTTCGAGTCTACCATTGGTGCAACTACCGATAAAAGCCATTTGAATGGGCTCCCCAAGAACATCCTTTAGTGGTTTGACATGGTCTGGTGAATGTGGGATTGAGACAACAGGCTCAATGTTAGATGCATCAATTTCGTGAATTTCACAATAAATCGCGTCGTCATCGGCTTCAATGTGTTCGAATTCGTAAGGGAGAGTTAATCCTTTGGTATTGACCAACCCAGCTTTTGCTCCCATTTCGATTGCCATATTTGATATTGTCATTCGACTATCAAGGCTTAATTCTTCAAGTGCCTCTCCAGTAAATTCAATCGCTTTGTAAGTTGCCCCTTCTATTCCTAGCTTTCCAACTAAGTATAAGATCAGGTCTTTGGCTGTTACCGAAGACTTTAATTTTCCTTTTAATTCTATTTTGATCGTTTCAGGAACTTTTACCCATGTTTTACCTGTCAGCATTACACCAGCTAAATCCGTAGAACCAACACCAGTAGAAAAAGCTCCAATTGCTCCATATGTACAAGTATGTGAATCAGCCCCTAAAAATAATTGGCCTGGTTTTACATGTTCATTTTCAATGATAAGTTGATGACAGATACCTTCACCAACATCATAAAGTTTAATATTTTGTTCTTTTGCAAACTTTCGCATTAAGTCATGTAAGTTAGAAATGCGTTCATTAGGTGCAGGTGAAGCGTGATCAATAATTAGTGTCATTTTTTTAGAATCCCAAACTTTTTTTCCGCCCATCTCCGCAAATGCTTTTATGGTCAGAGGAGCAGTTGTATCAGTTGCCATTACACCATCAACATCAATAATGGTAATTTCATTTTTATATACTAGTTTGTTAGAATGCGCAGATATAATTTTTTCAATTATCGTTTGTCCCATAGTCATCACCTTCGTAGCTAGTATTTATTTGATATAACCCATTTGCTTTGAAATTTCATAAGAAGCTTTTTTTAATTTTTGAATATAGATTTGTTTGTCTTCAGCTGTTAATCGAGTGGTCAGGCCCGAAACTGAAAGGCCAGCAATTAATTGATTATTAACATTAAAAATTGGGGCTGAAATTGAGTACGCCCCAACTGCTCGTTCATTTTTACTAAACGAGTAACCATCCAGACGTATTTTCTTTAGCTCTTCTTCTAACTGAACTTTCTTAATGGGAATTTCATTAAATTCATTCCAATCATTTATAAGTTCATCCAAAAGTACTTGATCAGAATATGCAATTAATATTTTTCCAGAGGCACCTCTTAAAATTGGATAGGGATAACCTAGTTTAATAAATTGACGTATATCTTCTTGTCCCTCTACTTTTTCGATGCATACCCGATGTTTGGCTTGAATGATATTTAAGCTAACGGTTTCTTTTATCTCAGTGGAGAGCATTTTCATAATTGGCAGTGCTTCTTGCCTAACATCTAGACCTTCACTAACGATTTGACTTAATCCTAGTAGAGGAATACCTAACTTATAAGTTCCAGTACTTTCATTTTTTATAATAAGTCCCTTTGTTTTTAAAGAGTTAAGGATTCTAAATACGGTAGTCTTCTTTAAGCCTGTTTTATCAATAAAGTCTTGAAGTGCAAGTTCAGGTTGTTGTAGGGAGAAACAATACAGGAGATCGATCGCCCTTTCTACAGATTGGACTTTATCATTTTGTTTAATAGTAAACACCTCACCTTCTTTACAGTAAGTATTCCGTAATCCGGATTTAAAATACTAATAATGGAATTGATGTAATCGTATTAAAATAAATTTAGTTTGTCAAGAAAACTTACTATTTTTTTTTAGAATGTTTTTCTTCGTAAAACATTGGTATATCAAATGATTGATAAGGATATTAGAGTTTTTAGGTTAAGAATTATTAGAAAATTAAATATTGACTATTTTTTTTACCTAGTGTTAAAATTTAAATAAATTCAGAACGCGTTCCACATTGTGGAATTTCATTAGAAATAATAGTTAGGAGGGGTAGTGCTGGAAAATCTGAAGAAACTAAGTACATTTGCTTATCAATTTAATTCAGAAGACGTAGAAAGTGACATTTTAAATAGAGCGAAATTAATTATATTAGATTCAATCACTGCCATCGTGCATGGGAACCAAACAAAAGAAGTACATAAATTTGCTCAAAGCTTATGTTCAGAAAAACAAAGTTCTAGATTAAATCTAGTTTCTATTTATGGAACATCCCATTATACAGAATCAAATATAGCTGCGATGATAAACGGGTTAGGTATGGTAAGTGAGGAAATGGATGAAGGGAACCCCATAGCGAAAGGACATCCTTCGTGTCACTTTCTTCCATCATTACTAGCAACAGCAGATTTAAAAAAAATGGATGGAAAGACATTCCTAGAGAGCTTTATCGTGGGCTATGAAACTGGAGCTAGAATGGGGTCAGCAGTTACTTTAAAGAAAAATATACACCCTCATGGGAACTGGGGGACTATCGGTTCTGCATTTGCGTTAGGAAAGGCAAATGATTTCAACAAAGAAGATTATATGAATGCTTTTTCTGTAATTGGATCATTAACTTATGTTTCTTTATGGCAACCTGTTTTAGAAGGCCATCGAATGCGGGATATATATATTGGGTTAAATAATCTAAATTCTCTTCTCGTACCTCATTTGATTACTGCTGGTTATTCTAGCGAATCGAATTCACTACGAGAGGTATTTACCAACATCCTGGGAGAAGGATTTAACGAGCAGAAGTTAACTGAGGATTTAGGGAAAGATTATTACTTAATGAAAACGTATTTTAAATTCTATCCATTTTGTAGGTTTTGTCACCCACCAATCGATGCAGTTAACAAGTTAATTGAGAAGGTAGATTTTACTTCTGAAGAAATTGAAAAATTAGATGTTTATACGTATTCCCTTGCATCAAAACTAAATAAGAAAAGTGTAAACAATAAATATGCAGGAATGTTCTCTATTCCTTTTTCTTTAGCTAAAACAGTTCTAAACATCAAATGCCCAGAAGAAAGTTCGTTTGAAGAGATCATCAATCTCGCTAAAAAAATTGAAGTAGTAGAGGATGAACAATTAACTAAATTACTTCCGTCAAGGCGTGCCGCAAGAATTGAGTTAACACTAGTAAATGGCCAAGTACATACAGAGACAACGATGGGGGCTAAAGGTGATTCATGGGAAGAAGATATAGAGACAAAAGTAATTAGGAAATGTGAACAAATGCTTGGAGAAGTAATTGGTAGCACAAAAACTCTTGAACTAATTCATAATGTGATGAATTTAGAGAATGTACAAAATATCCATAACATTACAAAACTAACGGAAGTTAAATTAAACGTTTAGAGGTGGTATGATGTGGGATGCTGAGTTAGATGTGGTTATAGCTGGTGCAGGTGGTTGTGGTTTAATCGCTGCTTTAGCCGCCGCTGAAAAAGGTTTAGAAGTAGCAGTCTTTGAGAAAACGGAGTTTATTTTAGGTAACACAGCAGCAAGTGCAGGTATGATTCCAGCTGCCGGTACCCGTTTTCAAAAGGAGAAGGGGATCTTCGAGACTGCTGAAGAAATGGCAGAAGATATTTTAAAGAAAAATCATTATGAAAGTGATTCGGAGTTAACATTAGCACTTTGCCAGGAATCAGCTAGGTTAATTGAATGGATGGTTGATTCATTGGGAATAGAACTTTCATTGGTCGAGGAATTTAGTTATCCAGGACAGAGAAATCGCCGGATGCACGCTCCGAAATCACGTTCAGGACTAGAATTAATTAAAAAGCTTCGTATGGAAGTTTCAAACCGAGATAACATTTACTTAACATTAAAATCTGAATTAACGGATGTCATCATTGAAAATGGAAAGGTTAGCGGTGTTGAAGTAGATACTTCACACGGTAAACAAAAAATTAAGGCAGAAAAAGTAATTTTGGCAACGAATGGATTTGGAGCAAATAAAGATCTTGTTAACAAATATATACCTGAAATTGCTGACGCCCTTTACTTTGGCTATGAAGCCAATACAGGTGAAGCGATCAAAATAGGAGAAAAAATCGGAGCCGCGCTTGACTGTCTAACTGCTTATCAAGGCCATTCAGCAGTTGATGAAGCACATGGAATATTAGTCACATGGGGAACAATTATGATGGGTGGATTTATGGTCAATAAGGAAGGTCAGAGATTTGGGGATGAAGCGCAAGGGTATTCTGAATTTGCGAAAGAAATATTACTTCAACCTGATAAACATGGGTATATCATTTTTGACGAGGACATTTATGACCAATTACTTTCCATTGAAGACTTCAAAAATATTGCAGAAATGAACGGGTTTAAATCGGCAGAAACCGTTGTAGAGCTTGCTGAAAAGTTGAAAATTGACGGCGAAGCTCTTATCAATACAATGGAAGAATTTGAGCTAGCAACAGAGCGTGGTAAGGATGCTTTTGGAAGAAAGCATTTCCCGAAAAAATTAACAGGCAAACTGTATGGAATTAGAGTTGTTCCTGCCCTCTTTCATACGCAAGGAGGTTTAAAGATAAATACTCATGCCCAAGTATTAAATAATAATAATGAAGTAATTGAAAACTTATACGCGGGTGGTGGTGCTGCTGTAGGGGTTTCTGGAAAAAATTCTTATGGTTATATGTCTGGAAATGGACTATTAGCTGCACTAGGATTCGGGAAAATTGCGGGAGATCATGCAGCAAAAACAATTCAAGAAAGGGTTGAAAATAAATGAGTAATCATACTTGGGAAGATGCACTAACAAGTGTAGATCGTCTCGTTATTGAAAAAGGAGGATACGGTAACAAGCGGGGACTAGGAAAAAAACCGGTACTAGTGATAATTGATATTCAACATAATTATGTTGGAGCCGATAAGCCTATCGACGAGCAGCTAGAGGAATGGCCAAGTGGTGGAGGAGAAAAAGCCTGGGCAGCCATTCGTAAGATCAAACAATTAAAAGAGACTGCAGATGAACTTGGAATACCAACGATTTATACGAGAAATGTACAAAAGAAAACAAGTGCATTTGACTCATTTGCAGTAAAGGCGAAACGAGACAATTCAAAATATATTGATGGAAGGCCTGAAACTCAAATTGTTGATGAACTAGCACCAACTGAAAAGGATATGGTTGTCGATAAAAGTTATGCTAGTGCATTTTTTGGAACTCCATTTATTAGTTATCTAGTAAAAATGGGTGTTGACTCTCTAATTATTGTTGGTGGTTCCACGAGTGGATGTGTAAGAGCAACAGCTGTTGATGCTGTTACTCATAACTTTAATGTAGCAGTTGTAGAAGATTGCGTATATGACCGAATTGAACTCTCTCATAAAGCTGGTTTATTAGATTTATGGATGAAATATTGTGATGTATTACCATCTGAAGAAATCCATGAGTATTTCAATACATTAAAGAAACAAAGTGAAAGGGTGTAAGTCGTGAAAGTAGAACTGCTCATAAAAAATGGATCTGTCGTATTTCCTAAGGAAGGTGTAAAGCAAGTTCACTTAGGAGTGAATGGAGGTAAAGTTACTGGTATTTTTGAAAATGTTGACCAAATTGAAGCGAAAAATGTTCTTGATGCAGAAGGTCTGCACATCTTTCCAGGCGTTATAGATGCTCACGAACATATTGGGATTTACAATTCAATTGAGGAGGACTTTTTAGATACAAAACAGCACGCAATTGGAGGAGTAACAACTGTAGTAAATATGGATCGCCAACCAATCAGCTATTTAGATTTTGTTCCTCAAGTACAGGAGATTGGTGAAAAAAATAGTTACATTGACTTCACATATACTTTAGGAATTTTAACTGAACAGCATATTGATGAATTAGAAGATACAATTACAAAATGTGGAATAACATCTTTTAAATTTTTTAGAAATTACGAGAGACAATTAAATGATAAATTCAATGTAGATAATGGGATAGACTTATCATCCTATGACTTAGTTCGGTTATTAGAAAAGTTTAAAGCCATTTCTCCTAAACTATTACTTGCTATACATTGTGAAAATATGGATATCAATAGAGCCTTAATAAGCAAGTATAAGTCTGAAGGAGCAAATAATGGCTTAAAAACGTGGTCTGCAACAAGCCCTGGTTATGCTGAAGCAGAATCATTACTAAGTACTCTTTATTTAAATCATGTTGTTGGAGGGAATGTATATATTGTCCATTTATCTTCGGCAGCTAGTGTTGATGTATTGGAGAAAATGCCATGGTTACAAGAGTCAGGTGTAAAAGTTGAAACATGTCCTCACTATCTTTGTCTAACGGAAGAAGATAGTTTAGATGCTAAAGTAGGTCCGCCAATTCATAGTCAATTAGATGCAGGTCGTCTATGGGAAGGAATCGCTAATGGAACGATTAATGCCATTGGAACGGATCATGTTCCAAACTCACTTGAAAAAAAATATAGCAAAGGTGAAGGAGTATTTGACGCACTTTATGGTTTCCCAAGTGTTGGATGCTTATTACCAATTATGATTACAGAAGGATATCAGAAGAGAGGACTTCCTCTTGAAAGAATCGCTGATATAACTTCATATCAATTAGCAGAATCTTTCAATCTAGAAAGTAAAGGAAGAATAGAAGTTGGTGCAGACGCAGATTTTGCAATCGTAGACCTTGACAAAAAGAAAACGGTTACACCTGAATTGATGCATTCAAACAGTGATTATTCTGTATTTGAAGGGCGTGAAACGTCTGGATGGCCTGTATATACGATTAGTAGAGGAGAAGTTATTGTAGAAAATGGAGCACCAACAAAAGAGTATGGAAGAGGAAAGTTTGTTAGAAGATTTATTTAAATCTTTTAATCTAATAAAAATTTAGGGGGTTTTACCATTGAAAAAATTTATTGGGATTTTGGCTGCTGCAATGATCGTCATCTCAGGCTGTGGTGGAAATGGGGCATCTGGAGAAGGTGAGAGTAACAACTCGAATGATACTGGTGAAACAGCTGAGGTAGTTAAAATTGGAACATTGCACCCTTTAAGTGGTGGACTAGCTACTGAAGGACAAGAAATGAGAGATGGAATTCGTTTAGCTATTGAGGAAGTAAATGAGGCTGGGGGTATTCAATCACTTAACGGGGCTCATGTAGAATTAGTCGAAGCTGACCATGAAGGTGTACCAGAAAAAGGAGTTTCTGAGGTTCAACGATTAGACCGAGATGGTGTAGTTGGTATCATTGGTACTTATGCAAGTGGTGTGGCATTACCTGCAACACAAGAAGCAGAACGTGCAGGTATTCCATTCGTAATCGATATTGCCTCTGCTAATGAAATAACAGAGCGTGGCTTCCAATATACGTATCGCTTACAGCCTCCTGCATCTTTGATGGCAGAAAACTTTTTACAATATTTCAATGCATTAAATGAAATGTCTGACACGAAACTGAAAACAGCCATTTTAGTTCATGAAGACTCTATTTTTGGGACTAGCATTGCCGGCTTAATTGAACAAAAAGCAGAAGCAAATGGTTTAGAAGTTTTAACAACTATTCCACACTCAGCTGCTACTGCTGACTTATCAACTACAATTAATCGTATCAAATCAGAACAACCAGACATTGTAGTCGCAACTACGTATTTACGTGACGGAACATTATTAATTAATGGTATTAACGAATCAGGTTATAAGCCAAAAGCAATTATCGGTGTTGCCAATGGTGCATTCAGTAATGCACAGTTTATTACTGAAGAAGCTGCAATAAACCAACATATTATGGATGTTAACTATACGATCAATCCACAAAGTGACTTGGCAAATGAAGTAAAAGAAAACTTTAAAGCACAATACAATAAAAATTTAAGTCCGAACTCTGCGTACTCTTACACAGCGGCAAAAGTATTAATCGATGCGATTGAAAGAGCTGGTTCTACAGATCGTGAAGCAATCAAGGATGCTTTAAAGGAAACAAACTATAGTGACCATATTCTTCCGCAAGATGAAATTGTCTTTGATGAGAATGGACAAAATGCGAACGCACAAGCTGTACTTAGTCAACTTTTCGATGGAGATACAAAAGTTGTTTACCCAGAACAGTTTAAAAATGAAGATCCAGTATATCCAGCAAATTAATTTTATGATGAAGGAAACGGGAAAGTGCTTTCCCGTTTCCAATAACAACAAGGAGGGGAACTGATGTCTGCTAATTTATTTATTCAATCCCTTGTCGATGGACTATTAATGGGCGGAATTTATGGGCTTGTTGCAATAGGTCTTACATTAATTTTTGGGGTTATGAAAGTTATAAATTTTGCTCAAGGTGCGCTAATGATGCTTGGTATGTATGTTACTTACTGGGCATTTACTTTAATGGGGATCAACCCTTATTTATCTTTACCTTTAAGTGCAATTGCCTTGTTTTTTATAGGTGCATTTATTCAAAGAAGTGTTTTATCCAAAATGATCAATGCTCCTGAACACAATCAATTATTAGTCACTTTGGGGATCATGTTAATTATTGAAAACCTTGCTCTTGTTTTATGGAGTCCAGACCTCAGAAGTATTAAAGTTGAGGAGTTAACTCAAACATTAAATATAGGATCTATTGGTATCAATATACCTAAGTTCATTGCCTTTGTTTTTGCGATAGTATTAGCAATTGGATTATTTTGGTTTTTGAAACATTCGATGATTGGAAAAGCCATCCGTGCCACGTCAGTCGATCGACAAGGCGCTTCACTTGTTGGGATTGCTACAGCTAAAATTAATTATATTACTTTTGGTCTTGGAGCAGCATTAGCAGCTGTCGCTGGTTCTTTAATCACTCCATTCTTTTATACATCACCAACAGTTGGTGCAACTTTTATTTTAAAAGCATTTGTAGTTGTTGTACTTGGTGGATTAGGTAATTTTATTGGAGCGATTGTTGGAGGTCTTATTATTGGTGTTGCTGAAGCACTAGGAGGGGCAGTACTACCAGGAACTTTAAAAGAATTGATGACTTATATCATCTTTATTGCAATTTTGTTAGTTAAACCAAATGGCTTATTTGGGGGGAAAGTCCGATGAAAAATTCTAAAATATCACTTGTTCTCTTTTTGGCCATTCTCATTGCGTTCCCACTTGTATCCACGGATCAGTATTATTTGCATATTGGCATTTTAATTTTGTATTCTGCTTTAGTTAGTCAAGCGTGGAATATTCTAAGTGGTTATTCGGGTCAGTTTTCTTTTGGACATGCAGCTTTCTTTGGAGTAGGAGCTTATACTTCAACCATTTTATTAGTTAATTATAATATTTCACCATGGATTGGTATGCTAATTGGTGCAATGGTTGCAGCGGTAATTGGTTTATTCATTGGATTTTTATCTTTTAGATATAAACTTAGAGGCGCTTACTTTGCCTTAGGAACACTTGCCTTTGCTGAAATTTTAAGAATTATCGTTCAAAATTCACCTTTTTTCAAAAAAACATTAGGAATTTTAATTCCATTAAACCCTAATCCGTTTTTGCTCCAATTTAGTTCAAGATTAGGTTATTATTATACGATTTTAGCTTTAGTAGCTGTTGTAACACTAGTGGTTTATTTTATTAGCCGATCAAGATTAGGATATAACCTCATAGCCATACGAGAAAATGAGGATGCAGCTCAATCTTTAGGAGTAAACACATTTAAAAATAAAATGATTGCTATTGCCCTAAGTGGTGGGTTAACTGCTATTGGCGGAACATTCTATGCCCAATATATATTATTTATTGAACCACCTACAACATTTGGTAATGCTGTCTCAATTGCTATTTTGCTGCCAGCCATTATAGGTGGTATGGGAACAGTCTTTGGCCCAATCGTAGGAGCATTTATTATTATCCCTTTAGGTGAATTTACAAGTGCTCTCTTTGGAGATTTTGTTGGGGTACATTTAATGGCATATGGTTTAATTCTTGTCCTAGTTATCCTCTATCTGCCAGAAGGTATTGTCGGATGGTTCCAAAATAAGTTCGATAGTCGGGAAAAGGACAATGAAAAAAAGGTATCTAAAGTTCATAATGATATATCCAATGTTGAAACGAAAAAGGGGTGATGGCAGATGAGTTTACTAACTATTGAGAACCTTACAAAAAGATTTTCAGGTCTTGTTGCAGTAAATAATGTTAGTTTAAGCATTAATAAAGGTGAAATTTTAGGTTTAGTAGGTCCAAACGGGGCGGGTAAAACGACACTGTTTCATTCCGTATGTGGATTTCACAATCCTGAAGAAGGGTCTGTTAAATATAATAATGAAGAAATAAAAGGTTTAAAGCCTGAACATATTTGTAAAAAAGGGATTGCGCGAACGTTTCAAATTGTTCAACCCTTTGGGAATTTAACATTGCTAGAGAATGTAATCGTAGGTGCGTTTAATAGGGTGAAATCCTTTAAAGATGCAGAGCAACTTGCATTGCAACAATTGGAGTACATTGGAATGGATTCGAAGGCTTATACAAGAATGAAAGACTTAACGTTTCCTGAACAAAAAAAGGTAGAGGTTGCCCGTGCATTAGCGACTCAACCTAAAGTTTTATTTTTAGATGAAGTAATGTCTGGGTTAAATCCATCTGAGGTAAATGAATTTATTGAGTTAATTAAAGATATTCGAGATAGAGGGATTTCGATCTTTTTTATCGAGCATTTAATGTCGGCAGTTATGGCCCTTTCTGACCGTTTAGCCGTTATGCATCTAGGAGAAAAAATTGCTGAAGGAAATCCAGTAGAAGTTATGAAAAATAAAACAGTAGTGGAAGCTTATTTAGGGGAGGAAATGTCATGCTAAAAGTAACTAACCTAAATGTCGGCTATGGAAACGTTCAAGTTTTAAGAGATATTTCCTTTCATGTTGAATCTGGTGAGGTTGTAAGTATACTAGGAACGAATGGTGCTGGTAAATCTACAACTTTGCGTACTCTTTCTAGTTTAATTCAAGCGTGGTCAGGTTCAATAGAATTTGAGGGTCAATCGATTGAGAAGAAAAAACCAGAGGAAATTGTGGAAACGGGATTAATTCAAGTACCAGAAGGTAGAAAATTATTTTCGAATATGACAGTTTATGAAAACTTAGAGTTAGGTGCTTATATCTCTAAAGCTCGTAAAAATATGAAAAAAAATATAGAGTATTGCTTTGAACTATTCCCTATTTTAAAAGAAAGAAAAAGTCAGGTTGCAGGTAGTATGAGCGGTGGACAGCAACAGATGCTAGCAATCGGCCGTGCACTTATGTCTGAGCCCAAATTATTGTTATTAGATGAACCTTCAACGGGATTATCTCCTTTATTAACAAAACAAGTATTTGACATTATTAAACAAATTAAATCACAAGGAGTAACGGTTTTAATCGTAGAACAGAATGCAAACCAGGCTCTATCCCTATCAGATCGAGGCTATGTTATTGAAAATGGTCAAATTGTCATCGAAGGTAGTGCTGCTAGCCTCTTAAACAATGATAAGCTTAAAGCCTCGTATCTTGGGATTAGTTCATAACACTGTATAGAAATAGAATTAAATATGAGCTGGAGGAAATTGTACTTCATCTAGTGGGTTATATAATATTAAGCCTGAGGCTATAGAGGGGGATATGGTGTAATGGTTAAATCCATTGAAAAAATGCTTAAAATTTTATCCTTATATACAATGGATCGAACAAGTTTATCAATCAGTGAAATACAAGAGGAACTTAATTATCCTAAAAGTACCATTTTCAGATTGTTAGATACGTTAGAAGCTTATAATTACATTGAGAGAAATCTTGATAATCATCGTTATTCATTAGGGTTTAACTTCTTTAGGTTAGGGAGTATCGTACAAAATCAACTAGATTTTAGATCGGTTTCCTTGCCTATAATGAAAAGTCTAATGGAACAAACAAATGAAACCGTTGAGTTAAATGTAATTGATGGATCTAATCGAATATGTGTTGAGAAAGTGGATAGTCCTTTAGATGTCAGAAACTTTGTTAGGATTGGTGAACGAAAACCCATACATTTAGGGGCTTCTGGAAAGGTATTACTTACTTTTTTACCAGAAAATGAGAAGAAACAAGTAATCGAGAATTTAGGTAACGAGATTTCTTCATATGAAATTGAGCAGTTATTAGAAGAAATGGAATCTATAAAAAGTAGTGGCTATTGTGTCACCACAGGTGAGCGAGTTCCAGGAAGTTTTGCAGTTGCTGTTCCACTTTTTGGACAAAATGGACAAATGGTTGCCAGTTTAACAATTGCAGGACCTATTCAACGTTTATCAGATGAACGAGAACGGGAACTTATTGAAATTTTATTAAAAGGCGCAACAGAAATCAATGAACGGTTAGGTTATATGGTCCGTTCGTAAATAGTTTAATGAGTAATAGTATTGGAGGGAATTAATGAAGCATTTAGTCTCCACATTATATCATACTGATTGGGATGAGTTTAGCAAAGAAACGATTCAATCTGCAAAATTCGTACTGTTGGATACGATTGCAGCAATGGTGGCTGGTATACAGCAAAAGGAATGTCAACAGCTTTTGGAGGAATTAGTCGGTGAAGATATCGGAAGGTTTGCAATTATCGGAACGTGTTATAAAACGAGTCTTTATCATTCTGCGTTTCTCCATGGAACAGCTGGAGTTGCGACAGAGATGGATGAGGGGAATCAATATAGTAAAGGTCACCCTGCTGCCCATGTAGTTCCAGTTCTCATTACCTATGTTCAGAAAAAAGAGAATTATAGTGGCAAAAATTTTTTAAGTGTTTTAATAAAAGCCTATGAAGCATGTTCTAGGTTTGGAAGAGCAACAACGCTTCATTCTGAAGCACATGCTCATGGTACATGGGGAGTCATGGGAGCAGCAGCATCTACTTTCTTATTAGAGAATGTATCAGAAGAAGAAATGATAGAAGGATTAAACATTAGCGCAACCTTTGCTTTACCTACAATGTGGAATGCAGCCCTAGAAGGAGCAATGATTAGAAATATTTATGCTGGGCATGCGATTGAAATGGGGATTAAATCTCTATCATTATTAAGAACGGGACACTATGCCCCAAAAAGAAATATTGAATATGTATATTCTTCTATTCTAGGTTCTGAATTTGATGAAACAGCTCTGATTAGACAAAAAGATGATTTGTGGGATATTGAGCAAAATTATTATAAGCCTTATGCATTTTGTCGTTATACTCATGCGCCAATTGATGCATTTGTATCGATTATCGACCAACACCAGCTTTCGATTGATGAGATTACGAAGGTGAGTGTATCTACCTATTCACGTGCTGCAACATTATGTAATAAGGAATATCATAATGCTTTATCTGCAAAGTTTAGTATTCCGTATGCTTTAGCCGTTTGGCTAAAAACAAAAAAGGCGGACGAAACGATTTTCACAGATGAATTATTAAAGGATAAAGACATCAAAGAATTTGCTAATAAAGTAAATGTAATCAATTCTAGCACTTTAGAAAAAGATTATCCCAAGGTTATGCCAGCTGTCGTAGAGATTGAAACTACTAGTAGGAAAGTCTATCAGGAAAGAATTGATATCGCAAAGGGTGGTCCGAATAAAAAATTAACAGAACAAGAATTGACTACAAAGTTTTGTAAACTCACAGAGGAAGTATTTGATAGACAACAGCAGGAACTTATCATCGATTGGATTATGAATATTGAAGAGAAGCAGGATATGGCTGAACTTATCGAACTATGTCAAAAAAGACAATAGAGAATAGTACTGCTATTTACCTATAATATTCAAAAAATATCTTTCTTGCCAATTTTAAATATTGGGGTGGAATACATTGGATTTTGAACTAAGTCAACTTAATGCTAAAGAAGCATACAGTCTACTAACAAGTTGTATTGTCCCACGACCGATTGCATGGGTTACAACTTTAGACGAGAATGGTATTTTTAATGCCGCACCTTTTAGTTATTTTACAGGTGTTTCAATAGAACCACCTTTAACTTTATTTGCAGTAGAGAGGCGTCAAGGTGAAAAAAAGGATACAGTCATTAACATAGAGAGAACGAAGGAATTTGTCGTAAATCTCGTTACCTCTTCAAATGTTGAACAAATGAATATTACATCAAAGGATTTTCAAGTAGATCAAGATGAATTGAAATTAGCAGGACTGACTCCAGTTCGTTCAAAAGTAGTTAGTCCGCCTTCCATAAAGGAATCGCCTATCCATATGGAGTGCAAGTTAGATCAAATCATTGAGATAGGCTCTTCCCCGCATAGTCTCGTCATTGGTGAAGTTATTCAAGTAACTGTTGATGATGATCTTGTTGAGGAGGGAAAAATAAAAATGGAACATCTGCATGCTGTAGGGAGAATGGGTGGAAAGTGGTACACCAAGACAGAGCAATTATTTGAATTGCCAAGATTAGATTGGAGAAAAGCAGATATTAAGTAGTAGGTTTTAATTGTTAGAATGAAGAACGAAAAATAGATCAAAAGTGTGATCTTATGATATAGAAGTACATGTTTTCAGCAAAACAAAAGGAAAAACTAGCATCTTGAAAGGAGTATCATAAATGAGTACTGTTACAAAGAATGGTGGACCACTGGCAGGAATTAGAATACTAGATTTATCAACGATGATCGCAGCTCCATTTGGTGCAACATTGTTGGGGGATTTTGGAGCTGAAGTAATTAAAGTAGAAATGCCTGGCAAAGGTGACTCACTACGTTATATGGGGCCTTTTCATAATGATGAACCATTACGCTGGCCTGGTTTAGCTAGAAATAAGAAATCACTCACTCTAGACCTTCATAAAGAAGAAGGGCAATCGATTCTTAAAAAACTAGTAAAGCAGTCAGATGTTGTGATTGAGAACTTTAGACCAGGTACATTAGAAAAGTGGAATGTTGGATATGAAGAGCTAAAGAAAGAGAATGAAAATCTAATTATGATTCGTGTGACAGGTTATGGACAAACGGGACCATATTCTAGTAAAGCAGGGTTCGGGACACCTGCAACAGCATTTAGTGGTTTTACTTATTTACATGGGTATACGGACCGTCCTCCAATTAGTCCTTCTTTTTCATTAACGGATTACATTACTGGAATTTACGTTGCATTTGCAACAGCAAGTGCTTTATATTACCGCGATGCTAATGAGAACGGTACGGGTCAGTATGTAGATATGGGATTATATGAATCAGTTTTTCGCATGATGGAGTTTTTAGTGGCTGAGTATGATCAAAACGGAAAAATTAAAGAAAGGTCACCAGGCTTAAGTGGTCACTCAAGTCCTGCTGGTACTTTCCAAACAAAGGATGGACATTGGATTGTTTTAGTGACAAGCTCTGATCGTACATTCGAAAGACTCGCTCAGGCAATGGGGAGAGAAGATATGCTTGAGGATGAAAGGTACTATACAAACTCAGAACGCCTTAAAAGATTTGAAGAGACAAATGGCATTGTTGCCGATTGGGTAAAAACTAAAAATAGACAAGAACTGCAAGAACTTTTAGATGAATATGGGGTACCGATCAGTCCAATTAATAGTATTAAAGATATTTTTGAAGATGACCACTATAAAGAAAGAGAAAACATTGTAGAAGTCGATCACCCGCGTCTTGGAAAAATTAAAATGCCAGGAATTGTGCCTAAATTCTCAGAGACACCAGGAGCCATTCGGGAAATTGCACCAGATCTAGGAGAACATAACGAATCGATCCTTGGAGAGTTATTAAATCTTAGGCCAGAAGAGATTGAAAAACTAAAAGAAGATAAGGTAATATAGGAGGCTATTTATGAGTTATCCAAATGAAGTGACAATTACAGAGGTATGTCCACGTGATGGGTTTCAAAGTTTACCTGATTCTATCCCTACCGATGAAAAAATTGAAATTGTCAATAAGCTTATTGACTGTAATTATAAACAAATCGAAATTACATCGTTTGTACATCCGAAAGCAATTCCTCAATTAAAGGATGCAACAGAAGTCGTACAAGGTATAAAAAGGAATAATAGTGTTAAGCTACGTGCACTAATTCCTAATTTAAGAGGCTTAGATCGGGCAATTGTAGCAGGAGTAGATAAGGTTAAATTAATGCTATCAGCTTCGGATTCTCATAGTCTTAACAATGCAAATAGTAAAACCTTTGATGCAATGAAGGGTTTTGAGTCACTCGTAAAAAGAGCTAGTGAAAGTACAGTTATAGTATCCGGTTCCATCTCTGTCGCATTTGGTTGCCCTTATGAAGGTGAAGTTCCAATTGAAAGGTTGTCAGCCATCTGTGAACGCTATATTGATTTGGGGATTTTAGACCTTTCATTAGCAGATACAACAGGTATGGCTAACCCATTCAAAGTAAAGCAAGTAATAAGAGTATTAAGGGAAAAGTATCCACAGCTTAAATTCTCTCTCCATCTTCATAATACAAGAGGAATGGCATTTGCGAATGCTGTTGCTGGTTTAGAAGAAGGTGTAACCGACTTCGATAGTTCAGTTGCTGGCCTTGGGGGATGCCCATATGCACCGAATGCAAGCGGCAATATTGCATCTGAAGATCTTATCCATGGGTTCGAGGAAATGGGTATTAATACAGGTGTTGATCTCGATAAATTAATTAACATTGCAAAGATATTAGAAGGGAAATTTCCAATACAATCAGATAGCTTTATTCTAAAAGCAGGAAAATGCTCTGACTTACATATTGCACCAAAGGAGCAAAAGAAATTAGGATAATGTTTGCTTATTAAAAGAGTTGATATACGTGATGAACTGTGAACAAAACAGCGTTTATTAATTGGCTTAAACTTTATTTTTAAGAGGGATTAAAGGTATTCGGCCTTTAATCCCTCTTTGTTAGGGTTAAATGCAAATTTAAAATAATTAAGTTTAAGGTTGTCTAATCTCATAAGTAAGGCGACTAAGTTAAGAAAGATTATTCTTCACATATATTTGGTATGCAAAATATTTGTTTGCAAAGTATATGTTTAGGCTGTAGAATTATCAGTATAATCCGAAAAATAAAATAATAGGTAGGGTAGGTGAGGGTTTTGAAGCTAGTAGATTGTATTAACTTTCTTCTTGCAAAATCACAACAAAATGTTCATCAAATGTTTAAGTTAAGACTAAAAGAGTTTGGTATTACCCCTGTCCAATATGGTGTGTTGTATTTACTATGGGAGAAGGATGGATTGAGTTCGACGGAAATATCAACTTTACTAAAGCTTGATAACTCAACAATAACAGGTGTGATCGATCGAATGATAAACAATTATTTATTAACAAGAAAGAATGATCCGAAAGATCGCCGAAAAAGCCTATTGTTTTTAACTAGCAAAGGTATGGAATTGGAAGAGCCAGTGTGTAATTGTGTTGAAGAACTAAATAAAAAAGTATTGGAAAGTTTCACAGCTAATGAAAAAGAAGCATTTAAAAAAATGCTTTTAACATTGAGTAAGTAAAAACTAACAACGTCAAAATGTTCAGGAGGGTAGAATGAGACAAATACATAAAGGGTGGATCATTCTTTTCTTATTATTTTGTACAATGCTAGGAAGCTTAGGTTTCGGGAGGTTTTCCTTAGGTGCAATTTTACCGTTTATGCGAGAAGGATTGGGACTCGATTATCGTCACATCGGCTTAATTGCATCAGCTGCATTTCTTGGTTATTTAGTAAGTGTTTCTATTGTAGGTTATTTCGTTATCAGATTTGGTGCCAAAAAAATTATTAACTATTCCATGATTATTCTAGCGATTGCTATGGTTATCTGTGCTAATGCACATTCGTTTTGGGTAGCATATTTTGGTTGCTTACTTTTAGGTATCGGCTCTGGTGGTTCTTCAATACCTGCAATGGGTCTTGCTGGGCGGTGGTTTTCTAACAATAAGAAAGGTATGGCAATTGGTACCGCGATGGGTGGATTAGGACTCGGGATTGTTATAAGTGGCCTTGTTGTTCCTTCTATTGTTAATATTACTGATGAAGGTTGGCGGATAAGTTGGTATATTCTATCTCTCGTAACAGTAATATTTATCATTATAAATGCGATATACTTAAAAAATTCTCCAGAAGAACTGGGGATTCAAGCAATAGGAGAAGAAAAGTCTAAGTCAGATAAAAATTCTCACGATGCTTCCAGCCCCCCACGTCAAAACGACAAATGGCAAGTTTATAAAAGTAAACAGATTTGGATTATTGGGTTTATTTATATGTCATGGGGCTTTAGCTATTTAATTTTTTCGACTTTTTTAGTGGACTACTTAATGAAGGATCTTGATTTTTCTAAAGGAATAGCGGGATTATTCTTTTCAATAGCAGGACTTGCTAGTATCATAAGTGGATTTGTTTGGGGAGGGGTTTCTGACAGGTTTGGGCGTATGTTTGCTTTGTCGTTTGTTTTAATCATCCAATTTTCAATGTTAGTTGCCTTAATTTTGTCTACGTCAACCTTATTTATTGTACTAGAAGTTATTTTTTACGGATTAACGCTGTGGGGAGTCCCAACGATTATGAATGCGAGTGTTGCTGACTTTGTTGAAAGTTCTCAAGTTCCAGTTGCAATGGGCTTTATCACTATTTTTTTTAGTATTGGTCAAATAATTTCCCCTGTTATCACAGGAGTAGTCATAGAAATGACAAACGATTATTTCGTGGCATTTCTACTTTCGGCATTCATTTGTTTATGTGGAGCACTAGGTTGCATGAAACTTCATTTAGATTATCAAACAAAACAAACTAATACGATAAAAGATTCTAGGTTAAAAGCTTAATTTTTTTAATGGAGAATAATGAGTTTGATGTTTCTATATAGTTTATGATAAGAGCCAGTGATCGATACTTTACTTCGTGTATTGAGTGTCTGGCTCTTTGAATTAAGATAACTATAGCTTAGCAGTGCTTAGTATTAGGTTTTCTTATAGTGATACAATTTTTCTTTTCTTATCAATAAAGTAGACCCATTCTTTAAAGCCAATTTCTTTTAATTTTTGTTTTACGAGATCAAATTCGTCGCCAACTCGTTCAGGAATGTGTGCATCAGAACCAAAAGTAACTGAGACGTTATAATGAAGAGCTCTTTCCAATATATCATCTGATGGGTACCAACCACCGCAGTCTTTTGTTTTTCCAGATGTATTAATTTCTATCGCAAGTTCATGGTTTGCAATTATGGGGAGGGTTTTTTCAATTACATCAGATTCAATCGTAGAAAAGGCAGGAAAAAAGCCTTTCATAGCATCTATATGTCCGAGAATTTGAAACAATCCACTTCGGGCTGAAAGCTCAATGAGGCGGTAGTATTCTTCTTTCGTTTTTTTTTGTTGTTCCGCAGTTAATCCTTCCCATCGTCCCTTTTTAAAAATACTAATGTTTTCTACAAAATGAACAGAACCAATAAGATAATCAAACGGATATTTTTTTAATTCCTTTTCATAATTTTGCATTTGTCCAGGAAAGAAATCACACTCAATGCCGAGTAGTACTTGAATTTTATCACGGTATTTTTCTTTTAAGGATACAACTTCATTTACGTAGTGAGGAAAATCACTTTTAGCCATTGTAATTCCAGGGCTGGGTTGGTCTTTTTCCATATGGAAATAAGGAGCGTGGTCAGCAATTCCTATTACATCTAAGCCATTTTTTATAGCAGCTTGAATATAATCTTCGATGCTACCTTCTGCATGTCCACAACGCTCGTGATGTGTATGTAAGTCAAAACTACTGTCGGGCTGATTCTTTATCATTTTTTCACCTCATATTTTAGATTACACAGAATGGGTATAAATATAACTTTTTCTTCATTTATTAACAGTTGAAATTAATGTAAGACTAATGCCCCAACTTTTGAATTTCTTGAATAAGCTAACTAATTCTAAACTGAACCATCATAAAACTTCTAATTTTTGGCTATGCTTTGGAAAAGAGTATTAATAATTGAGGTGAAGAGCTATGAAAACACGTAAACTGACAGTTGGTTCTCTTAAAACAATAAAAGTAGAACCTGTAAAGTTCTCTGAAACTAAAATGAAGGATGTTAAATTTAAACCAAAAAATGATTTTAAGCAGGAAAAACAAGTAAAACAAAAGATAGAAGTAATGCAAAATTCTAAGACTTTTACAATCACTCCAAATCAGAAGAACCGTTTACTTTTAGACTTAGCGCTAGATCAAAATCAGTTATTAGCTTATAAATGTAAAAAAGGATCGTGTGGGAAATGTACAGTTAAGGTAATGTCCGGCAATTCGTGTTTAAAAGAGGTAACAACACAGGAACAAAAAAAATTGCAGGATCAAGTTAATTTTGGGTATCGACTTGCCTGTCAGGCTATCGTTAATTGCGATTAATAAAACTATAACATAATAATGGGTGATGTGTAATAAAATACATGTAAGAATATAATAATTTAGTGGATTGGTTGGTCTTTTTCTAATTCGTTATTATATTGGCAACGATTGTACATTGACGCTTCTCCATTTTTACTATAGAATGATAATCAATATCACTAGAGATGAGTATTATTCTCAATGGTAAGGGGATGGAAATATGAACAATTCAATCAACGGTTTCCATGATTTTTATACAATTCTTTCTAATGAGCGGAAAATTGGCGGGGGAATAGAGGCTGAAACTATTAAACTCAGAACTGGAGAGGTTTTTAGAAATCCTGTTTTTACGAATATAGACTATTCGGGCTCAGTTTTTTACACTATTGGATTTATGACAGAAGATGGTGTTTGTATGATCGTCCATGTAAATGATATTAGTTCGATCACATCACCCGTTCATAAAAAGGTAGCTATGATAAGAAATAAGTATTACAGAGCAATGAAAGTAAAAGAAAAGGTAAAATACTTAAAACGACTATTTAAAGCGGACCAAGGTGCATATACAAAGCCTTTTCTTGAAGAAGCAAAATTAATTATTGAAGATGTTGGTGTTAAACCTATAGAGAATGATCAAGAAATTGGTCAAGAATTGATTTTCAAGATTAGTAATAAAGTTAACAAAATCGCGTAAAAAACAATAAAAATGTCGTTCGATTCAAGAGAAAAGTGTCAGGCACCTTTACTGTACTAAAGGTGCCTGACACCATTTTAATTATGGGACAGCCATTTTTATTTATTCATTAGGGTCTTCTAATGTACAGATAGCACTAGGACGTTTAATTCGCGGTACGATACACTCATATATTCTGAATAGATGGTTCATATTTTCACTGTCCATATAGGCAGTTTCGATATCTTCTGCAATGACAAGGTCAAGATTATGACGGCCAGTTGCAATAAGAACGCCTGATTGTCCTTTAAGGACAGGTGTTTGATAAACACCATCTGTGACTAATTCACGTACATGCTCAATTTCGAGTACATTTGTACCTTGGTGAACACGATGGAGTAATGCATACAATTCAGGAGATAAAATGAGAGCGTACGGGCCGCTATGTCCCATTTTAAGTAACTTATTTCGTGCTTCTACAACATCAGTAAATGCATTTCCTGATTTCATCCAATCAGAACGTATGTGAGATAAATGTCCTTTTACGTTTGTAAGACCTGGAACATTAAATTCGTTTGAGCCATTAAAGATCAGATCATCTTCTAGTAAAGCACACTGTGTTACTGCGTTAGCAGCTGGTGAAAAATCAATAGGTATATCTAATGCTCTTGCTTGTTCAATGTCTCTCCAGTATAAACCAAAATCTTTGTAAAGAAGCGGAATACTAAGGTGAATACGTTGAGTAGAGGATGACATATCTAGTTCTTCACCGTGATAACTTATACTTCCACGTTCAGTTTCTTCAAAAATATCATTTACAACCGATTGAACTCCTTGACCAAGCGGGCCATAGATGTCCATAAAACGTCTCCCAATTAAATTTCGACGAGCATTTTCAATAACAATTTCATCCAATTTGTCCCATTCACTTTGATTTAAAGGTGCTTCATCATACCTTTGTAATTTATTCATATTCATAACCTCCTAATTCTCTTTCAAACTTCCAACTGTTAATCTTTTTAATGTTTTATTCTCTTTGACTGGCTGACTAGGCTGATGGGAATGTGGTTCTGCCTTAGTATTGGTATACTTTTCGATCTTTAAGTTATCATGAACGTTTTCCTTCTCATCTGTCGGTATAGAACCAGCCGCTGAAGCAGCACCATCAAATTGTTGATTTAAATCATTTAATATTCCTTTAATGCTCTGGTAATCGTTATCTGTAATATTCCGCATTTGATGTAATTGTTCGGCGTATTCAGTATCTTTAAATGAAAACAGTGATAAATCTAGATGTTCAAGAAAGTTATGTAACCCAAATTTTTCAAGACTAATATCTTGCAACAAACGAATGAAGTCTGTATTTTCAGCAGTTTTAGGTACATTATGCTCTAAGAAATACTCAATTTTCGGTATGAGTGCATTAAGTCGATCAAGCCGTTGCTCTTCTTCTTCGTAAATATGGTGATAATAAAGCCGTTCATGGTCATCTTTTGCATTTTCAATCCGTGGTGTCAAAATATTCATGAAGTTATGTATACCGTCTTTAGTTCTTTGAAACATTTCGTTTAATTCTATAAAATGCTCGGACACATTTTAACCTCCTTTTTACCTCTAGTAGGGTATAGTATATGTTTTACCATTCGCCTTAAAGAATAAACCTAATGGTCAAAACATTTTTTTAGTATTCTCCTTTTATAAAAAATTGATGCTATTTTTTTAAAACCACTCTCCAGCTCATAATAGTTGTGATTAAAGTCAATAACAACAACTTTAAAAAGATAAAAATTCCCATGCATGAAATCACAGGAGAATAATATGGTATAACAATACAAAGTTTAAGGGGAGGTATTTTATGGAAGAAGCGAATGTTGGTATAAAAGCTCGAGCACTGAATTTATTGAGAAATGAAGCGAATAAGATTGAGTATTTATTGATCGTACAAAAGGAAAAAATGGAAGTGCCAACCCGTCCAATGTATGAAGAAATATTAAATACACATATTTTCGGACTTTCTAAAACAATAGATTTTGTTATTCGATTAAAATTAGTAAGTGAAAGTGAAGGAAAAGAAATTTTATTAGAATTAGAGAGGAAATTATATAAACATATTAATGTATCTTAAAGGGTTAAGTGAAAAAAACAAAAAGTCGACTCTTTGTTTTCTGTAGCATTACTTATGAGAAACGTCCCGAGTGATTCCTCCTCACTTGGGACGTTATTAGTTTTGGAACGATAATGTTGTTAACTGGCTGTTTTTTTTGACAACAGCTTCTCTTTTTTAGTTTGTTTAATTGATTTATCTGTATTTAGCTCTTGATTAAGAGCTTTTATTAATCCATAACTCATCACTAATACAATAAAAGTTAATGGTAGGGCGCTTACGATAATCGCTGTCTGCAACCCAGCTAAACCACCTGATGCCATTAATACCAGGGTAGAAGCAACTAAGATGACACCCCAGGTCACTTTGACACGGTTAGAAGGGTTTAGCTTTCCTCCAGTAGTTAGCATACCTAATACGAAGGTTGCAGAATCAGCAGATGTAACGAAAAACGTCGTAATTAATGCAATGGTTAAAATTGATAATAAAATGCCAAATGGTAATTGTTGGTACACAAAGAACAAAGCTGTTTCAAGACCTTGTCCAGAAACGTTTAATCCTTGAATTAGCTCTAAATATATGCCCGTTCCTCCAAATACAGTAAACCAAAGACCGCATACAAGTGATGGTACTAAAAGGACTGCTATCGTAAACTCACGAATCGTTCGACCTTTAGAAACACGGGCAATGAACATACCAACAAACGGTGTCCACGAAATCCACCAAGCCCAATAGAAGACTGTCCAGCTTTTAGTCCATGCTGATTCATTAGCATCAAATGGAGAAATACGTAACCCCATAAGAGTTACATTCTGCACATACGCACCTAAGCTTGTTGTAAACATATTGAGGAGGAACAAAGTAGGGCCAAGAATTAGCATAGTAAAGAATAATAACGTAGCAATGGACATATTTACGTTACTCAAATATTTAATTCCACGTGAAATTCCTGTGTTTGCTGAGATGATGAAAAGAATAGTGATAATCGCCATGATCACCATTTGTACCATAAAGTTATTAGGGATACCAATTAAGTATTCTAACCCTGCATTGATTTGCTGTGAGCCTAAACCAAGGGAGGCTGCTACACCAAACAATGTTGCAAAAACGGCTACGACATCAATCGTTTGACCGATGGGACCTTTCACCTTTTCACCAAGCACAGGATAAAGTGTTGCACTCATTAATCCAGGTGCTCCTTTATTAAATTTTTGATACGCCAGAGCTAACGCAACAATTGCATAAATAGCCCACGCATGTAAACCCCAGTGAAGCCATGTATAACGCATTCCTAAAATGGCGGATTGTTCGGTACTTCCATCTCCTAGTGGAGGGTTTGTAAAGTGGGCAATCGGTTCTGAAACTCCGTAGAATAAGAGTCCAATTCCCATCCCGGCAGAGAACAACATGGCAAACCAAGTAGGACGACTAAATTCAGGTTTGGCTTCCTGTTTCCCTAGCTTAATTTTTCCATATTTGCTGAAGATCATAAAAATCGTAAACCCGAGGAAAAATGTTGCGACTAACTGATAAAACCATCCGAATGATTCGAGAACAAAGCTTTGGGCAATTCCCATTGCCGTACTTAATTGATCAGGAATCAGCACACCTATTACTACAAAAATGGCAGCTATACCTACTGAAACTTTAAAAATCGACCTATCACTACTATCCAAATCATACACTTCCTTTACTTTTTAAGTTTTTTAAGAAAAATTTACAGACTAAATTATTAAATCATAATCTAGTAAAATATGAAAAAACGATACAAGTGGATATCTTGATAAATTAACTTATTACGAAATAAAATATGAATTTATCTTATAATCCTATAAAAATACTACAAAATAGGACGAAATTCTTCACAATCCTTTAATTAATCGGCAAGTTGCTTTAAAATCGAATGTTAATATCAGGTGATATTCATGTATATTTGAAATTTTGTGAGTGAAAGATACCGAGTATGTGATAAACTATAATTTGGGCAATCATTTGTATATGGAGTGGTTTCCTTTAATTTCTACTAACGACTAGGAGGATTAATAATGGAGAAAGTATTTGTTTTTGGACATAAAAATCCAGACACCGATTCAATTTGTTCTGCTATTGTTTACGCTGAATTAAAAAATAAACTTGGACTGAACGCTGAACCTGTTCGATTAGGTCAATTAAATGGAGAGACACAATTTGTGTTAGACCATTTTCAAGTAGAAGTTCCTCGCCTAGTGGAAAAAGTAGCGGGGGAAGTAGAAAGTGTTATCTTAGTAGACCATAATGAACGTCAACAAAGTGCAGATGATATCAATGAAGTTCGTGTACTTGAAGTTATTGACCATCACCGTATTGCAAATTTTGAAACAAGTGATCCATTGTATTATCGAGCTGAGCCAGTTGGTTGTACGACAACGATTTTAAATAAATTACATAAAGAGAATGGTGTAGAAGTAACTAAAGAAATGGCTGGATTAATGCTATCAGCGATTATTTCAGATACTTTATTATTAAAATCACCAACATGCACTGATCAAGATGTTGCAGCAGCTCGTGAATTAGCTGAGATTGCGGGAGTAGATTTAGAAAGCTACGGTTTAGAGATGTTAAAAGCGGGTGCGGACTTAAGTGAAAAGACAATTGCCGAACTGATTTCACTTGATGCAAAAGAATTTGAGATGGGTTCTAAAAAAGTTGAAATTGCTCAAGTGAATGTAGTAGATACGAATGATGTACTTGCACGTCAAGACGAACTAGAAGCAGCTTTAGAAAAAGTAGTTGCTGATAAAAACTTAGATCTATTCCTCTTTGTAGTGACTGATATCTTAAATAACGATTCAGTTGGTGTTGCTATAGGTGAAGCTACAAGTGCTGTGGAACAAGCATTTAACGTGAAACTAACTAATAACACAGCTACGTTAAAAGGTGTTGTATCTCGTAAAAAGCAAATCGTACCAGTTCTTACAACAACGTTAAGTAAAATTGAAGCATAATTTAACCGGTAAATTATATCGAATTACAATACTAGAGGCTGACTCATAAATAGATGAGACAGCCTCATTTTTTTAAGCTGTTTTCGTAAACTTTGTTGCTATTGGACCGTTTTTTGAACATAAATCAGCCCTAATGGACAAATTCATTTGTCCATCTGGCTGATTTATGTTCAAAGGCTTCACGTCAAAGCGTGAAGAACCAAGCTTTCGCTTGGTTAACGGTCCAATAGCTAAAAGCAACAATCTTTTAGAAAAGAGCCTTTTTTTATATCCTCTGTCTTATTCATATAAAATCACGTTTATTTTAAAGGATTTATTAAGATGGAAAGAGAAGAATATAGGAATAATTTACAAAATAAGGAGGACGCTTTTTGTATTCAAAACTTATATTTCCTGAATTAAGTTATGTAGGTGTTGGGGCTATTAATAATCTTTATAATGAAGTACAGAAATTAGGCGTAAGTAAAATTATTGTGATTACTGAAAAAAACTTAGTTGACCTTGGAATTTGTTCAAAAGCATTAGAATCCATCTCGTCATATACTATAGAAATTTACACTGATATTGTTCCAGAGCCACCACTTTCAACTGCTGAAAAATTAGTTGAACACATAAGAAATGGAAAATTTGAGTTAGTCATTGGTGTTGGCGGAGGAAGTGCTCTTGATTTAGCTAAATTAGGAGCAGTATTAGCCGGCAATGATGGTGAAGTGAAGGATTACTTAAATTTAACGGGCACCAAAACAATACAATATAAGGGATTGCCCAAGGTTATGATTCCAACAACAGCTGGTACAGGTTCTGAAGTAACAGACATTTCTGTATTATCTTTAGAAGGAACTAAAGATGTTGTGTCACATCCCTATTTATTATCAGATGTAGCGATCGTTGATCCACTTTTAACGATGTCTGTTCCCCCGAAAATAACTGCAGCTACAGGAATTGATGCCTTAACTCATGCAATTGAAGCGTACATTTCGGTCAATGCTAACGATATTACTGATGGCGTTGCGATAAAGGCAGTCGAACTTGTTGGACAGTCTTTGGTAACTGCGTTCTCAAATGGGGGTAATGAAAAAGCCAGAGAGCAAATGTGTACTGCTAGTTATATGGCGGGTCTTGCATTTTATAATGCCGGAGTAGGTGGTGTTCATGCGCTTGCTTATCCGCTTGGAAACCGATTTAAGTTACCGCACGGAGAGTCAAATGCGGTATTACTTCCTTATGTAATGCATTATATTCGAGAAGGTTGTCAAGAAAAGCTGACAGATATCTTTTTAAAATTAAGTCCAAAAGCTCAACCAATAGAAAGTAAGGAGCAAATGTCAAAAAGGTGTGTGGCTACACTTTTCAATCTTAATAAACAATTAAATCTTCCTACGAGTTTGAAAGAGTATGGTATTGAGAAGAAACATATTAGTTTGCTCACGGATGATGCAGTAAAGCAAACGAGATTATTAGCAAGAAGTCCAGTCGAATTAAAATGGGACGCCATCTATGAAATTTATTCAGCAGCATATGAAGGGTCACTATTGTAATCGTGTTAGAAGATGGAAACGATAGAGGTGTGTAAAAATGTTTGAAAAGATCATTGAGCCGCGTGTTTCAGAAACGGATGGAGCTGGACACATTAACAACACAACTATTCCAATTTGGTTTGAGTCAGGGAGAGATGATATCTTTCGATTGTTTACACCAGATTTATCATTTTCAAACTGGCGATGTGTTATCTTGAAAATGAATGTAGAGTACGTAAGTCAAATTTTCTATGGTAGACCAGTAATCGTGCAAACGTGGATTGCAAGAATAGGTAACTCTAGTTTTGAAGTGTATGAAGAAATAAAACAAGATGGGGTTGTTTGTGCAAAAGGCACCTCAACGTATGTTAATTTTAATTTTGAGACCCAAAAATCAGAGCCTATCCCTGAGGGAATTAAAAGAGTCTTATCTGAGCACATGTATGAGGAAGTACTATAATCCTTTTTTATTTGTTTGTTAATGACACTTTGAGTACAGATGACCGTGGCTATATAAAAATTAAGACGTAAAACAAAAAACAGAGGGTATCCTCTGTTTTTTGTTTTACGAAAGATCTGAACTTTGAATTCTAGGACTACCACTAGGGTCAGCAGTATCCACTAATGGTGAGCTGACTAATAGGGCTGAAAGTAAAAATAAACCACAAAGAAACTTTTTCATAAATATATTCTCCTTCTTGTTTGATGTTTATTGTTATACACGCAAAGCATCGAGAACTACTTTATTTACCCCGAGCTTTTTTAATTCTAGTAAAGGTAAGTTTCTATAGTAGTAATCTCCTGCTTTTTTAAAGTGTGTAACTGACTCATAATAGCGCTTTTCACTATTTTCTAGTAGACCTCTGTAATAATAATGGAACCCTAATTGAAAATCGTTAGAGATTTCTTGCTTTACTTCATTTAGGAGAGTTTCAGCTTCTTGAAAATCTTTAGTCTTTATTAAATAAAATGCATACCCTTGTTTTTCTTCTAGTGCATTATAAGGTGATGTTCTACTGAACTTTTCAGGCTTATTCCAATAACAATGAGCAAAGTTAATACTTCTTTGTGTATGTGTTAATTCAACATGATGTCTTAAATTCAGAAACTTCTCTTTTGATTTGTAAAGAAACTCCAAAGCAAAATCCATGCTAGACTGAATAAAGGAGTTACCTAAACTGCGAAAAGCAATACCTTTTGCTAGTTCGTTAACTTCATTATTAATAATTAGTTTCCCATAGTCTCTAGATAATTCTAATTGATTTAAGTGAACGTAAACTGATTGCATAATTAAATTGAATCTAGTAAGTAACGAACTTTTCATATAACTATCTTCTAATTGCTCTATTTCTTTACGTACTAGCTCACTCATACTTGATATCATTTCAAAGCTTTTTAAATCATAATAATTGTACAACTGAAGTACTTTCCTAAAAGTATTAATTTCCTTAGATTCAGTTCTTATGTATGTTAATGTACTAGTAGCCTCTATCAAGCTTAAATTTCCTTTGACCACCTCTCGATCAATTCGATAGACTTCAGCCCAATTTTGACTTTCTTCATTTTCACAAGCTGATAGTTTTTCTATTAAGTGATCTAGTACATCAATCATACTATTGTTTATGGCATATTCTAATGCAGTTCTTGCTAGGTGGGTGGTAGGGTCTAAATTAATTAATGCTTGTTTAATATCATCCGCTGAAGAAAGATATTCTACGATGTCTTGATTATTTTCAACCATCTCTATCAGCCCTTTTGATGTGTTTTTTTGGAATTATTCCACAAATTCAATATAACACCTTGATTTTATAGAAGTCAATGAAGTAGAAGTACTATTATCATGATATTGATAGAGAAAAATAGTATTCATATGGTATAGATTTAAAATAGATAAGCTTACATAAATTTGTAAAAAAAATAGGCTAACTCAGTAAAGATGTTGTTCTGTACATAGTTAAACATATGTATGTGAACACCTTTTTGAGACAGCCTATTTAACTTTATGGTTAGTCGACAATCAGATACGCAATCATAGGGCCACTGTGATCAATGTGAGCATGAGTTGTACAAATTAGACGATAAACACCTTTATCAGTGAAATGAAGGTTGAGGATAGTCTCCTCTCCTTTTTTTACAGTCCCTTTAATATCAGTTCCTTCGATGATGAAAGGATGTTCTTTTCCATTTACTCCATAAATTGACAACTTAACTTTTTTGTCTTTAGGAATATATATTGTACCAGGATCCCAACGATAAGATTCAATTTCCTTGCCATCTTCTGTTTTCGTTTTTATCTCGCTCGTAACCATATGGACTTCAAATTCCTTTGCAACTGATTGTGATCCTGCCTCAGTTGCCGCTCTTGAGTTAAAAAGATACCAACTGAATCCAATAAATAATACGGCAATGGCAAGAAAAAACCACTTCTTTTTAATAACAATCAACATACAAGCTGCCTCCTTTAAAATTATGCTTAGTACACTATATGCATTTAAGAGGGAGGAACTTGTCTATTTTTTTATTTTTTATTTTTTAAGGCTGTTTTCGTAAACTTTGTTGCTTTTGGACCGTTTTTTGAAAATAAAATAGGCTTTTCAAGACAAATTCATTTGTCTGAACGGCTATTTTATTTTCAAAACCTTCACGCTATGCGTGAAGAGCCAAGCATCCGCTTGGCTTACGGTCCAAAAGCTAAAAGCAACAATCTTTGAGAAAAGAGCCTTTTTTAAACTGCTTTTTTCAATTCATTTTGTTGTTTGTTTGACAGGATGCTATGCAACATCATACCAACCATAATAATGAATACACCAATTAAAGCTATGGTGTTTGGTACGGGGGAAGCTAACAATAAGATATCTCCTAACATAACAAAAATAACTTGAGTGGATTGTGTCGCTTCCACTGCTCCTAGTTTTTCTGGGGAGTGTCTTGTTAACTCAGTTGCAAAAAAGAATAATGAAGTTGCTATAACACCAGAACATATTGCTACAACAAAGGTTTGTTGTATTTGGGTCACACTTGGTGGTCCAACTGTAAGTAACCCATAACCAGCTAATAGTAACCAAAATGGCATACTAGCAATCGTCATTCCGAGTATACGTTGAAAGGTGTCTAATCGGCCACCACATACTTCCATCATTTTACGATTACCTAAAGGATAAGCAAAGGTTGCGATCATTACTGGGAAAAAGCCTAATAGTAAGATGTTTAAACTCGAATGCTTAAATTGTGTGCTTTGAATAAATAAAATCCCTATAAAAATAATAGAAGAGATCATTAGTGCTTTTGTTGGAATTTCATTTTTAACCTTTTTAAGACCGCTATCTGTTAGTACCATTTTAGAAAATAAAGGAGTTAGAAGCAAACCAGCGATAATCGTGAACTGCCAAGTCCCAGCAATCAGCCAACTTGGACCATAGGCTGCTGCATATGTAATAGGTCCATAAAAAAGAACGAATCCTACGAAACTCCATAGCAACCATACACTTATATTTTGTTTCATTTCAAAGAATAGCTGCTTTACATTCCTTCTAAAAAATACAATTAAAAAAAAGAAAGGTAGCATGAAGAGAAAGCGTAAAGACGCACTCCAGATCCAGCTTCCACCTGTGAGTTCCATTGAGCGGTTTAGAATAAATGTGAAGGCAAAAAAGAAAGAAGCTAGGATTCCAATTAAAATACCTTTCATAATGACACCACCTTAACAGAATATAATATAACAAACATTATGTATATTATATTATACATAACTTTCAAAAAAATAAAATGAATAATATGGTATAATTTATAATCATTCGTGTTCCTAAATAATATTTAAAGTGAGGGTATGGCAATGTACGAACTATTAAAAACATTAACTTCATTACATGGTCCTTGCGGTTACGAGCAACCGGTAGCTAAGTGGATAAAAAATACAATTGAAGATGTCGTTGACGAAGTAAAGGTCGATGGGTTAGGCAATGTTATTGCGTATAAAAAAGGAGCTACTCCTGGTCCTAAAGCGATAATTACTGCACATATGGATGAGATCGGTTTTATTGTAAAAAAAATCGAAAGCAACGGTTTAATTCGTTTTGAAAAATTAGGAGGACATGATGACCGAATATTACTTGCGCAAAAAGTTCAAGTTCGAACAAAATCTGGGTTACTTACAGGGGTAATTGGGACGATCTCAGCCCATTTTGCCAAGTTTGATGATCCCAAAAAAGTTCGCAACCATAGGCAGCTATACATAGATATTGGAGCAACATCAAAGGGAGGTGCAGAAGAGTTAGGGGTAGAGGTAGGCAATCCAATTACATGGGCACCATCTATAGAGTTTCTAGGGAATGAGCATACAGGCAGAGTGGTTGGTAAAGGCTTTGATGATCGTGCTGGATGTGCGGTTATCATTAAGACACTTCAAGATCTACAACGAGCTAACTTCACTGGAGAGGTTATTGCTATTTTTACTGTTCAAGAGGAGGTAGGACTCCGTGGTGCACAAGTGGCTGCAAGACAAGTAGAAGCAGATGTAGCGATAGCGATTGATACGACTGCAGTGAGTGATACTCCAGAAGAAACGATGGACCAAACGCTTCATTTAGGTCGAGGAACTGGGGTAAAAATTATTGATTTTAGCTTAATTTCTCATCCGAAGGTCAAAGAAAACCTACTTTATCTTGCAAAAGAAAAAAACATCCCATTTCAACATGAAGTATTTCCAGGGATTGGAACTGATGGAGGGGCAGTTAGTTTAGCGAATAAAGGTATTCCTACTGGTGTGTTGTCGATTCCTTCAAGGTATGCTCATTCACCTGTTGAAGTGATCGATCTTGCTGATTTAGAGGTAACTCAAGAACTATTAAAAGCGTTTATTTTATCAATGAAAGCAGATACTGAATTTTCATTTATTTAGGAAATATCTACTGTTTTAGGGGAAAAGGAGTAGGAGTATGAACAGTATCATAATTAAAGAGTTACACTAAACTCCTAATGTGCCTCATTTCTTTGAAGGGGATATTAATAAAATTATGGAGATTGAAACATATTAAGACTATAAATGAAACGGTAAAGGGGTTTAGTGATGGAGTATTTATCTCGTGATGAAATATTAGAGGAAATGAATCAATCTTTAAGGCCAATTATGGAAAAATATGAAGTTGAAGATATCGGGATTTTTGAAGAACAAGGAGAAGGTAACCATTATTACATTGGGTATACGATTAGAAAAGACGGAGAAGTTTTTATGACACATACTCCTTTTGTGAGAAATGAAGAGGGACTCTTTAGACCAGAAAAAAATGAGTGGATCATTGAAACTGATAATGGCGACTTAAGAGGTTTTTCATCACTTGATGATGTTTTTGAGGAAATGAGTAAAGGACTAGAGCATTAGAATGTTGTAAAAATGAAGCTGTGATACCTTAACTCGTTCAGTTAAGATATATTGTTGGTAATGGGCAACTTTCATAATCAAGAAAATGCTCATAATGACCCATATAAATAAATAAAAATAAGAAGAGGTTGATCATTATCAGCCTCTTCTTATTTCAAATAGTTATAGGTAATACATACTTTATAACAGCAAAAAAATGGGCTATCGACCCTGCTAAGACGAATAAATGCCATACTGCATGGTGGAACTGAAATCCTCGCCATACATAGAAAACAGTACCAACAGTATAAAAAATACCTCCTAAAATTAACAGCATGATCCCTTCAGAAGGAAGGGTATGTGCCAGTGGCTTCCATGCAATGACTATAATCCATCCCATTGCAATGTAAAGGATAGTTGATAAATATAAAAATTTTTTTGTAAAAAAGGATTTAAATACAACTCCGACGATGGCTAGTCCCCAAACTATAGAAAGTAATGTCCAGCCGAGAGCGCCATTTAATACAACTAACGTGAATGGAGTGTATGTGCCAGCAATAAATAAGTAGATAGCTGAGTGGTCAAAAATTTCAAATAAATCTTTAACTTTTCCTTTAGGGAAACTGTGAACTAATGTTGAAGAAACATAAAGAAGGATCATCGTTGCCCCGTAAATGGAGAAGCTAACAGTATGCCATGCAGACCCTTGATTGACTGAGAAAATGATAAGGAAAACGAGCGCAGTAATACTTAATAATACGCCAATACCATGTGTAATGGCATTAACGATTTCTTCCCTCAATGTAAACGTATGTGTTTTAGCCAATTATTTACACCCTCTCCTAAACTTTATACCATAGTTTACATTATACAATAAATTAGGATGGAAATGGTGAATAAGAGGTTAACTTAAACGGTTTAAAAATAACAAAGTTCGCGAAAAATAACTTTTAAAAAAATTATTTTCAAACTAATTTTCATATTGCTTCTTGGTTTAGATCTGAGTATAATTTTCTTATTTAAATAACATTTGGAATGGGGAATAGGAATTGACGACGCAAAGAATTTTATTCGTCTATAATTGGGTACCTGATGAGGAAAGAACAGAGGCATTTCGTGAATGTGCTTCTACAAAAACCATTCATCAATTAACAGAAATTTTTCAGTCTTATCAAATGGAAGTAATTCCTCTAAATCTATTTAATAAAGAGCAATTAACAGAAGCGATTGGTAATTCTAGACCAGATGTAGCTTTTGTAATTGCGGAAGGATTCTTGGGTGAACCAGAAAGTTTGTATGATGGATCAGGTGCATTAAGTATTCGAGAGGTACTAGAAACGCATGAAGTACCGTATTCACATTCCAATGTTGAAACGATGGAAGCATGTCGGAATAAAGATATAACCTATGAAAAATTAGGGCAAAAAGATATTTCTATTCCACGTTTCTTTGTTTTTAATGAGAGACAGGCAGACGTAGAAAATATAGAACGTGTTGAATATGTCGTTGGTTTCCCAGTATTTCTTAAGCCGTGTGGTGGAGGATGTAGTATTGGCATTGATGAGAAATCGATTGTTAGGAATCGCAGCGAATTAGTATATAAACTAGAGCAATTACGTAATTTGATTGGTGACCAACCAATCCTTGCTGAAACCTATTTGCCAGGTCGAGAATACACAGTCGGGGTTATCGGAAATGGGGTACCGCATGTTTTACCTATAATTGCTTTTCCAGAAGCATTTAACGTTCGAAGTCAAGAAGTTAAAAAGGTTGAACATCAATCGAGAAGTGAGTTTGAAATTATTTCTACAACGTCTTCTGTTGGGGCAAAAATAAAAGATACTGCGATGCAAGTATTTCAAGCACTCGGAGGGCGAGATCTTATTCGCTTAGATTTAAGAGAAGGAGAAGATGGAAAAGTATACGTTATTGATGTCAATGGGACACCCTCTTTATCGATAACAGGTTCACTTTCTTTTATGGCTGAAAATAGCCATGTTGTTTATCATGAATTTATTGCATATTTCTTATATGTAACGTTAGTAAGGTATAGCTTACCAATTAATGACCAATTAAACGAAACAGCTATGAAAGTGAATTCGTATTTACAGGGCATTTTTGAAAACCAAACAGCATAATTAAATAACAATGGAGGCTGACGAAATAAGTCAGTCTCTATTGTTATTTGTTAAGCATTAATCTAATACATATTTCTATCTTTTTTAGAAACGATAAGTAATGGTAAAAAGTCTACAAAAACAGCTATAAAAAAAGACATTAACTATTTTGGAGGTGCAAGTAAAAAGTGAAACGGAAAAATTTTGCTGAAAATAAGCCGACTTTAACGAATAGCCCAGAGCAGGAGGAATATACGATACGTTCTGATGTAAGTAGCTATGCACCACAGAGTACAAATGCTTATTATGCAGGTGACTCAGTTAATGAACACAAAGAGCAAGAAGAAGCAAATCAAGGCATAGCAGGTGAAGAAATAAAACAACAAAACGAAAACCTCTAAAGGGCAGACGCTTTACTCCATTAAGGTGACTGACATCTTTAATGGAGTAAAGTGTAAAATAATGCAAGCACCAATTCGTTTAATATACATAATGAAATCCGTGTCGCAATAAATATAATGGTAAATAGAATCTTACGAAAATACGGAACAACAGAAGTAAGGGGTTTTGCATATGGTCCATGTAATACTTAGAAACTTCTTTTTGTTCTTATCTAAAAATCAACTATTAAATCATAGTGCTAGAAAATGGGGGCTTAAGTTAGGAGCATCTCAAGTTGTAGCTGGAGAAACAATTTCTCAAGCGATCAAGGTAGTTCGTCAGTTAAATGAGAAAGGCTTAATTTGTACAGTTGATCACTTAGGAGAGTTTGTCCAAACGAAAGAAGAGGCCATTCAATCGACCAATTATTGTATCCGTACATTAAATGCGATTACTAAGACAGGTGTTAACTGTAATCTTTCTTTAAAACTTACTCAACTTGGCTTAGATGTAGATAAACAATTATGCTATGAAAATTTGAAAAACATTTTATCAACTGCAAAGAGGCATAATATTTTTGTTCGAATAGATATGGAAAACTTTGTGCATTGTCAGCCAACGCTAGAACTTCTAGAAGAGCTTCGCAAAGATTATAATGGGCTAGTAGGAACTGCAATACAAGCTTATTTATACCGTGCAATAGACGATGTAAATAACTTAAAAGGAGTAAATCTTCGTCTTGTTAAAGGTGCCTATAGAGAGTCAGCTAAAGCCGCTTATCAAAAAAAGGAAGAAATTGATGCAAACTTTTTAAAAATTATTAAACAACATTTACGAAATGGTAGTTATACAGCAGTTGCAACTCATGACCATATGATTATTCAGAATGTCAAAGAATTTTGTAAACAAGAACAGATCGCCAAAAGTCAATTTGAATTTCAAATGCTATATGGTTTTCGGACCGATTTGCAAGAAGAAATTGCAAAAGAAGGATACACGATGAGAGTATATGTACCTTATGGGAATGATTGGTTTGGCTATTTTATGAGAAGGTTAGCGGAACGTCCACAAAATGTGTCATTTGCGTTAAGAGGGTTGTTCTCAAGGTGAATTTAAATGCACAACCTACTTCATAAGAAGGATTTTTATCAAAAGCTTTTGAACTTTGTAAACAAGAAAATGTATTATTCGTTGCTGATGAAATTCAAACAGGCTTAGGAAGAACAGGTAAATGGTTTGCGTGTGATTGGGAAAAAGTTGATCCAGATATGTATATTTTAGGAAAAGCACTTGGTGGAGATGTAATGCCAATTTCAGCAGTTTCAGCGGATAAAAATATATTAGGAGTATTCAACCCAGGTTCGCACGGATCAACTTTTGGAGTTAACCCATGAAAAGGTTATTCGTTTTGCACCTCCGCTCATTATTACGTAAGAAGAGTTAGATTGGGCATTAGAGCGTGTTAGGTCTGTTTTTAAAACGTCCTAATCGCTTGTTTACTTCAGATGGACAAGCTATTATACCTTTTTTTACGTTAGAATAAAACGTATCGGAGTGAGCGGAACGTTGTACTCTACTAAATATATATTATGGGAAACTTTCGAGTTACTATTGTTTCTAGCATATTTACTATTAATTCCGTTCTTTATCTAGTTAGTAGGTAAAGATTTCGGTACAATAGGAATAAAGATGTCAAAGAAACAAGGGGATACAAAATGAGTAGAAACAACTCAAAAAAAAGTGAGTTAAAGGTAGCTTTTAATAATTTACAAGAAGTAGTAGATAAAATAAGTGAGCTGCTTCACTGCCCTGTCACATTAGAGGATGAAACACATCGATTAATTACGTATAGTAAGCACGATATTCATACAGATCCTGCAAGATTAGAAACGATTATAAGTCGGCAAGTGCCGTTTAAAGTAACACAACGCTTATGGAAACAAGGAATTATTCAGAAGCTAAATGAAAATAGTCACCCCATTCGTATAAATGCGATTCAAGATATTGGATTAGGGAATCGTGTCGCGATTTCAATACGCCAGAAAGATGACGTTTTAGGCTATATTTGGGTTATCGAAATGGAAAATACATTAGACGAAAATGGTTTCGAGCTATTAAAAGAGGCAGCACAAACGCTTCGAATGTTTTTAGTTAAGCATCGACTACAACAGCGGAAGGAAACAGAAGGGCAGCAACGTTTCTTTTGGCGATTAATAAATAATAGTTATCAAAAGAAAGAGGATATTACTGCAGGTTTTAATAAGCTTCAAATTGAAATTCCAGAGCGTTTTTCGATTGCAATTTTTCGTTTCTCAACACGGATAACTTCTAGACAGGAACAACAGTTTATTACTTATCTTCATGCAAGTCATGATTTGGAGATGGTTTTTTATCATATTGATCAATTTGATTTTACAATATTACTTTCACCTAAGCATGAACAAATTACGATACAAAAGCTATCTCAAATCATTGAAGACATTGTAAATTCCTTTAGTGGAAAAGGTAAAACGCCAATAAATGTAGTCGGTAGTTGTAGTCATTTTTTCACAAGGATCGAGCGTATCGACAAAGCATATCGAGAAGCCTTAACGGTTATGGATTTAAAAGAAACGTATACGAGTGAGTTAACATCTGTTAATGGTTATTGGGAATTAGGAATTTTTAAGTACCTTGATATTATCATGGAGAGAAAAAAAGAAGATAGTATTGATTGCTTGCCGATTGCATTCTTAACTGAATACGATAAAAAAAATCAAACGGACTTGTTAGAAACATTAGAAGTATTTTTAAATACAGATGGAAATGTAAATGATGCTTCTAAGGTGCTACATGTACATCCCAATACACTAAATTATCGAATGAAACGAATCATTGAATTAACGGGAATACGGCTTAAAGATCCAAAGGTTAAGCTAGATTTATATTTAGAATTTAAAATAAGAAGATGGATGGGTAAGTAACTTTGTAAAAATACACAAAGATGCTTGCTCTTTTTTTATGAGATACACAAAGCAAATACGCTTCTTAATGTATATACTTTATATAAATAATTCAATTATAGGAGGCATGTCCAATGATTATCGGCGTTCCTACAGAGATAAAAAATAACGAAAATCGTGTAGCTTTAACACCAGCCGGAGTTGTTACCTTAACTAACGCTGGTCACCAAGTGTTAATTGAAGATCATGCAGGGATTGGTAGCGGATTTACTAACGAAGATTATATTGCAGCTGGAGCGCAAATTGTTGCTTCTGCTAAAGAAGTGTGGAACCAAGCGGAAATGGTGATGAAAGTGAAAGAGCCGCTTCCATCAGAATATGGATATTTCCGAAAAGGATTAATATTATTTACGTATTTACATTTAGCTGCAGAGCCTAGTTTAGCGAAAGCATTGGCAGAAAATGAAGTAACGGCTATTGCTTATGAAACTGTAGAGGTGAATCGTACACTTCCATTACTAACACCAATGAGCGAAGTTGCAGGAAGAATGGCAGCACAAATTGGCGCGCAATTCCTTGAAAAACCTAAGGGTGGTAAAGGAATTTTACTTTCTGGTGTTCCTGGTGTGAAACGAGGTAAAGTAACGATTATTGGTGGTGGAGTAGTAGGTACGAATGCTGCCAAAATTGCGATTGGCCTAGGAGCAGAGGTAACGATTATTGACTTAAGCCCTGAGCGTTTACGCCAACTTGACGATATTTTTGGTAACTCTATTCAAACATTAATCTCTAATCCATTTAATATTGCTGAAGCTGTAAAAGAAAGTGACCTTGTTATTGGGGCAGTTCTTATTCCTGGTGCAAAAGCACCAAAGCTTGTTACAGAAGAGATGACCCAATCGATGTCACCAGGTTCAGTAGTAGTTGATGTTGCGATCGACCAAGGTGGTATTATAGAAACGGTTGATCAAATTACTACACATGATAATCCAACATATGTTAAGCATGGCGTTGTTCATTATGCAGTTGCGAATATGCCAGGTGCCGTACCGCGTACATCAACGATTGCCTTAACAAATGTTACTGTACCTTACGCCTTACAAATTGCTAACAAAGGTGTTCAAAAAGCCATTTCAGAAAATACGGCATTAAAGTTAGGTGTGAATGTCGCAAATGGTGCCATCACATATGAAGCAGTAGCAAATGCATTAAATATGCCTTATGTTTCAGTTGAAAAAGCGCTAACTGAAGTGACGGCTTAATTAAATCTTGTTTTCCCGAAAATGTTAAAATAGAAATAACCAAGGAAAAGCCAATTGCGGTTTTTCCTTGGTTATTCTTTGATGCACTATATTACAGCAGGAGTGTGGAAGATACAAATCATAATTATTAAATTAAAAATTTAAATATGATTCACCGATAATTAATATAATTTTAAAGATACTATGCTATCTTTTTACTATACATCAAATTTACAAAAAAGTAGGTGATGCAGATGAAAAATCTACATACTGAGGTCATTGCACATCGAGGGCTTTCTGGACTTTACCCGGAGAACACAATGAGTGCTTTTAAAGCAGCAGCAAAACTCGAAATTGATGGAATTGAAATGGATGTGCAGTTGACAAAAGATAAGGTGCCTGTCATTATTCATGATGCAACGTTAGGGCGAACGACAGAAGGGCAAGGAATGGTGTGTGATCACACACTTAAGCAAATAAAGTCGTATAGTGCAGGGGCCTGGTATAGTGAGAAATACCGCCAGGAAAGAGTTCCAACATTAGAGGAAGTGTTCTTATGGGCTCAAGGGTTTACATTTAAGCTTAATTTAGAATTAAAAGGTTCTGCTAAGCAACGAGAAGAGCTTTGGAAAAATGTAAAACAGTTAATAGATAAATATGAAATGAGAGAAAGGATTTTTATTTCTTCTTTTGACCATGTGTTAATAGCAAACATAATAAAAGAAGACCCAACTATTGAAACTGCAATCATTGTTATATCAGGAATGTATAAACCATTATCTTATATTCAATCGATTGGTACAAAGAGCTTTCACTACTTTTACCCATTAATGATAAAGGAAGATGTTGACCCATTAATACAAGCTGGTATTGACGTAAGGTCGTATACGATTAATGAAGCTGAAATGATCGAATCAGCGTTTCAACTCGGTATCCAAGGAATTTTTACAGATTATCCGCATATTGCTTTAAAAATAAAAGATGATATGTTAAAAGAAGAATAATTAGAAGAGGCAGACGATAAAGTGTCTGCCTCTTTAATAATAGTAGATTGATAGGTTATAGCAATTAAACTCGTACAGGGCTAAGGTGCCAAATTTCACTAGCATATTCTGAAATTGTGCGGTCGCTAGAAAACTTACCTGAGTGAGCAATATTTGTTATACTTTTCTTTAACCAATTACGTTGATTCCGATAATTTTGATCTACCATTTCTTGAGCTTCAACATAGCTATCGAAGTCTTTTAAAACAAAGTACTCATCATTGTTTGAAAGAATATTATAATAGATATCTTTAAATTCATATTCATCTTTATTAAAGAAGCCATTTACTAATTGATCAAGTATTGTTCGAATACGATGATCAGTATTATAAATATATCTAGCATTATATCCACCATATTGGTAATAATTTAATACTTCCTCAGCAGTTAACCCAAATATGAAGATATTTTCTTCACCGACCATTTCTTTAATTTCGACATTTGCTCCATCTAATGTTCCAAGAGTTAATGCACCATTCATCATTAATTTCATATTACCTGTTCCGGAAGCTTCTTTACTTGCTGTTGAAATTTGTTGACTAACATCTGCAGCAGGAATAATTTTTTCCGCAAGAGAAACACTATAGTTTTCAAGGAATACGACCTTTAATTTACTGTTAACCAATGGATCGGTATTAATCATATTTGCTGCTGTGACAATAAGATTAATGACTTCTTTGGCAAAATAATAGCTTGGAGCAGCTTTTGCGCCAAAAATAAAAGTCCGAGGGGTAATATCTAAATTTGGATTTTCTCTTAGTACATTATATAAATGTATAATGTGGAAAATATTCATTAGCTGGCGCTTATAACCATGTAGCCGTTTAATTTGCACATCAAAGATTGAATGTTCGTCAACAGTAACATTACAGCGTTCTTTAATTAATTTTGCTAATGTCCTTTTATTGTCTTGCTTAACATTACTTACTTTTTGTTGAAAAGCTGAATCAGAAGCATATTTTAGCAAACCAATAAGTTCCTTTGGTTGGCTGATCCACCTTTTCCCAATGGTATCTGTAATTAATTCAGCTAAATTTGGATTGGCATTCATTAGCCAGCGCCTGTGGGTAATTCCATTCGTTTTATTATTATATTTATTAGGAAAAACAGTATAGAAGTTTTTCATTTCTTTTGCTTTTAAGATATCTGTATGAATTTTAGCTACTCCGTTTACACTGTAGCTCCCAACAATAGCTAAATGAGCCATATGAACTTGTTCATAAGCGATAATGGCCATTTGTGGAATCTTTTCACGAAGCTCTGGGAAATCAAACCACAACATTTGGCAAAAACGTTCATTAATTTCCTCAATAATCATATAGATTCGTGGAATGAGTTGTTGAACTAATGATACAGGCCATTTTTCTAGTGCTTCACTTAACGTCGTATGGTTTGTATAAGCAACTGTTTGTGTAGTAATATTCCATGCTTCATCCCATCCAAATTCTTCTTCATCAATTAAAATCCTCATTAGTTCTGGGACGACTAAGCTTGGATGTGTATCATTGATTTGCAGTGTAATTTTTTCTGGTAGTTTTCTTAAGTCATTGTTGTATTTCTCCTTAAACATTTTAATGATGCTTTGAACCCCAGCTGATACTAAAAAATATTGTTGTTTAAGTCGAAGTAGTTTTCCTTCAAAATAGGAATCATCAGGATAGAGAAATTCAGATATTGACTCAATGGACCGTTTATATTCTAGGTACTTATAATAATCATTTCGATTGGAAGAATGGAAGTTAAAATCATTTGTAGTTGATTCTGCACTCCATAAACGTAGTGTATTTACCGTTTGATTTTCAAAGCCGACAATAGGTACATCATAAGGAATAGCCATAACAGTTTCGTAATCGGTGTGATGAAATGCTAATTTTCCATCGACGATTTCAGGACTTACTTTTCCCCCAAAACGTACTCCGATTGCTTTGTCAGACCGACGTACTTCCCAAACATAGTCTTCTTCTAACCAATAATCTGGGAGTTCCACTTGATGTCCATTTATTAGTTTTTGTTGAAACAATCCATATTTATATCGAATTCCTACACCATGACCTGGAAGTTCGAGCGAAGCTAGTGAATCCAAAAAACACGCTGCGAGCCGACCTAAACCACCGTTGCCTAGGCCAGCATCATGCTCTTGTTCAAAAATATGCTGAGCATTAATACCTAATTCCAATAGTGCATCTCTAACGGTTGTTAGCGTCCCAGTATTAAGTAAATTGCTTTCTAATAATCTTCCTAATAAAAACTCCATTGAAAAATAGTAAACTTGCTTCTCTTCATTTTTCAAATACCGTTGGTTTGTCGTAATCCACTTTTTATTTATTCTCTCTTTCACGAGCATTCCGATAGTTTGGTAAATTTCCATTGGGGTAGCATCTTCTAGGACTTTGCCAAACTTTGTTGCTAAATTATCAATAAAAGCAGCTTTAAACGATTCTTTACTTGAAAACATACACTCTCCACTCCTTAAACCTTTAAGGTTTTCATATACAGATCTGTATAACGTTTGGCCGAATGTTCCCATGAGTAATTTGATTGATAGACATTTTCTAGTAACTGAGACCAATGCTCTTTGTTATTGTAAAATTTGACCGCCCGCTTTATTGTAAATAACATGTCGTGTGCATTGTAATTGCTAAAGCTGAATCCGTTTCCTTCGCTAGTAAATTCATTATAAGGTTGAATTGTGTCTTTGAGTCCACCTGTTTCTCTTACAATTGGCACACTTTCATATCTTAAGGCGATAAGTTGGCCAATTCCACAAGGCTCAAAGCGAGAAGGCATTAAGAATAAATCTGAAGCTGCATAAATTTTTCTAGCTAAAGGTTCACTAAATGTTACACTGGTAGAAACTTTTTCTGGAAAACGGTAAGCGGCTTCTTTAAATGCATGTTCAAATTCATGATCTCCAGTACCTAATATGACGAGCTGGATATCTAGTGAAAGTAGTTCTTCTAATACATGACGAATGAGCGGAAAGCCTTTCTGCTCAACAAAGCGACTGACAATTGCAATCATCGGGATATCTTCCGCTTTGGGGAGCCCTAATTCTTCTTGTAGGAGTCGTTTATTGACCATTTTATCGATAGTTGAATATTTAAAGTTTTTAAAAATATACGGATCGGTTTCAGGATTATATTCCTCGTAATCCACACCGTTAACAATTCCGTGCAAATCTTCATTTCGATAAGTTAATATACCTTCTAAATTTTCACCAAAATAAGGATATTGAATTTCATTGGAATACGTTTCACTAACGGTGGTTAATACATCGGAGTGTATTAAAGCTGCTTTCATAAAATTAATACATCCGTTGAATTCAATACCAAAATAGTGATCATCAGAAAAATTTAGAAGATCATGAAAGATGGTTGCTGGATATATTCCTTGATACATTAGGTTATGAATCGTAAAGACCGTTTTTAGTTCACGATAAAACGGTTGATATGTATACATTGTTTTAATGTAGGCTGGAATTAGCCCAGTCTGCCAATCATGACAATGAAGAACTTGCGGCTTTTCTTCTAAATAAGGGAGAAAATCAATTACGGCATGATTAAAAAAGGCAAAACGTTCACCATCATCATAATGCCCATAAAGTCCATTTCTCTTAAAGTAGTATTCATTATCAATGAAATAATACGTAATATCATTTTGATCTAATTTAAATAATCCGCAATACTGCTTTCTCCAACCAACATGTATTGTTAATGTTTTTATTAATTTCATTTCCTGTTTATATTCTTCAGGAATATCACTGTATTTCGGTAGCATAATGGATACATTGACACCAGTTTTTTTTAAGGAGGAAGGCAGAGAGCCGATAACATCGGCCAATCCGCCTGTCTTAATAAATGGTGTGCATTCTGATGCAATGAAGAGTACGTTCAATTTTTCCACTCCTTATAGGTGTTGCTCAATAAGTTCGGGATATATTCTGTCGATCTTTTCGGATCTTTGTGTCCCCCTTATTAAACAGAAATGATTATATTACTTTACGCTTTGCAACAACATATGGTTGTTCACTACAACCAACGAGTGTTCGATCAACGGATAGAACCACATCTTTATCAAGTATGACATTTTCAAGTAAACTATTCTCTTTAATATCACACCGCTGCATGACAATTGAGTTTCTTATGGTTGTTCCTTTTTCTACATGAACTCCTCGAAATAATATACTGTTTTCAACTGTTCCTTCAATAACGCACCCATTAGCGATTAAAGAATTTTTTACAGAAGAGCCTTTTAAATATTTTGCAGGAGATTCATCTTTTACCTTTGTATAAATGAGGTTTTCATTAAAGAAAAGGTTACGATAAATTTTAGGGTCTAGTAAAGACATACTATGTTTATAATAACTTTCTAGAGAATTGATTACCGCTAAGTAACCGTGATAGGAGTATCCCATCACTTTAAGTTGATCTAAATTTTGGATAATACCATCTCGAAAGAAGTTATCCATACGACGGGCAATACAATGATCAACAATATCCATTAACAGCTTTTTATGGATAATCATCATGTCTAAAGAAACGTAGTGATTGAAATGATCATTCGTAATAGCGGTAATTCTACCGGTATCATCCATTTCAATTTTGTGACATTGTTTATGCTCTTCCTCAAGGTTAGGAACAGGCTTATAGATAACTGTTACATCTGCTCCTGTTTCTAAATGATACTTAAAAGCATGATTATAATCAATATTGCAAACATTTTGACTACCTGTAATTAAAACATATTGAGAAATGCCTCTATCGAAGAAATCTCGGTTATTGTGAAAATGTTGCAGATCACCTTGAGAAATGTCAGAAGGGTCATTCCAATCCGGAGGCAGGATAAACAATCCACCTCGTTTCCGATCTAGGTCCCAAGCAGCCCCAGTGCCTAGGTGGTCCATAAGCGAGCGATATTTTCTTCTTGTAAAAACCGCTGTGTCACTGATCTTAGCATTGGTCATATTTGATAAAACAAAATCTATTAAGCGATATCTTCCACCAAACGGAACTGCAGCTCCGCAGCGAAAATAAGTTAACTCATTTAATAAATCTAATTCACTATCTAAATTTATTACACCCATCATTGAATCCATTCAAAAATTCCCCTCTCTACTAAGATCCTTTCTAATGTTGTATCTATGATCGTTAATAAGGTCCTCTCTAAAACCTTGTCTAGATCTTCAATCAAAATCTTATCCTCTAAGATCTTTTATCCATTTACAACGGCAATATCAGAAAGAATTGTATCTTTATCAATTACGACAATATCTTTTGGTGTACTTGGCTTAATAACAACATTATCTGGTATAATCGTACCTTCATTAATAACAGCCTTTTCTATTACTACATTCTTACCAACTTGAACGTTAGGCATAATTACAGAATCTTTGATTCGGCTATTTTCTTGAACTTCAACTCCGTAAAATAGAATGGAGTGATCAACACTACCATAAATTAAACAACCCTCATTAACCATGGAGCATTGTACAGTTCCTGTAGGTGCTATATATTGAGGAGGCTGATTAGGATTAACAGAATATATTTTCCAATTTGAATCATTTAATTGCAGGGAAGGTGAATCCTTTAATAAGTCCATATTTGCTTCCCAGAAGCTTTTAACTGTTCCTACATCCTTCCAATATCCTTTAAATGGAAATGCAATCAAACTCTTGTCATCAGCAAGCATTTTCGGAATAATATCTTTTCCAAAGTCGTTACTAGAATAAGGTTGCCTAGAGTCCTCTATTAAATAAGATTTAAGAACTTGCCAATTAAAGATATAAATTCCCATAGATGCTAGGTTGCTTTTCGGATTGGCTGGTTTTTCTTCAAATTCATTGATTCTTAAGTGGTCGTCAGTATTCATAATTCCAAAACGACTAGCTTCATCCCAAGGAACTTCAATAACTGAAATCGTAGCATCTGCGTTGTTTTTCTTATGGAAATCTAACATCGCAGCATAATTCATTTTATAAATGTGATCTCCAGACAGGATAAGAACATATTCTGGATCATATTGTTCAATATAATTAATATTTTGGAAGATGGCGTCTGCCGTTCCTTTATACCATGAACCACCTTTCTTTTCGATAAAAGGTGGGAGAGCAGAGAGTCCGCCGCTACGTCGATCTAAATCCCATGGACTTCCGATTCCTAAATGAGTGTTTAATGCTAATGGCTCATACTGAGTTAATACTCCAACTGTATCAATTCCAGAGTTTGTGCAGTTACTTAATGGGAAGTCGATAATTCGATACTTTCCACCAAAGTATACGGCTGGCTTAGCAATTTTCTTAGTTAAAAGACCTAATCGCTTGCCTTCCCCTCCTGCTAATAACATTCCCACACATTCCTTCTTATGTTTCATTGTCATCGCCTCGCTCTCTTTCTATTTCACTATCTTTTAACTTTAAAACTAGCATTGCTAGTGGAGGAACTTTAATCGTTAAACGATAAGGTTGGTTGTGCCAAGTCTTTTCTTTACTTAATAGTGGTTCGTCTAAAACTTGATTAGAGCCACCGAATTCTTGTCTATCACTATTAAATACTTCTATATAAGATCCCTTATTAGGAACGCCAATATGATAGTCATAACGAACAATAGGAGTGAAATTGCAAACAACGATAACAAAATCATTAGCTTCTTTACCTCTTCTAATGAAACTAACAATGCTTTGTTCATAGTCATGTGGGTCGATCCACTCAAAACCATCTGAATGATGGTCTAACTCCCATAATGTTTTTTCAGACTTATAGAATTGGTTAAGCGACTTCATATAGGTAGAAAAGTTTTGATGAGAAGGGTATTCCAGTAATTCCCAATCTAAATCTTCAAGATCTTTCCACTCATCAAATTGTCCAAATTCACTACCCATAAAAAGAAGTTTTTTTCCAGGGTGTGCCATCATATACCCAAGAAAAGCACGTAAATTAGCAAATTTTTGCCAATAATCTCCAGGCATTTTATTTAGCAATGACTTTTTTCCATGAACAACTTCATCATGTGATAAGGGAAGGATAAAATTTTCTGAGAAAGCATAAAAAAAGGAAAAAGTTATTAGTTGGTGGTGCCACTTTCGGTGAACCGGTTCCATTTCCATATATCGAAGCATATCGTTCATCCAGCCCATATTCCATTTATAGTTAAAACCTAATCCACCAACATATGTTGGTGCGCTTACTAATGGCCATGAAGAGGATTCTTCTGCCATCATGTAAGTGCTAGGAAAAGTTTCAAATACAGACTCGTTTAGTTTTCGAAGAAATTGAATGGCTTCTAGATTTTCATCTCCACCGTATTGGTTTAGAATTTTTTCCTCATCTTCTCTACCAAAATTTAAATAAAGCATACTAGATACAGCATCTACTCGTAGCCCATCAATATGGAACATGTCAAGCCAAAAAAATGCATTTGAAATTAAAAAGCTTATAACTTCAGAACGGCCAAAATCAAAGGACAAGGTTCCCCAGCCTTTTTTCTCTGCTTTTCGTTCGTCTGCGTATTCGTAAACAGGTTCCCCATCGAATAAACGAAGGCCGTGGTCATCTTTACAGAAATGACTAGGAACCCAATCTAATAAAACCCCAATTCCATTTTGATGACATTGATCAACGAAGTACATGAAATCTTTAGGTGTACCAAAGCGACTAGTTACTGAAAAAAAGCCTGTTGTTTGATATCCCCAAGATCGGTCATATGGGTGTTCGGTAATAGGCAATATCTCAATATGGGTATATCCCATTTCTTTAACATAATCAATTAGTGTTTTTGCAAGTTCCCGATATGTATAAAACTCCCCATTTTCTTTATGTTTCCATGATCCTAGGTGAACCTCATAGATGAGCAGTGGTTCATTTAATAAATTTTTAGATTTTTTCTTTTTTTGCCATGTCTCATCTCCCCAGTTGTAGTTAGTTAAATCAGTTACGATGGAGGCAGTTTGTGGACGTAGTTCGGAGTAGAAGGCGTATGGATCTGACTTCAGGATAATTCCTCCATGCTTAGAGTGAATTTCGTATTTGTAGATCGTTCCTTCTTCGATCTCTGGAATAAAGCACCACCAAACTCCTGACTCATTTAGTCTATGCATGGAGTGGTTTGTTCCATTCCAATTATTAAAATCTCCTACAATATGAACGGCTTTTGCATTAGGAGCCCAAACCGCAAATCTTATCCCGCTTACCCCCTCTCTTTCACAAAGGTGAGCACCAAATGTCTTGTAGCTGTAAAAAAGGTTGCCTTGATGAAATAAGTAAAGATCGTATTCGCTAAGCTTTTCAGTTTGCAAGAGGAACCTACAACCTTTCTAAAATAAAATTCTTAGTGTTACGTTTTCTACAAAATGAAAAGAATCCCTTTTGAATTTACATAAACTAAACAAAAAATAATGTTACAAAAACTAACAAAATTCATGTTGAAACGAAAAATGAAAACGCTTAATTTTAAAAAAAGGACAAAATAATGTTCGAAAAAAGTCACACTTTGTCATACAAGAAAGAAAACATAGTTCAAAAGTATTAAAAAATAATTTAGTGCTAGGTAGAAAGTTGTTTAGGTTTTATATTACAATAAAAGTAGAATACTAAACTCGAGCGGGTGATATCATTGTCTATTCAAGTCGAACCTTTATACGACAAAGAAATAACATGTTTGGTATGTGAAAAAAAATATTTTACAAAACGTATTCGATCGCGATTTATTCGAACGAAGAAAATAGAAAGTGACTTTTTTACAGTGTATAAAGACCTTAAGTGTAATCCCTATTATTATGAAGTTCATGTTTGTCCGAATTGTGGGTTTGCTGCATCTGAACATTTTTCAAATTATTTTCCTCCTGGTACTAAAGAAAAAGTTAATAAAGAATTATCATTGCATTGGAAGGAGAGAAATTTTGGAAATGAGCGAACAATTGATGAAGCAATTGCTACATACAAAATAGCAATTTTTTCAGCGACTTTAAAAAGTGAAAAGCACATTGTTTTGGCAGGGCTTTGTTTGCGATTAGGCTGGCTCTATCGAATAAAAAGAGATATTGAACAAGAAAAACGTTTTTTGCGTTTAGCTTTGAAAGAATATGAAAATTCATATGCTCTTTCTGACTTTGTAGGGACACAACTAACGGAAATAAGAGTATTGTATTTATTAGGAGAATTAAATCGAAGAGTAGGATCGGAAACAGATGCTGTTAAGTATTTTTCAAAAGTAATTCAACATCGTACACGGAATAGCGAAACCAAAGTACTAGAGATGGCAAGAGAACAATGGTATTTAATAAGGAATCGCGAAGAAAATGTTGTAATTCGATAGATAATTCCCAAAAAAGACAACACTTCAACAATAAATATGATAAAATTTACATATGAATATAGTTGCAGTAATAACCGATTACTATACTTCTATTTTAATTATTAAGTAGTAAATAGATTATTAAACTATTTATTTAGTGTGTGGGGGCTATTATGAATGTAAATCATGTCAATGCGATTTGTCGTGCAACACAAACCATCTTACAAAGTCATTTTGGAATAGAAGTGACACCGTTAAAACCGTCAGCAGGTAAAGGGCCGGTCCCTTCCAATCACGTGTCAGTCATTTTAGGTGTAAGTGGCCAATTAAATGGACAAATTATTTGTTCGTTTTCTGATGATACGGCAAAACGCATCGTAGGTGTCATGATGGGTGGAATGGAAATTGAGTCACTTGATGATTTAGGTTGGAGTGCAGTACAAGAGTTTGGAAACTGGGTAGCTGGTACAACAGCAACAGAACTTTCTAAAGAAGAATGTATTATTGATGTAACTCCGCCTATAGTAAATGAAGGTGCATCAAAGTATCACTCTAATAAAACGTTTGTGACGATTCCGTTAGATAGTCAAATCGGTTCAATAGAAGTTCATATTTCAGTTACGGATTAATAAAGAAAAAAGCAGCGACCTGCGTTTTCTACTTTTAGGCTGATGAGAAGTATATTCTCAGACAGCCTATTTTTATGTGAAAAGATAATTTGAAAAGGCTATAATATGTAATAGGGAAAATGATGTTAAAATTTGGCTCTTCACGCATAGCGTGAAAAACGGTCCAAAAGCAAAAAAGTTTACGAAAACAACCAAAAATTTTATGCCAAATCGAAACATAAATTGTCACTATGAAAAAAAGATATGTTTTTGCTTGGCTATAGGCTGAGAAATCTTAAAGTAGAAAAAAGTACGATAAAAGTTATCTGAGAGGTAGTAATGTTGACAAGAGTTGATGTCTTTATCCTTAACTGACACCTTTATTGGCATGGTTTTTGCATTAATATTAATGTCTGTGAAAACAAATTTATGGACATAAATATTAATAGAAATAAGGTGAACAAAATGTCAAAAAAGGGTGAAATATTTTCCGTATCAAAAGTGTTTCAATTTTTTTTAAATGTGTCACTTATACTCTTGTGTGTGTTTCTTTGTGTCTTGCTTTTAAAAGAGCTTTATCATTTTGGCGTGGTTATCGTTTTAAGTAAAAATGAAACGCATCTCTTAGAAGATGTCTTACTTTTTTTTCTTTATTTTGAATTCATCTCAATGATAGTCAAGTATTTTAGAGATAATTATCATTTTCCATTACGATATTTTATTTATATTGGGATTACTGCAATGACTAGAATTATAATAGTGGATCATACTGACCCGATAAACACACTTTTCTATGCTTTTGTAATTTTAATACTAATACTAGGATATTTTATTATTAATTACACTCCATTAAGTAGACCTAAGGGTTAATATTATATGATTCAGCAAACTAAAAGGAGTTGGAAAGATGACAAAAATAGACGTCTCAAAATTTGAGAAAAAAATAGAAATTCGAAATATAAAGGAAAAAGACTTTAAGGATATTATTGCTTTACAAAAAATTTGTTTTCCTAATATGGAACCATGGAGAATAGAACATCTTGAAAGTCATATTCACGTTTTTCCTGAAGGTCAGTTTGTTGTAGAGTATGATGGACAAATTATTGGGTCTTGTTCAAGTTTAATTATTAATTTTGATGAATATGATGATCAACACACATGGGATGAAATTACTGATAAAGGATATATAACTAATCATAATCCTGATGGTTATAATTTATATGGTATTGAAGTTATGGTTCATCCTGATTACCGGAAGATGAAGATAGGAAAACGATTGTATGAGGCGAGAAAAGACCTAGCGAGATCACTTAACTTAAAAAGTATTATTATTGGTGGTCGAATTCCTAATTATTATCAACATGCCATGCAATATACACCCCGTGAATACGTAGAGCAAGTGATGTTACATAATATATATGATCCGGTTTTAACATTCCAAGTGATGAATGGATTCACTTTAAAGAGAATTAACCCCAATTATTTACAAGATGATAAAGCATCGATGAAATACGCAACATTAATGGAATGGAATAACATTGATTTCCAACCAAAGACGAAACGGCATTTTCGAACAGCTTTCCCTGTACGTATTACAACGATCCAATATATGATGAAACGAATAGAATCATTTGAAGAGTTTGCGACTCAATGTGAATATTATACGGATGTTGCAGCGGGATATGGTTCTGACTTTGCTGTTTTTCCAGAGATTTTTACTACTCAGCTATTATCTTTCTTACCAGAAAAAAGCCCTAGTCAGGCGATCCGTCGCTTAACGGAGTATACAGAAGACTATATTAAATTATTTACAAATTTAGCGGTCAAATACAATGTGAATATTATCGGTGGATCTCATTTTGTTGAAGAGGAGAGTAAGGTATATAATATAGCTTATTTATTTAGAAGAGATGGGACGATTGAAAAGCAATATAAAATTCATATTACCCCAAATGAGCGTAAATGGTGGGGGATAAGTCCGGGAAATGAAATTAAAGTTTTTGATACGGATTGTGGGAAAATTACGATCCAAATTTGTTATGATATAGAATTTCCTGAACTTGCAAGAATAGCGGTTGATAAAGGAGCTAATATTATTTTTACCCCTTTCTGTACGGATGAACGTCAAGGTTACTTGCGAGTCCGGTATTGTGCACAAGCACGTGCTGTTGAAAATGAAGTATATACTGTGATTTCAGGAACGGTTGGTAACTTATCTCAAGTTGAAAATATGGATATTCAATACGCACAATCAGGAATATTTACTCCTTCAGACTTTGAATTTCCGCGTGATGGTATCGTTGGGGAATGTCATCCTAATATTGATACCGTAGTGGTAGGAGATGTTGATCTTGAAATACTTCGTCGTCATCGTCGGAGTGGAAGTGTTAACCAATTACGTAATCGTAGAAAAGATCTATATGAAATAAATTATAAGTTAGAAAAGAACTAAAACTTGTATCGAATGAATTAAGAAGAGGCTATCAATCAATTGGTGGATATCATTAGACCGTTTGATAGTCTCTTTTTCAAGCTCCAGATTGTCTTCTGTGGGCATTTCAATAAATGGCTTATGTTTCGAAATTTATTGTTTATTTCACACTTTCGATGGAAATGCTGTGATAAGAGAAAGGGTGAGAACGATGAATTTAGAACAAGTAGTAGTGAAGCGACCTATCATGACAATTTTTATTACTCTATCTTTTTTAATCATTACTGCCCTGCTATGTTATGCACTTTTTATCCGGGAGAATCTTATTACTAACTGGTCCATGGAGTTGGTTGGAAGTGACAATGTGATTACAGCAGGTACAACCAATGATCTTCATATCTTTCTTTATGATGAAGAAGGTCAACCAATTAAAGATGCCAATGTAAAAATAATTTTAGATATGCCAGAAATGGTTCACTATATTAAGAAGCCAATGAATCATGTAGAAAACGGGCTCTATGAAGCAGAAATTATTTTATCAATGGGTGGAACATGGATTGGATGGTTAGAAGCAAAGCGTAGTGGTGATACATATATTAATCAATTCATACTTCGTGCAGATGGTCGTGTGATGTCTAATGACTTTCGTGATCCGAAAGATTATTTTCATTTAGATCAACCTGTTCCACCTTCAGTTCAACATAAGTTAGATTAGTTCCCTCTAGTTGTTGACAAGTAGCAGGACTATTGGTTAAATGACTTAATGGAGGGAGGGCCTCGTAATGAAGTATACATTTAATGAACAAAAAATATTACCTGCTGCAAGAGATATCAAACAATTTGAAGAGTTGGTCGAAAGTCACTTTACATATATTATTTTATTAAATAGTCATATTGGACAGTTAAGAAGTTTAAATCGACTTGCGAAAAATAACAAAAAACAGTTACTTTTACATGCAGATTTAATACAAGGGTTAAAGAATGATGAATATGCAGCTCAATTTTTATGTCAAGATATTCGGCCGGCTGGATTAATTTCGACGAGGAAAAATGTAGTATTAACTGCTAAAAAGAGTGGATTAATTGCTATTCAAAGACTTTTTTTGCTCGATAGTATCGCACTTGAGTCGAGTTATAAATTATTAGAAGTAACTAAACCAGATTTTATTGAGGTTCTTCCAGGTGTCATGCCTCACATTATTACAGAGGTATATGAGGAAACTAAAATTCCAATTATCGCAGGTGGACTCATTAGAAGTAAAGAAGAAGTTGAAAACGCGATTAGTGCCGGAGCAGTTGCGGTTACTACTTCAAGAAGTGATTTGTGGGAATATGAGTGAGTCATCTTATAGAATATAAGTAGTATTCATTTTTACTAAATAAATAGGTTTAAAAATGTGAGCCGAAAAGAAAGTCTTCTTTTGGGCCATTTTTAATGTATTATAGAAGATCAGGAATATGTCTTTAATTTTGGCTGTTTTCGTAAACTTTGTTGCTTTTGGGCCGTTTTCTGAAAATAAAATAGCCTTTTCAAGACAAATTCATTTGTCTGAACGGCTATTTTACTTTCAAAATCTTCACGCTATGCGTGAAGAGCCTAGCATCCGCTTGGCTTACGGTCCAAAAGCTAAAAGCAACAATCTTTGAGAAAAGAGCCTTAATTTTTACAAAAAATTAGTAAGATGCTTGCAGGAATGACAAATTTTTTAGGGAAATAAAATAAGAGTTTACTAATAAAACTAAATGTTAGCACATGTAGAAGACAAGGAGGAGACTATGGTCTGGAAACAAGCTTATAGTAGATGGGTGAATTTTGGTGGTTTAGAAACGGATTTAAAAGAGGCCTTGGAGAACTTAAAGGAAGATGAGATCCGATTGGAAGATTGTTTTTATAAAGGGTTAGAGTTTGGTACTGGTGGTATGCGAGGAGAAATTGGTCCTGGACCTAACCGCATGAATACATATACAATTCGCAAAGCTTCTGAAGGCTTTGCTCGATATATTTCAGAATTTGGAGCAGAAGCAAAAAAGCAAGGAGTTGTTATTGCTTATGATTGCAGGCATAAATCTCCTGAATTTGCTAAAGAGGCCGCTTTAACATTAGGAAAGCATGGGATTCAAACCTACTTATTCCGTGATTTACGTCCAACCCCAGAGCTATCTTTTGCTGTCCGGTACTTAAAAGCGTTTGGGGGAATTGTCATTACAGCGAGTCACAATCCTCCTGAATACAATGGATATAAAGTATATGGTCCAGATGGTTGTCAACTTCCGCCAGGACCAGCAAACGCTCTGATTGAAAAGGTTAATGAAGTAGAAGATGAATTATTAATTGATGTAGCTAGTGAAAGCGATTTAAAAGCATCTCAACTATTAAAAGTAATTGATGAAGAAATTGATTTAGCCTACAATAATGAATTACAAACGATTATCGTCAATCCAGAGATGGTCGTCGCAAAAGGAAGTGATGTAAACATTGTATTTACACCTCTTCACGGAACAGCTAATATCCCTGTTCGCCGTGTATTGGAAACGAGCGGGTTTAAAAATATTGTTGTAGTAAAAGAACAAGAGCTACCAGATCCGAATTTCTCAACAGTTAAGTCTCCAAATCCCGAAGAGCATGCTGCGTTTGAAATTGCCATTCAGTATGGAAATGAACACGATGCAGATGTATTAATTGCTACCGATCCCGATGCAGATCGAGTAGGAATTGCGGCGAGAAATGACCAAGGAGAATACGTTGTATTAACAGGAAATCAAACCGGAGCTCTTATGCTAGAATATATTCTTTCACAAAAGCAAGAGCAGGGAAGTCTCCCGGAAAATGGAGTAGTATTAAAGACGATAGTTACTTCTGAATTAGGAAGAGTGATTGCCGAGGAGTATGGACTTGAAGCGGTTGATACGCTGACAGGCTTTAAGTTTATCGGTGAAAAAATAAAAGAATATGAAGAAACAGGATCGAAAAAGTTTTTATTTGGTTATGAGGAAAGCTATGGTTATTTAGTTGGAGACTTTGTTCGTGATAAAGATGCTGTTCAAGCTTGCTTATTAGCTGCTGAGATGGCAACGTATTATAAATCTCGGGGAATGACATTATATGAAGGGCTTTTGGAAGTATTTGAAAAATATGGATTTTATCAAGAAGGGTTAGAATCACTAACGTTAAAAGGTAAAGCAGGAGTAGAACAAATACAGTCAATCCTTTCTTATTTCAGGCAAAACCCACTACAGGAGCTAGTTGGAGAAAAAGTGACGATTGCAGAAGACTATCAAACCCAGGAACGTGCTTACTTAATCGAGAACCGTAATGAAGCTTTATCGTTACCTGTATCAAATGTATTGAAATATACATTAGAGGATGGGTCATGGATATGCATGCGTCCATCAGGTACTGAACCGAAAATTAAATTTTATTTTGGTGTGAAGCGCCCAACTTTGGAAGAAAGTCAAGAATGGTTAAAAGAACTTAAAATACAGTTAATGAATCAAATCAATCAATTAATTGAACAACGATAATGGAATGGGAAAAGGGGCGATTTAAATAGAATCGACTCCTTTTCTTCTTTTATAAATTATTTTGTCGAACTGTTACATCAAAAAAAATTGATTTTTTAGTTGTAAAAAGAAAAATATGGGTATACAATATTATTAACAGGATGATAATTTTTGGTGGTGAAAAAAAGTGAAGGAAATTCCACTTTTAGATCTAAACTTAGAAAGAACTTTTGCGGAATACGAAGCGAAGTTTAAAGCATTAGCGGATAAGAAACGGCTTGAAATTATGTATGAATTAACACAACGGGGAAAGGTTTGTGTCTGTGATTTATGTGATACCTTTCAAATGCCGCAATCGAAAATTTCTTATCATTTAAAGATTCTTTTAAATGCAGCTTTAATAAAGAAGGAAACGAAAGGGACTTGGAGTTATTATATGCTTAATGATGAACAAGTAAATCATCTTCTTTCAGAACAATTATGTTGTTTGTTTCGAGGCTAGTAATAAACCTTGGTCTCGATTTTTGATAAATAAATCAATTTTTTTTGATTTAAACATCAATATTATTTGATTAAAGGGGCGATTTTTAATGAATATTCATGTTGGATTAAATGTTACAAGTTTATCTGAGTCAATTAAGTTTTATACGAAACTATTTGCAGCGGAACCAGTAAAAGTAAAAGAAAATTATGCAAAATATTTAATTCCTGCCTTGTCTTTAAACTTTACTCTAAATGTCCGTCCGACAGTCGAAGGAAATCAAATTAATCATTTTGGTATTCAAGTAGACCGACCTGAAGACATTAATAATCATAAAGATCGCATGAATGACCAAGAAAGCTTAACCCGAGAAGAAATGAATACGGTTTGTTGTTATGCCAGACAAGATAAATTTTGGGTTACAGATCCAGATGGAAATGAGTGGGAGTTTTTCTATACATGGGAAGATACAGAGCAAGAAAGTATAAAATCAAATAATTGCTGTAATTGAAAGGAGAATGGAAAATATGAATGAATTCGAATATCGTGCTTTAGCTAAATATAAACAAGAAAATATTAAGAAGGTGTATCAAGAAGTGAACAGGGGAAATAAAGTTGATAAGAAAGAACGTTTTAATATAATGAGGTTATTGATGAGTCTAGTTTCAAAGAAAAAAACAGTAAAGAGTCAACATCCATGTTGTAAAACACAGTGCTGTCCAACAGTATAAATTTGCGGGAGAACTAAATAGTTAATAGATAGATCACTAGAAGATGCAGTTGTAATCAAAATTAGATACAACTGCATTTTGTTTCATTTAATTTTGCCGAATCTATAATTCCTTCTCATCATTTGTCTTTCTTTTTCATAAATTGTTATAACGGAAGACTAGAGGAGGGTCGACTATGCTACCGCATGAACAAAAGGAGTTAGAATATGCAATTAATGAAATTACTGAGATTGCCCAAGGTTTTGGTTTAGACTTTTTCCCGATGAGGTATGAAATCTGTCCTGCTGATATCATTTATACGTTTGGTGCATATGGGATGCCGACACGATTTTCCCATTGGAGTTTTGGGAAACAATTTCACAAAATGAAACTCCAGTATGATTTAGGTTTAAGTAAAATTTATGAGTTGGTTATTAACTCTGATCCTTGTTATGCTTTTCTACTCGATTCAAATACCCTTGTCCAAAATAAACTTATTGTAGCTCACGTTTTAGCTCATTGTGACTTTTTCAAAAATAATGTCCGGTTCTCAAATACGAGACGGGATATGGTTGAAAGCATGAGTGCAACAGCAGAGCGAATTTATCGTTATGAAATGATTTATGGAAGAGAAGAAGTTGAGAAGTTTTTGGATGCCATATTATCGATCCAAGAACATATTGATCCAAGTCTCTTACGCTCTAAGTTAGCTTGGTCACTTGATGAAGAAGAGGAAGAGGTAGCTCCAAAAGTAAACTCTCCTTATGATGATTTATGGGAACTTGAAGATAAAAAGCCCGTTGAACGAAAAAAGAAGAAGAAGAAGTTTCCGCCTAAACCGGAAAAAGACTTATTGTTATTTATAGAAGAGTATAGTCGTGAACTTGAGCCATGGCAGAGGGATATATTGACGATGATGAGGGAAGAGATGCTTTACTTTTGGCCACAACTAGAAACAAAAATTATGAACGAAGGATGGGCCTCGTACTGGCATATTAGAATAATGAGAGAGCTCTCCTTAACAACAGATGAGGCCATTGAATATGCAAAACTAAATTCTGGTGTTGTTCAACCTTCAAAAACAAGCATTAACCCATACTATCTTGGTTTAAAGATCTTTGAAGATATTGAGGAGCGGTATAACAATCCAACAAAGGATATGCAGGAGCGACAAGGAGTTACACCTGGAAGTGGAAGGGAAAAAATTTACGAGGTTAGAGAAATAGAGTCAGATATTTCTTTCATTCGAAACTACTTAACGAAAGACCTCGTCAATCGAGAAGATTTATTTTTATTCCAAAAACAAGGTTCGGATTATAAAATTATTGATAAAGAATGGGAGAATATTCGTGACCAGCTCGTTCAGTCAAGAGTTAATGGAGGTTTTCCATATATTACGGTAACAGATGGCGATTATTTAAAAAATGGAGAGTTGTACATTACCCATCAATATGAAGGCACTGAATTAGATGTCGGTTATTTAGAAAAGGTTATGCCTTATATTCATCAATTATGGGGGCGATCGACTCATATGGAAACAGTAATCAATGATAAGAAAATCGTATTTACGTATGATGGAAAGAAAATGCACAGGAAATACTTGTGATGCGTAAGAACCACATTCAATAGGGGTGTGGTTCTTATTTTTTGGCTCTTTTCTAAAAGATTGTTGCTTTTAGCTATTGGACCGTTAACCAAGCGGAAAGCTTGGTTCTTCACGCTTTGGCGTGAAGCCTTTGAACATAAATCAGCCAGATGGACAAATGAATTTGTCCATCTGGCTGATTTATGTTCAAAAAACGGTCCAATAGCAACAAAGTTTACGAAAACAGCTTATTTTTTAGAAAATGTTCTTTTCAAATGTTTGCTGCAAAGTTTACGAAAGCAGCCTAGTAAATAGAACAAATTTACAAATTACAGGAAAAATTGTTACTTTAATGATCAAACTAAGGTAAAATAAAAGTAATATTGACCTAGCGGTGATAGAAATACTCTTAGTATGGAGGATACTGGTGTGATTAAACTTTCTAATAGTCAAGTAGAACAGGCTTTATATCAGAATGCTTTTGAGTATGCCTCTAACGGTAAAGCAATCGTTACGTTAGATGGAAGGCTTTATATGGTTAATAGGACATTATGTAATATTTTAGGCTTTTCTAAAGCCGATTTACATAATCTATATTTACCACAACTCTGTCATCCTGATGATCTACAGAAGACTACATACTTATTTAATGGTAATCCTCCTGATATTGAAGGTAAAATTATTATTGATCAACGATTTATACAAAAAAATGGTGACGAGATTTGGGTAGCATTACATTTTTCGTTGCTAAACATGCAAGAAAACAAAGATACGTCTCTCTACCTTGTTGATATTTATGATATTAGTAAACAAATTGAAAAAGAGAAAGAATTGAAGAAGTTTCATCAAATTCATCAATTAATCTTAGATTCCATCTCAGATGGCATCTATGGAATAGATTTAAATGCTAATGTCATCTTTTGGAATAAAGCAGCTGAAGAGATGGTAGGTTTTGAACGGGAAGAATTGATAGGAAGTAATTTCCATGATTTAATTCACCACACGAATAAGCAAGGTGAGAACGTTTCAATTGAAGAATGCCCAGTATATAAATCGTTAAGAACTGGGGAAATTATCCACGTAGCAGACGATGTATTTTGGCGAAAAGATGGATCAAGCTTTGATGTAGAGTATATGACAAATCCGATTATAGAAAATGATCAATATATTGGCTCAGTTGTTACGTTTAGAGATATAACGGAAATTAAAAAGACAAAGGAATTTCTACAGAAATCAGAAAAACTATCATTAGTCGGGCAGATGGCAGCAGGCATTGCCCATGAAATTCGAAATCCTTTGACCTCCTTAAAGGGGTTTTTACAACTTATCCAATCGGGGGAATCAGAGAAACAACTTTATTATAAAATCATGAATGAAGAATTTAATCGAATTGAATTAATACTAAATGAATTACTCTTATTAGCTAAACCAAATGCAACAACATTAAGTGACAAAAATATAATTGCAATTCTAGACCAAGTAGTGGCTATCCTTCAACCACAATGTAATATACAAAATGTACAAATTAATTGTAATTATTCTGAAGCAGAACTATTAGTTAATTGTGATGAGAACCAATTAAAGCAAGTGTTTATCAACTTAATCAAAAATGCGATTGATGCAATGCCAAATGGCGGTGAAATTTCCCTTGAAGTTAAACGAGAAGAGGATCAGGTGATGATTAGCGTAAAGGATCAAGGAATTGGCATACCTGAGGACAAACTTGAAGCGATTGGCCGACCATTTTTCTCAATGAAAGAAAACGGTACGGGTTTGGGACTGATGATCTCATTTGGCATCATTGAAAATCACAATGGAAAAATATCAGTAACGAGTAAAGAAAATATTGGTACGACGTTTACTGTGAATTTTCCTTATCCTTATTGACTTTCTTTCGGAATAAGGTATATTTATTTAAAATTCCGAATAAATTAGAGGTGTAAATTATGAAATATGCATTTGCAAAACGAGTACGTCATCTTCAATCTTCGGCTGTTCGAGATATTTTAAAGGTAGTTTCAAAAGGAAATGTCATTTCATTTGCAGGCGGCCTACCTGACGATGATTTGTTTCCTCTTGATGGTATTAGAGAAGCTTTTGAGGAAACATTCAGGTCTGGGAAGAAGTCATTACAATATATTGAAACAGAAGGGTTTCTGCCACTTCGAGAATTATTAATTGAGCGGATGAAGCGAAAAAATATTGATTGCTACAATTCAGAAGAAATATTACTAACGACTGGTTCGCAGCAAGCGATTGATTTATTTTCTCGGGTAACGTTTAATCCTGGAGATATTATTCTAACTGAAAATCCGACCTACCTAGCAGCACTACAAGTTTTTGAATCATATGAGGCGAAAGTCATTCCAGTAGAGTCCGATGAGCATGGTATGGTTGAATATGATTTAATACAAAAAATTAAAAAATATAAACCGAAGTGCATATATGTTGTTCCTACCTTTTCAAATCCAGCGGGAAAAGTGTGGTCGAACGAGCGTAGAAAAATGGTCTTAAGACTCGCACAAAAATATCATGTGATTATTTTTGAAGATGACCCTTACGGTGATATACAATTTGATCCAAATGAAACGTATTATCCAATTGCTTCTTTTGATGAAGAAGGTACGCATGTTTTATATACAAGTACGTTTTCTAAAACAGCAGTGCCTGCATTGAGAACAGGGTGGATTGCTGGACCACATCAAATTATTAGAATTATGTCCCAAGCGAAGCAGGCAAATGATTTACATTCGAATTCCTTATCGCAACAAGCGCTATTTCATTTGTGTAATAATTTTGATTTGGATGGGCATATTCGTAATTTGATAGAGGTGTACCAATCTAGGATGAACATTATGTTACGTGAATTAGAAAAAGCAAACCTCCCTGGCATGTCTTATGTCGTTCCAAAAGGCGGTATGTTTTTTTGGATCGAACTAGATAAAAGAATTAATACAACAGAATTACTTAACATAGCGGTAAAAAAAGGTGTTGCCTATGTTCCAGGAGCTCCTTTTTACGTAGGAAAAGGGAAGCAAAACACATTGCGCTTAAACTATACCCACTCGACTCCGGAAAAGTTAGAAGCAGGAATGAAAATATTAACAGATGTCATTAAGGAGCATACTCCGTCTAAAGAAATTGTACGATAGAATAAAAGGAATACATTTAAATTTTAAATACAAGAGGCATCGGCAGGGCATTATTGCTCCTGCCTTATTTAATATAATAAGAGGTATAAATTTCGCATAGTGTTGGATATAAGTATCTATTTAAATAACAAACTATTTTGAAAATAATTGTCGGATTATTAATTCTTTTGTATAGTAGAGGTAGAGATTGTTAAATAGGTATGAAGGAGATTATATAATGGTAGAGGTAGAAGACAAATTTTGTAAATATTTAGAGGTAAATACAGAAAGATTTCTTTCCTATTGGAGGAGAAATGTACGTATTTCTGATGCTGACCTATTTTCAGATACTGTTCAAGATAATGGGAAAGCTATGTTTGAGCTCCTAATATATTGTTTGAAAAACCCTTACCAAGATGAAGTAGTTAAAGACCTAGCATATAAAGTTGCGATCGAACGTGCGACAACTGACGTAAATATCGGTGAATTTATTTACAATGTGAACCTAGGGAGAAGTGTTATTTTTCAATCACTAGAAGAAATTGATTTATCAGTGAAAAGCTTGCAACCGATTATTAATAAAATTAATTTTTGTTTTGATCAATTTATATACCATGCTGTATATAAGTATACTGAACTAAAAGATGTACAATTACAAGATAAAAACTTATTTATAGAGCAATCTCATAAAGATCGATTGACACTCCTTGGTCAAATGTCTTCAAGTTTTGTCCATGAATTTAGGAATCCGCTGACTGCTGTAATGGGGTTTGTAAAATTACTGAAAGAAGAAGACAAAGAGGTTAAATATATAGATATCATTATGCATGAATTGGAACAATTAAATTTTCGAATCTCTCAATTTTTACTAGCTTCGAGAAGAGATACTAATTCCCATCAGCATAAAGAGGATTTTGATATAAAGGTGTTAATTGATGAAATTATTGAGTTTGTCTATCCGAGTATTGCTGATGGTGATGTAGTTGTACTGACTGAAATTGGTGAACAGAAAACTGTAAAAGGCTACCGTGAGGAAATTCGTCAAGTGTTTATTAACTTAATCATGAACTCAATTGATGCACTAAAGAATAATGATGATAAAAAAGAGATCAAAATCGAATCAAATGTTACAGCAGATGGGAAAATAAACATTTCAGTTTCAAATAATGGACCTACCATTCCAAAACATGTACAAAGTACGATATTTGAACCATTTTTTACTACCAAAAAGTTAGGTACAGGTATTGGTCTGTATGTAAGTAAAAAAATTATTGAAAAACATAATGGGGAAATTACTTGTTTTTCTAATGATGAAATTACTACCTTTACCGTTACTTTACAACTAGAATAAATAAACAAAGCGTGTATGTCAGTTTAACACACACGCTTTTTGTCGTTAAAAAAGTCCGATTGCACTTAAGAAAATCAGCACGATTGCGATTGGAGCGATAAATCGAAGGATAAAAATCCAAAGGTGGCCAATGAATGTATCACCGAAATCAGATTCTTTCATCGCCTCTGACTTATTCCAACCCCATCCTACAAATAATGCAATAATTAATCCACCGATTGGTAAAAAAATGTTAGAAGCTAGAAAATCCATACTATCCAATATACTTTTATTAAAGATGGTAATATGTGACCAAGCTCCTAAGCCTAAAGAAGAAGGGATGCCAAGTAAGAAAATTATGCTACCAATAACGATGGTAGCAAACCTACGACTCCAGCTAAATCTTCTAATAAAATAAGCCACAGCAACTTCAAGAAGTGAAACAGCTGATGAAAGACCAGCTGCTACTAGTAAGAAGAAGAAGGCTAATCCGACCAATCCACCAAGTGCTATGCTATCAAAAATATCAGGAAGTGTCACAAAGGCAAGGCCTGCACCATAGCCCGGTTCAATTCCAAAAGCAAAAACAGCCGGGAAAATCATAATTCCAGCAATAACTGCAAACAATGTATCCAGTGATGCTACGCTGTATGCGGCACCAGGTAATTTTTCTTCTTTTGATAAATAACTACCATACGTTATAAGGGCTCCCATACCTAAGCTGAGAGAGAAAAATGCTTGACCTAGTCCTGCTAAGTATACTTCTGGATTTTTGAAGGCAGACCAGTCAGGTGAAAATAAAAATAATAGTCCTTCTTTAGCCCCTCCTAACGTTAAACTGTACCCTGCTAAAACAATCAATAAAACTGCTAGAATAGGCATTAAAATTTTATTTGTTTTTTCAATCCCATTTTTTACCCCAATTAATACTACGGCAATTGTAAGTCCCATAAAAATAAATTGCCAAATAATTGGGTAAGTAGGATGGGTAATGAAGGTATCAAAATAAGCTCCGTATCCTTCAGATGGAGCGCTCCACAGTGTACCTGTTAAATAATTAGTAAAATAAAATAAAGTCCAACCCGCAATTACTCCATAAAAAGAAAGAATAATGAACGCTGAAGCTACTCCTATAAATCCACCAATTACCCAGGGTTTTCTTGGCGCCAGTGTTTGAAATGAACCAACGACATCACTCTGCGCACGTCGGCCGATTGTAAATTCTGCCATTAAGATGGGAATACCGATTAATATTATACAAAGAAAATAAATTATTAAAAATGCGGCTCCGCCATTCTCTCCTGTTACATAAGAAAAACGCCATATATTACCTAGCCCAACAGCTGACCCCATGGCTGCCAAAATAAATCCTAGGCGTGATCCCCATTGTTCTCTTGGTTGATTTCCTAGTTGATTATTCAAGAAATTTCCTCCTTTAAACCGTTAAAGATAAACAAGCGATATTAATATAACATAAAATTTAAATATATTCGACATAGTTTGACATATTTCTTTAGTTTGGGAGAAAAAACAAAAAAGACTTAAAGTAAGTGTAGTGTACCCTTACTTTAAGTCTGATAATCATTAACTACATTAGGACTTGGATCATTAATAATATATATCTTAGGTTGAGGGATTCGAGCTACCATTGCTAGATTTTCAACTGAGTTCCATAAATGTGGATGATCAGTTTTTGTCGCAACTTCTTTTGCATGGTTCATTCTCATGACGACATTCGTACTTGAAAGCACCATAAATAGTGCATATGCTCCACCAATGACGATCGCCATTACTATACAAATATAGATTTCTTTATATGAAATATAAGTAAATGTTGCACCAACTGCCATAACAAACAAAATAAATACTGTATCTTCGTATTGTACTTCATCACGGTATTATTATAGAGCTGTCTTGCATACGCTATTTCATTTTCTGTTGCGGAAAGCTCTTCTTAAAGCATCATAAAGTTCTGGTTTGCTTTTAAATCCGGGTATGCTTCTCTTAGGGCAAATAAATTTTTTAATGCACCCGTTAATTCATTAATTACATTCATCTGTGCTTGTCTAGAGTTTGTAGGAGCTACAATTTTATTACGAAGCTCTACGACTAAGAATATCGTTAGGTTTCGTTTTTTTAAAGAATAAGAAAGCATAAATTTAGAGGATGTCTAGCTGCAGGTGTCATCGGCTCGAGGTCGCTTCGGTCCATCAAACGTGTCTAAAAGTCAAGACACTAATTGCTGGTCCTCCAGCGCTTGTCGCCGATAAGCAGACACCTTCCGCTTTTCATGTCTAGCTGCAGGTGTAATCGGCTCGATGAATCTCGCCGTGTTTCCTTTATCTCATACGGTGGGGCTCCAGTCCATACGCCGCTGAACGGGCGCTTGCGTTTTTCTTGGTAAGCTAGTATATACATAATTCAGTTTTGAATTTTCTTAAAATTATAAATTTTGTGTTGACATGAACACATGCTCATCTTTATAATCATGATAGCGCTTACAAATTACCAGATTAATGAGAAAAAGGGGGAAATTGCATGGGAGCTATATTGGAGGTGGAAAATGTTTCACTTCAATTTGGTGGTGTTAAAGCATTGAATGATGTTAGCTACCATATTAATGAAGGTGAAATTTTTTCGCTCATCGGGCCAAATGGTGCCGGAAAAACGAGTATGTTGAATTGCATTAGTGGCTTATATCGTCCTTCAAATGGTTCGATTCGTTTCAAAGGCCAAGAAATTTTAAATATGAAGCCTTATAAAAGAACGACGCTAGGTATTTCTAGAGCCTTCCAAAATATTGCCCTTTTTGCTCATATGTCAGTACTTGATAATTTAAAGTTAGGGCGACACACTTTAATGAAATCAGGTTTATTGAAGGGTGGAATATATTGGGGAGCAGCACAGAAGGAAGAAGTGGTGCACCGAAGATCGGTAGAAGAGGTGATTGACTTCTTACAATTGCAAGATTATCGTCATACTCCAGTTGGTACTCTTTCTTATGGGTTACAAAAAAGAGTAGAAGTAGGAAGAGCACTCGCTTTAGAGCCCGAATTAATACTTTTAGATGAGCCAATGGCAGGTATGAATTCCTCCGAAAAAGAAGATATGTCGAGATTTATATTAGATATGCATGAACTAAAAAATATAACTGTTGTATTAATTGAGCATGATTTAGGGGTTGTTATGGACTTATCTGATTCGATTGCCGTACTAGATTTTGGAAAACAAATAGGATTTGGCACTCCTACTGAAATTCAAAATAATCAGGATGTCATTAAAGCTTATATTGGTGAGGAAGCTATTTAAGGGAGGAGGACTAATAGGATGTCAACAGAAAAAACATTACCCTATCTTTTAATTGAACGAGGAATAAAGATGGGTGACCAAGTAGCATTGAGACAAAAAGAGCTCGGTATATGGAATGAAATTACGTGGGCTGAATATTTGGAAAATGTTCGTACATTAAGTTTAGGGCTTGCCTCTGAAATAGGTTTTAAAAAAGGTGATAAATTAGCCATTCTAGGAGATAATCGACCGCAGTGGTTATATTCGCAGTTGGCCGCACAATGTTTAGGTGGGATTGCAGTAGGAATTTACCAAGATGCAATGGGTGATGAGTTGATTTATTACTTAAATCATTGTGATGCAAAAGTTGTCATCGCTGAAGATCAAGAACAGGTAGATAAGCTACTTGAAATAGAAGATTCGATCCCATTTGTAGAAAAAATAATTTATTACAATAATAAAAGTTTGAGGAAATATACGAATCAAAAATTGATTTATATGAAAGATTTGCAAGTAAAAGGGGAGGCCTTTGATCAGAAGAATCTAGAGTTTTTTCGTGAAAAAACTGAACAGGTACTCGGAAGTGATGTTGCAATCATTTCGTATACATCTGGTTCAACTGGGGATCCAAAAGGGGTAATGTTAAGTCATAGTAACTTAATCCAGACAGCATTCAGTCTAGCAGAAGTAGATCGTATGGAAGAAAAAGATGATTACTTATCATTTTTACCACTTGCTTGGATAGGAGAACAAATGATGAGTATAACGATGTCACTTTGTAAAGGAGTAGCAGTCAACTTTCCTGAACAACCGACTACTGTACTCAACGATTTGAGAGAAATCGGTCCACACTCATTATTTGCTCCACCAAGGACATATGAAAATATGATTTCAAGATTTAAGCTGAGAATCGATGGTACGACTTGGTTTAAAAGAAAAGTTTACGAATTTTTTAAGCCGTACGGAAATATAGTGGCAGATGCAAAATTAAACAATAAAAAGGTTACATTTACTACGAAATTGATGTATGGGATAGGTGATTTCCTCATCTTTAGTGCTATTCGTGATCATCTTGGATTATCACGAATTAAGCGTGTTTACAATAATGGAGCTCCACTTGGAGAGGAAGCAATCCATTTCTTTCATTCGCTAGGAGTTAATGTGAAGCAGTGCTACGGTGCAACAGAAGTGTGTGGGATTGCGTTTGTGCAAAGAGATAATGATATGAGTCTAACAAGTGTCGGACTACCTTTACCAAATACACAAGCTAAAATTTCAGAAGAAAATGAAGTACTTATAAAAAGTCCAGGTCAATTTATTGGATATTATAAAGAACCATATATCGAAAATTCACTATCAGATGAATGGATTCCATTAGGAGATCACGGAAAGTTGGATGATGATGGTCATCTGTATATTAAAGATCAGCTAAAGAGTATTTTTACTACATTAAATGGCGAGACCCTTGCACCAAGCTATTATGAGAATAAGTTAAAAAATAGTCGTTTTATTAAAGAAGCACTCGTTTACGGTAAGAATAAGCCGTATTTAGTATCGATGATCAACATTGATATGGCAAACGTAGGACGTTGGGCTGAAAAAAATCAAATTGTTTATACAACCTATGCGGATTTATCAACAAAAAAGGAAGTGCTCCAATTAATTGAAAAAGAAGTTGCTCGTATTATGAAAGCTATGAAAACTGAAGCAAAAATTAAAAAGATTGTCATCTTCAATAAAGAGCTTGATGCCGATGATGGTGAACTAACACGTACACAAAAAATCCGTCGTAGTTACTTAGAAGAAAAATACCAATCTCTTCTCGAAGGGTTATACTCATCAAACGGTCAAGTGACTTTAACCTACAATGACAGAAATCAAAATGATGTGAATACAAACTTAGAAGTCATTGATTTAGATACAAATAAGGAGGTGGCATAAAAGTATGAGCTTTTTCTTGCAACTACTCATAACCGGTGTTGTTGTTGGTAGTATTTACGCATTAGTTGCTTTAGGATTTGTCCTTATTTATAAAGCAAGTGATGCACTGAATCTAGCAAACGGTGAACTCGTTTTAATTGGTTCATATATTTGTCTTACTCTAGTCGCAGTATATAAAATTCCATTTATTATCGCAGTATTAATTACCCTAGTGTTCAATGCCCTTCTAGGAATGGCAATTGAGCGAGTCGTACTAAGACCTCTAATAAATGCTCCAGTCATCTCAGTCATAATGGCAACCATTGGTTTAGCTAGCTTGTTAACTGGTTTAGTTCATATGATTTGGGGACATCAAACAAAATCGTACCCACCAATTTTTTCACAAACTCCTATTCGGATGGGAGAAATCATTATCGCTCCTGTATACTTATGGTCATTTATTATCGTTATGGCTTTACTTGTTATTTTTACAATCTTTTTCAAATACTCCAAAATGGGTCTAGCAATGCGAGCGGTTGCAGATGATCAAATGGCTGCACTGTCGATGGGCATTAGTGTTAAATCTGTTTATGCAATCACTTGGGGGATTGCAGCATTAGTTGCAGCTGTAGGTGGAGTTTTACTAGGTAATATCAATGGCGTTAACGCTTCTATGGCAACGATCGGTCTCGCTGTACTCCCAGTTGTAATTTTAGGGGGGTTAGATAGTATTCCAGGTGCAATTATTGGCGGGTTCATTATTGGGATTATCCAAAATTTAGCTGCAGGTTATTTGCAACCTATCTTTGGAGGGGGATTAAAGGAAGTAATCCCATTCATTATTGTAACGATAATATTAATGCTTAAACCAAATGGTCTCTTTGGTAAAGGCGGAATAGAAAGGGTGTGAATAAATGAGGAATCCATTCGTGATGGAATGTGGAAACTACAAGACGAGTTATAGTAAAGATATGGAACTATTTCGTACGCCACAAATGAAATTAAGGATGTTAGTTATTGTCGTTTTACTATTTTTGTTTCCGTTAATAGCCTCCAATTATGTAGTTGGTTTAGCTACATTATGTGCAATTGCTGTTATTGGAGCAATAGGGTTAAATATTTTAACTGGATTTACAGGCCAAATATCAGTAGGGGTTGGTGCCTTCTTAGCCGTAGGTGGATACACTTCAGCTATATTAACAATGACGCTAGGGTGGAGTTTTTGGATTGCACTACCGCTCGCTGGATTAGTTACTGCAGTTATTGGAGGGTTGTTCGGAATTCCATCTTTAAGGCTAAAAGGCTTATATTTAGCAATCGCAACATTAGCAGCCCAAGTGGTTATTCTTTGGATCATTGGTCGTTGGAGTAGCTTAACAGGTGGAGGAGCAGGGATGGTATTAAATCGCCCATCTATTGGAGGATTTTCGTTCGCTAGCCACAACAGTTACTATTTCCTGTGTTTATCGATTGCAGTATTGACGACGATTTATGCGCTTAATTTATTTCGAACACGAGCGGGTCGTGCGTTTCTAGCGGTGCGTGACAGAGACGTTGCTGCACAAATAATGGGTATTAACTTATTTAGCTACAAAGTGATGTCGTTTGCGATAAGCTCATTTATCGTTGGAATTGCTGGAGCACTTCTTGCCCATTACACGATGGTCGTAACAGTAGAACTTTATAGTATTCAGGTGTCTATTCAGTACTTAGCGATGATTTTAGTTGGTGGATTAGGTAGCGTATTTGGCGCTATATTAGGAGCTATTTTTATCACCTTATTACCTGTTGGTTTAGGGTATATGGTTGAATTCCTGATGATTTACATGCCCAATGCCTACCATTTACTTACGTCATTTCGTGAATTTGTCTTCGGATTAGTCATCATTTTGTTCTTAATTTTTGAGCCTGGTGGCTTAGTCCACATTTGGAATAACATAAAAAATTATTTCAGGCTATGGCCATTTTCTTATTAAAACTTTTCAACTACTACTAAAATCTTAAAAAAATGGTTCCGAAGTCTCTTACATAAAGGAGATCTTCATCCAATAAAAAGATGTATCAATTTAAGGGGGAAATGAAATGAGAAAAAGTCATTGGAGAAAAACGATGGCAACAGTTGCAACTTCAGTACTTGCCTTAGGGTTACTTGCAGGATGTGGAGGAAATGAAGCATCAAGTGATACATCAAATGACGCTGATTCAGAAAAAGTGATTAAATTAGGTGGACTTTTTGATGAGACTGGAGCTACTGGGGATGTAGGTGCTCCTTATGCAGAAGGAGAGAGGGCTTACTTTGAATACCTCAATTCAAAGGGTGGAGTAGACGGGTACAAAATCGACTTTATTGGTGAAGACTATGCCTATGATACGAGCAGAGCCCAACAAGTATATCAATCATTAAGAGACCGTCATGAAGTTGCTGCTGTTTTAGGGTGGGGAACAGCGGATACAGAAGCGTTACGTCAACAAATCATTAATGATAAAATTCCATTTTTCTCAGCTTCATATTCTGAAAATTTAAAAGATACTGGAAGTGAAAGTGGATTTAACTTCCTCGTAGCTGCAAGTTATTCAGATCAAGGGCGAGCGATGCTGGAATGGATAAAAGAAAATCATAAAGGATCATCTCCTGCCACTGTAGCCTTAATCTATCAAGGAGGACATCCGTTTAGTGAGTCCCCAATTCAAGATATGAAAGATTACGCTGCAGAGCATTTAGAGGGTGTCGTCGAAATTGTTCCAGATATTCAAATTGAACTTGGTGATACAGACCCGCAAACCACACTACAATCATGGGCAAGAAGCAATGAAGTTCCAGATTATGCGATCATTAACTATACTTGGAACCAAACGCGAAACGTAGTTCGTGATGGTAAACAGCTTGGATGGGATACTCAATTTATGGGATTAAACTGGACAGCTGGTGAAGGATTAATTCCTAGTGGAGATGACAACCAGCAATGGGTTGACGCTTTAGATGGCTATATTGGGGTATTAACTCATGCTTTCCCGACAGAAGACCTTCCTGGTATGGAGCCAATTGTTGAATATTTGGAGTCAAAAGGTAAAACAGTTGAGGACATCAACCAAAAGTTCGTTCAAGGTTGGGCAACGGCCTCAATTATGGCAGAAGCAATTAGACTTACGATTGCTGAAACTGGTGGTGAAGTGACAGGCTCAGACATTCGAGCAGCAATTGAATCGATCGATAACTTCGAATTAGGTGGATTAGGTGCAAATGTTTCTTTCGCTCCTGATAATCATGCAGGTACAGACAAAATCCGCTTAGGTCAACTTAATAATGGAGAGTGGAACATAATAACTGACTACTTCGGTGTAAGTGATTATCGATAAAATTAGATTAGAGAGGGTACTTCCCGTTTAGTACTCTCTCTTCCAAAGTGATTTAGAAATAAAGGAGGGTACAGTATGCTCCGTCTAAACAATATTGAGGTTGTATATAACAAAATCATTCTAGCAATCAAAGGAATGTCCCTAGAAGTTCCTGATGGAAAAATAGTTGCGCTTTTAGGTAGTAATGGTGCAGGTAAATCCACGACATTGAAAGCAATCTCAGGATTATTAAAAAGTGAGGGGGGGCAAGTAACAGACGGCTACATTGAATTTGAAGGGGAAAAGATTAGTGGAATTGACCCGGATAAAATAGTGAAAAAAGGTGTTTTTCAATGTATAGAAGGAAGAAGAGTATTTAAGCATCTGACGGTCGAAGAGAACTTACTAGCGGGAGCTTATACGAGAAAAGACCGAAAAAATATTCAAGGTGATTTAGATAGAGTGTATCATTACTTTCCAAAATTAAATTCACTTAGAAGTAGAGCGTCTGGCCTTCTATCAGGTGGAGAGCAGCAGATGCTTGCTATAGGTAGAGGAATTATGGCAAAGCCAAAGATCTTATTATTAGATGAGCCATCCCTTGGAATTGCACCACTCCTAGTTAAAGAAATATTTCAAAATATTAAACAGATTAACCAAGAAGAAGGGACTTCGATCCTCGTTGTTGAGCAAAATGCAAATGTTGCTCTTTCTATAGCGGATTTTGGTTACATTATGGAAAATGGCAGGATTGTAATGGAAGGGCCTGTTGATCAGTTACTATCGAATGAAGGGGTTCGCGAATCCTATTTAGGTATGAACAAAGAAGGAAAGAAAAGTTTTCGTGAAGTAAAGTCGTATAAAAAAATCAAACGATGGGTTTAAGAAAGTCATTTTTTATTGAGAGAAATAGTATGTATGAAGAGGTAATTAATTTTAAAGAGGTTTCATAGTGTAACTATCTAGCAATCTCTTTTTTTCTAAAAAAGTTGAACAATTGCTCAGTTTCATAAAAATGAATTTTAGGAGGCCAATAATATGAATTTTGAATTAACGAAGGAGCAACAAATGATCCGTGACATGGTGAGGGACTTTGCTCAAAATGAGGTAGCTCCAAAAGCAGAACATGTAGATAAAACAGCAGAATTTCCAATTGAAACATTTAAAAAAATGGGTAAATTGGGAATGCTTGGTATTCTGTTCCCAGAGAAGTATGGTGGGTCTGGTGGGGATACAATTTCTTACGCATTAGCTGTTGAAGAAATCGGGCGTGCTTGTGGAAGTACAGGGCTAAGTTATGCAGCAGCTGTTTCATTAGGGGCAAGTCCTATTTATTACTTTGGTACAGAAAAGCAAAAGCAAGATCACCTCGTTCCGCTTGCTTCAGGAGAAGCATTAGGTTCATTTGGTCTGACAGAACCAAATGCTGGGTCAGATGCAGGTGGTACGCAAACTCGTGCTGTTATTGAAGGAAATGAATATGTGATTAATGGCGAAAAGTGCTGGATTACAAACGCTGGGTATGCAAGAACTGTAATTGTGACAGCTGTAACAGGTAAAGATGCGAAAGGTAAAAATATTATCTCAGCAATCATTGTTCCAACAGGGACACCTGGTTTTACAATCAATAGTAATTATGAAAAGATGGGGGTTCGCGGTTCAAACACTTCTGAACTAATATTAGAAGATGTTCGTGTTCCGACTGAAAACCTTTTAGGTGATCCACAAGGAGGGTTCAAGCAATTTCTATATACACTTGATGGAGGGCGTATTTCTATTGCAGCATTAGCTGTTGGTATAGCTCAAGGTGCTTTTGATAAAGCATTGAAATATTCAAAAGAAAGAAAACAGTTTAGGCAATCGATTTCGAACTTCCAAGCGATCCAGTTTAAGCTTGCAGACATGGCAATGGAAATAGAACTTGCAAGAAATATGGTGATGAAAGCTGCATGGTTAAAAGATCAAGTGAAACCATTCTCAAAAGAAGCAGCATATGCAAAATTGTTTGCTTCTGAAATGGCTACTCGAGTTTGTAATCAAGCGATCCAAATTCATGGTGGGTACGGTTACATGCGTGAATATGAAGTAGAAAGAATGCTACGAGACGCAAAGTTAATGGAAATAGGCGAAGGAACATCTGAAATACAACGACTAGTTATCGCTCGTCATTTAGGGTGTGGTGAAAAAGCAAGAGTAAAAGCGTAAGAGAAAACATAGAAGTAATAGTGATTATATTTAAAGGAGGAATAAGAGTTGGCGGAGTTAATGAATGTAACGGTTGGAAGATTGCTAGAAGAGGTAGCAGAAAAACAACCAAATCATGAGGCTGTCGTTTACCCTGATCGAGGTTTACGTTACACGTATAGACAGTTTGACGATTTATGTCGTCAAGTTGCAAAAGGACTAATAAAACTTGGAGTTGAACGTGGAGAGAATGTAGCGATTTGGTCAACAAATAAACCTGAGTGGTTAACTTCTCAATTTGCAACAGGAAAAATGGGCGCGGTATTAGTTACAGTTAATACGAACTATCGAACGGCTGAACTAGAATACTTGCTAAAACAATCTGATTCAACAACATTAATTTTAATGGAAACTTACCGTGGTGCTTCGTATACAGATATGTTATATGAAATCCTTCCTGAGTTGAAGAGTTCAGAGCCTGGAAAATTACAATCAAAAAAGCTTCCCTATTTGAAAAATATTATTTTTCTAGGAGAGGACCGCAAACCAGGTATGTATTTGTGGTCAGATATTTTAGCAATGGGGGACCAAGTGACGGATGCAGAATTAGATAAGCGATTAAATTCACTTGAACCAGATGACGTAATAAATATGCAATACACGTCTGGGACAACTGGATTTCCTAAAGGAGTTATGCTCACTCATAACAACTTAGTTAATAATGCTATCAATATTGCAGAGTGTATGAATTTAACAGCGAATGACCGGATGTGTATCCCTGTTCCATTCTTCCATTGTTTTGGTTGTGTTCTTGGGACGATGGCATGCGTAACGGTCGGAGCGACAATGGTGCCAATTCAGGAATTTGAACCCATGCAAGTTCTAGAAGCGGTTCAGGACGAAAAGTGTACGGCATTACACGGTGTCCCAACGATGTTTATTGCAGAGTTGAATGATAAGGCTTTTGAAAAATATAATTTATCTTCATTACGTACGGGAATTATGGCGGGTTCGAATTGTCCGATTGAAGTGATGAAAGCAGTAATTGACCGGATGGGGGCATCAGAGATTACGATTGCCTATGGGCAGACAGAATCTTCACCAGTTATTACACAAACCCGTGTCAATGATTCTTTAGAACGTCGAGTAGAAACTGTTGGCCGTGCCTTACCAAATGTCGAAGTGAAAATTGTTCAACCTGGTACAGAAACGGAAGTTCCTCGTGGAATTCAAGGAGAACTTTGTACACGTGGATATCATGTCATGAAAGGTTACTATAAAAATCCTGAAGCAACAGCTGCTGCAATTACCGAAGATGGTTGGCTTCATACAGGGGATTTGGCCGTTATGGATGATGACGGGTATTGCAGTATTACAGGACGTCTTAAAGATATGATCATTCGGGGTGGGGAGAACATTTATCCTCGTGAAATTGAAGAATTTTTATATCAGCACCCAAAAGTATTAGATGTACAGGTAGTTGGAGTACCTGATCCAAAATATGGAGAAGAAGTTTCGGCTTGGATTGTATTAAAAGAAGGAGAAACGGCTACTCCTGACGAAATACGTAATTATTGTGAAGGGAAAATTTCTCGGTATAAGATTCCTCGCTACATTGAATTTGTTTCAGAGTATCCGATGACGGCGTCTGGAAAAATTCAAAAATTCAAACTTCGTGAAATGGCATTGGACAGTTTTAGTATTTCCGAGTCAACAGAAGTTTAATATTTTGAAAGCGTTATCAAATACTGAAGAACCTTGTCGAAAAGGAGGTTCTTCAGTCATTTCCTTTACTAGCTTATTAAATGATTAAAGAGGTGAGGCCATTGTTTCAAAAGGTATTAATAGCGAACCGTGGAGAAATTGCATTACGTATTATTCGTACGTGCCAACGTTTAGGAATTCAAACTGTAGCCGTTTATTCTGAAGCCGATGCAGAATCACTCCATGTGAAACAAGCTGATGAAGCGTATTTAATTGGAAAACCGCGAGTCAATGAAAGTTACTTGAATATGGAAGTTATTCTTGAAAAAGCAAAAGAAGCAGGCGTAGATGCTATTCATCCAGGATATGGATTGTTATCTGAAAATAGTAACTTTGCAAAAAGATGTAAGGAAGAAGGAATAACGTTTATTGGGCCTTCTCCTGAAGTCATCGCAAGTATGGGAAGTAAAATTGAAGCAAGAAAAGCAATGGAAAAAGCAGGTGTTCCTGTTGTGCCTGGGATTACTAGACCACTTGCTGATGTAGAAGAAGCTGTAAAACTTGCTAATGAAATTGGCTATCCAGTCATGTTAAAAGCTTCTGCTGGTGGTGGCGGTATTGGGATGCAGGTAGTCAGAAGTGATGAAGAAGCACAAAAAGCATATGAAGGAAACCAAAAACGTGCGACTGATTTCTTCGGTGATGGAGCGATGTATATTGAAAAATTTGTAGAAAACCCACGCCATATCGAAATACAAATTTTAGCGGACCAAGCTGGAAATACATTGTATCTCTGGGAAAGAGATTGCTCAGTACAAAGACGCCATCAAAAAGTCGTTGAAGAAGCACCTTCTCCATTTTTAGATGAAGCAACTCGTAAAAAAATGGGTGAAGCTGCAGTTCGAGCTGCAAAAGCGATTGGATACGAAAATGCAGGAACAATTGAGTTTTTAGTTGATGAGGATAAAAATTTCTATTTTCTTGAAATGAATACGAGATTGCAAGTTGAACATCCAGTAACTGAAGAAATAACAGGTCTAGATCTCGTTGAACAACAGCTGAAAATTGCTTCTGGACAAATACTTGAATTACAGCAGGAAGAAGTAAAAAGACATGGGCATGCAATCGAAGTGCGAATTTATGCAGAAGATCCAAAAACATTTTTCCCATCTCCAGGAAAAATAACGGCTTTTCAATTGCCTGTGCAGCCGTTTGTCAGAAATGAGTGTGCAGTGAGCGAACACTCAGTTGTCACTCCATTTTATGATCCGATGATTGCGAAGTTAATCGTTAAAGGTGAAGACCGGGAAGAGGCAATTGAATATTTACAACAAGCTCTAAAGAATTATGTTGTTGAAGGAATTAAAACGAACATACCGATGCTTCAACAAGTTGTCGAGCATCCTTCATTTATCATAGGAGATGTCACAACAAACTTCATAGCTGAAAAATTACAAAATAAACCAATCAAAAAATAATTTAGGAGGAATTAAGATGAGTCAAGTAATTTCAAATATGGCAGGGAACCTTTGGAAACTATTAGTTCAAGTAGGAGATCAAGTGGAAGAGGGCCAAGACATTGCTATTTTAGAATCTATGAAAATGGAAATTCCAATTGTAGCCGAAGTGAGCGGAACAGTTAAAGAGGTGTTAAAACAAGAGGGTGACTTTGTTGATGAAGGTGAAGGATTAATCGTTTTGGAATAGTACAGGTACGAGGAGGAAAGCTATGAAATTTCCTGAAAAGATTACGTTGAAGGAAGTAGGACCACGAGACGGTTTGCAAAACGAAAAGACTTTTATTTCAACAGAAGATAAAGTCGAATGGATTAATATGCTATCCGATACAGGGCTTTCTTACGTTGAAATCACATCTTTCGTTCATCCTAAGTGGATCCCAGCACTTGCAGATGCTGTTGATGTAGCAAAAAAGATCAAGCGCAACAAAGAAATCACATATGCTGCTCTTGTGCCGAATGAAAAAGGACTATACCGTGCGTTAGAAGCCGATATCGATGAAGTTGCGGTTTTTATGTCCGCAAGTGAAACACATAATCAAAAAAATATTAATAAATCCATAGACGATACGTTTAACGTCCTTCGACATGTTGTACACGAAGCTAAAGCGAGTGGAAAAACGACGAGAGGGTATGTTTCGACGGTTTTTGGTTGTCCGTATGAAAAAGCTGTTTCCATCGATCAAGTCATTAAAATATCTGATAACTTGTTTGAGATGGGAATTGATGAGTTGTCACTAGGTGATACGATCGGGGTTGGTAATCCAGCTCAAGTGCAGCGCATTTTAGAAGAGCTTCTCAAAAGATTTCCTGCTAATCAGCTAGCTATGCATTTTCACGATACGAGAGGTACGGCCATAGCTAATATTTTAGCTTCTTTAGATATGGGGATCACAAAATTCGATTCCGCTGTAGGAGGTTTAGGTGGCTGTCCGTATGCTCCAGGTGCTTCAGGTAATGTTGCTACAGAAGATTTACTTTACATGCTTAATGAGATGCAGGTTGAGACAGGTATTAATTTAGATCGCCTACTTCAGGCTGCACAGTGGGTTGAGAAAAAGGTAGGTCGGTCTTTACCAAGTCGAAACCTACAAGTAGCTAAAGCAAGCACCAATCAAGAGTGTAATCGTAAGGGGGACTAAATGTTGGAAAAAAAAGTGTTATTGACGATCGATGATACAGGAATAGCTCAAATTACCCTTGATCGTCCTGAAGCAGCAAATGCTTTATCTCTTCAAATGCTATATGAGCTACATGAAGCTATTCAAGAAGTAAAATATAACCCCAAAGTACGTTGTGTTGTCATAAAAGCAACAGGTGAAAAAGTATTTTGTGCTGGAGCTGACCTTAAAGAACGAGCAGGGATGGACCCCGTTCAAGTGAAAAAAACAGTAGCACTTATCCGAGGAAACATTAATGATATAGAAGCACTCCCGCAACCCGTCATTTGTGCATTGAACGGAAGTGCATTTGGTGGAGGACTTGAGCTTGCATTAGCATGCGATATTCGGATTGCTGCTGATCACATTAAACTAGGATTAACAGAAACCTCCCTTGCCATCATTCCAGGTGCTGGAGGAACGCAACGTCTCCCAAGGCTGATTGGTAAAGGGAAAGCAAAAGAACTCATCTATACAGCAAAACGGGTAGATGCTGCTGAAGCTGAAAAAATCGGATTAGTAGAGTATGTTGTTCCATTAGAATACTTAGAACAAAAGGTGAGTGAAATTACTTCACAAATAGCAAAAAATGGACCCATTGCCTTGCAACAAGCAAAGTACGCAATTGATAAAGGATTAGAAGTCGATTTACAAACTGGTTTAGCAATTGAGCAAAAAGCATATGAAGTAACGATTCCAACGAAGGATCGCATCGAAGGGTTAACGGCTTTTAAAGAAAAGCGTATACCTAATTATACTGGGGAATAGAGGAGGCGACCTAGCATGTCATTTGAAGAAGAATTGCAAGAACGAATAGAAATAATAAAAAAGGGTGGCGCGGTAAAATATCATGAGAACAATGCGGCAAAAGGAAAGTTATTCGTTCGGGAAAGACTTGAACTTTTATTTGATGACGGATTAAACATAGAAGATGGATTTTTTGCTAATTGCACGGCTGAAGGACTTCCAGCAGACGGTGTTGTTACTGGAATAGGTAAGATTAATGGTGAAATGGTTTGTGTAATGGCAAATGACTCAACAATTAAAGTGGGTTCATGGGGATCAAGAACTGTTGAGAAAATCATTCGTATTCAAGAGACAGCAGAAAAATTAAATGTACCAATGTTATATTTAGTAGACTCCGCAGGGGCCAGGATTACGGATCAAGTCGAAATGTTTCCAGGACGGCGTGGAGCTGGAAGAATATTTTACAATCAAGTTAAGCTTTCAGGACGGGTTCCCCAAATTTGTTTGTTATTCGGGCCATCAGCTGCAGGTGGAGCATATATTCCTGCATTTTGCGATATCGTAATTATGGTCGATGGTAACGCTTCAATGTATCTAGGATCTCCGCGGATGGCTGAAATGGTGATTGGTGAAAAAGTAACATTAGAGGAAATGGGTGGTGCGAAAATGCACTGCTCGGTATCTGGTTGCGGCGACATTTTAGCGAAAACGGAACAAGTAGCGATTGAAATGGCAAGACAATATTTATCTTATTTCCCTGCTAACTTTGGTGAAGATGCACCAGTTAAAGAACCAGTGCCTCCAAAAGCTTTTGATAAAACGTTAGAGGAAATTATCCCGCAAAATCAAAATGCGCCATTTAATATGCATGATCTAATTCAGCGTATTATTGATGAAGGTACGTTTTTTGAAATTAAAAAATTGTTTGCTCAAGAGTTGATCACTGGGTTAGCTAGAATAAATGGTCAGCCGGTAGGAATTATTGCAAACCAGCCAAGAATGAAGGGTGGAGTGCTTTTTCACGATTCAGCGGATAAAGCAGCTAAGTTTATTAACCTATGTGATGCTTATAATATTCCGTTACTATTCTTAGCAGATATTCCTGGATTTATGATTGGTACGAAAGTAGAACGTGCTGGAATTATTCGCCATGGGGCAAAAATGATTTCAGCGATGAGTGAAGCAACGGTACCGAAGATTTCAATTATTGTCCGAAAGGCTTATGGAGCTGGGTTATATGCGATGGCTGGTCCAGCATTTGAACCAGATTGCTGCTTAGCACTTCCGAATGCTCAAATAGCAGTAATGGGTCCTGAAGCTGCTGTAAACGCGGTTTATGCAAATAAAATTGCAGAGCTTTCAGAAGAAGAACGTCCTGATTTTGTCGCTAAAAAGCGTGAAGAGTATAAAGAAAATATTGATATTTACCGATTGGCTTCTGAAATGGTCATTGATGGTATTGTGCCAGCTAACTCATTACGAGCTGAGTTATCGCAGCGATTTGAAGCTTATATGACTAAATACGTAGTATTCACTCACCGTAAACATCCTGTATATCCAGTATAAAAAATGATGCCAGGCACCTTCAACACTTTAATGTAGTGAAGGTGTCTGGCACTTCCAAGTATTTAGTAAATAATATCAAAGGAGGATTTCACATGAGTGTAGCTTGGAAACCGTCAGAAGAAATGATGAAGTCAACTCGTCTTTACCAATGGATGGAGCAATTAGGTTATACAGATTATGAAGCTTTTCTGAGCGCTTCTACTAATGATATTGCTTGGTTTTGGAAAGAAGCAGAAAAAGCGTTAAATATTGATTGGTATGAGCCTTATAAGGAAACGCTAAACCTTGAGAATGGTATTAAATGGCCAAATTGGTTTGTTGGCGGAAGGCTAAATACTGCCTACAATACAGTTGAAGCTTGGGCTGAAAAAGAAGAAACAACCGATTCTAAAGCAATCGTATGGGAAAGTGAAGATGGAGTTGTTCAAACGTATACCTATGCCGAATTAAAAGAAGCTATTGCTCGAGTTGCGAATGGGTTTAAAAAGCAAGGTTTAAAAAAAGGGGATGTTATTGCTATTTATATGCCGATGCTACCAGAAACGGTAATTGCGATGATGGCAGCAGTAAAAATTGGGGCCATTTATTCTCCGATTTTCTCAGGATATGGTACTGAAGCGGTAGCAACACGATTAAATGCAGCTGAAGCTAAAATGATTGTAACAGCTGACGGCTTTTTACGGAGAGGTCGTCCGGTTGCGATGAAAGAAGAAGCGGATCGAGCAGTTGAAAAGTCTCCATCAATTGATAAAGTCATCGTTTTTCGCCGTCTAGAAAGAGAAATTCCTTGGAATAAAACAAAAGATGTAGATTGGAAAGATATATTGAAAGAGCAACCGTTAAATGAGACTCTTTCAATGGATAGTGCCGATCCACTAATGCTTATTTATACTTCTGGAACGACAGGCCGTCCTAAAGGGGCAGTACATACACATGCTGGCTTTCCAATTAAAGCCGCTTTTGATGCTGGTATTGGAATGGATGTCAAAAAAGGAGACACATTATTTTGGTTCACAGATATGGGCTGGATGATGGGACCCTTTTTAGTCTATGGTGGATTAATGAACGGAGCAACAATTCTTCTCTACGAGGGAACACCTGATTTCCCGAAGCCAGACCGCTTATGGGAAGTAGTTGCAAAGCATCAAGTCACCCATTTAGGGATATCCCCTACATTGATTCGTTCAATGATGAAGCATGGGGAAGAGTGGCCGAAAAAACATGATTTAAGTAATTTACGTGTTATAGCTTCTACCGGTGAACCGTGGAACCCTGAGCCATGGTTATGGCTCTTCGAAAAAGTAGGGGATTCAAAAATACCTATTTTTAATTATTCTGGAGGAACAGAAATTTCTGGTGGTATTTTAGGGAATGTTTTAGTTCGTGCGATTGGTCCAATCACATTTAATTCTCCTCTTCCAGGCATGGATGTAGATGTTTTTAATGAAAATGGAACCCCTGTTTTAAATGAAGTGGGGGAACTCGTAATTAAACAACCGTGGGTAGGAATGACTAAAGGTTTTTGGAAAGAGCCAGAACGTTATGAAGAAGCGTATTGGAGCAGGTGGAAGGACGTTTGGGTTCATGGTGATTGGGTAATCAAGGACACTGAAGGTTATTGGACCATTACTGGGCGATCTGATGATATTTTAAATGTTGCTGGAAAACGTCTAGGTCCAGCAGAAATTGAGTCAGTACTAGTGGAGCACCCGAATGTCGTAGAAGCAGGAACTATTGGTGTTCCGGATGATATCAAGGGAGAAGTTGCTGTTTGTTTTGTTGTGTTAAATAAAGAAGAAAAACAAGTAGACCAATTAAAAGCTGAGCTATTTCAACTCGTTGCTGATAAGATGGGAAAAGCCTTAAAACCGCAAGAAATTTATTTTGTAAAAGATTTACCGAAGACAAGAAACGCAAAGGTAATGCGCAGAGCCATAAAAGCAGCTTATTTAAACAAAGATGCAGGGGATCTTTCGTCTCTTGAAAATCCACAAGCTCTTACGGAAATAAATGAATTAAGGAAAAAGGCTTAAAACCTTATTTTTATCGAGTAGTTTTTATTCATTTTTTACAAAAAATTTACCTAAAATTACTAATAAAGATTGGTACATAGACTTGTCCAATTGAAACATACTATGCTTACAAAGAGGAGGTGAACACAAATGCCAACAAACAGAAGCAACAACTCAAATCAACTAGTAGTTCCTGGTGTACAACAAGCGCTAGACCAAATGAAGTATGAGATTGCTCAAGAGTTTGGTGTTCAACTTGGTCCTGATGCTACTTCTCGTGCAAACGGTTCAGTAGGTGGCGAAATTACAAAACGTTTAGTTCAAATGGCTGAACAACAAATGAGTGGTTTTCAACAACAATAATATATTTGGCTAAGGAAGAGGTGGATATCCATCTCTTCTTTTTAAGAAGACAAAAAAGTATAACTTTTCAGATGATGTCTAGCTACAGCGCCCACCGACTAGCGAGACTTCCTTCACCTCCGTACGATAAGTCAACATCGCCTCACTAACGTTCAACGTGTTTCCTTTATCTCCTGCGGTTCAGTCCAGTCCTTACGTCGGTAAACGGGCGCTTGCGCTTTTCTTAGAAAAACGACACACACTCTTAAGGAGCTAATGAAATGGATCACATTTGCCCTATTTGTAATGGATTGGAAGTAATTAGAGCAGCTTGTGAACGTTGTGGATGTTCTTTAGAAGATAAAGGTAGGTTAATGGATTACTTTGATGATTATAGTGCTTATGAAGATATTGACGGTATGAAAAAAGAAGACGGAATTTCAAATGACTATAAAAACAATCAATGTCCACACACTTTAACTTGTCCAAACTGTGGCTCAAACTCAATTATGCTTGTGGGTGAATGGTAACAAAGTGAGGTTGACTAATAAGTGTTCCTAGCTCATTGTACTATTAGCACTTTTAGTTCTCTTATTTTAACTTATGGATCAGCATTAACTTTCCTTGGTAATACGTTGATATTCAATAATAAAACATGAAATGATAGGAATGGGAATTGAAAAAGCACACGAACATAAAAGTAGTTGGTGTGCTTTTTCGTGTTTTAATTTTAACGTTTACCTGCCAATTTTAGTGGATGCGTTGTTCTGTTTCAGGGTTAAAAAAGTGAACTTTATTCATATCGAATGCGACATCAATGTTTTGTCCACTTTGAATATCAGTACGTGAATCGATACGGGCAACAACATCTTGATCACCTAGCTTGGAATATAAAATAGTTTCAGCTCCAAGTAGCTCGGCAACATCAATTTTAACTGTTACTTTTGATTCCGGTGATGATTCGATAAAAAGAAGTTCATCATGAATATCTTCTGGACGAATTCCTAAAATAACATCTTTATTGATAAATCCTTGATCTTTTAATGTTTTTAATTTCCCTTGAGGAATACGAACAGATATGTCATTTAGTTTGAAAAATTCACCTTCGATACGACCACTAATAAAGTTCATAGCAGGTGATCCAATAAAGCCGCCAACAAAAATATTTTCAGGGTTGTCATATACTTCTTTTGGTGTTCCAACTTGTTGAATAACACCATCCTTCATAATAACGATTCGTGTAGCCATCGTCATTGCTTCGGTTTGGTCATGTGTAACATAAATCGTAGTTGTTTGTAAACGTTGGTGAAGCTTAGTTATTTCTGCACGCATTTGTACACGAAGTTTTGCATCTAAATTCGATAATGGCTCATCCATTAAGAATACTTGTGGATCACGTACGATAGCACGACCAAGGGCAACACGTTGACGTTGTCCACCTGACATAGCCTTCGGTTTACGATCAAGCATTTCTTCTAAACCTAGAATTTTAGCTGCTTCCTTTACACGACGGTCAATCTCGTCTTTTTTAAATTTACGTAATTTCAAACCGAATGCCATATTATCATAAACATTCATGTGAGGATATAGTGCATAGTTTTGGAATACCATTGCGATGTCGCGATCTTTTGGTGCTACATCATTCATACGTTTTTCGCCAATAAAAAGATCACCTTTTGAGATGTCTTCTAGTCCTGCGATCATCCGTAAAGTTGTTGATTTACCACAACCAGATGGACCAACAAATACGATGAATTCTTTATCTTTAATATCTAAGTTAAAATCTGTTACGGCAGTTACATCACCATCATAAATTTTATACACATGATCTAATTTAATTTCAGCCATTTTTTATTCCCTCCAAGTTCTTATTAAGTAAGTTAATTGTAACCCCTTTCATTAGGACGAACAATTGGCAGCGTGAACAAAAAAATAAACTCTCTATTGTGCAAGGTGCACCAATTAGAGAGTTTGATAAATAAGAAGTGCAAGGTAAACCGATACTGCTTGGTCAAAATGTTTAATGTCGATTCCTGTTTTTTCAATAAATTTATCAATTCGATATTGTAGTGTATTTCGATGCATAAATAATTCTTTCGCGGCAAGAGAAGTGTTCAAGTTATTTTTAAAATAAACTTGAATCGTTTTAATTAGTTCTTTATCTAACTTCACTTCCTTTATTAGATGACTCGAAATCTTTCTTAGGTCTTCTAAAGGGACATGTTGGAGGAGCATATATGGTGTTGCTTCATAGTAATAGATGACTTGGTTTGATGTTGATAAGCTTTTAATTACAGCGAAACATTGATCTTCCCAAGCATATTGTTCTCTTGCTGTTGTAATGCTTGCAAGCTTTGATCCTATAAAAAAATGGATGTTAATAAAAAAGTCAGAGGTTAATGCGGCACTTAACTCCTCAAAATTGTCAGTTTCAATTGGTTGATCATTAAATAATTCTACAATGAGTCCTTCTTCGTTATTTTTCCAGATAATAATGATTTGGTGATCAGAGAAGCTATTAAAAAAAATATGATTCAATTCTGCGATGTTGTCGATTTCCTGACTCGTATGAAAATGAATAAATCGGAAATGTTTTGAATCAACCAAAGGCTCTTTTTCATCCGATGTTGTTAAATAATTCAGCCACTGTTTTTCTTTTACATTCAATTCAACAGGTTGAATTTTTGCTGGCTCTAAGATAATGTCTAACAGTGCAATATCATTACTGCTTACTTCGGTCAAATCAATTCCAAATATCTCACCTTGAGGAGTGAGATACCACTTAATATGATTAGGTAAAGAGGATTGGTAGTTTAAGTAAAAAGCGGATCCAAAACGATGTTCAAGTTCATTAATCATATGAATACTCCCTTATTTCTATAAATGACTGTACTATGCTTTATTGTACCAAAAAAAAGAAAGAGCCGAAGCTCCTTCTCCTTATTTCGTTTCTTCAGAATGGTACGGTGGATCTTCTTCAACGAGGTCGCGTGCTTCTTCAATTTCACCCGAATTATAATTCATACTGACGGTACCGCCACCGAGTCCTTCGTTAATCATTCGATCGACATCCATAAAGTAATTTGCACGGTCTTCATTAGCATTTTCATATTTATCCTTATTTTGATCTTTACTCAACTTTTATCCCTCCTTTAGTATTAACTTTTGAAGTTTCTATTAAGGTTATTCATTCTCTAAAACCTTTTGGAGTGAAAAAGATAATAAACGTCAAAAATCGCATTGGAAGTTGAAATCCAATGCGATTTTTTTGAAGAATAAGATAGTTTAAATTTCGAGGATGTCTAGCTTCAGGTGTCATCGGCTCGAGGTCGCTTCGGTCCATCAAGCGTGTCTAAAAGTCAAGACACTAATTGCTGACCCTCCAGCGCTTGTCGCCGATAAGCAGACACCTTGCGCTTTTCTTGATGTTCATATAATTTTTCTTTTTAAATTAACGGTTAATTGACTAGGTTAATGTTCCTCGTAAACATGATATAAAAATAAATCGTGGACTTGCATTTCTAATTGCTTTTTTTCCGCTTCTGTTGGAGTCGTTTCAGACCACTCAATCGCCCCATTTTTGTAATACATGCCACGAAAATAGTTCCCCTTATAAAAGAATGAAAATTCCCATTCTTGACGAACGAGGTTATTACGAAGTTCTTTCCATTGAAAATGTGAAATCATCAGCTTCTTCCCTTTCTTTTTGTACGTTTAGTAGAAGGAATATCGTCAGGGTTTTCATATTATGACTAAATATAAGCAGACACCTTCCGCTTTTCTTGTCTAGCTGCAGGTGTCATCGGCTCGAGGTCGCTTCGGTCCATCAAACGTGTCCAAAAGTCAGGACACTAATTGCTGGCCCTCCAGCGCTTGTCGCCGATAAGCGACACCTTCCGCTTTTCATGTCTAGCTGCAGCGGCCACCGACTAGTGAGACTTCCTTCACCGCCGTACGATAAGTCAACATCGGATCGCTAGCGCTTCTCCGTGTTTCCTTTATCTCCTGCGGTTCAGTCCA
>NZ_JAFLJM010000014.1 GCF_017745675.1 Alkalihalobacillus sp. BA299
GCTTTATCTTCGGATTGAATATGGATACGATTTTGTCCTTCGGTTGATAATGTAATATCGGTGCTAGTGCCGGTTATCCATGAACTATATGAACTCCACGTTCCATTTGAATAAGTACGGTATCTAAACTGTTTTATTCCTGAACGAGAGTCGCTAACATCTAAACCAACAGTGATATTAGAATTAGTCCAAGACTTACTATTAGGACTAAATGTTCCATTTGGATTGACCTTATCAATGTAATAATAACCTGAATAATCATTACCAATATTCCCCGCTTTATCTTCGGATTGAATATGGATACGATTTTGTCCTTCGGTTGATAATGTAATATCGGTGCTAGTGCCGGTTATCCATGAACTATATGAACTCCACGTTCCATTTGAATAAGTACGGTATCTAAACTGTTTTATTCCTGAACGAGAGTCGCTAACATCTAAACCAACAGTGATATTAGAATTAGTCCAAGACTTACTATTAGGACTAAATGTTCCATTTGGGTTGACCTTATCAATATAATAGTAACCTGAATAGGTATCACTTGTATTTCCGACATTATCTTCGGATTGAATATGGATACGATTTTGTCCTTCAGTTGATAATGTAACGTCAGTGCTAGTGCCGGTTATCCATGAACTATAAGAACCCCAAGACCCATTCGAATAAATACGATACCTAAACCGCTTTACACCTGAGTGTGAATCACTAAGGTTTACATCAACAGAAATGTTAGAGTTAGTCCAACTTTTGCTATTAGGACTAAATGATGTAGACGGTGCTACACCATCGACACCTAAATATTGTTCTATGGAACTCCAACCATAAGCATCGCCACTTGAAACATTGTCAACATTATCGATATAACGATGTCTTATAAATGTAGTTGCTCCATGAGTTTTCCCTTTAACCCCAAAAGTTACTTCTTTAGTGCCGCCACTCGAGTAAGTTCTATCTGCAGAAACAATATCAAAAGTTGATAAGTTATTCATTAAGAAGGTAAAATTCGTTGATGTTCCACTCCACAAATGATCCGCTACTTCCCTATCGCTTCCACTACCTAAACTAAGAGAGGATTCCTTTAATCCTGAATCACTATCATTACCCCTTATTTGTACATTCACTTGTTCATTAGGTCGAATCCAATAGGTATTACCATCTTGATAACGGTAATTCGTGACGGTTTCTTGTACATTCCCAGGACTAACACCATCAACTCTTAAAACTTTTCCAGTAGTATTATAACCAACTACATTATCAGCGTTATCTCTGAAATAATACTCAATATTGTAGGCGTGTCCATGTGTTTTCGGAACTATTCCCCATTTTATCTTACCGTAGCTGGTATTTTCTTCTCTGTCTGCTGAATTAATACTTACATGAGAACTTGTTATCCAATGATTATTATGAGTAGATGATTCAAAAAAATTATGTTGGGACCTCGCATCTACTCCTGAACCACCAAGTCTAAGGTATTGGAATCTGTTCCCAGAATGGGGATCATATTGTCTTAAACGAACATATACCTGGTCATTCGGTCTTACCCAGTAGTCGTCTCCGTTAATATATCTAGCATTATAAACATTAGATGCAGAATGACTAGGGGCTACACCATCAACTCGTATATTCATATACGTGTCATTATAACCTACAGTATTATTCTCAGTATCTCTGTAATAATATTGTACGTTATACGAGTGTCCATGCGTTTTCGGAACTACTCCCCATTTTACCTTACCATATTTGGTATTTTCTTCCCTGTTTGCTGAATTAATAGCTACATGGGAGCTAGTATAAAAATGGTTATTATGAGTAGAACTTTTATTAAAATCATGTTGAGACCTTGCATCTTGTGAAGAGCCATAAAGGCTCAGGTACTGGTATAGATTTCCTGTTTCATCATGTTGTCTTAATCGAACGTAAGCCTGGTCATTTGGTTGATACCAATAATCGTTTCCATTTTTGTAACGATAGTTATATAATCCGTGAGCAATATGCGTTGGTGGATCGGTATCTGGTGGTGGAGTATAGTTAATTACCGCGGGATCTCCCGCAAACCTCCAATATGCTGTATTCGTCCACCGTGTTTGATAACTATCATGGGGACTTTCAACACCATACCAAACGGCCGTCCCCGCTTCATCATAAGAGACAGTTTTATAGGTTTTATTCTTAGTGAAATATCCTAAAGTATATCCAGAACCCTCTGTTGATCTTGGTTTTTTTCTCCGAATAACACCATCACTTATCATTGATACATTTGTTGCGTTGATACCACTTGTTAAATCTAATGTACCTCCATTATAGGATTTGTTACTAAATTTAAATGGTAATATAAGTTGAGTATAAACAATGTGCGAATCAACACGTTTCACAATAAATAAATCCCATTCTGCCGCTTCCTGTTTATTTGGAAATAGATCTTGTAAAGGCAAATATGCGTTGAATCCTACATTATCGTATCGCATATTACAATCTTCAACATGTTTATTAGTTGCACCTGATGGACATTCATTCCAAACACCGGAACCTTGATTATTATATTCTAATTCCTCAGTTGCACTTAGATTTATAGGCAATGTACCATAAACATAGGTAGTGCCGACTCCACTATCCCCCTTCGCTTTTCTGGCAACTATGTATGTCTCATGATTCGAGGAAGTGTGTCTTTTGTGTCCATATAAAACAGACCATCCTTGAAAGGAGAGATAAGGTTGGCTCCCTTTTCCAAAGTCCTTCGTGACAACTTTATACCCACCACTTGTATATTTACTTCCGTAAACGTCATAAACTAACTTTTTTCCAGATTCGTAAGTATAAGTTTTTGTACCATAGTTAGAGTTCCATCCGCTTTTTACATAGGATTCTACATCATAAGGTGAACTTGCACCATATGAAGAAGATATAGTAAACACTATTATTCCAATTGCCACTAACAAAAAACTTAGAAGTATCTTTAAAGATGTTTTCATCAATTTCACCTACCTTTTATTCAAATCTAATTTATAAAGAAATAAATATTTCTAATTTTAATCTTTCTCCCCTTTAGCGAATAATAGATTAGAAGAATAGTGAAAATAATAGAATAAACAATAACATTTTATCTCTTCGTTTATTCTATTATTTTCACTACTCTAAAAATGGGAAAAGGGTTAACCCTTTCCCGATTTAAAATAGGTTACTAAAGAATGAACCAATAGATTTAAAAAAGTTAGATATCGAGTTAGTCATTTTCGTAAATACAGTTTGACTTGCTTCTTCCTCTATACTTGTAAGCAATTCACGTACTTCCTCTAATTCTTTGATTTCTTTTAACTCTTCTTGACCAAAGAATTCATTAATATCTTTTAACCTTTCTTTATCCTTACTCAATGATTCAACCAATTCGTTTGGGACATCTTCGTTCATTAGCCCAATGTCTATTAATTGGCTAATGTCTGCTTCAACTTCTAATTTTTTATTGTTTTTAATCCATTTCTCTAAAGCTTTTTTAGTTTTCTCAATAGGTGATTCTGGTTGTTTCTTTACCTCTGTTTCATCAACCCCAATAAGCTCTTCTTCTTCGCTAAATCCTTCCTTTTCTTCATCTTTAATGAGTTCTTCTTTTACCTCATCAACCTTCTCTACTGATTTAGATTCAGATTTTGCAACTGGTGTTGACTCTACCTTTGTTTCTACCTTTGGCTCAGGCTTTGGTTCAGGCTTTGGCTCAGGCTTTGGCTCAGGCTTTGGTTCAGGCTTTGGCTCAGGCTTTGGTTCAGGCTTTGGCTCAGGCTTTGGCTCAGGCTTTGGTTCAGGCTTTGGCTCAGGTTTTGGTTCATTTAAAACCGTATAAACCGTTAAGATCGCTCTTGGTAAATAACCATCCTTTGGCATAGATATTTCAATTTGCTGACCACTACTGCTATACTTTACTTGTTGAGTTGATATTCCAATAATATGGAAAACGTTGTCCTCTGCAAAGTAATAACCTTCTATTAAATCAGAACACGGTCCAGTAGCTTTCGATCTGTTATCGAAATCGTTTTTGTCTGAAACAATAGATATTTCACATTTTGCTTGTTTGAGTTCCTCTGCAAAGCTCACCCCGGGTAATCCCAAAGATAACAAACCAAAAACCATAATACCTAAACACAAACCTTTCCCAATCTTACCCATTTTTTTAACTCCATTCATAAATAGATTTTTCATAAAATCCTCCCCTTTCTTCTTGTTTTTTCGGCAGTTTGCAATAACTTTTCCTATCACTTTTTAGTACTTTATAGGTCTATAAACACAAAAAAGCGGCCATCGGAAAGTAGATTAGTAGACACACTTGTAGTGTGATTAATCCACAGTCCAATAGACCGCTAGTAGTTTAATAGAAACCCTGCTAACCTAGATATAGGTCGCACACAAAAATAAGAAAAAGTGATTATAAATAAATAATAACCCTTTTTTTATTCTTAATCTAGTGTTTTCTATCGAAAGTGGATTAAAAATTACCTTTTATTCTACATACTCATAAATGGCTGCCTGTCTTATGGTGTTCCCATTTCCTGTAAAATAGCGGGGGCTAATTGTTTCTACAACAGCTATAATGCTTGGCCCGTTTAAAACGTCTACTATATCATAAGTAGAATTTGTATATACATAAGGAAAGGTTATGTTTTGCCCAGGGTTATTTGGGTCTGGTGTTTGGTCGTCAATAAATTCTAGTACCTTTATTTTAAAAGCATTTTGGTAAAAAGAATTGGCAACAGGCACATAATTACTATCTAACCTAAGATGATACATCATACTTTCTTTAAAATTTATTTCCGCTTGCCCTTGATCAAAAACAACAAACCCCTGGCTTATTTGATTCTCATCAATAGCAAGCGAAGCATCATGTATAGCAAGTTCAAGGGTGTTTTTTAATTGTCTTGTAGCGGTTTTATCGGCATCAAGGTTATATTGAATAATCATGATTAATGCAAAAATAAAGATGAGAAAAAAACCTCTTAATGCTTCTGACACTACAATCACTTCTCCTTAAACTGGTTAATTAATATACTCACTTAAAATTTTTGTGTGTTTTTCGATATGACTTGGACCTTGATTAAACAAATCTAAAGCAAACAATATCCCTCGTGGAACACGAATATTGGCTTCAATGTATTCATTACGAGGTGTTAGAGTTGTTGTTGCTGTAATCTCAATATCACTTTCTGAAAAGTTATAATTATTTACTAACGTATCCTTCATTTCTTGAATGATAGTCGATGTAAAACGCCCCTCAATCGATGCCTTTTTTGCCCCTTCTGTTAAAACGACTTCTACTGCTTCACGATGTAGGCTATCTAAATAGGCAAGTATGGGGGAAAACATGATACAAATAGCAATACTAATGGTAAGCCATTTACCAATTGTTGATGACATATCATTATCTCCTTTCCTAAAATATTTTTTAAACAAAGGGAAGGGGATGTCTCCTCCCCTTTGCGGAATTTATCTTGTTGAAGAACTTGAAGTATCTAAAGGATGATTTGTGCTAGAAATCTTATCGTCTTTATAAGTGTTTGTTTCAGTTTCAATCATCCCATACCCAACGCTAAATAATAATGCTGCTATAACTACTACTGTTACCCCAATCTTCAGGAACGTGCTTAAAGAAGTATTCATTTTACTATTTCCTCCTATTTTGGTTGAATTTGATGTTCAGTACGAAGGACATCTTCGTGCTGACTATTTTTATTAGATAGGGCTTGATAAACAATCCCTATTAATAACGATGAGATAATAATCATTGTGATAGATACTTTTAAAAAGGTTGCTAAACTACTATTCATAGAAGACTCCCTTTTCTTACGGATTTAAAGCATCATTTTTGTAATCAATAATTTCTTGGTCATAACTATTTGATTCGTCTTCAATCATTTGATATCCGACAGAAAACAAGATTGCACTAATAACTATGACAGTTACTGCTATCTTCATAAAGGTTGCTAATGAAGTTCCCATATCCCTTTATCCTCCTTCTCAAATTATGAATTGTTTTCTATATAAGTTGAGATTTCATCAGATATTCCATCCATACGGGGAACTAAAATACCCCAAACACAAGCTACAATTACGATTACTGTGATAGCAACCTTCATGAAGGTGGAAAGACTGGTATTTATAAAAATCACTCCCTTCAAAACTTTTAAGATTAGTTTCTAGCAGCTTCCATGATAATGCTGACCATGTAGACAACAACAGCCATGAAATTTAATAGAATTAGAAAGTGTGTAACTTTTATAGGGATGGATGCTAAATCCGTTGTTATCTTTCTTCTTCTTCGATAATTTTCAATTTGGGAACGAACAAACATATTGTTCATACCACGCAAAGAGGTTAATGCAGTTTCTCGATCATTTTCATCTAGTCTCTTTAACACGGAAACCAGTGATTTTGCCTCTTTAGAACCTAAATCTTCTGCAAAATAATCAAGTGCTGAATCTGGACCTTCATCATCTGTCCACTTTGATAATAAGCGGGTTAAAGAACCATTAATAACATCAAAGTATGGTTTTAAATTCCGAATAAGGTTGTATGTATTGATCCTTGTGTTTTCCATCATTTCTACCTCATTAATGATTAAATCGTAGAGCATGAAAACTTCAGAATTCTTTTTTGCTTGGTTATAATCAATCACTCTCTTAACCACGTATTGGAACAAAGAGTAAGGAAAACCTGGTAATAATAAAACGTAAACGGCTACTAAAATTAATGTTGTCCAAATAGAGATTGTTGCTCCACTTATAAAGGGAATAAGTAAATAGTTGATTACTAAGAAGGTTAAAAGGGATATAAAAAAAACATAATACTTCACTCCATTAATCCCGAAAGGATAACCCGCTTCTTGAAGTAAACTTTCAGCTCCTGATTTCTTCGCTGAATCAACAACTTTACTTTTGCTCTCTTTTATTCTTTCACGAAATCGTAATCTTGTTTGCTTTCTCTCGGTTTTCGTTGAAAGACCGATATAAACCAAAACCCCTGAACCTACAGCTCCTAATGTTGCAAGAAAATATACAAACAAGGGTAAAAACTTATAGAGTAGTACAGATTCGTGCAAGGTACCCCTCCTCTCTCTAAATATCGTTTTTCGGTTTTTTCAAAATCATGGACGTAATAACTGAGAAAACGACTAACACGATACATACAACAAAGAGCATCCTTGTCCAAACATTACCGAATTGTAAATGGAACCAATCTTGTGCACCAGAGACGTAATAACCTAAAATCAAAGAGGCTATAAAGATTGGTACTGTTAAGTAACCATTCCAAACGGAATCCAAAGCATGACTTTTTTCTTCTTCAAGCATTTCTTCGGTTTCCTCAATCTGCCGGATCAAGGTTAAAAGTGTGTTTAGTACTTTCTCATCGTATAAATAAGATTTTAAGATGATATTTCCTAATCGTTTTGCCCAACTGCTTCCAGCTGTAAAGATAAATAATTCAATGGATAATCGAATTTCTTGTTCATTCCTAGATACCTGTAAATCCGAAATTAACCGAATTAAAACCTGCCGAAGTGCTTTATTTTTAACTTCCTTAGATGTTTCTACTAAGGCATGGTACATATCGTATTGGGCTGAGTTATAATTTTGAGCTAACATTTGAATAATACTTAAAAAATCACTTCCAACTGAATAACGTAAATTTCTTAATCGGATTTGTAAAATCATATATGGTATCAATCCAACCAAGATGGCAAGAAAGAAAGCAAAAAACAAATCACCAAAACTTAAGAATGAAAAGATCAATGTGAAAATAAATGCACAAGACGTTACAATAAAGAACGCAAGAATATCTTGTTCCTTTTTTTCTTTTGATGTAGTTTTAAGCAAAAAATAGATATGTCTAATAAAAGGATTAGTATATTGCTTTTCTTTTACTGTTTTAGTAGTACGTATCTTTCTCAAACGATAACGCTGCTGGAAATCATTCAATTTAGATTTCACTGAATTTTCGATCATGGTTTTGACTGTAACTAAAGTGATAACTAACAAAGTGATATAAAGAAAATAATCAATCCCAAATGTTACAAGCCAATGTTTTAATTGCTCCATCCTACCATTCCTCTTTATTTAGTTGATGATAGTTACTCATTGAGGATTCCCTCTCTCTCTCTTTAAGAAGGGACATAAGTTTTTTCGCTTCATCTAAGTTTTCTTCCATCATTAAACCGTATAAACGGTTTGATAAATTAGAAGAATAATAGTACTTTTGAGTAATCTTAGAGTAGCGGATAAGGTCCGTTACATAAGGTTTTCGTTTTTCTTCATCCCAACAAACCTCAGTAACCCCGATTACCCGTTTTTTTCTTCTATCCCGTTCAGTACTCATTGTTATGATGATATCAAGGTTTCTTGCTACCCTCTCAATCTCAATTTCAGGAGTACGGTTTGGGAACTCATCTAATAAATGTCGAGTCAACTGTGGAACAACATTATTAACATCTGTTAAGTGATAAGTAGAATACGAGCCTCTCTCCCCACGTTCTGCAGCTTGCATAAATCCTTCCATTTCTAAACTACGTATCTCTCCAACTACTATAAAATCATGCTCCATTCTAAGTAATCGAGGCACTGCGGTATGAAGGTCTCCTTCTTTTGCTTGTACTTCAAAGATTAAACGGTCGGGCATATGTTCTTTTAGATGAAGCTCAAAGTGCTTCTCCATTGAGGCAATAACATAACTAGGATCTCTTTCGCGTATCATCGATTTCATAAACGTAGATTTGGCACTACGTACACGTCCAGCAATGATGGTATTTGGCATAGTTCGTGATAAAGCTTGATAAATCGGTACATCACGTTCTGGTATAGTATTTAATCTTGCTTGTTCATATAAACTTAAATTTTTTACAACAAATCGACGTAACATAATGTAGTTTTCTCTAGAACGGGGGTTTTGAATCATCGTTATCCTACTGCCATCCTCTTTTTCAACCTCAAGTTCAGGATTTTGCTTGTTAATAACAGAATCCTCACTTCTCATGGTGAATGCACGTTTTATTCGGTCAACATGACGTTCATCTTCGAACTCTTCTTGTTGCTTTACGAACTTACCATCAATATCAATCCAAAGTTCAGTACCACGAATAACAGCTGCTTCACTGTTCGGGTATTTTTCCCACTTCGTCAGAATAGAAAGTCCCCACACTTCATGGAAAACGGCATCTGCTAAACTATCATAGAAAGAAGGATATTCATTAGAAGTAATATTCTGCTTTCGTAACACTTCTTTGATTTTGTCAACAAAGTACCCCATCGCATCCAATTTCCCAATAACCGCATCATGTTGTCTTTCTAAAAGCTCATTGTTTCCCGACTGTTCCTGTGAGTCATCAATTATGTCTCGCAATTCATTCCGAATAACAGTACAGATCTGTTTGAAACTTTTCTTTCGAGCAAAATTAGATACTCTTAAGGTTTCTTCTGATTCTCCAACCTTTTCACTTAGCCACTTGGCAGCATCAAAAGGATTATTAAAGTCATCTAGTAATGTATTTTCTAATTGTTCTTGCAAAGGATGTGATTTTTCAAGCACTCTACTCATACTTTCTAACCAACCCTTCCTGCTTTTTCTTACGGCCAAATAGATTACTAAAAAAGCTTTTTGCTTCTTCTATTGGTTGTTCTGACTCATCTCGTGTTAAGTTAGCTTTCCCAATAATCGTATTTACAATTGTTTCTAAGGCATTTTTATAGTCGTCATCTCCCGTATCATAAAGGAATTCGTTTTGTTTAACTGAAACAGGTCCTAAAACGTCTTGATCAGGAATTGAAGTCAATAAGCTCATTTCAAGCTCTTCTTGTAAGTCTTTTTCGTTAATTAACGAATAATTCGGACGATAACGATTAATTAAAAGTATAAAATCATCAGGAGTCCCTTTAATTGGCTCTAATAACTGGTGAAATACTAAAGGGTAATAATTCCGATAACCTTTTGTTTCCTGCGTGGTTATAAGAAATTTTAAGTCAGATGATAAAAAAGATTGTGCATAGCAAGCATTATCAAAATGGCAGCCACCATCGATTAATACGATATCAAAGGAGTTTTTAGCCACTTCAATAAGATGGGCAATTTCTTCTGTTTGATAAAACCGTTGTAGTTTAATATCTCGATTGCCCGCCAAGTGATAATAGTACTTAGTTTTATGTACATACTGTTGCAATTTCTGTTCTGTAAGATTTTTCGTTTTTAGTTCAACCTTAATATCGTTTAAATAATGACCATCATATTCTTGAAAATAATCAGCGGGGTCCCACGGATTTAAGGAAAGAACTAAAACCTTCTCTTTTGCTCGCTGTCCTAGTAATCTTGCAACATTTAGAACGGTTGTAGAAACTCCTGAACCAGAATGAGTACCAAAGAAAGAAATCAATCGGTTGGATACTAGATTATCTTCACCCGTCAAATGCTTTAATACTTCATTTACAACTTGCTCACTGTTATATTGCTCTGAAATGGGTATAATTTCATGACCGCTACAAACAAGTTGAATATTTCTTGTAATAACTTGACTTGGTACCCCACTTAACTTATAAAAAATAGGAATATCGCCATGCAGCTTCCGAACATTAGGTAGCTCACGATACGAAATCGTATCTCCATCTATTAAAATTCCATGTACTTCTACAGTGGTTTCAAAAGAGGGCTTGTCAAAAGTCAAACACAGTTCAACATTATCGTGACTTTGGAAAAGTTCTTTATAAGAAATGTCTTCACTGACAATTGCTAATGTAAAAACCATTTTCATCCCTCCTTAGTTATACGTAATGTATAATCGCCCTTCTTTTCCTAATACAGAATCAGCAATTTTATTAAAATCTTCTTCATTTAATAGAACTTCTAATTCACTAACTTTCCCTGAGGCATTTAATCGTTGTTGCAAACCCCCTGCTTGTTTTCCATCTTGATTTGTGACTTCTTTATTAGCTCCATCTTTTACATAAATCACAGGAACATCTTGTAAAATGGGTTTTAATTGAACAGCTTTAGCTTCTTCTTTATCCGACACTACTTGAACAGGTTGATCTTTATTACTAGAATCCTTACCTTGTAGCTTTGCGATTAACGTTTCATCAATTAGATAAATATCAATTCTATCTTTTCTTCGTAAACTACCTGGTGTAGCATAAATCCATTCTGCTGGGATTGGACGAATCGCTTCACCTTTACTTGAATTAGGTGTCATATCCTCAAAATCAATCATTTGTTTTGAAATCATAGAGTTACTAACAATACGTTGAGCGGCATCCTCTCCGATAATTTGATTTAAATCAGATGAATATACAACATCTTGAATAAGGTCTTTCTTTGAACGTCTTTCAACTGTAATTTTATCTTTAGAAATGGGTTCTTTTATTTCTATCGTTTCTCCAGGTTTTACAACCACGACTTCCACGGAATCAATCCGCTCTTTAAATACAAACTCCCAAAAAACGATAAAAGCCATAACCGATAAAGCAGTTAATATTCCTAGAGCTATTTTTACTGATGGCTTCACTCTTAATTCCTCCAACTAATTATTTTGGTTCGATACTAATTGACTTGTTAAACATATTTTTAAGCCAACTATTTTCTTTAGATTTTTTCTTTAAAAACTTATCCGGCAATAAATCTTTTAATATTGGTTTTACTGACTGATCGATGGATTGTTTCAAATGCTTTTGTTTATACAGAAAATCACCTTGATATTGTGTATCAAATACATCTTTTGGAGGAAAGTTTGGAATAACAGCATTTAACTTATCCTTATATAAATCATTAATAATTTCATTCTTTAAGAGCTTTTCATCAAAGCGATTTCCAATAATGGATGTTTTGTCATCCTCTAAAACCTTTCGATAAAAGGTAGTGGACTTATCCAATGATTCCTCAAGAAATTGGATATTTGAAATATCGGGTTCGATTACCATATACACTTGATCTGCTATATCATAAAATTCTTGAATAACTTCTTTGTCCCAATCACTCCCAACATCAACTATCGTAATTGGTGTTTGTGAGGTTAAAAGAATTTTAACGAACGTTTCAAAATTCACTTCATTTTGGTCATATACTGGTTCATCACTAGGATGTTTGACAATTAAATTTAAGTTGTCTATTTTCCATTCGAATACACTTAGTTTCTTAGGGTCTATTTCTTTCGTGAACTTATAGTATTTACTTCTATAGTTTGGTGCATTTTCATGACCAACAAAGCGGTCATAGGTATAAGCATGACTATAAGGACTTTCGATATAAGTGGTATCGACTCCCATATCCGCTAATACATTTGCTACAAGATGGCTAATAAAAGTACTTCCGCTCCTTGCAAATGGGCTGCCAATTAAAACTAACTTTCTCTCAATTGGTACACCTACAATACGGTCGACATTGCTCGTGACGTTTAATTGGAATTCACGTTTCACAACTTGTTTGTTAACAACCTTGTTTACAACTTTTTTCTCGATAACCTTTTGGATGATGGGTTTATCTTCTTTTTCCAACTTTTCATTAGATGGTGTTACTTCATCTTCACTGGGTTCGTCATCATCATCTTCTACAGGTTGTTGAAAATTTGCATTCGTATATGGAGTGGATGCTTTAAATTTTGAAGCATTACTATACTTCGGTTTTTCCATTAGTTGCTCTATCATTTCGTGTATATTAATCGAATTGTTATTAAAAATGTCAAGTACATTACGATTAACTAATTCACTAAGGAAAACATCGCCTTTCTTTCTTTCGCAAAGAAAAACAACACGAACGGAATCATCAAATTGAGTTCGGACTGTTTCTATTAAGTCCAACCATTCCATTTCTTTATCAGCTGGTGTTTCTTTGTCGCTTTGTAAATAATAATCGTGAACAATCAATATTTCGGGTTGCTCCGTTTCTAATATCTCTAACAGGTATTTATGATGTAAGACTTCTTGATCTAAAACAGCGAAATCATCAGCGTAATATTTAAATCTTTCTCTCAATATCTTGCTATAATTGGGTTCACCAATTGCCAATAATATACGTTTCATTTATAATTCACTCCTAAAGAATCAATAAAAAACCCGAGATATGCGAAATAGAACGTAACAAATGTACATTCTCTTTCGAACATCTCGGGTTTTTCCCGTTAGCGTATTATGTAATTGGAACTTTTGGGTGTGTATGCACCTGAGGGTGTATCAAGTGCATACTAAACTTTTTTCAGATCAAGGATGTTTAAAAAACACTCTTGAAAAGGTATTTTCTTATGACTAGAATACCACTTTCCTATAAAAAGGTCAACTTCTACCCTAGCTAATTCCCACAAAAACTAGGAATTTAAGTTGTTTTACCATTTTCTTTGATTATTTCACAAAAACCATCCAGAATTTCCTTTTCATAAAAAGTCCCTATACCTCTTTTTAATTCTATAATTGCGTGTTCATCAGACATTCCCTCTTTTCGATAAGGACGGCTATAGGTCATAGCATCATAACTATCAACCACTCGTGTCATTTTAGCGAAATATGGAATATCATCGCCAGTTAAGCCACTTGGATAACCGCTACCATCAAGGTTTTCATGATGTGCAGCAATTGCACTCAGGACTTCAGAAGGTAAAGGAATGTTTTTCAGCAATTTAATACCGTATTCAGGGTGAAGTTGAAGCTCGTTCCATTCATTTAAGGTGAGCTTTCCTGATTTATTTAATATTCGATTAGGAACATGAATTTTACCAATATCATGAAGGATTCCAATAATATACAAGGTTTCAGTTTTTTTTAGTGAAAAACCAAGTCTAAGCCCTAACAAAGAAAGTAAATTCCCAACACGAATCGAATGCTGATATGTGATATAGTTATGCTCTTGAAGCTGAACTATTAGATGGCGATATTGTTCATGTATATTAGTTTTTATTTTTACTTCTTTTTCTATATAGCTTAACTTCAAGAAAGCACCTCCAGTTTACGATCGGTCCATGAAATCTACTTTTATCCTTTTTAACCTCTCTTTATCAGGTCTGTAAAAGGCTTTGCTTAAACCATCCGTATATATATCTTCTTCAACACACAACCAAATAGGAAATGGATAAGTATCTAACATTAATTCTTTTTGTACTTCTTGGGCAATAGAATAAGTGGAAGTATAAAAGATACATACTGTTGGGTTATGTTTGAACTTATCAATCGGAACCAATTGGTGTTTTTCATAAATCCTTTTCCATAGTTCTAGTTTTTCCCTTAAAAAGCCAATATAGTTCTGACTCATTTGCGTACGTTCTATAATGAAATTGATATTCCCTTTTGGAGTTTCAACTTCTGCAACTCCAAGTGGTCTAGTAAGGTGAGGATTTTTATTTAAAATTGCATGCCATTTCCAATTTCGAAGAATACCCGCTTCAACCATTCGACAACGAAATTCATTGGTGGCTATGTAACGTTGAATGGCCTTTATACCATATCTATCCCATCTTTCAGGGTCCATATAAAACTGATCATTGTAATAATGCTTTAAAAATTTGTAACCACCTATACCTATTGTGTAAGGAGATGGAGGTGTAACCTTATCTTCGTCTCCTATAATTCTTACATGCCAACGGTCTACTAAAGCCGACTCTCTAAAACGTCTTAACTTTTTTGTAACTTGGGCAGCGGTTAATTTGGAAGATAAATACCGTTTTAACTGCTCTTCACTACAACAAACCGCATCACCTAATACTTTTAGAAGCATGACATCTTCTTCTTTTATTTGCATTCGTTGATGTAAAGCAAGAACACCGTGTAAAGTTGTGATTGGATGATAGGTTTGAGGGATTACTTTGTAACCCCTCGTATGTGGATGATCCCAAAAAGGGACTTCCCCCTCTTTTGTTAAATGGTACTGATAATCAATTTGGAGTTCATCTAAAACAGGCGTGTTATCCATTACTCGAATAAAAATCCTGCCACGTCTTTACGTTTTTTCTTTCCTTGAGGGTAATCAATCATCACAACTTTAGCTCGACGATTTTTATAGTCAATACTATGAACACGAACAGACACGATATCATCAACGATTGGCTCAGGTAAACTTCTTGGCTTCATAGCCTTAACTTCTAAATTATTATCCATTTTTACGAAAATTCCATGTATAGGATGTACTTCTGTGACTCTTGCAACAATTGCCTTATCCTTTTCGCATTCCTTTAGGAAATCAAAAGGGTCTACTCTTGCTGCTTTACGAGAAACTTGAACTAATTTATTTTCTGCATCAAAGCGTCTAATTTTAATTTCGATTTTTTCCCCACGGTCAATAATTTCAGATAAATTAGGAACAAAACCATGATCCCAATCCGCTCTACTCATAAAAGTATCTACACCAGAAATTCGAACAAAGATATTGTTTGTTTCAGCATTATATCCAGTTACGATACCTTCATATGTTTTATCTTGAAGTTCACCTTTCTTTTCGAGATATGTAAGCTCACTCCAAAAATTTTCCGCTTTGATTTTATCCGCTTGTTTAACTGAAACTGTTGCAATTTGATTTTCTAGGTCTAAGCGGTCAATAATCACTTCTTGGATAGTACCCGCAAATCCAGTTAAAGATTTGAATTCACGTTCTGAAATTTCACTAGCTGGGCAGTAAGCTGTTACCCCTCCCGCTAAGTTAATAATAGCTACTTCAATTTCTTTTGTTTCAACACGTCCGTTTTCATTAACTACAGGCATTTTGCGGAAACCTACAGTACGCACAATCCCTTTTACGATTTCAGAATTACGTTTAGCCCTTGTTAATAACTCTAGTTCTTCTTGATCCCAATTCTCTCTGATAGCCATTTTGTATCCTCCTTAAATGTAATTAAAAATACTTATTTAGATTAGTAAGTAAAAATCAAGCTTGTTGCGATGGGCAACACCTGCCTTAAAGGAAATAAAAAAAGTCCCACAGTATATAGGCATAGCTAGGCTACACTTACTACTGGGGGACTCCCATTGCTTTATATTAAGTTTAATAATAATTGTTGCTTGAATTTATTACTTATGACTAATTTAACCTACTTCAATGAAATAATCAACTAATTTCCAAAAATATTGTTACAAATTGTAAAAGGTCGTCTATTTATCTTTCTCATCATCAATATCTTCAATTAACTCATTAAGCAAATTCTCTTGAATATCTTTTGGATAACTCGTTTCGGGTTTTGGTTTTGTAATCTCATCTTCCTTATTTTCGGGTGAATTATTTTCCTTGTTGTCAGTCGTATTATCTGAAACATCCTTTTCTTCCGATTGTTCATTAAACTGAATACCTATATCCCAAGAATCCGAATCACTATTATCTTCTACCTCTTCTTCTGTTGTTGCAGCCACTTCCTCATGTGCCGATTTTGGTGGTAACTCATCTTCATCTTCCTCTTTCGTATCCTTTTGTTCATTAATTTCAGGTTCCTTATCTTTTGGCTCTTGAGGGGATAATGGCTCAGTATTAGTCGGTTGGGTATTGGTTGGTTCATGATTAATTGGTTCAGTATTCTCTTCATCGGTAGGTTGAACAACCACTCTTGTTCTTAAACGGCTTTTCTTTGGTTGTTCTTCTAAAGATGTCAGGTCTACTGGGTGATCATCAACCGGAATTTGTTTAACTCTTTCATATTCAGTGTCCTGTTCTTGAGTTGGTTCATCTTGGTTACTATTTGAGATAGGTTCCTCAGAAACCGTTTCAGTAAGTAATTCTGTATCATTGTTTAAGAATTCTCTTCTTCTTTCTAACCAAAAAGATGCACTCGTTTCATTTACTTTAACAATCGCCTCTTTAAATTCAGGTTTATTTACAAAGTTAGATGTAAGCTGACGAACCTTTTTAGGTTCATTATTTTCAACAAGTTTAACCGAACATTCAAATGCCTTTTGAAAGATAAGGTCATCTGGTGACATTCTTGCTTCTCTAGTCTTAGTGTATGAATTACCCATTCGTGTTCCAGGATTATTCTGAAGAGGTGATACAGTCTGCTCCGTTTCACTTTCTTCAAATCGTTCTTCCTCACCCATTTGTTTTGAGAATAGGTCAGCATCAAACGGAGTTAAATCTCCGAATACCATCTTATGACGAAGAGTACCTAAAAGAGTTTGCATATAATGGTCTCCGTATTTATCTGCTAACTGAGATAAAGTTTGAGATGCTACGGTAATGATGGTTTTATATTTACGAGATTGAGCCGGAAATTCCTTAAACGGTTGATAAACGTAATCAGGAAATTCATCCGCGATAATGTGGTGAAATGATGAATCATTTGGCTTTCTTCTAAATACAGCATTCTGTAATGACAATAACACAAATTTCCCTAATACATTCGATAAATTACCCATTTCTCCCTTTGCCGTATTAAGTAAGAGTACTCCACCAAATTCAAGGTGTTTGTCAAAATCAAAATCCGACTGATCAAACAATACTCTTCTCATTAGCTTATTGGAGGATATATCATCCAGTATGTTTCTTAAACCAACAACATATTCAGCCTTAGCGTCATAATACATATCTTGTCCGTAAAACTCACCTGATTTAACCTTTTCAACATATTCATTCGGGCCATTCCTCTTCGTTAAAGGTAGTAAGTTCATGTTAAACCATTCATCTACACCAACAACAATTTCCCAATGGTTACGTTTATCTCTATCCGTAATTTCACGCCAATTCTTAGGTATTGTTTCTTTCAGTTTTAAGTGCATTTGACGTACTACCTGGGCATTGTTGTACATTCGTATTAAATCACTAAAGGTAGGTTCAAAGTTTTCATCGTGTAGTTTTAATAGATAGATATAATACTTGAGATGGTTCCTTTGCGATTGCTCAAAGAAGAATTCTGTATTTTCTCCAACACCCTCAATAACCATCGTGACAGCTTCCGCAACTTTCTCAACAGGTCCTTTTAATGGATTAATCGATTTCGTTTCAGGATTAGTTGGATCAATATAGAATACCGCTTCCTCTGGAATACCATGAGCTTTAACAAGCTGAAAGGCTTTTTGACATAAATCATTAGAAGGCTCTATGATGGATAAACCATTCAGATACATCCCCTTAACATCTTCCGAATGATAATCTTCTTGGTAATAAACATTTGAAAATTCATTTATCATTCGTGTCATATGGTGTAAATCTTGGTTAATTATCGGGAGGATTAAACTACTCGTTTTACCCGTACCAATTGGCCCTATTATGACATTGTTTAGGGTACGGTCACGCCCTCTCTGAATAACCATTTCTTTTGACTTTTTCTCGGGACCTAAACTAACATCAGGCCATTGCTCGGTTTCTTGACTCTTGAAAAAGAATTGCAATCGGGAAGAAGAAAATTCCCATTCCTTAAACCACTCCATAATGTCCTCTTGGTGCTTGGTGAATAACTTTCCCGCCCAAAGAAAGATAAAGAATACAACGATAGCGGGTAATGACATAATAAGCAACATGAGATTATTGGTATCCCCTACTAGAACATCTTGTAGTACCTTGTTATCAAATTCAGCCAATGCTGCCTTTGTTTCGAGATAAGGAACTAATTTGTTATAAATCGGAGCAGTTATATTCCATAAGTATTGAAAACCTATTCCGAAAAACATTACAAAAAAGAATAAGGTTCTCCAAAATAAATGTTGGTACACTTTTATCTTCGTTGCCAATAACCAAGTCATAACAAGAAGTACGGTTGCTATACCTACTTCTAATAAAGAAGGATTAACCATATTTCCCATTAATGGTATGGAGGTACTGGTTCTCAACTGATAATTCGAGAAAAGAAGAATAACATTAACAATTCCTCTTGCTGCTATCCATACCGAAAATAACAACATGGTCGTAACTAAGGTAATAGGTAAGTGACGCTTAAATTTAGATACCTTCATAAGTTGTTTCCCCCATTCTTAAAGGTGAGGTAGTTCTTAGGAAGGTTGGTCTTTCTTCGGTTGTTTCCGATAATGTTTGACCATCACCAAATAACACATATTTAAATGGCCCACCTACTAGGTCATTGGATAACTCGCCGTTATTACGGTAAAGACCAATAATTTTCCTTACTGGAACTTTTGTTTTTCCTATAATGCTATTTAGATAATTTAAACGGTCAAGAATTTGAACATTTCCTTCTTCTAAGAAGACAAACATAATATAATGCTCGTCAGTTCCAGCACTATTATTAACCCTATAACACTTGTCAGGAAATAAAAAAGAGGGTGTGTCTTTTGTTAATACATCTGCGGAATCGACACTTTCAAATATATAACCAAAGTAATCATTAGCATAAGAAAGGATCTCAGCAACAGTTTCAATGTTATTCATAACTATGCTATTTGTATAAGGTCGCTGTCCCTTTAACAGTTCCATAATTAAATCATGTGTTCTAGAAAGTGTCATTACATAAACACTTAAATTAGGAAGGTGTAAGTCGTTTGTAGAATATAACCGTTCTTTAATGTTTCTTATTCTACCTTCTTTCACCTTATGTTGACCTTCAATAGTTTCAATACTGTCATCAATCAGTGAAATTACAACTGAATGATGAAGTTCAGCATTGTTGCGACAGATCTCAATATATCTCTCTACCTTATGTAGAATAGTATTCAAGTTTTCAGTGCCTTTATCAATTTCGATATGAACGTAATGATTACCTAGCTTTAAGGTCGAATCCGGAATGATTCCTCCATCAAGAATTATATTTTCATCCATCAATTCACGATAACCTAATAACTTAGTGTCTAGATTTTCTCTAAAAGAACCATCTAAAGCGCGAATTGTTGCTTCTTGTATTCCAAAATGATGATCAATATATGATATTTGGTTGTTGTTCGCTTTAAAATTCTCGTCAAGAAGCCCTTCCCGTTTAAGAACCTCAATACCATTATTCCCTATACGGTAGTAATTCTTTTTCCCAAACTTCCCTTCCTTTCTATCTGGGTCTAACAAGTCAAACTTTATATACTTCTTAAAAATCTTAGATTTATAAGAGCAATCTTTTAAACTGGTTATTGAAGATATATATAAGTACATCAACTCCCTTGTTAAATATTTTTGTTTTGCCAATAAGAGCAAGGCTTTTACTTCAGCTTCCTCTAATTCAACATAGTTGTCTTTGTTATCAAAACTATAAGATTTTCTATCCATATAACCCTCCCCTAAAAATTGCAATAAAAAAGACAACCACAAATACAAATAGGTGGATCTATTATCCACTTTTGTACCTGGGGTTGTCCCATTAGCAATTATGTAATTTTAATCTAAATTAGATAAAACAAATATATCAGAAAACGTCAAAAAGTCAAAGGGAAACTTGATTAATTTAGGGTAGTGAATCCTCATAAATAGCAAGTATTTTAGGGTAGTAATCACTCAATTTCAGGAGAAGTGGATTCACCTAAATATGAAGCTCTGGTGTGTCCTCACAGACATAGTAGTCTTGGTTCTGAGTAAGGTTCTAAGCACTCTTATATAAGGCTTTACCCCTCCACCTCGATAGTGGAGGGTAGTGGGTGGAGGGGTTTGTGGTTATTACCCTCCACCCTGTAGTGGAGTCCTACCCCTCCACTTTACTATACTAAAATCATCATTGCTTAACTTACTTATTGTTACTCTCGTATAATGAAAATCTTAGGTATCTATAAGGCAGGAAAACAGAGTAACCTCCCCCCCTCCCCCTCTAAACCATAAACCATTTGACCGAGAGGACTAATGACCCTGAGATAAAATATGAAAATACCAAACTTTTAAAAAAAGAAGAGAACATTATAATTCTGTTAGTCTAACCAACTATTATCGAAACATAGTTATCTTATCATTATCTTATCATTATCTTATCTCTATAATTTTTGATTGTATTGATATTTATATATACAAACGTATAACTCTTTGTATTTAATAATATATATACCTATGTATATAAGGTTTGGAGTGCTAAAATGTAATTATAGATAACTCCCGTTCGATAGAGTTAATAAACGCTAATGATACGTTAATTCCGTTACAATGGAAGTGAGCTTTAACTAACGCAATGAATTGATGGAGAATGTAATTTTTTATCGTAAAGGGTGTGATTATTATGGAAGCAGCATTCTTTCTTGGTACTGTCTTTGACATTGAACTTAAGAGAAAAGAATTAGAGGCTCAAAATTTGAGTAGGGATGAGATAAGGGCAACATTCGAAAAAGATTATAGAACTTTCTCAAGAAAAAGCGCCTTCACCTGTCTTTGTTGTAATAAACCAGTGAATATGAATTTAACGAAAGATGAAGGAAGACCATTTTTTTTCAAGCATATTGATGGTGAAGAGTGCACTTATTCAGAAAACAACAAAACCTATGACAGCCATATTGTTAAACATGAAGACAAAAGAAGAAAAGATATTGGTCTAACAGTATTTAAGGAGATAGCGGAAGGACAGATGAAACCTTTTGGAATTGAAATCGAACGAGGATATTTTTATAAAAAGAAATTATCTTTTATCCCCGATTTTATCTTGAAGTTCCCTTACTCTGATCAAGCTTGGGCGATTGATTACTTTACATCCATTGGACAAGGATTAACAAACGGAAGCTATGCCCGTCATCTTAGACAAAGGATGGAAACATATAAATCTGAGGGATTTAAAGTGTTTTCTTTCATAGACAATACCTGGTTAGCGATTGACCGTGGTACAGCTAAAGGAACATTACTCTCTGCTGAAAAGAACGTAACCATGAAAGAAAACGAGGATTATCGTTGGGATGCTTTTTTAAATAACGAATTAACCAATGAAACCCTAAGTTTTCTAAAAGAAGAAATCGGCATTTATGATTTAAATATTGATACAAAGAGCATTTCATATGTTGATATTGATAATCGAATATGTAAAATTATTCGGTTTTTAGAAGCGGGACAATCAGAAAGAAATCTTACTTTTTATAAACTAGCTGAAATTGATGTGCCGCTGGATCGTGCCTTATCACTTAATCCAAACCATGATAACCTTCTCCTTCACGGTTTAAATGAAGATGATGTGCGTCAGGAGTTTAAAGTGTCTTTGCTACGTCGCTTGGAAATAGCGGAAGCAGAAAAGAAGGCAAGAGAAGAAAAACTGAAAATTGAAGAGGAATTAAAGAAATCAAGGGAAAAGAAAGAGTTTGAAAGAAAAGTAATTGGTGAGAAATATTACAATGACAAAGAAATAAATGAGGAAGAACTAACAACTGAGATGGAGAAGTTGGCAAGGGAGGCATCTGATCGCCCGGTTGATATGTCTCCAGAAGAATGGGAATGGTACAAAAAAACAGGTAGAAGGTTCACAAGGAGAAACAATATGATACAAACTAAGCAACCTTCTGTTACTTATGAATCTGTTGAACAGAAAATAAAACGTGAAAAACGTGAAAAATTAAAAGATAAATTATTAACCTTCCCTATTACTGGCGAAAGCTATTTAAATGGGGAGCGCGAACATTGGAGACGTTGTGTTCTAAAATGGATAAAAGTCCATACTCAAGAAGATGAATTAACAATATCAATAAGTAAGTTGTTAAATAATCTTAAGGCCGAAGGAATCACCTTTAACCAAAATGAAAAAATCGTACAGTACCCAATTAAAAACTTCATTAATTTTTATCAACAAGAGGTAAAAAAGGATTTAAAGATGAAGTTAAATCTCACATATATAGATTAATGAGATAATAAACGATTGTAAGGGGCTCTGTAGAGTCCTTTTGCCTTTTCCTATCCTCTTACTCTAGAAACCTCTTATCACTTTTAACGTACTCTTCTAGCCCTATCTACAAGCCATTTGTTTAAAGCACCTAGTAGTATATAAATAATAAAGGAGTAAATATAATTCCAGTTTAGATCCTTATATATTCCTAACCAAATAGTCAGGTCTACCGGATTTAAACGTGGCGTTACGGGTACTAACTGATATTGGTATATCCATAATAGGTAATACGCTCCTATATCATCCAGCAAAACAGATTAAATGGAGATCAAACAACCGTATATGGAGATTGATACAAACCGATTTTTATCAACTAATTTCCACCAAATTAGCCAGGGAACAATAGTTAAAAACAAAAGAAACCACCAATTAAGTGTTAAAAATACATCAGTAAACCAATAGTCATTTCGTAAGTCTTTTAATTTTCTCTTTATTTCTATGATTTCTTGTACTTTATTCATTAGCAATCCCACCTCCACCTAAATAGGTTAGACTTTTTAATTGTTTTTAAACTAAGCAAAAGGATATATTAAACTAAACCTAAGGATATAAAATCTAATCAAAAAACCCCTTTCCTGCTTATTAGGAATGGGGTTTGAACAATTACCATTTATTAATGTCAATGTTTCTTTTTTTCACTTTACGCCCTTCATCTTGCGAGGACTTTCCCTTCTCTCTAACTTCTGTTTCGTTTCCTTTGCTCTCTTTCTCCTTATTTACTTCCTTATGAGCTGTTGGTTCCTTTTCGTTCTTTTCTTCTTTTGTAGAGGAGTCTGGTTCTATTAGAACTTCAGTAGTAACAGAGGGATTTTTAATATCAGTTACTTTATCCTCTTGTTGAGGAACAGTATTAGGTTCTTTCTTTATTTGATTTATACTCGGTTGGTTTTCAGCTTCCGTATTTGCTATATAAGTATGGCCATATGCATGTTTGTTTAGGATCTCATCGTTTACGTCACGAATACCATATTCAGCAACATCTTTTTCGATTAAATGCCTTAAAGACTCACTAATATTTGATTGGCTATTTAACCAATCAATAATAAAATTTGGTTCGTTCTTTTTTGTCCGTAATATAACGGAATCACCACGTTGTTTTAACTTTTTCTTCGTTTTTGACACTATGCTCCCCCCTCCTTATGAAACTTGAAAAAGAAAGGTATAACAGAAAAGTTATACCTTAAGCTTTGTTGTTTGCTGCCAATTCCTTTTCTTTAAGTTGAGGGAATACCGTATTTAGGAATATGTTTAAACCTTCTACATTCATCAAAGGTGCATATTTTTCAGGAATCCAAAGCAATTCAGCTTGTAATTCAGGCTTATCACAAAGTTTCTTTAAAAGTGGATAAAGTTGCTCTTTCATCAAAATAGAACCACCACCATACACACATATAACATTCACTTCATAAGAAGCTTTCTTTACTTCGTCTACAATATGGTCGTAAATAGCTTTTACTTCTGATCTCATGGATTGTTTAATCAACCGAACAGCATCATTATGATATTTATGTTCTTTATCTTTTACATAATCAATGAGTTGCTGGCGAGATGGATTTATGTCGGAAACCTGACTATTAAATAAATCAATTGCTTTATTTATAGAGTGACCAATACCTGTAGGAATACCATTAACAAAGTCTCTATCATACTCGTAACCTATTGTTAGTGGTGTATCACTTGTTCCATCGCCAATGTCAACATGCTTGATTCTCTTATTTTGAAAATACTCTCCATCAACTTTTTTGTCATACTCTTTGTTGAACTCGTCAAAGATATCATCATTTCTATAATTTCCATCTTGATCTTCAATAAGTGTAAATAACACTGGTGTTCCTTCTGGGATTACCTTAACAAATGTAAAAGCGATTGATACTCGTACCTTTTTATGTCCTACATATACAATCGCGGTGTGTAAACCGTTCATAAATCTTTCAGCGAACTCCCCTGCCGTTTTACGAGACCATTGGTTAACTGGAAGAGCTGTTGCCATATCCACTTGCAAAGAAATTTCTTTCGGTAGTTTGCCACTCTTTTCGAATGCTCGTTTTACTGCAATACCAGAAAGATTTCCTAACGTATTTATAATCGGTAGATCACTCTCATATTTCTTTTCACTATCAACACTCATTGTATGTGCAGTGTACTTGCTTTTAATTGCTTTCCTACCTATAAAAAATAATCCCCCAAAAGCAATACTATCTGATTGAATATCCACCGCTAATTCGTTTAATAAGTTTGGAACAAGCAATTCCGGTTCACTGTTATCTTCAAAAGAAGTTTTTTCAGGCATTGCATATGTATTTGGTTGACGATACAGGTTGCCATCTACAATCAAAGCCTGTTCACTATTCCCATTGTCATTTGCTACTTTAAAGTTCAATTTCATGAAATACACCCCTTCATATAATTGTATATACTTTTGTATTAACTATTTCTCATTATAAATATGTTTTTCCTTATTGTCCATGATTTTCCTCCAACTTTAATATAATTATATAAAAAGATATTAATACTTTTGTATATACAATTATATTAACGATTTAAAATTCTCAAATATATATTAACAATTGTATATACAATTGTTAATACTAAAATTAATACAAACATATATAAAAAAACAAAAAATCCCCGTTTAGTAACGAGGATTTCCGTTAATTAGCGTTAACCGGAACTTAATGTAGTATAAAACTTCTTACTTCGTTAGTTAGCGATCTAATTTTTTTTGACGTTTTATTAAACAAATACATTTCCTTTTTTTAAATACGAATAGCCCAGTACAATCCTCACGCGAAAAAAGATTGACCAGGCGAACCTACTACCCACACACCTCACGATTGGGTACGTTCTTACAGTATATGGACCCTTCAAGTAGTTGTCAGGCGAAAATTTCTAAGTTGTTATGTAGCCCGATTATTCGTATGTTTTGTTTCTAATCTTTCAGTGATCCTTCACAGGATACTCTTAATAGCGCTATTAAATCCAGGTTATGAAACTCAACACTAGCATTATAGCCAAATGTTCATTTTGTTATACAATGTTTTAGCAATTTTCAAAAAATAAATCAATAATGAAACTGAAATACAAATAGCAGAGCAGCATTAACCATAAAAACAGTCGCTAGTTTCCGCTAACTAGACAGTTAGAATGGGAAATCGCTGTTATAAAGCTTTTATGGGGTTTTAAAGTTTTCCGCTACACCCGTTAACGGGAATTAGCGCGATAGTTATTTAGCGTTAATTAACGTTGTAACGGATTCGAAACGAGCTAAAGCGAAAAATAATTGAGTTATTCGCTAATTAACGATTTAGTTAAATTGAATTTGGTGTGCTAACGGAAGCGTTAGTTTTCGCTAGGGGAGATTAAGCGTTAGTTAAATCCTTGATTATAAAAGGGTTTGTAAGTAATATAGAGAATAATAGAATATATAGCTGGAAATAGCGGAAGATAATGGAGGTGTTTTTAAGTGAAGATGAAAGAGCTGATAGATAATCAATTTATAAACGATGATCTTAAAAAGCATATAGAGTTATATGATGTATTGGCGGAAAAATTATACCCTGAATTTATAAATAAGCTGCATCCTGAAACCACATATTCTACAACAGAGGTAGCTAGTTTTTTAGATAAAAACGATTCTACTTTACGAAACTATCTTCGAAATGAAAATCTAGTAAAATATATCAAACCAGTGAGAAGTGGAAGATATTATCGACTAAATTATGAAAGCGTCTTTCGTTTACATATGATCCTTTTATATTTAGAACAAGGTAAATCAATAGCAGATATTGAAGTGATTTTGGGATATAGGTCCGAAATGCTAGATTATGATACTGGACAAAAAAGTAATTCTCTTAAATCTAGTCCAAGCACTGAACAACAACTCATGCTTAAAAAATATCTAGAATATACAAATAAGAAAATAGAGTTACTTGAATTTGAAAATAAAATTCATGCAAAAAGAAGAGACTACGATGAAACTTTATCAGAAATAACTACTAAACAAATAGAGTTAAACCTTATTGAAACCCAAATATCAAATTTAAGACTCGAAAAGAGAAATCATCAGTTATTGACCTTATCATTAAAAAGAACTATTCCTCAAAAAAGTGGATTATTAAATAATTTGTTCCGAAAACAAAATGTAGATATTGATAATGAAATAAATGAAGCAACAAAACAACTTACTGAAACAGAAGATCCCAAAGCTGAAGAATATAAAACTAAAAAAATGGAGTTGAAAAAGGAAATAGAAGAATTGAAGCTTGAACTAAAGGTAATTAAAAGTGAAATAAAAGAAGATGAAAAGAAATTAGAAGGGCAAAAAGAAAGTCTACGTTTAAATGAACCAAGTGATTCGAAAGCAAATCTACTAAACGAGTAAGTAGCATATACCAGAAAACGTATATGCTTTTTTATATAACCAACCTCATAATAAAATATTTTAAATATTCTGAAAGTATGATATACTGTCTTTACTACTATATATGGTTGTTAAACGAAAGGGTGGGGTCTACATATGCTAGCACTATTAAATGATAAATTAAGAAGAAAAGTAGATAAATTTTTTGTCGGTCTAGCGATATTTGGACTTTTGAACGCAATTGCTGTTATGATCTTAAGAGCTTATGGCCTATAAAATATAATAGAATACCTAAACCCTTTACTCGATGCAGAGTAGAGGGTTTTTATTTATACCAGGAAACATAAAAGAAAAAACTCCTTACATTAAGTAAAGAGTCTTTTCTGGTTCTTTGTGGTGTTACCACTGTATTTAAAATTATTAAGTTAAATATATCTTAGCATAGGGGAAATTCAGAAGTAAATAGATTATGTTTGTTCGATATTATTTTTTGAAGAGAAAAAATATCATATTCACATCTAATAGAACGTGTGCTATCATTTTAGTAGGTTCTTTGGGTAATATTTATTCTTTCAGATAGTTTTATGTAACTTTGAAGCTATCTGAAGGGTTAAATATAGACCGCTGTTTTTTTATACCCTTTTTTAAGAACTTTAAGAGAAATAAAAAGATCTTAACTGCTGCAACAGTTAAGACCCGACTTAAGTTTTTTAACCTATAAATATATTAGCAAAAAACGTATTTATATTCAATATGTTAATACTGCTTTTATGCCTTTTTTAAGGTGAAACGGTTAATGTTGGGTTTTTTCTTTGCTCAGAGAGATCTGCTTTCTCCAGCTGAAAGAAAATTTCTAATATTAATCGTTTTTTTATTGCTCTAATAGAGGCGGATTGCTAGAATTCGTCTTGCTAACCTTTTGTATTTTTAGAGAAAACTTTAGGGTAATTTATTACCTAAAAAAAGAGGGATTAAAACCAAGTCAGCAAGAGGTAATTGTAGTTTCATTTTGATGTGTGATCAAGAAAAAATTAAAAAAAAGACAAAAAAAATCCGATGTAAAAACATCGGAGAAAGAAAAAAACTATATGAACCCACTAAAGTTAATAGATGTCCGCGACCAAACTTTCATCTATGTAACTTTGATACAAGCAGGTTTAATTCACAAGCTATAATGATATTTTATCATATATCAAAAAAAATGTGAATATAAACCTCTAGCTTAGTGTTGCCTTTTTTTAGGCGGTGGTAATACAGGCAAGGGGTTTTTTGTTCCCTTGCTAGTACACCAAATACTAGGGGGAAGAATTTTATTATGGCTTTTATTATTCACTCGAAAGAATTTGAAGAGTTAAAACAGATTGAAAGAGTAGCAGAAACGGTTTATAAAAGAAGAACTATAAAAGTAAATCTTATTGACCGTATAAAAGAATCTGTAAATGTTAGATGGGATCGATTAATTAAAGTGGAAAAAGTAATCGATGAAATTATGTACCGATTATCAGATAGAGGCTTTTGTTTTACTGGAAGAGAAAAATTAGCAGAAGTGTGTGGATGTTCTTTGTCTACTGTAGATAAAGCAATACGCTTTATAAAAGAAAGTGATTTATTTGTATTTTGCTACCGTCACAATCCAAAGAGCAACGGTTATAAAACTCCAGTAATAATTGCTACTATCCATAAGAATTATAAAGAAATACGAAAAATCTTAGGTTTTGAATTTACTAGGGAGCTGCTCGTTCAAAGAATGGAGCGTCATAAAGAGGCTAAAAACAAAGAAGAAAACAAAGTAGAAAGTACGCGAAACGCTTATCTGGACTGGCTTCAAGATGCTAAACAAATTGTTACCAATATTTTTACCATAACACCAGAAATAAATAAATATACTTATAACACCGAATTAATAAAGAAATCTACTAAAATATCCACAGATAATATTGTTAGATATATCCACTTAAAGATTAAAGATTATCAAGAACAAGGTGGTAAAATAGAACATCTTAATAAATTTGTAGAAAAGACCTTTGCCCAAATTGTAAAGAACAGTGGCATAATAAAGGGAGTAGAAAGCCGTAAAAATCCTTCTGTTCAGAGAAGACTACCCAAAAATGATATTGTCTTTTATAACTGGTTAGAGAATTAAATTTATGATGTTTGCGCTTTTCCGGTTTCAAAAATCGTTAAAAGCTTATTTACTTATGACCAATTATTTAAATATAGGTTTAATTATCACTTCCTATAGGTTTTCCTTAATCCTTAATTTTTATAACTTTATAATATTAATAGTCAAAATTTTTAATAGTCTTGTGATAATATATAAACAAACAATTAACTATATGGGAAGGAGATAGAATAATGCCCTATGGATATTCAGATTTTCTTTTAGAGAAAAATAAGAGTCCTGAAACCATTGACAGCTATGTAAAAGAAGTAAATTACTTCTTTGCCTTCCTCGACTTTAAACACAAGAGAAAAATAGAGTTATATGAAATTACAACTAAAGATATTAAGGATTACTTAGAGGATAAAAAATCTAAAGGTTCGAAAACTGTTACAATCAATAAATATATAACAATTTTAAAGAACTTTTTTGATTTCCTTTGGACGATAAATAAAATTCCGTTCGATCCTTCATCTAAAATTAAACGAATTAAGGAAGAGGAAAAATATAATCAAGAATTGACTTACCAAACATTATTAGATACCTTACCAAAAGTCTTAAATAATAGGGAGTATTCACCTTTTCGTAAAGTGATCTACATCTTAGCTTTATACGGGCTTAGAGCAAGTGAATTTCAAATATTAAAGGACAATGTTTCAGTACAGCCAATAGAAGTAGAGGTTGTTATTAAAACCAAAAAAAGAAAAATTGCTTTAAATGGTGAGGAAGCTGAATACTTCATGGAGTACTATTATAATGAATCCATGTTTAACTTAAGCAATTATGTATTTGTTACAAATAAGCACAATGAGGATACCGTACCAGTAGAGGGGATGACTATTTATACTCATTTACGAACAATAAGTGAGGACTATGACCTCCCCAAACTTGTATTAAATGATATTCGTCATGCTTATGCACATTATCTTTACCGAGAAAAACAATATACTATCGAGGATATTGCGACTGAATTTGGAATTGAAGAAAATAGTGCTGCATTATTAGTTGATTCGAGTATGGACCGAATAGAAGGAAAAGTTTCTTGAAATATATGCTTATGAATGCTAAAATTTTACTAATTAAAAGTTTTAATTAACGACCAAAATATAAATATTAATTAATGGGAAAACCCAGTGCATTTTTGATAGTAGGTACTATCATGTTTTGCATTGGGTTTTTTTGTGTTGGAGGGTGAAGAATGGTAGCTCTAATGAAAAATTTATTAAATTATAAAGGAGGCTCTAAAATTCAAAATGGATTTAATAGGATAATGTTTTCTGATCAAGTAGCTTTTATTAGAGAAGAATGGAGCAAATACCCTGTAAATCTAGATATAAAATTTTGTAATTCTTTCGAGCATATTGACTCTTTTCCAAGAAGTTGTGAAAAAAGAGATTTTATTATAGGTGTCATTCCCTGGGATAAACGTAACGTTGATGTCATTATTTACACAAAGCGTGGATTGAGTTGTGAACACATCCTCGATAAACGGTTTGAAAACCTCACTAGAGAAGAAATACAACAATTGGGACTACTACCTAATAAAAATCGAACGATATGTACTAATTGCAATGAGTTTTCTACCCAAATAAACATAGATGCAAAATGCCAGGATTGCATTTAAATACAATGATTTACTCACGAAAGGAGGGATGGCGTGGAACTAACGGTAAAAGCGATACACACAACACCAAAAGCTTTAACTCATTTAATGATAGCTTCATTAATGGGGGAGGGGGAAATTTATGTTTCTGATAATAAAGATATTGGAATATATGTTACCTTTGAACCTTCAAAAGTAGAGTATTTGCAAAATTATATTTTACATAACTCCTTAAATAGATTTGTTAAAATACAGCCAAACACAGGCGAACTTTATATTTTCCCTAACAAACTTATACAAAAGTATTCTAAACAATGGTTTAAAGGAGAAGAAAAAATATTTAGTAATCAGCTCAATCATAAACTTTTAACTTATCAAGCGATTATAATATGGATTAATTTATTTGGTTCAAGAAATTTAGATAGTGTAGTTATTTCGACAACCGTGGTTAAATCATACCTTCGTAATTTATCTTACTGTATAGAAAAGCACTTAAATACACCAGTTGTTCCTGGTAGGAATTCTTTAAAAATTCACGATGTAGAAAACTTATTTCTAAATACCATGAAATTTTCTATAAATGACTGCACATCTGTTGCGACTTTCTTAACTCAAAAAGAGCTAAAGAAATTAACTGATATGTCATTAAGCATTGATGAAGAAGAAGGAGAACATTTATTATGAGGAAATACATTTTCTTTTGTATGTTCAGCTTATTGTTATCAGCGTGTAGTAACGACGAAATTGTAAAGGAAGCTAATAACCTTAAGCAAAAAAAAGAAAACCAAATTGAAGAACAGGAAAGCCAAGAAAAAAAGAAAAAAGAAGTCTATGAGGAACTTGCTAAACCCGTTGAAGAAACACTAAAGGAAACAGAAAAGGATAAAAGATCATTAATTACAAATGATTTCGAAATAAAAGAAGAATATACCGATGAAAATGAATTTGCCAGTTTTGTAGCAAAGCAGCTCTTTAAATTTTATAACTTGGAGTTGTCGCCAAAAGATTACTATCAATTTCTTATAAAATATGGTTCCTCGAATATGAAAAAAGAATTAGAGGTTTTAGAAAATGAAGAAGAAGGCGTGGTATTTCTAACAAACATTCAAGGACTTATAAAGGATAGACAGTTATCTGGGTCAGATTATGAAGTAACAGAAGTAAAACTCAACAGTGGTAAATCAGAAGGATTCTTCTACCGAAAGGTTATTTCACACGGTAATAGCGACTATTACATTACCACTATTATCATGGAGGATGGTGTTTGGAAATACCAAGAGGATAGTCCTGCACCTCCATTTGATGAAGTTAAAACCAATTAAAAAAGGATGATCTAATATGGCTACTGTAAATAAACAAGAATTAATTAATGAATTTACTCAAGAAAAACTAAAGCACCATTTTGATAACAATAATCAGTTTTTAGAAGATTATGCTAGAATGTTTTATTTTTATGCAAATAAATTTAATCCACTCATTTCTGAGAATTATCGAGAAGAATTTCAAGATATGCTATATGAAAGTGCGAAAACTCAATATTACAACGGTTACTTTATTGCTAGAGAGTTTATCGAACATGAGGAAACAGTTATACCAGATGAATGGCTATCTCGTTCAGAAGGAATGCTGAAAGAACAAATACCTTCAATGTTATTTGAAGCTGGGGGGCAAGATTTCCCTGAAATTATTAGAACAGAAACCTCTCAAAAATTAGTTAGATGGTGTATAACAAAATTCGAGGATATTAGAGGGTTGTTACAAGAGGTGTTTATGGACATAACCCTGCTAGGCTCTTTAAGGGCTTTCTTAGACGAAAGGGATATAAGAGGGGTTAAGACTGTATCAAATGAAAATAAAGAGCTACAAGGGATTTTAGCACCATATAACGATATCTATTTTATAGATCCACAAAAGTATTTAATGTGTCTTTTGCATAATCAAGGGTCAGAAACTTGGGAGATTCATCTTTGGTCATCATTACAACTTCCAAACACTAAAATAGGGGAGATAACTTTACACTATTTAAATACGAATGATTTAAGTAATATGTCTAAATATCTTCCAGTCTATGAAGATACACCTGTAGAAATGGCTAATTATGAAAAGGTTTATGTCAATATATCTATTCTTGAATTAATGAATGAAGGGGAGTTAAATGCTCTCATAGAGACCGTAGTGAAAAGTATTGAAGAAAGAAACGGTGTTAACCAAGAAAATATTGCATTGAGTGTATCAGTAATTAACCGATACCTCTAATTAAGAAAGGTAGACTTAAATGTGATTAAAGAAATAGAAACTATCATAAATAAGCATAAAAGAGTGTTGTTTATAGGGGAAAAACAACTAGGTAAATCTCATACAGTACGTCTTTTGCTTTCAAGCAGTTTAATTCAAAATAAAGTGATAGTGGAAACAAAACAAGAGGTAGAGTTTATTAAAAGAAATCTGCTTATTGATAGCAGCATTACTTTTAAGTCGTACCAAAGTTATTCTGGTTTTCCCAAAATCATTTCAAACCTTAATCAAAAAGGATTGCCTTTTATTTCAGTAACAAATGATCTATCTCTATTCTCTAACTCAACCGAAAACTCATTATATGCAATAAGTCAAAAAGACCTTAGTACTTTCCTAAAGACCAATTTTGATTTAATAGCATTATTCGAGAACAAATATTCCATTAAGTACTTTCAATTAAACAAAGAATCAAAAAACCTAGCAATTTAATATGTAAAAAGCCTGTTCCTGTAAGGAATAGGCTTTTTACATTAATTACTTTCAATAGGTTCACTTCTCATATATCCCTTCTTAGCATGAAAAACACTCATTGAATTAGAAATTGTCCCGCATTCAAATAACTCAGTGATATAGGTACAAACAGCCATTGCAGCCATTCGATTGGTTAATAAACGTTGTGGATCACTAGAAGAAAGCTCTTCACAAGACATTTCAGAAGGTTTTTTAATTTCATCATCATCCTCTAAAATCTCAGGGAAGCGACTAGCCACAGGCTCTAAAATGGTTTCGCCTTTAAGTTTAAGTCCACAAACAACTTGCCCAGTCCATCCACTTTCGTTATATGCAGTTAATTCTTCATCGGTCCATTTTTCTTTAGGTCGTTGAGGAAAATCAGACGGTACAACAGCACTTTCATTCCCGCTATCTAAATATAAAAGATTGGGAACTTGCTCGAAAAGTTGATGAAATATTTTTCGCGTATAGTTGTTATCTACGCAACCTATAAGGATAGGTAAAACTGTATAAGAACTAACAAAACCTTCTATCTTCTGATAATCTACATTGAAGAGATTTAAAAGAGTAGAAACATCTTCAACAAATTTCTCAGTATAAGATGATATGTTTATGTTATAAGCTGCGCTATATCGTTTGGCTAAAATATCTGCCTTTTTCTTACCGACATTTGCTTCAACAAACAACTGATTTTTTAAATTCTTACGTTCTATTTCATCAAAATCTGCTAAACAATAGTAACCTTGCTGACCGAAAAGTGACATCATTTGGGCTACTTGTTGTGCTAAATTGCTACCTGTTCCACCAACACCTACCTGCACAATAATAGGATATAGCTTCTTTCTTTCGGAATTTGAATACTCTTTCTTTAGAAGGTCAATTACATTACCCACGAACATACACCTCCACTACAGAAGTGTCATATTCATTAGGAACAGAATCAAACGGATTTTCAAAAACCATTGCAGGCTCTAATTGAATATGCCTTTGCTCTTCTTTATTAAAGTACCGAACGGTTACTTCTGGAAAGAAATGATGAACACGCCCTACTATGGCATATAACATATTCTCTTGCCTTTCACTTTCATTATCAGTCATTGAAGGGATAGGAGCCCACTCATGATGTGAATGGATTTCCATAACCTTTAAAAATCGAATGTCCATGAGTTTATGAGCTGTTATATATGGATCTTCAATTCGTTCTACTGTTTCTCGTAATGCAATTTGTTGAGGAATATCTAAAAAGAATATTCCTTTATCTAAATCAAGATAAATATCACCATGTAATTCCGTGCCATGCTTTTGATATATATTTTTTGATAAAGCGGTAAAATCCCGTAGGATAGTAAAAGGTATCTTCTTAGAAACAACAAAGTCTTCTGCAGAAGCAGAAGACTCATTGTTACAATCTTGATTTAAACCTTTCTTTTTAGCTTTAGGAACGGCCATAACCATGTTTTTTTGCTTTACATAAACCATATCAGTGTATGCAGCAACAAGGTCTGGATAATCCTTTTCCAATCGCTTTCTTACATCATTACCAGTGATTTTTTTATATTCTTCCTGGTCCTTAGTTTTATGAAGAAGTCCGTTTTCAATTTCTTCAGGTGTAAAGTAAGTTGTTACCGGAATACGCTCACCTAAATGATAGATGAATGTATCAAGGTCAACTTCAAACGGTTCTTCTTTCTTTTTAGCACTAGACGAAGAAGGGGAAGATCCAGCATTCTTTTTCGCTTCTTCCGCACGTTTAGCGATCTCTTCTTGTCTCTTTTTACGTTCTTCTTCCTCACGACGTTTCTTTTCTTCAACTTCATCCGGTAATCCGAATAGTGAAAAGATATTAGTTTGTTCTACAGCTTTTTTAGTCATTTTAAATTCCTCCCAATAGGTTCATAAATTATTAATCACAAAGTTTAGTTGTTTATTAAATTCCTAAAGCAAATAGCTTATTAAAGGAATAATCCATTGGCAATAACACTTCATCATCAAAATCTTTTTGATTAAATTCAGATGAAAATAGAATTGCCACATCTCTACCTAACTTGGTTTTTGCTCCCCAATCAGTTGAGAAAGGAGAGTGAAAGAAGATATTATGTTTTGTTTCCAATTCGGTAAGACAACTAATTTCTTCAAACTTATTACCACCCATACAAACTTTTCCGTTTGATTCTACATGAGAATAGGGGAATTGAAATAAAGGTGTATCACCAGTAATTCGTTCATTCCCTTTTACTGCAACAATTCTCGCTATCTCAACAGAATATTTATTACCTTTTTCAGTAGACCTTAAGATACAATCGTATCTGAAAATTAGTCTTGGAAAACCAACTTCAAACATATTTCCATTAAAGTTAATCATCCATCTTTGTTTAGGTATTTCAACATAGACTTCATAACCCCTCGATGTTTTAACGTGTTTAAAACAATTCTTAGGCAAAAAGGGACTTTCTGCTCTAGCACCCGATGTAGATGAGCTTAGAACTCTTAACAAGTCATTTAAACTCATCTTATATTTGGTTTCTCGGCCATTATCCTTTTGCAAAACATTTACTAAGTCATCAAATTTATGCAGACTTTCTGTTGAAAAGTTGATTTGAATATCCATTCTCTTTCTCCCTCTCATACCGTTTATTCATTTTCATCGCTTCGTATTTAAGCTTTAAGATCCCTTTTACAATTTCATGATAGAACGTAGCAAAGTAACAGAAGTAGGCAATCCCTGAATTATCAGGCAAGATCACTATGTCTAGCTCACTCATATCAAGTTGGGTTAAAGGGGGGAACAAACTCTCAAATTGTTTCATATATGGGCTACATATTACTTGCTCAAAAATTGGATCTTGAAAGGTATAGATACTTTCAGGTGAAGGATACTGTCCATCTTCCGTAAGAAGGTCTGGATACTTTTCCTTAAATCCCTCAATTTCATCCCCATATTCATAGAGCTTTACATTGGCAAACACCTGTTTAATACCATCCCAAAAAATTTCACTGCAAGCACTTGTATTATGTTGGGTGTGAACCATAAAGTTAGAGAATTTTTGAACATTAATCCCTTCATCATGAAATATCTTTAACATGATTAAGTTACTAATACTCATTCTATAAGATTCATGGTCGTAAACATCCATTTCCATTATTCATACCTCCCGTTTGTATTAGATAAATAAATCATCATCGTCTAATACAAATTGTTTATTTTTAGAATTAGTTAGGTCAAAGCAAACACCAAAAAGTTGCTCAAAGACAAAAAACAAATTGTGTGGATCGCAAGTGAACATTTCGCCCCCATCGTCATAGACTAAAGGGATTTCGTCCATTTCTTCTAAAGCAGCTTCAACATCTTCTAAAGTAAAGCTATCAAAGTTGATGCTATCAGTTGAAGAATGCAACCATACATGTTCAATAACCTTTGACAAACCTTTTTTATCATTGGGTTCGTTTAATTCCTCTTTGACTTCATATTGTTTAAGATTGCTTACAAATTTATCGAAATCAAAATTCATATGTTTATCTCCCTAAATAGTCTATTTTTGAATAGAATCCTCTGAAAAATAATAAAAGGGGAAAATAAAAATGCTATTCTCCCACTTCCACTAAAAATTACGTTGTTCGAACTGGTAAAATCAATTGGATACAATCCATGTTTTCGTTTGATTCTACTGGAGTCACTAGAAAAGGTCGCATATCCCCTTGAAAGCGAAGATTAATCTCTTCTGTACTGAAAGACTTAACCGCATCTAAAGCATATTTACTGCTAAAAGAAATAGTTAATGGCTCACCTTCAAAGTGGCTATAAGCTAACTCGACTTTTCCTTTACCTTTCTGTGGTTCAGAAGATTCTAAAGAAACCATTAAACCCTCGATTTCCATTTTGACAACACTCTTGTTTTTGCCTTCATCAGATAAAACAGCAAGTTGTTCAAGTGACTGTTCAAACTCTTTACGATTCAAAGCAATCTCAGTTTTAAAATCGTTAGGAATCAGTCTAGAAACGTCTGGGTAGTTTCCTTCTAAAAGTCTAGATAAAAAGATTGTATTACCATTACGAAAAACAGCCTGGGTATTTGATTGAACAAATACTTCAACATCTAGTTCAAAATCAAATACTTTAGTCATATCAATGACAGATTTGCTAGGAACGGGATACTTACTTTCTTCGCTATTTTTAACGGAGTATGTAACCTTTCCTAAGCGGTGGCTGTCCGTAGCACAAAAATCAATACAATCTTCTTTAATATCAAAAAATACAGCCTGTAAAATTGGTCGAGTATCAGTTGTAGAAGCACAAAAAGATGTTTTTCTAACAATATCCTGAAACTCTTTCCCATTTAACGTAAAAGACGGCTGAATATCTTTTGAGATCTCCGGAAGTTTAGGGAATTCTTCTGCGGTAAATCCTGCTATATCAAATACCACACTGTTTGATGTAATTGTAGTAAAGTCTTTTTTATCTGTTTCAAAGACTACATCACCATCTTTAAGTTTTTTAACAATGTCCACTGCTTTTCTTTGAAGGACTGTTGCACCTGGTTGTTCAACAACAATATCTTCATTATCAACGGGTAAAACTACCTTAATAGAAGTATCACTACTAGAACCAGTAAATACTACTTCTTCCTCGGTAACCTTTAACAAAATACCCGATAAAATAGGTAAAGTTGAAGTTTTCGCAACACCCTTTGATGCTTTTTCAAGACCTTCTAAGATAACTGATTTTTTAACTGTAAATTTCATTTTATATTCCTCCCGAATTTGTTTAATAAAATAAAAAAGCACAAAGAAGGAATGAACCTGTCTTTGTGCTTACTCTCTCAATGTTATGCAGCCTTAATTATTTGATTTAGTTTGACTACTACTGCATCCACTGTTTTTTGATCAACAAACGTGATTAAACTGACGAAGCTGTTGAATTCTTCACCATAAGTATCACTTAACCACTGTAATATTACCTTATGATCTACTTTCGCATTATCAATATGTTTCTTGATATGAGCTGGAGCTTTAATAAGGTCAATGTAACGGTTTATAGCTACTCGTTCCGCTTTGTAAATCTCATTAACTTTACTTACAGTTGTATTTGGATTTACACGTTGGAAAATTCTAAGTTTCTGAGCATTGGTTAAACCTAAGCATTTTTCAAGCTTGTTTGCTTCTTGCATAAGAGAAACCATCTCATTTTGTTGGTTAGAATTTTGACCGTCGTTTGTTTGGTTAGTGTTATTATTTCTCCCTTGTGGTTGGTTGTATTGTTGAGAACCTTCTGGAAGTGCATGAGATGGCAATATTGGATCATCCCAATACATAGCATTACCATCAACCTTTTGATAATTTTGTCCTTTATCTTTCAAGTCTACCCAAACTTCATCAAGAGAATATAAATAGCGGCCAATACCAAATTGTACAGCACATCTCTTTTGACTGTTTGAATAAGCGGTCTTGACAGGGTCAATATTATCATTCGGTTTAAGTTCCGCTCCATCTTCCTTATAGATCCATTCGTCATTCACTTTTACATAAATTCGGCATTTCACACCAAAGTTTTCAACTAAAGTGAATTCATTTTTCCAATACCCCATACCAAAAACTTGGTCTAAACGTGACATGATTGCACGATTCGTTACATAAGGCATGACGACTGCTTTAACTCCATTTCTCGTTTTAACAGTTCGCTGCACCCTCCATTCAACATCATTAGCATCAAATGGTTCTTGTAACATTTTCATGATTTCTTCTTGAGTACAATTTGTCATAATTAAATACACCCTTTCAAAAAAGTTTTTTAAGAAAATACACCCTAAATCTGAAAATCCGCTTAATAACTACTCGATAGGCCTCACCTCCTTGAAATGCAAAAAGAGCCTTCAAGGAACAGATTAATAGACACACTTGTCGTGTGATAATCTGAACCTTAAAGGCTCCTGAGTTTAATAACTACCCTGCTGACCTTAAAAGAGGTCGCACAAAAAAGAAAAAAGAGTAAATAAATATAAAACTATTATAAAAGAAGAAGACAAAAAGAACAATAGATATTTTCAAAGTGAAATAGCTTAATATAGTTTTAGTTCAAAAACAAGGATAACTATGATATAATCCTATTTATATTAAAAAACAAACATATCAATGAAAAAATACATATTTGCTAAAGCGAAAACCGCTCTATTTGTTGTAGCTACAACACATAGGCGGTTTTTTGCCATTTTTTAGGGATTTGGAATATAACATGCAAGAAAGGAAAGGGGATAGAACCAACTTTGAATGTAGATAAATTTAAAAATATAGAATGTATGGATAATGTAGAACGATTGTTAATTATACGGAAAAGGTTAAATAAAAAGCAGTATGAATTTGCAAGGGAAATAGGAGTGAGCCCTAGCTATTTGTTAGCTGTAGAAAACTATAAAAAACCTTTTACCAAAAGTTTATTAAGAAAAATAAATGCTTATTTACAATCAAAAGAGATGGAGTAAAAGCGATGAGTATAAAAGTCTTTATAGGAATTAAAGAACTAGAAAATATAAAAATAGATACAATTACTAAGGCGATAGAAGAAAAGTATGCGGAATGTCAATTCGATCAAGAAACTCAAACAATTAACGCAAGACAAATGATAACAACAAACCAATATGGTTTAATCATTGTCGATAATAAGGTTTTACCAACACTTAAAATGTATGAAAACAAAGATATCCCGTGTTCTTTTCTTTATATTTGTCCTTCTTACAAAGAAGCACAAAAAAAGAATTTAATAGTATTCAACGATATATCTGGCGTTTTAACCTGGATAAATAAACTAACAGTTACGAATGAAGAATTGGCCCAAAGTCTTGGAAATGACGAATTAATAAAAGGAAAGAAGAATAAAAACACAAATCAATCAAACCAAAAAGAGGAAAATAAAAAAGAGACAACTAATCCCGAAGAAAATAATCAAGATAAAGAGAGTAAAAATGAAGTAAAAAGAGAGTCAAATAAAGAAAACGTTAATGACCTTACAGAAAATAGCTCTCAAGAACAGAATAATTATCAGACTTCTGTTTCTAGTTCAGTGAATAATTTAGACGATTTATACAATGAATCAGTTCAGTTGGTTATTGAAAACGGAAAAGCCAGTATAAATATGCTACAAAAAGAATTGAAAATATCCTTTCAAGAGGGTTCTACCATTATGGAGCGTATGGAACAAGACGGAATTGTAGGGCCTCGCCGAGAAGGGAAATATAGGGAAATATTAGTAAAAATAAATGATAAAAAAGAGGATGTTAACGAGTCTTTAAATAAAGAGTTAGATAAAGATTTAGATCAAGAGAGATTACTATCTGAAAATATGGATTTAGCCTCTTCCTATAAACTTTCCAAAGGAACTTATGATTTACATCGTACTATTGGAGTGTGGTCTCCGCAAGGAGGAAAAGGTACCACCACTTTTATTATGAATTTTGCTATGTATTTGGGGAGATTAGGAAATTCACCAGCTGTCATAGAAGGAATAAGCAATAAGCAACAACTAAAAACAAAATTATTAAAATTTACAAAGGAAACGCCGCCAAAATGGGAATCTTGGGCGAGTCAAATATTCAAGCCGTATTCTTTAACAGAAAAAGAACTTCAAAAACATTATTGGGTTTACAACAATGTATCATGGTATCCCCTTGATTACCAAGATCCCACCTTTAAATGGGATACTCATAGACTTTTTCATTACATTAATGTCAAAAGAGGACACAATACTCTTTTTATAGATTTTCCAGGAGGGTATATGGACGAACGTTCTATGTATACTCTCAATCACAGTATTGATGAACTTTGGGTGGTAATGGACAACGATATTACTAGGATGAAGGAATTAAAGAAGTATATACAAAAAATTGTAGGAGCGACTGACGATAGAGAGGAAATTCCAGCTAAACTTCTTTGTCTTCAAGAATTACCTTCTAGCAATAAATCTAAAGATTATGCAAAGGAGTTGGGATTACCACTTTTAGCTTCATGCCCGTATTTAGGCGAGGTTGTCCAAAGAAATCTCAATCAAGAAAAACCTTTATTAGAACAATCTGGAATAATAGAAAAAGTGCAGCCTTCATATGAAGATATACGCCAACAAATTCAAAAATATATAAAGGAACCAATTATCCTAAAGAAGAAACCACTCCTAGCAAAAATAAAGAAGTTATTATTTAGGACTAGAAATGTATAAACAAAAGTCATATACTTAAATTATTAATTGTTTTTTCTTTTTTCTTTTGTGTGCGACCAACTTTTAGGTCAGCAGGGTTTCTATCAAACTATTAGCGGTCTTTAGGATCGTAGCTTACAAGTACACACGACAAGTGTGTCTATGAGGCTACTTCCTGAAGGTCGCTTTTTTAGTTTCTAAAAAAAGTGAAAGGGAGTGAGGAAATGGAAAAACATAAAAAAGAGATAATGAGAGATATTCAAAAAATATTAATGAACAAAGATGGAGTAATCCGAGTAGGAAAACACACCAAAGAGAGATTTGTAAATCGCGGATATTACAGAGGGGATATTGTTCGTTGTATTCTTAGCGGGCATTTATGTGAGGTTCAAGTAGGTTGGAATTTTCGATTAGAAAAATACACACCTAAATTTGTTATCGAAGGGAAAGACCTCGACGATAATCCGATGGTAGTGGTACTTTCACAAGAAGCTGATAAGTTTTACTCAGTTATTACAATTATGCCACCGCATGACCGTAAAAGATTTAAAACTTGTATCTAGGGTGTAGATTAAAAAAACTTTTTTGAAAGGGTGTTTCAAATGGGAAGAACATTAAGGAGAACATCAGCTCCAGGAGGACCGTGGTTTGAATTCTATCGAGAGGTTTGTCCAATCTGTGGCCATAAAGGAGGGTGCATGATTCACGATGATCAAAATCGTGTTGTTTGTATCCGTGTTGGTTCTGATATTGAATGGGCTAAAAATAGTGCATTACCGGGCTATCTTCATTTCTTAGAAGGTAAACCTAAAAAGTACGATTTTAGTAATGTTCCAGAGATAGAGGATAATCCTAAAAAGGACGATGCAGCTTTAAATCGTGTATTTAAAGCTCTTATCAATTGTACGCAGATTGACGCTAAACATAAATCTCATTTAATGAGTGATAGTCGTCAATTAACCGAAACACAAATAAAAATTCGCCAATATCGTTCATTTCCTGATAAACCCTGGCAAGTGGTTAAAGAAATCTCTGAACGATTAGGCGATTCTGATTTTGTGGGTATCCCAGGATTTTATATTCGAGATGGTAAATACGGTAAGTATTATACTTTAAACGGATTTACTGGAATATTAATTCCTTTTCGTAACCATTTAAATCAAATTATTGGTTTCCAATATAGAGTCGATGAAGTCAAAAATGACATTACAATTCGTAATGCGATTAAAGGCTTTAAAGCTCGTATAGTGGAACAACCAAATAAGGTGGAATGTACAGTTGCAAGAGGATATATTAAAGTTTTTGAAGGAGAAATAGATAAAGATTGGAAAGCAATAACTGACAAGAATGGCAAATTGATAGCAGAAATCAAACTTTCAGCGGGTCAACGCTATTTTTGGTTATCTTCCGCTAATAAAGAAGGTGGAACAGGTGCAGGTAATCCCGCTCCCGTTCATGTTTCTGTACCTTCGGAGGATTTAAAAGAATGGAAAACTAGCACAAAAAGAAGAGCAAGAACGGTATGGCTAGGAGAAGGCCCTTTAAAGAATGATATTGCAGTAGACAAAATCGTTGAATTATATGATCCCGAAGAATTAGAGGATATCGGAACGACGATTATTGGTTTACCTGGTGTTAATTCTTGGAGATTAGCCTTGCCCTACCTTAAAGAAATGGATGTAGAGATAGTAAATATAGCATTTGATGCTGACGCTATAAACAATCCATACGTTAAACAGCACTTATTTGATTGTACAAAAATGCTTAAGTCACTAGGCTATTCCGCAAACATTGTTTTATGGAATGACAATCATGGAAAGGGACTTGATGATTTATTTTTGAACAATAAGCTGCCAGTTATAAAAAAACTATTTTAAGGGAGTTAGGTTCTATGAAAAAAGATATTTATAAAAGAGAGCTATCTGCTAAGGAAATGGCTATTGATATTGCGTGTGATTTTCATGAAGAGAGTTTAGTTGTTTATATTTCTAAAACCAAAGTAACGATCACACATAAGTTGGATAATGGTTATATCAATGTTTCTAATCCATTTAAACAATTACAATTTCGTACTCAATTAAAATTACGTTCGTTTATTGCATATCTTCAAGAATATAAAAAGGTGTCATTGCTAAACGAAAGTGCAATTGATTATTACCAATGGGTATAACAGATATAATTATCAGACTTTGTGTTTTAGTTGATAGGTTTTATCAGTCCTCTAAGTACTTTCTTAGAGGGCTTTTTTACAATGAATTTTTTGTTGATTTTTGGTAGAACATTGTTTATCATTATAAATGTAAATAATTAAATAATAGCTAACGGGAATCCCCCGAAAGAGTATAAGACAATACTCATTGTATGCCTTTAAGTAGGTATATCTTGATTTGTCTAACTTGTACTTTTTCGGGGGATTCTTTTTGTTTTCCCAAAAAGGAGGTGAAAGAATGAAAAATTTAAAAAATAAAATGTTCATGATTTTTGCTCTAGTTGCTCTTACTTTTTCATTAGTTCCAGTTAGTGCTTTAGCTAATACTAGCGATCAATGGAAAAAAGCCGGAATTAACCCAGATTCTAATATTAATAGTAGCGGAGTCTTTTCTGACCTTAACACATTAGTTGGTGTTGTCATTGCGTTTGGTGGTTTTTGGATTATCCTTTGCTTAATTTTTGCAGGAATAAAACTTGCTTCAGCACAAGGGGGAAATCCACAAGCTCGTACCGCTGGATTCGTTGGAATTGGCATGGCATTCATTGGTGGTTGGGTAATCATGAAAGCTTACGATATTGCTGGATTCATAGCTGGCTTTGGAGGTTAATAGTTTAATAGCTTCATAGGGCTACATATCCCCTCTTATGAAAAGTAAGGGGGGTCATTTTTTATCTAAGAAAAGGGTGAAACTTCATATGAGAAAAGTAACCGTACCAATAGATATGAGTTCTGAACAAAAAACTTTATTAGGCGTTTTATCAAAAAGACAATTGATTTATCTAATAGCGGGTGGAGCTGTTGTTTATGCTTATATACCAGTCATTTGGAATTTAACAGTTGGCTTTAATGCTCTCTTTGCAATAATTACTTGCTTTATATCCGCTCTACCCGTAGCAGCAGTAGTAGCAGTTTTAGGTTTTATACGAAAATCAAAATATCATATGTATTTTGACCGCTATCTTATTACTAAATATGGCTATAAAAAACAAATCGGCGTATGGAGAAAAGGACGTAAACCCGCTAAATGGATGGAGGGAATGTAATTGAAAGATTTATTATTCATGGGAGGGTTCGCCCTAGTTTTATATGTTTTTGTTCGTATTATGCTAAAAGAACCAATTTTACCATGGAAATCTAAAGAAGATGTAGGTGATGGGACACCATATAAAGTTAAAAATACCTCAACTAAAACAAAAGAGGTCAATCAACAAGACCCCGAAATTTTTAAAAGTCTGTTTTCCGATGTAAAGGAAATATCTAATCACATGATTCGATATAAGAACAATCGTTTTGTTCTAGTTTCAGAAGTAGAGCCAGTTAACTACTTTCTGTTATCTCAAGATGAACAAGAGGCTATAGATGTAGCATTTGAAAAATGGTTAGCAGCTATTAACTATAATGTCCAATTCTATTTACAAAATCGCTATATTGACCTTTCAGAACCGATTGAAGAAATGCGTAAGTCAATGTTTGAACAGGAAGATATGCCACCTAATGCTATTCAATATGGTAAAGATCTAATTGAAGATTTAGTTAAATGGCAAGCAATGGCTCCAAGATATGAAACAAAACGTTATTTAGTTTTTACTTATCAAGTTGATGCAAAACAAATAACAGCAGAAGATAAGGATGAATTAGAAGAAAAAATTGTTGAAAAAGCTTTTGCAGAACTATACCGGAGATTCAATGCTGCAAAGAGTGCTTTAAGAAAAGCACATATGAATGTTGAATTATTAACGAGTGAAGGGATTGTAGAGGTCCTTTACTATGCTTTTAATCGAAGAAAAGCGATAAAAAATAAATTTAAAGATATTCGTATGAAAGAAATGCTTTCTCTTTATGTTACAGCTGATCAAAGTGCAAGAAGAATAGAACTGGTCAAGGAGATGATTGACAATGAGTCTTCTAAAAAAGAAGAAAAAGCAGGTTGAACAAGAACAGAATGAAACAAAAAATGTAGATGCTCCAAAAAATACAGCTGTTCCAGAATATCAAATGGACACAAAAGGTGATATTTGGGATGTGATTGCACCAGATGGTATTACTATTAATGATCCTGATTTTGGGGTTATGAAACAATCTCTAGGGACAAAAACGTATTTTCGTCCTTTCTACATTCCACCAGATGGTTATCCTCGTAAAATGCAAACTAATTGGATGTACTCATTATCATCTAGCGGTGAAATTGACTTGTTAATTGATGTACATAAAGTTTCCAAAACAGATGCTATTCGGACATTACAGCGTCAAGAAACAATGCTTCAATCAAACCTTAGTTGGCAAACCAAAAGAGGTAATATAGACCAAATTAATGACTTAAAGACAAAAATCATGGATACCACACAATTAGCCGATGAAATCCAATTCTCTGAGAATGATATGTTCAATGTTTCAGTATTAGGTATGTTATATGGACATAGCGAAAAGGATTTAGAACGGTATAGTGAGTCCTTAGAAGATGAAATGGCCGGGCAATTTTTTAAATTAGCAACAACTTGGTCAAGAGTAAAAAAAGGATTAATGTCTGTATTACCAATCGGTAAAAATGAACTTCAAGACTCTTTAAGAAATATCGATCGTCGAGCGCTAAGTACATTTGCTCCATTTATCAGTGGAAGTGGTAAGTATATAGGTGGTGTACCTATTGGTATCAATAAAATCACAGCGCAAAAAGAATTTATTAATAACTTTGGAAATGAAGAAGTAAAACCCCCAAACTATAACATGGGTTTGTTCGGGATACCAGGTTCGGGAAAATCTTTAGCAATGAAATTAATTATTGCTCGTAATTTAACTGGAGCAAACTTGTATTCTGGCATAATCGATCCAGAAGGAGAGTTTACTAGATTAACTAAGAGATTAGGAGGAATTAATCTTAATATAAGTGAAGAATCGGATATTGTTATTAATCCTTGTGCAATTAATTTCACTGACATTCCTCTTGACGAAGAAGATGAAGAACTTGAATTGCTTGAAGATGCCGATGATAAAGAAATCATTGAAAAAAATGGAAAGAAATATATCCGCTTTGTACCAATTCGCGAGAAAGTTTCTGAGATATTAAGTTTCTTTGACATTATCATTCGAGGGAAAAATAGTGAAGATGAAGGATTAACCGTTTTTGAACGTAACTACCTAGAAGAAGCAATTAAAGCGGTTTTTGATGAACACGAAATTACTACTCACCCTTCCTCTTTATATTCAAATCAAGTAACTGAGGTTGATGGGCAAATTATTCAATCAAAAGCTCGAAAGCCTGAACCTGAATTAAGTGAAATTTACGCTTATGTCGTAAAAAAGTTTGGAGAGGAAACAAAAGCAGAACGATTAATTGCTGCAACTCGACCATTCTTAAAAGATGGTAGTAAGCCAATTTTTGACGGACAAACTTTTCTTGGTAAAGGTGTAACTCAAAACCTTCAAAATGCAAGACTTGTAAATTTTAATATTTCACAGTTGGAAGAAGGTTTTTTAAGACCTATTGCCTTCCACGTTATTTTGAATTATTTATGGGAGTATTTTGCAAAATCAAGTGAAAATGCAACAAAAAAGAAATTAATAGTTTGCGATGAACTCTGGCAATTCGTAGATAATGATCAAACGGTCTCCTTCTTTGAGAAGGTTGCACGTCGTATAAGAAAAAGAAATGGTGGTTTATTATATGCTTCCCAAGATTTTGTTCGTATTTTAGAAAATCCAAAGTCAAGAGGTATCTTAACCTCCACATTCTCTTACTTATTCTTACAACAAAATAAAATAGATTTAAAGAAAATACGTGAAAACTTTGATTTAACAGATGGAGAGATCGATATATTATTCGGAAATCCTAACAAGGGTGAAGGAATTTACCGTGTTGGTAAAAGCTCGGTATGGTTACAAACAGATCCTTCCGAAGATGAATTAACATTCATTGAGTCTAACACAGCGGTACTAGAAGAACTACTTAAACGGAAACGGCTCCAACAAAGGTAAGTCAAGGCAAGAAAGGTAGGTGATGGTCTATGTGGGGATTAAATAAGATACTAGATATCTTTAAAGAGGTCTTTGAACAACTATATAAATGGTTAGTTGAGCCATTTACCGATATTCATACTTTAAGAGATTTAATATTTGGACAAGATGGAACAGAAGAATATGTATTTAAAACCTTTAAAGAGAATGAAATCTTAAATGTATATGTACCAGGTGTAGCAACAACCACCTCAATCGCAGCAGTATTTATATTAGTTGGAATAGTTTTGGCGGGGATCAGACTTGGCTCATCTGGTTTAAATCCTTCAAATAGAACGACTTTATTAGAATTCTTAAAAGATATTTTTATTGTCGGGATTGTTGTTGCTAATATCGGAACGCTGTATGAGATTATATTTAAAGTAAATGGGGCTATTGTAAACGTATTTGCTGGAACAGAAGATTCGCTTGCTGATTTCACAACAATGATTGAATCTAATGGTGCAGTTGATGGATTTTTAGGATGGATTGTCATTCAATTGGTGCTTTTAGGGTTAGCCTTATGGGCGAATTTCTATTATATGATGAGGAAATTAACATTATTAATCCTAATGATTTTAGGGCCTATCATGATGGCTTTGTGGTTAATTCCACAATACAAAGGCATTACTATGGGATGGCTGAAAGAATTTACGGGAACGGTGTTTGTTCAGGCTATACATGCCTGTACTTTCTGGGTTGTCGCATCGATTGCGATTAATCAAAATAACTTTATTCCCGCTGTCATTCTATATGTCATTTTCATACCAGTAGCCGAGAGTATAAGAAACCTATTCGGTCTAGGTGGTCAAATGAATTCAACACTAGCAAAAGTAGGTGCGGGATTCGGAATGGCTTCACTTGCAGGTATGGCAGGTTCGATAAAAGGGGCTATAGGTGATAAATCCCTAACAAGTGCTTTAAGAGAAGCCTATTCAGGTTTTAAAAATAGTAGGGATAAAAATTCTGATAGTAAAGATGAAAATGGAAAGCCAACAGTTGGTGGAAACACTGGAACTGATACGGGTACTACCAGTAGAGCCGAAAAAATGCTAAAGGCGGGGCAAATTACTTCTAAAGCGGGTAAAGCCGTTTTTGGTATGGCGGGTTCAATTGCCGGAAGTCCTTTGGGTCCTGTTGGTGCTATTGCGGGTGGTACAGCTGGAATGTTGGCTGGAGGTGCTGTTGGTGGTCTTTCAGGAAGAATTGGTGCTGCCACTGCAATGGGAGTAGGTAATCGTTTTAAGAAAGGTTTTGAAGGTGCAAAGGATGAAGCTAAAAAACTAACTGACTCTGCGGGAATAGACGATTTAGCGGAAAGTATGGCACAAAAAGAAACAGATCAATGGATTAGTAACAATAAAGAACAATTAGAAAAAGATTTAAAAGAACGACATCCTACTGCTTCACCTAGTCAATTAAAAGACCTTTATAATCATGATGTCGCTCAGAAGCATAAAGAAAATAAACAAAATGCTTTAGAAACTCTAAAAAATGTACAAGGGCAAGATGGTAACTATGCAAATGCTGCTGAACTTGCTGAGGAAAGTGCGACTAAATTAACAAGTGCTTGGTCTGACCAGAATAGAGGTCAATTCATGGTGGACTACAGTAAGAAAAACCCTCCTAAAGCAAACATGACAGATGCTGAACGTCTTGATTATGAAAATGGAGCAATCGGAGCTTGGAATAAAAAACTTGGAGAAAAGAAACAAGAGTTTTTACAATTAGCTAATGAGACTGCCTCCGATATGAGCAATGGTGTAGACCTAAAGCATAGTTCAATCAATAAGGATGATTTTGCAGGACAATTAGCAAGCAAAGTGAACGATAATGAAAAGAACCAAAAAGGTAAGTGGTATGTTCCTCTAAACGAAAAAGGAGATTTAGTAAGTGCTCACCCTAAGTTTATAGATAGTTATCTTAAAGATGATAATGGGAATGTATATGGCTATAATAGCGCTAGACCAAATGACACACCTATTCAAATGGATCACGTTAAAGAATTAAATAAATCCAACGTAGGAAAATACTTTCAACACAACCATTTGCCTGAAGAACTCCAAGATAAGTACGCTGATGTGTATAAACAAAAGCCTCCTACTCAAAAGGCATATCATTCTGCAATTGATAATGCCACCAAAGATAAGAATTTTTCTCAAGCAGAACTGGTTGAAAAAAGTGCAGATGCTGTAACCGATTCATGGAAAGCAAAAAACAAAAACAACTTTATGAGTAATCTCTCCGCAAATAACCCTAATATGACGGAAGATGAAAAAATAGTGGCTTGGGACAATGAAGTTAGTAAGAGACGCCAACAAAATCGTTCAATTGCAAATGCTACTGCGACAAAAATGGGTAGCAATGGCATTGATATAACGCAGAATAAACAAGATTTTGCTAATCAGCTTGCAAATGATGTATACGACAATGACCGAACTCTTATGCAGAAGGACGCAAGACCGAGTGAACAGCAAAAAGCCTATGTTTCTGCAATTAATAATGCTACCGAGGGTGTCAAAGGTCAAGTATTGATGAATAAAGGGCATATCAATAAAGATCACTTCGCTAGTATGATGGCAACAAATATGACATCAAAAAATAAAGAAGGTTATATTAACCAAATGATGTCGGATGGATTTTCTGAGCAAGAAGCAAGTGAGCATTGGGAATCATTTGGAAAACAGAGAGCCTACGCTGACAACTATGGGCAAGTAAAAGAAAACTTATCTAATTACGCCCCTGGGAAGGTTGTCATTCCTAGTACTACGGGTGGGAAAATCTTTAAAGGTGTAGCATCAGTGGCAGGTGGAACAACTGGTTTCATAAAAGGATTTACAGGAATTAATGAAATATCAGATTTCATAGCTGATACAAAGGTAGGAAAAGCGGTTATACAAGGTGCAACCGGAGTAGCAACAGGTGTAGCACTTAACAAATTAAACATGACACAAGCTGTATCACAAGCTCCAACTATGTCTATTGCTGCAACGGAAGTCCTTAAAGGCGGTATGGGAATGTTAGTTGGAGGGGCAAGCTCAGGAATTCAAGGAATGGGGAATTCTTTAAAAGAAGAGCACGTTCCACAAAATGTAATGGAAAGACATAGTAATCATAAAAATGCGGTAGCCTTTGGGTCAGGTATGCTTTTTGGAGTTAGCGGATACCAAAAAGGTGCAAATTTTGGAATGAATCATAATCCATATAATAAATTAGTTCACCAAGAATCAGCAGAGGTTTCAGAAATTGCACAAATGGCAACAAGAGGAACGGTTCAATTAGTTACAACAGATAACCAATCCTATATACAACTAAGAGATAAAACAGGTAACACACAAATCGTTTCAAGATTTGGTTCAGGAGATTCTTCTCTAAACAAAGGAGAAGTTGTTTATCAAGATCTTAGTGTTCAAGATGGCGCGATTGTACCTAAAATGATTGATGGAACTAATTCATCAGCTTATACGGTGGACAGCGGAGGCGGAAAAATACCTCTTAATCGTTCTATTAATGTTAACCCTAATCGTTTGGTTTCCAATCGTAATGTACCTGTTCAAACACCTCCTGACGTACAACCTTACGATCACAAAGTTGATTCTGGACAATATCATGTAGACGATATAGTAACGAACTCACAACAAGAAATTAGAATGATAACTGAAAGAAATAGAAGTTATGTGGTCGCAAAGGATAGCAGAGGCGTTGAACATCGAATTTCTCCATATGGTGAAGGGGATACAAGGCTCAATGAAGGAGAAGTTCTTTATTCAGATTGCAGAGTTTCCAATAAGCGTTTGAAAACAGAACGAGTCTATACGTTAGACCAAGTAACCAATGAAAAAACCGACGTTGATATTAAAACTCATGTTGATCCAAACGAACTAATACCGGAAAAACAAAATCCAAGATTAAATCAACGTAATGAAAGAGAAACCTTGAGACAACCACAGGGGGTGTAATGGATGGCTCTACCACAACATCAACCTCCTGAAGAAGATCACAAATCCGAGCTTAGAAAGATAGCTGAACATAAAGCAAAACAAGCGATTAAAAAGAAAGGTAAAAAGATTGCGAAAAAAGTAGCTAAAAAAGCTGCTAAACTTGCAATTCAAGCTGTAAAAAAAGGTGTTGCTGTACTGGCTAAAATGTTACTTTCATTTTTAGCCAGTATTGGCTTACCCACAATTTTAATAGCAATGGGTATTTTACTCTTGTTATTGATAACCTTCTTATTATCTTCTGTTTTTTTTGGAAATGGAAAAGAATTAGACCCAGATTCACAAGAACTATATGAGTACATGGAAGACAGAGCATATGCAACTGTTAATATGTCAAAACCTGAACAAGTACCTTACAGAGTACCGATTCAACTCATTTCATCAGCAATTCAAATTCATGGGAATTCACAAACCATTGAAACCGAAGCAGATGCTAAAGAAATCATTAAGAAAATGTCAAATGAATTAGCACCTACTTTTGAATACAACCAATTCAATGAATGGACACAAAAACAAGTTACAGTCTGTGAAGATGGTGTTTGTAATGAAGGACCCGTTGAGAAAACAAATAATTATGTAGATAAACTAACTTTTGTTAATGCTTGGAATGGACAAACAACCATTACTTATGAAGAAAGAATTACACCGTGGGTAACTACTGAAGAAATCACATACAGAACAGAAACCTATACTGAGATTGAGGAATATACCGAAACTGAGGAATATTCCGAAATGGAGCGTCAGCCATACACTGTTACAGAGCAAATTCCTATTTATGGATGGAAAACGACTTTAGAATGCGATGTATTGGGATGTGGGCCAAGATCGGAATGGGGCATAGTTAGGTATGAAGAAGTGGAATATATTGAATATCGAGATGTACCAGTAACAAGAACCAGAGAAGTTGAAAAAGAACGTGAAGTCGAAAAAGAAAGAGTAATAGAAGTTCAGACAATCACCAAAACTAGAAAACAAGTATTTGATAGTACATCTAATCATGTAGAAGGATATTCAGCATTAGATCAAGTTTTAAACATATATGGCTATGGAATGCAAGATAAACAATTAGTCGAAGCATTTTATCAAGGGAGTGCGGAAGCTTCTGAATTACCTTTACCTCCAATCAACTATACTAACTGGCTTAATTCTGTTGGTCTAGGGACAGGTGGAATAGGTGTTGGTTTTGATGGAACAATTATTCCTGGTGCAGGTGTTCCTGCACAATATATGGAGTATTACCTTTCAGCTGAACAACAATTTGGAGTTGACTGGTTTGTATTAGCAGCAATACATTTCACAGAAACAGCCTTTAGTACACACCCTACAATGATTTCTAGCGCGGGTGCAGTCGGTCATATGCAGTTCATGCCCGCAACTTGGGCGGGATGGCGATACAACACTGGTGGAGGACTTGTAAGCTCTTCTACCGATATTACAAATCTTAGCGTTATAAGTGCAGGAAATGGGTATGGAGTAGATGCTAACGGTGATGGAAAAGCAGACCCCTGGGATATGGAAGATGCCATTCATACAGCAGCCAAATATTTATCTAAAAATGGATATGCTACTGATCAAAGAAAAGCCGTTTTTGCTTATAATCATGCTGAATGGTATGTCAATAAGGTTCTAAATACTGCTTCAGGATTTAAAGATGCGGCAGTATATGAACCGAGTGATGGAATACCAGTTATAACAGACGGAGCATTTATGCGACCAAGTAAAGGTTATGTTACTTCCTCTTACGGAATGCGTTCCGGTGGAATGCATCATGGGATTGATATTGGTAATAACGGACAATCAACACCTATCGTTTCAGTTGCAGATGGAACAGTTACCCGCTCGTATTTCTCTAGTTCCTATGGGAATGTTGTTTTTATAAAACATTCAATAGAAGGACAAACCTATGAAACGGTATATGCTCACATGACGAACCGAGCTGTAACAACTGGACAAACTGTTAAAAAGGGACAATTTTTAGGTAATATGGGGACTACTGGTAGGTCTAGCGGTGTCCATCTCCATTTTGAGTTACATAGAGGACAATGGACAGCATCAAAAGGTAATTCACTAAATCCCGCCTTATATGTTCCTTTTTAAAGACTTTTACATTAAACCGAAAGAACGAGGTGGAATTTTTGAATAAGAAAATCGTTATTACTGCAATGGCTTTAATCGTAATTATTTCCAGTTTTGCTTTTACTATACTTAAAAAGGAACAAGACTTTATACGTCCAGCCGAAGGTAACGTTACAAATACCTATGGTCATCTACTATCTAAATTTCATCATGCAATAGATATCGGGCCGATGGATATGGATAACCCAAATGTACCTATAGTAGCAACAGCTGATGGAATTGTAACACGTTCCTATTTTTCAAAAAGTTACGGAAATGTCGTTTATATTCAACATGAGATCAAGGGTAAAAGATATGAATCAGTTTATGCTCATATGGATAGTCGCAATGTTGAAAAAGGAACGAAGGTGAAACAAGGTCAAGTTATTGGAATAATGGGTAGTACCGGACAATCAAATGTGACACACCTTCATTTTGAATTACACAAAGATAAATGGACTATTCAGAAAGAAAATAGTCTAAACCCTATGTCATTTATAGCTTTTGAGAATTGATGGGATGTGAGTTTAATTGAATAGAAGGATAATCACATTAATTTTGTTACTTCTATTATCCTTTATAGGATATTTTGTTTATGTAGTGTTTATAGATAACGGGGAACCAATAAATCTTGATCAATCAGCTCAACAAGTGTTAGAGGATGTCGAAATGGTTAAAAAACAACAAAAGGTGTATAAGTGGGTAGCATCTAAAGAAATAGAAGAAGGCTATCTTGATGAACATATACATGATATTGTGGAAAGGCAAAGAGATCCTCAAAATGTAATTCAGTTTATGTTTGGAACAATCATTCTTGAGGAACCTGAACTATTTGTACAAACTTTTGAAACTGAAACAATTTCAAAAGATTTATTCAAAGTAGATAATCCCGATAAATTGAAAGTAGCAGCCAATTTGATGAATCAAATTTCTCGCAATGGAAAACTCAGTAGAGTAGGAGTAATCAATGTAAGAGGAAGCATTAATCAAGAGGTAACCGTTCGTATAGCACTTGAATATAGTGATGGTATGGAGATCAAAGTACCAGTGAAAATGAAGTTATATGGTGACGCACATGGAGAAGATCATGAAATATATTATATCACTTCTTCCGTTTGGGATATTATAGAGGAAATTGAAAGCAAATAAAAAGGTTTATGTAAAATAAAAGGATAGATAAAAGTCAAAACTTAATCTATCCTTTTTCATTTGGAGTACTATTCAATTACATAAACAGTTTAGCTTTTACTTTGTTCCAAGAACCAAATTTTCTATAATAATTCATTGATGATGGTAAATTATTTTCCTTTGCATATTCATCCCATCGTTTCATTGTAGTAAAGTGTTTTGAATGTTTTTTAGCTATTTCTAACAATTTCTCTTCTGAATATCTATAATTAATTTTTACATTTGCAAACTCTTGAACTTCTTCCCAGCTAAAATAATTCTTGATTGTTCGGTAATCAGGTAACTTATTTTCTTTTGAATATTCATCCCATTTCAATTTGGAAGTAAAATGTTCACTATGTTCCTCGATGACCTTTTTAATTTCCTCTTTAGAATACTTCCTCCAATTAGGTGTGGAAAGAGGGAGATTTAAACGCTTTTTAACATCATTCCATGAGTCAAAATGTATTAGAAAGGTTGTCGATACCGGTAATCCATGCTTAGAAGCGTACTCATTCCAATTACTATAAGTCGTAAAGTGTTCGGAGTGTTTGTTTGCTATATCCAACAACTCTTTCTTTGAATACTTCTTATTAGCTGATATCCCAAGCATTAATTTCAAGTTATTCCATGAACCAAAAATTTTAATTAAAGAGGAAGAAGAAGGGAGAGAATGCTCTTTAGCATAATGCTCCCAATTCCGAACAGAGGTAATATGTTCTTTATGTTCCTTCAATATCTCTAATACTTCTAAAACCTTTTTTTCTTCACTCATGAAGTTGTTCCATCCTTTTTGTTACCATTTCGGATTAAACTTACCACTTCATCATTACCGACTATTAACTCGTTAAATTCTTTTAAGTTTTTATCATAAGTGTCTTTTTGGTTAGGGTCCATTAAACTGTTAATTAAACTTTCCTTTTTTGCGAAATATTCAAATTGAATATCGTTAACATACATTCGATATGGTTCATTAAGGCGGATATTCTTAAACTGCTTTACATAAACAGGAGCATCTCCAATGTCAAAATAATGTTCAATCTTGTAATAATCTAAATTCTCAAAATTGGAACGAACATTAGGTATAACTAACTCATATTCCCCCTGAGTAATCTTTTGACCTTTTTCAAGCTGTTTTAACTGGTGATTTACTATGATTTCTTGTGCACGAAAAACATCTTTTCTCGGATATGCTAAATTAAGAGGTTTCGGCAATAGAATATAGAATTTCCGGTCATACGTTACTCCAATTAAAAACCTATAATCTCCGTGCATTGGTAACCGATTTAAACGTTGAAAAGCTTCTTCAAACGTAATCTTGTTATCTTCCTTATAATTAGGCTTTTCTTTTGGCGTAGGTGTATATGTTTCACCCCTAATGTCAGCTTGAGCTTGAGCTACTAATTCCTTCGTAAGATCATAAGTAGGAGTTTGTTTTGGTTGTTCTTTAATTCCTAGTTCAGAAGTTAATTGAAGCTCTATTTTTTTCGTATTAAGTCTTTTCTTTTCCTTGCGTTTTTCCTTATATTCAGTAGGATTTTTTATATACGACACACACTCAATGATTCCAACTAAAATAAATAGTGGGATTGCTATGACAAAGAGAGGTGAAATTAAAACAATGAAAAATGTTAAAGCAAAAGTTTTCTCTAACCATTTACCAAACTTAGAGCTGCTTATTGCAGAGAAAAGGAAAACCAAAAACAAAAGGGATAAGAAAATAATAATTCCTATTACATAAAAAGCTAAAAAGCCCCCTAAGAGCCTAAACCACGTCATTCCAGCTTCTTCTGGGTGAATTAGACCTAAACTATCTAAAAGGTTCATAACACCAAAAAATTCAAACACAGGTCTTATGTATCCCCATAAAGCTATACAAGCTAGAACAACAATAATTCCAACAATACCCGCCAAACCAGTTTCTTTCCCACGGTCATACGCTAACTTCATAGAAACCAATTCAAGAAATGTATTCATGGTTTTCACCTTCCTTATATAACATTTGTTGTGTGTTTTCCACTGTGTGTAATAATTATAAAGCTAAATACTGATTATGTCAATGTTTCCAGTCAACAACATCAAAATATATGTTAGTATTATTACGAACATATTAATTTTTAATTTTTGACGAATGGAGAGGTTATATGACTATAAGTAATTGGGAATCTAACTTTAAAAAACCAATGGGAGCTGTTTGTGTACTCAACCCTCGACTTCCGCAAAAGGTAATGAAAGTAGGTTTCTTAGTTAATGATCGGATTTATTCTACATGGGAGTTAGCTTATAATAATCATTCTACATACCTTGAAACACCTCACCAATGCGTTACTCTCCAAGATTATATAGATGATGATATAGCAGACCTTTCAAAGTCGTATAGTGCTTTTTAAGAAGCAATGGGGTGCTTATTATGGATAAAAGAATAATGTTAAAGCATAAAGGAGTACCTACTGCTGTATTAGCAGAGGAAATTGTCGATTTTATCAATGAGGGATATACATTAACCGTACAAGATATTGCTAACCATTTATCAGTTTCTTATGATTATGTTCGGACTAAGATAGTGCCAGAGGTTTCTCATGTTGTATTAACCACTTATGCAAAACTGGCTTGTTTTAAATATTATGGCGATCAAGAACATTTAATTGAATACTTCAACAAGAGATTACTAATTTCGTGTTCTGACTATAACCGCTATGTATTAGAGAAAGGGAGCATTATAAGAAGGCAGCAACAACTATTCAAAGATGACCTTCCTTTAGAAATAAGAGAAACATTTGAGTCGTTACCTTTAAAGAAGGCTACTGCCTGGCTTAACAAACTGATAGCTGATTGTGCACCAGTTCAAATATTCAAAGAAGAGGAACAGATTGAACCAATGGAGGTGTACCCTGAAAATTTAGTGTCGAACAAAGACCTATTGAATGGTGCAGCATCACCTTTTCATTTTAATTATGATGTTGAAATAGCAAGATTTATTTCAAAGTATGGAGTCCCTAAAATAAAAGTGAACAACTTTGTACGGTATAGATTAGAAAACGTAAAACAAATTGAAGATGTTGTTGCTCTTTTTCCACTTACCTTAAAAAAGGATATACTTATTGAAAAAATGAAGGAAAGATATGAAAAAGAGCAAATATAGATAAATACAACTGGATATAAAGGAGAGGGAAAATGAACGGAGAAACAGTCGTTAAAATTCTTTTGCAAGAAAGAGTTGTATCGAAAGCTACCATTTTAGAAGATACAGAAAAGCATACAATTTTAGAGGTTAATGAACATGGAAAGTCTTATTCTTCAACTTTTAAAGTGGACAAGAATAGAATGGAAGTTATGAGGCAATTAAGAAATTCATATAGCGGAATGAATCAATGGTATCATGTTACTTTTATACCTAAGTTCTTAACGGACAACCTTATTTCCGGAGATGAAGCTATAAAAGACCTATTTAGAAATTAGAATAAAGCACATTTAAAAAAGTCCTGCTAAGCAGGACTTAATTATTATCTTTAAACATTCTGGATTCACTTATATTCTTCATGACTTTTTTATGCTCTTTACGGTCAAGGTTGGTATATAGAGATGTGGTTTCAATTGAATTATGACCTAGCTGATCACGAAGTAAAATAATATTACCACCACTATTTTTCAAATGTTCCCCAGCAAATGAATGTCGCAATTTATGAGGACTTAAAGACCGTTGTCCTTGATTAAATGCTTTTGTATATCGTTCTACTAAATTTTGAATTGTTCGAACTGACATAGGTTTAACAGTTCCTTGATAATTAGTAACAAATATATAAAAATCTCCTTCAGTGGCCTTATATTTGCTATTTCTCACACTAAGATAATTCTTTAAATCTTCTAGAGAGTCAGGAAGGATCTCAATTGTATCTTCCTTACCGCCTTTTCTAACCACATCAATTTGATATTCTTTATAGTTAATGGAATCAAGAGTTAAACTTGCAACCTCACTTACCCTTAACCCGGTACCTAAAAACAAAGAGAGGATAGCTACATCACGCTCTTTATTCTTTTTAAATCGTTCTTTTTGTTTACCATCTATTTTATTCTCGTACTCATGTTTTACAAAGTATAAGAAATCTGTAATAGATTGGTCGTGAAGGATTTTTGAACTCATTGAAGCTGAACGTCTATTTGCAGTTTCCGACTCAGCTAATAACGGAATCTTACTCATAACATTCCTATAAAAATAACATTCTCCATCTTTATTTTCTGTTTGAGTTGTCAAATAGGTAAAGAGGGAGGTAAGAGCAGAAATATTACGATTAACCGCTGCATCTGATCTCTTTTTAAATACATTTTTCCGTACTTCAATATCTTCTTCTCGTAAATAATCAACATAAAACTCTACCTGGTCTTTACGCAAAGTTTCCAATACAGTGTAGGGAATATCCTTTATATCCTTTTGCTCAGCAATACCTTCTTCTTGTAAGTATAAAAAGAACTTTTTGAATTCATGTATGTAACCAAGAAGGGTAGAGGGGGAACGTTTTTTTCTTTTTTGTGCCTGTACATATTCCTTTACATAAGAAGGGAACTCTTTTAGGTGCTCATTTAGTCGTTTCTCATGTTTTTGCTTTTCTAATGATTCAGAAGCCATATATTCACCCTCTGTCGTTTTTTGTCGAATTTCACATGAAATACAATTTTAACGAACATTAGTTCTGGAAATTTCATTTAATAATTTACCTTTTTTTTATAATTATTTATTTTCTGACGGAAATTATTTAAAATTATAAGGCCATCTAAAAAGTATTGGAGTCCGTTATAAGTATTAACTTTATTTCCTTTAAATCTATTAAGATAAATATCAAATTCTCTATTTATAGAATTTAATATATTAGTTAGCTCTTCGTCGTAAAATAAAAAATTTGTGCTTATTTCTTTTCTTATCGTTTTAATTTCACTGTGTAAATAATCAAAAAGTTGGAACCAATTTTTAAAATGGATATCCCCATACTCAACCGACATAATTACAGTATTATTTGGATCAATAGTCTTGCAACACACCTCTAATTGTTCTTTAGTTAAAGTTTCAGAGTAAACTTTGTCAAAATACTGTCCTTTTTCTAACGTGGCATTTTTGTATATAAGATCATTTAATCGAATTATTAGCACAGTAATATTAGATAATTCGTAACTAATAAACTTCCATTCAGTAGCTTTCCGTTTGTACTCAGGTATATGAACATTAAAGAAATAAAATATAACTGCTGCTACTAATGAAATTGAAATAACCTCTGATATTTTCCCAAATTCATATGCGTAAGGGAATGTACCTGGGATTCTAATTAGGAATAAATGGTACAGAACGACATAAAAAAAAGAAATAACAAATATAATAATTATGTAAATATCTATATCGAGTATAAAGTTTTTAAGTCGTTTTATGTCCTTCATATTTTCCTCCTTCATTAAACTTCATGATATGAAGTATGTCTAAAAGGCTCTTTTATAAAAGTAATTACTTAATGAACTATTTCATAGATTCGATCTTGCTTTTCTTTGTCTTCAATAAATTTTACCGTTCCCTGTAAAACCAAACTTTCTAAAATAGAGTATACTTGACCATAATCTTTCGGCTTATTGGTTGAAAACCGCTTTGTAGATATTAATCCTAACTCAATTAATTTCTCACATATTTCCAATGCGCTAGTTTCCCCTGAATCCAAAAGGGACATAATTTCACTCTGTAGTGGTGTTGAGGGGCGGATTCGTTTTTTTCCTTGTTATCTTCTATAAATAGTTCATCAAAAGAAATCTGATTCAAAGTTACACTTCCTTATAAATAAATTTGAATAAATACGGAATAGAATATAAGTTATTTATTTATACCTGGAGAAAGGTTTGAACTAATAAAGATATTAAGGTAACTCTCAAAATCTATTTCAACTAATTCATGTGAGATTCCCCATTCAAAATATTTAATATTTTTTAAGAAACTATTAAAACTTGGTTCTGCTTCTAATAGGGATATGATGAATTTGTTCTTTTCCCGTATAGGACGACTAGTAGGTTCATCGTTACGAATAATCGTTCGTACTATCCCGAGTAGGATGTCAATAATCTCTATACCAACTTCAGTTTGTTTAGAGTAGTAATCAGCTTCAGTAATTGTAAAGCGTTCTCCCCGATAAATAGATTGTATGTTTAATTGCTGAAATAACTGATTTCTTAAGTCATAACTCGCATTATGATATGTTGTGTCATCTTCAATTAGAATATGTGTATCAAGATGAACATGAGAACCATATCCTCTTAATAATCCATAGATAATTCTTTCGGGAAACTTCATGAAAATGGTCTGATCTGCAATATCTGGATATGTATTTTTAAACTTTTTTGAATTTTCCTCAATCTTAGATTGGTTATAAGAGATAACGTTCATCGTTAATAGATGTTCTTTTTGAAGTATTGTTCGTAATATCTTCCATATTTTATTACGCTTTTGACTATCACCGTTATAATCAGTCCAATGGATCTTTGAAGTACGAATGATTTCATTTAATTCCTGAATAGCTGGAGTATTATAGTAATCTGATGGTATTAGAACTCCACCCATCAAGTGGGGACGTTCTTGGTTTTTTCCGCTTTCATCAAAAAACACTTTGATAGAATGGTTAGTGAATGGTTGCTGCTGCATAGGTAGACCTCTTTACAAATTATTTTAAATCATGCATAATAGAATAAAGTTGTAATATAAATAGGTATAGTAATACATAACTTGTTGCGCCCTATAAATAGCGACACGTTATTTATTACTTGGTGGTACTACTCACTACGCCATAAAATAGTGGTGCGTAGCATCCATACCAATAAAAGGACTAGAAATTATTTCTAGTCCTTTTATTATACCAAACAGACATTCTTATTACCACATTTAAATGTTCGTTAAATCCGCATTTAACGCACAGAATATTGAAAAAAATAAAAAGGGTAACCTGCTTTACAGTTCCCTTTTCTCCGGTTCATATCTTTCATATATGGCTAACGTATTTTCAAATACTAATTTTTAAACTTCTTTTATTTATGTCTTAACTTATTTGTTTTAACTTATCTTTATAATATGATAGCAAAATCCCTATTTCCTCTAAGGGTTTCAGTAATGATACAGTCTGCAGCACCACGAGAAATAAATGAGATGTTAGTAGAATCAACCATTTTTAATGTCTAACATAAGTATGGACAATCATTCTTGTTTTTAAACAAACTATGAAAACTATTTTGCTAGATTAATAATAAAAAAATGGATTTTTAATAAGTACCCGTCTACGCATCAATCACTATTTTTAACCTAAAACAAACTAAGTTGCCCTATTTTACTTGGTGTATTTTTTTCTTTAGGTTCAACTTCCTCTTCCATTTCTGTATTAACTGGTAATTCCCCTTTAATTTCATACAATATATTATTTTCATGACGTTTCATTTCAATGCCTGGTATATATGATTTTATATAAACTGCTGCATAAGGGAAAATTTTTGGTTTTCCAGTCGAGTATGTTTCTTTACTAGCTCCGTTATCCATTAAATAGTTACATAAGTCCTTTAGATTAAAGAGATTATGTCTGATTAAATAATCCTTTATAAGCTCTTTTTCCTTATAAGATAACAATTGGAATCCTCCTATTTTAATCTACCTTTTTATAAACCAATCCTTGGTTTAGATACTACTTGCTAAGACTGTAACAATGGCTCCAATTGCAGCAGCCATTATCGGCATTGATATATATAGAATTTTCTTCTTTCGTTCTTTTCTAATGTGTATTTCTTCTGGTGTTAACCACTTTGACATTACGTTCCCCTCCTTGTATTAACCGAAAAAAGAAGAACCCCTTTTTAAAAAGAGGTCTATCTGTTCTTTAATGCTATTTTTTGAAATTTATAGATGAGTTTATCTAATTCCTGGCTACAGTGAAGAGTTTCAAGGCTTGTCATACCTTTATTTTCTGCGGTCGATATCATTTCCATCTTTTTTTGTTCGATCTCTTCCTTCAATCTTTCCACTGTAGTCAACATTAAAATTTCACCCTCTGTTTATTTATTAAGCAGTTTCGTATACTATTGCATCATTTACTTTATTTGCGAATGATTGAACGTTCCCTTTTTCCAAAATAGATATCTCAATAGTTGGTGATTCACCTGCATTATTTGTGATCTTAAAAGTTGATGTATAACTGTTAAGTAAAGGCAAAATTCCAATGAGGAAAAAAATTACCGAAGAAGCAAAGTTATCAGATAATCCAGCTAAACTTGCTAGTACAAAAAATAAACCGAAAGCAAAGCGTTTCCCATGAAATTTTGTTGAAGTTGATACAGATGCAATATTCTTTAAAGGAAAAGTTACCTCATTCTTTCCAAAAGGAATAAGTCCAAGTAAAGTGTTACGGTTATATCCTATGAAACGCTTTGTGGTAACCTCTAAATCAGTTGTTAGCCAGGGTAATAATAAGTTAGTTCGAAATACCCCTTTTTCGATTGTTTGCTCTTGCTTTTTTTCTTCCATGTTAATCTCCCTTCACACAAAAAAAGCTCGCCAACAAATAAAAGGTTACTATACCTTTTATTGCTGGGGAGCTCCCATTGCGAATTATGTAATTTGAATTTGATTTCCTTAAATCTACCATCTATTATATAAAACTAAAAAAGGTATTTCAATAATAATTATAAACTTTATTCCCTTTTATTGCTATTTAACAACCACCATTTTACAGTAAAATGGTATAATTATTGTAGTACTTTCATACTATAAGGATAAGCTTTCGGTATTATTTGGGGGAACTTTTATGGATGTAGGAAAAAAAATACGTTTCTTTAGAAAAGAAAAAAATATTTCTCAATCTGATTTAGCTAATAATATATGCTCTGTTTCTTATTTGAGTAAAATCGAAAACGGTAAAGTTACAGCTAATACTGAGATAATTGAAAAACTGTTTGAACGACTACAAATAAATGTAGTAAACCTTGTTGATCCACAAAAATTATTATCTATATTAAGAAATTGGAATAGAAGTATCGCTAATAATAAAAAGCAAGCAGCAACTAGGACATTTAAGAGTTTGAACAAAATAATGGATAAGATTACCACCCCCTACCACATAATTAAATTTAAGATTTTTAAACTACATTACTTAGTAAACATAGATGATTTGAAAGAAGCCAAACGTCAATTAAGAGAGCTTAATCAATATAAGGAATTCTTAGATGAAGAATTAAAGTTTTTTTTCTATAAATTTAAAGGATTCTATTTTTATCGTATAAACGATAAAAAAGGAGCTATGGACAATTATAGTATAGCCCTTGAGTATATAGGTTCCGCTTCACTTCAAGAGTGGGAAAAAGGATATTTTTATTATTTAATTTCTTATGTGTCTCATGAACTAAGAATAGATCAAGCAGTCATATATTTTTTAGCAAAGGCTCTGGAAATTTATAAAAAATTAAATAACACTTATATGGTCGTACATTGTAAATTCCTTGAAGGTCTTGTTTACCAAAGGATAGGTATGATTGAGGAAGCAAAAGAATCAACTTTATTTGTTTTAAAATATGGTAAGGACTCTAATAACGTTGACTTACTATACCGAGCAAATGAAAAAATGGGGGTTTTATATTCAAATCAAGGGGACTCTCGTGAGGCAATTCAATATTTTGAGAAAAATGTAAAGATAACAGAAAACATACCTGTGTCTAGTCGTTTAAAAACCATTTGTTACTTAGTTGATGAATATAAAAAATTAAATGCTCCCCTACAAAGTTTGTATTGGCTTGAAATCGGGAACGAATTAATAAAAGAAAATAAGGAACAAGACGAATATGAATTTCATTTAAAAACTTACGGCTTTTTACTATTAGAAAAAACTAATACAGATGAATATAAGCTTTATATTAGGGATAAAGCACTTCCTTATTTTAAAAAGAGAAATCAGTGGGAAAACGTTGCTCATTACGCTAATTTATTAGCTAACTACTATCAACGTCAGATTAAATATAAGAAGGCAGCACAATACTTTGAAACATCATACCAAGCCATTCAAAAGTTAATTCCTAACTTTAAAGGATTTCCAGCTGAATTAGAACATAACATACAAACTATATCCGAAAAAAGCAAAATTGATTATAAAATCCTTAAAGAAAAATAAACCACCTGCTATAAAGCAGGTGCAATTCTCAATACTTACTCTACATAAAAAAGCCTGGTTAAACCAAGTCTTCTTTTTAAACTAGCCAACAAAGTCAAAATCAAATGATAATTGTGGTCTTTCATAGAAATCCTCTAACCCCGCTAGATAGCCTATATTTTGACGTAAAATTTCCAATAGACTCATATAGGGTGGAGCATCAACTTTCTCTCCATTGTCCAAATATAGCTTTCTAGTACCATTTTTCCTTGAATTTACCCAAGATATAGAATCAGTTGAGTGGAAAGGAAATTGATATAAAAGGTCATTTGCTATTCCTAGTCCATGTACGGGAATATTCTTACATATTTGAAATACTTTTTCTAAAATATCTCGCACCTTCTCTTTTTGATTAGACAGTAGCATTGGAACACATCCCCCAATACCGATTAAAGAAGGACTTTCTTCTGTAAGCTTTTGAAGTTCCTCAAACGTATCACTTACTTGCCAAACCGGAATAATATCCGTATTTGTTAATAGCTTTAACTTTTTATAATTTTCTTTCGTTCCTATTGGATCTCCAATCACATCAAGGTTTAGAAACCCCATAATAAGCGGGCAATCCTTATACCTATTAATGAAATTTGCATATGCTTCAATAGAGATATAAGGTATATCTTCATCTGAGAATAACTCCATCTGTTGAACTTTTTCTTTTTTCTTCTTTTCCAATACTTCAAAAACAGAAAAAGCACCTGAGTCAATAATTGCCCTCATATTATACTTTTTTAAGTAATGGAGCCATTGTTCATTCTTCTGGTGGCGAATGTTATAGTAACTTAAAAGTACAAATTTACCACCTTCATTTGCGATTAACTCCATGTCACCAGGACTTCTACAAAGGCCTGAAAAATAAAATCTTGTTGATGTTAAAGTGAGGCGCAGCAGTCCATTTTCCATACGTTGGACTCTGCTGATCTCACTAAATACCTCAAAAAGCACTCCTAAAATTGCACTGGAATACTTAGAGAATTTTTCAAGTTCCTTTCGTGTAGTGGTTCTTTTGAAAAATACAAAGGTTATTGCTTTTCGCAAGTTCTTTCGTGATATTTCTAATAAACCACCATTACGTTCTGTTATAAAAGAAAAAGTATCTTTCGTGTATTCAACTACAGTATTTTTTTTACCTGTTACTGTGTAGAATTGATTATACTTCTTCATTTTCCTTTGGAATTTCCTCTCTAATGTTCTTGCTTTAAACTGAAATTTATCCATTAGGAACACCTCTCAAATCTGTTTCTCCCGACTAATACCTTAACAAAGGTTTCGCACAATTGATTTCTGGCCCAAATCCGATGAAATCCATCTATTAGTTCATAATGGTCTCCCCCAAAATGTAAAACTACCAATGGAGGAAATTCAGTACCTTGTTTCATAAGGTCAAAATATTGTTTAGCTTTCTCCATATTACTAGGTTGAAAAAAGCCTAATTCACTAATAGAAATCATCTTTTCTTCCCATTCGAAAAACTTAGGAAATTGACTGGATTGCTCTGGATACTCTTGTTCCCATAACTGGACTAATGTGTCTGTTATATTCACTTAATACACCCTTTCAAATAAAAAGAAGGGATACTCAAAATTTGATTTGAATATCCCCTCATTATCTAATGTTTATTTTTTTAAACCTTTACTCTACGCTAAATATTTCAATTGAATCCCCATAGCATTCTAAGAATGCTTTGTATTCGTACTCTGTTTCACATTCGTAAATATGAAGCTGACCGGAAGAATTACTCTTCATGTAATAGCGTACTTTAATCAATTGAAATCCTCTCAAAGCTTTTTGAAGTACGTTATTTATCATGCTACTTTACCTCCAAGCACTTCCTCGTTGAACCATTTACGGATTTTACTTCCCGGTTCGGTGTAATACCCCGACTCTTTAAAAGAACAATCCTTATTCAATTCGTATAACTTTCGGTAAAGAGCTTTTCCAATGCCTTGTCGTCTCAGTTCTTCCTTTACTTCAACATAATCAACAAATAGCTCATCATGTAAAGTTGTATATTGGATATAACCGATTACTCTCAATTCAGGATCATCTCTAAAAGCTACATACAACGTGTATTTATGCTCTTGACCGATACAATCCTTATGTTGATTCTCAAAATATAATGGTTTCATGACAAGTTACCTCTCTTAAATTCTTTTGCAGAAGAGATAGGGCCACTACGAATAGTTTTCATTTCCTCTTCAGTTAACTCTCTAAAATTTTGGTTTTTAGCCATGTTTTTAAAAGTGATTAAAACTCGGCTATCGTCCTCTCTCCATAGTCTCTTAAGAAAATTTATAAATGTTTTCATATATATCCTCCCGAATTAATAAATAATGTACCTAAAAATTGATTTATAAGCAGTCGTCGCATACATCTGGAAACTCATAAACTCTTGGACCATCGTATGCTGGGTTATCATGAGAATGAAGAACAAAGTCTTCTTTACATTTCCTACAATGACTGATCGTATATAAATCTTCATCTTCAAAGTACATTCCGTTTCTTGTTAATTTAACTTTCTCTATTAAGACTTTATTTTTTGACATTTTTATTTCCCCTCTCTATTAATTAACCTACATTGGATAGGAATTTTTGATTAATTGGAAACCCCATTGCTGTTAATTTACGAAGATACACCTGAACAGAACCAGGTTGGTCTACTGATAAATTGTTAAACGTACCTTCTTCATCACTTTCAAATGTGCTTTGAGTCGGATGATGAATGATACAATTTCCTCTTTCCTGCTCTTTTTTCCAAACAGAATTTGAGTTTAATAGGAAGTCCATATAATTCTCTCTTGTAAGAATTGTGATATGATCTGGAGATATGTTTCGACTCCCCCACATCACTTTCCATGCTTGTTCAAAGTTGAATTGCTCTAAATCAGCAACTCGATGGCTACTTGGTGAAGAAACTGAACATTCGTACATGGTTACTTTTAAAGCTTCTGAAAATCGCATAAAAAGCGTAAAACCATGTCTTTCAGAACGGAACCCTCCACCAATGTATTTCCACGCACTATTATTCTCAACAGATTTCTTCCAATCTCCCATGTATTCACCAAATACAGTTGAAATATAAATTGCTTGCATTAAATATCCTCTCCTTTTTATAAGTGACATAATAAAAAGGTCTGTCCAATATTGATTGACACACCTAGGCTACTACCTTTCTAATGATTTATACTTACGGTCTTCTTAATGCTTTATCCCAAAATAGTTCATACAATTCGGCTACCCCTAATCCTAGAAAGATTAAGCTCAAAACACCTACAGTAAGAACAATAAAGATAAGACAAGAATAAAAAGATTTTTCAAACATAAAAACACCCTTTCAACAAGTTTTTTAAGAAAAACACCCCTTAAATCTGAAAAAAGATTAGACTAATAACTTCCACACTCACCTCCTTAAAACGCAAAAAGAGCCTTTCAAGAATCAGATTAATAGACACACTTATTGTGTGATAATCTGAACCTGAAAGGCTCCTGAGTTTAATAGTTACCCTGCTGACCTTTAAAATAGGTCGCACAAAAAAGAAAGAAAAAATAAAATACTTATAATTTTATAATACTATATTAACAAGTAAATTCAAGGAAAATAATAATTATTGAACCATAATTACCATACATAAATACATAAAAAAGAAGCTTCACTCATGTAAAAGTGAAGCTTCTAGAACTTAATGAGTTAAACTCTTTTGTTCATTTAACTTTTTTAGTAATCTCTCTTTGAACTTGTCCATTTTATCTTGATTTTTTGATGCTTTTGAAATGTTCATAGTACCAATTAAATGTCGGGTTGGTTTATTTTCATCTATTAACTTTCTATATTCTTGGTTTTCATATATTTTATTAAACCAATCATACTTTTTTAAAATACTGATATTCTTATTGATCTTTTTCTTGGAAGGTCCCAGTATTGAAGATACAAAAATACCAAATGCCTCCACAATAGCCACAAGTAATTCCATTTTTATTTCCCCCACTTTTATTTATCAAAACAAACTTAATTGTTCCATATTCTCAAAGCTTTTTTCAACCTTTAACTCTTTTTCAGTGCCAATTGAGAGATAATCTAGTAGTTCTTTCTCATTAGCAAACTCCTTTAGGATCTCAAAATCTTTAACCTCATAGCAGCCTAACCATTCATTGTCAGACGAGCGGTTAACAAAGAAATGAGTACCTATATTTTGATTGGTTGGTCGTAAAATAAATTGCTCTCCAACTTTGGTATTGAGCGAATCAACTAATGATTTTCCTAATAAACGTCCTTCAAGATTTTCGAATTTATAAAAATTATTCTTTGTTTCAATTGGTGTTTTACTGGTTTCAACACTCTTGATAATATACGTTTTTTCTTTTGGAATAGAATGGTGTCTTTGATAACAACCACAATAATTTTTCACTTCTGGATCTATCGCAGCATAATGACATTCTAGCTTCCCCATTGAACAACTTGCCCAATGAGAACAAGCGCTAAATCCCGCTTTACTAAATCCTAACTTTGTAAATCCCGATCGGCTTGATTTTGTTTCCATTATATTTCCCCCTATATATAGCTTGTTTTATGCCCAAGTAGCACAAGGCTTAAATAAGTCTAATTCTAATTGGTCATCATTCGTATTCGCCTTATTAATAAACTCTTCTAATGAAATAGAATTCCCTTTTTCATATTTCATGGTATGTCCCATTTGTTTCTCCATCTCTACTAACTTTTGAAATTCCTCAGGATACAGTTCAGCAACTTTTTTCATCTCTTTTGGAGATAAGAATATACAAAATCTACATGAACAGCGAGAAACATTTTGATAGCATGGATGTGGCTCAATATCTGCCAATCTCATTAACTCCCAAACTTCATCTGTTAGAAGGTGATGTATAGGTCGATACCAATCTACAAAGCGATTTTTCGTAGGTGCATTAGCGCTTTTATAAACCCTAAAAGTGGATTTAGCAAGGTTTTGAGCACGTCTAGAACTCTCTTCTGCTCTTTCACCTGAAAGGCAAAGATACCTACCTGGTCCTAGAGAACGAACCCACTTTGCATAAACATCTCTCTTTTGATAAGAAGTACAAAACTGCTGACTAGGAGCAGGCCATAATCCTCTATCCCTTATACGTTCCTCTAAGCTTTTGGGGGAACTGATAATAACTAAAGGTAAATCAAGTTTTTTCGCGCAATACCGTAAATATTCATCTGTTTGAGGCCAATCAAACAAAGGATTAGGATTCCTTTCTTCTGATGAATCAACTCGCATATGAATTAGTTGGATCTTCTCTTTTGGCACTTTATATCCATAAAGTAAGAGTAAAACTAAAGCGATTGAGTCCTTCCCCCCGCTGAAATTACAATGAAGGGAGTATCCATCAAAAGACCCCATTTCTTCTGGTAACGGTATGGCTAATCTCTCTGCTAATTCGATTAATTTTTGCTTATTTTCACTCATATTAAAATCCCAAATAACACTAGGAGCTGCTGCCCCATAGTGTTAAAAGGGGCACCCCTCCTTGTGTTATGATTATTTAATTACTCTATTTTTTAATTAATGTGGAAATCAAAATGGTAACTGTTCATCATGTTCGTACATTGATTCAATAAAATCTTCATCAGAAACTTGAGAATCATCAAGAACAACATCATCAACACTCCATAATTGTTCTTCTCTCCATAAAGGAGCAGGTATTCTATGACCCTCATCATCTATATAATAAAGATTGCAGTTACTATCCATCCACATTACACCATCAACGCTATAGCAATCATGACAATAGCCATCTTTAAATTCGGTTACTTCACCTTCTTTTTAAAAAATTTTTGTCTACATTGCATACACGTTTTTTCATACATAAAAAACACTCCCTATTTTAAGTTTTATAGTCTCATACTCTCAATAAATGTTAATTAAGGAATTTAACATCTTTCGCTTTGTAAGTGCTTTTTGTACCATCATCAAATTCAATATGAAAAGCACGATATGTGTAAGGATGCCAATATTCGTTTATATAAAAACCTCTGATAGTTCCCTGTTTAGTCATACGCCTTTTTCTAACTTTTACAAGGAAGTTGTCAGGGACTTCACAACGTTTACCTATAACACCATTAAGCACCATTAATCATCCTCTCTCCTACGCAATATTGGTTTCTTATATATAAATCTCACGAAAGGTCTAATCCCTTCCTTAGAAGATATACCTTATCAAGCATCCAACTTAAAATCATGATCTGTTATAAGGTATAAATCTTCTTCTGTTAGTGGAAGTTCATATTGACTCCATGCTTTTAATCCATTCTGTTTCATTTTGGCTTTTAGTTGCTCTAAAAAAGACAATTGTTCTTTTGAGAAATTTCATAAAAACGTGAACCTGAGATAATACCATTCCCATTACTTACTAAAAAAGCAACCTAGCTGACTATTCCTAGTCAATTAGATTGCTTTAACCCCTCCACGATACAGAAAGCTCTGTATAAATATTGATTATTAATTACTCATAATGTGGGCGTTCTCTAGTTTGAGATTGGCAAGGTATACGTTCGACGTATACTGCTAATTCAGCACCACCTAAAACACTATAAATATTGCCTCGATTCACATGAGCGTATTTTTCCTCCATGTATTCCTTCATTTTTTTTGAGTTTTTATTCGCTACTGGAACACTTTCAAGACAATCATGTGTGTTGTACCACCAACCGCCTTCTTCTGGTCCACCATATGCCCTTTCTACTCCATATACATTCACAAAAACGAGCATTTCAGGGTCAGTTTTAACTTCAACAGTATCATACTCAATTACATCACAATCTGTATTTTCAATGAATTCGTAAGCCTGTTCATAAGTATCAAACTGTTTAACAAACAACTCCCCTGATTCGTCTGCATTCTTGTAAAAGCTAACTTCCTCTACAAACTTTTTTAACATCTTATATTCCCTCTCTTCTAGTAGATTGCTTTTTTCTCAACGGTTCATCAGATGTAATCACAACATTCAGTAAGTCATCAAGATAAGTAGAACCCTTGCTGTGGAATGTAATCCCCCATCTTAAACAATAAAAGGTTACTTTCTCCTTATTTCTAGGAAAATTTAAAGCTTTTTCAGCTTTAGTCAGTCCTAGCCCCATGACATGGAATAATAAACCACTCCATTGACCTTTAAAGAATACTAGGTTTCCTATAGCTAGATTTTCACCTTTGATCTCTCCGTCGTGAGTTTCCCACTTCACTTTTCGTAACATCTTAATCACCCTTTAAATTAGATTGTTATTTAACTTACAAAAGAGATAATTGTTCATTCTCTTTTGAGTTAATTTCCTTTTCCCTGGCATAAACGACTTTTCCATAACAAAAGACTTCATCCATTTTTTTTATTGGCTCATTAGTTGTTATGTCTTTAAAAAGGTCTGTTTCGTAGGGATTGTAATAAATCACTCTAGTCATATCAGAATGGTCTTCAAGTGCCTCATCTGCAGCAACATAAATTCCTTTTATGTACGCATGAACAGATTTTCTCTTAAATTCAAGTACCTTCTGTCTACCGGGTTCGCTGACACGAAATTCACAATCGGTAATTCGTACACTATCGCACCTTGCAAGAACCATTTTGGAGCGGGAGCAACGAATGGAATAACCACCATGATGCAAATTTCTGTAGACATCCACCTCTTGTCCGACTTTTACGGTACGTCCTTTAAAAAATTCCATATTTACATACCTCTCTTAAGCTAGATTGTTTTTTTTAATCAGTAACCGAGTAGTTTCATAAGGATTATTGGTGTACTCTGAAATAGCATTGTTTCGTTCATCCAAAAGGGAACAATAAACATGATATTTACTAGCTGCCGAATCCTCTGAAACATTACGCTTTTTAACGGTTATGCCATATTCAGAAGCAAACTTTAGAGCATGAGGTAGAGATGCTTTTAAATTAAGCAATCTGCGATATACCCTACCGTTGTTATGATTTTTTACTTTCTTTTCCTTCACCCATCGAGCATATTCACTTTGTACCAATCCCTTTGTTTGTTTCCATAAGAGATACATTTCTCTTGTTCGATAGGAATTGTACTTCATGTAAATTTCATGATAGGTCGTAATTAGTTCTTCCAGTTTACCTGGCATACACTTTTGAAAAATATGTTTCTTCATACGGTCAATAAAGAAAGCAACATGATCAACAAATTTTAAGTAATCATCATCTGTGATGTTGCAAAATTGAAGGCCCACATAAGTCCAATTGTTAAAAACAAGGTCAACTGAATAATAGGGACAATCATCTTTTAAACCTGAAGCATTTAGCTGAAATGAAGCATACCGGATAGAAAACAATTGTTTACTCAAGATAATCCTATCTTGACTTTTCGGTAAAGAAACCGATAAATGTGTTCTATCTTCCTTTACCTCTGCCCCCAGCTCATTCATTGTTTCTAAAAGTGTTTGAACTAAATTCCAAGCTTGTTCTTTCATAAAAAAAACCCTCTCTTTCGATTGATGAAATAAAAAAAGAACCGATTACCTATCGATTCTGACACTCTCAATATTCAACTATTGTTCGAAACAGCTTGATTAATTGCTCTTATTACTAAATCAGGATCTGGTACGATACACCATTCTGTAGAAGAATAGTAATATGAATCAAACTCACAAAGTGCTTGCCAAACCGTTTTTCGTGGAGTTACAAAAATACCTCTAATTCCATACCAGTTAATAATAGTCGGATACTGGATATATCTTTGTATTTCCATATGACGAATGACGATAGTAGCAGTTGTGAAGATTGATTCCGCAACTTTTGCATTCCTTTCCTCTAAAAAGAGCACCTTAAAATCACCCTTTCAACAAGCTTTTTAAGAAAATACACCCTTATATCTGAAAAAAGATTAGATTAATAAACGCCACCCTCAATTTTGTCTAACAATTCTTGTACGCTCTCACCATCAATGAAAATTCTCTCAGGATAAATTCCATTACTATCCCTTTCGAAATTTCTAAGTTCGACAATAGAATCTTCTAAAAGTTTTTTAGCGAAAGCGTCATGTTCTTTTGTCCAACCTTCGGGACCTGGAATAAATACTTTTTTGATTGTGTCATCATACAAAACATACATTTCTCCAGCATGATGCACATCATAAACAAGGACCCATTTACTACTAATATTATCTCCTGCTTGCAGCTTCATTGAATAAGATGCAAGTAAAATAAGACACCCCACTATTAGACCGATTGCTAAGATTACTTGCGAAACAGAAAACTCCTTTTTCATAAATATCCACTCCTATAATTTGATTTTAAAAAACAAGACTAATAAACACCTAACCTCACAACTAAATAGATTAATAAACCATTCCACTCACCTCCTAAAATGCAAAAAGCCCTTCAGGAATCAGATTAATAGACACACTGGTCGTGTGCTAATCTGAACCCGAAGGGCTCAACTATTTGATAACTACCCTGCAGACCTTTAAAAAGTCGCAAACTAAAAAAATAAAAAGAAAAAACTTATAAAGTTATTATATCATAATCAATTTATAACGGGAGACTTTTTTAGTAAGCATTTTACTTGAAAATAAATGTTTAAAAATTTAACATAAGGTCAAAGATGGTCAAAAATAGTGATTGTATAAAAATTACATTATAGTTGGTAACTAAAAATTTCTTTAAATCAAGGAGTTCAAAGCCTTCTACTTGATTTTTATACTTACATTAATGTTGGTAACTATATGTTCTAAATAAAAACTAATATATTAAAGAAAACACCCATTAAATAAAAACTTTATAAAAGAGTTACCATCATTATTTGTTCCAGTTACCTACTTTAATGTCGTAGTACATGAATAAAAGAAAGGAGGATAAAAAAATGGGTATTAATCGAAATGTATCAATCGTTCAAGAGAAAACAACCCCCCCTTTTTACGTTCTTGCTGCCGAATGGAATATAAACGGTCAATCCTTTAAAGGTCTAGTGGCATTTGAAGATGATAAGATGATGGGGAAGTTTGATTTAGAAAATTTAAAAAAAATAATTAGTTCATTACCTAATCCTAATGGTGAAGTCCAAACACTAAAGCACATGATCCGTGATTGTGTATATGAAGATATTAAAGAAAAAAATATAAATAAATAATAGGTAAAAATAAAAGCGCTTGGATACAATAATGTTTCCAAACGCTTTTTCATTTTTTATATACGGCTATCAGTTAGTAAGCCCTTGTTTTTTATAACTCTCTAATTCTTTTCCACAACCAAACCACAACAAAAATTTACGGGTAAGTCTGTTTTAAAATCACAATAAGAACAAATTACCTCACCTTTTGCATCTGGATACTCATAATTATACTTAGTTTTCATATTATTTCCTCCCTCGTATTATATGTTTATTGCTTAAATAACTAATTCAAGTTGACCTCTATCATTGATTGAAACAGATTCAATCCTATCTGACGCTTTTTTAGCAACAGATTTGATCATATTTGCAGCTTTAACAAAAGATATGGCTAATTGGTTAGCGATTGCTGAAATAACTCTACAATCGACACTCTGACCCAACATTTCACAGATTCTCCATTCAGGAATATGTTCACTGAAACTAAACCATTCTGGTACTCCTAATATCTTTCTAATTTCATTTATAGATAAGAACCGCCAATGTGTTTTCTCATCGTTTAAAACGTAAGAATTTGAAGCACAATGGGATCTATATCTTTTTGGAATACAATTTAGTTCCTGTGCCTGTTCCGTAACGAAGGACTTTTCTAATGAACGGTCTTTCCAGGCATCTCTTGAATTAAAGCTGGCCATCCATTTCTCTAAACTTTTCCACTCATGTTCTATATGCTTTGGATCTAGAAAATCCTTTAACTTCTTTCTACGAACCTTTGGAGGTTTCGGAAACTGAAAAGAAAGGAATTGTTCTTCCTCCTTAAAAGCACAAACATATTTCCGGTTTCTTCTTGCTATTGAACCAAACTCATAACTCTCAATTTGTTTTTCAGTCCAGTAAGGAAACTCAGATTTCAATAGGTCTTTCAGCAAATGAAAGCTCTCACTCTTGTAAAATTGAGGTACATTCTCCATAAAAATAGCTTTGGCTTTAGAGGTAGTGATAATCTTAACGGTTGCTAAGATTAAATTATCGAATACCCCTGATTGACCTTCACCCAGGCTAGAATATTCATCGCATGGCAATGTAAGGTTCACCACATCCGCTTCGGCTACCTCATGACAATCCTTTAAGTCTCCATTAAAAAGATAAGACTTTGGATAATTAAGCTTTAAGTTTTCAGCTGAGTCATCTTCATACTCAATTTCCATTACAGGAGTAAAATAACCATTCATAAATGCCGATGTACCTATACCCGCTCCACTACAAACTGATAACAATCGTAGCCTTTCATCACTTTGGGTTGGGATTGAGGCATTTTCCATCATCTTATAGCGTAGTGGCCTTACTACTACTCTACAAAGGTTACCTTTTTTCTGAAATACACAAATTTCTACTTTTTGCTTAATCGCTATAACACTACTATATTGTGTTCCGGCAGTATCAATCAAAGGACGACGTTTACCACTGGTTTTATTTACTCTGGAAGAAACGTGAACCTTGTGAAACTCTGTTTCGATAGGTTGATTTTGAATAATGATCTCTTCGGTTTCTTCATTCATTGCTACATAAATTTCTTCTCCTGGTTTAAAACCCGCTGCTTCACAAACTAAGTGTTGCAAAAACAATCTTGGTTTTTCAGCTTTTTGGCTAACAGTATATACCTTTTTCATCTTTATACTCATGTTAAACCCCATAAAACAATGATATGAGAAAGCCTCATACCATTGCATAATGGGAATTCCCTCCCTTATTTAAAGTTTATTTAATGACAATTCCACTTAAATTAGTCCCTCTTAGTACCGAGAATATTTCCTTTAACTAAAATGTTCGCTTTATCTTCCGCTTGTTGTACAATAAAGCTCATTTCTTGAGTAGAAAATCCTAATTCAAGTAAATGTTTAGCCATTTTATTTACCCACTCACAGTAATCGGAATATGAAACATAACCCCTTAAAAATTTACTTCTCTTTCCAATGATTGTATTTAAATAAAGTTGTTTAACCATTTCCTTTTCCGACATATTCTTTTTATTACACATATGCCCCATTCCTCTCTGAAAAAAGTTTGCTAAAAACAAAAAACGACTAGGAAAATAAAAATTCCTAATCGTTTCTACACCCTTAATAGATTGTTATTTGTTAAGTTTTATCTATGTGTATTTGCATATAAATCACGAATCACATCATAAATACTTAACTTTCCACTCGTGCTTTTCTTTAGCTTTTGGCTATAAAAATACTTCGCGGTATAAGATTGCCCGCCATAATCAAAAGCCACTAATGTTCCTTTATAGTCAGGATCTCTTTTATCAAAATCAATATAAATATCGTCTCGATAAAAGTAAAATACAGGCTTAGTTTTTTCTTCAACTGGAGTATCCTCAATAGAAACAAGTGCAAGTTTCGAATACGTTTTACCTAAATCATAAAACTTCAATTCGATCTTTTCATGAAACAAAGATTGTAACTCCATTGTATCCCTCATAATGCCTTCATCTAACCAACTCACATAAAGCACCCTTTCAAAAAAGTTTTTTAAAATACACCCTTTAAATCTTGAAAAAAGACTAGATTAATAAACTACTTCCTCTCACCTCCTAGAAATGCAAAAGAGCCCTTCAAGGAACAGACTAATAAAAATGAACACACTGGTAGTGTTCTAGTCTGAACCCGAAGGGCTCTTGAAATTTAATAACTACTCTGCTGACCTAAATAAATGGTCGCAACACAAAAAATAAAAAAACAAAAAAATCTTATAATCTTATTATATTGAATTATCCTTTATTTATCTACCATATTATGATTTAAAATAACATTTTTGCTTATAACTAAAAATAGCACAATACATTTAATATGTACTGTGCTATTTCTCTTGCTACGTTTACTACTCTTAAGTTTAATAACTAGCTAATAAGGTAGCTGATTGTTCCTCTTTAGCCGACTTTATTTCTTTCGTACTAAAATAACGTTGTTCTGCCCTATCTAATATCGCGTCAATCTGATTACGATAGTATCTTATATCTTTACGTGTTTTAGATTCCAATAAAGCAACCTTTAATCTGTCAATTTCGATCTTCTCTTCATTTGTTAAAACATCCACAAGTTTCGGCATAGTTTCATTCCTTCCGTAACCTTTTCCTTATTATAACATTTTTCACTTGTAGTATGTAGCATAATCAAGACTAAATTTCTAGTCTTGATTATTGTTGTTCTCATTGTTTTCTGGATTTAATTCTCTTTCTAATCTTCCGTTGATTTCCTTGATATGAGTATCTATTTTAGAATTCTGTTTCGAAAGGTCAAGTCTTCGTAAAATAGCTTCTCCACCCATTCCAGAACCTATAGAAATCAAAATTACTCGGTCAATTGAAGTGGTGTCTGCCAAAAGTACCATACCAATGGCTCCAACAGCACCAAAAAGCATATCATCAAAGAAACCGAGTGTGAAAGAGGTTTTAGTTTTCTTAGGCTTTATATATTTTTTATGAGTAACTCTATGTCCTAAGATACCAACAAATCCACCTACAAACATTGCTATTAATATGTTAGTAAACATATTACCACTCCTCTCTAAAAGTCTGATAAAAACACAAAAAAGCGGCCTTCAACCGATTCTTGATACACTGTAGTGCGAAATAGACACACTGGTAGTGTAATAGAAATCGATCCGAAGGACCGCTATGATTGATAACTACTCTGCTGACCGTAAAAAATAGGTCGCAACACTAAAAAAACAAAAAATAAAACATTTATAATCTAAATATACTAGAATATGTTTCCAATAACAATTGTTTTTTAAGACAAAATATCATCAATAACATTTTATCTGCGATTAGTCGTCACAACCGTCATTATCGTCATATTATCCTTCCATTCTCTTAAGTAATTCTTTAACCGCTTTATGGCTGCCATCTTTTTTAATATCTTCAAGAAAATCAATGTATATGGTTTCAAGCACCATTTCTAACGTAAAAGGATGGTCCGGGTAGAAATTACTTAGATCACTCAGCAAGACCTCACCTCGCAATGCCTCTTTACGTTGAATGCGTACTGTTAGTTCATGTGTATCTTCATAAGGATCATCGTGGTAATAATCATCTATGTGCAACCCTTTAATACTAGGAGACTTCTTTTCATGTACAGTTAATCTTCGATATAAATTGAAAAGAGATTCTTTTGCTCGATTCACTCTTAAAAAATCCTCATATAAAATACCTAATAATATATTTTGATCAAACTCATCTTCTGATAATTCTCTTATATCATCGCAAAAAACCTCTGCTCTAAGATAAAGGTCATTTGGTATATAGATTTTAAGATGAACATTCTTTCCTGAAAATAAAAGAAATGATAATGCCTTTTCTGCAAAAGTTTTATCTTTTAACTTCGTCAATTCATTACCAATTAAATCGAGCTTACTATATTTTACTCTCTCCATATTATTCATCTCCATCTTCTAGCATGGATAATAAAATTCGATGTACACCTTTCCTAACAGAAACATTCCAAAGAATAGATAATCGTACAACCTCATCATATTCAGTCTTTTTTAATTTAATGTGAACATAATCATATGTATCTTCATAAGGAATTACGGGTAATCCTTTAATATATGGTTTGGTTAAGGCTTGTTCAACTAACATGGTCGAAAATGAAGTAGCTGTCATTTCCTTTTTATACGCTCCCCATCTCACCAGTCTCTTTTGTTCTTCAGTAAGCGGAACTTTAACATCCTTCTTCTTATCTGATCTTTCTTTTCTGGGTCTAGAAGGCTTATTATATTGTTTTTCATTCGGTGGAAGTTTTGGTTTTGTTTTCTGATACATGGGATTTAGATTCAACGTTATCACTCCTTTTAAAAGAGTATCTATTAGATTAAGTCAGGGTCGTTTGTCCAAATGGTTTATTATACTCTATGAGTGATTACTAGACTTTATGTTATAAATTCTTAAAATTTTGACCATACTTGTTTTACAAGTAACCCTTGTTAGGAGGAGAAAATAAATGCAACGTTCTGTTACAAAAGAGCAAGCTAAAGAGTTGGCGAAACTGAGCAAAAAGACAAAAGGAAATATAAAAATTGTAAATTCGAAGAAAAAATAGGGTAACAAAAATGCCACAGACCATCATAATGATGATTTGTGGCATTTTTAATCGAGTTTTTTATCTCTTTACCAGTTTAGCAAAAAAAGCATATATACTTGTTGTTTTATATATGCATTTAAATCATAATCTTTTCAATTATGTTTACGGTAAGGTGAAGTCCTTTGCTTTCGTTGGATCAGATGCACTTTAAATGGGCTATCAGGATTATATTTAAAACCCCATTATTTCACAAATTTATTATATTCGTGGATGAATGGTTTAATATTAAACCCTTTTTTACTGGGATTTCAAAATAATAGTTATAAGCAACTATTCCAAAGATTAAAACATTAGGTTGTTCGTCAATGAGATATAAAACATCGAACTTTACATTGCTTATTTACTTACTTGTTCAAGCCACACCTTAAACGGATGTCTACTTTTCTCTACCCAATGGTTACAAAGTAAATATTTTTCACCATGCACTTTTATTGGATTTACATAGTATCGGTCTCTACCATTTATTTTGCGTTGTGAGGAAAGGGGCGTACCTTCAATAACCTTTTGTAGCATGGGATATGGAAGTAAAAAGGTCTCCTTGCTGTATCGAGCATCACATAAATGAACAATCTTTTCTTTTGGAAGTTTATTTTGGTTAATTAGGTCATCGATTATATCACGAACAAAAACTGCTATCGGTTTTTCATTTGAATCAGTGAATGATTTACTACTTTTAGTCACAACAGTTCCATCATGTTTATCGGTTGTACCAGTATTAGATGATAAAAACATTTGATACATTTGAATACTTCTCAAAAAAAGCTCAGAGGTGTCTGCTACGGTTGAAGAAAGTGCAACCACTGGCTCTAAGATTTGAATTTGGAAATCTTCATTTGCTATTATTTCTATTGTAAATTCCAAATTTAAGGAATTATAAAGTTCATTTATTTCGTCAATTGCAGAAATTAATGGTTCATAGGTAGATTTATTAATCTTAGGAGATGCAAAAATAATCGTACCTTTTCTCATATTAAAGTAACCAAACATAACCATTGAAGTACGAACAATTTTCTTTATCACACGTTCTACTGTTTCAATCTTGCTACCATAATTCAAACCCGCTTCATGAAATGAAACATCTACTCCATAAATTCCATGAACAGCACCGTTTTTTATTCTTAATCCCAAAGCATCCATTTCCCCTTGCTGTATCAGTTGTAAATGGGATTTATTGTTCTTAAAAATATTGAATGAATACTTTTCTTCAAAATATGTACTAACCGTTTGCATAATTTTTTCAATATCATTTTCATTGTCCAACTTCCAATGATTTATAGATGGCTTCCAATTTAATTGAACAGACTGGCACTTTTTAATATGACGAAGCCATGACAGCATTAAAGATTCTCCAATTTCTATTTTCATATATGTTTGTCCTCCTCTAAATCTATGTTATCCATATTATAAAGGAAAAAATTGTAGTTTTATTTAGCAATTACAAAACTAACAACCGCTTCTAATCATGAATAGTTAAACAACGACTACATCTATAAACTGTTACAGTAGGGAGTTATTAGTATACCTAAATGAAGGAAAATTGATTTTCAAATAGAATGATTACTATTAGCAGTTTTACTTATAATCGATTAGGAGAAAAGAAATGGCAAAAAACATGGAGTTAATACACATTGATTGGGAAGGACATTTTCATTTGGATGAACTTCATATTTTAACAGATGAAGAAAAAGATTACGGATTTTATTCGATATACGGTAAGCACCCTGTTTATGGAAGTAACGTACTACTTTATATCGGAAAGGCGGATTTACAAACGATTGGCAAGAGAGTATCCCAGGAAAACTGGTGGGATACAAATGATTCCAATAATCTTCAAATTTATATAGGTAGGTTAGCAGGAGAATTTACGCCTTCAGAAGAAAAGTGGTCAAAAGAAATTGATCTTGCAGAAAAACTATTAATCTATGTACATAAGCCTGCTTACAATTCTAAAAACCTCACTTCCATACCAGAACAGGATTTAAAGAATATTCATATTCTAAATTGGGGTTGCTATCGTGACCTACTTCCTGAAATTTCAGGGCTTCGATGGACAAGTGCTTTAGATCATATGGAATATGAAGTTTATAAACTAAAAAATAGGTCGGATAACAGGTAATAGCCCCTATATAATCCGACCTTTTATACTAGAAAATAGTGTTCAGTCTTATTTAGCGAAAGTGTTCATTTCTACTTGGCGGTTACAACAATTTTGAATGTTTTGATTTCCGGTATTAAAAAAAGTATCAGTAATCTGCTTTATTATTTTCTTAGACTTTTGAAAATTTTGTTATAATTTTAACCTTTTATCAAAATCATTTATTAAAAAATTAATTTTCATTTTCTTTTGTATAGCCGTTATTTCGTTAATAATTTTTTTATCAGAAATACTCTCCTTTAGATCTTCCGCTGAAACATAAGTTATATCTTTGTCTTTCTTATTTTTATAATCAAGAATATATACAATAATTAATTCCTGACAGTATTCTTTATAATACCTGTTTTCTTTTGAAGCGTGGTAAATGCTTGTTTTCATATCAATAATTTTGTCTGCTTTTAGAATCCTTGATCCTTTTGAATGAAATTTTATTTTATTATAAGTTGGATTAATTACTAAATCTGGTCTTTTATCGTTAGGAAGTACACAATCTGAAACGATAGCTTCACCATAGAGTTCTCTAAGAGCCTTATAAACTAAATTCTCCCATTGATAAGATAGGGTATTTTTTATGTAATATTTATGGGCTAATTCTGCTTGTTTTAAAGCCTTTGATTCATCCGAAACTAATTTATAAAGACTATAAAAAACAAAGTGAGACTGCACATCGTTACTACCATACATAACAGTATTTCTTAATCCTTGTTTTCGGTTGGATAAATATACCTCATCATAAATCTCATCTATTGCTTCTTTCCAGTATTTAATATCAAATTCTTTTGATCCATCCGTCTCTTCTATTCCTTTTATAATATCTTTAATTATAGAAAAATCATTAGAAGTAAATTCATCTTCTAATTCATCAAGAATACGTAATTTATGTTCCAATCTAGTTCACCACCTAAACATTTTTGTATACATGAAGGATTATTAATATTATTTTTCACATGATTTTTTAATGCCCATAAAATCTATATATACATTATCTCATTTGACTAAATCAATCACCTTATTCATTATTGGAACTGAATATTGTAGTCCTATATTGTATTTTTATACTGGGATTGTTTGTTTTACTTCTTTACGATATTTTTAGCTATAGAATATAACTTACATTTCAAATGATTTATTCCAATTTATTCCAATCAATTCCATAATATCTAATATTAATATTCCTTACTCTCCTTTCTCGGTTTTACTCTCTTTTTCATTTCCATAAATGATTTTATATATAAAATCCATAAAAAAAGATAAAGTCCAATAAATAATACAATAGGAAATAAATATTCACTGTTAAGTCCATCAAAACTATAAAGAAAGTAAAGATACCATTCTACGAAAAAGAAGATAATACCTAATAATATTAAAGAAATGCCCCCGACTATCTTTTTCACCTTACTTAACCACCTTATCATAACCGTTATTTCCATCTTTCACTAATCCAGGTACACTCCAAACCCCTATTTTCTTATCCTTAGCAACTTTCTCTACTTCCCTCAAAAACGAAGCATATTTAGTATCAGGTTCAATAACATATCGGACAATACCTAATCCATTTTTGATAACTAACTCTTCATAAAGATGATCCCCAACCCATATGTACGCTAATAAACGGGAATATTTATCGAAAGGTTCTGCTTTCTCAGATATTTCTATAACTACTGTTTGATTAACCAATATCTTTCTAGCAAACTCTCTGGCCTCTTTTGTAAATAAATGCCCTTCTTTTATTTCAGGTGTATCTAAATTAAGTATTCTAGTAGTAATAATCTTTCCATTTCCATTTCCGTCTTCATCTAAAAATTCAATGTCACAAGTATCGCCATCATAGCAACTATGAACAACCGCATTTTTTAATTTAGTATCATTAGATAGTTCTTCACCTGTAATACTTTCTATTTTATTTTTAATATTAAATATGTCTTCGCCTAGTGATTTTTTTACAGCTGTACCTGCAGCTTTCCCAGCTACGTCACCAACTTTATCGCCAATAAACTTACCAACTGTTTCACCAAAAAAATTAGTAATTGTACTCTCTACAGTATCATCAACTGTATCTTCTACTGTATCGCCAACCTCTTCATTTAGCTTTTCTCCAAAACCAACAACATCAATGGCATCTTCAAGTAAATTTTTATTGGTATCAGTAGGTACTTCATCGCTAACTCTTGGAGCGCAAGCACTTAATAAAGTAATAAGAAATACAATAGCTAATATTTTTCCGATTTTCATTTAATCCTTCCTTTCTAAAATCCTAATTTATATAGATAAACCTAAGCTAATCAACGTACAGCCAAAAAGTTGAGTATATATTATCGATTGGCGTTTAATAGTTTTTGGGTTATACATCCAAATCAATGTGAATGTTATTAAAAACAAACCAAGTAACGAAATTAAAAATCCAAAAATAGACATTGTTTCCCCCCCTTGCCTAACGGATACAAAAAACTCCCCAACAAACAAAGACAGGTATCTGCCTTGCTTACTGGGGAGTTCCCATTGACCGTATAAATATCTCTACTTATTATAATACTTCTCTACTAGACAATCCATAGTTTCTTATTTAAGTGGTATCAAATTTTATAAGGTGTCACCCAAACAATCTTCTATTTTTTAGGTTTATTTTGTAAAGAGTTAATTTTATTTTCATATTCTCTTTTTAAATTAGCTATATCCTCTTTATTGTCATTTTTAATTTTATTAATATCCTTTTTTAACATTTCAATCTCATTTTCATAACGATTTTTCAAATTTTCAATTTCAATTTTGTGAGTATCCTTTAAGTTCTCAAGTTTGGCATTACACACTTCCCAGGCTTCTTGCTTAGCTTCTTTCCGAATATCTTTTCGTTCTTCACTCAACTTTTGGTTAAATTCATTACGCAAGTCTGTTTCTTTCATTAAGAGCTTTTCTTTTAAATCATATTCATGTTCTTGTTTAATCCTAATAATTTCATTTTCTCTTTCTCTTAACTTATCTGCAATTTCTTTATTCTCAGCAATTAACTCTTTAGATTCTTGAAGTTCACCATGCAAATTTGCTATTTGTTGGTCTTTTAGCCGACTACGTTCTTGCTCGTGTTCTAGATCCTTATTTAATGAAGTGGTTGCTTGTTCATGGGTTTTCCGTTCCAATTCAATACTTCTCTCTACGTCATTAAGGTGTTGCTGCATACTTTCCTTTTCACTAATGGCTTTTTCTTTAGCAACATCAGACTCCTTCTTATCTTCTAATGCTAGTTTTCGACCTTCATAAGCAAGGTCACGTTCTTGTTGGAGTTTTTCTATTTCAGCCATTAATTCAGCAGTCTTCTTTTCAAATTCCTTTGTTGTTGTTGTTTGTTCACTGGTAAAGTGTTCAAGCAAACCAATAAATAGCTTATCTATTTGACTTGTTAAACTTTCTAAACGTGAAATATCTCCTGAATATTTGCCAACAATTAAAGGGTCTATTTTAGGTAAACCCTTCCCTTCTTTTAAGCGGGACATTTTCCACATTTGAACAAGTTTTAATTGGAAATCTTTCTTATTTTCTACCTTACCTTCTGCAAGAGCTTGTTCAAATAGTGACTCGACCTCTCCGTACTGTTCTTCATCTAATTTAGCTTGCCAAAGCCTTTGTTCAGCCAAGTTTACCGCACCTTTCTATTTTTATAAATATGGTTTACCTTTTCATTATTAATGGTTATATAATAACACTTATTTAGGCATTTTTAAATATTTAAGGTAAACCTTTTGTAAAACAAAATAAGAGACTTATGAACATAAATCCTTACGTATATATAGGTTTACCTAAAATTAAGGTTTACCAAAAGGTAAAATTCTTAAACTTAAGATAAAAAAATAATCACATAAAAATATGTGATCATTTTTCATAATCCCTTTGAAATTCTTTCCTCACTACTTCTAACATCAACTCATCCATTGTAATGTTTTGACGTTCGGCTCTTTTCTTTATTTCTGCTTTAAGGTCAGATGGTAGATATAATTGTAAAACTTCTAAATCAGAATCGATTAAAACACCATTATGTCTTATGGATACATTTCCCTCAATTAAACTTTGTTGCAGCATGTTGATTTCATCCATAAATTCTTGTCGGTCAATTTCGATAAGAGTTGGTTTAATCTCGATTTCAATCATATCTTCTTCTTCAAATAATCGAATATTTAAAGGGCCAGCACTTTGATAAAATAGATCAATGATTTTATAGGTAGTTGATTTTATTTGTCTAGGTTTCGTAAAACGGAATTTTGCATGACCTTTTTTCGTATTATATTTCCCTTCTTCTATAATGTAGGCAGGATTAAAACCTTCTGATTTTAGTTCATTTATTTCTACTGTTCTTCCATCTTCCGTAAGAGCTATGATTCCTTCATTACTGATTTCTTTTATCCTTGCAACTTTATTTAATTTAGAATTAAAAAACAATTGAAATAAGCAATACCCAGTTTCCTTTGAATAAAACGATTTCTTCTCATATTTCTTCTGCTTAGAATAATTCTCTATAAACCGCTTTACTTCATCATCAGCTATAAAGTACATATCGCGCCCTTTATAAGATTGTAACGTAGCTTCTAGTTCACCACTATTTATATACTTTAATACTGTGGTTTGCGAAACACCTAATTCTTTAGCAACCTCTCCAGTAGTTTTACCTGGTTTCTTTTCAACTAAAGTATCTACATTAATATCCTCTTCATAAAAGAAATATTGCCCATCCCAATGCCAAGTATCTTTATTAAAAGGTACAATCTTATTTTGCTTAATATAGTTATATACTGTATGTTCTGTAACCTCTAATAGTTTGGCTACATCACCTGTCGTTAGCCTTTTTTTATCACTTTCCATGTTTATTACCTCCAATTCGTGCGAGAAGATTTATGGTCTTCCACCATCTCTTTGATAGTAGATAGAGGTTCTCCAGATAAAGGTTTAATTTCAGACAGCAACCTCTTTTTTTCTTTCAGTAGTTGCCTTAAAACCTCTGGGTGTTCCTTCTGAATTTCGATTTGACTCTCAACGTGAATATATTTTTCATATAATTCAACTAAGCGGTCCATTGCTTCATAGTAAGTCAACAATTTCATGGTTTCTCTCTCTTCCTCTTGAATAAAGATTGCACTTCACTAATGATGCGCTCTTTTTTTATCTAATAAATCTCATATCACTGGCATAGAAAATCCCTCTACTTTTACCAAAGTCAACCCAATAGGCAATGGGATTGCTTTTTTTCTCAATTTCAACAATTGTTCCTTTTTTGCCGATAAATTCAGATACATATAATTCATCACTAGGATCTACTTTATTTTTAGTGCGTATAATTTCAACAAAATCCTTCACTTGAAATTGTTCATCTAAACTATCAAGTTGAATTACGACTTCATCTACCTCAATATTTTCTCTCTCTGGCTCTTTTGCCTTTTCGGTAGGTTCCTTTGGTTCAATGTTCATAGAGAAAATATCAAGCTGTTTAACGTTTTTCTTTTCCATTAACTAATCTCCCAATTTAAAGGCACGGATTATTTTCATTTTTGTATTTGGTGGTACAATAATACGATTATTTTCATTAAATGAATAATCGACTAGAGGATAGATGAAATAAGTGGTTAAATGGTCATATTCACTTGATTCTTCGAAAATTTCAGCAGCATTATCTAAAGACTCCGCTTTAATAACAGAATGGAAGTAATCAGCATTATCCGTTCTTTTTATTACTAAAAACTTTTTCATTTTGCGCTCTCCTTTACGATGTTATTTTGACAAAAAGACCAATGCTTAATTGGTCTTAGATAAGTTAATCATCATACTTTTGTTCACGTTAACTTCCTTTGAAATCTTTAAAAGCAGTTCTATTACGCCCCTTCAGCCGGACTCACAGTTATATGTACTTCTTCATTTAACTCAATACTTCTCAATACAAGGTTGTTAAATTCATCAAGGATTTGTGCTAATGTAAAAGCTTTATCTTTTGAGGTAGATACAACTTCTATTGGTTTTTCATCATTAACAACCACATTAAACTTCATCATTTTAGCCTGGGATCTTCCTTCACCTACAGGTTCGTGTTCCCCGCCTTCTGAAAAACACTGTTCACAAGTATAGGTAATAGAATCATCAAAAAGCGAACCCATTTTAATCAGTACTTCTGCATCAAATTCCTTTTGACATACATTACACATTTCTTTTTTCATAAATAGTCCTCTCCTTTTCATTTTACCAACTAAGAAATCTTTTGTTAAGTTATTACATTATAACAATAGTATTACTAACTATGTTTATGTTAACATAAACATAGACAATTTACTAACTTTTTATAAAGTTGTATACGTTAATAGGATAATGGAAGAATAAAGTATTCTTACAGTTGACCACACAACTATCCTAACCTTCATGTATAATAAGTTTTAGAGAAATTAGTTATGTTTACTAACTTTATGATGATTAACTTATTACTAAATGAAAGGAGAATAACTATGTCTTTAATAATAAGTTCATCAAATTTACAAAGAGATACAAAAGACTTTGAAAAGATTATTTCAAAGTTAGATAGCAATAAAACAGAAGTAATAAATAAGCTATCTAAAAACAATCGGTTCGAAGAACTGCAATATGAAAAAGAAGAAAATGAAAAAGAAGGTTACCCTTCTTTCCAGTGGTTCTCAGATATTGAATTAATTTATTATTTCGTACATAGACCTAAAGATACCGATGAAAAGAAAAACAGAAATAGAGATACTCGGAAGGATTACATTCGTGAGTTGCTACAATTTTACAAAAGGATTAATGAATTTTCGGATGAAATTCGTTCTGACGTAAATGATTATCAAGAAACCTCATTATTTAAGTTATTACGAAAAAGACACATAAGGAGATACCAAGAGTGGTTGAAAAATGCACCCTTAGGAAGAAACGGAGGAAAATACTCTGCAGCTACATTAAGTTGGAAAACGGTTGTTATAAAATCTTTTTTAATATGGTTGTATAGAGAGGGATATTTGAATGAAGATGTGACACTTGATTTAGCAAGTACGAATTTAAGAGAATGGGATCGACCCAATCGTGAACTTTCTTATGATCAAGTTTCTCAACTTCTCGATTATTATAAATCACACACGATTAATTACGCTTTGTTATCTGTCCTTGCAACGACTGGAGCCCGTGTCGCTGAGATTGCTAACAGCAAGTTTTCCGATTTATATTATGACGCTTATAACGGTAAGTATTGGTTAAAGGTGATTGGTAAAGGAAATAAACCAAGAGAACTTTTAATTTTCAATAATGTCTTTGAACGGATAATCGCTTTTAGAAAGCGAAGAGGGTTAAACACGGTCTTAAATCATACTGATCACAGTCCTCTTTTTACTACCAATAAAATGAAACCTTATTCACCTAAATACTTATCTAACTATATAACTGATATTATAGAAAAAACAAATGTTATAAAGCATTCTGGTAAAATCGGGCCACACCATTTTAGGCATTACTTTGCTATATATAGTGCTCAAAATGGAGCTGATATATTTAGAATCCAACAAACTCTCGGTCATGAATCAATTGAAACAACAAAAGTGTATTTAGAACGTTACATGAAAAAAGAAAATAATGTTGCTTTATTGTGGGATGAATCAAAATTTTAATTTAATTTTTTGAATAAAATAGGAAATTATTCCAGCACAAGTTTTATCCAAATTAGTGAAAATAGAAAAAAGAAGAGAAATGAATAGGGCGTGTTTTAAATGGACATTCAAGAGAATTCTGTTCTAATTCTCGATACTCAAAACAATTTTGACGAACATTCCCTAGATAACGACGAGTTAAAAATAATAGGGATTGAAAATAATTATGATGAAAGCTTAAATATATTAGAAAAAAGCCAACCTGAAATTTTGGTTAAGGTAATTAATGATGAAGATGGACTTACATTAACCGATACACTAAATTATGTACACGATGTAAAGAAAATTTCTGAAGACACTCAGCTTTGTGTAGTAAATGTAGAAAGTGAAATAGACAAGATTCATCAACTTATTAGTGCAGGTGTTACTGGATTACATGATGGCAAAAGTGATCCACTTATAGATGCGTTAAAAATTATGAAACAATATAAATCATATCTTAGTACTGTGTATCAAAAAGTATTACTGGAATCGTACCGGAAAATACCTGGTTCAAACAGAAACGCGAATTAAATGTTAAATAAGGAAGTTGCAAAAAAACATCTATTATCAAATAGAGAAATTGAAGTCCTTGAAGATTTGATAACATATGGTGGTAGTTATGATGAGATTTCTAAAAGGTTGTTTATTTCTCCAAGAACTTTAAAAAATCATATGAGTAAAATAATGTTAAAGCTGAATGCTGATAACCGTACAGCTATTATCCCCATTTCAATTAAAATTGGAATTATAACCATTGACTAGCCCTTTTCTGCTGACTAAACATTAGTCAGTTTTTATTTTCATTGAAAAAGGAACATACATTCGTATATAATATTGAATAATAAAATAATGAATGGTGTGTTGTTCATGTTTAAAGATCGTGGAATTGTAAAATGGCAACCGGCAGCATTTCTACCTGAACATAAAAGGATGCTAAAAGAAGTAGAAAAGGAACAAAATCGTAAACCTCGTGTAGAATTGGATATTCAAAAATTAGAAGAAATGAATGAAATCGTTTGTGAAGCGATGGAAAATAACAGTGAACTCTGTTTAGTTTACTACAAGAATGGGGAGCATAAAATCTTAATCGGTCATATACACTACTTAGATCCTATAAAGAAAGAATTTAGAGTCCTGGATAAATTTGAAGAAAAGTACATATTAAAAATGAGAGATATTATTGATATTAGATTTAATTAAAGGAGCATCATTAACCGATGCTCCTTTAATTAAAGTCTAAATAGTGCTTTATACTTTCAATCTCTCGAAACCTTATGTTTATTGTGTTGCCATTCAGCTAACCACTCGTTGTAATCCTTAATATATTGTTTTACCTCTGCTACTAACTCTGGAGGTGCATTTTCCGCTAAGTGTATTTCGTGGTTTCTGTCATAGTAAAAGTGTTCAGAATCCATAAAAGCAGGCGTTTCATTACGTATTAATATTGGCTCTTTACGTGGTACGATTTGTTGTAAAAAACCGTGAAAGATTACTATGTATAAGTGTAAGCCAATGGTTATCCCTGTTACTTTCAAAACGGTTAATATAGTACCTAACGTATAAGGGTCATCGTTTAGAAACATAAAATAAAATACGTTAGCTAGTACGGAATTAATAATAACGAAATAATATGATGCCTTTTGTATCGGTGTCATATCGCCACCCCCGTTAATTATTCATTATTATAAGTGATTGTTCTTTTTTATCCGCAAAAAACTGAGCAATAAACGCTATAAAGTTATTTTTTTCGATTATATCTTTATCCCATTTGTTAATAGAGTTATATTTTACTTGTTCATCGTTTATTAGCAAGTCATATATGTTATGGACGTAAATTATGCCCCAGTCCCTAGGATCTACTTGCATAGTTGGAAGGTCAAACTGCGTTCTAATTTCATCTAAATACTGCATAGTTAAATTTTTAGCACCGTAAAACTTTGTTATTACGTACTCAAAGTCTTCTATGCTTATTCCTACGATATTACCAAACTCTTCACTATTTTTTAATATCTGTTCTAAATACCATAATACAAAGGCTTGCGTATAGTACGCACATAAATGACCGTTCTTTAAATCTGATTCTTTTACGGCAGTTAAATAGTATTCACCGTTTTCATTCGCAATAAATACCTCTTCAAACAGTTCTTTAGGTACAATATATAACCAATACGCTACAAAACGTAATTGATTATCATCTAGGTTAAGTCCGTTTACTGTTGGTAAAAAAGCGTTTAAAAAGTCAGAATGTACGTGGTCCTCTTTTTTATATATTAACGGTTTAAATACGGATTTAAATTTGCCCCGTGTTAAAAACGTTTTGAATAACCCGTGTTGCATAATCCCACGTTTACCCATATAAATCCCTCCATAAGAAATTGTTACTATAATTATATCAAATATTTCCAAATAGTAGTTTAATACTGTTTAACCTCGTGTACTGTCGATATATTCAGTTACACAAAATAATTAATTTGTGATGTCAACAGTTGGAAAGAAATCGTTAATATAAAAAACCGACCACAGAGTATGTGTCGGTTTCTAGCAAAAAAATAATTAGACTATTATCAATTACAACTTACCCATAATATTTAGTAAGCTTTGGTAACTGTCTACATCATGGTATTTAACTTTACTTGTCGATATTTGATTAAAGAGTCGCTTTGCACATGCAATTTTAGCTTGCTCAATTGGACGAAGATTGAGACTTTCCATAGTCCCCTTTGTCTCAGCAATAAAATATATGTGTTTGACAGACCCTTTATTGAAAGCAATTGCCCAGTCTGGTGAGTAGCTACCTACAGGCGTAGGAATTGCAAAACCTTTTGGCAATTTTGCATACACACAAACTTCTTCAGCCATATCCATATCTTCGGCAAAACGTCGTTCTACACTTTTTTCTGCCAATCCGTCGGTAAAAACAAAATCCTGAACATGTTTTTTTGCTCGGAACGCTTTTGTAAAATCAACAGAACCTTTACCAGCTGTAAAAATACTACTGTCATACTGCTTTTCAATTTGGTCGTAGGAAATATGTTCAACTATCATTGTAGCCTTTTGTTCTTTTATCAACCGAATGGCTTTGGTGATAAATTCTTCTGGATTATGTTTAAACATTGCAAATATATGATTTTGAATACCAGACAAAATTTTAACAATTGTGCGTCGGGTAAGGGTAGTTCCTTCAGCAATTTTTCCTACCAAGTCATATTTGATTTGGCTTGTCTCTGCGTGTCGAAGGGTTTCTGTTCTTGTATTATCTTGATTGAAACTATCTCCACGACCAACTGCATTTTCATCTAAATCGGCAACTTGCTGACCAGAAATTACCGTGTATTGGAGTTTGGTGACAAACATTTTTTCGTTAATGTGTTTGATAGCTTTCTGAATCAGTTCTTCACTTTCAAATTCTACAGTATAAGCGTACTGATGGTTAATATATCCCCATAATGTTTGAAATTCCTTTTTAAAAAAATTGTCATTAAGGGGGTTTTCTTCAATCTTAGTATTATGGCCATTATCTACCATTTCTTTTAAAACACTTTCATCAAAAACACTTTGTATTAAAGTGTGCACACCTTCCCCTAAAGGTGTAAGTGTTTCAGGTAGAGGAGCTAGACAGTTATTTTCTAAATCATTTCGATAATCTTCAGTTACATTATCATTGTCGTCGATATAATCATTTTTAAGCAAATAACGGTAGATAGCCTTTGCATGTGTGACGTCTAGCACCACAGGTTGTTCTTCGACAATAATTGTCTTACCTGTAAAATACTCCTGTGTTGCTTTAGAAGGACGATCATAAAGTGCTTCTTTTATGCCTGTTTGTAAATCAGCTACGAAATTTCTATATCCTTCACTAGCAATAACAGTTAGTAAATTTATTGAATGTATAGAACTACCGCATTTTTCAAGATCCATACGTTCTCCATTTTGATTGACACAAAGGCGCAGACCACGACCTACTTCTTGACGCTTTTGTGTCGGACTAATTCCTCCATGCTTTAATGTACAAATTTGGAAAACGTTAGGATTATCCCAACCTTCGCGTAATGCAGAATGTGAAAAGATGAAACGAACAGGTTCTTTAAAGTCAAGAAGACGTTCTTTATTTTTTAGTATCAAATCATAGGCAGATATATCATCACTCTCGTCGCTGCCTCTTTTAGTAGGACTATCTACTTTACGTCCTTGTTTATCGATACTGAAATATCCCGTATGGGTTGCCTTTGGATCAATACTATTTAAATACCGGGAATATGGCGTATCTTCAAGGGTAATATAATTATTTAGAATACTTATATACTCTTGTTCAAACATTTCTCCGTATTCAGAGTTGACTTCTTCACCTTCCTCGTTATAGACACGATACTTGGCTACTTCATCAATAAAGAATAGGGAAAGTGTTTTAATTCCGAGTTCAAACAGTTGTTTTTCTTTTTCAAAATGGGAAATAATCGTTTCACGTATCTGAATACGACGCATATCCCTTTCTGATACATCTCCAACAACTTCACCTCGTGATATTACCTCTCCATTGGTGAAGGTTACTGTACCACGTACTGGATCAATTTCGCTGATATGGAACCCTCTGTACTGTTCCATATCATTAGATACCGAATAAAGGTTATCGTCAACACCAAGGATTCGAGTTTCACGGTTAATAGACTTTTGATATTTTATCTCCAACTCAATTCTGGCCATTGGAGGCTTGCTAGGAGATATAATAATATTTTCAAGATACAAATATTTATCTGTACCTCGAAAATTTTTAACCTCAAATCCTTTAACTTCTATTTTTTTTACCAAACGTTTGTTGTAGGCATCTACTGCATCTAAAACATACACTAAATTATGCTGATGAGCATGTGTAGCAGAGTAATTTAAGCAAAATAAAGGATTGAAATTCTCCAAAGCCTTCTGGGTCTTATCCCCACCCATCTTTTGTGGCTCGTCCAAAATGAGTATTGGACGATTTGCTTTGATTACATCAATAGGTCTACGACTGCCGAATTCATCTAATTTTTCGTATATTCGACGTGCCTCTTTACTTCTAGCACCTTCTTTCATCGAAGTATTAAATGCCTGAATGTTGATTATCATAACATTTATTCCAGCATCGGAACTAAAATGATCTAGTTCAGTAAGATTTTTACTGTTATAGATAAAGAAACGAGTCTTCTTACCGTAATGCTCCATAAAATGTTCTTGTGTGATTTCAAATGTCTTCTTTACACCTTCACGAATTGCAATAGAAGGAACAACTACAATAAATTTATTCCAACCGTATTTTTGATTTAATTCAAAGATAGTCTTTATGTAAACATAGGTTTTACCTGTTCCGGTCTCCATTTCTACATCTAAACTACATTTTCCTAGATGGCTAACTAAACTTTCTGACTGCTTTATGTTATTACGAGCCTGCATATTTCGAATATTTAAAAGCAATTGTTCACTTGATAAAGCAATACCAGAATTTTTAAATCCTGTTGTTTCATCTTCTTCTATCCCTTCTGGATCAGAAAACAAAGTTGTTTGATAATATTGCTTTTCTTCTTTTATTCCTAAATCTCGGACATAGCTCACACTATTGTTGAAAGGTTGTCCCGCAAATACATTCACAGCACTGTTAACAGCGTCGGTTTGATATTGTTGAACTTTAAATTTAAACTTCATTGTGAACCTCCTCTACAGAACCTTTCTTACGGTAGTAGGGCTATATGTTTCAAAAATTTGTTCAAAATTTGTTGCAACACTGTCACTTGCCATACTGCTGTCACGGAATACAGCATAATAAGGCTTCCTTTTCGCAATTTCAGTAATTACATCCCCATTCACATTACTATCAAAACAAGCGATTAGATAACCATCTGCCACGTCAAACACCTTTTTACCACCAATTTCCGTTTCCTCAATTTTACTTGATAGTAATACCCCTAAATCCAACATAACCTGGAACAATAAGTCTTCAGGTGTACGATCCGGTTTTATGTTGTCCTCATGGTCAAACAGGTCCTCTTGTGAATACTCGGAAGGGTTATAGAAAACATCCTGCATGTTTGTGGTATCCACTTTTAAAACGCGAAAACCGAAATCCAATTTATCCGCGACTTCTGGGTTTTCTTTTTGTATTTTTTTCCCTACACGTCTAATACGTTCTTTTCCAATTTCACTAATATTTTTGTATCCTTCTTTAAAAGCTGCCGATTTTTCATCTGTTTCCTCTGGTATTTGAATCATAATAAATTTTCTATTTCCCCCATCCTCAGCGTTTAACTGCATTACTGCATGAGCAGTCGTTGAGGAACCAGAAAAGAAATCAAGAATTACAGAATCTTTATTTAGCATAGTAGAGGCGTTAAGCAAAAATTTTATTAGCATAGTTGGCTTTGGAAAGCTAAAAACCTTTCCACCAAAAATATCGGAAATTTCTTTTGTTCCATCAAGTGACATTCCAATATCTTCAGGAAATCTTGTGCTTACTGGTTTAGTTCCAAAGTACTTTCCAGCTTTTTTCTCATCATCCTCTTTAAAATATCGAAAAGCTGGTTTTGATATATTTAGAAAATCATAGTCACCCGGAAATACTATTCTTTTCTCATCATAATATTTTTGAAAAGTATCAATTGTTATAGCCCATGTTCTATTAGGATTAGCTGGATATTGCTCACCAGTTTTTGGGTTTATCATTGTAAAATTGCTTTTTGGACGTTCACTGGCACTTGTTTGTTTTGTTAAGTCATGAATTCTCCAAGGTCTATTTGGTAAATCAGGTGTTTCATAATATCTTCTTTCTTTACCTTTAACACAACCGATGAAATCCTTTGATTTTGCACATGCAATAATCCACTCATAATCCTGGGAAATACCAAAAGGAACATCCGATTTAGCTGTCCGTTTTCTCCAAGGAAAAGTGGCTATGTAATTGGATCCACCGAAAATTTCTCTACAACACTTAACTAGATTATCAACTTCATTATCATCAATACTAATAAAAATTACACCATCATCACTTAACAAATCCTTCGCTAGCCTTAGTCGAGGGTAAATCATATTCAACCAATCTGTATGAAATCGACCATTACTTTCAAGGTTAGGCACAAGTCGATTTCCTTCTTCATCAAATTGCCCACTGTTAGCCAAGTACTCATCTGTATTTTGTACAAAGTCATCCTCATAAACAAAGTCATTACCAGTATTGTATGGAGGGTCAATATAGATTACATTTACCTTACCAAGATAGGTTTCTTGTAACAGCTTAAGGGCTTCCAAATTATCTCCTTCGATGTACAGGTTCTCAGTACTATCAAAATCCACACTTTCATCCCGATAAGGACGAAGTGTTTTGCCGATTGGAGCATTGGCCAGTAATATCGATTTTTTCTTGTCCGGCCATGTAAATTGGTACCTTTCCTCAGGGCCTTCTACTAAAATATTTGAAAGTTCTTGTCTCAGTACATCAAAATCAATGGCATTTTCAAGAATAGGGGAACCATCTTCCCTATAACCTTTAATAACTTCTGTTAAAGTGTTCGGAAATAGTTCCCCGATTTTTTTTATATTTTCATCTACTTTATCCAAGGAATGCATTTTCAATTTTCCCATATTTATTCCCCTTTTTCTTCAGCTAATTTTTTCTTCATTCTCTGAAGTTGAGTAAATTGTTCAAATTTCTTTTTAGGTTGTTTTTCTTTTCGAGAGATACGTTCTAATCTATCGATTTCCTTTTGTAGTTTAAGAATAATTTCCTGTTTCTCTAACCTTTCATCAACAGAAAGACTCTTGTTATGAGAAACCTTTTCTTCTTCCAAAGCAATTTGTTCGATAAATTCCTCCCAAATGGTATCAAGATTAAGACCTTTAGCATCCAGTTTCATGTTCTCTAATGGCATCCACTTGGTTTTATAAAGTTTGTTATAATAGATAGCCAATTGTCCATGTTCTTGGAATTTTAAAAGGAAGATCAATTTATGAGCATTTTGGCGTGCTATATTTTCAACGATCCGAAAGTCCATCTCCTTTTTTTTCAAATCAATGGAAAGTACGAGAATTTCGGATATTTCCTTACCCTTCTCAACGTTTAAAGTATCTGGTGCCAGTTTGTACTCCAATACTATGCGTCTTACATCTGATACAAATTTGTCTCGAACATCACCTTTAAGTGTAAGTCGTTTATAAAATGCCTCTTTTGGCATGATTCTTCCTACAGTTGTTTTGCTTGGAAATGTTAGCATTCTAACACCACCATAAAACAAATTAGATCAAAGTCATCAAGTCCAGAAATGTTTTCCGTCAAAAATGTCGTCTGTCCATCACCAAAAAAACTATCCAAATCACTCTCCTCTTTAACGGTAATAATGGACGAAATTGCATGTTGAAGCAAATTAGATATGCGGTCCATCTTTCTTCCATCTCTTGTTTCACGATTAAAGAATTGGCAGGCCTCAATATCTGGCTCTTTTTTGTCCCGAGAAAGATATCGCATCATATCAAGTATTGCTTTAGGTTCAAGATGATTTATAATAATCTCACCATCATCACCAATATAAACAATATAAAATGGATGAAGCCGATTATGACTTTCGGAATCTCCTAACCTATTCACATTTTTTAATATGAAGATTACACCAGGCTTTTCACCACGAACCACAGCATGAATACCATATGGAGTTCGTTCCAGATTTGGATGTTCTTTTATATATGCAAGTAAATCCATTCTAAACTCATTCAGACCCAAATCCATAATTGAAATACCAGTAGTCATTTCCTCAAGATCAACAACTTCATTCTGAAGTTTTTCCAACTGTTGGCGACGGTAGACTAAATCTCCATTTTCTTCTTGATTTATGTAATCATCATCACCTGTCGATGTCATAACAGATATTCGCATTCTTGATTCCACACGGCTCTTCAAGTTAATATAGTCATCTAACGTTATATCTGGCCAGAAGTTTACCAGTTGAATAACCGAATTCTTACTTCCTATGCGGTCAACTCGGCCGAAACGTTGGATAATGCGTACTGGGTTCCAGTGAATATCATAATTGATACAGTAATCACAATCCTGTAGATTTTGACCTTCAGAAATACAATCTGTAGCAATTAAAATGTCAATGTTGTTTTTATCGTTCGGCATTACCAATTCTTTTCCCTTTGAAACCGGGGAAAAACAGGTCAAAATTGTGTTCATATCATTTGGGAACTTTTGAATGGTGGTTTTACCTTCAATTGATCCCGTGATTAACGCACTATTTAATCCAAATTTATTTTTGACATAATTACTTACATTTTCGTATAAATATTCTGCTGTATCAGAAAAAGCAGTGAAAATAATAACTTTTTTATTCCCCGGGTTAATAGGATTATTGATTTTATTTTCTATGACTTTCAATAGTTCGTTTAGTTTAGAATCATATTTTGGAGTAATATCTTCAATCATAAGTATCAACAATTCAAGTAATTCCTTATCAGCCTCTAAATCACGCTGCCATGATAGGTAATCCATATCATTGATGTCTATTCTAAATTTTCTCCCAACTCGAAAAATGTCTATGTTTTGATCATCTAAATCCAAATCATCATAATCAATATCCCTTACAGTAATTTCAGTATTAGAACGAAATTCTTTTATTGTGTTTATCGTTTCGTTTATTTGCTCATAAATGCGTTTTACTGTCAATTTGAAGGAATGAACTGAACTCTCCATTCGTTTAAGCAGATTGATACTCATTAAACGACGAATTCCTTCCTCTCGTCCACTTTGGGATAAACGTTTACTTTCTTCCGAATCCAAATCGATATAATTACTTAACCTGCTTGCAAGAATATAGTTAGTAGGAGTGTAAATAGATAAATTCAATTCAGATAAGTGTTCATAAATTTGTTCATAGTTAATAGCATTATTCAACGTTGTCAACTTTGGACGTTTCGAAATTGGTTCATTTCGTTCCGGGAAAGTACCAATTTCAGAAGTATCATAATAACGCTGAATGTGCTTTCTTGAACGTGCAATAGTTACACTATCCAAAACCTCAAAAAAATCAAAACTTAATTGTTTAAGTAAAGAATCCGTTGTACGACGTTCAGGAGTCTGTTTACTCCAAGCATTATAGACTTTCTGTGCTTGGCGAAAAATCGTATCAATATCAGTTTTTGTGTTAAGTTTTTCGTTTAGCAGCTCTGAATTACCTTCATAGGCTAATGCAAGTTGATTTCGAAGATCATTAAAACGGTTGTTAACAGGAGTGGCAGAAAGCATTAAAACTTTCGTTTTCACACCAGGTCGAATAACCTTATTGAGTAATTTTAAATAACGATTTTCTTTCTCATCGAATTCTCCTGAAGTTGCACCACCGTTGCGGAAGTTATGAGATTCATCAATCACTACTAAATCGTAGTTTCCCCAATTGATGCGATCCAGTGGCAAGCCAATTACAGAATCCCCCCGTTCACGGGATAAATCAGTATGAAAGAGCACATCATAACGGAGACGGTCTTTTGCAAGAGGATTATTGATTAAATTACCTCTATAAGTCATCCAGTTATCTTTGAGTTTTTTAGGACAAAGTACAAGGACATTTTTATTACGATTTTCATAGTATTTGATAACTCCAAGTGCAGTAAATGTTTTTCCAAGACCAACACTGTCCGCTAGAATACAACCATTATACTGTTCAAGTTTATTTATGATTGCTAAAGCAGAATCTTTCTGAAAGTTATACAGTTTGTTCCAGATCAGACTCTCTTTAAAACCAGTTGCTTCGTTGGGGAGTACATCTTCTGAAATATCCTCAAGAAATTCACTAAATATATTATAAAGTGTCATAAAATAAATAAGTTCCGGTGAGTTTTCTTGATAAACAGCAGATATGTATTGAATTACTTCTTCGGTAACATCTTGTAATCGGCCCTCATCATTCCAAATATTATCGAAGAGTCGAACATATTCACTGCTAAATGGTGCTTCAAATTTATTCACCATATTATAGATGTTGTTACCTCTCTCACATCCAATATCAACTGTTGTAAATCCGTTTAGTGGCATATAGGTAAACTGTTGATTATCTGTTTGGACATTGAAGAATCCACCCATACTATCTTGTGTAGAGTTTGACTTAAAGGTAACTTTCTTGCGTATCCAGTCAGCACATTCTCTGGCGATTGCTTTTTGCGACAACTCATTTCTTAATTTCACTTCAAATTCAGTACCATAAAGGCTCGTTTCTCTTTGTAATCGAGGAATATAAAATTCGCGTTTTTCCTTTGGAGATTTTTCGGTGACAAATGTTGGGGAAGTAAAGATAAAACGCAAGGAATCAATATTACTTAATTGTCGCTTTAATTCCTTATATGCATATATTGAAAAACAAGCTGCTGCAATAGAAATACGGCTTCCTGGTGTAATGACTTTTTCTAAATCATCTTTCACTATTTTAGTAGTATTATTGAACACTTCCATATAGGTCTTTCCTCCCCACATTAAAAAATAGTATATATTACGAATTAAAATAGTTTACTATTCTATTATCATATCAAAAGAAAACCATCTACGATGTCTTAATTCTGGCTTTTTTCCTTTTTCCACAATCTCTCTACTATTAGGTAAGATATTCTCTGTTATCAAAATTGTTAAATCCGTACTTTAAACTTTTAAAAGAATAACTATGCTACTATTTTACCAAATAATTAACAGTTAAATAAGAAAAAATGTTCTATACCTATTTTTTAGTTCAAAAAAAATCACCTACTGAAAGGTGATTTTTAAGTAATTTCTCTTGATTAATAGTAGGGGATAATTTCTTGATTAAAAAATGCTTTCACATCTTGAAGATTAGTTAACTTGTTTTTAATAGGCAACGCATCTAATACTCTATGTTTATAATCATTTGTAGCAGCGTCAGATACACGTTGATCCAGAATTGTTAATAATCCTTTATCAAATTCAGAACGAATAAGTCTACCTGCTCCCTGCCTTAATTTTGTGATCATTTCAGGTAAAATAACTTCATTAAAACCATCTTTGGATTGCTGCGTTTTATAATTAATTATGGGGTCGGGAACTGGAAAAGGAAGTCTAGTTACAATAACTGAAGATAAATCTAGTCCTTTTATGTTTATCCCTTCCCAAAACACTCCTGTAGACAATAAAATACCTTTTAGATGTATGAATTCATCTATAATACTATTTTGATTAGATCCCTCTATTTGCTTAAGAATAGATAAAGCTGATTCCCTAACAATTAAATTATTATAAACAGTGTCTAGGTCTTCTTTGGAAGTAAATAAAACTAATGTCCTTCCTTGAGTGATTTTCCCTAATTTCAAAATCTCTTCCGTAATTTGATTCAAATACTGTTTTTTTTCGTTAGTAGGATGTGCAATTCCATTTGGTATATAAAGCCTTGAATTAAGATTATATGGAAAAGGAGATTCTTTTGGTTCGGTTACATCTTCCTGGTATCCAATTGAATCCATTTGATATTTATATTTTTCTTCCAAAGTATTACCAGGCTGTGTTAATGTAGCTGAAGTTAAAATAACAGGTTTATTGAAATGATGTTCAAATAGAATTTCATTTAAAGTTCCTGCAATGTCTTTGGGAGCAAAACAGATTTTTAGGCTTTTTAAGTTTTTATGCTTTCCTATTTCTGCCCAAAATAGGAGATTTGAAGAAGTTTGTTTATCAAGTTCAGTTAAAAGAGTCGTAAATTCAATAACTTTTGATAATAATTCCTCTTGTTCACGTTCATCAAAAGTAGTATGCAATTCAATCCTATCTCTAATTGCATACATATAATCTATTAATAGAGTAGGGTTATATTTTAACAATCCAATATTAATACGTTCTGAATGTTCTACATGGGATTGATTTAGTTCGTTCTTTGCAAATTGCCAAAAATCACTAAATAAATCATTAACCTCTTTCTTAGAGTGTTTAATAAGTTCCTTTATCTCTTTAAAATCGTATCTTCTTGATAGCAAATTAGTTACATCTTTAAGTAAAACTTCAACCTTTTTTAAACCCCATTCTTTAGTTAAAGCATTCCTAGTTTTTTCTTCAAGATTATGTGCCTCATCAATAACTAATAATGAATGATTTTCCGTTATAAAAGCACTGTAACCTTCACTTACTCTCAATAGATTTGCAATTAATAAGTCTTGGTTAACAATGATTACATTATGATTTAAGAATCCTTTAATTGCTTCTCTCATCATATAAAATCTACAATTCTGCTTATAATCACATTTTTCAAATTTACATTTATCTACAGAAATACGGTCCCAAATTTTGTTTTCTATCGGCTTAGGAGCTTCGCCTCTATCCTGATTGTTTGATTCTACTACCCAATCAGTGATCCATTTTGGTATATCTTTTAAATTGGACAAATTTTGGAGAACTTTATCTTGACAAGCATAGTTATTTCTTCCTTTACCTACAATAGACATTGCGGGTATACCTGCAATCGAAGATGCTAATTTTACATCATTTTGTAGTTGTTCAGTTAATTGAATCGTTGAAGTCGCAATTATTATTGGTTTAAACGAATACTTACTTAATATTAACCCAGGAATTAGATACCCTAATGACTTTCCAATACCTACACCTGCCTCAACCATTAATTTTCTCTTATCCCTAATTGCTTCAGCTATATCTAAAGCAAGGTTAAACTGACCCTCTCGACTTTCAAAACCCATTGATTCTAGTTGATCAAAAATATCAAATGTTGCTTGGACAAATAATTCATCACGAGATTTTTTTATTTTTACAGCATGTTGAGCATCGTTAAACCAAACCATATAATATTTTGTCCTCCGATTTTTAAGACTTTATTAAAGAGAATACTAGCTATATAAATTTTACAAAAAAAAATTAGAAAGTACAAACATACATTCTCTATTTTTGATAAGATTCTACTTAATAAAAAAGCCCTGATTTATCAGGACATTAGAATTCATTTGGATTTTTGGTAAATGTCTTAACGTATATAAAACAAGGAACATCCTTGTTGAGATTTTTTAACGTACAAAAATTTACATAAATATTCCAATCATTATTTTATTTGATTAGTTATCCTCTTTTTTTGAATTTGACCAATTCTTTTTTCTTTCTTTCCTCTCAAGATTTCCTATAAGATTATCAATAGATCTTTCTACCTCTTCTGACTTCGGAAAAACCTTTTCCTCATTTTCAATTAAAGTTTTAACTAAAGACGGCTCCAATTCGTCTAGACTATCAAAAGACTCTATTTTCTTTAACATATGATTAGAACTAGGGTCCCATTTCATAAGGTCATATTTATTTCCATTTTCCCTTAAATAATATTCAAATGTTGATTTTTTAGATTCACTGATACTAACAACCTTCATCATCTTCCTCCTTTTAGTTACGTTTGTGCATTTGTTATATCGGTCATTAGGCCATATATTTTATGGTTCTCTCCTTAATCTAAGCGTATCGGCTATTTTTGCATAAATTATGATAATGAATATGAGGAATATAACGCTTACTCCTGTTGAAAACCATATACTAAACTTCCAGGTTATTAAGAGAGATGTTCCAAATATAATAATAAGTGATATTAATAAATGTCTTCGCCAATTTATTGCGTCAGAAGTAGCTAATTGTAGGAAAGCATAAAATAAATAAACAAAAGACATTACATAAGCAGATATTATAACAACATTTATACCCATTTGAATCTTCCTACCCTCTTACTTTATTTCAGATTAATTGAATACCAGATTTTCTAATTCTTCTTTTCCATCCCATTCAATATAATGGAGACCTTTATTCTTATAATGTTGCTCTTTTTCTCTTAACCTTTTTTCATATCCTTCATTATCCAACAATCCCGCTACTTCGATAATGGTATTAGGCTTATTATCAGTAAGGATGAAATCAGGAAGAAGATCATCTCCTACTGACATAATTTGCGGTTTTTTAAATGAAATTTGCTTTGACATAAGATATTTCAACATTTTTTCTTCTAAGGAAGAGTCAATAGGGATCATTGTATTTTCTTCTGCTGGAACAAAGATAATCTCTTTATCTCGTAATATTCCATTAGAATCTTTATCTCTCCATATTACCCAATACCCAGTACTTACAGCTGCTTTGGTAAAAGTCGCTTCCTCAAATATCCATTGAGGTACTTTGTGTTCGTAAATAAATGAAGTTGGTTCAGCTAATGAATACATAGGGATAGAAATAAACTTCCCATCCTTTTGATATTGGTCTTTCCTTCCCCATCCGACGATAAATTGATGTTTTTTAAAATGATATTTAAACTTTTCATTGGTTAAATAGAGAACACTTTTAAGATTTGTCTTATTTACAACCGTTTCGCAACAAGCTTTATAAAGACGTTTGTCAATATTTCTTTCCTGTTCAGGTTTGAATGTATGGATCTCATATTTTTGTATTAAAGTTAAAAACAAAAAGCGTAAAGCGGATTTAGGTACAGATGGAATGCCAGGAATAGAATTAGATGTAAGTTTGGATTTTTCAGGACCCTTGTTATCCGTTTTTTCCTTCTGTTTTTTATCCTTAAGTGTACACTCAATAGTACCATCATCTAAGACGTTAATTCCTAAAGATCCCAAATGATTTCTGTACAATGTATTGTAAGTACAGTCCTCTGAATGTTCGATATTTTTTTTAGAATTAGAAGCATTGTTCGCAGGAAAATAAACATTTCTTGAGCTCTTTTTAATGTGCATTAACGGATACTGGTTTTCTGTTTGGTTACATAAACACTCAATAGTTGCACCTTTACCATGCCACCGCTTATATAGATTAGTCCGTACATCCTCACTATAATTGGTTATATCGTACACCTTTCCATCTACTCGCCATGCAGCCATTCTTCCTCCCCCTTTGATTGTTAATTTCCGTTAAGTAAACCTCCATTAGTTACTTTTCTTCTTTGGAGAGACTCCCTCGAAACTAAAAGTCAATTTATTTTGATTTGAATCCCAAATTAAAAAGGCATCAAATGTATCATCTTTATTTTTCTTTTTAAATCCTTTTATAAGTGGAGTTGTTCCCTTCATAAGAATACTTTTTACATTTGCTTGGGTAAGAGTTTTCCCTGCTATTTTCTTAGAAATAGAAAATCCGCATTGAGTTTTAGCATAGTTCTCACATCCATAGAAACTTCCTTTATCAATTACTGGACCACCACATAACTTACAATTGCCCACTATGACTTCTTGCCTACTTTCTTCAATCATTTCTTGAAAATCCCATTGTTCCGAGCTTTTAATTGTTTCAGTGATCGTTTTAGTAACCATAGCTTTAGTTACCTCTATAAAAGAACCGTAGGTTTTTTCTCCCTTACTGATTTTACTTAAAGCAACCTCCCATTGCCCGGTCATTAAAGGCGAGGTTAGGATTCCATTAGAATATTTTAGTGCTTCAATTAACATTCTTCCTTTTGATGTAAGATAAACTTGATTTTTCTTTACAGAAATATATTTTTGTTTTTGGATCTGTTCGATAATTCCTGCTCTTGTAGCTTCTGTACCTAATGCAAAGTCGCTATTTTTATATCCTTCTTTATCTGAGGATTCAACCGTACTTCCAGCATTCTTCATAACACTGATTAATGAACCTAATGTAAATTGTGGTTTGGATTGAGTCTTACCTTCCTTATATGAGGTAGATTGAACAACCCCACTTTCATTTACCTGTAAAGGTGGAAGAGTATTGTTTTCCTCTGATTCTTCTGATTGGCCCCCTTCATGTTTTTCCTCTCCCGATGGATAAATAACTTTCTTCCATCCTTCCTCGACTACTACTTTCCCTTTTGTTAAAAAAGAAAAGTTTTCATCTGCAACCGTAATAATAGAGGATATATCAAATGAAGCATCCGGAAAATGTGCAGCAATCACACGACGAGCAATCATATCATAAATATTGGACTCTGCCTGGGATAAGCTTGAGAGATTTGGTATCTGGTCGGTTACAATTATTGCATGGTGATCATCAACCCCCTCATTGTCGACATACCGTTTATTCCCCATAAGACTTTCAATAGGAGCGGGTAATAATGATTGATACAAAGGAACAGAAGCTAATTTCTCTAAAATATTAGGGAATTCACTTGCTTCTTCTTCTGTAACAACCTCTGGACTCGACCGCGGGTAACTGATATACCCTTTTTCGTATAAAGATTGGGCAATATCTAAGGTTTGCTTTGGACTGTATTTGAAGCGTTTATTCCCTTCCTCTTGTAAGGATGATAAATTATAAAATCTTGGTGGTTTATAATCTTTTCTTTCAGAATCAATCGAATAGACATAAGCGGGTTTATCTTTAATAACTACCATTAAAGCTTCTGCTTTTTGTTTATAAAATATATGGTCTGTTTCGCCTTTAAACCATTTTCCTCTGTATGTATGCCCATTAATATTAAAATCAGCATATACATCCCAATAAGGTTTAGATTTGAAATTTTCTATATGAATTTCTCTATCATAGATAATTGAAAGCAAAGGTGTCTGTATTCTCCCTACACTAAAAGCTCCTAATGAACGGTCAACTCCCTTTTGCTGCATTAGAATACTGGCACACCTTGACATATTAATTCCTACCAACCAGTCACTATGTTGTCTGGATAATGCTTCGTCGTAAAGGGATTTATATTCCTTATTATCCTTAAGGTTAGAAAATGCCTTCTTAACCGCACCTGCAGTAAGTGAAGTTGTCCATAGTCGCTTAACAGGCTTACGTTTAAAATTCGTTACGTTAATAACTTCATCGACTAAAAGTTGACCTTCCCTTGCTGGATCACCAGCGTTAATGATTTCCATTGTAGTAGATTCATTAATATATTTCTTAATGGTATTGAACACAGTCTTTTTATTAGAAACAACATTTAATTGAAACTTAGGGTTAGGTATAATTGGTAAATGTTCTAATTTCCACTCTGCATATTCTTCTGAATACTCCTTAGCTTCAGCCAGCTCCATGATATGGCCTACACACCAAACAATTCTAGCGCCTTTAGGAAATGTTTCACACGGAGAGATAATGTAACAATCTTTTTGCTTTTTACCACCGAAAGGAAGAGATAACCGCTCTGCTTGACTCGGCTTTTCGGCAATTATTAATACGGACGGCATTTCCCGGTCAACCTCCTTTTTTATTTTTAAAAATAACAGAAAGCTAATAACGATTCGCTATCAGCTTTTACCTTACAATCTTGTAATTATCATGAGATACGACTGTCTTATTATTCTCATAAGCTAACTCTATGTGAGCTTGTGGGTCCAAAAATTGAACCATAACTGTCTTTTCACGGAGCATAATAACCCTTCCTCTATAGGTGTTTTCTTTTCTAGTAAATTCAACAATATCAGTTAGTTGAGCTTGTTTCTTTGGTTTTAAAATAGATTTTTTCATAACTAACAATACCTCTTTTATTTTTTCATAGATTTCCAATTAACTAACTTTCTTACGGCGTTGTAACTCACATTGGATTTCCTTAATTTCTTCAATAAGCATTGTAGAATACTCAAATTCATAGTTTGCTTTTGCGATTTTTAATCGTTCCTTTTTAAGAGCAAGACTCTCCCTCATTTCCGATGTTGTCATTTCTTGATATCGAAGTAATAATTTATCTTCCATCTTTCTCATAAAAAATAACTCCTTTTACTAAAAAGTTAAGATTAAACAACAATTAATCCGTTTCGAACAAAGACTATAAGTAAGAACACATTGATGATTATTAAAAGACCAGTTATAGAGTATTCAATTAATGAACCTGTTTTAAAAGTCACCAGAAATCGAAAATATGTTTTTGAAAAAGGATATAAAATAGGAATCCCACGTTTTGTAAAATAATCAGCAATCAGGTGAGAGATAATTCCAACGATAAAACCATTCAGATAATATAAATCCCAGTCCATCTTTTTATAAGAATCATCCCAACTACATAGACCAAAGCAACAAATAGTATTGAGTGGAAAAACTTACGATGGCCAAAGATGATACTAAGTGGAATAGATATCATTTTTGTTCTTCGTCCTAGATAACTATTCGATTTATCTATATCTGGAAAGATTGATCCAATTAAAACTAAAGAAAAGTAAATTAGAGTTGAAAATAAATGGTCCGGTACTTTACCCAAAAGATTAAGTATGGTGATTCCGATAATCCCCCATAGAAACCCAAAAGCTTTATGCCCTGGTGCTAACATATTAGTTCTCCTTCCTTCTAAGGTTTCTTATGATGTTTTTCTATTTATTCCATAATGATTTCGTATTAAATCCACTACATTTTTTATTTCTATTTCAAGTTCATCTTCAGATAGTTCATACAACTGTTTACCATCATTTCTTTTGTAAATCCCTAATTCAATTAAAGAATGGATCATTTTTTCTTTTCGTTCATTTTTAGTACAATTACTCATTTTGAAAACTCCCTTATTATGCTGCAGCTTTACTAACGGCTTCTACTCCCTTTTGAATCGCTAGTGATGCTCCAAATCCATGTTGAAAAATGACAGGTTTATCAAATTCTTTGCAAAGCTTCTTCACTATATCCATTGTGATGTGTCCACAAGCACCCAGCATGATAATGACACAATCTGATTTCTTGACGATATTTTTGAAATCTTTTTTTACGCCTCCATTCCTGGTTTTACCGTTATGGAAGAGTACATTACAATTAAATTTCTTTCCTACCTTAATAAAAGTTTGTTCCTGGCTACCGCCTATAATTGCAATTGTTTGTTTTTTCATAATTCCAACACTCCTTATTTATATTTATAACACTTGTTGTATGTTTTGAACTATTGTAAGTGAATAATACTATAGGGAAGTTGTATTTGTCAAATAATTTTTAATTGTTAAACAATTTATCTAACTCACATTCATTAGGTAAGGTAGTCCACCCTCTTTTAACCGCAATAATTACAGCTGTAGTACGATCACTAACTTTTAACTTTTTTAAGATATTCGCAACATGAACTTTAGCAGTTTTATCACTAATTCCTAACTCTTCACTCAGAATTGTGTTGTTGTAACCCTTTGCTAATAAATCGAGAACTTCCCATTCCCTGTTGGTTAATAACCCTAGTGGTCGCTTCTTCATTTGAACTAATTTCGACTTATTTTCTAAACCCGATACTTCCATATATTCCTTCAAAAGCAAATCGGAAATTTGATGATGAAAAAAGGTACATCCTTTTAAAATGACACTCATTCCATATAGTAATTCTTTTGTTCTCATGCTTTTTAACATATATCCGCTTATTCCATGCCGGATAGATTTAAGAACTATTGAAGGATTTACTTCATTAGTAAAAACCACAACAGACACATTCCTAGAAATAAAAAATTCCATTAAATCAAAAACCCTTTGTGTCTGAACCGATAAATCGATGATTAGAAAATCGGGAATATCATCCTTGAGTTTTTCAATTTCATAACTTCCGTAAGTTTTTATACTATGAAAAATGTTTTGAATGGATAATATTTGTTTTAGACCATCCCTTAAAAGAGTTTGATCATCTAGTATTGCTAACCTCACTTTTACCTACCCCTTACATTAAAAACCCTAAAAAAAGCAAAACAGCCCTAAGGTACGAATTTATCGTAACTTAGGGCTGTCCCTTTAGAGATATCAAATTTTTATAATTTTAATTATACCTTATTTTCCATCCTTTACACAATTACTTTCCCCAATTAGAAGGCTTTGGAGCTGAAAGCATTTCAATCTTTCCATTTATCAATAAAACATATTGGCCCCAGCCTTGTTCATCTACATACCATGCCATTCTAGATTTCAAAGGAATTGATGATTCGTGATCATGTAAAGGAAATGGAGATTTGTAGATTTTTTTTCCCCAGCCAGTTTCAACATTACCTTCCGGGTTAACAGCTACAAATCGTTTTTTTGATTTATTTATTACCCAGCAGCCAAAAGACTTATCTGGTGAAACATACCATATAGCATCATCTCTATTAGAACTAAAATCAGGCTCCATTGGATACTTAGATTGTTCCTCAGAAAATTTATCGCCCATTAGTTCAAACAGAAAATTCTCATCGTCAAATTCAACTGTAAAATCATCTTCAATTAACTCATAAATTTCTTCATCATCTTCTTCCAATGTCCAGTCACTAAACTTTTGGCATCGGAGTACGGTTTTAGGATCATCAGCTTCAATATTCTTGAAAATCCCACATTTCTGAGTGCGCGAATCAAAATAGAAGCAATGAGTACGGCAAGTTTTCGTTTCTTTTTCAAATTTATGTTCAACATTTTGTTTAACAGTATTATCAACAACAACCTTTAAGTGCATAGGTTTAACCTCCTTGAATACGATAGGAGGTTAAACAACTTTAAAGAGAAGCGGAATAACCCCCGATAGTACACCTAATATTAAAGCACCTACAAATAAACCCTTTGACCATCGGAAATACTCCGGATGATCAGATACAACTTTATGTAAAAGTCGAATGTATAGACCAACAAGTATCATACCTATTGCTGCCCAAAATGAGACTGCTTTTAAAAATCCAACGGTGTCACTTACAATCAGTGTAATTCCCACAGCATTTGTTGTCAAGAAAATAATCGGTCCAATTCTTAAAATTAAAAGTGCAATAAAAGAAAAGACCATAGTTCCCGTAGCCCATTTCATCCATTGACCTGTCTTGGTAATGATAGCAAATGCCATACTAATTATGGCTGCAATAAATAAAATGGTTAACATGTTGATACCAAAGTTATAAACGGGACCTATCCAAGAGTCGAACGATTGAGAAAATCCTAATAAATCTGAAGTGTCTTTCTTTTCAATTACATGATTATTCTCTTTTGGATCTTTAATAAAATTAGGTAAATTATTATTAGCGTTAGCAAGCACCCACGACATATATTTAATATCAACAAGTATCGACGACATTTAGTTAACCTCCCTCCTTTTTTGCATAAAAAAATACTATACCCGAAATATAGCACTTAAGTAACTGACTATTTCCGGCAACTGGCTGGCATATCCAATGATTGATAAACCCCTCTAGTTTTGCGTCCCAGCGTTTCCACTGGTTTGCCTTTATCGTATTTTTTTGAGTTTGTTATAACAGAATAATCAATACCGACGTTTCATTATGCTGTGATAAAAAACTAAATCTTAACTACTAAACTTCTTCTCTTTCATACTCATATCTAGCTCTCATACATTCTTCTCGCATATCAAACCTCATTTGCCCTTTAATAATTGGCAATTTAAAGTAAATGCTATGCTCGTCGGCACTTTGTTCATGGATGACTTCATATGTAGCTAACCACTGTTCTAGTATTTGGCTATTAAATGCGTTGGTTTCAAACAAAGAATTAACTTTGTCTAAGTCTAATTCCATATCAACCGTTACATTACATAATCTATAATTCTGATAAATAAATTCAATAGATTTTATATATTGATAGAATGGTACAAGTTTTTTGTATTGAGAGTAAAGAAAACCACGGATTTTAACCTTTTCCGTATTTTCATTTAAGATATCCTGTTTATTGGGTACAGTTATGTTCACACTAACACTAACAGAGCTAAAATCCATACAACCATCTGGTAAAACAGTAGTTGATATTTTCATGTTAGAGTTAAATCGTTTGGCTAATCTTGCTATACAGAAGGAATCAACACTTAATACATCTTCATATAGATTTTCATAAAATTCTTCCTCATGGATAATACTACCTATTCCTTTTGTATCCATTAAGACATCTTTTTTATGTTTGTTATATCTAAAATCTACTTCTTTTATACTATTTTCCTTGAGTTGCTGCTTGATTATGTGTTTTTTTATCTTCCTTTCATTCAATAACATTGACGTTCCCCTCCTAGACTATTTTTCCTAGTCAAATGAAAGTTTCTCATTTTTATATCGGTAAAATACTGTGTCTTTTTAACGATTTTCCTGTTTATCTGACAATATTATACTTATTGTGCCACTTTTTCGCTATTTTTTTCGTAAAACTTAACATTTTTTAGTATTAAAGGACTATGGAAAATTAGGAAAAACACCCCGTTTTTTTAATGCTTATATTAACGTAATTTTCCCAAAAATATAAAGTATTCTAAAATCTAATCTCTCCTTTTAATATTTGATAGGTTACTCCTACTTAAAAATGACAAATGACAAGTTTTTATCCCTTTTAAGTAGGAGGCGACAAAAAGCTATTATAGTCGCTCTCCCCTGAAAATTTAACTTACTGATTCACAACCTCTGATTGTGGTTGTGAATTTTTATTTTTTACTCGAAACATTTGTTTCATTATTACTTCGCTATCACTCCGTAAAACCTCTAAAATCAATTCATCACCTACATTGATTTTATTGATCTTATTACCGGCTTTTATCCAAATACGTGAATAATCCTGGAAATGTATATAGTCTCCCGCTTTACCAATTACTCTACCTCTCCAACGTTGAAGGCCCAAGATATTATCTGAAATTCTTGAAGTTGAATGTTTAGGAGATTTTGGACTCGGTTGTTCACGTTCCATTTCCATATCTTCAAGTGTCAAAATATCTTCCTCGTACACTTTTGGGATATTTTCATATGTAGAGTGACTTGATGATTTCGGAAAATACATAAAGAAATCTTCTTCCAGCTGACGCACTTGATCTTCTCTCCCCTCTAATTGAAATAACTCATATTGAGTCATAATCATTGCTTCAATATCGACCATATCCGCTTCTTCCTTTGAAAACTCACTTAACCGATTTCTTAACTCATAAATCCGTTCTTGTATATCAAAAGAATTTTCGCTTTTAGGGATAGGTTTCTCTCTCTCTTTAATTTCCTCATCTATAGAGTTTTCTAGTTCTATAGGTTCTTGTTCCTGAAAATGTGGTTTTATATCTTCCTCGTTAGTTAATGGTTGATTGTCTTCAATATCCTCTTCTGGTGGTACAGATGACACAAGTGATTGTAATTCTGAATCATCTTCAAGTTCTTGTTGTAAAGAGGACAGAAGTGATTCTGTTTCTGTCCCCTTGATATTAGACGTTTCAACCGCAGCTCTTCTCGCTTTCTTTCTTTCTTCTATTGCATCTGCATATAACTCAGAGTAATCATTCGTTCCATCTGGATTAGTCTTAATTTGATAATCACTATCTGGAACATAATCTCCTTTCTTTTGTGCATGTGCCTCATAAGAAAGCTGCTGAGCATACCATTCCAATAGGAAATAAACAACTATAAAAGAAATTGAAAGTAAACCTGAGATTGAAATCATTAGTAAATTTTCCTCCCCAAAATGTATGTTTTAAGCAAAAAGTTCGAAACCAAGTTGTCCTTCAACTGGAGCTGACTTGCCACGTTTTTTTCGTTTGCCTTCTTCTGACTTAACTTCAATTAGTTCAACAGATGAAGTTTCAAACGATGCTGTTTTCACTGTTTTCTTAGGCTTATCAACTAAATGAGCCAAAACAGTTCCATCAGCAACCATGTCAAAACCAAATGCTTCAATTAAATCAACTTGGAGTACATCCTTTTGTACTTTAAATCCTATTACCTCTCCATTTTCAACTCTTGATACGATTGTTTCTGCATTAGAAATCAATACATTTCGAGTAGAAGGTGAATCGATTTGTTGTTTCGCCCATGCAATAAATTGGTCTTTAATGGATACCTTTTTCTTCTTACCGATACCTTGAAGTAATTCTCTAGCACGGTCAGAGGTTGTAGCAACCCACTCTTCTGTTGAACCTTTTAACTTTTCGCCTTTCTTAATAGATTTGATAAGCATAGATTGAAGATCTCCTTCATCCCCTAACATTGCGTTAAGTCCATCTGTACTTACATCTCCATTAAGTGCCTGTGCGGCTTTATTTTTTTGAGCTACTAATTGAGCCATACTTTCTTGGAATGTTTCTCGATACGCAAGGTAAAAGAGTCTACATTCTTCAGTTTGGCCAATTCTCCAGGCACGTCTGCTCGCTTGGTTCATCGTAAATAAAGACCAATCAAATTGATAAAAAATAAGTGTTGGTGTACAAAGCAAATCCAAACCTACTTTTACTAATTTGGTAGATACAATTATGACGTTATAGCCCTCTTTCTCTACCTTTTTTCGTAACCAATCACTTCTATCCGATGTTCCAGTTGTTCCAGTTCGTAATACAGCAACTTTTGCACCTTCCACTTGGGAAAGAACCTTCTCTAATCGAGGCTGAATATCACGTTCTGCTTTTGAAGAACCAGTGTCACGGACATAAATGATAGATGGTCGATTTTCGGATATTTCCGTACTAACCAACTCTTGCAATTTTTTCTCTTTCGGTAGAATATGATCTTCATCTAAGTGGATCGGGTCCCAAATCGGTATACGGTCTCCATCATCCGTTTTTAAGCGGAATTCAGGGAATGTAAATGGATTATCTGGGTATGCTATTCCACTATCTGTATAAGGCAAGTACAACTTATGTCCTTCATCATGAGATTGAATAGCATTCTCGAACGTGTGAGACATATCTTGATATGCTTCTCTTAGTTCAGCATCCATATCTACAAGAATAGTAGGGACATTAACAAGTTCTACAGGATCAGGCCATACGTCCGTTAATCTTACTAGAACAGTATTTTGTACGAGAAATTTCCCGAATACAAATGGACTTATTCCTGGGAGAACTTTAGATGTACGTTTAGTTCCACCTCTAGATTGTTTGTTACTATATTCACCCTCACCTTGATCATAAATGGTCGTTTCGATATTACCGAATTCTTGATTCCATTTATTAACCTCTGAATATTTGAAACCTGCATTAACCATTTCATGTGGAAATAAGCGCCAGAGCAAATAATAAACATCCTCGGCTTTACCTCCAAACAAAGTACCTGTGCCAGCTACAACCTTTTTAGATGAAGCAGCTAGTGAACCTAAGGAATTCCCTTGAGCTGTCATACCACCTTTAAGCTCATGCACTTCATCGATAATACTAATATCAAAGAAGTTTTTCATTTGGCGTCTGATATACTCAATGGTTGCTATTCTTCTAGGTTTACCTACCGCTTTAGGTGGTTCAGGTTGACCAGATTGAATATGTTTAACCAATCTACCATTTCCATCCTTCGCAGCATGAACAATTTTCTTTTCATGTTGCGCCCATTCTGAAAAAGATGAATAGCGGGTTGGCACTCGTTTAGTCCATAAAGACGAACCACACTCACTACAAAAAGCATTAGCAGGAGTCTTTGTATTATGAAGACGTCGAGTTGTTCCAAATTCATTAAACAACATTGCTCTTTTCGTAAGCTTTTCCTCTTCTTCACCATTCTCGTTCATTTCAACACTTTTGTTTTCAATGACCTGATGGGCATTCCCACAATCAGGACAAATGTATCCATAACGATAAGGTAAAGTTTGTTCAGCAGTCTGTTTTTTCGTTTTCTTTTCTTGCCAATAAACAACAGGCTCTAGGCTACAATCGCCTCTCATCGTTGTAAAACTGATAACAAAGAAAGTTGGTACCTTTGGTTTTGGTTTACCATTTCTCTCCCAATTCACATGAATGTCGATTAAATCCTTTGTGTTTTGGATATGGTAAACCTTAGCATCTGGTAATAAGAAATGAATTTCTTCGGTTGCCCACTTCTTAGTTAAAGAAGGTGGAACCATCAGACACGCAAAGTAACCTTTTTTCCCTCTCATTTTATTTACAGCATCAGCAACAGCAGTCATCATAGCGGATTTTCCAGTACTCATTTCCCCTTGAATAATAACTGATTTTTGTCCTTGAAGACGTTTTGCGACAGCAGTTGAAACATGAGATTGGACTGGAAATAAAGGTCGCTTAAAATCATTGAATCCCTTATATCCTTCATCTTCTAATGGATTATGAGTGGGAGAAATCTCAGCTGATAGCTTTGCAACCATTGCATTTGAATATCCCTGCATATAATCCGTTAAAGAGTCAATATCTTTCAATGTTTCACCAGTACCGCTCTTAGGAAACTTAATTTTCTCTAATTTAATTAGTTCTGAAATGAGATTATCTGCATTTTCTTCCTCAAGATTTAGTTTTAATAAACTTAACCCGTCAGGAAAAACCCCTTTATCAAAATAAAGTTCAATTTGTTCCAGGTGTCCACGTTCTTCAAGTTCGTTAAATACGATATCTTTCCATTCCGGAAGAATATTTAATCCGTATTTACCTCCCCCTAATACTTTGCGAACTTCTTCGGCAGGATCTCCATCAAAACTAAGTATATAATTACCGTTTCCTAATAAATCATCATGAACGATAGCTAATGCTTTACGATTGTGATTAATAGTCATTGGAAACTTTTCAAATTTCCCTTTTTCAGATTCAATTCGAAACTCACGTTCAAAATCGTATCCAGTTAAGGACTTCACACCATGCCCAAAAGAAATTCCATTGAGTCCACTATCAATAGCTGCTTTCATTGCTTGTAATGTAGAATCACTTCCTGCAATAACAGTCATTAATAATCGAGGCTCTTGCCAATTTTTTTCAGGCTCTTCGCAAGCTAAAGCAAAACATAATGCGTTTTGATAAGCTTGTTCAAGATAAACCTCTAACATCTTTGGGTTTTCTTCTGTCTCTGGTTGTTTCCAATTGATTTTTTTAATATCTCCCATTGTAGTTCCCTATCAATAAAACAAAGATAGGGCAGAAGTGCACCCTATCTAAGACTTTCAAGATAGGGATACACCTCCCTTTTAAGATTAATTTATAAGTGTTTTAATCACTGAAAAATAATGCTTTTAAGCCACTTCTGTTATTTGAACTTGTTCTTGGTTTTGCTTAGCTTCTTTCCATACCTCAAATTGATGAATGATTTTACCTGATACATCACAAATTTGAGAACCAAATGTCATTAATGCGTCTTCATCACCCTGGGACCAACCTTTAACATATCGGAAAGAATAATCCGCTGTATCAAGGCCGAAGTAATTACAAACGACAAATGCACAACCCTCAGCAACAACTTCCCTTTCTTTAGAAGAACTTTTATCTCCGAGTTGATGACATTGTGAATGTACATATTCATGTACCAATGTCTTAGCTCGATGATTAATGGAAAGTTTATCTGAAACGGTTATGCTATGATCTAGTTGGGAATAAAAACCATTAGCATCTCCAGTATCCCCATAGCTGATAGGAAAATCCGAAATTTCTTCAACCATTTTTATAATTTCCTTAGCCTCAGGACAATCGCCTTCAAGTTGGATTTTAAAACGGTCAATTGGTAACGGTTCTCCTTCTGTTTGAGAAACATCAAATACTGGAACAGCTATAAAACCGACAAGTTTATGTTTTTCTCCATTACCCGCTTCTTCTTCCTCAACTTTTTTAAATCGAGGTGCAAAGATACGGATAGATTTTGAACCCTTTTTAACCTTTCTGCCTAGTTCTCCCCATCGTTTAAACGGAGCAATGAAACTAGCTTCAGGTAGCTGGGCTTTAGCGACTAAAAGATTTCTGAAACTATAATTCGGCATTAATGCCTTCATTTCCAATAGCGCTTTAAATTCCTCTGGATCATACTGAAAATTGCTGACTCCCTCTTCTAATGTTTTAATTAATTCCTCCACTCTTTCTTTTGCTGAAGGATAGTCACCCTTCTTCTTAAAATGTTTCTTCATACCTTACACCCTTTCTGAAAAAAGTTTTATATATAAAAAAAACGAGAACTAAAAAAGGATAGAGTCCTTTCAATTCTCGTTTTAATACCACGCATCTTAAGTTTTTTGACGTAAAATAAACGCAAAAAGCCTTTGAAGTTTAGTAGACACACTTGTCGTGTGAAATACTCAACCTCAAAGGCTGTAAATGTAATAACTACCCTGCTGACCTACAAAATGTGGTCGCAACACTAAAAAACAAATAAGTAAATAAATATAGCTATATTATACCTTTATCTTTTTCATATGACAAGACTTACAAAATAGGTTGATAGATTAAAAGTTCTATTTTAATTTTTAGCTCTATATAATATATATTATTTTAAAAAATTGTATTTATTAAAGATAGTACTTATTCGGCATAAAATTCTTACCCCCCCCCCATAAAAATTTTATGGGTATGAATTAGGGGGTAAAAATTTTACCCCTCCCCCATAAAGATTTTATGGGTCAATTCTGTGGATAACCTACCCGTAAAAATTTTACCCCTCCCCTTTTTTGATACCCGTAAAAATTTTACGGGTATCCCCATAAGGATTTTACCCCTACCCATAGAAATTTTACGGGAACCCATAAAAGATTTATCGGTATATTAAAAAATAAAAAAAGAGCAAAGCTTTTAGCTTCACTCTAGGTCAAATGTTTGGTCTGTAATACTCTTAATAATGATCTCGTCAATTGATGGAGCATATTCCGATAAGGCTTCTTGAATTAAAGATTGATAGCCTTGATTATTCGATATCCAATCTCTTGAAAATTCATTAGGAACGAATATATAAATATTTGATTTGCGTGTTACTGCAAAAGTGTTCTTAAACCATGTATCAAAAGAAGGCTTACTTACTTTACCTTCTATAAATCTTAGTACCGCTTTCCATATTAGCTTATCTGACTCAGTTATCTCTTCAAAGATAAAATCTTTCTTTATCTCTAATTGTTTCGATTGTTCAAGAGCTGACTTTTTCTTAGCTTGACGTTGACCTCTTTTTAGAAGTTCATTATAAACCTCTTCAAAATTCAACTCCACATCAATTGAAACAGATTCAGCATTAGCCATCATTTCGGCCACATATTTTTCATGGTCTTTAAATAATCGCTCTGGTAAACCTTCTTTTTCTTTCTTCTGAGCTTCCTGTATATGTTTAGGAAGTTTTGTATCTATCTGTATACTGGGATCACCATTCAATAATTTCTCAGTAAGAAAAGGAATTTTCTTTCTGATCTTATACAAAGGAGATTCTTCTCTTCCCTCATTGTCTTTATTAAGCACTCCGAATTTATAGATGAAACCATACCGTTCTAGCAGTTCTAAATAATTACGAATAGTAGGTACAGATTTACTCATTTTTAATGAAATCAACTCTAAATTAGGAAAGCACCAATCTTTTTTACCGTAAGCATGACGTTTTAAGTGACCGTATAAGGCTAACCCTTCTGCCTTTAGATACCATCCCCAAAAGTCAAAAAGATAGTTATTTAGAATTGTTAACTCCCCATCAACATACGGAATGTGTTGACCATGCTTGTCCAAAGAGAAGGCTTTCACTTCTTCCTCCGAAAAGAAAATTCGTTCAAGTTCAGTTTCAAAATATACTTCATCGTAGTATTGGTTGTCTTTTCCTTTTCTCTTCCGTTTTCGAGGAATCTTATCACCAGTCTCCTGGTAACGATAGTATATTAATCTATCGTAACGTTCCTTTAGATTTTTTTTCTTGTCATTTTCCATTTCAAAATAGAGCCTCCTATTACTTTTATCTGTAATAGGAACGTGGAATTGAGTTCACAAGTTTTGTAACTTATGGTAAACTATCAATAGTTATAATAACTCAAAGCCCACTGTTCCCAAATATTCAATTAGAAGCGGGGTCCCAATCCACATCTAATGAATATTAACAAGTGGGTGTTTTTGTATGTTTAAGTCTAAAATTCTAGATTCACACCCATATTACACAGAGAAATTTCCATTCTTTTCCCGAATTGTGTCATAGTTTAATAGTATCATATCCTTAAAATATATTGAATAGGGATTTCTATTAAAGGAAAGAGTGACCAATAAGTATATAAAAAAAGGTAGAACTGTGTAATACAACTCTACCTTTTTTAAATTACATAGCTACAAAAACTCTCATTATAAAATCAACACAAATTTCAAAAGTAAATCAAATTTCATCATCTAAATCATTACAATCATCTTCTTTTATGAAATATTCACGATATTCACTACTATTTTTAATGAATTCGCTTAAATATTCCATAACATCTACAGTATCTATTACGTGTGTTTCGTTTGGATTGTCTTCTGCTAATACTTCATATATTTCAGTCAACTCTTCTTTTATTTCAACACCTTCATTACGTGCTGTATAATAAAGAGCCTTAAAGATAATATCCGCTTGTATAGGAGCGATAGGTTTCTTCATTATTGTTTTCCTCCTCTATGATACATTAATATTTACCTTCTCCAACGTTCAATATAATGAAAAATCATATTCCCCATATAATTAATATCTTCATTATGAGGTTTTGCAATATACCACTTAGGAATACCTTCACGGGCGCAAACGTGCTGAACAATGCTAAATCCGCCAGGATAATCCGAACGGTCGTCTATGCGGTTCTCAATGCTCATATAGGCATCAAAATCGAAGTACTCACTGTCGATTTTACCGTTGGTTTTATGAATGATCGAAACCAGGTATCCTTTATAAGTTTTATGAACACCGTTGGTTACTAACTCAATGGTTACGTTGATTTCATCATCTAATTTATAAACTCCCTTTCGGTTATACCAACTAATATTTTCATTTAAGAAAAAGTCATGGTTAAATTCACAGTAGTTTAATGTCATTATTATATCTCTCCCTTAGAACAGAACATATTTTGTTAATTTTTCTACAAATACGTCTATCTTTTCGTTTATTTTAGTGCGTTCTTCTCCAGTTGGATAAGCGAGGGAATCATTTGTTCCACAAACAAGGTAATCACTACGTCTGCCTTGCTCTGTTAACTTATCTTGCACCCATGCTTCAAAAGCACGAGCTGCAAGTTCAACATTGCTGGACCAATACTTCCCTTCTTTACCACGATCTAAAGAGATAGACTGTAAGAAAAACTCACTTTTATCGCTTGGATAAGGAATGCTTTCTACTCTTTCTCCTGTTTGTTGTTCGTGATACCAGGCTAAAGCTTGAGCACTTTTCTTTAAATCTCTTGCCATCCTACGTTCAAACCTCTGAACTTCTTTATCTCGGTCACTTGAACTATAAAAAGACAGCATCTTTACTCGATAATCCAAGCGGGACTTAGCTTCATGATAGTAATGCGTCATGATGGCTGTTAAATCACCTTTATATTTGCTATACATAGCCTTAAAGGAAGAACTAACACGCCATTTATCGCCTTCTTTATTTTCATTTTGTAAATAAGATAAAGAGTTTCCTTCTTTGATTTCTTTGATTAAGTCACTCATAGCATTTTTTATATCACTTACAATGGTTAAGCCAATTCCCTCTAAATTTGATAAGTATCCGATATGACCATTTTTATGGTTATGGGAATGCGAAAACAGGAAGTTATCTAAGGCATGAAACCATTCATGAGCGGTCACACCTAAAGTACCTTTATCCCGAGTAAAATTAATGACTCGTTCGCGCGGCTCATAATGAGCAAGCGCCTTTCCTCTTCCTCTTGCACCAAAAGCTAGGGCAAGATCGGAGTTTAAGGAGACATCAAAATCGGAAACACCTAAAATATCTGCAAGGTCATGAAAAGCTTCGGAGCATCTAAAGATATGCTCTAATCCCTTGTCGTCATTAACGTAATTTCCAAATTGTATTCCTCGGAACATAAAGATACGAAGCATATCTTCCGGCTTTTCTACATTCGTCACTCGCCCACCATTGCGGTCAGGTCGTTCTGGTAACTCTCTTTCCCAAACAGGCTTATTCTTCTTTCCTGTTTTAGTAGATTTTTTTGGTGCAAGAAGTTCATCCCAGGACTGCAATTTGTTAATGGTACTAAGGGTACTATTAATACTCGCTTGTTTGGTGAAAAAGTTTTTAAAGGATTTACCTAATACACTGAAATTCCATTGATTTGCATCGATGATACAATCTAAACGTTTCTCAGCTAATTCAATACGTCTTTTCAAAGTATTAACTGCCTTTGTATCCGACTTATCTGTATCATTTAATTCCTTCCGCAAATTAGCAATGTGGTTTTCTGTATAGGTACTGTCAGATCCTTCAAAGACAAGTTGATTATTCATCTTGTCGATAAACGAACTAAATTGTTCCCAAGTAACCAATTCATTAAATCGCTTCTTCAATTCTTGAGTAGCATGAAAATAGGCTTTACGAGTTTTTGCACTGTCTGAAGGCTGAGAGTCGATACGTTGAATTAACAATTGCTTTAATCGAGCAACCTTAACATCTACACCTTTCTCTTTTTCATCTTCCAGTGAAAAATCTGCAAACAATTCTTGTTTTGAAACTAATTCCGCAGCAAGTACAGCTGAACTACCTTCAATTTGATCCAATAGCTCTACTGATTTTTTATCTGCAAACAATTTTCGTAAAGCAGCTTCACTTTTTCTACTCCCCGCAATTTCCTCACCCACGTCATAGGAAATTTTACGATTCCCTTGTACGTCTGTACGAATATCTACCGGTTTATTACTGGCCTCTATATCGAATAAACTTATTTGTTGTGCCATTTATACCTCTCCTTGTTTAGTTAATAAAAAAAGAGAACAAGTCTACTTAAAGACTCATTCTCTGATAAATACACTCTCAAATTGATTAATAAAATACTTCTACACAAGTTTACGAACTAATCCGGCGGGTGTAATAACTTTAACTGAAACATCCCGCTTAGTCCGTTCTTTCATAATTTTAGTCTTTGCCCCACTATCATGTACTTTTACTTCTTCTTCTTGGATTTTAGAAACAATCTCAAGACCTTGTACAAGATGAAGATCATCCCCTTCTCCTAAAAGCCCATTAACAGCACCTGACGCAAGTAAGAGCGCCATTTGACCTTGATTTAATGGTAAGATAGGGTGACCGCCAATTTCCAATTCTTTCGGCTTTGTACGGGCTTTAAATTGTTCCATACCCTTAGAAGTGCGAATGGCATTATGATAATCGGTTTTCAACTCTAATTTTGTGTAGAATGTCCGTAACTCTGTAGCTCCACCTGGAACGGTCCATTGATGTTTCCCAACTAATAGATTAAGAGGGGTAACTTTTGTTTTAACAAAATCCTCATTATCTAAATTCATTAGGAATTCCAAAAGTTTTTCATTAAAATCTTTAAACTTTCCTCTTTTTTTCGTTCCAATAAAAACACATTGACGAAAATCATCATAATCCTCATCACTAAAACGGAGCATTCCTATATTTTCAAAGTAATTCGCTAAATGACGAGCAATCTTTTTATCAGCAAAGCGGTAAGAAGGGATTACATAAATCATGACTCCACCTTCTTTAAGATATCTAGTGTTTCTAACAAGTTCTAGATACTCTTTCCGTTCCGCTCCATTATCTTCAATACCCTTCATGGTAAAATCATATGGTGGATTTAGAAAGACACAAGAAAAAACATCATTCTGTATCACCATTGACTCAATCGGGGCATTAATACAATGGTCTAAGACTTGGTTGGCTTTTTCAAACCTTCCTTTATCTAATTCGACGCCATAGGTTTTGATTTCTACATTTTCACGGTTTTGGGCAATTTGTTGTAAAATTGCTCCTTCACCACAAGTAGGGTCAAACCAAGCACCATCTGATTGCACATCTAATAGTTGATAAATATACTCTCCTTGACGTTCTGGGGTAGCAAAAAATCCAGCACGCAGCTTATTACCGATATGTGACATTTTAAAATTCCTCCCTAAAAATTAGATTAATAAATGGGTGTTTCCCAAAGGTCGAGTGCTGCTTCAAACCGATAACCTTCATTGATAGCAATTTCATATACAACCGATTTATTAATATCCGTTGTTCCATCATAAAAAAGGTCATAACCATAGCTTTGCAGCTTATCGATTAATTGTTTTTTAGAAATAAACTCAGCTTTTGGCATCCAACATTCCTCCTAAAGATTCTAAAAATAAAAGAAAAAGACCAATATTGATCTTTTTCTTTAATGGACTATAAAGATTTGTATATATCCTCCATAGTCGAATCTCCTAATACTTCACTGTTAAACACAATTTGGTAGGCTTCTTCTAAATTGCCATTTTTCTTTGCTAAATCGTTGGCCATAAATTTAATTAAGGCATCTTGATCAGCAAACTTCTTCATTTTTTCCAAATTGAATACAACAGTATTTTCACTCTGATTTTGCTTACTCATAAATATTCTCCCTTCAAACCATTAACGGATATTGAGTTTATTAAACTAATCCATTAGACTTCATTTCTTCTAAGAAGTCCTCTAAAGTTAAATCGTATCGTTCCTCACCAAATTCATACATGATTACATACCTTTCATCAGCTGATAGTGACCCAATTTTCGATGGTCCCCAACCAGTTTGAATGGTATGGCCTTTGTATTTCTTAGCAAGTTTTTTGATACTTTCTTTCTTTGGATCTAGCTTTCTGTTCTCAACAAGTTTCACAAACATGGAGATTGGATAGCTATATTGAATGCCATCGTTTTCTTCCCCAATAAACTTAGTCCGGTTCAACTTAAGAAAAGCAACCTTTTCACCAGAAGATACTTCAATAATGTCACCTGGTTTTAGTGCTTTAAGTTGAGTCTTCTTTTGATTAAGTTCATGTTGTTTAGATTGCTGAGCTTTTGCTCTCTCTAAAAGAATTTCATCTGAAAGTCCTTCTCCTTTATTTGCAAACATTTCAGCTGGAATGCGGTAACGTGTACCCTCGATAATGCCAACCCACTTTGTTCGCTTTATTTCAACGAACTCGGCTTTTCTACCATCGGTTAAAGTAACTACATCACCTGCAGATAAGGTTTTAATGACTTTGATTTTCTCTTGTTTATTCATTAATATACACCCTTTCAACTCCCCTTTTTGTGTAGGGGGAGTTTAGATTAATTCCCCTCTACACTAGGGATTGAAAGCTATATAAAAAGCACTAAGGTTTTACTGAAGAACGGTTATGTCTAACACCTTACAAATAGCTTGAAGAGAATTATGTTCAGATAATCCTAATTCATTAAGTTTTAAAAGTTGTTCTGATTCTAGATCCTCGTAATTGTCAGTATGCAAATAAACTTCTAACTCATCGTCATCATCATTTTCTTGCAGCATGACAATAAAGTTAAGCTTATCTCCTATTTCATCTTCCATCCAAATACGAATGCCTTCAGCAGAATCAGTTAATACACTTTCACCATTTCGAATTACCTCATATTCATTCATCTTACTTCACCCTCTCAATGATTAATAAAATAAAAAAGAGTGTTCAATCCGATTGGATTAAAACACTCTTTTGGTTAATTCAAGACAATTTACATCAACGCTGCTCAAAAGGGCAAATCATCATCAGAAATATCAATAGGTTGACCTTCATTTGCAAAAGGATCATTATTGTAAGAATTCTGATTACGATTATTTCCACGATTAGCGCCATAATTATCTTGTCCTTGTTGATTACCGCCACCCTGTGCATTGTTACTATTTTTAGGTTCCAAGAATTGTACACTTTCTGCAACAACTTCAGTTACAAAAACACGCTTACCATCCTGACCTTCATAGCTTCTTGATTGAAGACGACCATCTACTCCTGCAAGACTTCCTTTTTTTAAGAAATTCGCAACATTTTCAGCGGGCTTTCTCCAAACAACACAATTAATAAAGTCAGCCTCTCGTTCACCTTGTTGATTCGTGAAAGTGCGATTAACTGCTAACGTAAATGTTGCAACAGCTACTCCACTTGGTGTGTATCTAAGCTCCGGGTCCTTTGTTAAACGTCCTACAAGTATTGTGCGATTCATTTCGTTTTCCTCCCAAATGTTTAATTAAATTTGATTTTTAGATTGATGAAATAAGTTATGATTTCAGGAGAAAATCCCTGTAAATTAAACAACCAATTCCACAACACAAAAAAATGACTCCCATGAAAAAACTGACCATCATATCACTCCTTCTCTTAGTCTAAATCAAAAAATTCTAAAACCGCTTTTTTGATCTTTTGTCGTAGCTTTCCTTTAGGAGCATCAAGATTACCCATTCGATATACCTTATCTCCAGCAAAGCGCCAAAAAACAGGTCGATTGAGGTAATTTTCAATACTAGCAACATAGACTAATATTTCTTTCTCGGCTTCCTTCTTACTACAACTTCTGCTACGGAAGTAACGACGTTCACCATCAGGCAAAATAATTTCTGCTCCATAACGTCTATTTGACGAAAATGCCTCCGTAACTTGACTAAGAGTTTCAAATGATTGGTTAACTGCTGCTTTCACAATAAAACACCCTTTCAATAGAATTTTTTAAACTACACCCTTTGATCTGAAAAAACAATTAAAGACAAAGATTCATTACTACTCGATAAAATCACCCCCTAAAATGCAAAAAGAGCCATTTCGGTTCGGACTAATAAAAGACACACTTGTTGTGTCATAGTCTGAACCAAAATGGCTCCGTAGTTTAATAGTTACCCTGCTGACCTTTAAATATAGGTCGCACACAAAAAAACAAAAACAAAAATACTTATAAATCTATAATACTATTGTTTAAATTAAAAGACAATATATGAAATTAGAATTCAATATTTTTATAATCAATAACAGAATCAGTAGCGATGAACATCATTTTTTCTCCATCATCTAGGTCTACAAATATGTAATTATCTCGATATTCAACGACAGTTCCACTTCCGTATTCATCATGAGAGATTCGAACAATAATCAAACATTAAAAAAGCATTGAAGTTATGTTCGTAATAATATGAACATATTTTCAATGCTGCATTATTGTTAATAGATAAATTCTACAAAACTTGCACTTCTCATTAAACCTTTCTTGGAAAGGCATTGATATTTTACCTTGCATTGTAAACGTGGTTCTAGGTAGATATATTTTTTATCTTCACCTTTAACTAGCTGTTTAGAAACTTGATAAAATGCTTTCCTTTCATCAGGTGGAACAAATTCTAAAATCCCTCGATACTTACCATCTTGCAGCATCATCCACCCAAATTCTCCTTTTCTCAAAGCTCCTATTTGTATAATTTGGTACTGGTAATTTTTAATTTTGAACCATACATCATTACTTTTGGATGTTGGTCTTTCATTCAAACGATAGAAACCGGATAACGACTTACTGCAAACTCCCTCAAGTCCTAACTCTACGATTTTCTCAAAGAGAGCCTCACCATCTGAAAAGGTTGGACATAACGAAATATAAGGTTCATTCGTAATAATGGATTGGAGTTTATTAAACCGAAAAGCTAAATTTTTATCAATTAGACTTTGACCATTAAGAAAAATAATATCAAATGCTGAAAATGAAACCGGTAAAGTATTTAAAAGAGATTGTATTTTATTTGGATTAGATGCTTGGAAACGAGTAGTTAGACTATCAAAACAAGGTTTTGGTGGATCTGATTCATCAAAACAAATAAGTTCACCATCCAAAATACAAGTATCTACAGGCAGTCTAATATGTTGAAGTTCAGGATATTTGGCAGTTACGTCATTCATGTGCCTGGTAAAGACTTTAATCTTCCCATGATCGTAATGTAAAAGTGTTCTATGCCCATCCATTTTTAATTGGTGTAGAAATTCCCCTTTGGGAATAGTTGTTGAAGGTTGGAGAAGCATGGGTTTAATTGGTGTATTAAGCAAATTACACTCCCCCTTTATATCACATAACAATAACAAGAAAATGGTCTAAAGTTAATAGTAGGTTAATTGAAAAAATGGATGTGTATGGTAAAGAAAATGCATTTAATAAAAAAATCCCCTATAATATCCATTCTAAAGTTTATGATTTACCATTATATATATCGCATATAAATTGCGAAAAATATAAAAGGAAGTGGTTATATGTTAGTAAACAATGAAATTAAACTATTCTGGCTTGTTGTGTGGAATCAGGACTCAGGAGATGTTAAACGAGCTTGGACCTACGGAGTTTCAGAGGAATTAGCTTCGGAACTTTTCGAGTTAACGCATGAGGATCAGAAAGTGATTCACATTGGTGAAGGGAAACTTCACCCTAAATCATATCGTTCTCTTGAAACAGTATAAGAGCAATACAAGGCTTGAAGAAAGAGCATTTTTTGTTCTTTCTTCTTTCTTTTTATTACTCTTTCTCCCCAAAATAAAAAGCCCTGAAACTCATTGAGTCTTCAAGGCAATTTCTATGTTAAATTGCTAAAGTAAATTGTCCATTATCATTTTCCATAACTGGAACCTCTACTTTAGGCATTGAACGTAACTTTTCTTTTTCTTTCTCTTTTTGTCTATGGATTAAACCTTCACCAATAGCACTTAGCATCAAATGATTTAAGGCCGCTTTTTTCGTTTTCTCGGTAAATGAACCGTAATGCCACCCTAACCATCTAAAAATCTCATTATGCGCTTCAATAGACTCTAGAATACCTTCCTTGTACACAACGAAAGTAACTTGGTTATATACAATGGTAAGTTCTTTAAAGTCCATTGTAGCGGGAAAGAAGAAATAACTTTGTCCAGTAGCTTGTTGGCGTTCTTTAAAGAATTCATAAAGCTCTCCTTCTTCCATCGACATATCGATTGTCACATAAAAAACAGGATTAGGATTTGTCGTTAATTTCTTGTTGATCTTCTTATCTGGAAGAAAAATAACTTCTCCATCATAAGAAAATTCCTTTGGTTTCAAATCCTCACGCTTTACAATAATTCCATCAAGCTCCTTCCAACAATCGAGGATAGCATTCACTTCGTATTCATGAATGAGTTTATAGTTGGTCTGTTCTTGAATATATAGCAAGTATTCTAATAGAATACGACGACCTTCTACTGTCATTGCACCTGGAGAATATTCATCCCTCTCAGCTTTTTGAAACGTCATATAACGGTCTGTATGTGCGTGTTCATCGAATAACTCAAATAAACCTACTTGCTTTTTCTTTTTCCGTTTTTCCGCTAATTCCTTCAATTTTTTATTGAATTGTTGTCGCGGTAAGACTTCTCGAAAGCGTATGTCATTTCTCATTCGTAACATCAAGGTTTTCCAATCTAAAAGGTACTGATATTTAGATTTTCCTTCTTCAATGTGACGAACAAGCATAGGGTCTTTGCCACTGATTAAACCGCAAGTCCAGCAACCTTGTCTACTTCCAGCACTACCACAAGAATTACCTTGTTCACTCGAAACCTTGACTCCACATTCCATGACTGATTCACCATATTGGACTGTTAATTCTTGAAAATCAACACCAAATGGGAATATTGTATAATCCATGAGTTTGAACCATAATTCATCAGCGGTGACAAATTTTAATGGGGAATAACATAGTATTTCATCGAAATCACTATGCCGACTAAAAAGTGATTCTTCGCTCAATTGAAAATGCTCCATTGATGCTTTACGTCGCGCTGACTCTTCTAAACGGGTCCCCAACATTAAAATCAGCTGATACTTATCTTGGTTATCAAAACGAACGGGAGCGGTTGCCAATAACTCCTTTAACTTCTCTTGTGTAGGAGAAATCTTAAGTGTATGCGTACACCATCTATGACGAGTATTTGGTGTAGAAATTAAAGTACCTCGACCAAGAATTTTCCACCAAAAGCTCTGTTTCAAACTAGGTTGAATCATGGTAGCTTCAATTGGGATCTGTTGCTCTTTAGCAGATTTTTGTATGGAAGATATGGCACGATAGACATAATCGGTCATATCTGGTGTTTCGACACCTGTATCTGAAGAAATAAGGTGAACCTTTTTAGTCCGTTGTTCTAACGGTAAAGAAGCAAGCATTTCCCACAATAAAAGAAGCATTAAAGTACTATCTTTTCCACCACTAAAAGCCATAGCTAATGTTTTCTTTTCTCGAAGGTAAACTTCCTTCATATGTTCTTTTATATTCTCAAAAATATCATTCATGTTTGTTGTCATTACTAAGCATAAAGAGGGGAGTCCCCCTGCTAATATGCTTAGCAAGAGGACATTCCCTCCCTTTAATATTTAATGTTTTCCTATTTATCCAATACGTCGATTTTGAGCTGCTATCATCTTTTTATTGTGTAACATGGAAAGCATTCTTTCTTCGGCATCCAATGTAAGCACGATGAAATCTAATCGAATATCAATGACTTGTTTAAATTGGTCTATGTCTTTTTGAGAAAGCAATCCTTTATATACAAATTCCTGTAACTTCTCTGAATCCGGTTTACCGTAACGAATAAGGAAATCGGCTCCTAATTCATCGTAAATTTGCGAAATGTTATATTCAGGATCTAAGGCTACTCTTGATACAGAACCATATTTATGGCTAACCTTCTTTTCTTTTTTCAATATTGGGCAAGCAAGCAATTCAATTTTAGTTTCCTCATACTGAGTCACTAAGCGTTTGTGTTCACTATTCCAGTTTGAATAAGAATCGATTAGTTCATTGATACATTGTTCCTCAAAACTTTGTGTAGGATATTGTTTGATTAATTTCCCCTCTTTATTGAATGCAATATGAAGTTTATACTTTTGTTCCAATTGATATGGAGAAAAAGCATCTAACAATAGAGCATCCTTCTTAATGTCTTTATGATTAAGCTTTACAGTAGGCACAAGTAAACCGATATCATTTAAAAATTCATTTAACCCTTCATAGTCGGTGTTCGCTACTTTTTTAGCAACAAACTTAGCGACTAGGTTATGGTTTTTAAATTCATGCCTTTTGCTCTCATGACTTTCTAATTGTTCTCTCAAAGTTTTCTTTATAGCTTTAGTGTTATCTTCAGCCATCTTCATACGTTGATAAAAGCGATTTTCAAGTAAATCCTCCATTATGGACCCCGCTACCTCTGTAGGTTCAGTTTCTAGTCCCTCTTTAAACTTTTCATACTCTAAACACGTTTCACAACGTACAAGTTCAAAACCATCAAATTTACATTCACAATTTCTTTTCATTTTAAAATTCCTCCAATAGACTCCCCACCTAGTACACGGGGAGTATGATTAGTTTACTCCCACTAGGAAGGGGCTATTTGGTTAATGAAAAATGTGTTTATTTACTCATTATGTTTGACATAATGGCTTAAACTCTCTAGCTTCTTCGATTCCTGCATGTAAATTAAGCAAAGTACTAAACAATTCATTTAGGTATTCTTCTTCACAACAATCATCCAAAACTCCGTTATCTACCTCTAGTAAGGGAAATTCCGTTACAGGAGCAAGAACCCGTAAACGATTATTACTTGTTCTATGTTCCATAATAAAATAAGGAATTTGATCAACAGTCATAGCAAAAGACTTATTGATAAAATTATTTGAATCTAGAACATTTCCAATAACTAAAGGTAAATCCTTAATAGTGTTAAATTTCATTTGTAATCCCTCCGATTAAGAAGTTTGTAGAATTCAAGACTGTTTTAGGTAAAACTTATTGTTTAGCGTATTGATTTGAATTCATAAAAAGCGTAAGTAATACTCGTTTTGCAATATGAGGATCTAATCTGTCGATAATCTTAAACGCTTCATATTGTGAACTAGCAGTAACCAATTTCCGATAAGCCTTACCAGTCTTTTTATCTATCATCGTGTATCCTCCTTAAATAGAAAGACAGTATGAATAAATCTCATACTGTCTCACTTGGTTTATTAAGTACTTTCTCAAAAGTTTAGTAATTAAGCAGCGGTATGGCTTAAATTTAGCCCCCAAACATCTCTTTGACTACTGTTTAACATATTAAATTCCTCCCTATTAAAAAATGATTAATTTGCAATATGAATAAATTCATTAACTTCTTCACCAACATGAGTACCGAGAATGGTTAAATCACCGTTATTTAGTGCTACTTCAATAAATACGGCATTCCCATCGACTTCTCCAATATTAAGAAGATAAATAAATCCTTCTGTTTTACGAAATCCTAAATACTCTCCGTTCTTCTTTAAAAGGCGTAAAAGACGCTGTTTATTTTTTTTATTTGAAAGAAAATCTATTGTTTTATTCATTTTGAACACTCCATTCGGTATTTTGAAATAAAAAAAGAGAGGCTCCGTTGCACCATCTCTTACTACACTCTGAAAAATTTACGCTTGTTTTTGTTCTCTTTCCGATAAAGAAATAGATAAAATCATGGCTTCTTCTTCCTTATATCGAATTCGAAAAAGCTGTGCTGCATGAACATCAGATACTGCAAGACAACTATAACCTCTTATAGAACGTGAACCCTGTTTTTTAAATTCAATTTGATAAATGAGTTTAGTGGGTTGTTGTTCACCTTCTAAAAATTCATAGTGTGGAAGAATAGAAGTAACATTACCGGTTTTAAACACTTTAGGAGAAATGTTTTCATTCTCGCTAATGATGATTAAAGCTGGCATTCCAAAGATCAACCTATAAATATAGAGTTTTCCTTGAAAAATAACTTCTCCATTCTTTCGAATCATACTCTCTCCAACGGTATACTGAGTGTTTCCAACATAAAAGTCGAAGGTCATATAGCAACACCTTCTTCCAGAATTGAAAAAAGATCGTATTCAACAGGTTTAATTTCTTCCTGTATCATATCGATCTGCTTCAAACACTCAATCAATTTTAATGACCGTTTTTTTGTTGCACGAATTTGTAAATTCACACAATCATCTAATACCACGACTCCAACATTCCCTTTTCGGTAAATACCGAGTGTATCTGATTTCTGATACGATTTTCGAGAATTTAAGTCTTTTAACCAATCATTTTTATCTCTGTTTTGATGATAAAGATTATATTCAACACCCGTAACCTTTGGATTTAAAAAACCCATAGATAAATCGAATAAATAAATCCCACCATCAATAGACCCGTCAAAATAAACACGATAACCATAAGAATTAGTGGCTCTACCTTGATATTTGAACGGTTCAATTCTAAAAATGTGGCCATCTACACTCCAAATAAATCCTTCTTTTTTATTCTGAAAATGTAATCCAGTTAATGCAGCTGAAAGTTTTTCGGGAGAATGTTCGATAAAACACGTTATCTTAAACATACATAAAAACCCCGCTTCCAATAATACAATTCACAGAACAACTTAGTTGATGCTTAAATAGCATAAACAAAACACCCTTTCAAAAAAGTTTTTTAGAAAATACACCCTTAAATCTGAAAAAAGACTAGATTAATAAACTACTTCCTCTCACCTCCTTAAAATGCAAAAAAGCCCTTCAAGGAACAGACTAATAAAAATGAACACACTGGTAGTGTTCTAGTCTGAACCCGAAGGGCTCTTGAAATTTAATAACTACTCTGCTGACCTAAATAAATGGTCGCACAATAAAAAAACTAAAAAGAAATACTATATGTAGTTATATTATATATGAAACCTCTATTAATAACAATAATATCTACTGTTAATTTAGATTTTTTGGATAGTCGGATGCTTTAGCTTCAAATAAAGAATTATATTGGAGAAGCTTATCCTTTTTCTCTTTTGTAACACGGTATTTTTCAACGATTTCATCTTCATTCATTAATTTTTCTACAAAAGATACATCAAAATTATCTATAGGAATTTCTCTTAAATCAGTTTTTAGAGTGATTGCAGTAAATCTATTTTCTTTTGGATTATTTTTAAATATAGTTCTTCGCTCTTCAATTAATGAGAAAAATTCAACCACTGTATTATCATCTGCAAGAAAGTATGTTTTTCGAAAGATGTAATCGCTTAAGACCATTCCCATAAACTCGACTCTCTCCTTAGTTATCACTACTATAACCTACCTTTCTGAAACAAACTGTTACCATTATAGTAATTGATTAAAAATTGAAAAGTATTTAATTCTATCCTTTTTTTAAAAATTAAACAAATATAACTAATTTTTTTAGGTATTATATAGTTCGTGATCAAAGAAAAATTTGTAGGGATAGTAAAATTATTAATAATACCATAATAACAGAAATGAAAAACCATTAAAAGTGAACATTTAACTAAAAAGGGGAATAAATACCTATAAAATCACCTAGGTAATTAGGACTACTACAATTGAATACCCCTATTTATAGGAAAAATAAATGGAAGCCAGTAAAACTGACTTCCAAAAAGGTATTATGTGAATTACATTATTTAATGTCATAAATAACGGTCGATTTTTAATAAATTTATATCATAAACCTACGCCAGAATTTTCATGGCCACTTCCCGTAATGAAAAAATGGACTTATTACTGGTTGAAATAATCACTTTCAATGCCTCGATTACCATATTTACAAATTGATTTCGTTTGTCATTAACTACATTAATTATATCTCTTATACATTTTAATTTGGTTGTTACAATACGGGCATCCTCTGCCAAGGTTTGCTCGATTATTTATTTTTGCCTGCCATTCATGTCCCTGCTCGCATTGCCACCATACTTTTTTTCCTGACTTAGGTAAAACATCTCTAGGAGTTATATCTTTGTTTTTAATAGGGTGCCATTCTGTCGCTAAATTTGGAAATACTGTCTCCAAACAGTTTTCGGGAGTCGGTTTCCTTCCACTGCAATATGGACACCTTCTACCTCCTACTCTGCTATTAATTGTTGCCTGCCATTCATGTCCTTGCTCACATTGCCACCATACTTTTTTACCCGATCCACATGTGACATCATAGGGGGTTAAACTATTTTTTGTTGAATGCCACTCTATTGCCAATCCAGGCATTTTTATAGAAAGGCTATTATCATTAGAAACTTTTTGACCTGCACAAAAAGGACACCCTTTACCATTGGATCTGTGATTAATAGACGATATCCATTCATGTCCTTTGGAACAAAGCCACCACACTTTTTTTCCAGAGTTCAAAGTTACATCTTTAGGTGTTAATTTTTTATTTTTTATGGGGTGCCATTCTGCTGCTAGACTAGGGTTTATTGTTTCTAAACAATTTTCTAAGTTTACTTTTTTTCCTGCACAAAAAGGACAACCAGTTCCATTTTGTCTACCTCTACTATTTATTCCAGCTTGCCATTCATGACCTTTTGAACATTGCCACCATACCTTTTTTGTTGAACCGGCACTAAACATAAAGGGGGTTAATTTTCCATTTTTCTCACTGTTCCATTCTTTAACTAAATCAGGTCTTACTTTTCCAAAACTATTCTTTATTTCACCATACTCCATTAATTCAGTAATTAAAGTTCTATCCTTTTCTACATCTATTTCTGGAATTAAGATATTATGATTGAGGACTTTCTTTATATACATAATTAATTCGAAAATAACTTCACTTAACGATTGATCGTCTTTATCATATTTTCTAATCAACACTTTAGGATGTTCCTCATTAAAATTTAACAAGCCTTCTTCTCGTATTCTGACAAGTTTAACTCCTTGAGTTTGTAAAGCTTTATTCTTGTTTCGATCTCTTTTGTAGGAATCATGACTTGAATGATAATAATACCCATCGTACTCAATGGCTAAATTAATACTTGATACGTATATATCTACTTCATAATCTTTGTCATTAATGTTAAAAATATATCTACTCGTAGAGTCTGGAAATACTCTTAACAAATAATAAAAGACAGCTTTTTCAGCAAATGAACTTTGGGTATATGCATTACATAATGGGCAACCAACACCTTTGCTTCTATTATATATACTACTTTTCCATTCATGCCCCTTTACACATTTCCACCATACCTTTTTATCAGAACCAGGCGTGAAATCAAAAGGCGATAAATCTCCATTTTTTAATGGATGCCATTCTTTAAGAAGTTGTGGTTTTTGTATAGCAATTGATTGACAATAAGGACAATTGTTATTCTTTCTTTTTACCACAGCTTCTAGCCATTCGTGCCCTTTTGGACAAATCCACCATACTACTATTTTAGAATTCGGGGTAACATCATGGGGGGTTAAAGAATCATTTTTTGTTGGATGCCATTGCTTTGCTACTTCGGGTCTAATAATCAAAAGGTTATTTTCTCTAGATGCCTTCTGTCCTACACAGTAGGGGCATCCATACCCATATGTACGGTTATAGACCGTAGCCTGCCATTCATGTCCTTGCTCACATTGCCACCATACTTTTTTTCCTGATTTAGGTAAAACATCTCTAGGAGTAAGATCACCATTTCGCTTATGAACCCACTCTCCAGCAATTTTAGGATTCACTGTTGCTAAACAGTTTTCTAGAGTTACTCTTCTTCCAGAGCAGTATGGACACCCGTATTTTTTTTCTGTTCTATCTATTATGGTTGCCTGCCATTCATGTCCTTGTTCGCATAGCCACCAAACCCTTTTATTAGAACCACTTATTACTTTGCTGGGACTTTTATTGTTTTTTATGGAATGCCACTCTTTCGCGATCTCTGGAAATTTTGTTGCTAAGCTATTAGAATTAGATACTTTCTGATTTGTACAATAAGGGCATTTTGTCCCATCAGTAGTCCTATGAGCAATAGATGTTTTCCATTCATGTTTATTTTTACATTCCCACCAAACCTTTTTATTTGATTTGGGAGCAACAGCAAATGGATCTATATCTTTATTTTTTTTATAATTCCATTCTTTTAAAAGGTTTGGATGTTTAAATCCAAGTGAGGTAGATTTAGTAACTCTTTTTCCTGAACAATATGGGCACCCTCTTCCACTTGTTCGGGAATAAATTAATGCTTGCCATTCGTGACCTTTTGCACATTGCCACCAAACTTTTTTACCGGAACCGCTAGTAAGTTCACTTGGAGACAATTCTTCATTTTTTGTAGAATGCCATTCCTTTATTAAACTTGGAAATTTATCTAATGTAACGCTATCTTTTCGCGAAATTTTAAAGACTCTCCTTTCTGTAATGTGGAACTTAATCACCATTTTTCATTGGAAAGTAAAGTAAATTAACTTAAACTTAAACTTAAACTCAATATAAAACATAATACGGTAGCTGTCACTTAGTTATTTTACAAACAGCAATCTTTAAACGTGATAAAACAAGTCTTGCTGCTTAATTCTATCGTGACCACATCTCCTATTCACAATAGAGACTCACATCTCTTACTTACTTTCGCAAAAAATTGTTATTGCTTATAATAAGATAAAAAATCTTATAAAAGAATGAAGTAGTTAAAGTGTTAAAAGAAAAGTTGACTAAGAAAGAAATGAGCTTACGCTTACACAAAAAATGTATGAAACAAGTGGAGATAGCAAAGGAGTTAAAAACATATACGAATTATGACATAAACGGAACAAATTATGACAAATATAATTAATACCAATATATTTTAGTACTTTTTAATTGTCAGTTTACCATAAGGAATAAAAAGCACTTATTAAAGAAATAAATAAAAAAACCAGTATTAACAAGGGTTTGCTAATACTGATTTTATGACAAATTATAATATAATTTGTGACATTTAATAATATGATTAACATATTATTAAAATTTAGTAACGTCTGTGAATTTTAAAGTAGTCCCACACCGAACCGATGATGGTCGGATAAACAACATCAGTTTTTACAATTCCGTTTTCATACCTCACCGTAAAGGTGAATTTAACAGTTCCGTTTTTAAGAGTAGTACCTGTTTCAGTAAACTGAGAATCAAACAATTCTCCACTATAAAGAGTTGGCGAAGCATAGGATAAAGTAATGGTTCTAGTATATAAATTACCATTATCCTGTGTCCCTTCAAAATCTACAGTTACATAATCAATTGGATAATCTGTAACATCCGCTTCAAGTATAAATTTTTCTCCACTATAAAACTCTAATGGATCATGACCTAAAGCATCGTGTTTTGATTCCCACTCAGGAGTATGAAGCACCTTTCCTGTTAGGGTTAAGTCATTAACATAAATAGTAGCTGAAACAGTGTCTGAAAATCCGGTGTTATCTGTTACTGTTAGTGTAAATTTGTAATTACCTGGTATATCAGGAACATAAGTAAAGTTAGGTGTTGTAAAAGTGACTTTCGTGTTGTCTGGTTTTGTAATCTCATAATCATGAGTAATTGGATCACCATCTGGATCATAGGACAAACTTGTTACGCTGATAGCGTCACCTATATAGTAAGTGCCGCTATCAAATTCAAATCCTGCTACTGGATAATGATTTAAACGGTATTCTCCATTTACGACTGTTCTTGTGTTACCAACATTATCCTGCATTTGGGTATGAAGATACCATTTTCCCTTTGTTGTTTTTGTAACAACATAGTTCGAATCAGTTGTCCAAGCAGACCATTCACTTTCACTTGGTGTACTAGGAGATAATGTCCAAACATATCGAGACCGTTTATAACCCGAATGTGAGTCACTATACTTCAAACGCACTTCAATGTCATCATCTGACCAATCTCTGCTCGTGAAATTGCTAGTATCTTCTTTATTTCTATAGACAACAGATGGAGCAACACCATCTATTCTTAAACGTTTACCAGTATTAAGATAACCTCTGGAATTATTTACGTTATCCCTAAAATAATATTGAATATCATACGTATGTCCATGTGTTTTTGCTGTCACATTCCATAAAACACGGCCATAATTTGTGTTTTCTTCACGATGGGCTGAATTAATACTCACATGAGAACTTGTCATCCAATGATTATTATGTGTGCTAGAATTGCTAAACAAATGTTGTGAACGGGCATCAACGTCACTACCAGTAAATCGTAAATTTTGAAATTTGTTACCAGAATGAGGATCGTTTTGTCTTACCCTTATATCAACATTGTCATTAGGTCGAATCCAGTAATCACCACCATTAACAAATCTAGCTCCATAAACTCCATTTGAAACGTGAGTCGGTGCTACAGCATCTGTTCGAATAGTCATGCCTGTTGAATACCAGGAGTAATTGTCGCTCCAATTTGTAGCATTATCCCGATACAAACTATACACGTTATAATATTGACCATGTGTTTTCGGTGTCACATTAAAAGTAACTTCTTTATATCGATTATCACTACTTTTATATGTTCTCGATACTGAATTAACAATTATGTCACTACTAGTTAGATAGTTATTTAGATGTGTAGAATCGCTGCTATTCCAATTGTGTTGAGAACGAGCATCCGACGAACCATACAAACGAATATAACTTAGATACACTCGTGATGAATAATCATAGGCACGTAATCGAACATCCAAGCTTTGGTTCGGTTTCACCCAATAATTATCCCCATTTTTATAAGTATGTCCAGTTATTCCGTGGGAATAGTTATTTGGATCAGTCTTATCAATGTAATAGTAACCTGAATAATCATTACCTATATTCCCTGCTTTATCTTCGGATTGAATATGGATACGATTTTGTCCTTCGGTTGATAATGTAATATCGGTGCTAGTGCCGGTTATCCATGAACTATATGAACTCCACGTTCCATTTGAATAAGTACGGTATCTAAACTGTTTTATTCCTGAACGAGAGTCGCTAACATCTAAACCAACAGTGATATTAGAATTAGTCCAAGACTTACTATTAGGACTAAATGTTCCATTTGGATTGACCTTATCAATGTAATAGTAACCTGAATAATCATTACCAATATTCCCCGCTTTATCTTCGGATTGAATATGGATACGATTTTGTCCTTCGGTTGATAATGTAATATCGGTGCTAGTGCCGGTTATCCATGAACTATATGAACTCCACGTTCCATTTGAATAAGTACGGTATCTAAACTGTTTTATTCCTGAACGAGAGTCGCTAACATCTAAACCAACAGTGATATTAGAATTAGTCCAAGACTTACTATTAGGACTAAATGTTCCATTTGGATTGACCTTATCAATGTAATA